>NZ_PVNS01000004.1 GCF_002993335.1 Alkalicoccus urumqiensis | reverse complement strand
TAGGTCCCGGGTGGACGCGTGGCGACACGTGAAGCTGAGGGATACTAATCGATCGAGGACTTAACCAAGAACAACGGCAACACCAGGACACTGATCTTCGTGGATCGACGCGTTATCCAGTTTTGAGCGGATGCTCAATATCCAGTCGCAACAGCGGAGAGGTCACACCCGTTCCCATGCCGAACACGGAAGTTAAGCTCTCCAGCGCCGATGATAGTTGGGGGCTCTCCCCCTGCAAAAGTAGGACGCGGCTGGGTCACCCGGCACCACCAGACGGTGGTGTCTTTTTTTGTGTTTCCGCACGGACGCAGGTCGTCCGGCGGAACGCACGAGCGGAGCCGGCCTTTGGGTTGAGCCGTATGGCAGCTGGCTTCTGGCCTGCGGCGCGGCCGCGCGGAGCCATACTTCTTAAAACGAAGCGTTGTCCGCGCCTCCCAGGCCGGATACCTTCCAAAATCGAGATGGGATCAGCGCCGTCCGAAGATCCTTTCCCAGACCGGACCAGTCTGGGAAATAGCTGAGGCAAGCCCCACGGCAAGCTTCTGCCGAGGCCTGGAGAAGCGCCGCCGTCCTTCTACCTGTTCGACAACCTTCCCGGATCTTCTGCGGCTTTCAGGGCCGCAGCTTTTTTATTTTGTACAGTCATTGACCAAACTGGTCAAAAGGTATATTCTAGAAGTGACCAACTTGGTCACTTCTAGAAAAATCGAAAACATTCTTAATAGAAAGAGGGAATGGGATGGTGCTGCCGTTTGAGAAACTTCCGGAAGAAAAACAGCTGCCGATTCGTCAGGCCGTTCTTGCAGAATTTGCTTCCCATGGCAGAAAACGCGCATCAACAAACCGGATCGTCGCTGAAGCAGGTATCAGTAAAGGAACGCTGTTTAATTATTTTGGATCGAAAGCCGAGCTTTGGAATTACGCAGTATCCTACACCCTCAAGCGTATGTCGCAGCAGGTGGAGGAAATGGTTTTATCCCACAGCGACGTGATCAGCCGGTTTGAAAAAGCGGCAGAAATGAAGCTGCAGTTATATATACAGGAACCTTCCTTCTTTGAATTTGCGGGGAACCTGCTTGTTGTTTATGCGAATGAATTATCGACGCAGCAGAAAGAAGAAATGTACCGGCTGCAGGCAGAAATGAAAGAACGGATGTTTTCAGGAGTGGATTATTCCATGCTTCGTCAGGATCTGCCTGCTGAAAGGATAATTCATATGCTTCACTACGCGATCGAGGGATACTCGGACAGCGTGTTAAAGAGGCTTGAGGGTCATCGGATTACGCAGGAGGAGCTGGACCCCCTCTGGGATGAGTTCAGGCAGTATCTTAAGGATCTGCGGATCGTTTATTATTCCGGCGGGGCCGGAGAGGAGGCGCATTAATGAACATTGTAGAAATGAATAATGTATCGAAATCGTTTGGACGAGTGCAGGCGCTCGATCAGGTTACTCTTCGTGTTAAAAAAGGAGAGATTTTTGGTTTTATCGGTCCGAACGGCGCCGGGAAATCGACTGCCATCCGGGTGCTTCTCGGCATTATCCGGGCCTCTTCCGGCACCGCCTCCATTTTTGAAAAAGACGTTTGGAAAGAAGCCGTCGCTGTTCACCATCAGACTGCCTATGTGCCCGGGGACGTGCACCTATGGCCGAACCTGAGCGGCGGGGAAGTCATTGATTTTATGCTCCGTTTAAATGGAGGCGGAAATAAGCAGAAGAAAGAAGAGTTGATCGAACGATTTCAGCTGGATCCGAAGAAAAAGTGCCGTACGTATTCCAAAGGGAACCGCCAGAAAGTAGCGCTTGTTGCTGCATTTGCTTCTGATGCCTCGCTGTTCATTCTCGATGAGCCGACATCCGGACTGGATCCTTTAATGGAGCGTACGTTTCAGGAATGCGTATTTGAAGCGAAGAGGGAAGGAAAAACGATACTTCTTTCCAGTCATATATTATCGGAAGTCGAAAAGCTGTGTGACCGGCTGGCGATTATCCGCAATGGGTCGATCATTGAAACTGGCTCCCTTCAGGAACTCCGGCATTTAACACGGGTGGAAATGCGTATCGGACTCCACGGGGAAGCGCCGGATTTCCACGCTCTATCAGCGGTGGCGCATGCTGAGAAAGTGGATGATCTGTGGCTGGTGCAGGTGGAGGCCGATCAGGTGAATCAGGTAGTGGATGCCCTGCACGGCAGGGATGTGTATCTGCTGGAAAGTGCCCCGCCGACGCTGGAGGATCTGTTCATGCGCTACTATGAAAAGGAGGAGCAGCCATGAAGCTCGAAGGGACGCTTGTACTCATCGGCCTCACGCTGAAACGGGACTGGCTCCGGCTGACGATATGGTTTCTGAGCCTCGTACTTGTCCAAGCGGCAACGGCCCTTTCGTTTCCCGGGCTCTATACAAACGAAACCGAACGGCAGCAGCTGGCGGAGACGATGATTAATCCGGCGATGACGGCACTCGTCGGTCCGGGGTACGGCCTCGATAACTACCATTACGGTGCCATGATGGGCCACCAGATGCTCGCAATGAGCGCACTGGTGATGGCTGTCATGAGCATCCTTCTGATAATACGGTATACCCGTACCGAAGAGGAAACCGGGCGTATGGAAATTGTCCGTTCTCTCCCGGCTGGTGCGTTGGCGCCGGCCGCCTCCGGTACAGTCGTCGTTTTCGTCTTAAATCTTCTCATTGGTGCAGGAACGGCTGTCAGTCTCGGTGTTATGGGTCTGGAAGGGCAGACGTGGACAGGGTCTATTGTGTACGGAGGTGCTCTTGCTGCTGCCGGTATCTTTTTTCTCGGCCTGGGACTGCTCACAGCTCAGCTGAGCAGCAGTGCACGGGGCGCTTCCGGACTGGCGATGGGGCTGATGACTCTGTTTTATACGGTCCGGGCCGTTGGCGACGTGGGCGGAGGAGCGTGGAGCTGGCTCAGTCCGTTCGGATGGATCGTGAAGTCGGAAGCGTATGTCTCCAATATTGTCTGGCCGCTTTTGTTAACAACGGCGGCCTCGGTGATTCTTCTTGGCGCCGCTGGCTGGCTGTTTAACCGGAGAGACATCGGATCCGGCGTGCTTCCTCCCAGGGAAGGGAAAGCTGAAGCCGGGCCACTGCTTCGAAGTCCTTTCGCTCTCGCGCTGCGGCTGCAGCGTACGTCTCTCATTATTTGGGCACTGGTGCTCCTGCTGCTCGGCGCTATGTACGGCTCGATTCTCGGCGATACCGATGCCTACTTTGCCGACATTGAATTTATGAAAGAATTTATGGATCAGATGGCCGGTGTATCCATGACCGACCAGTTCGTCTCGCTTCTGTTCGTAGTCCTCTCTATAATGGCAACCGTACCGGCGCTGCTGTCGACAACCAAGCTGCGGGCTGAAGAAAACAACCAGCGTGCAGAAGCTGTTTTGACGCGTCCGGTGTCCCGGTGGCGGCTGTTTGGAAGCTATGCCGTATTGACGGTTTCTGCCACAGTGCTGTTTACCGCAGCTTCAAGTGCCGGGCTTGCCGGAGCGGCAGCCGCTGTGATTGAAGATGGACGACCGTTTCAGGATTATTTCCTCGCAGGGATCGCCTACGTTCCGGCAGTGTGGGTGATGGCATCGGCATCGGCACTTCTTCTGGCTGTCCGGCCGGCGTTCGTCAGCTGGATCTGGGGCTATGTCACAGCCTCTTTCGTCATCGTCTATATGGGCGGTTTGTTTCAATTTCCCGCTTGGACAGAGAAATTGACTCCCTACGGATACGTACCAAGAATGCCGGTCGAAGAGGTGGAGCTGCTGCCGCTTATCCTGCTGACAGCTGTGGCCGCTGCCGTTTATGCCGCTGCGTTTTTCCTTTACCGTAATAGAGATCTGCAGTAGATCCCTGTTCAATTTCCGCCGGATGCGTTATTATTAGGAAATACGCACATCGGAAAGGGGAGAGAAACATTGCATTTTCATACACAAAACGTGCATTTTCCAAATAAGGAGAAAGCACAGGAAGTAAGTAAAACAAAGCCGATTTACCAGACCTCGGCGTTCACATTTCAGGATTTTGAAGAAATGGAGCAGTATTTTTCCGGAGACAAATCGTATTTATATACAAGAATGGGCAATCCAAACTCCGATGATCTCGCCAAAGGGACAGCTGACCTGGAAGGAGCGGAGATGGGTGCTTCTGCCGCATCCGGACTGGCGGCAATTCTTGCGGGTGTGCTGGCCGTGGCGAAAACGGGAGATCATATCGTAGCCACCCAGGACTTGTACGGCGGCACCTATTCACTTTTCGCCAACGATCTGCAGGATTTCGGCATCGACGTGTCCTTTGTTGATATGGAAAGCCGGGAGGAGATTGAATCCGCCGTTCAGGAAAATACCGTCCTGCTCTACTCGGAATCCATCACGAACCCGCTTCTCCGTGTGGAGGATATCGAAGGACTGTCTCAGATCGCTGCGGGCCGCGGCCTTCGTCTTATGATCGACAACACGTTTGCTACACCATACCTCATCCGTCCGCATGAGAGCGGAGCGGATATTGTTGCGCACAGTGCAACCAAATATATCGGTGGGCACAGTGATGTGACAGCCGGTGTCGTTACCGGAAATAAAGAGCTGATGCAGAAGGCACGGGGAAAAATCGCCATGCTTGGAAGCAATATCGGTCCGTTTGATGCCTGGCTCGGTGTACGCGGATTAAAGACGCTTGCTGTCCGGATGGAAAAACAGTGCCGCAACGCTGCTTCTCTTGCTGAGGCGCTTCAGAGCGAAAAGGCGGTCAAAAAGGTGTATTATCCAACTGCTGCTTCGCCGGAAGGAAACGGCGCGATCGTGTCAATTGAGCTGGCGGACGGTGTGGATGCGACGGCGTTTTCCAAGGAGCTCGACTGGGTGAAGGTTGTCCCGACGCTCGCTGGTCTGGAAACGTCCATCACGTATCCAATTGCGACGTCACACCGGCCGCTTCCGGACGAACTCCGCGAAAAGCTCGGCGTGACGGCGCAGACGATCCGGATTTCGGTCGGGATTGAAGATGAGCGCGATATTATCGACATTTTCCAAAAAGCGCTGCAGCAGTCCGCTGCTCGTGTGAACAGCTGAGAGTGACTCTGTAAATGAAACCACCGCGGCGCCCAAATGAGGCAGCCGCGGCTTTTCTTTCTATGCAGGGATTGGTATAATGAATGGCGGTATTTTCAATAGACGGGAAGAGATATGAATGAAAACATGGACCATACAGACAAACAGCACAGAAGCGACCGGAAAAACGGCGCGGTTTCTCGGAACGCTCGTTCAGGCAGGCGACGTCCTGACACTGAGCGGCGATCTCGGTGCCGGGAAAACGACGTTTACGAAATACCTCGCAGAAGGTCTCGGAGTGACGAAAAACGTGAACAGCCCGACGTTTACGATCATGAAAGAATACGAAGGACGTCTGCCGTTCTTCCACATGGACGCTTACCGGCTCGAAGACAGCATGGAGGAGATCGGTCTGGAGGAGTACCTGGAAGCAGGCGGTGTGGTACTGATTGAATGGCCGGAGAAAATCGACGATCAGCTCCCGGACACCCGGCTTCATTTGACGCTTTCCTACGACGGACCGGAAAGCCGGACGATTACGGTAACGGCTTACGGAGAGAAGGCAGAACGACGCGCAGAGGAGTGGCTTGCAGATGATAATGCTCACGATTGATACGTCGACTTTTGCGCTGAGTGTGGCGGTTGTTGATCATGACCGTACGATCGGCGAATGGACGACGCATTTGAAAAAAAATCACTCCATCCGGCTCATGCCGGCTGTCCGGATGCTTCTCGAAGAATGTGATCTCTCTCTTCAGGATCTCGATGCAGTTGCAGTGGCGAAAGGACCGGGGTCCTATACAGGGGTTAGGATCGGCCTCATGACAGCGAAATCACTCGCATGGGCAGCGGGACTGCCGCTTTACGGCGTTTCCTCGCTGTCTGTGCTTGCAGCGAATGCCCGCGGTTCCCAGCTCATCAGTCCGTTTATGGATGCGCGGCGCGGGCAGGTCTTTACCGGCCTCTACCGGTTTGAGAATGGAAAGCTCATGCAGGAGAAGCCGGACCAGATACGGATGCACGACGACTGGCTGCATGAGCTCGCCGCCGGCGGAGAGCCGGTGACGCTGATCAGTCCGGATTATTCTAAGCATCAGGAGCTGATTTCACAGACGCTCGGGGAGCTGGAACTGCCGGCACATGCCCAGGATCATCTTCCGCGCGCTTCGTCGATCGCGATGCTTGCCGCAGAGCAGAATCCGTATAAAAACGTGCATGACGCGGTGCCGGAATATCTCCGGCTCGCTGAAGCTGAAGCGAAATGGCGGGAAGCACATGGAAAGTAATCATTCGATCCGGCTGATGGGAGTCACGGACATCCCGGCCGTTCTGGACGTGGAAATAGAGAGTTTTGCCACCCCCTGGACGCAGGAGGCTTTTTATCAGGAAGTGGCGAAAAATAAATTCGCCTACTACTTTGTCGCCGAAGAAGCAGAGCAGATTCTCGGCTACTGCGGCCTGTGGGTGATCGTGGATGATGCGCATATTACCAACATCGCCGTGCTGCCGGGACGCAGACGCGAAGGGATCGGCGACAGTCTGCTGCTGGCGTCGATGAATATGGCGAAAATGCTCGGCGCGCAGCGTCTCAGCCTCGAAGTGCGCGTCTCCAATGAGGCAGCGCAGAACCTGTACCGCAGACACGGATTTCAGGACGGCGGTCTCCGCCGCCGGTATTATACCGATAATCAGGAAGATGCCTTAGTAATGTGGGTGAATTTATCATGAAACCAAACGTACTGTTAGCAATAGAGACGAGCTGTGATGAAACCGCAGCCGCTGTCATTGAAGACGGGAAAACGATCCGGAGCAGTGTCGTCGCTTCCCAGATGGAAAGCCATAAACGGTTCGGCGGCGTCGTGCCGGAGATTGCGTCGAGGCACCACGTAGAAGTGATGACGATCGTCATGGAGCAGGCGCTTGAAGAGGCCGGGGTAACACCGGAGGATCTCGACGGCGTCTGTGTGACGGAAGGACCGGGTCTTGTCGGTGCACTTCTCGTCGGGGTGAATGCAGCAAAAGCAGCCGCCTTCGCCTGGGATGTGCCGCTTATCGGCGTGCACCATATTGCCGGGCACATTTACGCCAACCACCTCGTCGAACCACTCGAATTTCCGCTCATCGCTCTGGTCGTAAGCGGCGGGCACACGGAACTCGTCTACATGCCGGAAGACGGAGTGTACGAAAAAATCGGCGAAACGAGAGATGACGCGGTCGGCGAAGCGTATGATAAAGTCGCTCGCACGATCGGCCTGCCGTACCCCGGCGGTCCGCACGTTGATAAACTGGCGGCAGAAGGAACCGATTCTCTCGGATTTCCCCGCGTCCGCCTCGAAGCGGATTCGTATGATTTCAGCTTCAGCGGCTTAAAATCCGCTGTCATTAACACGCTTCATAACGCCCGTCAGAAAGGCGAAGAGCCGGAGCAGGCAGATATCGCAGCGAGCTTTCAGGCAGCGGCAGTGGACGTGCTCGTGGAAAAAACGATGCGCGCTGTGAAAGAGCACGGCGTCAGCCGTCTCGTCGTGGCCGGCGGGGTCGCCGCGAACAGCGGTCTCCGTCAGGCGCTGACGGAGGCGGCAGAAAAAGAGGACGTGCAGCTCACGATCCCTCCGCTTTCCCTCTGTACGGACAATGCAGCGATGATCGGCGCAGCGGGCTACGTACGATTCCGGATCGGTCAGTTTTCCGATGACCGGTTAAACGGCGTTCCGGGGCTGGAGCTCCGCTGACGAAGATAATATAAGAGAAAACAAGCTTCCGGCAGTCCGTTTGGACCGCCGGAAGCTTTTTTTAGAGCATAGGAGAGCTTCTTCAAAGCAGGTGTGCCAAGGGATGTGGCAGTTCAGCCTTTGTTTCATCTATCGGTTTTTCCGCTATGCCCGTACGTCTCCGCCCACTGCTTAAATGTCTGCCGGAGCTGGGTGCTGACCTCCTCGATGAAGATGGTGCGTGTTTTCGTGGGCGCAGAAATGTCCGGTTCGTAGAAATACAGCGGAAATCAAGGATCGCAACGGCGGTGTCTAAGATCGCCACACCGGCATTTCAGACCGCCACGGGTTGGATAAAGATCGCCATACAAAGGGTGGATCGCAACGTGGGAGCAGAAGACCGCCACACTGAAAGCAGAGATCGCAACGATAGGCAGAAACACCGCCACATGATGGGCGGAGACCGCAATGGAATTGCTGGAAGCCGTACAGTACAAACTCGGTGGAGAACCAAAACAGTCGGAACTGGAACTGGATGAGACGAAGCGGAGCGATCAGAAGCTTGTGCATAAAGAAGGGAATGATGACCGGTCGGAGCTGATCACGTACCGGGAGCTGTAGAAAACGCGAGCCGGCTTCTTTTTTAGGGTGCATTGTGCCAGAAGCGAAGCGTGTTGTGCCAATGCGGAAATGGTTTGTGCCAAAACGAAGGGCGTTCGTGCCACGGATGAAAAATCGTGCCAAAAGCAGATCGCCGTGCGCCAAAACGCAGACAGATCATGCCAGAACAGGAACAGTTCGTGCCACGAACGGAAGCGGGGAAGTTTCACCGCAGGCTCTCTCCCTGCGGCTGTGGACAATCGTGTGAATAATGCCACAATAAGCCGCTGTGGAACGTAGTTATCCACAGGTTGTGGGAAAGTGAGACAGATCCGCAGAGGAAATGGGTTTCCAATTGTGCACAAATGCGGCCATTAAATCTGTGGATAATGTGCATAACTCTGTGTATAAGCGTAGTTTCGGCATTTCATCTGTGGGTAACTCTGTGAGTATTACGCTTTACTGTGGAGGAACAGAATATCCTCTTGACAAGTTCCTGCAGCATGTGGATAACTCCTCAAAACTTTCTGAAAACAGCACTGATGGATATAGAGAGTAAAGGACAAAGAGAGGGCTGTCTGCAGCAGCAGACAGCCCCGGATACTGAAAGAATGAATACACGGGCTACTCTTCTTCCTGAAGCTGCTCCCATTCTTCCATAAGCGATTCCATTTCAGAATGAAGTGTCTCCAGCTGTCCGTTCAGCTTCTGCGATTTTTCGTGATCCTGAAAGACATCCGGCAGGCAGAGTTCTTCTTCGATGGCTGCAGCGTCGGTTTCTTTCTGTTCGACTTCCTGCTCGATTTCTTCAATCCGGCGCTGCCGCTGCCGTTCCTCCCGCTGGCGCGCTTTGTTTTTCTGGAAATCAGATTTGTTCGTCGGCGGAGTGGGAGTTTCCGATTTCTGTTCTTCCTCTTCCGCTTTGATCCGGGCGAGCTCCTGCTGTTCGGCCTTCTTTTCCGCATAGTAATCGTAGTCGCCGAGATACGTTGTGACGCCGCCTGCGTGCAGTTCTGCAACGCGTGTTGCCATCCGGTTGACGAAGTACCGGTCGTGCGATACGAAAACGATCGTGCCCGGATAGTCGATCAGCGCATTCTCGAGTACTTCTTTGCTGTCGAGATCGAGGTGGTTCGTCGGCTCGTCGAGAATGAGGACGTTCGCCTTCTGCATCATTAATTTCGAAAGTGCAAGACGCGCTTTCTCTCCGCCGCTCAGTTCAGCGACTGATTTTAACACGTCGTCGCCGGTAAACAGGAAATTGCCGAGAACGGTGCGGATATCCTTCTCATTGACGTGCGGGTACTCGTCCCACAGCTCATGCAGGACGGATTTAATCGAGTGCAGTTCGGTCTGTTCCTGATCGTAGTAGCCGATCGACACGTTGCTGCCGAGCCGGATCGAACCGGAGGCAGGGGACAATCTGCCGGTGATTGCTTTTAACAGCGTCGATTTCCCGATGCCGTTTGGACCGATAAGCGCCAGGCTCTCCCCGCGGTTTAAATGAAGATTCACGTTGGAAATGAGCGGCTCGCCGCCGTAGCCGACGGCAATGTCTTCAAGCATTAACACGTCGTTTCCGGACTGCTTGTCGATCTCGAAGCGGAAGGAGGCCGACTTATCATCCTCTTTCGGGCGGTCCTTTAACTCCATCCGCTCGAGCTGTTTGCGCCGGCTTTTGGCGCGGTTGCTCGTCGATGCGCGGGCCAGGTTTTTCTGGATAAACTCTTCAAGCTTCTGCTTTTCGGACTGCTGTTTCTCGAATTCCTTCATTTCCTGTTCATACAGCACATCTTTCTGCTTTAAATACGCCGAATAGTTTCCGGTAAAGCGGCGTGTCCGCTGAAAGGACAGTTCATAGACCGTGTCGACGACTTTATCGAGAAAGTAGCGGTCGTGGGACACGATGAGTACCGCGCCGTCATAGGCGGAAAGGTAATTTTCGAGCCACGTAAGCGTGTCGATATCCAGGTGGTTGGTCGGCTCATCGAGGATGAGAAGCTCCGGCTTTGACAGCAGCAGCTTTCCGAGCGCAAGGCGCGTTTTCTGTCCACCGCTCAGGCTGTTGACCGTCGTATCCGCCGGGAAGCTGCCGAAGTGCAGGCCGTTTAGAATGCTGCGGATCTCCGCTTCATACTGAAAGCCGCCGCGCTGCTGGAACGTCTGCTGCAGCGCATCGTATTCCTTTAATACGTCTTCATCTCCGGTGCTCATGCGCTCCTCAAGCTCCCGGAGCCGTTTTTCCATCGCACGCACGTCGTCAAAGACGGTGAGCATCTCGTCCCAGATCGTTTTCTCTGACTGAAGGCCGCTGTCCTGCGCCAGGTAGCCGACGGAAACTTCTTTTGGAATCATAAGCTGGCCGCCGTCATAGCCATGCTCTCCGGTAAACACTTTTAGAAGCGTCGATTTCCCGGCGCCGTTCCTGCCGACGAGGGCAATCCGTTCGCGGTGCTTGATTTCCATTTTCACATTGGCCAGAATCTGCTCCGAGCCGTAATATTTACTTAGCTGACTGCATTGCAAAACGATCATAGTTGGTCTCCTTCGTTCGTTTGTCTCCACAATCCAGTGTACACGAGCGCTTCCCCCGGGGGCAACTCACGGACAAAGTCTTGTGCATCAAACGGGGGAATAGTGTACAATGTAGGATGGAAAAGGGGTGTGGGTGATGAAAGATTTGACGCACGTAAACGAACAGGGACGCGCCCGCATGGTGGATGTCGGGGAAAAAGAAGTCACTTCCCGGACAGCCGAGGCGGTTTCCAGTGTCGAAGTCAATCAGGAAATCTACGAACAGATCCAGCACAATACGATTAAAAAAGGAGATGTTCTGTCTGTCGCCCAGGTCGCCGGGATCATGGCAGCCAAACAGACGTCTTCGATCATTCCGATGTGCCACCCGCTTCCGCTGACGGGAGTGGACGTTTCATTCGACTGGAATGTGAAGGAGCAAACATATATCCTCCAGATCACCTCCCGTGTGAAAACAACGGGGAAGACCGGAGTGGAAATGGAAGCGTTGACATGCGCCTCCGCAGCAGCATTAACCGTATACGACATGTGCAAGGCCATCGATAAAGGCATGGTCATCGGTCCAACGTATTTAAAGGAAAAGACCGGTGGCAAAAGCGGCGATTTCCGCCGTGAGGAAAGGGGCAGTTAACATGAGTATGGACATTGATCAGACAAAAATCCCTCAGGCCACCGCCAAGCGGCTGCCGTTATACTATCGTTTTCTGGAAGGGCTGCAGGCATCTGGCAAGCACCGTGTGTCCTCGTCGGAATTAAGCGAAGCGGTCAAAGTCGACTCCGCCACGATCCGCCGGGATTTTTCCTATTTTGGGGCGCTCGGCAAAAAAGGGTACGGCTACAACGTCAACTACCTGCTTTCCTTTTTCAGAAAGACACTCGACCAGGATGAGCTGACCAAAGTGATCCTCGTCGGCGTCGGTAATCTCGGAACCGCTTTTTTAAAATACAACTTCAGCAAAAGCAACAACACACGCATTGAAATGGCGTTTGATGTCGATGAAAAGGTCGTCGGAGAAGTCGTCGGCGATGTGCCGATCCACCATTTCAACGACCTCGAGAAGCACATTAAGGGAAAAGTCGAAGTCGCGATCCTCACCGTCCCCGCCCAGTACGCGCAGAACATCGCGGAAACGCTCGTGGACGCAGGAATCACCGGCATTCTGAACTTCACTCCCGCACGGCTCTCGCTTCCCGACCACGTCCGCGTGCACCACATCGACTTAAGCGTTGAACTGCAGTCGCTGATCTACTTCTTAAAACACTACCCTTTAGACGCATAAAACGACATTTCTACAAGCTCCTGTGCAGCCATTCCGGCGCATGGGAGTTTTTTCATAACCGTTAGAAGCAGGCTGAAAAAGAAAAAGCAGGCAGCGGCTCTCATACGGCCGCTGCCTGCTTTTCTGAGTACGTTATCCGTTGTAATGAATCGGTGCACCAGGACCAAGATCGAGGCCGAGCAGCATCCAGACGATGAGCATGATGCTCCACGTAATGAGGAAAAGGATTGAATACGGGAACATAACGGAAATCATCGTACCGATTCCCATCCGCTTATCGTATTTCTGTGCGAAGGCGATAATGATCGCGAAATACGTCATGAGCGGCGTAATGATGTTCGTTGAAGAGTCGGCAATCCGGTACGCCATCTGCGTCAGTTCCGGCGAGTAGCCGAACTGCATCATGACCGGCACGAAAATCGGTGCCATCATCGCCCACTTGGCCGACGCGCTGCCGATAAACAGATTGATAAATCCGGCGACGAGAATGAAGCCGATGATAAGCGGAATGCCGCGCAGGCCAATGCTGTCCAGTGTCTCGGCACCGTAGACGCCGATGACAAGACCGAGGTTTGTCTCAGCGAAGTAGGCGACGAACTGTCCGGCGGTAAAGGCGAGTACGATAAACATTCCCATGGCCGCCATCGTATCCGACAGCTTGTCGGCAACGTCGCGGTCATTTTTGATCTCCTTCGTCGCAATCCCGTATACAAGCCCGGGCACGAAGAAGAGAATGGTAATGATCGGCACGAGGGCGTCCATAAACGGCGACTGGACAAAACCGCCGTCGTCCGCGCGGAGAATACCGTCTGCCGGAACAACCATCGCGGCGAAAACGGCGGCCGTTACAAGAAGGGAAAGTCCCGCCCAGAGAAGGCCTTTCTTCTCGATCGGCTGAAGTCCTGCCGCATCTTCCCGGAATTCGCCTTTGTATTCACCGAGGCGGGGCTCGACAATTTTTTCGGTGACGACCGCACCGACGATCGTCAGCAGGAAGACAGACACGATAATGAAGTAATAGTTCATCGCGATGTTCATGCCTTCAGCGTACGATTCACTCACGATGGCCGCAGCGGAAATCGTCAGCTCCCCGAGCATCGGATCCGTTGCAGAGAGAAGTAGGTTCGCGCTGAAACCGGCGGAAACACCGGCAAAAGCAGCCGCAAGTCCTGCAAGCGGATGCCGGCCGAGTGCCGCGAAAATAACGGCACCGAGCGGCGGCAGCACGACGTAGCCGGCGTCGGAAGCAACACTCGACATAATACCGGCAAACACAAGACCGGCGGTGATCAGTACTTTCGGAATGGAGAGGACAAATCCGCGCAGACAGGCGCTGATGAGCCCGGTTCGCTCCGCGATACCGATACCGAGCATCGTTGCAAGCACCACGCCGAGCGGCGCGAAGCCGATGAAGTTATCCACCATACTGGAAAGCATGTATTGGATGCCTTCCGGCGTGAGAAGGCTCGTCACGCTGACAATTTCTCCTTCTTCACCAGGATGCTCGACGGATATACCGACAGCAGAAATAATCCACGAGGCGAAAATGACGAGCACCGTCAATATCGCAAATAATGTGACAGGATGAGGCAGCTTGTTTCCCGTCCACTCAATCATATCGAGAAAACGCTGGAACCAGCCGCGCTTCTTTTCCGGCATAAAATGATCCCCTTTCCAGGAGGAAGCAGCAGCTTCCTATTGTAGTAAAAATCTGAAAATTCAGTGTGCCTTATGTACAAGACAGGAGCCAGTATAGCGCGTTTTTTCTGGAAAATGAATGGGGAATCACAAAGTAAAACTACTCCGAAAGTTAGCATTATTCTGCCATGGGGCGGACGGGATAGGACGAAAGGAGAAATCATCTTTGAAGGGGAGCGGAGCCGGCCCGGCTGCAGGTTGTTTCTCCTATCAGCCGGGCCGACGCCTCTGATGCCTGTCTGGGGCCGCTGCCGTTTTGAGCGGCGGTTGATCGAGGTCCTTTTAGGAAGACCGGCATACAAAACGGAAAACCGTGAGGCACTGTTCATAAAATAAACCAGGCAGAAACCGTCTGGTCTTAAAAGCTAAGAAACGTTTGTTGAATAGGTACCCGCTTTCTGCCTGCACCTGCAGCCGTACGCGTTCCGGAGGGAAGTCAAACTGCTATAGCTTGCTTCCTTTTATTTATAAGAAGCACGGCTTCGCGCGGCCGCGCCGCAGGACAGAAAACCGCTGTCCTGCGGCTTAAACCAAAGGCCGGCTCCGCTCGCGCTCTCAGCCGCTGACCGCGGCATGGATTTTCGCCTCGTTCGGATCCTCCCGGAGTCGACGGCCTCCGGTTTCGGCAGGCAAAAAAGAAACGGTATTGCCTTATAGACATCGACCCTGCTACGGATCATCTGTTCTTCATCCTAATTCTAATACGCTTCGGAGCGTTCGGCAGGGACGCCGGTGGGATCAAGCGCAGTCTGAAGATCCTTTCTCAGGGCGCAGGCCATGAGAAATAGCTGAAGACAAGCCCACGGCAAGCTTCTGCCGAAAAGCGGAGAAGCTCTATCAACAGAAACAAACGGTACATGGAACAGAACACTGAAATGCTGAAGCCCTTGGCATAACTGCTTGAATGAGGCTTTGAATTTTATACATTCTTACCCTACAACGAAAAAAGACCACTGCACCCAGCGGTCTCCTTTCATCCATCGTTATTTTCCGCGCTTGTTCTGTTCCATTCGTGCGGCGGCAACGAAAAATTTGAAGCCGAGAAAGTAATCGAATGCAGCAAATGCGATAAGGACGATCGTGATGACGTCCCAGCCGGAGGACTGTCCGGCAGATTGAATCGCGAGGAACAGAAACAGCGTTCCGAAAAAGATAAACAAGTAGCCGTTAAAGCGGGGAGAACGTCCCATTTACATCCAACCTCCCAAAATAAACTGCAGCGTCTGCTCCATTTCTTCCATCTGTTCGATCATTTCCTGAAGCTGTTCGCCGAAAATGACCTGCACGAGCATGACAAACGAGTTAATTCCGACGTGGGCGATGATCGGCACGATGATCCGCTTCGTTTTCACATACAGCCACGCGAAGACAACGCCCATGGCGAGGTAGACGAGAAGATGGGTGAAATCAAAGTGGACGAGCGCGAAGACAAAGCCGCTTCCGAGCGCGCCGATCCAGAAGCCGAACCGTTTGTAGAGGGCGCCGAAAATGACCATGCGGAACACAATTTCCTCCACAATCGGACCGAGGACGGCGACGACAAAGATCGTAAACGGCGCAGCATTGGCCATCTCAACGATCATATCGGTGTTTTCCGAGCCGGGCTCGATGCCGAACGCAAACGTTTCAATCGCTGCCGCTGCGTACTGGGAAGCGAAAGCGAGAATAATACCAAGCACCGACCAGAGAATCGTCGTCGGGACGTCGGCTTTGTTTTCCGTAAGCTTCGGATTATCCGGTGTCTTCAGCGTAATCCATATAATAACGATAAAACCGATCACGTAGCCGATCGAAATCGACAGACCGGAAAGTTCTTCAAACGTCCCCTCAAACCCGAACAGTGCGAGAAGCGGCGCAATAGCAAGCGGCGACAGCTGCAGCAGCAGGAATGCGAGGAGAATGAGCCAGTAGTGTTTATTCAACAGGAATTCGCTCCAATCTATGAATGTTCGTCTCTATTAGGGTACGAGTGACATTGTACCATAGTTTCATGCCGCTGCCCCGTCGTGTGCACCGGCATCCGGTGGCGGTTTCATGACAATCGATAGAAGGCGTTTAAGCAGGCACCTGAACGGGCATAGAAATCCCGGCGTCCCTGTGGGCGTACCGAAATTTTTCACAAAAAAGAAAAACAAAAGGGTTGCAAAAAAAACGCAGCTTGATTATGATAAGAATTGTGTTAGCACTCATGAACGGTGAGTGCTAATAAACGATACTTATCAGCAGCACGGTCCGCCGTGCCCCAATATTAAAGGAGGGTGTTTTCCTTGTTAAAGCCTTTAGGAGATCGTCTAGTCATTGAAGTTGTCCAGCAGGAGGAAAAAACGTCCAGCGGTATTGTTCTTCCGGATTCCGCGAAAGAAAAGCCGCAGGAAGGAAAAGTCGTTGCTGTCGGACACGGCCGCACCACCGAAAGCGGTGAGCGCGTGTCACCGGAAGTAAAGCAGGACGACAAAGTGCTTTTCTCCAAGTTTGCGGGCACTGAAGTGAAGTATGAAGGTAAGGAACTCTTAATCCTTCGCGAAAGCGACATTCTCGCAGTCATCGAATAAACAGACAGGAACCATCATTTCAATTTAATGGAGGGTGATTTTTCATGGCAAAAGAAATTAAATTTAGTGAAGACGGCCGCCGCGCAATGCTCCGCGGGGTAGACCGCCTTGCAGATACTGTAAAAGTAACGCTCGGACCAAAAGGCCGTAACGTCGTTCTGGAGAAGAAGTTCGGCTCCCCACTGATCACTAACGACGGTGTAACGATCGCGAAAGAAATCGAACTGGAGGACAACTTTGAGAACATGGGCGCCCAGCTCGTATCCGAAGTTGCATCCAAGACAAATGACATTGCCGGTGACGGTACGACGACAGCAACGGTGCTTGCGCAGTCCATGATCAAAGAAGGACTGAAAAAC
Organism: Alkalicoccus urumqiensis; assembly: GCF_002993335.1. Classification (GTDB taxonomy): domain Bacteria; phylum Bacillota; class Bacilli; order Bacillales; family Salisediminibacteriaceae; genus Alkalicoccus; species Alkalicoccus urumqiensis. The sequence goes on along the minus strand of NZ_PVNS01000004.1, from coordinate 250,423 downwards.
GTCACGTCCGGTGCCAACCCGATGGTCATCCGCCGCGGAATTGAAAAAGCGACGGACGCTGCCCTCGAAGAGCTCCGTAAAATCTCGAAGCCGATCGAAGGCCGTGAGTCGATTTCCCAGGTAGCTTCGATCTCGTCTGCAGACGACACGGTCGGCCAGCTGATCGCTGAAGCGATGGAGCGCGTCGGAAACGACGGCGTTATCACCGTGGAAGAGTCCAAAGGCTTCTCGACAGAGCTTGAAGTCGTTGAAGGTATGCAGTTCGACCGCGGCTATGCGTCCCCGTACATGGTGACGGATTCCGATAAGATGGAAGCAGTGCTTGAGGATCCGTACATCCTCATCACGGACAAGAAGATCAACAACATCCAGGAAGTGCTGCCGGTACTGGAGCAGGTTGTCCAGCAGAGCAAGCCGATCCTGATCATTGCAGAAGACGTGGAAGGCGAAGCACTCGCAACACTCGTTGTGAACAAGCTCCGCGGCACGTTCAACGCCGTAGCTGTTAAAGCACCAGGCTTTGGTGACCGTCGTAAAGCGATGCTTGAAGACGTTGCGACACTTACAGGCGGTGAAGTCATCACGGAAGATCTCGGTCTTGACCTGAAGTCCACAGACATCACGCAGCTTGGACGCGCATCCAAGATCGTCGTAACAAAAGACAACACAACGATCGTGGAAGGTGCCGGCGACTCTGCGAAAATCGCAGACCGCGTAAACCAGCTGAAGTCCCAGATCGAAGAAACAACATCCGACTTCGACCGTGAAAAGCTGCAGGAGCGCCTCGCGAAGCTTGCAGGCGGCGTCGCTGTCGTAAAAGTCGGTGCAGCAACCGAAACAGAAATGAAAGAGAAAAAGCTCCGCATTGAAGATGCGCTGAACTCCACGCGCGCAGCCGTGGAAGAAGGTATCGTAGCCGGCGGTGGTACAGCACTGATCAACGTGCTCACATCCATCCGCGAGCTGGAGCTGGACGGCGACGAAGCAACCGGTGCCAACATCGTGTACCGTGCGCTTGAAGAGCCGGTCCGTCAGATCGCAGAAAACGCGGGTCTCGAAGGCTCCATCATCGTCGAGCGCCTCAAAGGCGAAGCAGTCGGCATCGGCTTCAACGCCGCAACCGGCGAATACGTCGACATGATCGCCAACGGTATCGTCGACCCAACCAAAGTAACGCGCTCTGCGCTGCAGAACGCAGCATCCGTATCCGCGATGTTCCTCACGACCGAAGCAGTGGTCGCTGACCTGCCGGAAGAAGACAACGGCGGTGGCGGCGGCATGCCGGACATGGGCGGTATGGGTGGAATGGGCGGCATGATGTAATAAAAGCCCCACCCCTTTTGTACAAGGGCTGAGAGCTTTACCATCTGCTTGATACACCAGAAAAACCACCGATATTAGTTATAGAGGTTTTGAAAGAGGTCTTTCATCAAGTTACTAAACTTGGTGGAGGCCTCTTTTTATCATTTCTGTGTATATACACAACTTAATACATAGTCGATAAACAAGCTTCCTTACCAATTCGTGATATAATTGTAAAAGATAAAATGACTTTATTGCAGGGAGAAATAGAATGTACAATATAACGGATATTTCGAATTGGACGGATGATTATTCGCTTCAAGTATCCGGTACTAGAGAAAAGTATTGGCTTAAACCGGATACAGGTGAAGATAAACGATATTTGTTTAAGGTGCCTAAAGTATCAAACGGAGAGATCTGGGCTGAAAAAGTCTCCTCTGAACTTGGTAAAGAACTGCATCTAAAGATGATGCATGTTGAGTTTGCTGAGCAAAAGGAAAGAAAAGGGGTCATATTAGAAAATTTCATATCTAATACAGAGGTAATGGCTGATGGCGGTGAGATTTTATCCAGTATTTTGGATGAATTTAACCCTTGGAGTTTAGAGCAGTACTCTATAGAGAATATAATAACGTCTCTTCAACCATATAACCTTGAGAAAGATTTTATAGCTCTTTGCTTTTTTGACAGCTTAATTGCTAACCAGGATCGACACTGTGAAAATTGGGCAATAGTATTAGGTCACGGGAGCCCTGTATTTTCTCCAATATATGATAATGGAGCTTCATTGGGATTCAATGCAGGGCATCAGAAGTTAGAAAAATTAATAAAAGATGAGCGGATGTTTAAAGGTTTTACAAACAGGTCAAAAACTTTAATTGAAGTGGAGGGGAAGAAAAAACCAAAAGTGCTGGAGTTGTTAAATTACTTGAATGTTCATTATCCAAGCTATACTAAAGATGAAATAAGCCGCATAGAATCCATGGATCCAGCCAGGCTGAGGGATATATTAAATAACGTACCAGTGGAAGTGATGAGTGATTTAGAGAAAGAATGGGTAGTAAAGCTGGTAACGTATAGGAAGCATTGGATGGTAGAGTGGTACGAAGGAGGTTAGAATAATGATGAAAGAATTATTATGGCTGGTTTGGCAGAATCCACATACAAGAATGAAATACCATGTTGGCAGCCTTTTATATGTAGCGGGTGATGGGTACTATTTTGAATATGATCGAACGAATAAATCAAGAGGGCTTCAGGATGCTGTAAAAAATGGCTTTACAACTTTTTTTGCTTTTCCAGACCTTACTAAAAGTTATTATTCTCCTTTTATGTTTCATGCCTTCAGCCGAAGACTTCCTAACAAAGAGCGCCCGGATTATCATTCTCTGCTTGAATCATACGGATTAACAGGCTCATCACATGAAATGGAAATTCTGCGCGTTACGAAAGGAAAGACAGCCACGGATACGTTTGAGTTAGTTTCGCCGCTTTTAATGGAAAAAGATACGTTCAGTGTAGACTTTTACATTGAGGGCTGGAGATACTATGATGGCGATACTTCTTTAGATATGCTGGAAACAGGGCAGGAGTTACTTTTAAGAAGAGAGCCTGATCTTGATAAGTACGCTGTTGAAGTCTTCTCTCCAAGTAATGTGAAATTAGGGTATATTCCTGCAGTGTATGCAGAATTTTTCTCTACACTCTTAAAAGAAGATCATTCTGTGAGAATGACGATAAAAACAATTAACAAAAGTGGCATTCCACAATTGAAAGTAATGGTCCATGTCACAGGCGCTGTTCCATATGATTTCCAAGGGAAACATCCAGGTTTGCTTTTCCCTGCACAACAGGACCTGGAATATAGTTAAACATCCAGGCAGCACGACTTGAACAGTTACTTCTTTCAAAAGAGTAATTTGATGCTGGATTCCCGCTCCTTCTTTTTCAGCGACCACGTTTGAATCCAGCAGAAACCGTGGAATGGAACCGTAAAGCCCACGCAGGTTTCCATGTTCGTGGAGAGGAGGAGACGGCATGAGCATCTACACGATCGGCCACTCGGACAGTTCGCAGGAAATGTTTACGTCCCTATTAACCGAAGCGGGGGTCTCGCTTGTCGTGGACGTGCGGGCGTTCCCGGCGAGCCGGAAATTTCCGCAGTTTAACGGGGAAATTATGAAGGAGTGGCTCGGTGAAGGCGGCATTGCCTATCAGCATCTGCCGCTGCTCGGCGGGAGAAGAAGCCGCTCGAGTGAAGTTGGGGAGTCGCTGAATGAAGGCTGGGACAACCGCTCGTTTCATAATTATGCCGATTACACATTGACGGAGGCGTTTCAGGAAGGGATGGCGGAGCTGGAAAAGCTGGCTGATGGGCATACCGCCGCGCTCCTGTGCTCCGAGCGCCATCCGGCCCGGTGCCACCGGCTGCTCATCAGCAACTGGCTGCAGGCGAACGGGCGGGAGGTGGTGCATATTCTCCGCGGGAAAGTCGGGAAAGCTGAGCTTGAGCCGCATGAACTCGGCCGGTGGGGAGCGCCGCCGGTGATTGAAAAAGACGGCACTGTCGTCTACCCGCCGCTGTAACGACGTCTTAAAATGGCTTCAGTTCCTCTGCGAGACTTTCCATAAGCTCCTTTACGGTGCGGCGCCGGGCGAGGCGCGTGGACTGCCCGGTCCAGAGGGACATGTACGCCGTGTCGCCCCGGCTGCCGGCAGCGCTCCGGATCGGTTTCGTCAGCGCATTCTGTACAGGGAAATCGACAACCGCATCCTCGTCTTTCATCATCTGGATAAACTCATTTTGAATACCCCGGGCCCATTTACCGGAAAAGGCCCGTGTCATGACGACGTCGTCCTCCTGCGCCTGGAGAACGGCGTTTTTGTGTGCGTCGGGGGCGCCGCTTTCCTGACAGGGGAGAAAGGCGGTTCCCATCTGGACGGCGGCTGCGCCGAGACAGCGGGCTGCCTGGATGCCGCGGGCGTCCATGATGCCGCCGGCTGCGGCGACAGGGATGGTGACAGCGTCGACCGTCTGGGGAATCAGCGAAAAGAGGCCGATGTGGCTTTCTTCCATGCTTTTATGGAAATGGCCGCGGTGGCCGCCGGCTTCGCTTCCCTGCACGACGACCATATCCATGCCGGACTCCTCCACCAGAACCGCTTCGGCGGTCGTCGTCGCCGTGCCGATTAAAAAGACGCCGTTTTCCTTCAGCCGGCGGGTCGCCGCTGCATCCGGCAGTCCGAATGTAAACGAGCAGACCGGAACCCGCTCCTCGAGGATGACGTCGATATGAGCCTGAAACGTTTCTACGGCTTTCTCATACACCGGCAGCGGCGGGGTGGCCGTGCCGGAAAGATCAAGCGCTTCGCTGAAGGGAGCGAGGGCTGCTTCCGCCTTCTGAACGTCCGCCTCGTCCACGTGAAACGGCTGCGGGACGAAAAGGTTGATGCCGAACGGCTTATCAAGTGCCTGCTTCACTTCCCGGATCTGTTCCAGGGCGTTCTCCGGCGTGAGGTAGCCGGCAGCGAGCATGCCGAGTCCTCCGTGCCGGCCGGTTTCGATCACCATCTGCGGCGTCGTAATCCCTCCGGCCATCGGTGCCTGAATAATCGGGAGTTCTAATGAAGAAAATGGGTGATTGATTGTCATAACAGGATCCTCCTTTAAGGTACACGGTTTGGATGAATCGTTTCCCCGGCGGAAAGCCACTGCTGCAGCGGCTGCTGGAACAAGCGTGAGAATAGGCCGATCAGCCGGCCGACGGAGGCCGCGGCAATAAGCGTGCCAATGCCGATGGAACCGAATGTCTGAGTGACGGCGAGGCAGAGCGTACCGGCGCAGGCGACGTTGATTCCGTCACTCGTTACTTTCGCCCGGGCAAACGGCCAGAAAAAGCGTGCGCTCACCGCCTGCGTCATCGCGTCATACGGCATGAGCGGAAACTTCGCGGAAATATAGCTGAACAAGCCGGCTGCGATCAGAAGCAGACTGATGCCGAGAAACAAGCTTCGGCTGAACAATGTCTCCGGTATGTACACCGTTTCCAGAACCCAGAGCGTACTGTCGATAAAAACGCCGAAAACGAACGCCGCGAGAAACTGCATGCCGAACCCTGCGGGCGTCACCGTTTTTCCGAGAGCCATCTGAATCACGATAAACAAAACATTGGCAAGCACGGTTGTGACGCCGACGGTAATCCCGGTCGTGATCGTCACCGCGACAGCGAGTGACGACACGGGGGAAACGCCGAATCCGGCGGCGATGGAGAAACTGACGCCGGTGGCAAGCAGAAACAGGCCGGCCGCATAGACGAGACTTCGCCGGATCGATGAATGCACGCGCTCCCCTCCTTCTCTTTCTTTTACTGTACCACGCCCCAGCATCTGGGAAAATATACAATGCCGCCAGGGAGGAACTTACCGAACCTTTACAATTTCTTTATGCTGGCTTTATAGAGAACACGTACACTGGTCCTGGGTAGAAAGAGAGGGGGAGCAGATACATGGTGGAAAACGTTCGGTCGATTATCGAAGAACTTCGTCAAAAACAGAAGCCGCTCGTTCATCTGGATCCGTGGATGACGAATGCGGAGGTGGACAGCTGGATGAAAAAACATCCGGCGGAGTGCTATGTCGTAGAAGAACCTTACCACCTGCAGGGATACATGATGGCAGGGGACTTTTTTGAAAAAATGGGATCGCGGTTCGGGTTCAGCCTTTACGGAGAACGGCCGGTGCATGAGCAGCTGAAAAAGCAGCCGCTCGTGCTGCCGGAGGAAATGCTGCCGGAAGAAATGACCCGGCACGTACTGGCTCGAACGGAAGAAAACCGCTTCGATGCGGTGTTCATCCGCCGGGGGGATGTGCTGACGGGATTTCTGCAGATCCCGGACCTTCTGGAGCTCACCGCGTTTGCCCAGCGGGAAGTGGAAACGAAACGGCTGAGTCAGCTGCGGGAAGCGGCGCAGCATACAGAAGCGATGGAAACGTCGATTTCCAGCGTGCAGGAGCGTGCGTCCCGGGGAGTCGAGGCGATGACCGCGCTTCATGCGAAGGCAGAGGCGGGCCGGAGTCAGCTGGACAGGCTGATTCAGCAGGCGGAGGAGCAGCGGCAGAAGGAAGACGTGCAGGCGGAGGTGGTCAAGCATCTCCATGACCGGGCGGCGACGGTCGCTGAGGTCGTCGGGATGATTGAGGCGATTACGGAGAAGATCACGATTTTATCGTTAAATGCTGCGATCGAGGCGGCGCGGGCCGGTGCGGAAGGACGCGGGTTTGCGGTGGTGGCAGGAGAAATCCGGCAGCTGGCGGACACGACGAAGGAAGCAGCCGGCAGGATTACGTCCGAGATGGCGAAAACGACGGAAGCCGTGGCGTCGACGGCGGAAGGTCAGCAGGAATCGGCGGCGCTGTTTCAGACAATTGCGGAGACGCTGATGGGGATGAATGACGCGTTTACGGCGCTGCAGCAGGATATTGATGATGGGGGAAGGCAGTGGGCGGAAACGGCAGCGGAAGCGGCACATGCGTATCGTTCGGTGACGGCATCCAGCCGGTATCTGGCGTCCCTTCGTGGAAAGGAGGCGTCCGATGCGGTGGCTCGAGGCACTTACGTATCTTCGGAAGCAGTACACGGCTGAGAAGGAGCGGGTGCAGTGGAACCGGACGATCGGACAGATTATCCAGCACCGCCGGTTCCAGTCGCTGTTTCAGCCGATACTTGATGTGAAACGCGGCACTACCGCCGGGCACGAACTGTTAAACCGACCGCATCCGGCTCCGGGAATTGCTTCGACCGAGCAGTTTTACGAACGGCTCGGTGCGAGCGGGAGTCTGTTTCCATTCGAGCGGACGGCGCGGGCAGCGGGTCTCATGACGTACCACCGGGCGCTCCGCGGCACGGGACGTCTGCTGTTTATTAACGTGCATCCGAATGTGCTCGAGGACGAACAATACGCGCGCGGCTGCACCCGGCAGCTGCTGGAAGCCTACGGGATGGACCCGTCCCAGGTCGTATTTGAGATTACCGAAAAACAGGCGGTCCGTGATTACGGCCAGCTGAAAAGCGTCGTCGAAAACTACCGCTCCCAGGGATTTCGAATTGCGATGGACGATGTGGGAGCGGGCTACAACAGTATTAAAACGCTCCTCGCACTGAAGCCGGAGTATGTAAAGCTGGACCGGGTTCTCACACAGGGCATTGATGACGCGCCGATTCAGCAGAAGCTCGTCACGTTATTTATGGAGGCTGCTGCTGAAATGGAGGCGGAAGTGATCGCGGAAGGCGTGGAAACCGAAGCGGAATACGCGATGCTGAAAAAGCTGAACGTGCCCTACATGCAGGGCTATTATTTCGCGTATCCGGAAGAGGCACCCACCTTTCCGGAAAAAGTGCTTACAGGAAGCCGGGCGGCGTTTGAAAAAAAGACAGCAGCCCGATAAGCGTCAGTGTGATTTGTATCAGCACGCCGAGAATACTTAATGCCAGACCGGCCTGCATCATTTTCCGTTCGGCGGGTTCGTCATCCCGAAGCTGGTTTCGAAGGGTGATCGTGATGATGATGCCCGCGATCCCGAACACGATGCCGACAGACGGAAGGAGCACAGCGAGAATACCGAAGATAAGGCCGAGAACGGCGGACTGACGGTGCGTCATGAGATTCCTCCTTTCATCGTTTGTGGTAAGTGTACGGGAGAATGAGGAGGGAAGTTTCTTTCGAAATAGATGGATTACACACAAAGCGCTGTCCGCACAATCAAGCGGACAGCGCCTTTTCTATGGACGGATAATCACTTCAATTTCTCCGGTGTCTTCAGAAGCTTCCAGGGCGCCGAGAATATGATCGGCGACCGTACCAGGCAGGAGACCGTCGGTTTTTTCCGCGGCGGATACGCCGGAGAAGTCCGTCTGCACGAGTCCCGGAGAAACAGTCGAAACCCGGATGCCGTGGGCGCGTCCTTCGGCGTTCATCGTCTTGGATAGGCCGACAAGCCCCCATTTGCTGGCGCAGTAAGCGCCGGCTTTTTCGCGGACGGTATAGCCGAGGTTTGATGCGACGTGGACAATTTCACCGCCGCCGGTGCCGAGCATCTCCCGGTACACAGCCTGGCTGATAAGAAACGCGCCGCGGAGGTTCGTATTCAGCTGATAATCCCAGTCGTACAGTGACATGTCTTCGATCGGTTTGAAGACACCGACACCGGCGTTATTGACGAGCGCATCGATTCTTCCGAAACGGCGCCGGCACGTAATGACGGCGTCACCAGCCTGGTCCGGATCCGACACGTCACACGTAATCGCATCAAAGTTGTCCGAGTCGATCTCCTTTTTCATCTGCTTCACTGATTTGGACGTTTTGGCAATCGCCATAACGCTTGCCCCGCGCTCCAGAAGTTTTTCTGTCACGGCCCGGCCGATACCACGGGAGCCTCCGGTTACAATAACGACGCTGTTTTCAATCCTCACGCCCCTCACCCTTTCTTTTTTTACTGATTTCTCTTCTTTTCCCTTCCAGACAGAGAACTAACCACCGTCCGCACCGGAACATTTTTAAAACATAAGAATAGGTATCATTCGAACCGTGTTCGGCATAGAGCCGAGCTTCCAGAAGTTGAAATATATTATGGCGATAAAAGTATATGATGTTTCTGCGTCCGTTCACACAATGGACACGAAGGATTTTTATAGACGCGGCGGCGCCCTTCCTTCCGATTTCCACCAAAATATTTTCCGGTGTGATAAAACTCACAGCACCGTTTCGAACCCGCCCCTACAATGAAAACAGGATAAGAGAAAGGGGTGGGGACACATGCAGCAGCTCGAACGATCATTTTACTCCAAAGCAAGCATGTATTCCTTTTTTGTAGTAACGATACTCATTTTTACGATGTGGATCGGCACCGGGCAGTTTGCCCACGTCGATATGATGCTTTTCGGTTATTTGATCGGCTCGATTGTTTTTGCCCTCGGTATTACCGGACGCATGGTGTCCTGGTCGCTCCGGCCGGCGACTCAGCAGATTTTAAAACGGAGCTTTCAGAACCTGCGGACGCGCTCGCATAAGCAGCGAAACATCCGCGCAGTGTTGAAAACGGCGTTTGATAACATCATTCTGCAGAAGTTTATTTTTAAACGGGGGGTCTACCGAGGGATGGCCCACTGGCTGCTTGCCTGGGGATGCATCGGTTCCTTTGCAATCACGTTCGGCTTGACGTTCGGGTGGATGCATTTTTCGCTCATCGACCCGGAAACGTACCAGATTGTCGTGATGGGTGTACCAACGATAAAGATGGCCGCCGACGGTCTGTTTGCAGAGCTCGTCTACAACGGATTGAACATTACCGCGATGATGGTGCTCATCGGCGTCACGATGGCGCTTATCCGCAGAACGACGAGTCCTGACGCGAAAGTGACACAGCGCGTGGAGTTTGATCTACTGCCGCTGTATGTACTGCTTGCGGTTACTGGAACCGGATTGGTACTGACGCTTTCCTATAAATTTCTCGGTGGATTTATGCATCCGCAGCTTTCCCTGCTTCACCAGGTAACCGTCGTGTTGTTCCTTGTCTACTTTCCGTTCGGAAAGCTGTTCCACCTGCCGATCCGGCCGCTTGCTGCCGGTGTACCGATGAACTACCGCGAAACGGTCGACACCAGGCCGTGCCGCTCCTGCGGCGAGATATACAGTACCGACGAACAAATTATCGATGTCAAAGGCATTCTTGCCGCTCAGCAATTTGATCTGCAGCTTGCCGACGGTTCGTATTTGTCAGACTACTGCCCGGCCTGCCGGCGGAAAATGCGTGTGATGAAACAGATGAACCTGGAACAGCCGCCGAAAGATCCGTATGCGCCGGTGGAAACGATGAGCGGCATTCAGCCGCCTGGATTCGGACGGCGCCGGACTTCTGGTGAAAAGGAGGATTATCATGAGTGACTACGTCGTGAAAGAAGGAACGAAAAATCTACAGCGTGCCGGAGAAAAGCTCATAACCACCCACTGCAGCTACTGCGGCATGCAGTGCGGTATGCATATCCGGGTTTCGGAAAAAACGGGAAAGATCAAAGGGGTGGAACCGCGCTACGACTGGCCGGTCACACTCGGCAAACTGTGTCCAAAGGGCGTGACCGCCTACCAGCAGATCGATCACCCGGACCGGATTAAACGCCCGCTTATTAAAAAGAACGGTGCATTCGTAGAAAGCAGCTGGGAGGAAGCGCTCCATGTCATTAAAGACAACGTCACCCGGCTCCAGCAGGAAAGCGGCCCGGATGCAATGTCGGTTTTCGGTGGGGTATCGATGACGAATGAGAAGTGTTATCTCGTCGGAAAATATGCCCGTGCGGTTCTCGGCACACGTTTTATTGATTACAATGGCCGCTTCTGCATGAGTTCTGCAGCCGGTGGTTTTTTGAAGACGTTCGGCATGGACCGCGGGTCGACGCTTCCGTGGACAGAGCTCGAGCACAGTGACTGCTTTTTGATGGCGGGGTCGAATACGGCGGAATGCCATCCGACGAGCATTCAAATGTTCTGGAAGGCACGGGACCGCGGGGCATCGATGATCGTGATCGATCCGCGGGAGACACCGACGGCACGCATTGCTGATGTGCATCTGGATCTCCTGCCGGGAACGGATTCCGCGCTTGCCAACGGACTGCTTCATCTCATTATTAAAGAAGGCTATGTGGATGAAGCGTATGTCGAAGAGCGGTGTGCCAACTTCGAGGAGCTGAAAGCGCAGACGGCGCTGTTTACGCCGGCGTATACGTCGAAAATTACCGGGGTTTCAGAAGAGAAAATTATCCGTGCGGCGCATCTTTACGGCAGAGCACAGAAATCCGTCGTGATGTTTGCGCGCGGCGCTGAGCAGCAGTCCAAAGGCGTCGATAACGTCACGCTTTACTCGGCACTGGCGCTTCTCCGGGGTCAGATCGGAAAATTCGCCTCGGGCGTTGCGACGTTTACAGGTCAGGGGAACGGCCAGGGCGGCCGGGAGCACGGTCAGAAATCCGACCTGCTGCCGGGCTACCGTAAAATTACGGATCCGGAAGCAGTAAAGCATATTTCCGGCGTGTGGGGGATTGAGCCCGAAGCGATGCCGAAGCCCGGAGTGTCTGCGTTTGAAATGTTCGATGAAATTCAAAACGGCGCGATCCGCGGCATGCACGTCATCTGCAGCAACCCGGCTGTCTCCGCTCCGAACGTGGAATATGTCTGGGACTCGCTGAAAAAGCTCGATTTCCTCGTCGTCAACGACTTTTTCCTCTCTGAAACGGCAGAATTTGCTGATGTCGTGCTGCCTGCTGTTTCGTGGGCGGAGGATGAAGGAACGACGACAAACCTGGAAGGACGGGTCATCCGCATACGTAAAGCAGTAGAGCCGCTTCATGAATCGAAACCGGACTGGCAGATTCTCAAGGAAATCGCCCAGGTGCTCGGCAAAGGGTATCTTTTCCCGTATGAAAAAGCCGAGGATATATTTAATGAATTCCGCCTCGCGACAAAAGGTGGAAAAGCCGATTACTACGGGATTACGTACGAGCGGATTGACCGGGAGAACGGCGTGTTCTGGCCGTGTCCATCGCTCGACCATCCGGGCACACCGACCGTCTTTAAAGGCCGGTTTGAAACGCCTGATGGGAAAGCCGTGCTGCCATCCGTTCCGTGGCAGGAGCCGGGGGAAGTACCATCGGAGGAATTTCCGCTCCGGCTGACGACCGGCCGCGTCGTGTACCACTACCTTTCCGGCAATCAGACGAGACGTATTGATTTTCTCCGCGACCAGTGCCCATATCCATACGTGGAAATGCATCCGGCGCTTGCCTCCCGGTACGGCATTCAGGATAAAGAGATGGCGGAGATCACGACGCCGAGAAGTTCGATGACTGTCGAAGTAAAGCTGACGAAAGCAACGCGGGAGGATATTTTATTTATCCCGTATCACTGGGGAAAAGAGCTTTCTGTCAACAAACTGACGAACGCGTGTCTGGATCCGACGTCCCGCATGCCGGAGTTTAAAGTATGTGCTGCAAAAATCAGACGGATCACGAAAAAGGAGGGCGTTTCCCATGAATAAAATCATGTATCTCGAATTTGAACGGTGTATCGGCTGCCGCGCGTGTCTGGCAGCCTGCAGAGAATGCGGCGACCATGAAGGCACCGAGCGGAACTATGTGGACTACGTCGATTTCATGGAGAGCCGTCAGACGTTCCCGATGATGTGCATGCACTGCAAAGACCCGGCGTGTGCGCGGGTGTGTCCGGCCAATGCGATTCAGATCACGGAAGAAGGCGTTGTCCTCTCCGCATCGGAGGAAAAATGCATCGGCTGCAGAAACTGCACATTCGGCTGTCCATTCGGTATTCCAAAGTTCGACTTTGACCAGAACAAAATGTACAAATGCGACATGTGCTACGACCGCTCGAAGCATGACATTGCGCCGATGTGCGCCTCTGTCTGCCCGAGTGATGCGATCCGTTTTATTGACTACGACGAAATGCAGACGCTCCGGCGCCGGCGCACCCAGCTCAACCTGGTGGAGGGCCGTAAGCCGAGCGAACAGGATAAATGGCAGTACGTCCCGGAATTTTTCGGCGTGTACACTGATTAAGCAGGAGGGAATAACCCGTGGGAAATAAAAAGAATGTCCGGAATCAAAGAGAAGGAAAAGATGAGCTCGTTCAGCTCGTCAGCAACGTCAACCGCGCAGATGATGTGGATTTAAACCGGAGGGCGTTTATCAAAGCGACCGCCGGCATGTCGATCGCACTCGGACTCGCGACCATTCCGTTCTCGATCCGCGCGGCCATCGGCATGGAAGAGGATGACGATGCCAAAGAAATTATTGCTCTGGATGAACTGCCGCGCGGAAAATCCGCGACGTTTTATTACCCGGAGGAGAGCGATCCGGCTCTTCTTATTCATACGAAGAGCGGTGAACTCCTTGCCTACAACAGCGCGTGCACGCATTTAATGTGTCCGGTATTTTACGAATCGGAAAAAGAAGAGCTTGTCTGTCCTTGCCACAAAGGCTACTTTGACCTGAAGTCCGGTCATCCGACCGCCGGACCGCCGCAGCGGGAACTGCCGCGGATCGACGTGGAAGTACGCAATGGCGTCGTCTACGCGGTGGGGAGGCAGGTGCGCCATGGCTAAAAAACACCTGTACACCCTTGTGCTTCTCGTTTCTGTCGCTGTCCACGTCGTCCTGCTCCAGTGGACGATCGAAGCGTACCTCGGCCACGAATGGACCCGGGTCTATACCCTGACGCTCATCGCTGCCGGAACGACACTGGCGACCGCCGCCTGCACCATCGGCTGGTACCGCGCCGAATATAGAGCTGCACCACGCCATCAGGAGGGATCACGATGAACACACAAACGACACAGAGCCGGCGGATTCTGCTTATCTCGACGCTTGCCATGGCCGCAGCGTTCACCGTCTGGGCCGCGATCTCACCGCTGGCCGGACATTTCCGCGACATGTACGGCCTGAGCGCCACCCAGCAGAGTCTGCTCGTCGCTGTACCTGTACTGCTCGGCTCCATCATGCGGCTGCCCGCCGGCATTCTCGCCGACCGGTACGGCGGCAGAAAAGTATTCACCGGCCTCTTACTGTTTACCATCATTCCACTCATCGGCATCGGCTTCACGACATCCTATGCCATGCTTCTCGTCTGGGCACTCCTTCTCGGCACATCCGGAGCCGCATTCGCCGTGTCCATCACCTTCGTGTCAAAATGGACGCCGCCGGAAAAGCAGGGAACCGCCCTTGGTGTGAACGGCCTCGGCAACGCCGGAACCGCACTCGCCGGCTTCTTTCTTCCGGGTCTTGCCGCTGTGGCGGGGGTGAGCGGTACATTCTGGCTGCTCATTATTCCGGTACTCGGTTTTGCGCTGCTCATCTGGTTTTTTACACCGGAAACGCCCTTGCAGGGACCACCGAAAACCGTTCGTGACTCGCTGTCGGTCGTCCGTTTCTCCAATACGTGGGTGCTTTCATTGTTCTACTTTGTCACCTTCGGCGCATTCGTCGCTTTCAGTATGTACCTGCCGATTTTATTAATGGATCTCTATGGACTTACCGCCGTGGATGCCGGCATGCGTGCTGCCGGATTCGTCATTCTGGCCACGGCAGCCCGGCCGCTCGGCGGGTTTCTCGGGGATAAGCTCGGAGCGGAGCGCGTACTCGTCTTCGTGTTTACCGGGATTGCTGCAGGAGCCCTTGTCATCAGCGGCGGCATGCATAATCTGATTGTCATGACTGCGGCCTGTCTATTTGTTGCGGCATCTACCGGTATCGGAAACGGCGCAGTATTCAAGCTCGTTCCGCAGCTTTTCCCGCAGTCAACCGGAGCAGTGACCGGTCTTGTCGGAGCGGCAGGCGGTCTCGGAGGTTTCTTCCCGCCGATCCTTCTCGGAACGGTACGAGATCTGCTCGGTGCCTATACGGTCGGGTTCATTCTGCTCGCTGTACTGTCGGTGTGCTGTCTGCTTCTGAACTACCGCCAGTTTGTCCGCCGCCCAGCCCTTTCGTGGAAACAAGCTGCTTCATCATAAAGAAGTAAAAAAGAAGAAACTTTCTTCAACATATTTACTTTTCTGCCCGCTCCTTCTATACTGAAACCATATGCACTCTGGTTTTCACTATAGAAAGGAGCGGCTATGCTGAAGCAGGAACGTACCATGCGCCGTTTTTATGACCAGTTGTCGGAGGAAAACCGGCAGCTGCTTCTAGAGCACGGAACGGAAATGACGAAACGAATCGGCACGGTTCTCTTCACCGAAGGAGAGTACCCGGAATACGTGTATTTAGTCATGTCCGGCAAAGTCCGTCTCAGTAAAATGACGGTGGATGGCAAAGAATTCTCGCTGCATTTAAAGCAGCGCGGCGAACTTGCAGGCGAAGTAGGGCTCTTTAATCCAATGGCAATCAGCGTGACCGCAACGGTGGCAGAAGATGCTGAACTCGTGCGCTTCAACCGGGAGACGATCGAAAGCCTGTTTGAGAAAAACGGGGAAATCGCCGTCGCTTTCATGAAATGGTTCGCGATCCACACGCAGTCAACACAGGCCAAATTCCGCGATTTGATTTTATGCGGGAAAAAAGGAGGCCTGTATTCGACGTTGATCCGATTCAGCAATTCGTACGGAAAAGCACATGCAGACGGCACGCTCATCGACGTGAAGTTAACTAATCAGGATATTGCCGACTACATCGGCACGACACGCGAAGGCGTCAACCGTATGATGAACGAGCTGAAAAAAGACAGCGTGCTCTGCTACGAAGGAAACTACATTATCTTAAAAAACATTCCCTATTTAAAAGAGTACCTTCAGTGCGGGGACTGTCCCGTAGAAGTATGCACCATTTAAGTAAACAAAGAGGCTGTCTCCGTTGCTGGAGGCAGCCTCTTTCCTGTGAAGATGAACAATAACAAGCGGAATTACGACGTTGGAGAAATGCGTTTCAGCTGGTCAGCCAGAGACGGCACGTCTTCTGTCGGGGCCTGCAGCATATCGCCGGTCGGTTCCACGAGCAGGTCGGTTCCCTGCACGGAAATTTCCCCTGAGTTCGTCAGCAGCAGGCACTCTGTAATTTGATACCTCTCCGGCGAAAGCCGCTCGCAGTAATCGAGCAGTAGTCCTTCCCACGTATTTCCTTCCTTTGTGACCCGTACTTTATGTCCGGAAAGCGACCGCTGGCCGGCCTGGCGGAGAAACGCGGTCCAAGCTTTCCAGTTGCGGATCAAGTACGCTTCCTCTCCGCTTTCGGTATATCCCATAAACGTTTCTGTATCATCGACGTCTGCGGCGAGTTGTTTCTGCAGTCTAAGAATCAGCAGATGAATGCCGTCGTATTCCTGCATCGTCAGTCGCGGCGGAATGGTGAGGGAAAGCCGTTTCTGTTCCTTTTCCCATATTCCATGGAGCCGAAGACGACCTTCAGCTGACATGCTTTCTAAGCTAAGCGAATTTTCATCCAGGTTCATACCGAGGTTTTCCGCCGTTTCACTCGTCCACCGCTCTTTTGCGGGATAAAGCCATACGTTCACGAGAACCGCCTCCTTTTCTGCCTTCAGCATATCATTCTGTATGACGTGCAGCTGTGACAAAAATCACCCTGCATTATTTTCCATTAATATGGTAGTATGGAGAAAACGACTATAAGGAGCGTTTATGAAAAACCTACTATTCTCAGCAACGGTGCTCTCCGGGGTGATCGGGATTGTCACGTTGACGAGTTCGATGTTTTCCAATGGCCCGGATGTCGGATCAGGAGTCGCTTCCGCGTTGATGGCCGTATTTCTCGGACTGCAGACGGTGCATCATTATCGGAAATTCGAGGTAGAAGCCAGGCGCCATAAAGAAAATCTGCTGACGACCGCTATTGTTTCCGCGGCTTTCGTTATTACAGCAGCGGTCCTGTACCTGCTCGGAGGGGAAGTGGAAGCAATACCGCCGGTGCTCCTCGTCGTCATCGGTCTCGCCGGTGCCGGCGCTGCAGGGTATCACTATGTAAAATGGACGAACCATCGGGACAGCGGGACCGGGGAGGAATCTCATGACTAACAGACGTGCGAAAAGAACGTCGTTTTTCCTGATGGCAGCATCCATGGTCAGCCTGATTCTGCAGGACTTCACATCCATTACGCCGATTGGACTCGCCGCATCGGTCGTGCTCTTTATCGGTGCGGGAATTCTGGAGTCAATATACAAAACGCCGCCGAAAAAACGCAGCGCAGCGGAGTGGAAACAGGAGCGGAATGCTTCCGCAGCGCTTGTCCTCGTCGTTTCTTCTACGGCAGCTGTCTGCTATGCGGCTGGTCTGGAGCCGACGAACATGAGCACCAGCATTCCAATCATTCTAGCTGTCGGGGGGATGCTGTCAGTCGCGTATCACCAGTACCAGGGGAATCAGGCAGCGTCACCGGAGAATCAGGGTGGGATATAAAGAGCGGGCACCCAGGAAGGAGTGCCCGCTTTCGTTTATTAATTCCCACCGGGAAGAGGTGCCTGTCTGGAAACAAGGTTTTCGCGGCGGAGTTCCTGCCAGAATGCGTCAGGAATGTTCATCTGCAGTGCTTCCATGTTGTCTTTAATGCGCTCCGGACGGCTGCCTCCGGGAATAACGGCTGCCACAGCCGGGTGCGCGGCGGAAAATTGGATCGCCGCTGCATTCAACGGCACATCATGCGACTCTGCAATCTGTTTCAGCCGGTTGACGCGGCGGGCAATGGCGTCCGGGACATCTCCGTAGTCATAATGGTCGCCGCCGACGAGCACACCGGAACCGAATGGAGCACCGACAACGACATCCATGCCCTGTTTTTCTGCTGCAGGCATGAGACGCTGCAGAGCGTGCTCGTGATTCAGCAGGTTGTAGCGCGTAGCCTGAAGCGAAATGGTCGGCTGCATTTCCTCAAGCTGCAGCGCCGTTTCAATCGGCTCCGTGCGGTTGACGCCGAGACCCCAGCCTTGAATAACACCTTCTTTCCGCTTTTTCTCCAGAACGCGGAAAGCGCCGGTGCGCGCTTCATCAAAGCGGGCCAGCCACTCATCTCCCTGAAAGTCCGGCGAAATGTCATGCACATAGACATAATCGAGACGGTCCGTCTGCAGGCGCTTCATGCTGTCCTCGAGCGATTTCTCGGTCGCTTCTGCCGAATAGTCATCGACGACTTTGTTTTTTCGGCCGTAATGAAACAGACCTTCTTTATCTTCTTCTTCGTCGAGAATCAGCCGGCCGACTTTCGTACTCAGAACGAAGTCGTCGCGGTTGTATTGGGACAGGACTTCACCGAGACGGATCTCTGCGAGTCCTGCTCCGTAAAACGGCGCGGTGTCAAAATAGCGGATGCCGTGTTCCCAGGCCGCTTCGACGGTTCTGCGGGCCTCTTCCTCCGGTATTTCCCGGAACATGTTGCCGAGTGGGGCGGTACCGAACCCCATTTTATGATTCTGTTTCAGTTCTGCCATCGATCTTCACTCCTTTTCGTTCTCACTTTCCGTAAGTGCTATTGCCGGTACAGAAAAAATTCAAACCTGGTCCGGGAAAATGAGCCATTGGAAGGATCATCGAAAGTCTGGTTGATTTTCCCAGATGAAACGGTATAATGAGCGGTGAAGATATCCACTGGGGGAGCCTTCTACAGGCTGAGACGGCAGATGCCGGACCCTTTGAACCTGATCTGGTTGATACCAGCGGAGGAAAGTGGCTCAGGAACGGCTTTCGTACAGCTGTTTCCGCCGTGCGCTTCTTTCCATTCTGATGGGAGAAGTGTTTTTTTACTCCGGTGTGGATCATCTTCCAACATTTTTGGAGGAGGAACAGACCATGCGATTTTCAGAAGAACTGCGTCAGGAAGCGGAGCCGGTTTTTGAGGCGATTTTCCACCATCCGTTTGTGAAAGGCATCGGGGAGGGGGATCTGCCGAAAGAAGCGCTCCTTCATTACGTCCGGCAGGATTTTGAGTACTTAACGACGTTCTGCCGCATTTACGGCCTGGCCGTATCGAAATGCACGGACCGGCAGGACATGACCTTTTTCCAGGAGCAGATCGGTTTTATTTTAAACGACGAAGTCCATCCGCATCATAATTTCTGTGAGGTGGCCGGGGTGCGCTATGAAGAGCTTCAGAAGGCCCCGCTCGCACCGACAGCCCATCATTACACCCGCCACATGATGGAGGCAGCTCAGGGCTCTCTCGGCGAGACGTTGACGGCGCTTGCGCCATGCCCGTGGACATACTGGGAAATCGGCTGCAGGCTGGCGGAAGAAGTTAATCCGGACAAAACGCATCCGTTCTACGACTGGATTATGTTTTACGCCGCAGACGAAGTAGACAGCATTACGACCACGTTCCGTTCGATGATCGACCGCTGCGCCGAGCAGGCAGGAGCGGAAGAAAAAAAGCGGATGAAGTCCCACTTTCTCTTAAGCGCCCAGATGGAATATGCCTTCTGGGAGATGGCTTACAAGCAGGAAGGGTGGCCTGTCCGCACCTAGGAGGAAGGACATGAAAAAAGTAGTCGGAGCCGTTTTCCTGCTTGCTGCCTGCAGTGCAGAGGATGGGGACTATCTCACCACAGCAGATCTTGGTGATAAAGAGGAGCGGCTGCTTCAGTTTGGAAGCGACGCAGCCTGGGCCTTTGAGCCGGACATCCCGGAAGAGGCAGCGACACTCGAAATACTGTTTCAGCACTATGAAGGCGGGGAACCGGTCCGGGATACCGATCAGATCGGCGCTGTGGGAGTAGACTTCGAGTGGGAAAGCGTCGAAGAAATCTATCTTTCAGCAGCAGGTCTTACTGGAGAAGGTCCGGTTCATATGGATATCCAGTTTGATCGGGGCGGAGGCGAATTTACGGCGAGCCGGTTCAGCTCCGGAGACATAGAGCCTGTAAGCGGCGTGAGCGGAGTAGGCGGGAACGGCCGGGAGATACGGATGGAAGAACCGATCTGGCTTTATGCCGCCCATTCCGGCTCGTCAGCCGCAGGCGATTTTCTGGCTCCGGCCAACGTGGAAAGGATGATAGAGGAAGAAGACCGTGTCCTCATCCTTGGCATCCAGTTTACGGGAGAACCTCTTGGAGAAGAAGAGGATGTTTAACCTTCCGCAAAAATGGTAACTGTCTGTACAGAACGCCAATTTCGTACGAAAGGATGCAGATATGATGACTATTCTCTATCTCCAGGACAAAAACAACGGATTTGAAAAGCGCGACATGGACAATTTCAACATTGATGCCATTACAGGACTCGTGGAAGGACCTCCGGAGGCTATATATCTCCCGGAAAATATCGTCCTTTGGAAAAACCCGCGCGCCGCACTTCTGAACCAGGAGAAAAAACTTGTACTTCAGCATGAAGGCGAGCTGAATGACACGATCCACGGCAATATCGTTATTACCGGAACCGACGGTACAAAAACGATCGCGTTAAACGACGATCAGATCAACTGGGTAAACCAGAACTTAACGGAAACGGAATCGGACGGCGAAACGCTGCACGCACTTCCATATTAAGCGTCATTTCCCCCGCAGTGCCCCGGCACTGCGGTTTTTTTGCTTGATGGGATTCCGGGTATGCTCCATCCAGGTCTGCGGGCTGTGGCGGCCGTGGATGCAGAAACAGGGCTGGGACGCCGGTGCGATTCGTTTTGTGCTTGAAGAAACATGGCTCCGCACGGCCGCGCCGCATGGCAGAAGTTCGCTTCCCTGCGGCTCAAACCAAAGGCCGGCTCCGCTCATGCGCTGCAGCCGTGCAACTAGCGCCCGGCTTGCAGACAAGCCCACGCAGGCTTCCGCCGAGGGCTGGAGAAGCACCGCTATCCTACCACCTGTTCGACAGCCTTCCCGAAAAGGGAGGGTTTCTTTTTTTTGCCTTCTAAAAAGTATTCGTTTACCCTTACTCCGGAGCGGAAGCTTCTGTTAGTAGACTTTACTTCTCCGTCGTGAGACTTCACTGCCGGCTCCCCCTTCCTTATCGTCAGCTCCCCTCCGGAACACGCGCAGCTTCAGACATTGGAAGAAGAGAACTCTCCTCATAATTGTTACCTTTATACAAAAAGAATAATTATTTATTGATAAACGATAAATAACCAGCTATACTAACAGAAGAATCTGGTAAATGAGGTGACGGATAATGAAATGGAGTTCTACGCTGCTGTTAAAAGCAGCGCTTGCTTTAATGGCGGTGCCGGTTCTTCTGCTCTGTTTGTTTATCGTACCGCAGGCAGCGTCGTTTGCTGCGCTGATGGTACCTGAATTTCCAGGCATCGGTCTGCTTGTCTACGCGGTCTTTTACGGATCGGCTGTGCCGTATTTTTCAGCGCTGTATCAGGCATACCGTCTGCTGCGGCTGATCGACCGGAAAGAAGCGTTCTCAGCCGTATCGGTAGGGGCGCTGACGAAAATCAAATACTGCGGCATGGCAATTACACTCATCTATGCTGCCGGCATGCCGCTGTTTTATCTTGTAGCCGATGCAGATGATGCACCAGGGCTTATCGTCATCGGCTTGTTTATTCTGGCAGCTTCGTTCATTATTGCTGTCTTTGCAGCGGTTCTGGAACGTCTCTTACGGGAAGCCGTCGACATGAAAACCGAACAGGAATTTACGGTGTGAGGTGGGAATATGGCAATTATCATTCGACTTGACGTCATGCTTGCGAAGCGGAAAATGAGTGTCACCGAATTAGCAGAGCGCGTCGGCATTACGATGGCGAACGTTTCCATCTTAAAAAATGGGAAGGCGAAAGCTGTGCGGTTTTCTACGCTGGAAGCACTCTGCCGGGTGCTGGAGTGCCAGCCGGGGGATCTTTTGGAATACGTGGAGGATGACGATGAAGCATAAACTGCAGTCGGCTGTGGCCTACCCAAAGCATCCGGTCCGTGTCAGCCGTCCGCCGCACGCTCTCGTTCAATTCTGGCATTTCGGCTGGCAGCAGGCTCTTTCCTGCATCTTCCCGGTAATTATTTTTGCCGGGCTGGCTCTGACACAGCTGGTGGACCTCCCGCTTCTTGCCAGGTACGACTGGCTGCTTCTGTTTTTTCTCACAGCGCAGATCGTCTTAGTAAAAACTGGCATTGAAACGGCTGATGAAGGGAAAGTCATTCTTCTTTTTCACGTTCTCGGCCTATCGCTGGAATTGTTCAAAGTACAGATGGGATCGTGGAGCTATCCTGAAGAAGCATGGACGAAAATCGCCGGCGTGCCGCTCTACAGCGGATTCATGTACGCGAGTGTCGCCGCCTATTTGTGTCAGGCGTGGCGGAGGCTCGGGATTTCCCTGATCCGCTGGCCGCGTACGTATATCGTTCTGCCGCTCACGGCCGCGGTATATGCCAATTTTTTTACGCATCACTACATCACTGACCTGCGCTGGGTGCTCACCGGCCTTGTCGTGCTGCTGTTCTTCCGGGCTTCTGTCCGGTTTCAGGTGAACGGCCGGGTGTACCGGATGCCGATGCTTCTTTCGTTTGTACTCATCGGCTTTTTCGTCTGGACCGCGGAGAATATCGCCACGTATTTTCAGGCGTGGGCCTACCCGTATCAGACAGAGCGATGGACGGTCGTGGACTTAGGGAAATTGAGCTCCTGGATGCTGCTAGTCATCGTCAGCTTTTTTCTGACAGCCTCGTTAAAACGGTTGAAAGAAAACGGTTGATATTTCCCGGGAAATATTAGAGGTATTTCCGCATCCGCATGACGGTCCCGTTCTCTTCCACGCCGATTTCTTCCATGCCTGTATGAAGGTAGAAGCCGCGTGCTGCTTCGTTGGTAAGCGATACCCGGAGATGGTACTCCCGGAGGCCGTGGGAGAGAAACAGCCGCTCTGCATACTGGAGCATATCCCGGCCGGTTCCGGTGCCGCGTTTTTCCGGAATCACATAGAGCAGATGCACATAGCCGATCATATTCTGCTCATAAACCGAAACAGCCAGCTCCAGCTGCCCGATAAACACGTCATTTTCCTGCACGAGGACGAACCCCTCCGGAAAATGGCGTTTCTTTTGGGCGAGCCACTCCAGATACGTTTCCGGTTGAAAGTGACTGCTCCGGCCGAAACTTTCCTCCAGTGCCTGTCTGCGGAAAGCGGTCAGCACCGCTTCGTGTTTCTCGAGCTGTACAGGGATGTATTTCACGAAGATCACTTCTTTCCAGCATTTTCTGCATCATATCATACAAAAATAGGAAGGACATCGGTTAATTCAGGAAGAAAGAGGGAAAGGGGAATGCAAAGAAAGGTGTGTTCAGCATGAAAACGACAACTGTTAAAGCGTGGCTGTTTGACTGTATCCGGGATGCCGGTATTAAGATCGTCTTCGGTCTTCCGGGAGACTATAATTTCGGTTTGTGTGATGAAATTGAAACGCGGGAAGACCTGCGCATGATGCATATGAGAAATGAATTAAATGCAGGCTACGCAGCGGATGGGTATGCGAGGGCCACCGGCGCAGCAGCGATGATTACGACGTATGGTGTCGGCGATTTAAGTGCGGTGAATGCGACCGCCGGTGCCTTCAGCGAATCCGTGCCGCTGATTCATGTGGTTGGATCGCCGGACAGTGACGTGCTGGAGGATGGAAAACTCGTCCACCACTCTTTAATGAACGGGGACACAGACGCCTACCTGCGTATGCACGAACCGATTACAGCGGCTGCTGAGCGGATCACCGCAGAGACGGCTGCGGAAACGATTCCCCGTCTCATTGATCTCGCACTCACAGAGCGGAAGCCGGTATACATCGAAGTGCCGCAGGATACGGCTGATGCGGAGATCACCCTGACCGGACCGGAAGAGAAGCAGGAAGTGGAAAATGTGGACAGCTGGTGGGCAGCGGACGCTGTACATAAAGCGGTGGAGGAGGCGGAGCGCCCCGTCCTGCTCGTCGATGTCGGCGTTTCCCGCTTTCTGCAGGAAGAGGCAGTGCTTCAGTTCAGCCGCGTATATCAGCTCCCCACCTACCAGACCATGCAGGGGAAAAGTGCCTTTCCGGAGGACGAACCACAGTATGGCGGAGTCTACGGAGCCGCCTTCGGTCCGGAATATATCCGGAAGCAGGTGGAGGAAGCGGACGTTATTGTAACGGCCGGTCTTCTGCTGTCTGATTTCAATACGTCCAAGTTTCAGGCAGAGCTTGATGAGAACAAGCGGATCGATCTGCAGCCGGATCATACGATGCTTTTTGGCGAGCGGATTGATCAGGCGCTGATGACAGACGTGCTCCGTGAACTCGGGAAGCGGGAATCAGCCCGCGGGAAAGTAGAGCTGGAAACACCAAAGCTGGTGAAGCACAGCGCGAAAAACCAGCGCCTTTCCAGCACGGTGTATTACCCGATTTTAGAGGAGGCTCTTCCAAAAGGAGGCATCCTCACTGTCGATACCGGAAGCTTCTCCTATGGCATGCCGTACGTCAAGCTGCCGGAGGGATGCCGGATGTTTTCGCAGGGGTCGTGGCAGAGTATCGGCTATGCGCTTCCTGCCGCAGTCGGTGCAGCCGCTGCGGAGCCGGAGACGCCGGTCTGGTGCATGATCGGAGACGGGGCGCTGCAGCTGACCGTGCAGGAATTGAGTACGATGCACGTAGAGAAGATGGCGGTAAAAATATTCATCCTGAATAACCTCGGCTACGCCGTGGAGCGCCGTCTTCATCCGGGGCGGCCGCATGCTGATTATAACGACATTCCACTGTGGGATTACGCAGCGGTTACTGCAGCGTTTGCTCCGGGGGCTGTCGTGGACCGCGCGGAAACGGCCGGGGAACTGGAAGACGTGCTGGCAAAACAGGTGGACGGACTGCATGTGATTGAGCTTGTCGTCGATGATGAAATGGATGTTCCGTTTCATCTGCAGAACTTAAGTGAATCGATCGAAGAATAACGAACGAAATCCCTCCCGGCAGATGACGTCCGCCTGGAGGGATTTTTTTGCTGTTTATTCACGTTTTCCAGGCGGTGATGTGCCAGTAGGGAAATGGTGCTTTTTCCGGATGTTCTTTATTTGGCTCGAGCATCATGGAAATATCCAGCTGCGCAGCCTCAGAAAATAATGGGCGCAGTCGTTCTTCGGTGTAAAAATAAAGCGGTACACCGGGGGAGGCTTCGTAATAATGATCGGCGAGCTTTGTTCCTCTGCCGAACATCGGAGCTTCCGGTGTGATGGTTGTGTGTACCATGCAGCCGCCGGGATTCAGACGCTGGAAACAGTGGCGGACGAACGCTTCATGCGTTCCCGGCGGCAGTAAGTGCAGCAGCGCGTGGGAATAAATCCCGTCGAACGTGCCTGTCAGGCTGGGCAGTTCAGAAATATCCCCCTGCATCATCGTCATCGAAAACGGCTGCTTTCCTGCCAGATCGACGGCTGTTTCGGAGAGTTCCAGTCCGGTGACGTCCATGCCCCGGTCGACAAACGGCCGTGCGTTCCGGCCGTACCCTGCGCCGGGCACTAGAACTGTACGGAATCCATGACTGGAAAACAACGCTGCCGTTTGCACGGCAGAATCAGCGGGTGCGTGTCCCCACAGGTACGGAATTTTTTGGAACGTTTCTTCCCAGATCGATGTCATGACACCCAGCTCCTTTTACGAATTGGCCTGCACATACAGTATAGCAAGGCGGCAGAGATAGCTGTGCAGCAGTTCCGGATCGTCTTTCACCGGTTCCAGGAATAACAGCAGTTCTTCCTGATCTTCGGCCGGGCTGTCGATTAATTCCTGGATAAGAAAGGCGCTGTCCATCCAGTGAAGCACGCCGTCCAGATGAAAGGAGTAGCTGCGGTCATCTGCAATATGGTCGTTCAGAATGGTATGCAGCAGCGGCATCGTTGGTTCCTCCTTTACCAGCTGGCTTTTTTGACTCCGGGAATCTGGCCTTTGTGTGCAAGTTCCCGGAAGGCGATGCGGGACATGCGGAATTGATTCATATAGCCGCGCGGACGTCCGGTTAATTCACAGCGGCTTTTCAGTCGTGTCGGAGAAGAATCCCGCGGTAGTCTGCGGAGCGCTTCATAGTCTCCTTTTTCTTTCAGTTCTTTTCGTATTTCTGCGTAGCGGGCTACCATTTCCTCCCGCTGCTTCTGCTTAGCGACTTTTGATTTCTTTGCCATGTGGTCGGCTCCTTTCAATGGTTGTCAGACAGTCATCCAGGGAACGGCAGATCGCTTCTTCGTCCATGTCGACGCCGATAAAAACGATCTCCGTTTTCCGGTCGCCTTCAGGATGACGATCAAGCTCGCGTTGAAGATCAGGATCCTCCTGCATGAGCTCCTGCTGAGCGTCCTCCTCAAGGGAAGCGGCCCACTGGGCGACCGCGTTCAGCGAGCCGGAGGTTCCGGCCTGGGAAAGAAGAAACGCGAGGTCCGGATATTCCGACAGCCAAGTAATGCCTTTGGCACGGGCAATGGACTAAGGGATTTCTTCAAACCAGGCTTCCAGCTTCCGGCTGTCGAACGGAGCCCGGCGCCGGTAAACGAAGGATGAGATCCCGTACTCTTCGGTTTCCGGGATATGCTCTTCAGCTTCCAGCTCTTTGATCCAGCCGGCGGACATGCTCGCTTTATCAAAGGAGAATTTTCCGGTGTTGACCACCTTATCGAGCGGAACACGTGCATAGGCGGCATCGATAATTTCTGCTTCCGGCTGCAGCTTCTGCAGGAAGGATCGCAGCTTTTGACGCTCGGATTCCGGAACGAGGTCCGTTTTGTTTAGAATCAAAACATCACAGAATTCGATCTGATCAACGAGAAGATCGACGATGCTGCGCTCGTCTTCCTCGTCCAGTCCCTGGCGGCGGTCAAGCAGCGTATCGCCGGAGCCGTAATCGTTCCAGAACCTGTTTGCATCGACGACGGTGACCATCGTATCAAGGCGGCAGGAGCTGGTGACATCCACGCCGAGCTCTTCATCGATGTAACTGAACGTCTGCGCGACCGGCACGGGTTCACTG
This sequence comes from Alkalicoccus urumqiensis, assembly GCF_002993335.1. GTDB lineage: Bacteria > Bacillota > Bacilli > Bacillales > Salisediminibacteriaceae > Alkalicoccus > Alkalicoccus urumqiensis. The sequence goes on along the minus strand of NZ_PVNS01000004.1, from coordinate 223,662 downwards.
ATGCCGGAGGATTCAATGACGATGCGGTCTATGCCGCCTTTCTCCGCCAGGTCCTGCACTTCCAGCAGCAGATCTTCCCGGAGCGTGCAGCAGATGCACCCGTTCGACAGCTCGACCAGCTTTTCCTCCCGCCGGCGGAATCCGCCCTGCTTCATGACTGCCGCATCGACATTCACCTCACTCATATCATTGACGATGACGGCCGTCCGTGACGGACCCTCTTCTAAAATGTGCTGCAACAGCGACGTTTTCCCCGCACCGAGGAAACCGCTGAGCACCGTTACTGGAATGCGTGTATCCACAACATGACCTCCCTGGCTCTGTCTCTTCTTTTTGTCGTAATCATTACGATTAACAATTTGCAGTATATCGTAATCATTACGATTTGTAAAGCTGGTCATGCTTTTTAAGAAGGGACCTTTTCGCAGGATGAAGGTTTTTACCGCAGAATAAGAGAGCAGCAGCTTCAGGCATTTCGTAACGTTTTAATCGGGAAATTAGCAGCGGCTCTGAAATGAAGTGAAACGTATATGTCATCTAAAGAGCTGATAGAGAGAGTTCGATCTGCCGAGGAGAAAGCAGGGGAGCACGTTTTTGAGGTGTACGGAGAGGAAGTGCCGGCACCTAAAGAGACGGATGACGCGCAGGATACCGGCCGCTTTCGATTCCTCTACTTTTTCTATCCTTCGTTCGTGTAGCTGTATTCCTTTCCCGGGTATTTGCGCTCGACGCGGCGGCGGAAGGAAACGACCGTCAGCATAATGGAAGTGATGACGAGAACGAAACCGACTGCCTGCCAGAATGTTACTATTTCATTCAGCACAAATACGCTGAGAAGCACGGAGACAACGAGCTCAGTGGAAGACAAAATGGCAGCCCGGCTCGATTCCACGTAGGCAAGACCGAGAGTAAACAGCAGGTAGGCAGCGATCGTGGCGATAAATGTAAGCGCAAGCATCGGCAGAAGCACATCGATCTGCAGGACGGTGCTTGTCTGCTGCCAGATGGCGCTTGTCGGTACGGAAATGACGCTGCCTGCAGTGAACCCGTAAAACGTAATCGTGAGCGGATGGTAGCGTCCGCTTACGTATTTACCGATCAGGCTGTAGGAGGCACAGAACAGTCCGGCCATCAGTCCAAGAAAGACGGTTAATAGATCAATCGGCTCGGATCCACCGAGCGGAATGAAGCCGATCGCCATCGCACAGCCGATAATGGTGAGAACGATGGCCATGTTTTTCTGGAGCGACAGCTGTTCACCGAATGCGAATTTTGCAATAAGAGAGGCAAATATCGGCGAAGTGTAGACGAACACGACAGCGATGGCGAGAGAGGCGCGGTCCATCACTGCAAAGTAGAAGCCGTTGAATAAGGACATGCCGCACAATCCTAAAAGGATGAGGTACGGCAGATCCCGGCGGTCGATGCGGAGGTGCTCCCGTTCAAACAAAATCAAGACGAGAAACAGGACGAAGGCAGAGGAGGACATCCGTGCAGCGACGACCTGCCACGGGGTGAAGCCCGCCTGATAGAGTTGATCGACGAACAGGCCTGTAAGTCCCCAACAGGCAGCGCCTGCAATGACAAGTATGTAGCCGAATGACTGGCGGAATAATTCCTTCATCATGAATCCCTCCTCTGCGGTTACGCTCAACGTATCGTAGTTACGCGGAGAAAACAAGCGGATATATCCTAATATATGGTAAAATTGAAAAACTTTTTTCATATAGTTTTATATTGGCTCCTTCCACTGTTTACACAGGTACTGTATTCTGTAAACCTCTATTTCCTGAAAGCACCCCGTGCTATACTGGCGGAAGAGGAAAGGAGCGGAATCATGAACTGGATACGGACGTTGTTATGGATTAACTTTCTCGGCAGTATCGGTGCCATTATCGTCTATGCGGTGACGAGAAACATGCTCAGCTACCGGGAGGATTTTCTTTTATTCGCCGGCCTGTTTGCTGCAGTGAGCGGTGTAGGTTTACTGCTGGAACGCAGCATAGAACGTTAAAAAACGCGCGTCCGCCATGGACACGCGTTTTTTCAGTCTTGCAGTTACCGGCTGCGCCGTTTTTCCATGAGCCGCTCTTTCCGTGCGGCAAAGCCGCCGGGAGTTCCGTCTCGGATCCCGAGCTTTTCCGCCTCCGCGGCGACGTCAATGGCGCCGTCGATGTTGCCTTCTTCTTCATAAATTTCAGCAAGCCGGTGGAAGGCAGGAATATCCGGCGGGATAAAATCAAGCAGGGACTCTTTGTGATACTCTTTTTTGAATGCCTCAATAATTTCCGGTGCCGCTTCAATGTGGGAGCGGCTGACGTTTTTTAGTTTCTCATGGGACGATGCATCTCTTCTTGATGCATAAAACTCCCCGGCAGCCATATGCCAGTCGTGTTTTTCAGGTACAGACGAAATAGCTTTGCCGGCGTCTGCAAGTGCAGCTTCCGCTTCCATCGGATTTTTTTTGCGCTCTTCATCAAACCTGCGGAGTGCTTCCTCAAACGCTTCTGAGCGCTTCGCGGAGGCGTGTTCTTTCTTTGAGGAATGGAAAAACGAAAATAAACGCATGGTCGATCCCTCCTAGCTGAGGTAGGTTTCTTTTAAATAGTTCATGCTTTTTTCCGCACTGTTCAAGGCGCCGATGCGGGAAACGTCCTGTTCAACGACGAGCCACTCCGTCCCGATCTCTTCGGCTTTTTGAATGACAGCCTGCACATCAATGCCGCCGCTGCCGAGCTCCGCAAAGTCCTCGGTGCCATCGTTCGTCATATCTTTCAGGTGAACGAGCGGCGTTTTGTCGTGGAACCGTTCCATCCATTCGACTGGATTTTCTCCGGCGCGCGTCAGCCAGTAGACGTCCAGTTCCGCATGAATCTGTGGATGATGAAGGAGCAGTGGAAGTGGAACGGTTCCTCCCTGCGGCTGCAGTTCAAAGTCGTGATTATGGTAGCTGAAGATGAAACCGGCACGGCTGCAAGCCTCTGCGATCGGCTTTAGTCTTGCGGCGACATCTTCATATGCTGCTCTGGAGCTGCGGTCGTTCTCCTCCAGAAATGGGCAGATGATGTGCCGGTTGCCGAGCACTTTGTGGTAATCAAGGACATTTTCCAGGTCGGATTCCAATTCGGCAAGCGGAACGTGGGCGCCGGAGACCCGGAGGCCGAGTTCATGAAGCAGCTCCCGCAGTTCTTCCGCTTTCATGCCGCCGTACCCCGCAAATTCCACACCGTCGTAGCCGAGCGATGCCACCTTCTCGAGTGTGCCTTTAAAATCGGCCGCGGTTTCCTCCCGCAGGCTGTATAACTGAATGGAGATCGGTAACGTCATGGAATCGCTCCTTTAACTGAAATGGGTTTCTTTCTCTTATACCCCATTCGACAGAAAGAAAAAAACTCCTTTTTAAAAAAAGGGAGCATCTTTTGGAAAAATTATGCTTCCTACGGACAGACAGGCAGAAAAGGAGGGATACGATGCAGGACGACGAACTGGTCGGGCGGATCCAGTCAGGTGATGATCGTGCCGTAGCAGAGCTTCACGGCCGATACGTGGATGCGGTGTTCCGCTACCTGCTTACCCAGACGAGCAGCTACCACGATGCAGAAGAACTGCTGCAGGATGTCTTTTTCCGCGCAGCATCAAAAATACATTCCTTCCGGGGAGAGGCGTCGGTGAAAACATGGCTCTTTTCCATAGCAAAAAACGCCGTGAAAGACTATTACCGCCGCCGTGCGAAGCACGACATGGTGAAAACAATGGAAGAAAAGGACCTGGAGCAATCGTCGTTTTCCAAGGATAACGCGGAAAAGCAGATGATGCGCCATATACATATGAATGAGCTGGAGCAGTGCATGAAGGAGCTCCCACTGGAGTACAGGCAGGTGCTGCATTTGAGGTTCCTGGAGGATATGAGCATTAAGGAAACGTCGCAGGTGCTGGAGAAGTCGCAGTTATCCGTGAAGGCGCTCCAGTGGCGGGCGCGGAAAAAGCTGAAGGAATGCATGGGAATGGAGGTGTTTGCGGAATGACCCATCGTGATGTCGAAGAAGCCAAGTCGCGCCGGCCATCCAGAGCAGCAGCCGACAGAAGTCTTGCTGCGTTTTATGACGGGCTCCAATCCGCCGAACCCCCTCCCAAGCGGAAGCCGCCGAAACTGTTTATCGGAGGAGCAGCCGCAGCCTGCGCTATTCTCGGAGCGCTGATCATCGTGCCCGGAGATTTCAACCTGCCGCAGCCGGGGGAAAATGACGAACCCGAAGACGTGGAAGAGATTGAAGAGGATGAAAATGACGTAGAGGAAAACGAGCAGGATCCGGAGATGGAGTATAGTGAGACGGAAGATATAGAATTAGACAGGGCGTATAACCCTCATAATAAATCCTTCGGTAATGTTGGCAGTAGCTTTCAAGAATGGCAGAATTATTTAATACCTTTAAGCTGGGATGACGCTGGATCAATGCAAAATGAATTTACGGTCATAAATAGATATGAGAACAATGATAATTGGATGGAAATTCAATTATTTAGTAAAGAAGCAGATCAAGAGGTATTTGATGAGTATTTATCCGAAGTGTTAGAAAGAGTAAATGGAAATGAAGAGCTTTTAGTGAATGGTGAACAGGTTTTAGATCAAATTATTACACACGAAGCCAATTTATTCGATAACAATTCAGAAATAGCGAAACAACATAAAGATAGACTAAAGAAAAGTGATATTCAAGGATTAGAGGTATATACTTTCAAAGATCCCGATAATAATAAGTTTTTAGAAGTTTATACTGGGTCCATTTATCACACGCCGTTTATCCTCAGTTCATCTTTTGAGCTGGATAGATCTGAAAACTGGCAGAACTCCTGGATTACTCTCTCCTCACTGGCTAAACATGAAGATTATGCTGCGGTACCATTAATCAATGATACTAACTACACTACGAACTTTGATAGATTAGAAGAAGCAGTGATAAATTTTAATGGGTATAACGCAGACTTCTCGCCGGAAGTTAAGTTGCATTACTTTGATGAACTGGATATGCACACATATATACCTGCTGATGCAAAAGTTCATAAAGAAGAGTATGATCATTCGATTATCTGGTATATCAACTATGTTTATAATGGTGAAGAAGAAGAGATATTTCATGGTACTTTTAAGAAGGGATCTACATTTGATGAGATTAAAGACGAATTAAATGAAGTGCTCCCTGATGTAAAAGGAAGTGAGGACAATTTTCAAACTGTAGGTAAGGGGGCTGTAAAAAGGGAGTACAGTCTCGTAAGAGAAGCTAAAGAGGAATTGAGCGAACCACGGTTTCTAAATATTCTGCTTCAGATGCGTGAATATGAGGAGATGAAAGCTGACGAGGTTCCTAAATAAAGCCATAGCTTTTTAGTGTAGTCTTATAATGACATGAATGTAAAACTACTTGTATACTCCTCAAAGTGAAAGATGGCGACTCCCGGAGGATCAGCGCAGTCTGAAGATCCACTTCTGCGGAAGTATTTCCGCAGAAGTTAGCTGAAGACAAGCCCTCGGGAAAGCGTCCATCTGAAACGGTGAGTGTACTGAAAAGTCATTATAAGCACTAATTCCCTTCAAACGAAAAATCGCCAAAACCACCCCTGCAGTTCTCAAAACGAGAGACTGGGGGTGGTTTTCATTATCGAATCCACCCGCGCTCCCGGCAGAGGGAAATGGCTTCGATCCGGTTTTTGACTTCGAGTTTATCGAGAAGCGTCGAGACATAGTTCCGGACAGTGCCGTTCGTCAGGAACAGCTCGCCGGCAATCTGTTTCGTCGTATGTCCGTCTGCGATCAGCTGCATGATCTCCATTTCCCGTGCTGTCAGAGGGTTCGGATTGTCGTAGAGCTGATCGATCAGCTCCGGAGCGTACACACGCCGGCCTTCCATGACCGTATACACCGCGTCCGCCAGCTCTTCACTCGGACTGTCTTTTAACAGGTAGCCGTCCACGCCGGCGCGGCGCGCATGTTCAAAGTAGCCTCCGCGCGCAAACGTCGTCAAAATAATAATGCGGCACGAATGATCTTTTAATTTCTCTGCAGCCTCCAGTCCCGTCAGACCGGGCATTTCAATATCCATAATGCAGATATCGGGATTCAGCCGCTCGACCATCTCCACGGCTTTTTCCCCGTCCGGTGCCATGCCGACGACCTCCATATCCTCCCGGAGGTCAAGAAGCGATCCGAGCGCCCCCAAAAGCATCTGCTGATCTTCTGCAAGTACAATCCGTATCACGTTCCAGCCTCCTCCGTATCGGAAGGACGGACATTTGTCGGCACGAACATCGTTAATGTCGTGCCTGCATTTCCATCCACCGTCAATGTTCCGTTCACAAACTCGAGACGTTCTTTCATTCCCTTCAATCCGCTTTTTTTCCGGGCAAATGGCACATCCGCTAGCCCTGCGCCGTCATCCGACACCCGGACCCGCACGCCCTGGTCTTCCTGCGTTACCGTAATTTCGCACACTTCCGCATAGCTGTGCTTCACCACGTTCGTCACCGCTTCCTTCAGACACATGCTGAGCGTGTTTTCGACAAGGAGCGGTACATCCCGGATCTCTTCCTCCCCGTGAAAACGACATTCGATCTGGGCTGCCTGAAGCAGTTCCCGTACATGAACCATCTCATCTCTCAGGCGGATGCCCCGCATGTCGGACACCATGTCCCGGACTTCTTTCAGTGCCAATCTCGCTGTCTGATGAATATCATCGACTTCTTTTTTCGCTTTCTCCGGTTTTTTATCGATCAGCTGGCCGGCGAGTTCACTTTTCAGACCGATCAGCGACAATTTCTGACCGAGCGTATCATGCAGGTCACGGGCGATACGCTGCCGCTCCTCGACGACAACCAGTTCAGAAATGCGCGCGTTTGCCAGTTCAAGCTGGGAGCGGAGCTGTTCCTGCCGGTTTCGTGAAGCGATCACCGGAGGCAGAAGAATCATGCCGATGACACTGATGAAAATAAAGGGAAGCTGCATCATGTACATTTCCTGCTGCAGGAAAAAACCGGCGGTCACGACGCCGAGGGACAGGACGAGATGGACAACATACAAAGAAATAAACCCCGGTCTGCTCCGGACGTTACCGATAAAGAAAGCAAGAAACAGGAAGAAGTAAACGTAGCCGAAGTACAGCGTCATCCCTGCGCTGATCACCATCTGCAGGCTGACAGACACATAGAGCGGCCAGCCGTGCCGTATAAACGTCAATGTATACACCGTGAAGAAAAGGACGATCATCACAATGCCGAGACCGACTTCCGCTACCGTGGAAAAGCGGATAATAAAATAGAAAGGCAGCAGGCAGAAAATCAACCAGGCGTACAGGCTGAGCCCCGTGCTTTTTGGAAATAAATGAAACCAGTTATGCATGGCCGACCATCCTCCGTTCGCTCGTTTCAGTGTAGCACAGAACGTGTGAAAAAAGGAGGCATCCCGACCGGCGGGAGTGCCTCCTTGATAGGTGCTGTTTCGTTCCATCAGCCGGTCATCCGCTTACGGTTATCCGGACGGACGGGCGTCTGTTTTTTCTCTGCTTCCTTGAACGTAACGAACTGTTTGGCGTCCTCATCGAACAGGCGGAACCGGATCGATTCGAAGCTCGACCAGAGCGTTACGGTGGTTACCTTTTGAAGCGGCGTCGTTTTCTCATGAGTTTCTTCCAGGTTGTAGTTCGGTACCTTCGGGCTCAGGTGGTGCACGTGATGGTAGCCGATGTTGCCGGAAAGCCACTGCAGTACTTTCGGAAGCTTGTAATAGGAGCTGCCGTCCACCGCTGCTTTGACGAAATCCCAGTTCTCTTCGTGCTCGAAGTAGGCATCTTCAAACTGGTGCTGCACGTAGAAGAGCCAGATGCCGAGTACACCGGAGACGAACAGAGTCGAAAGCTGAATAGCGAGAAATGCCCATCCGAGCGTTAAAATACCTGTCGTGTAAAGAACGACGAGACTTGCATTGATCAAGTGGGTGTTCCACCGTTCGCGGCCTTTTGCGCCTTTGCGGTTCAGGCGGTTGTCGTATAAAAAGAGCATCCACGGACCGAGCCCGAACATGACGAGCGGGTGACGGTACAGTCTGTACTGCAGGCGTTCCATTTTAGAAGCCTGCTTCCACTCTTCGACGGTCATAATCCAGATGTCGCCGATGCCGCGCTTGTCGAGGTTGCCGCTCGTAGCGTGGTGAATGGCGTGGCTCCGCTTCCACTTTTCAAATGCGAAGTGTGTGAATATGCCGGTGATTGTTCCCATGATGCGGTTCGCTTTCTGGTTTTTAAAGAAAGATCCGTGAGTGCAGTCATGGAAAATAATGAACATCCGCACGACGAAGCCTGCGGCAAGAACAATAAATGGAACGGCAAGCCATACAGAAACTTCCAGGCTCTGATAGGCAAGAAACCAAAGAAGGAAAAACGGTGGAATCGTATTTATAATCTGCCAGATACTTTTCTTTGTGTCCGAGGTGGTAAATGGCTGTACGCTTTTTTTCAGTTCGCGCTGCTGTTCTTTACTCATTGTGTCGCCCTCCGTTCTCTTTAACTATCTTCAGTATACTGGATCTGGCACCAGCTCATAAGACATAGCTGTCAGGAAAACGAAATGACAAATGTCATATTGTGTCGAGAACTGTCCGCACACAAAAAATCCCGGCAGAAAACCTGCCGGGAAATGCTGAAAAAGTTGTTATAAAAAGTAGGAAAGAAGCAGCGCGATGCCGTACATTGGAGCAGCGACGACGATCGTGCCGATGACGAGCTGCCAGAGCCCTTGAAAAAACCGTTTCATGGATGGTGCACCTCCGGAATTAATCTCTATGGAAAGTGTACCACAGGCAGGAACGGGCGGGAAGGCTACGTCTGTGGTGAGTCGAGGTAGCGGTGGGATTTCGCGCCGCTTACGGGAAGGTCTATGGCAAACAGGCCGCCGGACTTCGGTTCGTCCTCTTCTTTTCCGGTCGTAATGTACAGCGTCGACCAGTCACGGCCGCCGAAGCAGCACGATGTGACATTAGAAGCCTCGACCTCGATCGTTTCAAGAACCGTGCCGTTTTCCGGATCAAAGCGGCGCACACAGCCGCCGCCGAAAAATGCGACCCAGAGCTTTCCTTCATTATCGATCGTCATCCCGTCCGGATGGCCTTCAAGTTCTGTCGTCTGAAAGGCTGTCGTTTCATTGGTAATCGCCCCGGATTCGGGATCGAAGTCATAGCGGTAAATCGTCTCCGACGGGGTGTCGATGTAATACATCCACAGATTAGCTTCATCCCACGCCATACCGTTGGAAACAGTGACGCCGGTTTTCTGTACGGTGAGCGACTGATCGTGCTCCATCCGGTACAGGGAGGCACCGCCGTCGTTTCCTTCGAGTACCATCGTTCCCGCCCAGAAGCGCCCCTGAGGATCGCATTTGCCATCATTGAACCGGTTGCCGGGCTTGTCCGTTTCGGGATCGGTCAGCTGGGTCTGCTCCCCGGTTTCCAGGCTGTTTCGGTACAGACCGTGGTCCATGCCGGTGTAAAGCAGTCCGGATGTGCCGAGAACAGCGCATCCGACGCGCTGTCCCATGGCGTAGGAGCGGTTTTTACCGGTTTCCGGATCGTAAAAATGTACACGGCCGCCGTCAATATCGACCCAGAGAAGCTGATTGGATTTCTCATCCCAGAACGGGCCTTCAGCAAGTTTTGCTTTCGCATCATAAATAAATTCTGCTGCTGTCACATGAATCACCTCAGCGTACTATAACCTTTTTTGCGGTTCATTAACCTTCTCCTATGCGTTTCACTCTCTCTTTGACAGGGTAAAGAAGTTGGAAAATTCAAGTAGGAGGGACTGCGATGAATACGTACGATTCATTAAAAGGACGCCACGCTGTCATCACCGGAGGAGGCTCCGGAATGGGGGAGACAGCTGCCAAGCAGCTGGCTGCCCAGGGGACCCGCGTGACGCTGTTGGATATAGAAGCAGCCGAAGCCGAAAAAACGGCCCAGGCGATTAAAGAAGAGGGTGGAGAAGCCGAACCGTTTGCCTGTGATACATCCGATGCCCGGGCGGTGGAAGACGCGTTTCAGAAAGCCGTCGACCGGTTCGGTCCGGTGGATATTGTGTTTGCAAATGCCGGGATTAACGGCACCGTCTCCCCGATCGAAGATATGGAACCGGACGAGTGGGGGAAAACGACGAGCATTAACTTGAACGGTACATTTCACACCGTGAAATACGCCATTCCTCACATGAAAGAAAACGGCGGCAGTATTATTCTGACGAGTTCGGTTAACGGCACACGCGTGTTTTCCAACTTCGGTATGTCCGCCTACAGCAGTACAAAGGCAGGTCAGCTCGCATTCGGAAAGATGGCAGCGCTCGAGCTGAGCAATTACCGCATCCGCGTCAATGTCATCTGCCCGGGCTTTATCAAGACCGACATCGGCAGTAAAACGTACCCGAAAGAAGAGGAGCTGGAGAAAATCGAAATTCCGGTGGAGCACCCGGAAGGCGATCAGCCGCTGAAAGGAGACGGGGGAGATCCGGAGGAAGTCGCCGATCTCGTATCCTTCCTCGCCTCGGACGCCTCAAAACATATTACCGGGACAGAGCTCTTTATTGACGGAGGCTCCTCTCTATTGTAAAAAAAACGGTATGCAGAAGGACTGTCCGCTGTGATTTACAGCGGCAGTTTTTTTGCTGAATGGCGTCATTTTCCCCCGGAAATAGGTCGTAAGCGGATTCATTTATTAATCCCGATCAAACCGCTTGAATTAATCAGTAATCCGCGCTATTCTTTAGTCTGCAGATCAGACGAGGGGGAATAATGATGAAGAAACGAATCACGGTACTAAGCCTTCTGCCGCTGCTCGCAGCATGTGCCGCAGAGCCGGATAACAGCGGGGAAACCGAAGCACCGCAGAATAACGAAGAGAATAACAATGCAGAGGAAGCCGCCGACCCGGATGCGCTGAACGTGGCGATGCAGGCGGATGTTAATTCGCTCGATCCGCACTTTGGCAATGATCATCCGTCATTGAACGTCAAGCGGACGATTTTCGATACATTAGTGAAAACAGATGAGAATTTAGATCTCTCGATGAGTCTCGCAGAATCCTTTGAACAGGTGGAGCCTGAAGTGTGGGAAATTCAGCTGAAAGAAGGGATTCAGTTTCACGACGGGAATGAGCTGACAGCGGACGTCGTCAAAATGAACGTGGACCGGATGCTGAACCCGGACGTGGCGTCGACGATGGCGTTTATGTTCGACATGATTACAGATGTGGAAGTCGTTGATAACTACACGGTCCGGCTGACGACGGAATATCCTTTTGCACCGCTCCGGCAGCATTTTGCCCACCCGGCCGGTCAGATGGTCAGTCCGGATGTGCTGCAGGAGGATCTGGCGGCGATGGAAAACGGCGAACAGCCAGGCTCTGTGATTAATGAAAACCCAGTAGGCACCGGCCCGTATCAGTTCGTCTCCCAGGAACCGGGCGAGCGGATCGAGCTGGAAGCGAACCCGGATTACTTTGCCGACGGCCCCGGGGCAGAGACGCTGACGTTTACGATCGTGCCGGAGGATCTGACACGCGTCGGGGAGCTGGAGACAGAAAGTTCCCAGATTATCGGTCATTTAAATCCGGATGATATCGAACGGGTGGAAGAGAATGAGGAAACCGACGTGGCCCGCTATGACAGTGCGTCGCTTGCCTACTTCGGATTTAATACGGAGAAAGCGCCGTTCGATGATCCCGACGTCCGCCGTGCCGTTGCGATGGCGGTCAACAAAGAAGAAATTGTCGAGGGAGCAGCTGCCGGCGCAGCGATCCCGGCAGAAGGGCCGCTTGCGCCGCCGGTATTCGGCTCCGCAGAAGAGCTGGATCCGATTCCGTATGATCCGGAGGGAGCACAGGAACTGCTGCAGGAAGCGGGCTATGAAGATGGTTTTTCCGTTGAGCTCTGGAGCGATGACTCTAGAACTCGCCTCGATACAGCAGAGCTTCTCCAGGGCCAGCTGTCCGCCGTCGGAATCGACGTTGACATTGAATCGATGGAAGCGGGCGTGCACCGTGAACGCGTATCGGAAGGAGAGCATGAAATGTTTCTCGGCTCCTGGGGGACGGTCACCGGAGATGCGGATTATGGACTGTACCCGGTATTTCATTCCGACAGCTTCGGCATGACCGGCAACCGGACGTTCTTTGCCAATGATGAAGTGGATCAGCTGCTGGAGGCAGGCCGGCGTGAAATGGACGAAGCAGCTCGTCTCGAACTGTATGAAGAAGCGCAGCAGATCATTGTGGACGAAGCGCCGCTCGTGCCACTCTACCACACGGAGCATCTGGCCGGCCTCCGTTCGGATCTGCAGAACTTCTATATCCACCCGAGCAGCCTGTACGAACTGACGGAAACGACGCGCACGATGGACTGACGGTTTCAAATGACGCCGGCCGGGAAGTAGTAGAGGAGTACCACGGAACGATAAGGAGGATGCAGAATGGATTCGAAACAGGGAAAAGATCCGTACAGTACGATCTATGATCTCCGCTCCCGAGGCGTGTTTATGGTCTCGACTGCAGACGAAGAAAAAGCCCATTTTCATTTCGGATGCTGGACGACGCAGGCGTCACATAACCCGCCGCGGATGATTACGTGTTTTCCAAAAGAATTCGAAGGCACAGAGATTGTCCAGAAATCCGGCGTCTGGGCGCTCAGTATGGCTGCTGCGGACCAGGAGGAACTGCACGATCAGTTCTTTTCCGGCAGTCAGTCGGTCGATGCGCTCGGCGCAGAAAAATTTATGTACCGGGAAACCGGCTGCCCGATTTTGAAGGATGCCGTCGCCTACTTTGAATGCCGCGTCCATCAGATTATCGACAGCGGCGATTTCATCATCGCCATCGGAGATATCGTAGGCGGGGAGGCGCTTCATCCGGACAAAAAGACGCTCAACGTTGAGTACCTGTCGGCTGAACGGGATCACAACTACATGACCGGTCCGCTGACGCTTCCGTTTGAAGGGTTTGCCCATACGAAACCGGAATAGATGAAAAGCTGAGGATGCCCTGCATTCCTCGGCTTTTTTCTTTCAGACAGCTGTCCTGCTTCTGTTTTTGACGATGAAAGAAACAAAAAATGAACAACCATTCATTGTAAGCGGTTTCAATATATGCTACATTGAATGAAAAGGAGGCTGATTGGCTATGATGAAAGGGGATCTATTAATTCCGTCGATGCTCGAGCGGGCGGAGCGTTTTTTTCCAAAGAAAGAGGTTGTTTCGCGAACCGGCGGCGGGGTGCAGCGGCTCACGTACAAAGAGATCGGCAGGCGGACGAGACAGCTTGCGGACCGGCTGCAGCAGGCGGGGATCGGTCACGGGGATAAAATCGGGACGCTTGCCTGGAACCACCACCGCCATCTGGAGCTGTACTTTGGGGTGCCGGGGATCGGGGCGGTCGTACATACCATTAATATCCGTCTGTCGCCGGAACATGTAGTTTATATTATTAATCACGCCGAAGACCGGATTCTGTTCGTGGACGATGATGTTCTCCCGCTCGTCGAAGCAGTGTACGATCAGCTGACGACGGTGGAAGCGGTCGTCGTGATGACCGATAAGGACGTGCCGGAGACGAAAATGAAGCATGTGTACTCGTATGAGGAGTGGATTGCGTCCGGGGATCCGGCGTTCGTTTTCCCGGAGGACCTGACGGAGGAGATGCCGGCGGGAATGTGCTTTACGTCGGCGACGACAGGAAATCCGAAGGGCGTGGTGTATACGCACCGGTCGACGGTGCTGCACAGCATGAGTCTGTCGCTTGCGGATTCGGCGGCGGTGTCGGAGTCGGATACGGTGATGGCGGTCGTGCCGATGTTCCATGTGAATGCGTGGGGTATTCCGTATGCGTCGGTATGGATGGGCTCCACGCAGGTGATGCCGGGGCCTCGGTTTACGCCGGACCTTCTGGCGTCGCTTCTGTCGGAGGAGAAAGTGACGGTGACTGCAGGGGTGCCGACGATCTGGCTGGCGCTGCTCCGGGAATTGGAGCAGGGAGACTATGATCTGTCACGGCTGCGGGCGGTGATCTGCGGCGGTTCGGCTGCGCCGCGCGGAATGATTGAGACGTTTGAGGAGAAGTACGGCGTACCGTTTCTCCATGCATACGGCATGACGGAGACAAGTCCGCTTGCGACCGTGTCGCGGCTGAAGAGCTATCAGGAAAAACTTTCCAAGGAAGAAAAACTGGATATCCGGTCGAAGCAGGGACTGCTCGTGCCGGGGCTGGAAATGAAAGTCGTCGGCGGCAGCGGTGAAGTCGCCTGGGATGATGAAGAGATGGGTGAACTGCTTCTCCGCGGGCCGTGGATTGCAGATGAATACGACCGGGATGAGCGGACGGAGGATACGTTCCGGGATGGCTGGCTCCACACGGGAGACGTCTGTACGGTCGATGAAGAGGGCGTCATCAAGATCGTGGACCGGACGAAGGATCTGATTAAAAGCGGCGGCGAATGGATTTCGTCAGTGGATCTGGAAAATGCCCTTATGGCGCACGAAGCAGTGTTTGAGGCGTCCGTTGTTGCCGTGCCGGATCCGGAGTGGCAGGAGCGCCCGGTTGCCTGCGTCGTGCTTCATGAAGGAAAACAGGCGGATCAGCAGGAGCTGCTTGATTTTCTCGCACCACGCTTTGCCAAGTGGTGGCTTCCGGATGATGTTATTTTCATGGATGAAATTCCGAAAACATCTGTCGGGAAGTTTTTGAAGCGGGCACTCCGGGACCAGGTACAGGCGCATTATGAAAATCAGCAGAGCTGATAAGGTGTAAGTACAGACGCCGGCTGTTCGTGTGTCGAGGACCAGGAGCTATAATAGAAGGAACGGGTGCTGTCCTGAAGTGGAAGCACCCGTTTTTTTGTTTCGCCGCAGTGCAGCGGGAGTTTTCTAATCCGTTCGGTATCGTTGCGGTCTTCGTGCGGCGTGTGGCGGTGTGGAGGTAACGTGTGGCGATCTTCGACGCTGTTATGGCGGTCTGATGGCGTAGTGTGGCGATCCACTTGCGGTATGGCGGTCTTTCCGGCTCATGTGGCGGTCTGAAAAGATGGCGTTGCGGTCTCAACCTCTGCCATGGCGGTCCGTTCTGAATCCAGTCGGCTGATCATAACTGCAGCGGCATTGCAGCTGAACCTATTAACTAAACCCGAAGCCTCAAAAAGCCGCAGACGCGCTGGTTTCGACCGGTATATTCTGCTACACTGAATGTATACTGGGATAAAAAGGAAGTGGCAGAGGTGCTGAAACTGGAGAAGGTGAGCGGGGGCTATACGAAAAGCGAAACGATTATCCACGACGTTACTTTTTCCGTGGAGCCGGGTGAGTGGGTCGGGCTCCTCGGTCCGAATGGCGCCGGCAAGAGCACGATCATGAACGTGCTTCTCGGTCAGCTGGCGTACATAGAAGGGGAAGTCGTCCTGCCGGCTCCGGAGAAATTAGCGTTCATTCCGGAACATCCGCTGTTCTTCGACGATCTCACTCTCCATGAGCACATTGAATTTTTAAAAGCGGTCACCGGTTTGGAAGGAACAGCGGTCGACGTGGAGACGGACCGGCTGCTTTCCCTGTTCCGCCTTTCGGAAAAACGGCATCACTACCCGGCGTCGTTTTCCAAGGGGATGCAGCAGAAGCTTATGATCCTTCTTGCGCTGCTGATGAGGCCGGATCTGTACATTATTGATGAACCGTTTATCGGACTGGATCCGAAGGCGATGAAGGACCTTCTCCGTGAATTGGAAACGAGACGGCAGGAAGGGGCGGGCATTCTCATGTCCACGCACGTGCTGGATACAGCGGAGAAAATCTGCGGCCGCTTCCTGCTTCTGAATGAAGGGCGCCTGATTGCAGAGGGGCCGCTTGTGGACATTCAAAAGAAAAGCGGGCTGGACGGGAGCCTGCTGGACTGTTTTGAGCAGCTGATGGAGCACGGCCGGTGAAAACGGGTAAAAGGCGTATCGTGCAGGAATGGGCGTATCACCTGTCTGTGTGGCGGCTGGTGATTGACTGGACGGTGGCACTCTACCTCGTCGTGCCGGCTGCGGTCATCGGCGGCTGGCATTACTGGCAGTTTGTGGAGGGGCAGATGTCTCACTGGTTTTCGGTGCTTCCGCCGGAGCGGGCGGTGTTTTTATGGATAGCCGTCATTCATTCCGGTACGTTCCGCTGGCTGGTGATGGACGCAGATCTTCTGTTTCACCGGCGTTTTGATGAACCGTGGGAGGCGCTTCAGAAAACAGGCATCCGCTACAGTCTGTTTTTGTCCGTGACAGCCGTTCTTTCAGCGGCGGCAGTAATCGTACCGGCACTTACCGTATATGCGGGAGAGCCGCTGTATGCAGTGCTGCTATTTCTTCCGGCGGTTCTTGTTCTGCGGATGACAGGCCAGCTCGTCCAGCAGAAAATCGACATCCGCTTCGAACGCTGGCGGCGGACGGCTGTGGCCATATTCTGCCGTGCCGGATTAACCGTGCCAATTCTAGCTGCTGTTTTCTTCGGCAGTTACGGCGCGGCACTCCTTTTTCTCACGTTTCTACCGGTGTTATGGTGGCTTCTTAAAAGCCGGCGGAAGGAGGCATGGGCCTTCCCGCAGGACTGCCAGAGGGAGGCGGAACAGCGGATGAAATATTCCTCCTTTCTGCTGCAGCTTTCCGGCTTCCACACGAAGCAGAAAAAAGAGCCGCGCAGAAAGCCGCTGCTGCTGTTTACGCAGTCCGGCTCCCTTTTCCGGGACATGAATCAGGAACTGCGTCTGTTTGAATGGTTGTTGAAGCGGTGGCTGCGGAGCAGGGCCCATGTTTTCCTGTATCTGCAGCTGACCGTTGTGTTTTCCATTGCGCTCGCTGCTGCGCCGGGATGGGTCAAATGGGTGCTTCTGCCTGTCTGTTCACTCATCGTCGTCCATACGACGTATCAAGTGCTTGGAGAGGCAAAAAACCACCCGTTTTTCCAGCTGATCTGCCGGGATGCATCCTCGCTTCCAGTCCGTCCATTCCGCCGGGCGGTCGGTCTGATTACGACGCCTGCCGTGTTTTTATTCGGATTTATTACCGGAGCCGTCGTGTTTCAGCCGCTGGCAGGACTCCTTCTGGGAGCAGCTGCTGCGCTGCTGCTTTATCTGTTTTACACGTCCAGCCTGCTGGCTTAAAACAGTCACTTTTTTCTGTACATCTCGAATCGGGGAGGGGTATGATGGAGATAATGAATGCGTTGTTTCAACTGGCCTCCGTGTTCGTCCTTCTTTTCGTTATCGGCGGAACGGCGGGGTTGATTGTCATGATGCGCCGGATGAAGAAGCAGTCCAGCGACACGAAAGCGCAGCTTGCACGTATGGAGGAGAAAATCGAGCAGCTGCAGAAGTCCAGAAGATAAAGAGGAGGAACGGCCATGGTTCAGTCTGTCCATCGGGCACTGCAGCTGTTAAAGTGTCTCGAATTGTACCCGAAAGGCGCCGGGGTCACGGCGCTCTCGGAAGAGCTGGCGCTTCCGAAAAGTACGGTCCACCGTCTGCTCCGGTCGCTCGAGGAAGAAGGAATGGTCCGCCGCACCGCCGATCAGGAGCACTATCTCCTCGGTCTGCATCTGCTCCAGCTTGCCTCGGCGGTGCAGGAGTCGCTTGATCTTCGGAGTGCTGCGCAGGAGCATCTCGAAGCACTTGCGGAACAGACTGGGGAAGTTGTCCACCTGTGCGTGCAGGAAGGAACCGAAGTCGTCTACATCGATAAAGTGGAGAGCCGTCACACCCTCCGCATGTATTCCCGTATCGGAAAGCGTGCTCCGATGCACTGCACCGGTGTCGGAAAAGCGCTCCTCGCAGCGGGGGACGCGGAGGTCGTGGATCGAGTGATCAAGAACGGACTAACGTCGTTTACACCGGCTACGATCACGACAGGCGAAAGCTTCCGGCAGGAGCTTAAGCAAATTGCCGGCGAAGGTGTTTCTTTCGACCGGGAGGAACATGAAGAAGGCATTCAGTGCGCAGCAGCCGTCATTGAAGATGCCGAAGGCCGTCCGCTTGGAGCAGTCAGCGTTTCCGGTCCGGTTTCGCGCGTCACTACCGAACGGCTGGAAAATGAACTTGCTCCGCTGATACGACAGACGGCGGCCGGAATTAGTGCGTCTCTTGGAAAAACGACGTTTGGTTAAATGGACGCTTGATTCCGGAGACGTTTTCCGCTACGCTTTTTGTAATCGCTTTTATTTTTTGTTTCAATAATGAAACGACGTTCCACAATACGGAACAATGGAGGGTGACAGATGGATGTTGTAACGATGGGAGAGTCGATGGCGCTGTTCACACCGGAAAAGTCCGGGCAGCTCCGTTACGTACAGAATTACAGCCGGTCCTTCGGCGGAGCGGAATCGAATGTCGCTGCCGGGCTGGCCAAGCTTGGACATCAGGCACGCTGGATCAGCCGTGTTGGCGAGGACGAATTCGGTGAAGCACTGCTCCGCTTTCTGCGGGGAGAGGGTGTGGATACGTCTTTTGTGGAGCGGGATCCGGAGGCGCCGACAGGCATTTATTTTAAAGAATACCGGAAGGCCGGCTCCATGAGCGTCCAGTATTACCGCCACGGTTCCGCTGCAAGCAGGATGGCGCCGGGCATCGTTTCCGAAAAAGCGCTGAAAGGAGCGTCGTTTTTCCACATGACCGGGATAACGCCAGCCTTGAGTGTCTCCTGCAGGGAGGCGGTGCTGGACGCGGTGAAGACCGCTTCCCGGATGGGTGTCCGTGTAGTGATGGATCCGAACCTTCGTCTGAAGCTGTGGAAGAAGGAAGAGGCGGTGCCGGTGTTGAAGGAGCTGCTCGGCTATACGGATATCGCGCTTCCAGGCGTGGATGACGGCGAGGTGCTGTTCGGCACACGTGATCCCGAGGAAATCGGCAGGGCGTGTCTGGCGCTCGGCTGTCACCTGGCGGTAGTCAAGACCGGGGCGGGAGCGCTTCTCGTGACGGAAACAGATGTGGAGCAGGTGGAAGGCAGCGAAGTGGAGGTTGTGGATCCCGTCGGTGCAGGGGATGCGTTCTGTGCCGGCTTTCTGTCGGGGCTTCTCGATGGCATGACGCCGGCAGAAGCAGCAGCGCGCGGACATCAGACGGCCTCGTTTGTTGTGCAGGTAAAGGGTGATGTAGAAGGGCTTCCGGATCGACGGGAGCTTGCGGAGTCAGATTCTAGAGATGTGAGGCGATAACATGGATAAGCAGCAGGTTCTGGAGCATGTATTGGAGACGAAGCTCGTTGCGGTCATCCGCGGCCACCGTCCGGACACGATCGGCCGGGTCGTAGAGGCGCTTGCGGACGGCGGTGTCACGACGATGGAAATTACCGCTGATTCCCCGGATGCCGCGGGAATGGTACGGGAAGCTGTCGAACGTGTGGGAGACCGTGCCGTTGTCGGCGCCGGCACCGTTCTTGACGGAGCGCAGGCGGACGCGATGGTGGATGCCGGCGCACAGTTTATTTTTTCCCCGGATACGTGGGAGGAGACGATCAAAACGGCGGTGAGCCGCGGCGTTGTTTCGATCCCGGGTGCCATTACGCCGACAGAAATTACAACCGCGCTTCGTGCAGGGGCGGATATTATTAAAGTATTCCCGGCAGATCAGGTTGGCACGAGCTTTTTTAAAGCGATGCAGGGGCCGCTCCCGCATGTGAAGCTGATGCCGACCGGCGGCGTCAGGCTCTCCAATATGACAGAATTTCTTGATGCCGGCGCGTGTGCGGTCGGTCTTGGCACGAGCCTTATCCGCGGAGCGGACAAAGACGATCCGGAGACAATCCGTCAGGAAGCGGCACGGTACCGTCAGGCAGTAGATGACTGGATGAAAGCGGGGGAAATTAAATGAAAATAACCAATGTGGAATGTTTTCTCGTGCCGCCGCGGTGGTGCTTTGTCAAAATCGAAACGGATGAAGGCATTTCCGGCTGGGGTGAACCGGTGATCGAAGGACGTGCGGCAACGGTAAAAGCGGCGGTGGAGGAAATGGCGGAGTATTTGATCGGAAAAGATCCGCTTCCAATAGAAGATCACTGGAACGTTCTTTACCGCGGCGGTTTTTACCGGGGCGGACCGATTCTGATGAGTGCCATTTCCGGCATCGATCAGGCACTGTGGGATATTAAAGGAAAGTATTTCGACGCGCCTGTCTACGAGCTTCTCGGCGGTGCAGTCCGAGAAAATATCCGGGTCTACTCCTGGATCGGCGGTGACCGCCCGCAGGACGTCGGGAAACAGGCGGCCGCCCTTCAGGAAGAAGGATTTACCGCGGTGAAAATGAACGCCACCGAAGAAATGCAGTACCTCGATTCCTACGCTAAAATTGATGAAGCCGCTGCGAGAATTGCTTCGATACGGGAACATGCCGGCTGGGAGATCGGTGTCGGGATCGACTTTCACGGACGCGTGCATAAACCGATGGTGCCTGCGCTCATCAAGGAGCTGGAGCCATACCGGCCGATGTTTATCGAAGAACCGGTGCTTCCGGAACATAACGAAGCGATCCCCGGTATCGCCCAGGCAACGACCGTACCGATTGCAACAGGGGAGAGGATGTATTCGCGCTGGGATATGAAACCGCTCCTGGAGCGGGGTGGTGTGTCCGTGCTGCAGCCGGATGTGAGCCATGCCGGCGGCATTACAGAGTGCCGCAAGATTGCTACGATGGCGGAAGCGTATGACGTGTCGATTGCGCTGCACTGCCCGCTCGGGCCGATAGCCCTCGCCTCGTGCCTGCAGGTGGATGCCGTCTCCTACAATGCGTTTATTCAGGAGCAGAGTATGGGGATTCATTACAACAAAGGCAACGACGTGAAGGATTACCTGTTGAATCCCGACGTTTTCTCGTTTACCAATGGCCGGGCTTCGCTGCCGGATAAACCCGGGCTCGGCGTGGAAATCGACGAAGCAAAAGTGCGGGAGAAAGCTGCTTCGCCACATGCCTGGAAAAATCCAGTGTGGCGTCATGCAGACGGTACAGTGGCTGAATGGTAAGACTTCTATTAATGAGAAAAGTCTGTTCACCGCGGTGGACAGGCTTTTTTTGTATGGAAAGGGGAGCACAAAATACTTTTCCGGAGAAGGAGCAGGCAGGGAAAGACGGTTTTTCGCAGGGGGTGACGCTGTTTTATAAAAATGCGGACCAGGGTTGGAGGCTGCTGGACCAGGATGAAGCTGCCGCGGACCACGACAGCTGAGTATCGGAACAAGATCGGCTCTCACCGGACCAACCGCCTCCTAGCGGACCAACTTTAATGAAAATCGGAACAGGTTCTGCCCCAAACCGGAACACAAAACGGGCCTGCCGGACCACCGGCCGCAGCAGACCACAGCGGCCCCTCTGCTTCAGATGAAAGGACCAGGCGGAAACCGCCGGGGAGCAAAAGAGGAAAACAAAAGCGGGCACTCCATAGTCAGAGTGCCCGCACCGGTTCTGCGCTGTTTATTGATTTCGAAAGGCGTGCAGTTCATGGAAAGCTGGCTTTAACGCGTCATACAGATGTTTGTATGTATGAAACAGCTGCCGGTAGACCGCAGATGAAGCGGCATCCGGATGAACGGGGGTTCCCATCGGAATGGAGCCGGCCACCGCATCGAGGCCGTCGGTTTCACCAGAGGCGGTCAGGCTCGTCCATGCTGCGCCCCAGGCGGAACTCTGATGGGATTCGGGCAGATGCACCGTCTCCTCGAAAATATCGGCCAGCAGCTGCACCCAGAAAGGCGAGCGGGCAAAGCCGCCGCTTGCGTACAATACTGCATTTTCACCTGTCAGACGGGACAGTGCCTCCCCGACATGGTAGATGCTGAAAAGCGTTCCTTCGAGTCCGGCACGCAGCATGTGATGCCGCTCGTGATCTGCGGCGAGACCGACGTACGCTCCACGGGCGGCGGCGTCCCAGTGCGGGGCACGTTCGCCGTTCAGATGCGGCAGAAACAGCAGACCGTCGGAACCGGCAGGTGCTTTTTCTGCTTCCTTTAAAATACCGCTGACATCCGAATGGTTTCCGTAAATACCCTGGAGCCACTGGAGCACGTTGCCGCCGTTGTTTGTCGGGCCGCCGAGAATCCAGCGGTCCTCGCTGAAGGCGTAGCAGAATACTTCCTGCTTCTCGTCTGTCTGTGGTGCGGCGCTCATCTGCCGGATCGCACCGCTCGTGCCGATCGTAACCGCTGTGCTTCCGGGAGTGACTGCGCCGATGCCGAGGTTGGCAAGCGGTCCGTCGCTGCCGCCGGCGGTAAACGGGGTGTCCCGGGACAGACCGAGCTTTTCTGCGGCATCTGCATGGAGCGGTGAAAATTGATACAGCGGAGACACCGGAGGGGATAGCTGCTCTTCGGAAATGCCGCAGGCAGCCAGCGCAGGTGCATGCCATGTTTTCCGCCGTATATCAAACATGCCGGTTGCTGAAGCGATGGAATAATCCACTGCATGAATTCCGAACCAGCGGGCGGTCAAAAATTCCTTTACTGATAAGAAACGCTCCGCTTTCCGGTACGGTTCATAGCCGGTGTCTTTCATCCAGATCAGTTTCAACAGCGGGGACATTGGATGAATCGGTGTACCGGTTGCAAGATACATTGCCCGGCCTTCCGGAGACGCTTTCCACGATTCGGCCTGGCTCCGGCTCCGGCCGTCGGCCCAGATGATGACCGGCGACAGCGGTTCCGTCTTTTCGTCCACACAGATCAGCGCATGCATGGCAGCAGAAAGGCCGACCGAATGAACAGCCTCCGCGGGAATGCGTTTTTTCTCCAGTGATTCGCGGACGGCCCGGAAGGCTGCCTGCTCTATTTCAAGTGGGTCCTGCTCCGCCCAGCCGGGATGCGGGTGGGTGACGGGGTAGCCCGCCTCCGCTTCCGAGATGACTTCGCCGCTTTTTGTAAAAACGACGGATTTGGCGCTGGTGGTGCCGATATCCAGGCCGATTACATAGGATGCTTTCTTCACACGACATCTTCCTTTCCTACATTCGTTTTCTTGAGATCGCCCGCCGCATTTCCGTGAGCGACTGCTGCATTAATTCTTTTCTACCGATACTGACGTTGACGTAGAGCGCATCGATCAAGCTGAGCTGTGCGAGTCGGGAAGCGAGTGCCTCCGAGCGGTACTCCGTTTCTGTCGATACGGTATATAAAGGAACGTCGACCCGTTCACTTAACGGTGATTTCGCAAGCGTCGAGATGCCGATCGTTTTCACGCCGTGCTCGGCACAGACCTCCTGCGCCTGAAGAATATCCCGGTTGGCGCCGGAATGGGAGATGAGCACGACGACGTCTTCCGGTGTCAGCTGTGAAGCGGACATAACCTGAAAGTGCGAATCACTGTAGGCAATCGTCGGGATACCGGTCCGGATGAATTTATGGTGGGCATCCATTGCGATGACCCCTGAACCGCCGTTGCCGTAAAATTCGATGCGGCGCGCCGTCAGCAGCAGCTGCACGGCCTGCTGAAACGAATCGGTATCGAGTACGGCCAGCGTGTCTTCGAGCGTGCGGATGTTTGATTTGAATACTTTTTCGGCTACTTCCTTTTCGGTATCATCTTCCAGAATGGTTTCGTGAATATCCTTCATCCCAGTGACGATTTCCGAAGCAAGGGCTATTTTCATCGCCTGGTATCCTTTGAAACCGATCCGTTTACAGAAGCGGAACACCGTCGCTTCCGCCACTTCCAGATTCTCTGCCACCTGGCTGATCGTGGAGTGGACGATTTCCTGCGGATTCTCCAATATATAGTCAGCTATTTTTTTCTCTTTGACACGGAAGCTGTCGTAGGATGCACGGATCCGGTGCAGACAGTGTCCGGTTTCAGCTGGAGACATTACACATTCCTCCTTTATATACAGCGCCTGGTTTCTGCGGGCTGTAACTCCATTATACGTGGAAACGCTTAATAAAAAAATATTTTTTCTTAAATTAGGGGTTGTAAAAGAAATTTTTTATCATATAATAGGGTCATAGCGAAAATAAATTTCATTTTTTGAAGGGGGTGACGGAATGAAGCTGGGCATGATTGGCCTTGGAAAGATGGGCTACAATCTTACATTGAACCTATTGGATCATCAGCATGAAGTGGCAGCAGCAGACGTCAATCACGATACGGTCAAACAAATCGCAGAAGAAGGCGCAGAACCTGCGTATTCATTAAAGGAACTGGTTGAGAAGCTGGAATCACCACGAACGATCTGGCTGATGGTGCCGGCAGGTGAAGTAACAGAATCCGTGCTGGACGAGTTAACACCACTCCTCGGAGCAGGAGATGTCGTCATTGACGGCGGAAATTCCAATTACAAAGATTCCCTGCGGCGGGCAGAAAAGCTTGGGGAACAGCAGATTCATTTCGTAGATGCGGGAACGAGCGGCGGCGTAGAAGGCGCCCGCCACGGAGCGTGCATGATGGTCGGGGGAGACGATGATGTCATCGCACGGATCGAATCCATTTTTGAAGACACGACGGTGGAAAACGGCTACCTGCATACAGGACGCACCGGGAGCGGTCACTTTTTGAAAATGATCCACAACGGCATTGAGTACGGCATGATGCAGGCGATCGCAGAAGGCTTTGACATTCTTGAGAAAAGCCCGTTTGATTACGATTACGAGAAAGTATCGAACGTATTCAACCACGGCTCGGTCATCCGTTCATGGCTCATGGAACTGACGGAAAACGCGTTCAAAAAGGATGCGAAGCTCGACAACATCCGCGGTGTTATGAATTCCTCCGGGGAAGGCAAATGGACGGTGGAAACGGCGCTGGATCTGGAAACACCGGCACCGGTTATCGCACTGTCACTTATGATGCGCCATCGTTCACTGGAAGATGACACGTTTACCGGCAAAGTAGTAGCAGCACTCCGCAACGAGTTCGGCGGGCATGACGTAGTAAGAAAATAATTTTCATTACTTAACTTAAAGGGGAGAATACACATGAAAAAGAGCCTTTACCTGACAGCTGCACTGGCAGCAACAACATTCCTCGCTGCGTGCGGCGGGGGAGACAACGGGGGAAATGAAGCAGATCCGGCCAATAATGAAAGCGGTGCCAACAACGCGGAGAACACCGAAGAAACACCGGAAGAAAACGCAGGTAACGAAGGTGGAGAGAACGAAAACGCCGGAGAAGAAGAGAACGGCGGAAACGAAGCAGACGCTGATGGAGAAGACGGCGGCGGAGAATACGCGCAGGAAGATGCATCCCACACGATCCGCGGCGGTATCGGCCTGAACAGCGACCACCCACAGTATCAGGGGCTGCTTGAGTTTAAAGAAATCGTTGAATCCGAAACGGACGGCGATATTTTCGTCGAAACGTATCACAGCGGCCAGCTGGGTGACGACCGTTCCATGATGGAAGCGCTGCAGCTCGGCTCTCAGGAAGTAACGATTCCATCCACAGCACCGATCGCAAACTTTGTAAACGAATTCTCGGTATTTGACTTCCCGTTCCTGTTCCCGGACAGCGAAACAGCGGACCAGGTACTTGACGGTGAAGTCGGCCAGGAGCTTCTCGACATGCTCGATGATCAGAACATGGTCGGACTGGCATACTGGGAGAACGGTTTCCGTGATCTGACGAACAGTGAGCGTGAAGTTGCTTCAATGGAAGACTTTGATGGTCTCACCATCCGTACAATGGAAAACGACCTCCACCTGGACGCATTCCGTGAGCTTGGAGCGAACCCGACGCCGATGGCATTTACAGAACTGTTTACAGCGATGCAGCAGGGTACGGTGGATGGACAGGAAAATCCATACGCGACGATTTACCTCGAAGGCTTCTATGAAGTACAGGACTATGTGTCCGACACGCACCATATTTACAGCCCGTTCGTCTTCCTGGTGAGCAAGCAGTTCTATGACGGCCTGCCGGAAGACTACCAGCAGATCGTTTCGGATGCAGCTGTAGAAGCAGGGGAGTTCCAGCGTGAAGCGAACCGTGAAGCAAATGATCAGTACCTTCAGGATCTTCAGGATGAAGGCATGACATTTACTGAAATCTCCGACGAAGCCCGTCAGGAAATGCAGGATGCGGTCCAGCCGGTCATCGATGAATACTCCGGTGAAATCGGTCAGGATCTCGTAGACCGTGTGTATCAGGCAATCGAAGACGCGCAGCAGTAAAACTACCGGAAGGATGTCCCGCAGGACGGGGCATCTCTTCTTCCAAAGGGGCTGTCTCACTGACGGCCTTTCTGGAAGAAGAGTGCAGAAAAAGGGGGAAGGAACATGAAGCTGCTCCACTGGCTTGATGAACATTTTGAAGAAACGCTGTTAATTATCTTTTCCATGATTATGGTCACTGTCATTACGCTGCAGGTATTTATGCGCCACGTAATGGGAGCCTCGCTCTCCTGGTCGGAAGAGCTTGCGAGGTATTTGTTTATCTGGCTCGTCTATGTCGGCATCAGTTATGGTGTCAAAAAACAGCGTCACATTAAGGTGGACGTGCTGCTCGTACTATTAAAAGAGCGGGGGAAAATTATTTTAACGCTGATTGCCAACGTCTTTTTTCTGGCATTTGCGGTTTTTGTCATTATTTATGGTACGCGGATTACCGGTCAGCTGATGGGATTCGGACAGACTTCACCGGCTCTGAGTCTCCCGATGTGGATCGTATACGCCGCCACACCGGTCGGCATGGCGCTCACATCCATCCGCATTATTCAGCAGATGATCAAACAGGTTGCTGCACTGCGCGGCGGTGGCGACTTTACGGTGAAGTCCGAACAGGATGCCATACTGGAAAAAGAAGGCGATCAGCCGAACGTTCCCGACCCGGAACGCGGCCGGTCCTAGGAAGGGAGGTCTCGCAGGATGACTACTGCTGTCTTATTTATCAGTTTTGCTGTTTTTATGCTATTAAGTATTCCTATCGGTATCGCACTCGGCCTGGCTACGCTGGTGACCATCGTGTATTCCGGAGCGGTTCCGCTCGAATTTCTCGGACAGGGGCTTGTGACATCCGTTGATTCTTTCCCGCTCATGGCCGTGCCGTTCTTCATTCTGGCCGGTGAAATTATGAGTAAGGGCGGCGTCTCGGACCGCTTGTTTAATGTAGCAAATAAAATCGTCGGAAACCGGACAGGCGGATTTGCTATAGCGACGATCGTCACGTGTATGTTTTTTGCTGCCGTTTCCGGCTCTGCTCCGGCAACAGTGGCAGCTATCGGCGGTATCATGATCCCGGCGATGGTCCGCATGGGCTACGATAAACGGTTTGCTACAGCGACGGTCGCTGCTGCCGGTGCGCTCGGGGTTATTATTCCACCGAGTATTCCGATGGTTATTTATGGCGTGGTCGGTTCCGGCGCGAATATCGGAGACGTTTTCATTGCCGGTATTATTCCCGGCGTGCTCGTTGCGTTCGGTCTGATCGTGTATGCCTACTTATATTCGAGAAAACATGGATACAGCGGCAGTGGGGAGCCTTTCTCCTTCGTCGCATTAGGAAAAGCGATGTGGGATGCCAAATGGGCGCTCATGGTGCCATTTATCATCCTCGGTGGTATTTACGGCGGAATTTTCACGCCGACCGAAGCCTCTGTTGTGGCCGTCGTGTTCGGCCTGCTCGCCGGGCTCGTTCTCTACCGTGAACTTCGTATTAAAGACCTGCCGAAAGTATTCGGGGATGCGGCGCTCACAACGGCGACAGTACTTATCATCGTCGGTACAGCTACGGCATTCGGCCGTCTGTTAACAGTCGAGCAGATTCCAAACCAGGTCGCAGAAGCGATTCTTGGTATTTCGGAAAATCAGATTGTCATCATTTTACTGATTACACTGCTTCTCCTGCTCGTCGGCTGTTTTATGGATACGCTGGCAGCTATTATTATTCTGACGCCGATTCTGCTTCCGATTGCCGTGAATCTGGGCTACGATCCGGTTCACTTCGGTATTATCATGATCGTCAACCTGGCGATCGGCTTTATTACACCGCCGCTCGGCGTAAACTTATTTGTGGCATCGGGGATTTCGGGACTATCGATTGAAGCGATTGCCCGCGCCGTGCTGCCTTACTTTGTCGCCATGCTGATCACGCTGCTGATCATTGTCTTTATCCCGCAGGTCTCCATGGTTTTCATTCAGTAGCATTGCGGGACATACCAGCAGGACAGGAAGTCCCCCTTCTTTCTGTCCTGCTGATTTTGTATTCAAAGGAGCTGTTTATTGATGAAACGAGCTGCACAGGAAGTAACGGTAAACATCCGCGAAGATCAGACGATTACAGAGCTCAGCGCTTCGCTTCAGCCTTACAGGGCAGATGTCTACATTGAGAAGATGTCGAGAGGAAGCCACATGAAAGTGAACGTCAAAAGTTTTCTTGGACTTGTTACCATTCATTTGGAAAACGGCGATACAATTACCGTATCGGCAGAAGGTGAAGATGCTGATCAGGCACTTGAAGAAGCGGTCCGCTTTTTCGCATCGTAATGACAGCTGAGCTCCCGGCAGAGTCTGATTGATTCCCCGGGAGCTCTTCTTCTGATACGATGAAAGCGGATACAATAACGAGGGGGGGCAGACGATGATCCGACTCACGACACTGCACCATCTTCACGGCATTTTGTTTGTCTTTCTATTTTTATCGGGCATTGCCCTTTACACCGCACCGCTCCGCACCTGGTTTAACGAAATACAGTTTCCGCTCGTGTCTTTTCATATTGCCTCTGCGCTGGTGTATTTACTCCTCGTACTTCTTCAGCTGAAACGGCTGTACGTGTATACGAAAAGGAAACCGCCGAAAAAAACATTTAATCTGATGCTGAATCTGAGCGCCTTCTTTCTCTGGAGCACGACGGGGGCAGTTATGTATTTTCAGGCAGCGCTGCCGCAGATGCTGACAAATCCTTCTGTCTGGATTCACGGCATGCTGACGTTCGTTTACTTCCCGTGGGCGGTATTTCACAGCCTGACGCATGCGTTTCACATTCAGGTTCCGTGGCCGGTCTGGTGGAAAAGCAGGAAAGAACCGCCTGCTCATGTGAAGGAGAATATCCCTGGACGGAGAGACTTCATTAAATTGACAGCTCTCGGCACCGCGTTTCTTTTTGCCGGGGGATTAGTAAAGTGGTTTCAGCCGGTACTTACTGCGGCCGGAGATGAAACGAGGATGCGCGGGTACTTCCGGATTTACAACGTAACGAATGACTATCCGAGATACACAGAACGGGAATGGGAGCTGACAATCGATGGGCTCGTCAGCAGTCCTGTTACCATCAGCCGTCAGGAGCTGCGGGCGCTTCCGGAAACGGCCGTCGTCACTGATTTTTACTGCGTGACAGGCTGGAGCGTCCGCAACGTCGAAATGCGAGGTGTCCTCGTCCGCGACGTGCTCTCCAATTTTTCTATTACACCGGAAGGAACGAGCGTAACGGCGTATTCCGGAGACGGTCTGTACTACGATACATTTACGGTGTCCCAGCTCGTGGACGAAGATGCCATGCTCGTGTTTTCTCTCAATGATGATGAATTGATCCATGCACAGGGCTATCCGTGCCGTCTGTTCCACCCGGAGATGTACGGATACAAATCTGTTAAGTGGCTCGAACGGCTCGAGTTCACGGAAGAACGGCAGCAGGGGTACTGGCAGGTGAATGGAGATTATGATCTTAATGGCTACCTTTAAAAAACGACGCCCGGTTAAAGCATACTTAATTCCTATGATTGCAGCTTTTGCCGGAATTACCGCTGGATGGCTGCTGTTTCCCACGCAGCAGGATTACCGCTACGGGGAACTGCGCTCGATGCTGGAGGACATGGAAGAGGAATCGTTTGATGTGGAAGCCTCTTACGTCATGGAAGAAGAAACCGCACTGCAGGCTTCGGGAGCCTATGGGCCGGAGCGGAGCATGTACTCCATTTCCACCCCGGTATCCAATGATTCCACGTTTGAATTTACGATTCACGTGGAAGAAGAAGCATTTTTTGTGGAGAGCGGAGGAGACTGGAGCAGAGGACAGCGGCCGAACCCAATTATCCAGGAGATGAGTCCGCTGGATGATCCGTTTACCTGGATGAAGACAATTCTGCCGGAAGCGGATTCGCTGGAAACCGGGGACAATTGGACAAGGCTTCACTACGACGTACTGGATGATGTCGATTTTCAAGGCTATTCTCTTCAGGAGCAGGAAGAGACATCGCTTCTGGTGGAGCGTTCCGGAGAAGAAACGACCGTCACTTTTACCGTTCATCCGGTCCGGCCGGAAGATGTTCCGACGTTGAACCGCTATCCGGAATCGATGGAATATACGATCCGCTTCCTGCCGCGGGAACGTCCGGTGGAACCACCACCTCCGGAAGCGGAGGAAGGGGAACCGCTGTAACTGCTGTTTTCCCTATATGGATAATCAAAAAGCACCGCCCTGCAGGAACGTATCCTGAGGGGCGGTGCTTTCTGTATATGCTTAATGACAAAAATCAATAAACGCTTCGAGGTTCAATTCTTCCTCATACGTGGATCCGCTCTGCGGAGCGAGGAAGGCAGCGGCAATACATAGTGTCAAAATCAGCTTCATCGGATTACTCCGCTGTAATGTCATCGAGAATGGATGTATCAACAAATCCTTCCAGATCCGGCTCATTGTCCATAAACTGCAGCTCATAGGAAGCATCTGCCCATCCCTGCAGTGCATCCGCGTGCAGTTCGCTTGTGACTACCATACGCTGCCATGCGTTCTCAAGCACGGTTTCCGGCAGACGTGTCTGAGTCAGGTCATAGATCAGGTCATTCACTGTTTCAAGTGTTTCCGCTTCATTTTCAGCTGTGAAGTCGACAGCACGGTCATGCGCGCGCAGTGCTTCCTCCACGGTTTCTGGATTCTCTTCGAGGAATTCAGGCGTTGTAGCAATAACTACACTGGCAAGTTCTTCCCCGAGGAACACGTCGTCCCATTCCACAACGACATTTGCATCATGCTCTTCTACAAGAAGGGTTCCCCATGGCTCTGGAGCGGCAGCGGCATCAATCTGGCCCTGTTCAAACATGGCAACCATGCTGGCAGGGTTGACGCGGGACTGGTGCTCTACTTCACCGCCGAGGCGGTTCGATTCCAGGCCGAGGTCTTTCAGCATGATCTCCAGCTGTACATTGTGCGTGCAGCCATTACCCGGCGTGCAGAAAGAGGAGCCGGCCATGTCTTCCAGTGACGTAATCCCCGAGTCCTCCCGGGAGACGATCAGCGTCGCGCCGTTTGCAGCTGCACCGACAAGAACGATGTCACCGCTGGAAAGATAATAATTTATTGCAGGACCAGGCCCGACATATCCTAGGTCAATCACACCGGTATCGAGCGCCTCAATAAAATCATTTCCATTCGGAAAGTTCGTAAATTCCACCGGCTGCGAGACTTCCTCTTCGAAATAGCCCTTTTCTTTACCGACAATGGCAGCAGCGTGGTCCAGATTCGGGAAGTAGCCGATATCAAATGTTTCTTCGCTTCCTCCGTTATTTCCACTTGCCTGCGCTTCCTCGTTTTCTTCTTCTGCTGTACCGCATGCGCTCAAAAGCGCGGCAGATGCAGCCAGTGCGAACCATTTTTTCATGTTCCATTCCTCCATAAAGTTAGTTTGTATTCAGACCCCAGCGTGAGAGCACGCGGCGTTCGATTTTACTGAAGATAAAGTATTCAAAAATCAGGCCGATCGCGGCAATAATAACCATAATTGCTACAACCAAATCCATATTGAAAAAATCACGGGCGTCCATCAATGTTCGACCGAGGCCGCCGCGGCCGATTAATTCGGCTGCCATCAGGGCACGCCAGCCGAAGGCCCAGGCGAGCCGGGCGCCGGTAAGTAAGTTCGGTATCGCAGCGGGGATCATCACTTTCCAGACAAGCTCGCCGCCGCTGTACCCCATCGTTTTCGCTGCCCGGAGCAGTATGGGCTGGACGTTTTTCATTCCCATCCTCATGTTCATCGTCATCGGCCAGGTGGCACCCAATACGACGACAAACAATATGGCCAGCGGACTCCCTTGAAACAGGATCAGTGCGATCGGCAGCCAGACGATACTCGGTACCGACTGCAGGGCAATAACGAGAGAACCGAGCGTTTCATCCGCAAGTTTGGAGATACCTAGAAGGACGCCGAGAAAACCGCCGATCAGTAACGCAATAATAAAGCCGACCAGGATGCGCTGCATGCTTTCCATCAGCGCGACCCGGAGGATGCCGGTGTCGAATAACCCGATATAGAGCTGTTCCAGCGTTCCGGAAGGAGAGGGGAACAGTTCTGTCTGCTGTGAATAAATTCTATATATGATCTCCCATATTCCGATTACTAGAATAAAGAAGACCAGCCTTCTTATTGCGGAAGTCATCCCCCATCTCCTCTCTCATCACTTTTTCTATTTCTTTTTCCAGTACATTCATGATGTCTTTCTCCAGATCGGCGAACCCCTGTGATGCCGGGTCCCTCGGCCGCGGTAGATCGACGTCAAAGATCGTCCGTATCCCGCCGGGGCGTGTTCCCATTAAGACGATCCGGTCGGACAGTAGAATCGATTCGCGTATATTGTGGGTGACAAACAGAATCGTTTTATTCGTCTCCTCCCATATGTACTGCACTTCTTTATGAAGCATCGTCCGCGTCTGTTCATCGAGCGCACCGAACGGTTCATCCATCAGGAGAACTTCCGGGTCCATCGAGAGTGCTCTCGCAATCGACACCCGCTGCTTCATTCCGCCGGATAACTCATGCGGATAGGATTTCATAAATTTACTCAGATGCACGAGCTTTAAATAATATTCCGCTTTCTCTCTGGATTCTGCTTTTCCGTGCTGCTTGCGGAGAGCGAACTCGACGTTTTCCCTGACAGACATCCACGGCATTAATGCAGCCTCCTGGAAAACGACGCCGCGGTCGGGACCGGGGGACTGAATCGTTTTTTCCTTCACCTGGACGGTGCCCGCAGTAGCTTTATCGAGGCCGGCGACGATGTTTAACAGCGTCGATTTCCCACAGCCGGAAGGGCCGAGAAGGGAAACGAATTCACCCGGAGCGACCTGCAGGTCAATGTCTTTAAATACGGTAAATGGCTCGGTGTTTTTCGAGCCGGGAAACGTTTTCTCCACATGATTAATTTTTACGTGGCTCAATGCGTGCACCTCCGTTTCTATATAAAGTTGATAAACTTAGTGGGGATTAATAATCGTTAGTATACGGTGTAATTCCCACAAAGTCAATCGGGATTGGAGAATTTTCTCACAATGCGGAAAAAACGTGATAAAAAACGATAACCGCAGCAAAAACGTCAATGTAATCATTAATAGAAAAAGGCAGATCGTGGACGAAAAAAGGGTTGTTATTCTTTTTAATGTGTTATACTATTTAATTATTAGAATGACACATTAAATTGAATGTGCCACACTTTTAAGGAGGTCCTGTTCATGACAAAATTTGTGTACGCTTTTTCAGAAGGTTCCCGTGATATGAAAAAACTGCTCGGCGGTAAAGGAAGCAATTTAGCAGAAATGGTAAAGATCGGTCTGCCGGTGCCGCCTGGATTTACGGTTTCCACCGAAGCGTGCCGGACGTATGATGAGCAGGGTCAGAAGCTGACAGAAGAGATTAAGACAGAACTCGCGGAAGCAGTACGGAGGCTGGAAAAAGATACGGGAAAACGGATTGGGGATACAAAGTCGCCGTTGTTTGTCTCGGTCCGTTCCGGGGCCGTCTTTTCGATGCCGGGTATGATGGACACGGTGCTGAACCTGGGTATGAATGATGATACTGCCCGGGCGCTCGCAGAGCAGACCGGCGAGCCGAGGTTCGCGCTCGATTCCTACCGCCGGTTTCTACAGATGTTCGGCGATGTCGTACTAGGTGTAGAAACGGAACGCTTTGAGCGGGAACTGGAACGATTCCGGGCCCAGCGGGGGTATACATCAGATCCTGAGCTGACTGCCGACGATTGGAAAACAGTTATTTCTGTATATAAGAAACTAATTGAACATCATACCGGCAGTCCATTCCCGCAGGATCCAAATGTCCAGCTGCAGCTTTCAGTGGAAGCCGTTTTCCAGTCCTGGAATAACGAACGTGCGGCTGTCTACCGGAGAATGCATGGCATTCCGCATTCGCTGGGAACGGCCGTCACGGTACAGAGTATGGTTTTCGGCAATCTCGGGGATACGTCCGGAACCGGTGTGGCGTTCACAAGGAACCCTTCCAATGGAAAGAAAGAGCTGTACGGGGAGTACTTAATCAACGCCCAGGGGGAGGATGTTGTGGCAGGTATCCGTACGCCGCAGCCGATCCGTACGCTGCATGAGGCAATGCCGGATGTCTATGATTCCTTCGTCCGGGTGACGGATAAACTGGAGCATCATTACCGGGATATGCAGGACATTGAATTTACGATTGAAGACGGGACGCTTTACATCCTGCAGACGAGAAATGGTAAGCGGACCTCTCAGGCTGCGCTGCAGATTGCGGTGGACATGGTGGAAGAAGGAGTGCTCACAAAGGAAGAGGCGCTTCTCCGCGTCGACGCCGATCAGCTCCATCAGCTGCTGCACCGCCGCATTTCCGGAGACAATAACCTGCAGGCACTCGCGAAAGGGCTGCCGGCATCTCCAGGCGCTGCAAGCGGCAGAATGGTCTTTTCAGCAGATGAAGCAGAGTCCTGGGCAGAAGCCGGGGAGAAAGTGATTCTCGTCCGTCCGGAAACGACGCCGGATGATATTCACGGCATAATTTCCGCAGAAGCGGTCCTCACCACCCGGGGCGGAATGACAAGTCATGCCGCCGTTGTAGCCCGCGGTATGGGGAAAACGTGTATCTGCGGCTGCGAAGCGGCAGACGTGGATATCAAAGCAGAGACAATGACGATCGATGGCACGATGCTGAAAAAAGGAGATGTCCTGACGCTTGATGGCGGGACAGGCGAAGTGTTTTCCGGGTCACTCCAGATGGAAGAGCCGGAAATGTCGCCGACGTTCCAGCTCCTTCTCGGATGGGCGGACAGTACCCGCCGGATGAACGTAAGGGCTAATGCGGATAACGGAGCAGATGCAGCAAAAGCAGTAGAATTCGGCGCGGAAGGGATCGGTCTCTGCCGTACGGAGCACATGTTTATGGACCCGGCCCGGATTCCTGTCGTGCGCCGCATGATTCTTGCGGATTCGAAGCGGAAACGGGAAGAGGCACTGGCCGAACTGCTCCCGATGCAGCGGCAGGATTTTGAAGAGATATTTGAAGCAATGGAGGGACGTCCTGTCACGATCCGTCTGCTGGATCCACCGCTTCACGAATTTCTCCCGGATAAAGAAGAGCTTCTTATTGAAGTAACAACACTGGAACTAACGGGAGATGCCCCGGAAAAGCTTGCTGAAAAAAAGCAGCTTCTGGATGCAGTCAAGCACTTGGAAGAAGCCAATCCGATGCTCGGTCACCGTGGCTGCCGCCTCGGTATGACGCACCCGGAAATTTACGCGATGCAGGCGGAGGCCATTTTCCTTGCAGCCGGTCAGGTCCATGCCAAGCCGGAAATTATGGTGCCGCTCGTCAGCCATGTAAATGAGCTGAAGGCCGTCAAAGCAGTGATCGAGCGCGAAGCAGAGCGGGTGCAGAGAGAAACGGGGGTTCACGTGGATTACACGATCGGTACGATGATCGAAGTACCGCGTGCAGCCCTTACAGCGGCAGCCATCGCGGAAGAAGCAGATTTCTTCTCCTTCGGGACCAATGACCTGACACAGACAACGTTCGGATTCAGCCGTGATGATGCAGAGGGCAAATTTCTCCGGCAGTACGTCGATCAGGAGACGCTTGAATACAATCCGTTCGTCCGCCTAGATGAAGAGGGAGTCGGGCGTCTGGTGGAAATCGGCGCACACGACGGACGCTCGGTGAAGCCGGAATTGAAACTAGGTATCTGCGGGGAGCACGGCGGAAACGCAAAGTCGATCCACTTCTGCGAAACAAAGCAGCTTGATTATGTCAGCTGCTCGCCGTTCCGTGTGCCGGCTGCGAGACTTGCAGCTGCACAGGCAGCCATTATGCATCAAGCAGAAAAAGAAGTGCAGCCATCCTGACTATTTAACCGGTAACGCGGGAGTTCCTCCTTGAGGAGCTCCTGCTTTTCTGCCTATCCAGATTAAACGGAGGGAGCCGGTTTCCGAACTTTTTGTGAAATCGGTGCAGGATGTTACAAATGTCAATGGTATTAGAGCGCGGGAACGGTTACACTGGAGGGAAATGCAGGAGAGGATGACATCATGACAAAAGTCGCTTGGGTTACAGACAGTACAGCATATCTGCCGGAGGACCTGATCAAACATCCGGATGTTTATGTGCTTCCACTCGGTATAACGTTCGGCACCGAGGTGCTCGAAGACGGAATCGATATTACGACCACACAGCTCTATACAAGGCTCAAGGAATCCAAAGAAGTGCCTAAAACGTCCCAGCCGCCGGCAGGAGCATTTGCTTCTCTTTACGAAGAACTGAAAAAAAACTATGATTCCGCCATCGCCGTGCATATTTCCGGCAACCTGAGCGGAACGCTGGAAAGCTCGAGACAGGGAGCGGATATCGCTGCATTTCCTGTCCGTTTTATTGATTCGCGTTCGATGTCGTACGCGATGACGACACTGATCTACCAGGGAATGCAGCTTCTTGAAACGGGCGCTGAACTGGATGAAGTAGAGCAGAAGCTGAATGAAAATGCGGCCCGCTCGGAAAGCTATATTCTGCTCGGAAGTCTGGAGCAGTTCTACAAAGGCGGACGGATGTCCGGCGCTCAGTATTTAATCGGCAATCTGTTAAAAATTAAACCGATTATTACGATCGATTCTGCCGGTACCTTCCAGCTGTTTCAAAAAGTACGTTCGGAGAAAAAAGCACTCCGCCGCATGATGGACCTTCTGGCGGAAGCTTATGAAGATGGCAGAATGAAAAGCATGCAGGTGCTTCACGGAAACATTCCGCAGAAAGCAGCTGAAGTCAAGCAGATGATCCACGAACGCTATCCGGATCTTCACGTAACAATGGGAGAAATCAGTTCAACCATCGCTGTCCATGCCGGGGAAGGAACGCTTGCGTTTCTCTGGCAGAACAAGAGCGGCAGCAAGTCCACGGGGTGAATAACAGCCCATCATGTGTTCCGGGTGCCTGCGCAGAAGCGCAGGCACTTTTTCTGTCTGCAGCAGTCTCCAGGCTTCACGCTCACTCAGGTGGTGCTCGACCTGGAGAAAAGCAGCTGTCTGGCTGATATACATATCGATGTCTTTACGCATGAAAGCCTCTCCTTTTTATATTGACTGGAACTAAAGCGCGGAATAGAACAGTGAAACGGTGGTAACTTTCTTATTATTCAGGAAAAGTATTATGCAAAAATTCAATATTTCACCAGCATTTTAACAAGTGTGCAATAAAGATAACAGCTCGAAAAAACGTTGATTTATCAACCGTTTCGAAAGGGTCTATCCACAATCTCAAAGAATTTGAAAGAAAATTTGTAACAACGTGTTATGTGAATAACATCATATTGTTATCGTACTGTAATCATTTTTCCGTCTCATCCATGCTACACTAATCCTCGTTGAGAAAAATATAGGGGCAGTTACAAAAATTCTTTGTGGTGGAGGATCATACATATGTTAAAAAAATGGGGCATTTTCTGTCTCGCGTTTGTCCTTGCGGTCGTACCGTTTTTACAAACCGAGGAAGCAGCAGCATCAAGTACAGCAGATCAGGTTATTTCAGCAGGGAAATCACAGCTTGGAACACCGTACCGCTGGGGCGGAACGACAACGAGCGGCTTTGACTGCTCTGGGTTTACCGGCTATGCATTCGCAAAAGCAGGCATCGACCTGCCGAGAACAGCCGCGCAGCAGTATCAGGTAGGAACACCGGTAAGCAGATCCAACCTTCAGCCGGGAGATCTTGTCTTTTTTAACACTAGAGGCGGAATCTCCCATAACGGAATCTACATTGGCGGGAACAAATTTATTCACTCTTCTTCTTCCAAAGGCGTATCCATTGCAAGCCTCGGAAACGTCTACTGGTCTCCGCGTTACGTTGGGGCGAAGCGTGTGATTCAGGATCAGTCCAGTGAAGTTGCATCTGTGCAGAGCTCAGCGCCAACGTATGAAACAGCAAATGTTGTCGTAAACGGCGATACACTGAACACAGATCAGGACGCAGTTACAAAAGACGGACGTACACTCGTACCGATGCGTGCGATCTTTGAAGAAATGGGAGCCGTCGTGCAGTGGGATTCTTCTTCCAAGCGTGTTACCGGCCATCTGGACGGAAAGAAAGTAGCGCTCACGATTGGTAATAAGCGGGCGACAGCACAGGGATCCACGGTTACACTGGATCAGCCGGCAGAGCTTGTAAACGGACGTACCATGGTGCCGCTCCGTTTTGTCGGAGAGTCTCTCGGAGCCGTCGTTCACTGGGAAAACAGCAGCAAAACAGCGAAGATTTATCAGTAATCTTTTCAATGGGCAGGAGCACAGCGCTTCTGCTCTTTTTTATAGGGTAAGAATGTATAAAATTCAAAGCCTCATTCAAGCAGTTATGCCAAGGGCGGCAGCATTTCAGTGTTCTGTGACATTTACCGTTTGTTTCTGTTGATAGAGCTTCTCCGCTTTTCGGCAGAAGCTTGCCGTGGGCTTGTCTTCCAGCCGGACGCTATTAGCACGGCTGCATCGCATGAGTGGAGCCGGCCTTTGGTTTGAGCCGCAGGGCAGCGAACTTCTGCCATGCGGCGCGGCCGCGCGGAGCCATGCTTCTTCAATCGAAGCATTGTCCAGCTCCAGCGCCCACTCGCTCGAGGTTCCTTCACCCCTGCCGAAGAAAGCAAATAGCAGCTTTCGTCGGCAGGGCTTCCAGGACTGGTCGCTCGTAACCAGGGCGCTTCCGCTTTTCGGGCGACTGCGCTTGATCCCACCGGCGTCTCTGCCGAACGCTCCGAAGCGTATTAGAATTAGGAAGAAGAACAGATGATCCGTAGCAGGGTCGATGTCTATAAGGCAATACCGTTTCTTTTTTGCCTGCCGAAACCGGAAGCCGTCGACTCCGGGAGGATCCGAACGAGGCGAAAATCCATGCCGCGGTCAGCGGCTGAGAGCGCGAGCGGAGCCGGCCTTT
Organism: Alkalicoccus urumqiensis; assembly: GCF_002993335.1. Taxonomy (GTDB): domain Bacteria; phylum Bacillota; class Bacilli; order Bacillales; family Salisediminibacteriaceae; genus Alkalicoccus; species Alkalicoccus urumqiensis. The sequence goes on along the minus strand of NZ_PVNS01000004.1, from coordinate 184,514 downwards.
GGTTTAAGCCGCAGGACAGCGGTTTTCTGTCCTGCGGCGCGGCCGCGCGAAGCCGTGCTTCTTATAAATAAAAGGAAGCAAGCTATAGCAGTTTGACTTCCCTCCGGAACGCGTACGGTTGCAGGTGCAGGCAGAAAGCGGGTACCTATTCAACAAACGTCTCTTAGCTTTTAAGACCAGGCGGTTTCTGCCTGGTTTATTTTAATTTACATAAGACTGCAGGTTCTGTTCAAGGAATGCATCGAAACCATCCTGCAACAAAAGACCCTGCATTATATAAGTCAAATGTTGTGTGATTAAATGCAGACGAAGTTTTATTCCCGATTGTTACTAAATAAAACGTCCTGTAACCGAATGTTAAGGTTTTAACATCGTATTGTTACATAACTGTAATCTTTCTGGCAGTTTCTCATGGTACACTGATTCCTGTGAGAAATTGTAGAGAACGTTAAAAAACTTTAATTTGCTGGGGGAGTCATTGGGATGAAACGAAGTATTGGGATTCTATTAATTGTGGTAATGACGTTTTTAGGAGCATTTGCACCATCTGCAGGAGCCTCTTCGACTGCGGACGAAATCATCGCTGCCGGTGAGCGGCACATGGGAACACCGTACCGCTGGGGCGGCACAACCCCAGCTGGATTTGACTGCTCTGGATTCACGGGCTATGCATATAAGCAGGCGGGAATCGACCTTCCGCGGTCTGCGGCACAGCAGTATCAGGTAGGAACACCGGTTGCTAAGTCAGACCTCCGCCGCGGCGATCTCGTTTTCTTTGATACACGAGGCGGCCCGACACATAACGGTATTTACATAGGCAACAACAAGATGATTCACTCTTCGTCTTCAAAAGGTGTATCCATCGCGAGTCTTGACAATGTCTACTGGAAGCCGCGCTACATTGGTGCCCGCCGCATCATTGAAGAACAGCGCAGCGAAGTCGCTTCTGTTGCTTCAGAATCAAAAGCACCACAGGCAGCTTCCTCCGGACTGAAACCAATTGACGTTTCAATTAACGGAGCAGCACTTCAGAGCAGCCAGACATCTCTGAAGACGCCGGCAGGACGCACGCTCGTACCGATGCGCTCCATCTTTGAGCAGCTAGGTGCTACCGTAACATGGGATGGCGCTACGAAACAGGTAACCGGCGTTCTCGGTGATCAGACAGTGGAACTGATGATCGGAAGTGCGGATGCAAAAGCTTCCGGTAAGCCGGTCCGTCTGGATCAGGCAGCAGAACTTATCAATGGAAACACGATGGTACCACTCCGCTTCGTCAGCGAATCACTCGGTGCGAAAGTGGACTGGGACAGCGTCAACAATGAAGTCGTCATCACCCGGTAAACATATATGAACCCTCTGTCCGGACTCCCCCGGCAGAGGGTTTTCGTTGTTTTTGGAGAATGACGTGCGGTAGAAGTGTATGCTGCATGAGCGTTTCCTGTGATATCTCGGATAGAAAGGCTGCCTGGAAGCGTCGTTTTTCCCGTGGTATGTTAAACTAAAGCGGAGCATATATAATAGAAGAAACAGGACAGGGAGGAAGCCGATGAAACTGCGTTATGTACAGGTGGGAAAGCCTCAGGAAGTGGTGTGGGACGGCAGACCGCTTTATACCGCCATGGAAAAATACCGTGTGAATGGGAAGGTGTATTTAAGAAAACATCAGCTGGAAGGGGATAAGCAGGCAGACGATGTCAATCACGGAGGCCGGGACAAAGCTGTCTGTCTCTACCCGGTGGAGCATGTGCCGTACTGGGAAGAAGTACTTCACCGCAAGCTTCCGGAAGCGCCGTTCGGGGAAAATTTTACGATGGAAGGCATGCTGGAAGAGGAGGTCAATATCGGTGCGCAGTACCGGGTCGGGGAAGCGCTGATCGAGATTACACAGCCGCGGATGCCGTGCCATAAACTGGCGTCCAGATATGAAGCGCCTTCGCTCGTGAAGCAGGTGATGGACACCGGATATTCCGGATTTTATGCGAAAGTGCTTGAAGAAGGTGCGGTGGAAGCCGGTGATGCCGTCACATTCGTTCAATCCGGAGAGCAGGGAGTGACTGTTGCAGAGGTAAACCGTGCAAAGCATGATCCGGATGCAGAAGCGGCACTCATCGCGCATGTGCTTTCGGAGAAGGCGCTCGCAGCCGTATGGCGGGCACCGCTGGAAGCGAAACTGGAGAAGCGCCGATGAAAATTCTATATGAAGACAATCATTTAATTGCTGTGGAAAAACCGGTAAATATTCCGGTGCAGGAAGACGCCTCCGGAGATAAAGATTTATTTACGATGGTAAAGGAAGACATTAAGGAGCGGTACCAGAAGCCGGGGAATGTGTACTTGGGATTGATCCACCGGCTGGACCGGCCGGTAGGAGGTGTGATCGTTTTTGCGAAAACGTCGAAAGCGGCTTCCCGTATGTCTGACCTTATCCGCAGACAGGACCTGGAGAAACATTATACTGCGGTCGTGCGCGGTGTGCCGGAGCCGCCGCAGGGACGGAAAACGGATTATCTTTACAAGGATCGTCAGAAAAACCAGGTCTACGCCGTGGATAAATCGCATGAGGAAGCAAAAAAAGCTGTACTCGATTACCGTCTTGCAGGAACCAGCGGCGGACTGAGTCTCGTGCAGATTCAGCTGGAAACCGGGAGATCCCATCAGATCCGCGTGCAGATGGCAGAGCTCGGTGTACCGCTTTACGGTGATCAGAAGTACGGCAGCCGGGTGAATAAACCGGGGGAGCAGATTGCTTTGTGGTCGACGGAAATGGGCTTTACACACCCAGTGAAAAAAGAATGGGTGTCCATTACGTCACGGCCGCCTGATGAAGATCCGTGGAATATTTTTTATGACGCCGGGATGCTGCACCGGTAATACAAAAACAGGCGGAAGCATCCGGATGCTTCCGCCTGTTACGTTTACACAGCTATTTTGAATCACTGGTGATCTGGGCGACGGTATCTTCTACTTCTGCGCGGGACATTTTCTCCCGTCCGTCGCGGAGTGCATTTAACGTCTTCCGGGCAAGGGCCAGTGGAATCCGGCAGAACAAAAGAATAGATTTCGTATCGATATCCTTCATATACTCGAGACCGTCATCCAGGTTCTTCTGCGCATAGTCAAAGGCTTCGTCCGTTGACATGGAATCTGGAAGAAAGGAAACGCCGCGCTCACGGTCTTCTTCCACGTTGCGGAGAATGTTGACCATCTGCAGCCCCCGGCCGTAGCCGACAGCGAGATCGCGGTCTGTTTTTGTTCCGTTGTGCCATTCCCAGATGTCTGAAAGCATCACGCCGACGAGACCGGCTACGTAATACGTATAGTCGTCGAGATCTTCAACGGTTTCTACGTTCCAGTTTTTTGACGCCCATTTACTCATGCCTCCGGCCATTTCTGCAGTGAACGCTTTTACTTTGTCTGTGTAGCCGGCCGGACAGGTATCAAGCCAGTCACCGAGACGCAGCGCTACTTCCGGCAGGTCTTTTGCTACAGGAGCAAGCAGCGCGTCGTATTCTTTCTGCGCGAACGGGCCCGGGGATTCCAGCAGCTTTTCGGTTTCTTTTAAAAGCAGAGCTTTCGTCTCGGATGCGAGGACCGGGCTGTCTTCAATTTCATCGATGGCGCGCATGCACAAATAGGCTGAAGCGACCGTCTTTTTTAACTCCGGGTTCAGCATCGTAATCGGTATATAAAACGTCCTGCTCGTATCCTTCAGCATTTTCATGGCTTCTTTCTGCTGTTGCTTCTCCGTCTGCACGGTGGACATCCTCCTTTGGCATGATGCCTGTTACAGGCCCGGCACACATGCACACTTGTCCTTACAGTATAGCGAAAAAAAGCCGTTATATCTATTCCTGTAACAGAATTGTTGCCGGATCACGGAAGAAATTTCTACTCTTTCCACTGATCAAGAACATGCTCGAGCTCATCCATCCGAATGAAACGGGCTCCACGCCATTTTTCCCTTCCATGATAAAAGAAGAGTACGACCGGTACGGTGAGTATTTCAAGCCGTGCAGCAAGCTCTGGATAGGTATCTGCAGAGAGTTCGCGAAATGAAGTTTCAGGATACACTTCACTCAAGTCTTCCACTTTCGGCCGGAGCGAGTGACATACGGAACAGCCGTGGCTGCTGACATAGAGCAGTACACGTGCTTGTTCCTGGATTTCCGTGTCGAGTTCCTCCAGTGTGATCTGTTTCATTATTATATGCCTCCTTTATACGTACGGCAGATTTCTTTTATTTTCCACCGTATTCGAAGTGGAAGTCAATGTTTTAATACTGATGAAGAAAGGGAATAGATCAGGTACCAGATCATAAAGGAGGATGCACACCATGGCGTTTGTAATCACCAGCCCATGTGAGGGTGAAAAAGCAGGAGAGTGCGTCGATGTCTGTCCGGTTGACTGCATAGAAGAAGGAAAAGATCAGTATTACATTGACCCGGATATCTGCATAGACTGCGGCGCGTGTGTCGTTGTCTGTCCGGTGGATGCCATCGTTGACGAGCATGAGATGCCGCCCGGCGAAGAGCAGTATTTGACGAAAGCAGAAGAATTCTTCCAGAATAAATAATGAAGAAAGCATAGAGGGAGGCCCGTCGTGAAACTGACCATTACCGAAGAAGCAGCATCCTGGTTTAAAGATCAAGTGGAACTGGACGAAGGAGATACGATAAAGTTTTACGCTAAATACGGCGGTTCCAGCCCGATACAGAGTGGCTTTTCGCTCGCGTTCACACCGTTTGAAACGCCGGATAATCCGGGTGTAAAAACAGAGACATCAGGCATTACTTTTTTCGTCGAGGAAACCGACATGTGGTACTTTGACGGCCATGACCTGACGATAAGGTATAATGAAGACAAAGAAGAAATTGACTATGATTATGAGGATCCTGAGAAAGATTCCTGATCCTAAAAAGAAGTCCGCTGCAGTTCAGCGGGCTTCTTTTTACGACTGCCGGATTTCTTCTGGAATAGCTGCGGCTGGTACGTTCCCCTGCCGCAGCTTTACGAAAGTCTAAAATGCAGGATCAGCCGTTGACGACGGTACCGCCGTTTACATGGATGACCTGACCCGACACGTAGGAAGAGTCATCAGAGGCAAGGTAGATGTAACTTGGTGCCAGTTCTGCCGGCTGTCCGGGGCGCCCCATCGGACTCGTTGTACCGAACTCCTCAACGGTATCCTGTGGAAAAGAAGCGGGAATGAGCGGTGTCCAGATCGGTCCCGGAGCTACACCGTTGACACGAATGCCTTTGGAAACGAGATTCTCTGACAGAGAGCGAGTCAAGGCAACGAGGGCTCCTTTTGTTGCTGCATAATCCATGAGTACCGGCATGCCTTTGTACGCAACGATCGACACCGAGTTAACGATGGTGCTTCCCGGCTCCAGATAATCAAGTGCTGCTTTTGTCATATGGAATGTGCCGAAAACATTCGTCTGAAACGTCTGCTCCAGCTGTTCCGTGGAAATATCCCGGAGGTCTTCGGCAAAATGCTGTTCTGCAGCGTTGTTGATCAGGGAGTGAAGGCCGCCGAACGTATCCACCGTTTGTTTGACGGCATTACGGCAGTGGGCTTCATCACCGATGTCCCCATCCATGATGAGGCAGGAGGCTCCTTTATCTTCCACTAGTTTTTTCGTCGTTTCCGCATCTTCATGCTCGTTTTTATACGTGAAGGCAACATTGGCTTCTTCCTTCGCACAGGCGATGGCTACGGCGCGTCCTATGCCGCTGTCACCGCCGGTAATAAGTACCGTCCGGCCTTTCAATTTTCCGCTGCCGTGGTAATCCGGATCATCAAAAACCGGCATTGGATCCATTTCCTGATCTTCGAGTCCCGGCTGCTGGCGCTGTTTCTGCTGAGGCTGTCCTTCTGTCTGCAGTTTTTTTACTTCTTCATAGCGCATGTTCGATCTGCCTCCTTCTATTTCGTTGATATAATGAAGGTATTGCCAATTTCATGCAGAATTAAACGGAACGTATATAGATGAGGGAATTATTCCTAGAAAACAGAACAATGCCTGTTCCTTAAAAAAAGCTGTTTGAGAGAATTTCATTCAGGTAATAGAGAAACTATACCCAACAAAAGGAGATGAAAGCATGCGCGAATATTCCGTACGACCAAACAAAGATGCAAGCTCATGGATGGTGAAGGTGGAAGACGTAGCACCGGAAACCTCTTTCGATCAAAAAGATGAAGCAATCGAGCATGCAGAGCAGATGGCAAAAGAAAAAAGCCCGAGCCGCCTGCTGATTTATAACAACAAGCAGGAACTGGAAGACACAAGAGATTATAAATAAAAAGAAGCTCCGTGCAGGCAGTCCGTCTGCCGGAGCTTTTTTACAGTCAACGACGCTGAACTTTGTCAGGTTCAGAGGAAGACGTTTTTCATTATGGAGGAATCAAGGGGGAAGAATCAGTGAAAAATGAGAACGTGCTTGTCTGCGTATCCAATCATCATAACGCTGCACCGCTGATCGCACGCGGCATGCAGGAAAAGAAGGCTTTTCAAGGAGAATGCTATGTGCTGCATGTGTATGAACCGGATGAAGGTGACAATCTGGAGAGTGTCCAGCAGCGGGATCATATACAGGCAGCGGCCGATGATGCAGGTGCCGTCATGATTTTTCAGCCGCGTAAAAAGGGATGCCGGATTTCGGAAATGATCGGAGAAACGGCGCGGCGTAATGAAATAGAGCATCTTATTATCGGTCAGACAGTTAAAAGCCGCTGGGATTTAATGATCCATGGCTCGCTCGTCAATGAATTGTTCCACGAGCTCGATGACGTGGACGTGACGATCTATAAAGTGAAACGCACCTCTGCAGAAACAGAGGCGCAGCATGACAAAGGTGTGCCGGGGTATTTATACAAAGATGGAAATACGTATAAAGTAGCTCTTTCTGATAAGCCTTTTTCGACATGGGAAGGGACGTTTTATCAAAACCTGCATACGGACTTCCGTACCGGTACATTTAAAGGAAAAGTCGGGGAAGAACCCGTTGTGCTTCATGTCATTCAGGGTGAAGTGGCTGAACAGCACCACGACCGCCTCACGCGGATCATTCAGGAAGACTGACAATAGGGACAGTAATACAGGCGGCGTGATGCTGCCTGTATTTTTTCAATCGGCGAGCCGCATTCCCGGCATGAAAGAGAGGCGCGCGCAAACACATAGTGCCGGTACTGCTGTCGTGTCTGTCCCTGACGCTTCAGTTCTTCTGCGAGCTGCAGATTATTGGTAATGCCGCCGCTTTGATACGCCTGTTCAGTGAGGCGGATCATTTCTTCCGCTGCTTTAAAAAGTTTTTCATCCGGTGTGTCGGCAGGCCGCCATTCCGGGGAAAGCCCTGATGTGAACATGATTTCGCTGCGGAGGTAATTGCCTGTCCCGCATACAAAGGACTGATCGAGCAGCAGCGAGCTCCATTTCCGCCGGTAAAAGGAAGCGGACTGTATTCGTTCATACAAAAGCTCCGCCGTGACGGGATCACTGAGTAAATCAGGTCCTGCCTTCTGGAGAAATGGATGATCGGAAAGCTCCTCTTCCTGCATAACAGAAATATCGGATGCGCTGTACAAAAGAGCCGATTTTTTCTCATTATGCAGAGCCAGACGCAGCTGGCGGTTTGTTTTCGGATAATTGTATGCATTGCGGATCATCCATTTCCCGTAAAGCTGGTTGTGGGAATAGATGACCCAGCCATGATCAAAGCGGGTGAGCATGGCTTTCCCTTTCGTATCTACGTTCGTCACCTGAGCCCCCTGCAGGATGGATTCATAACCCTGGAGACGGTCCAGTCCGAAGCTGACATCCAGCATAGTCCGGTGCTGAAGTGCTTTTTCCACCTGATCTGCGGCCCATCTGATTTCCGGTCCTTCCGGCATCTGCACTCATCCTTTCTACATATGTACTGTTTTTCAGGTCCCGAGAAGAAGCCGGAGCCCGCCGATGACAGCGAAAACAAGAATAATCCGCTGGAACCACAGCTGTGGAAGTTTTTCAACAAATCGAATACCGAGAAACGTACCTGCAAGAATGACCGGAACCATCCAGGCATTAAGGGCAAGTGATGCGCCGGTTATCAGTCCAAGCGAAGTGTAAAGCGGTATTTTAATGAGATTCACCGTGAGGAAAAACCACGCTCCGGTTCCGATGAATGCCTGCTTTTGAAGACCTGCAGCGAGAAGAAAGATAGCCATAACCGGTCCTGCAGCATTTCCGATCATTGTCGTAAATCCTGCAAGGGTTCCGAGAAGAGCGACAGCAGGGAGAGGAGCACCGTCCCGGCCCGGAGCCCCGCGGCGGGCATTCACAACCTGTAGAAGCGCCATGAGAACAACGATAATACCGAGGACGATTTCAATCGGACGGCTTACATTAACGAAAAATAAAAACAGGAAACCGATAAGCAGTCCACCGCTCACCCACGGAAGCAGCCGCCAGAGTGTTTTCCAATCCGCGCTGCGCCGGTAATAGGTAACTGCTACAATGTCAGCCGTTATCAGCATCGGCAGGACGATGCCGATGGATTCTCTTGCTGGAAAAACAGAAGCCATTACGGCTACAACGAAAATTCCTAGTGTCGGCAGGCCGGTCTTTGAAATGCCGATCAACAGAGCACATCCTGCAACGATGAGCCAGCCGGCAGCATCCAGTTCCATCGTTTCTCCACCTCCTGTCGGTGTAATCGTTCTTCAGCTTATCATACTTCAGCCACTGTTTCAGAAAGCATGCCTGCCTAAGCTGAATGCGCTTTTAGAAGAGTGTTTCCTACGGCGTTGGACCCAGTAATTATGCTATACTTAAACTAAAGTAGAAAAAAGAGGTGGGCGTATGGCTCCGTACACATTTAAACAGCGTAATAACGCACAAATTGAAGGGGGAGGGGGACAGAAACTCGTCCTTGCACATGGGTTCGGAACGGACCAGCAGGTCTGGTTTCAGATTGTTCCGGAGCTTGCTTCATCCTTTGAAATTATGACATTTGATTATACCGGAGCCGGACATTCCCGTCTGGATGCTTATGATGAAAAGCGTTATGCCGAATTGGAAGGGTATGCCGATGACATCATAGAGCTTCTGGATGAAGCAGGCTGGGATAACGTTTTCTTTGTCGGCCATTCGATCAGTTCGATGATTGGTGCAGAAGCGGCCATTAAACGGCCGGATCTGTTCTCCCACCTGGTGATGATCAGCCCCTCGGCTCACTATTTGAACGACGGGGACTACCGGGGCGGATTTGACGAGCAGGAAATCGATGAGCTGATGACGTTTATGGAACGTAACTACCGCGAGTGGTCGAAAACAATTGGGACGGTGGCTGCCGGAAATGAGGACCGTCCGGAAGTGGCGGAAGATTTCATCGGTCGTCTGAGAAGAAATGACGAAACGATCACGAGGCAGTTTGCGAACGTGACATTCCGTATTGATATGCGGGAACGTGTCAAAGAGCTCACTGTCCCTGCAAGTATTCTGCAGACGAGCGAAGATACGATCGCACCGGTGGATGCAGGGAAATACCTGGAGGAAGTTATTCCGGATGCCTCGATGCATATTATGGAAGCGAACGGACATAACCCGCATTTAAGTGATCCAGAAGAAACGATAAAATGGATCAGGAAGCTGCTTTTAAAGGATTCTATGGAAGAATAGAGGGACGACAATGGATTTTACGTACGATGAGGTGCCCTGCGGCCTGCTGACGTTATCAACGAAAGGAATTATTACCGATGTGAATAATACCTTTGCGGCAATGGTCGGGTTTTCGAGGGAGAAGATTATTGGTAGAAGCATGAGGGAGTTCCTTACCCGCCCTTCCCATATCTACTTCCAGACATTTTTTGCGCCGATGGTATCTATTTATGAGAAAGTAGAAGAGTTTCATCTGACGCTGCTGTCGAAAAGTGAAAGAAGAATACCTGTACTGGTTAACGCTGCGGCGGGGCGGTCGGGTGTCCGGTGCGCAGTTCTTCAGATGAGCTCCCGCGAAGCATATGAAACGGAAATTCTCCATGCAAAGCAGGATGCGGAAAAAATACTCCGTGATAAAGACGCCGCTTTCGTTCAGCTGCAGCAGGTTATGGTGGAGTTTGAACAGAAAAGGCGTGAGCTGACAGCGCTGAATGCGGAACTGCAGGAAATGACGGTTACCGATCCGCTTACCGGTATCCGGAACCGCCGCTTTGCCGAGCAGCGGCTCCGCAGGCTGCTTCAGGCCGCAGAGGAGAGTGGTGTGCCTTTTTCTGTGCTGCTTCTGGATATCGATCACTTCAAGCTCGTGAACGATCAGTTCGGTCATCAGACCGGGGACGATGTATTAAAAGAGCTGGGTCAGTTTTTGACAGAGACTGTACGTGGAGAAGACGTCGTGGCCAGACTAGGCGGCGAAGAATTCCTCATCCTGCTCGGCTCTGCAGAAGGAGAATCAGCACTTGCGGCAGCACAGCGTATTGTGGGGCAGGCAGCTGCGCGCCGATGGAAGACCGTCGCTGTAACGATCAGCGCGGGAGTAGCCTCTTTCCAGAAAGGTGATACGATTAAAAACATTTTCTCCAGGGCAGACGAAGCATTGTATCAGGCGAAAGCAAACGGCAGAAACCGGGCCGAAGCTTCTTTTTAAGGCATGCCTGGAATCTAAATAAAGGAGAGCGCCGACTGAGGCGCTCTCCTTTTCTATAGAAGGCATCAACGATATTAGGGCATGGCCTTAAAGACCACTAGTCATTCGCCATCGTACGGATGACTTCTGCAGGAACACCGGCTGCAAGCGTGTCCGGCGGAATATCTTTTGTCACGACAGCGCCGGACGCGATAACCGCTCCGTCTCCAATCGTCACGCCGGGGTTGATGACCGCCCCGCCGCCGATCCATACATCACTGCCGACAGTAACCGGAAGCGCTGTTTCCAGACCGGTGCGGCGTTCATGCTTATTGAGAGGGTGTGATGCCGTATAAATATGTACACCTGGAGCAAGCATCACATCATTTCCGAATCGGATCGGTGCAGCATCAAGGAGGACGCAGTCGAAATTGGCATAAAAACGATCGCCTGCATGGACGTTATAGCCATAGTCCACCTGGAAGCGGTTCTCTACATAGATGGACTCTCCGCAGGATCCGAGAATTTCTCTGAGCAGTTCCTCTCTGGATAACGTATGTTCCTCATTCATCTCATGCAGCTGGCGGCTCATCCGTCTTGCGATAAACCGGTCCCGGCTGAGTTCGTCACAGGCCGGGTTATACTGCATACCGGCAAGCATCTTCTCTTTTTCTGTCATCGCCATTCACCCCTTTTAAGCAGTCATTTTTCTAGCTTATCATGAACACCTGCGTTAAGATACGAGTAACGAGGTGATCACTGATGACGCAATTTCTGCATACCTGGCTGGAACAGCATGAAGAAGAGCTGAAGCAGCAGGGATTTGCACATGATAAAGAAGGAACATTTCCCGAAGCATCTGTCCGGCGCCTTCAGGAGGCGGGCTATCCGGCGGTGACGATTCCAGCATCTATCGGCGGGGGTGGAGCCGGGTTGACGGAGTGGCTGAAGCTGCAGCAGCGTCTGGCCTCGATCGATGGAGCCCTTGCTCTGTCGCTCGGCTGGCATACAGGAATGATGTTTCATGTCCAGGCTTACGGCCTCTGGGAGGGAGCTCTTTATGAACAGCTTGCCTCCGAGGTGGTCAACACCGGTGCGCTGTTTAATGTAGCTGCGACAGAGCGGGGCTCCGGAAGCCCGACCCGCGGAGCCCTGCCGGAAACAAAAGCAGTGGATACCGGGACCGGCTGGAAGCTGACAGGGAGAAAAGCGTTTACGACAATGCTTCCTGTCCTGGATTATGCTGCCGTTACAGCTGAAGTTGGAGACACTGGGGCGCAGGCGCAGTTTCTGGTGCCGATGGACGCTCCCGGCGTGACGATGGAAGAGGCTTGGAATATGATGTCCATGCGGGGAACCGGGAGTCATGATCTTGTCCTAAACGGCGTGGAGATTCCGCAGGAAAACAAAATTACGCTTTCGCATCAGGAATATGAGCCCGTGACGGCGTGGCTGCTTCATATCCCGGCCTGTTATACAGGTATTGCCGAAGCAGCGCTGAATGAAGCGTGCCGGTTCGCCTCTGAGTATTCCCCGGGCAGTCTGGATACGACGATTTCTGAACTCAGCCACATCCGTGACAAAATTGGTACGATGGAGTTGAAGTTAAAAGAAGCCGAAGCGGCTGTATATTATGCTGCTCATTTATGGGAGCAGGCAGCGGATCATGAACGTCCGCACTTGAAAAATCACCTCGCCCAGGCGAAACATACTGCGACCAACCGCGCCCAGGAAATCGTCGATCTGGCGATGCGTGTCGGAGGAGCAGGAAGTCTGTCGGCAGACAGTGCCATGCAGCGCTACTACAGAGATGTCCGGGCAGGACTGCATAACCCGCCGATGGACGACGCCGTTATTGCACAATTAGCAGAAACATCCTTACACCAGAGAGGCAAAAAAACCGCAAAGAAGGGATGACAATGTTTTTTGACGATGTCCTCCGCCATGGCAGCCCACCGCTGGAATCCATTCACCGGTTCCGCCGTTATACAGAACTTGATCTTCGGCGGCTCGCATCCAGCGGCGCAGTTGAAAAAGATTACCGCGGGTACTACATGTTTGAAGTAGAAAAATCGGCACATAAGGAGCCGGTACGGACGGAAAGAGTTTACTTCGAGGAAACGTTCCAGTGGATGGAGCAGGAAATGAGAAAACGTTTTGATGCAGCTGCATCTGTTTATACGTCTATACAAGGAGACCCTGTGCAGCGGCGCAGAGTGGAAAAATTTAAAGAGCTGATGCGGCTTGACTATGAACTGCTCATCCTTTTAAATATCTACAGCGGACGATTCGGCTACCCGTTTTATTCGGTCCGTCAGATACGGGAACTGATTCAGGACAAGCTGTCACTGGGTATTGCCGCACATGCGTTAAAGCGGTATGAAGAAACACCGCTGAATACGATGATGCGTATGGATCCAATCCTCGGCAGACGGTATTCGCCGGAAGAGCTTGCCGGGAGTACGCCGGGATTCAAGCAGAAAAAACCGGAAGAGGAAGTATTCCTATATACGATGCCTTATGGTCAGAACCGGGAAAAACGCCCAAAGAAATAGCTGAATATATGTCAGGGCCGGAGCGCTATGCTCCGGCCCTGACCTGCGTATCCTGTTAAAAATTCTGAAAGAACGTCCGCAGTACGTCTGCGCCACCGATGAACGTGCCGAGTGTGCTTCCGATATTCGTCAAAATGACGACGAGAAGTATGCGGGTGACTTTGTTATCCCAGAATCCTTTCATCGTCTGGACGTCATCAGAGATGGATTCCAGGTCCCCTACATTCGGCTTCCGCACATACGCCTGCACGAGACCGGAAAACCATCCGGCTGCCATCAGTGGATTTAGTGAACTGAATGGAGCGACGAGGAAGGCTGTCAGCACGGCGAACGGATGGCCGAAGGCAACAGCTGCACCAACAGCGGACATGCCGCCGTTCCATAAAAGCCAGCTGATCGTCTGATCCCATCCTGCAGAAGGGTTGTTCATGAACGTAAAAAGAATGACAGATAAAATGGCGATCGGTATCGCCCAGCCGATAATTTTCGGCAGTGGCGATTTTTTTGGCCGGGTCGAGAGTTCCTCGAGGTCCTGTTCTTCGTAAATGTGATTTTTTATCCCCGGCACGTGCGCAGCCCCTAACACGGCGATAACTTTTTCTCCCGGTGCTTCACGGATTTTCTGGGCCAGGTATTGATCCCGCTCATCAATGAGAGGCGTCTTTAACTCCGGAAACGCTTCGGAAAATTCATGCATCGCCGCATTGAGCGTGTCCTGCTGTTTCATTTTTTCAAGCTCGGCCTCGGAAATGTTCTCCTGAACGAGGATACTTCCGAAAACAGAAGTCATGAGTTTCCCTTTTCCAAAAAAACCGAGGTTGCCCCAGATGCGGGCAAATGTTGTCTGAATATCCCGGTCGGCCAGAACGAGTTCGGCGCCTGCAGCTTCCGCAGATTGAATTCCCTGAATCATCTCCTGACCGGGTTTAATTCCAAACTGCTTAGCCATCCGGTTCTGGAACGAGGAAATAGCCAGGTTCATAAACAGAAGGGTCGCTTTTTTCTCCCGGAGCACTTTGAATATATCCATCTGCCGCCAGCGGTCACTGTTCATGACGGACTCATACCGCTGTGCATCCAGTTCCACACAGACGCTGTCCGGCTGCTCCTGTTCGATCACCTGCTTTACTTCAGCGGCACTTTCTTTTGATACGTGTGCCGTTCCAATCAGAATAATTTCCCGGCCGTCAAGCGTCAGCCGTGTTATTGTATCTTCACTCATCCAATCTGCCCTCATTTCAGAAAACTGTCTGTTTCATATATTGAACGAATCCGCCGGTTTTTTCAACTGCAGAGCGTCGGCAATTTTGTGAATACAGGGAAGAAAACGATTTCATCAATGGACGAAACACCCATGCGCAGGCTGCTGATCCGTGGTACACTACGTATAACGTCAATGACAGAAAGGAACGTTTTGGACATGAAGCTTTGGATGCGGCGCCTGACGATCGTGATGATGTCCGTATTGACTCTCGGAGCCTACATACCTCCGCTGGACTGGGACGATAAAGAAAACGCGGACGAAACAAACCCGGAGAAAAAAGATGCGGACCTTGCGTTCAGTGAAGTGGAGGACAGCTCCGCTGAACTGGAAGAAGAGCTCTGGTCACTGGAGGAATACCTCGATGATGTGACGGAGCAGGCAAGAGAGCAGACGATATCCAAGCTCGGTCCAAAGATTTATAACAAAGTTGAAGGGGACGTCATGGAAGAGATTCTGCCGCAGATCGAGGGGGTTATTTCCTCGCTCTATGAGTCAGAGGATCAGGAAACGGTGTCATCCTGGACGATTACTGAACATCCGTCATCCGGATATGGAGAGAAAATTTTCCATATCTATGATGAGCAGGAGGAAACCGATGTCCTCCGTTTTCATGTCCGCCGTGATATGAAGCCGAAGCAGGGATATTATTTCAATTTCCATTACCACGTAAAAGATGATGGATTTGAAGCGCATCATACGCTCGGTGATGTATACTGGGATAAAAATACTCCGCCGAAATGGATGTCCCATTAATGATGAATTGATCCGGAGACGCCGTGACCGTCTCTGGATTTTTTTCGTTCTGAACAAGTCTTTGCAATCGCGGAGCCTGCTTATTCTGCTGTATAATAGCAGGTTAGAAGCAGTTGTAAAAAGTGCAGCTGCAGGAGAAAAGATCGGAAGGAAAGGAGCCGTGGGGAATGACGGCAAAAGAAAGGCTCAAAATGCTTTCAAAAGAAGATAAACGCTCGAGACAGCTGCTCATGCTGATCTCGTCCCTGATCGGGCTCACGACGATCGCCCAGGCATACTTTATTGTATCGGTGGCAGACCAGATCTTCCTCGGCGGCGCGGCACTGCGTGAGGCGGTTCCGGCGCTTTCGGGAGTGCTCGTCTCGCTCCTGGTGAGGGCTGTGCTTCAATATGTGAACAATCTCACAGGAGAGCGTCTGGCACTGAAAATGAAAAAACGATTCCGCAGGGAACTTGTACGCTCCTTTAAACATCATCCGATGGATGGAGACAACACGAGAACTGGGGGTAAAATCAGCCTTCTGCTGGATGCCGTAGATGAAATGGATGCTTATTTTTCCCATTACTATGTCGTCATGATGCAGTCGTCGCTCGTGCCGCTCTTTCTGCTCGGAGCCATCTTTTATGCGAACTGGATTTCCGGGCTGATTCTGCTTGTGACCGCTCCGTTCGTACCGATCGTCATGGCAGTGATCGGCCGGAGCACACAGCGCCGGTCGGAAGAGCAGATGGAAAAGTTAAACCGGTTCTCCTCTACGTTTTTAGATATCGTGCAGGGGCTGACGACGCTGAAGCTGTTCGGGCGTTCCAAACAGCAGCAGGCTGCTGTGGAACGGGACAGTCTCCGCTACCGGGATGCGACGATGGACGTATTGAAAATCGCGTTTTTGTCCGCGCTGATGATGGAATTCATTTCGATGCTGAGTATATCGCTCGTCGCGCTCGAAGTCGGGCTGCGCCTCGTTTTATTTGACCAGCTCACCTTTGCGACCGCCTTTTTCGTCCTCATTTTAGCGCCTGAATTTTACGCTTCCTTAAAGGAAATGGGCGGCGCGTTTCATGCAGGCAGAGGAAGTATGGCTGCGGCGGAACGTGTTTTCGAAGAAATCGATAAAGAGGAGCCGGAGTCCTGGGGAACCAGACCACTGCCGGAGCGGTTTACGATGTCATTTAAAAACTGGCATTATACGTATGAAGACGGTCGTTTTCAGCTGGGGCCTGTCGATCTGCACTGCCCGGAAGGTTCCGACACGGCGCTGATCGGACCGAGCGGATCGGGGAAATCAACGCTTCTTCATGCAGCTGCAGGACTGCTGAAGACGGATGGTATTTATGTAAATGAGGAGCCGCTCCGGACGTACCGGGAGGAAGACTGGTACAGAGCTCTTGCCTACGTAACACAGCATCCGTATATATTTGCCGGAACGCTCCGGGAAAACATTCTTCTCGGACTGAAGGAAGCCGGGGAGGCAGATGTAGAGGAAGCGGTCGAAAAAGCCGGACTGAAAGAAACGGCAGAAAGTCTTCCCGACGGTCTTGATACCGTTGTCGGAGAAGGCGGGAGAGGTCTTTCCGGCGGAGAAAAACAGCGCGTGGCACTTGCGCGTGCTTTTTTAAAAAAGCCGGCAGTAATACTATATGATGAACCGACAACGGGACTTGATATCCGGACAGAGCGTATTCTGAAAGAGTCGATGGAGGAACTGGGCCGCCGCGCCGTGGTCATTACCTCCGCCCACCGTCTTCACACCGTGCGGAGTGCGGATCAGATTGTGCTCCTGCGCGGAGGGTCTGTAGAATCGACCGGCACCCACGAGTCACTCCGGGATACGGATCCGGTCTATCAGGAAATGCTTCACGTACAGCAGGGAGGGAGAGCATGAACGTTATCCGGGGCTTTTTATTAAAAGAGAAAAAAGATCTGGCATTGTCCATTCTTTTTGGATTTCTCGCCGGAACCGGTGCCGTGGCCCTTTTTGCGAACAGCGGCTATTTGATTTCCAAAGCCGCAGTCACGCCGCCGCTTGCCGTGTTGACGGTGACGATTGCTCTCCTCAAGCTGTTCAGTCTGACGCGCGGTCTCAGCCGGTACGGCGAGCGTCTCTATTCCCACCGGGCGACGTTCTCGATGCTTGCTTCCGTCCGCGGACACTTTTTCCGCAGACTGGAGCCGCTCGCACCAAGGCTGTTCCACCGTTATCAGAGCGGGGAACTCCTGTCGCGGATTGTCGGGGATGTCGAAACGATGCAGAATTACTTTCTGCGCGTCTACTATCCGCCGGTCGTTATGACAATCATCTTTCTTGCGACGATTGCATTTACGCTTTATTTTTCCTGGCTCACCGCACTCATTTTAACCATCGGCGTTTTATTGACCGGCTGGCTTCTTCCGGCTCTCTACCGATCCCTTGAACAGGACCGGGCGGCACTTGTCAGAAGCGGTCGTGGAAAAGCGGCATCTGCAGCTGGGGAATTTCTGCGCGGATACCGTGAACTGCAGCTGTACCAGAAGCTGCAGGAAAAAGAGACAGAATTAGTAGAGCGTCTGGAAGCTTATGATGAAGAAAATGCCCGTGCCTCCCGGCGCAGGCTCTCACTTACAAGCGTCAATCAGACGGTGGCGTTTGTTGTATCCTGGTCGGTGCTTGCAGCGGCAGCCTGGAGTGTTTCTTCCGGAGCGCTCGATGGTGTTTTTCTTGCCATGCTTGTAATGATCAGCCTGACCGTCTTTGAGAACACCGTGCCGATGGCGGTTTACCCTTCGTACGCTCAGGAGACAAAAGCTGCGGCGGACCGGCTGGATGATGTGATGGAGGATTCCTCGCTTATGCTTCCGGAAGGGGAAAGCAGGGAGGTGCAGTGGGACCAGGCGCCGGCCGTACGTTTTCGCGACGTGACATTTACGTATCCGGGTGAACCGAGGCCGATGCTCCGGAACATCTACGCCGAACTTCCTGCCGGATCAAAAACGGCCGTTGTAGGCGCGAGCGGATCCGGGAAATCGACACTCGTTCAGCTTCTGCTCCGGTTTTATCTGCCGGATTCCGGCAGTGCGGCCATCGATCAGGTGGAAACGACGGTTTTAAATGATGCATCGATCTGGGAACAGACGAATGTCGTGACCCAGGAACAGCATTTTTTTTATGGCACGCTCAGATCCAACCTGAGTCTCGCAGATCCGGAAGCAGAAGAGGAAGAAATTCAAGAAGTACTTCAGCGTGTCCACCTTCATTACTTGGACCCGGGCATGCTGCTTGAAGAAGGCGCGGAGAACCTTTCCGGCGGGGAACGCCAGCGGCTGTCGCTTGCCAGGGTGCTTCTCCGCAAAAAGAAGCTGTGGCTTCTCGATGAGCCGACTTCTTCGCTGGATGCTGTGACCGAAGCTTCTGTCCTTCAGGAACTTCTGGATGCTGCCGGAGATGCGACCGTACTGTATATCAGCCACCGCCTGCAGGATCTCGATCGGTTTGACCAGATACTGGTAATGGATAACGGCGTGATTGCCGAACAGGGAACAGAGAAAGAGCTGCTTCGAAAGAATGGACTCTATGCGCAGATGAAACAGATTGAATCTATGATGATCGGTTGACGAAAAAAGTGATCCATTTCACGATATGAAACGTATTCTATGTAGGAGCAGTATCCTGCAGTGAGGAGGGTTCTATGGCGGGACAAGAGGATCTGCACTTGTACGAACGCATCGTCCGGCAGGACGCAGATGCGCTCGAAGCATTGTATGATAAATATGAAAAGCTGCTTTATTCGTTTGCGTGGAAACTTACCGGAGATGCCGGTACCGCAGAGGAAGTGGTCCAGGAAGTGATGATGAAGTTATGGAAAGGAACCGCAGGGTATCAGGCGGATAAAGGCAAATTCTCCTCATGGCTTCTCACCATGACCAGAAATGCCGCGATCGATCTTCTACGTAAGAAAAAACGCCGTGATGAACAGACGGTGCATCAGGAGACAGAACCATCGTCTGACTCGCCGGCTGTTGAAGATCTGGTGGAATGGAAAGAGAAACGAGAAGAGATAAAAGGAGCGATGATGAAGCTGAAAGAAGAGCAGCGGATGGTCATTCAGCTCATTTACTTTGAAGGCTTGTCCCAGCAGCGGACAGCCGAGCAGATCGGGATACCGCTCGGTACCGTAAAAGGAAG
This sequence comes from Alkalicoccus urumqiensis, assembly GCF_002993335.1. Taxonomy (GTDB): domain Bacteria; phylum Bacillota; class Bacilli; order Bacillales; family Salisediminibacteriaceae; genus Alkalicoccus; species Alkalicoccus urumqiensis. Next base: position 165,171 of record NZ_PVNS01000004.1, on the reverse strand, counting down.
AGTGCGGCTTGCACTGAAACATCTAAGAGAAGAACTGGCATCAGAAAGGGGGGAGTGGCAGTGAACGAGCATCTTTGTGACCGTGTGATCGATTATTTCAACAACCAGATGACAGATGAGGAAAAACAAGCATTTGAAGAGCACCTTCATCAATGCGAAGCATGCAGGGAAGAGTTGAAAGAGCTTCGTGAACTGACCGGAGAACTCCCGTTTATGAGTGAACCGGTGGAGCCGCCGGAAGGCATGAAAGCACGAATTCTGGAAAATGTCACAGAATCAACAGAAGAGGAAAAAACGAACGGAACAGAGCCTCGAACGGAATCAGCGGTAACGGATATCCGCCCAGAGCCGAAAAAGCGGAGACGGGGTGTCCCTGTGTGGGCATTCGGTGCGGCTGCCGCTGTCCTGCTTTTCTCCATAATCGGAAATGCCGTTTTGTTCACAAATCAGCAGCAGCTGCTTTCCGAACAGGAGTCGCTGGAGGAGCGGAATGAAGAACTCGTCTTTGAAAGAGACCTTCTCGAATCGGATTATCAGGCACTTCTGGAAGAATCCGATGAGGATGATCCCCGCGGTGTATCGGACGTGCTGCTGGCCTCCAACCTGAATGCAGCCGGCCAGGAATTCCAGGGAGAGGGGTCCGCAACCATTATCTCTGAGAACGGCCACGTAGACCTCGTCATTTCCGTCCGGAACATGCCGGATCTGGAAGGAGAGCAGGCATTTCAGGCGTGGCTGATCGAAGGAGAAGTTCCCGTTTCCGCCGGAAGCTTCACGATTGATGAAAACGGGAATGGAGCGGTAACGTACCGTCTCAGCGGAGAAGAAAGCGGTCCGGATCAGATTGATCAGATTGCGGTAACGCTGGAGCCGCAGCCGAACAATGAACAGCCGCAGGGGGACATTATTCTGGCCAGTCAGTAGATCGAGGAGGGATACAGTGACGACGCTTCTTTTGTCCGGTGTCATGACCGTACTTCTTGCAGGAGTCATCTTTCTCCTCTACAGAGACCGGCTCAACCGGCGGTAGCTGAATAAGGTAAAATAGGATAATACGAAAAACGGACCGCCTGCCTGTAAATTGTTACGGGCAGGCGGTTTTACTTAGAGTACAAGAAAGTATAAAATTCGAAGCCTCTTCCGAGCAGGGATGCCAAGGGTTTTGGCATTTTAAAGCTTTGTTAAATTAACTATTTGCTTCTGTTGGTAGAGCTTCTCCGCGTCTCGGCAGAAGCTTGCCGTGGGCTTGTCTTCCAGCCGGGCGGTATTTGCGCGGCTGGAGAGCATGAGTGGAGCCGGCCTATGGTTTGAGCCGCAGGGCAGCGATCTTCTGCCATGCGGCGCGGCCGCGCGGAGCCATGCTTCTTAAAACGAAGCGTTGTCCAGCTGCAGCACCCACTCGCTCGAGGTTCCTTCACCCCTGCCGAAGAAAGCGAAAAGCGGCTTTCGTCGGCAGGGCTTCCAGGACTAGTCGCTCGTGACCAGGGCGCTTCCGCTTTTCGGGACGACTGCGCTTGATCCCACCGGCGTCTCTGCCGAACGCTCCGAAGCGTAGTAAAATAGAGCTGAAATACCAATGATCCATAGCAGGACCGGTGTCTATAAGGCAAAGATGACCTCGTACAATTCGATTGGATTACCGTATTCACTGTGCAAAAGGGACCTCTTCGATCAAGCGTTTTCTTCCAACCTGCCGAAACCGGAGGCCGTCGACTCCGGGAGGATCCGAACGAGGCGAAAATCCACGCCGCGTCAAGCGGTTGAAAGCACGAGCGGAGCCGGCCTTTGGTTTAAGCCGCAGGGCAGCGGTCTTCTGCCATGCGGCGCGGCCGCGCGAAGCCATGCTTCTTGTAATTGAAGTATTGTCCAGCTGCAGCACCCACTCGCTCGAGGTTCCTTCACCCCTGCCGAAGAAAGCGAAGATCAGCTTTCGTCGGCAGGGCTTCCAGGACTGGTCGCTCGTGACCAGGGCGCTTCCGCTTTTCGGATTCCCTCCGGAACGCGTACGGCTGCAGGTGCAGGCAGAAAGCGGGTACCTGTTCAACAAACGTCTCTTAGCTTTTAAGATCAGGCGGTTTCTGCCTGGTTTATTTTAAAGATCTCGAATCAGCCTGCGGTGTAACTCTTCACCGTCTTTCTATAGTCCAGAAACTTATCGTTCTTCATACCAAAAGCTGCGGCTGGTCTTCTCATAGACCGCCGCAGGTTTTCTCTCGATCGTTGTAACAGCAGTGCTGAAAGAGGTTTTCCCCCTCTGAGTCAGCAGAAACTGTCTTTTGATTTTGGTACGCTCAACCCGAACAGCGGGCGCAGGTAAAGAGCGAAGAACGTTCCGAGTAGTGCCATGACGGCCCAGATATAACCGTGCACACTGAACGAAGCGATTCCGCCGAAGTAGGCACCGATGTTACAGCCGAAAGCAAGGCGTGCACCGTATCCCATGAACAGGCCGCCGATGACTGCTGCAGCAACGTTTCCGCCGGTGATCCCGGAAAAGCGGAACAGGCCGCCCATCGCGGATGCCATAAAAGCACCGAGAATGACGCCGAAATTTAAGATTGTGGTTGTGTCAGAGAAGATAGAAGCCTGAAGCATCTGGGCATTGTCTCCCTGCCAGTACCCCCAGGAGGCAACATCCATACCGAATGTGTCTGCCACTTTCGAGCCCCAGAGAGCGAAAGCGGAGGTGATGCCCCATGGCTGGCCCCGTGTCATTAATGTCAAAGCATTCAGGACGGCAAGCACGATTGCTGCGGCAAAAAGCGGCCAGGAACCACGCAGGATCCGCTTGAAACCTTTTTCAGAAGGAACCGGCGCCATCGGCGGAGCTTTCCGCTTCCGCTCAACGACGAGCGTAATCCATGCGATCAGTCCGAACAGCAGAATGGAAACGAGCCATGCGCCGCCGTATCCAAGCCCTGTAGATGTAGCGAGCGACACTGGCTCTGTGCTTGGCATCTGATCTGTCCAGAACGGCAGATGCGCGGCTCCGATTACAGAGCCGACAATAAAGAATAGCAATGTAATGAACATAACGGTTCTTCCGGCTCCGACTGCGTAGAGCGTACCGGAAGCACATCCGCCGCCGAGCTGCATGCCGATTCCGAATAGAAAGGAACCTACAATGACGGAAACGCCGATAGGAAATACATATCCGCTCACTTCCACATCGAAAAAGGAAATGCCGAATGCAAGAATGGGAGCAAACAACGTCACGGCGGCACCGAGCATGACCATGTGGGAACGGATGGCTTTACCGTTACCGACAGAGGCAAACCGGCGGAAGGCAGACGTAAAGCCAAACCGTGCATGAAACAGTGTATAGCCTAATAGAAGGCCGATCAGAAGCAGAACCGGCATCATCGGCTCCTGAGTAATGAAAAGAAATACACCGAGAATGGCAGTTACAATTAATGCACCTGTCACTAAGTTCATCTGCGGCGCTGCCAGGTCTTTAGAGGAACGTTTTTCCGTATCTTCCTGGGCACCTGTGCCCTGTACAATGGTTTCTGACATGATCGAAACCCTCCTTTTCTGAGTTATATTATCGGGATTTACGAGCTTATTTTACGGGGAGGCTGTTCTGCTGTCAACTAAATGATTCCGTGTACAGAAAGTCCGGATTGTTTAAAGGGGGCGGGAGTGGGGAAACGAATGGAAAAGAGATAGAAAGAAGGAGGGAGAAACATGGAATTCCCATACAAACTGGAAACGATGAATAAAGAGAAGCTGCGGATGGATGCTCTCATTCAGGAGAAACCGCACGCCTTCGTATTTGTGCGTCACCTCGGTTGACCGATCTGCAGGAAATTTCTCGCGCAGTTGCGTGAGTTTCACCATATTTTTACAGAGAATGGAGCAGAGCTTTCTGTTATTGCTCCTTCCAGCGGCAGTGTCATAAAAGAATTTAACCGTTCGTTTGGGCCATATCCTTTTTCTCTTTACGGAGATCCAAAACACGAGGCCTACTACGATCTCGGCCATATCCGGATGCCTAAGTGGAAAATGGCAGGGATGCTTGCAGGCGGCGCTGCCACGAAGCGGCTGCCATCTTTCTTCCCATCGGAAAAGCGGCAGAAGCAGTTTGTCACAAAATCGATGCGGACACAGGATGTGTACCTGCAGGGCGGGGCATGGATCGTCGATAAAGACGGAGAACTTCTATACTCCCATATTGATAAAAATCCAATGGACCATGCGCCCATCGATGATATGTACCGGGTATTGACCAATCACCGGTTGTTCCATATGCAGAAGAATTGAATGGAGGTGAGGATATGGACCGCCAGGTAGTCGCAGTACTGCAGTCAAAAGCGCAGCAGAAACAGGTGCTGAGAGAACTGGAAATAAAAGATATTCCCGAAGACCGGATCCAGATTATCGGAAAAGAGGATGAAGATGCGTCTTCTTTTGAACCCTACTTTGAACAGGGGGACTGGGTCGTCGTTGCAGAAGTAGAGAAAGAGATCGGCCGCATCCCCGTGGAGGACATCGATTCAACGGAGGAACACCGGACACCGAAAGGGCATCACCATATGCCGCATCATCAGATGAAACAGGGACTATAGCCAGGGAGGAGCCGCTGTGCAGTTCAGACAGCGGCTTTTTGCTGTGCTTTTCTCCGGTTGTCACGTCTGCGTGAATCAAGAGGAACCCCGCCTCTCTTATCAAGCGATTTTCCGGACAGTTCATGCTAAAATGGACAAAGAGTATGTTCGAGGAGGACTGGTTATAGATGAGAAAAAATGAAACAGAGCAGGAGACGGTGATCCGCCCGCAGCTCCGTGCTCTTGTGGATAATGTAGAGAAAGTAGTTGTCGGCAAGCGCCGTGAAGTGGAGCTGAGTCTCATCGCCATTTTAAGCGGTGGTCATGTGCTGCTTGAAGACGTTCCGGGTGTCGGCAAAACCATGATGGTCCGTGCTATTGCAAAGTCTCTCGGTGCTGAATTTAAGCGGATTCAATTTACGCCGGATCTTCTTCCTTCCGATGTCACCGGTGTTTCGATATATAATCAGAAAACGATGGAATTTGAGTTCCGCAGAGGTCCGGTAATGGCCAATATTGTTCTCGCCGACGAGATTAACCGCACCTCCCCGAAAACCCAGGCAGCTCTTCTGGAGGCACTGGAAGAGGGAAGTGTCACGACAGACGGGGAGACGCGTCCGCTTGATAAACCATTTTTTGTCATGGCGACACAGAACCCGATCGAATATGGCGGCACCTACCCGCTGCCGGAAGCGCAGCTCGACCGGTTCCTTTTTAAATTCCGGATCGGGTATCCGACGAAAGCAGAAGAACTGGATGTGCTCCGCCGGGTGGAAAAACAGCACCCGATCGAATCCCTCGCACCGGTTATGGCTCTTGAGGAACTGCTGCGCATGCAGGAGGAAGTAAAAGATGTGCATGTTGCAGACAATGTGAAACAGTATATCATCAGCATCGTCAATGCTACACGTCAGCATCATCACGTATACCTTGGAGGCAGTCCGCGTGCTTCCATTGCGCTGATGAAAGCAGGCCAGGCCTATGCATACATGCAGGAGCGGAGCTACGTTATTCCGGATGACATCAAATACCTGGCATCGTTTGTGCTGCAGCACCGGATTCTGCTTAATTCAGAAGCGAAACTTTCCGAAATGGAGAGCAGCCGGATTATCTTTGATATTTTAGAGCAGGTTCATATACCTGCGGAGAACGACAAAGCCCAATGAAGCAGATTGGAAAATGGCTGACCCGGCTCCTAAAACTGCTTATTATTCTGGCTGCAGCCGGAGGACTGTTCAGTTATGCGATGTTCCAGGGGAATTTCGTCAGCTGGTTTTTGTTTTACAGCGTTGCGGTTCTGCTGCTGCTGATGTTTTTGTATGCACTCCTTCCGCTGGGAAAAATAACCGTGGACCGGAACGGGCTGAACGGCGCGCAGCAGTCCGGAAGTCCATGTACGGTGACGATCCGCATCCGGCGCAGTCTTTTGTTTCCGTTTCTCTACTTGGCCGTAGAGGATATCGTGGACGAGGAACTTCAGCGCCAGCTGCCGGGCGGAGCATTGAAAAAAATATTTTACAGTACCGCTTCGCGCGAGCTGATGTATACCTACCATGTTCCGGAATTAAAGCGCGGCCGTTATAGAGGGTATGGCATCCGCCTGCAGACAAGCGACATGTTCGGTGTCTTTACCAAAAGCCGTTTTCTTCCGCTCGCAGATGAACTGCTCGTGTATCCGAAGCACCATGAGATTCAGGGCTGGGATGTGTACGAGCGCAGTGAGACGGAAACCAAGCAGTCGCTTCAGGATATGGTGGAGGACCGGACCGCGATCGCAGGAGCTAGAGAGTATGAACCCGGCGACCGGCTGACAAGTCTCGACTGGAAAGCTTCCGCCCGGGCAGGGAAACTGATGACGAAAGAGTTTGAAGAATTTATCGGGCGCCAGTTTCTCGTCGTCTGGGATAACCGTCTGGAAAGTGACGCATTTGCAGGGCAGGATGCGTATGAAAAAGGAATCGAGCTGGCGGCTTCCATCATCATGTATGCGTACCGGGAACATCTGCAGGTGGGAATGTGGGCTGTCGGCTCCAGTGTTGTCCAGTATCCCGTCGGCTTTTCCGAAGAACAGCGCAGGCGGATGATGGCATGGCTTGCACAGGCACGTCCATCTCCGGAATCGTCGTTCGTTAAAGCGGTCCAGCCGCTGGAACAGGAAATACCCGATGGCGTGACACTCGTCTACATTACTGCCCGTCTGGATGACAGCGTTGTTGAACAGCTCCGGCGTCTTGCCGGAAGACAAGTAAGAATGGTGTGCGCCCTGATGGATAAGCAGCAGGAGAATGAAGCCTGGGAAACGCGGCGGCTCGAGCAGGTCCGGTCGTTCGGTATTCAGACGTATCTGCTGCAGCGGGGAAGTCTGCATCAGGAATCCGGAGAAAGCAGGAGGAATTAAATGAATGTGAAGCAGCGGACGCCTGCTGCGTCCTTAACGCACTTAATCATATATCTGCTAGCCTTCCTGCTGTTGTGGGAATGGCTGCGGCCGATTCCGGTCATTACATCGACTGGTCAGATCGGTATCTTTGTTCTGTTCACGTTTGCGGCCTCCATCTGCGTGTATCTGCACCTGCCTGTCTGGGCAGGGATTCCGCTGTTGTTTGCCGGAAGCATGTACAGCCTCCATCAGCTCTTTTATGCGGAATCCTTTTTTTCTGCGGCCGGCTTTATGGAAACACTGCGCCGCTTCACGAATGAAATCGGCGTGAATACCGCTATGATTGCAGGAGGAAATTTTGCAGGACTGACCGATTATTTCCGTTCGTTTCTGCTTCTGCTACTCCTTGCGCTGATCAGCTACCTTCTCTATTACTGGATTCTGCATACGCGGCGTGTGTTTTTCTTTTTATTCTGTACGATTGTCTACATCACCGTGCTGGATACATTTACGCTGGTGGACGCCTCTCAGGCGGTCGTCCGTATCGTTGTCATCGGGTTTTTCCTGCTGACGCTTCTGCATATGCTGCGCGTTCAGGATGAAGATCGGCGTACGTCCGGAAGAACGGTGTTTTCGCCGGCATGGATGTATACGCTCCTTGTGATGGTGACGATTGCGGTCGCTGTGGCATGGGCAGCGCCGAAGCCGGAGCCGCAGTGGGCCGATCCTGTTCCTGCGTTCCGAAGCTTTGCCGGACTGGAGAGTTCCGGTGGAGGGGGCGGAACTGTGCAGCGGATCGGGTACGGTGAAAACGACGAGCAGCTCGGCGGTGGTTTCGTTCAGGATGACGGCCCGGTGCTGGAGGCGGTCGTCGACGAGCCCGGCTACTGGCGCGGAGAATCGAAAGACATTTACACCGGCTCCGGCTGGGAGGCAGAACGTGATTACGTTCCAGCAGAAACAGTGAATGAAGGTGGAGAAGAAGCAGTAGATTTCCGTCTGTTCAATGAGTCTGCCTCCGGCGGACGAGGAACGGCGGAAATTACAATGGCGGAGGAGACCGATTTTAATCTTCTTTTCTATCAGGGAAGTCTCGTGGATGTGCCCGAAGCGTCCGCTGCAGATGATGCGGCGGACTGGGGAAGAGAAGATCTTCAGTTTTATACCGATGTGATCGGTGGGCGGACGGTCGTGGAATCACCGGAAGGAGAGTCGGTCCGGCTCACGGATTACCGTTTTGAGTATGATACCCCTGCGTATCCCGAAGATGTTCTCCGAAATGCAGGTGCGGAAGATCCCGAATCTGTCACTGACCGCTATCTTCAGCTGCCGGATGATCTTCCGGAACGTGTCGTCGAGCTTGCTGAAGAAATTACGGCAGAGACAGATAACCGCTATGATGCCGCAAAAGAAATTGAGCAGTATTTCTCTGCGAATGGGTTTGAATATGAAACGTCTGATGTACCGGTGCCGGAAGAGGGAGAAGACTACGTGGACCAGTTTCTATTTGAAACTCAGGTCGGCTACTGCGATAACTATTCCACTTCCATGGCAGTCATGCTCCGTGCGCTGGATATTCCGACGCGCTGGGTAAAAGGATTTACGGCCGGTGAAGAAGTGGACCAGACAGACGATGGGCGGTCCGTTTACGAAGTGAGAAACAGCAATGCCCACTCCTGGGTGGAAGTCTATTTTCCGGAGGTCGGCTGGGTGACGTTTGAACCGACACAGGGATTTACAAACTATGCTGAATTTGAGTCGGAAACCGAAACACCGGACGTTGATACGGATTCACCAGATATTGAACCGGAAATGCCGGATGTACCGGAAGGAGACGACGTAAACGATCAGCTTCAGGAAGGCACAGAAGAAGAATCAGAGGACGGATTGTTCGGAAGCGGCTCCGGAAGCGGAGGCGGAATGACACCTTGGCAGCTTTTCCTTATTTCCATTCCCCCTGTGCTGCTGCTTATCTACCTGTACCGCAGTCAGAAAAGGCTGCAGATTACGTGGTATCTGACCGCCTATCAGCGCGGCTGGCTGAAACCGACGTTTTCCCAGGGGTACCGGCGTCTGGAATGGATGCTTCAAAAAGAAGGCCTTCAGCGCAGAAACGGAGAAACGATCCGTGAGTTTGGAGAACGCGTCGACAGGGAGCTTCATACGAGCGCGATGAAAGACTTGTCTGCAGCATATGAGAAAGAAGTGTACGGCGGCAGCAGGGAAGGTGTTTCCTGGTCAACGTATCAAACCCAGTGGGAAAAAATCATTCGTTCACTGCTCGCTTGACCAGCGTGACACCGCCTGATACAATGATGCAGTCTAAAAACGGAAACAAGCCTCATATATCCTTGAGAATACGGCTCGAGAGTCTCTACCGGATCACCGTAAATGATCTGACTATGAAGGCAGAACCTTTAACGGAATTCTGCCTTCGTGTATTCTCAGCGAAGGCAGAATTCCGTTTTTGTATGCATGGAAACAGCACTCCGGCCGGATTTCCGTCTGCCGGAGGCGCCAGCTTTTGAAGGAGAGAGGAGTTCGATGATGGAGATAAACGAAAAGGTAGTGGTGCTTGATTTCGGAGGTCAGTACAACCAGCTGATCGCAAGAAGAATCCGGGATCTGGGCGTGTTCAGTGAACTAATTTCAAATAAGATTACAGCAGCTGAGCTGAAGGAGATGGCACCGAAAGGAATTATTTTTTCCGGCGGACCGGGAAGCGTGTATGCCGATGGTGCCCCGCAGTGCGATCCGGAGATCTTTGACCTGGATATTCCTGTGCTGGGTATCTGCTACGGGATGCAGCTGATGACACATCATTTTCACGGAAATGTGGAAGCAGCCAATCACCGGGAATACGGAAAAGCGGTCATTAACGTGCAGTCTGACAGCCTTCTCTTTAAAAATCTTCCCCGCGAGCAGTCTGTGTGGATGAGCCATGGAGATCTCGTGAAAGCACCACCGGAAGGGTTTCAGACGGATGCAGTCAATGTCTCCTGTCCTGTAGCGGCAATGTCCGACGAGAACAGAAAGCTCTACGGCGTGCAGTTTCACCCGGAAGTGCAGAATACAGAGTACGGCAATGACATGCTCCACAATTTTATTTATGACGTATGCGGCTGTGACGGAGAATGGTCGATGGAAAACTACATTGACATGGAAGTGGAGAAAATCCGCGAGAACGTCGGCTCGAAAAAGGTACTCTGTGCATTGAGCGGCGGGGTGGACTCTTCCGTTGTAGCAGCACTTGTGCATAAAGCGATCGGGGATCAGCTTATCTGCATGTTTATCGATCACGGCCTGCTCCGCAAAGGGGAAGCCGACAGTGTTATGAAAACATTCGGAGAAGGATTCGATATGAATCTCGTAAAAATCGATGCCCAGGACCGTTTTCTCGGAAAACTTGCCGGGGTGAGTGATCCGGAAGAGAAGCGGAAAATCATCGGCAACGAATTTATCTATGTATTTGAAGAGGAAGCGGGCAAGCTGGAAAACGTCGATTTCCTGGCTCAGGGCACGCTCTACACAGATATTATTGAAAGCGGAACGGATACCGCGCAGACGATCAAGTCTCATCACAATGTCGGTGGACTTCCGGAGGACATGAAGTTTGATTTGATCGAACCGCTCAATACGCTTTTCAAAGACGAAGTGCGCAAAGTCGGTTCAGAGCTCGGCCTGCCGGATGAAATCGTCTGGCGCCAGCCGTTCCCGGGGCCGGGACTCGGTATACGCGTTCTCGGTGAGATTACGGATGAAAAGCTGGAAATCGTCCGGGAATCAGATCAGATTCTCCGGGATGAGATCAAGCGTGCGGGTCTGGATAAGCACATCTGGCAGTATTTCACGGCTCTTCCGGATATGCGCAGCGTCGGTGTCATGGGAGATGAGAGAACGTATGACTATACCGTCGGTGTCCGTGCGGTAACGTCTATCGATGGTATGACTTCCGACTGGGCACGGATCCCTTACGATGTGCTCGAAATTATCTCCACACGGATCGTAAACGAAGTGAAAAACGTCAACCGCGTTGTGTACGATGTCACGTCCAAGCCACCGAGCACGATCGAGTGGGAATAAACGAACGGTGCAACTTAAAATTAAATAATTATTCGTGTTTTCGTTGACTAGACGGATTTGGACTGCTATTATTACGAATGTGATAAATAAAAATCGAATGTTCGTATATGTCGGGGAATCGGCCCCGTACGTTTCTACCAGTCTACCGTAAATAGACGGACTACGAATAATTGCTGCACAGCGTCTTTTTGTCTGTGCCGGCTGTTATTGTCCCGGAGGTAGTTTTCTGCTTCCGGGATTTTTTCGTTTGAAATGACTGTATTTTCTTTAGAGGCGCATGGCGGCCGAACATTCCGCCCGCATCGCAGGCGCAGCGGGGCCGGACGAATATTCAACACATTGCTGATGGAGGGTGTTTGGGACAATGAAAGGATATTTTCAGTTTCAGGAGCTGGGTACGTCGTACACGAAAGAAACGATGGGTGGTATTACGACGTTTCTGGCAATGGCCTACATTTTATTTGTAAATCCGTCTGTTCTTGGTCCGGCAGGCATGGATGAAGGAGCTGTTTATACAGCAACAGCGCTGGCAGCGGCAATTGGTACTATTATTATGGGTGTTATCGCACGGTATCCGATTGCACTCGCACCGGGGATGGGATTGAACGCATTCTTTACATACTCGGTCGTGATCGGCATGGGCATACCCTGGGAAACGGCGCTTCTCGGTGTGTTTGTGTCCGGGATTATTTTTATCCTCATTACGGTAGTCGGCATCCGGGAATTTATTATTAATGCGATTCCTGCTGAGCTGAAATTTGCGGCCGGAGCGGGTATCGGACTTTTTATCGCCTTTATCGGTCTGCAGAATGCGCAGATCGTTGTGATGTCGGAAGCAACGCTGGTGGAAATCGGTCAGCTTGGAAATCCGGCTACGCTGCTTTCCATTTTTGGAATTGTGCTTACCGTCATCCTGATGAGCCTTGGTTTAAAAGGCGGTATTTTCTACGGGATGCTGCTGACAGCTGCAGCAGGGGTATTGACCGGCGTCATCCCGGTTCCGGGAGCTATTGTTGGAAGTGTGCCGAGTCTTGCACCGACATTCGGCGCAGCATTTGAACCGTTTGGTACAACAGCTCTTGGTGATATTTTCACGATTGAGCTGATGATCGTTATTCTGACGTTTTTGTTCGTCGATTTTTTCGATACGGCAGGGACGCTTTATGCGGTGGCAAATCAGGCAGGGTTTGTAAAAGACAACAAACTGCCGCGCGCGCAGCGGGCACTGCTTGCAGATTCTTCGGCGACATCGATCGGTGCTGTTCTTGGAACGTCGACCACGACGGCGTATATTGAGTCCACGTCCGGTATTGCGGCTGGAGCCCGTACAGGCTTCGCTTCTCTCGTTACGGGCGCGTTGTTTCTCGTAGCGTTGTTGTTCTCGCCTCTTCTGGCTGTGGTAACAGAATCCGTTACTGCACCGGCGCTTATCGTCGTCGGGGTGCTGATGGCAGGATCGCTTTCCAATATTGACTGGAAACGATTTGAGATAGCCGTGCCGGCGTTCTTTACTGTCGTGACAATGCCGCTGACATACAGCATTGCAACAGGCATTGCCCTCGGCTTTATCATGTACCCGATCACGATGCTGTGCAAAGGCCGTGGACGGGAGATTCATCCGATTATGTACGTACTGCTCGTCGTCTTTGTCCTCTATTTTGTCTATCTCGGAGAATAATGGAACATCGGCCGCCTTCCGTGTCACGGAGGGCGGTTTTTGTACACTAATAAGAATGTATAAAATCCAAAGCCTCTTCCAAGCAGGTATGCCAAGGGCTGCAGCATTTCAAACCGTTGTTACATCCATCGTTACTTTCTGTTGAAGGAGCTTCTCCGCTGCCCGGCAGAAGCTTGCCGTGGGCTTGTCTTCAGCTCTTTCTCATTGGCTGCGCCCTGAGAAAGGATCTTCAGACTGCGCTTGATCCCACTGGCGTCTCTGCCGAACGCTCCGAAGCGCAGTAAAATAGAGATGAAGTTCAAAGGGTTCATAGCAGGAACGAAATGTATAAAGCACTAATGACCCTTACTACGCAACTGGATGGCAGCAATTTCTATACAGATGGGGGCGCTTCTATCAAGTGTTTTCTTCCTATCTGCCGAAACCGGAAGCCGTCGACTCCGGGAGGATCCGAACGAGGCGAAAATCCATTCCTTCTGACGAACGGAAGAAGGAATTAGTTGAGCCCGTTCCCTCCGGAACGCGTAGGGCTGCAGGTGCAGGCAGGAAGCGGGAACCTATTCAACAAACGTCTCTTTGCTTTTAAGACCAGGCGGTTTCTGCCTGGTTTATTTTAGACTAATAAGAATGTATAAAATCCAAAGCCTCTTCCAAGCAGGCATGCCAAGGGCTGCAGCATTTCAACGTTTTGCTGCATTTACCGTTTGTTTCTGTTGGTAGAGCTTCTCCGCTACTCGGCAGAAGCTTGCCGTGGGCTTGTCTTCAGCTATTTCTCATGGCCTGCGCCCTGAGAAAGGATCTTCAGACTGCGCTTGATCCCACCGGCGTCTCTGCCGAACGCTTCGAAGCGTAGTATGATGTTAGAAAGACAGAAGCTTCGATCTGAAGAATAGCTGGATAAACTGGATAGCGTATAGTAAATAAGCAAACGAAGAAATGCTTTTACTGTATAAGAAACACCCTGCTAGTCGAAGCACTTCTATTATCTGCCGAAACCGGAGGCCGTCGACTCCGGGAGGATCCGAACGAGGCGAAAATCCACGCCGCGTCAAGCGGCTGAAAGCGCGAGCGGAGCAGGCCTATGGTTTAAGGCGCAGGGAAGTGATCTTCTGCCATGCGGCGCGGCCGCGCGGAGCCGTGCTACTTGTAATAAAAGCGTTGTACGGCTGCAGGTGCAGGCAGAAAGCGGGAACCTATTCAATAAACCTCCCTTTTCTTTTAAGACCAGGCGGGTTCTGCCTGGTTTATTTAAGGCTTCGCTCGTGCTTTCAGCCGCCTGCCGTGGCATGGAGAAGTTGGACTTTACCGATGCGCTGCGGGATTACCAGGCGGAGAAGTTAAACAATGACAGGAAAATGAGAATGGCCGCCTCGTTGTTAGACTGGAAGGGGTAGTTGTGAGAGCGGCAGTGTCTGTTGTAAGACAAACCCGCTCTGAAGCTGGACTTTGACGCCGCTGCTCAGCTTCCACGCTTCGGCGTCCGCCTGTCTTATTAGTGCTTTTTGGAAAACGGCTGTTCACACATCGCATCATTTCGTATAATAAAAAGCAGGAGACAGGGGGTAAAAGGATGCCGAAAAAGAAATTTTATGTTGAGGAAAACGAAACGATCGATCAGTGCCTTTCCCGGATGGCAGAGGAAGGCTATGCGCCGGTGCGGAGAATGGAAGAGCCAGTGCTGCGCGAAACGAAGGATGGTGTGGAGACAGCATATCAGCGGATTGTGTTCGAAGGGCGCAGCTGAAGCTGGCAAAAGCAGACGTCTGACTTTAAATCCGAACATTATAATGAATTATTCGATTAAATGTTCGAAAAAAGTTGACCGCATACGGAAATAATTGATATGATGAACGCAGATAAAGACGAAACCTCATATAATACCGGGGATACGGCCCGGAAGTTTCTACCTGCAGACCGTAAATCAGCAGACTATGAGGGATCAGATAAGCATGAATCAGAATCAGGTGCTCCGGTACCTGGACGGCCGTATGCCATTTTTGGCGTGTCGGGTTTTCTGACGAAGTCATGTGTCTTATCGTTCCCTCAGACGCAGGCGGATGATAAGGCTTTTTTTATGGCTGAAAGGAGTTTATCGATGGCAGCAAAAGTAGGAGTAATTATGGGGTCGACATCAGACTGGGAGACGATGAAACATACGGTGGAAACGCTCGATGAGCTCGGTGTGCCGAACGAGGCCAAAGTCATTTCCGCGCACCGCACACCGGACAGGATGTTTTCCTACGCGGAAGAAGCAAAAGCACGCGGGATTGAGGTCATTATTGCAGGTGCAGGCGGAGCTGCCCATCTGCCGGGAATGGTTGCTGCAAAGACGCCGCTTCCTGTGATCGGCGTACCGGTGCAGTCCAAAGCACTGAACGGACTCGATTCGCTGCTTTCAATCGTGCAGATGCCTGCCGGCGTGCCGGTGGCGACGGTTGCGATCGGCCGTGCCGGTGCTGTCAATGCAGCGCTTCTTGCAGCAAAGCAGATCGGTGTCCATGATGACAGCGTGCATCAGGCACTGGAGGAAAGACGGATGTTAAAAGAAAAAGAAGTGCAGGAGCAGGAGGATTTAACATGATGTGGATTGCACCGGGGAAAACGATCGGCATTTTAGGCGGAGGGCAGCTTGGCAGAATGATGGCCTTATCCGCAAGAGAAATGGGCTACCGGATTGCCGTTCTTGATCCAGGGGAGGATTCGCCGTGCGGCATGGTTTCCGATAAACAGGTAACTGCGTCTTACGATGACCGGAGCGGCGCGGAAATTCTCGCTTCCGAATGCGATGTGCTCACCTACGAATTTGAGAATGTCACAGCAGAAACAGCCACTTTTCTGGAAGAGACGATGTATCTTCCGCAGGGAAGCAGACTTCTGCAGGTAAGTCAGGACCGTTTGAAAGAAAAAGAAATGGCGGCTGACTTCGGCATTCCGGTCGTGCCTTACAAGGCAGTCTACACATTCAGCGGTCTGCAGGAAGCGGTGCAGGAACTCGGTCTGCCGGCGGTTCTGAAAACGACCCGCGGCGGCTACGATGGTAAAGGACAGCTCATCCTGCGGGACAGCGGAGAATTGTATTCCGCATGGGAGGAGCTCGGCTCCAAAGGTCCGCTTGTACTGGAAAAGATGCTCGCATTCGATAAAGAAGTATCCGTCATTGTCACCAGAAGCGTACACGGCGAAATGACGACGTTTCCGACAGCGGAAAATGAACATCGCCACGGTATTTTACACCGGACGATCGTGCCGGCCCGTATTTCCAGTGAAATCGAAGAAAAAGCACAATCGCTCGCGGAACGTCTCGCAGAATCGCTCGAAATGGTAGGAACGCTTGCGGTGGAAATGTTCGTGGATGGATCGGACGTGTACATGAATGAAATTGCGCCGCGCCCCCACAATTCCGGCCACTTCACGATAAACGCCTGTGATACATCCCAGTTCGAGCAGCATATCCGTGCTGTATGCGGATGGCCGCTCGGCTCAACAAAGCTGTTGTCGCCGGTCGTTATGGTCAACCTGCTCGGGCAGCACGTCGAACCTTACCTGCGCAGTCATTCCATGCTGCCGCCGGCACACATTCATCTATATGGAAAAAAAGAAGCTAAACATAACCGGAAAATGGGGCATGTGACGTTTCTTTCCGAAGATCCTGAGGCTCTTCTGGAAGAGATCGATGCTTCCCCTGTCTGGAACGAATCTGTACTTCAGGAGGATCCTTCATGATTGAACGCTATACCCGCCCGGAAATGGGCCGTATCTGGAAAGACGAAAACCGCTACCAGGCCTGGCTGGAAGTAGAAATTCTCGCCTGTGAAGCCTGGGCGGAGATCGGTGATATTCCAAAGGAGGATGCATCCCGTATCCGGGAGAACGCTTCTTTTGATGTAAACCGCATTCTGGAAATTGAAGAAGAAACCCGTCACGATGTCGTTGCTTTTACACGGGCGGTTTCAGAAACACTTGGGGACGAACGGAAATGGGTCCACTATGGATTGACCTCAACAGACGTCGTGGATACGGCCCTGTCGTATTTATTGAAACAGGCGAATGACATTATCGAAGCAGATATCATCCGTTTTCTCGAGGTTCTGAAGAAAAAAGCCGTGGAGCATAAATATACGGTAATGATGGGGCGTACACACGGTGTACATGCAGAGCCTACAACATTCGGTCTGAAACTCGCCCTCTGGTATGAGGAAATGAAGCGGAATCTGGAACGTTTCCGTCAGGCCGCGGAAGGCGTGCGTGTCGGTAAACTTTCCGGAGCCGTCGGCACATATGCGAACATTGATCCGTTTGTGGAAGAGTTCGTCTGCGGCGGACTCGGTCTGGAACGCGCGCCGATTTCGACACAAACATTGCAGCGGGACCGCCACGCCCACTATATTGCTTCACTCTCCCTGATCGGAGCGTCGATTGAAAAAATGGCTGTGGAAATCCGCGGTCTGCAGAAGAGTGAAACGAGAGAAGTCGAGGAGTTTTTCGCTAAAGGGCAGAAGGGTTCGTCAGCCATGCCGCACAAACGGAATCCGATCGGCTCCGAGAACATGACAGGTCTTGCACGGATTCTCCGCGGTCACGTCGTCACAGCCTACGAGAATGTAGCGCTCTGGCATGAGCGGGATATTTCCCACTCCTCCGCTGAGCGGATCATGCTTCCGGATGCAACGACGGCGGTCAACTATATGCTGAACCGCTTTACGACCATCGTTGATAAATTGACGGTGTTCCCGGAAAACATGAAGCGGAACATGAATGCCACCTACGGGCTCATCTATTCCCAGCGGGTGCTGCTCTCGCTCATCGATAAAGGCATGGCCCGCGAGGAAGCATATGATCTCGTCCAGCCGAAGGCAATGCAGGCATGGGAGGAGGCACGTCCGTTTAAAGAACTGGTGGAAGCGGATGAGCGCATCGCAGCGAAGCTTTCTGCCGAGGAGATCGAGGACTGCTTCCAGCCCGACCACCATATGAAACAGGTCGATATGATCTTTCAGCGGCTCGGCCTTCACGACGCATAACAATCGAAAAATGAAGCTGCGGCCCCGACTCGCCCGCGGTTCCTTCACTCATGGCGAAGAAAGCAAAGATCGACTTTCGTCGCCATGAGTTCCAGGACTGGTCGCTCGTGAGCGCGGGGCCTCCGCTTTTCTTATAAGGAGTGATTTGTATGTCGGTGATGCTGTATGAGGGGAAAGCGAAACGGATTTATGAGACGGATGAGCCCGGGGTGCTCCGGGTGGTATACAAAGATGATGCGACGGCATTTAACGGCGAAAAGAAAGAAGTGCTTCAGGGAAAGGGGAAGCTGAATAATGAGATCAGCTCCCGTTTGTTTCAGCAGCTGAAGGCTCATGGTGTGGACAGTCATTTTGTTTCTCAGGTGTCTGAACTGGAGCAGCTTGTCCGCTCTGTGGACATTATTCCGCTGGAAGTCGTGGTCCGTAATATTGCCTGCGGCAGTCTCGTAAAGCGGACAGGCATGGAACGCGGTACGAAGCTTGCCGCCCCGATTGTGGAATTCTATTACAAAGACGATGCGCTCGGAGATCCGCTTGTGAACCGTTCCCATATCCAGGCAATGCATCTCGCAGAGGAAGCGGAAGTAAATCAGCTGCAGGAGAAGGCGCTCCGTGTAAACGAAGTGCTCGTTCCTTATTTCGCAGAGCGCGGCGTGGACCTCGTCGATTTTAAACTGGAATTCGGACGTACCGCAGAAGGAACGATTCTGCTGGCGGATGAAATTTCTCCCGACACGTGCCGATTCTGGGATCAGGCGAGCGGAGAGTCCCTTGATAAAGATTTGTTCCGGTTTTCCTCCGGCAATCTGCAGGAAGGCTACGCACAGCTCCTCGAACGGCTGACGTAACAGGGACGGTGCAGCTGAAAATGACATAATCTTCAGGAAATCATCGATTTTACGAAAGGGCGGATCGAAATGACAGTCGAAGGTACGGTGTATGTAACTTGGAAAAACGGAGTGCTGGACCCTCAGGGAAGCGCAGTAACCGGCTCCCTTCATCAGCTGGGTTATGACAATGTGGAGGAAGTGACAATCAGCCGCATGCTGAAAGTGACGCTTGAAGCGGACAGTCTGTCTGCAGCGGAAGAGCAGTTGAAGCAGATGAGTGAACAGCTTCTTGCCAATCCGGTTATCGAGGATTATACCATTCACGTGGAGGAGGTTGTTTCCGGGTGAAGTTCGCTGTCATTATTTTTCCAGGTTCCAACTGTGACGTAGACATGTACCACGCGATTAAAGATGCGCTTCAGGAAGAGGTGGAATACATCCGCCACACCGAGACGTCGCTGAATGGAGCAGACGCTGTGCTGCTGCCTGGAGGCTTCTCCTACGGGGATTATCTGCGGGCCGGTGCGATGGCGCACGTGTCGCCGATTATGCAGGCAGTGAAGGAGGCCGCCGAAGAAGGAAAGCCGGTTCTCGGCGTCTGCAACGGATTTCAGGTACTTCTGGAAAGCCGCCTTCTCCCAGGTGCTATGCTCCGCAACAAAGATCTTCACTTCGTCTGCCGGACGGTGCCGCTCACTGTGGAAAACGAGAAGACGATGTTTACCCGCCACTATGAAAAAGGAGAGACGATTCAGATTCCTGTGGCGCACGGGGAAGGCAATTATTTCTGCAGTCCGGAGGATTTACAGGAATTGAAGGAAAACGATCAGATTCTGTTTACGTACAAACAGCCGTTCAACGGCTCCACCGCAGATATCGCCGGTATTATGAATAAAGAGGGAAATGTGCTCGGCATGATGCCGCACCCGGAACGAGCGGTGGAATCACTTCTCGGTTCGGAAGATGGGCTGCGCCTGTTTACATCTATTCTCAGCTATTGGAGGGAACACCATGCTGTTACGTCATGAACCGTCACCTGAAATGATCCGGGACGAGCATCTATATAAAGAAATGGGTGTGTCGGAAGAAGAATTTGAGCTGATGCAGTCGGAAATGGGGCGGCTTCCGAATTACACGGAGCTGGGTCTGTTTTCGGTCATGTGGTCGGAGCACTGCAGCTATAAAAACTCCAAAGTACTGCTGAAGAAATTTCCCGTTGACGGTCCGCGCGTCCTGCAGGGGCCCGGGGAAGGAGCCGGTGTCATCGATATCGACGATGAGCAGGCTGTCGTTTTCAAAATCGAAAGCCACAACCACCCCTCGGCAGTGGAACCGTATGAAGGAGCCGCGACAGGTGTCGGCGGCATTATCCGCGACGTGTTTTCCATGGGGGCCCGCCCGGTTGCGCTCTTAAATTCTCTCCGTTTCGGAGAGTTGAAAAATCCGCGCGTCAATTATTTATTCGAAGGTGTCACCGCTGGGATTGCAGGCTACGGAAACTGTATCGGTATCCCGACAGTCGGCGGTGAAATACAGTTTGACCCGTGCTACGAAGGAAACCCGCTCGTCAACGCGATGTGTGTCGGTCTCATCGATCACAAAGATATTCAAAAAGGACAGGCGAAAGGAACAGGAAATCCAGTCCTCTATGTCGGTGCCAGCACCGGACGGGACGGCATTCATGGTGCGACGTTTGCGTCGGAAGAATTAAGCGAGGATTCCGAGGCAAAACGTCCAGCTGTGCAGGTCGGCGATCCGTTCATGGAAAAGCTGCTGATCGAAGCGTGTCTGGAAGCAGTCAAGCATCCAAAACTGGTCGGGATTCAGGATATGGGTGCAGCAGGGCTGACGTCATCTTCCGCGGAAATGGCAAGTAAAGCAGGCGCCGGAATCCACATGAATCTGGACCTGGTACCGCAGCGGGAAAAAGGAATGACTCCTTACGAAATGATGCTTTCCGAATCTCAGGAGCGGATGCTTCTTGTTGTGGAGGATGGAAGTGAACAGGAGTTTATCGACCTGTTTGAAGAGTGGGGGCTGCATGCCGTTGTTATTGGAGAAGTAACCGATACGAAGCGGCTTGTTCTGGAGCACGACGGTCGTGTGGCGGCAGATGTGCCGGTGGATGCTCTTGCGGAGGAAGCTCCGGTGTATCACAAGCCGTCGCAGGTACCAGCCTATTACACGCAGTTCCAGCAGGAAGCGCCGTGGAGCATGGAGATCAACGACGCTGGAAGCACCCTGAAGGAACTTCTCAGTCAATATACGATTGCAAGCAAAGAATGGGTGTACGATCAGTATGATTATATGGTCCGCACGAATACCGTTGTTGCACCCGGATCTGATGCTGCGGTACTCCGTATCCGCGGAACGGAGAAAGCGCTCGCTATGACGACCGACTGCAACTCCCGTTTTATTTACCTTGATCCGTATGAAGGTGGGAAAATGGCTGTCGCTGAAGCGGTGCGGAATCTGACAGCTTCCGGAGCGGAAGCGCTCGGGGTGACAGACTGTCTGAATTACGGTAGTCCGGATAATCCGGAAATCTTCTGGCAGCTGGAGCAGTCGACTGACGGCTTAAGCGAAGCGTGCCGGGCACTGCAAACGCCGGTCGTCGGCGGAAATGTGTCGCTGTACAATGAAACGTCTAAAGGAGCCGTTTATCCGACGCCGGTTGTCGGCATGGTCGGACTGATTCAGAACATTGATCACATTACCACCCAGGCGGTAAAACAGCCGGGAGACCGCGTTTTTCTTGTCTCCGGTGGAGCGCCGCAGCTGAACGGCACGGAACTGCAGAAGCTGTATAAAGGATCGATCTCCGGAAAAATGAATCCACTCGATCTGGATCTGGAACAACGCCTCGCCGGGCAGGTTCTGAACGGCATCCGGGAAGGCCTGATCCAGTCAGCCCACGATGTAAGTGAAGGCGGACTTCTCTGTGCCCTGACCGAAAAACTCTTTGGCACCGGTATGGGTATGGAAGTGCACGGAATAGAACATTCAGCAGCAGCGCTGTTCGGCGAAGGGTATCCTGCATACATCGTCACTGTTCCAGAAGCCTTCGTCCAAAAAGCAGAAAGTCTTTTGAAAGATGCAGTTGAAATCGGCACAGTGACAGAAACGGCCACTTTTTCAGTGAAGAACCAAAACGGAGAAACGATTGTGAACGAACCGGTGGACACGCTGGAAACAGCGTGGAGAGGAGCGATTGCATGCGCGCTGAAATCAAAGGTCTAAATGAAGAGTGCGGCGTATTCGGTGTCTGGGGACATGAGGATGCAGCAGCGATAACTTACTATGGTCTGCACAGTCTGCAGCACCGCGGGCAGGAAGGAGCAGGCATTGTCGTTTCTGATAAGGAGAAGTTGAAAATTCAAAAGGGAATGGGACTCGTCAACGATGTGTTCAGTGAAGAAAAGCTGAGCCGCATGAATGGTTCCGCTGCTATTGGCCACGTCCGCTATACGACGGCCGGGGACAGCGACTTTATTAACTGTCAGCCTCTTTTATTCAATTCACAGACGAGCAGCCTGGCCCTCGCCCATAACGGAAACATCGTGAATGCGACAGCGCTCAAACGGCAGCTCGAGCATCAGGGGAGTATTTTCCAGACGACATCCGATACAGAAGTCATTGCCCACTTAATCAAACGGAGCGGCTACCCGAATCTGACCGACTCCATTAAAAATGCGCTGACAATGGTCAAAGGCGCCTACGCGCTTGCGTGTCTCGTAGAGGATGCGATGATTGTGGCGCTCGATCCAAACGGCCTCCGTCCGCTTGCGATCGGAAAACTCGGCGACGCCTATGTCGTCAGTTCGGAAACGTGTGCATTCGATATTATCGGCGCCGAATTCGTCCGCGACGTTCAGCCCGGTGAGCTGATTACAATCAACGATGAAGGAATGCATATTGACCGCTTTTCCCTTACGACAAACCGCTCTCTCTGCTCGATGGAATACGTGTATTTTGCCCGCCCCGACAGCAACGTGGACGGCATCAACATACACATGGCCCGTAAAAACCTCGGCCGTGTGCTCGCAAAAGAAGCACCGGTGGAAGCAGATGTCGTGACCGGTGTTCCGGACTCGAGTATTTCTGCGGCAATCGGCTTTGCCGAAGAAACCGGCATTCCCTACGAGCTTGGCCTTATTAAAAACCGCTACGTCGGCAGGACGTTTATCCAGCCGTCCCAGGCCCTCCGGGAGCAGGGGGTTAAAATGAAGCTCTCTGCGGTGCGCGGGGTCGTTGAAGGAAAGCGTGTCGTCATGGTGGATGATTCCATCGTCCGCGGCACGACCGCCCGCCGTATCGTAAAAATGCTGAAAGAGGCAGGTGCGAAAGAGGTGCACGTGCGCATCAGTTCGCCGCCGATCGTCAACCCCTGCTATTACGGAATCGATACGTCCACCAAAGGAGAACTGATCGCATCCACTAAATCGACAGAAGCTATTCTGGAGGAACTTGGAGCGGATTCTCTCTCCTACTTGAGTGTGGATGGACTCATGGAAGGAATCGGCAGAGACGATTCCTCGCCGAACTGCGGCCAGTGTCTTGCCTGCTTTACCGGAAGCTACCCGACAGAAATTTTCCCGGAAGCAGATCACCCTTACGACAAAGTCATGGGAGGAAAATAACGTGTCCAACGCGTACAAAAAAGCAGGTGTCGATGTCGAAGCCGGCTACGAAGGCGTCCGCCGGATCAAAAAACACGTGCAGAAAACGATGCGTCCGGAAGTAATCGGTTCTCTCGGTGGCTTCGGCGGTATGTTTGATATGTCACAGCTTGGGCTGAAAGAGCCCGTTCTCATCTCCGGAACCGACGGTGTCGGCACAAAGCTGATGATTGCCCAGAGCGCATCCGTCCATGATACGATCGGCATTGATGCCGTCGCCATGTGTGTCAATGACATTGCAGCACAGGGAGCGGAGCCGCTCTTTTTTCTCGACTACCTCGCTCTCGGGAAAAACGATCCATCCGTCGTAGAATCTGTCGTAAAAGGCATTGCAGATGGGTGTGAACTGGCAGGCTGCGCTCTTGTAGGCGGAGAAACAGCAGAAATGCCCGGCCTGTACGATGCGGATGAGTATGACGTAGCGGGCTTTGCTGTCGGCGCTGCAGAAAAACAGGCAGTGTGGACGAAAGCGGAGCCGGGCGATGTTCTGATCGGCCTTCCTTCTTCAGGTCTTCACAGCAACGGTTTCTCTCTCGTACGAAAGATCGTGGAGAAAGCCGGTTTGTCATGGGAGGATCATGCGCCTTTTGCAGAAAACGAACGGCTTGCAGATGCTCTGTTAACACCGACGCGCATTTACGTAAAGGAATTAAAAGCGCTTTTCGGAACGACCCACGTCCACGGTGCCGCTCACATCACCGGCGGCGGTCTCGTGGAAAACCTTCCCCGCATGCTTCCGGACGGGTACGGCGCGGAAGTGGACCTTGACCATGCCCCCTCCCTCCCGGTTTTTGACTGGCTTGAAAAAGAAGGCGGACTGACACCGGATGACATGAAGGAAACGTTTAATCTTGGTGTCGGTTTCGTTCTGGCTGTGCCGGAGGCTTCCGTCCAGTCTGTATTGGACATCGTTCAGGCAGCCGGTGGCCGTCCATTTGAGTTCGGCCGCGTGACGGAAACCGAAGCGCTTGTGATTCATGAAAGGGGACGTTTCGGATGAGGCTTGCTGTATTCGCTTCCGGAAACGGGTCCAACGCGCAGGCTGTCATCGACGCCTGCAGAGATGGTATGCTGGATGCAGAAACAGTGCTTGTCGTCTCGGATAAGCCGGATGCCCGGGTGACTGAGCGCGCGTACGAAGCGGGAATTGACTGCTTTGCCGCTTCACCAAAAAGCTTTGACTCCAAAGCATCGTTTGAAGAAGCTGTCCACAAGGAACTGTCTTCGAGAAATGTGGATGCGCTTGTGCTTGCAGGATACATGAGACTGATCGGGAGCGTCCTTTTAAGCAGGTGGGCAGGAAGAATCGTTAATATTCATCCATCTCTTCTGCCGTCCTTCCCGGGACTCGATGCGATCGGTCAGGCAGTGGAGGCAGGAGTTCGTGTAACCGGTGTTACGATTCATCTCGTGGATGAAGGAATGGATACCGGACCGATTTTAGCGCAGAAACCTGTTACAATAGAACGTGGAGAAACGAAACAAGAGGTGGAAGCAGCTGTCCGCGCCGTGGAGCATGAACTATATGTTGATACGCTGCGCTGGTGGCTTGCTGAACTCAAGGAGGAATCGCTGTGTCAAAGAGAGCATTAGTCAGTGTGTCGGATAAAGAAGGGATTGTCCCATTTGTACAGGGACTTCATGATCATGGAGTGGAAATCATCTCCACCGGCGGCACAAAAGCGAAATTGGAAGAAGCAGGAGTTCCGGTTATCGGAATTGAAGAGGTGACCGGGTTTCCGGAAATGATGGACGGCCGCGTAAAAACACTCCACCCGGCGATTCACGGCGGACTTCTCGGCGTGCGTTCCAACGGGGAACATATGCAGGCTTTGAAGCAGGAGGATATCGGACTCATCGATTACGTCATCGTGAACTTGTATCCGTTCCAGCAGACGATTGAGAATCCGGATTCCACGTTTGCAGACGCGGTGGAAAATATCGATATCGGCGGGCCGTCGATGATCCGCTCCGCGGCAAAAAATCATCAGGATGTCACGATCGTCGTGGATGCATCCGACTACCGGACGATTCTCAGTGAACTGCAGGAATACGGAGAGGTGCCGGCTTCCCGCAGGCAGCGTCTTGCGGCGAAGGCATTCCGCCATACGGCGGCCTATGATGCACTGATTGCAGAATACATGACAAAATACGTCGGCGAAGATGCACCGGAGAAGCTGACGAAAACGTATAACCTAAAGCAGACGCTCCGCTACGGGGAAAATCCTCATCAGAATGCATCATTCTATGAGCGTCCGATTGCAGCAGAGGCGACGGTGGCGAAAGCGGAACAGCTTCACGGCAAAGAGCTTTCCTACAACAATATAAACGATGCCGATGCAGCGATCGCGGTGATCCGTGACTTCCGCGAACCGGCTGTCGCTGCAGTGAAGCATATGAACCCGTGCGGTGTCGGTATCGGCGGAGATATTGCCCAGGCGTACGAAAAAGCATACGAGGCAGACTCTACGTCGATTTTCGGCGGTATCATCGCGTGCAACCGGGAAGTGGATGAAGAGACGGCAGACATGATGAAAGACATTTTCCTGGAAATCATTATCGCCCCGTCCTTTTCTAAAAAAGCATTAAAAATTCTCACGCAGAAAAAGAACCTCCGGCTGCTTCAGATTAATCTCGATAAGCATTACGCCGGAGAGAGCCGGGTCACAACCGTATCCGGCGGGGCGCTGATCCAGGAGACAGACACACTCTCCTATGAAGATGTGGAGACGACGATTCCAACGGACCGGAAGCCGTCCGACCGGGAGCTTGAACAGATGAAAATGGCGTGGAAAGTCGTTAAGCACGTGAAGTCGAATGCTATCGTGCTGGCGAAAGAAGACTGTACGATCGGTATCGGCGCGGGTCAGATGAACCGTGTCGGAGCTGCGAATATTGCGATTGAGCAGGCGGGAGAAAAAGCGGATGGCTCCGTTATGGCTTCCGATGCTTTCTTCCCGATGGGAGACACGGTCGAAGCGGCAGCCAAAGCGGGTGTTCGTGCCATCATTCAGCCGGGCGGTTCCAAGCGCGACCAGGAATCGATCGACAAAGCCAATGAATACGGGATTGCCATGGTCTTTACCGGCGTCCGTCATTTTAAGCATTAAACCAGAAAGCAGTACGCTCCCGGAAAAAAGAGCGAAGCGCCATTTTCCGGGGGCGTTTGCGTGCGTTTAAAGGAGAGATAGCGATGAACATTTTAGTAATAGGAAGCGGTGGCAGAGAGCATGCGCTGGCATGGAAACTCGCCCAGTCGGATAAAATTGAGGAAATTCTGATCGCTCCGGGAAGCGACGCGATGGCACAGATGTTTGACTGCCGCACACTGGATATCGCAGAGTCGGATCATGACGCACTTCTGCAGGCTGCAGAAGATGAAGACGTGGAGCTGGTCATTATCGGACCGGAAGCACCGCTCGTCGAAGGTCTTGCCGACCGTTTTCAGGAGGCGGGCATTCCTGTTTTCGGGCCTTCCAAGGACGCAGCACGCCTTGAGGGCAGCAAACAGTTTGCAAAAGATATTATGAAAAAATACGGTATTCCAACAGCTGCCTACGAAACATTTACCGATACCAAATCGGCTGCGGCCTATATCCGCAGCCAGGGAGCTCCGATTGTCGTGAAAGCGGATGGACTTGCTGCAGGCAAAGGGGTAACCGTAGCACAGACGGTGGAGGAAGCAGTCGCTGCCGTCGAAGCGGCGCTGGAGGGCGGCGCATTTGGTGATGCCGGCCGCCGTGTGGTTGTGGAGGAATACCTCGAAGGAGAAGAACTTTCGCTGATGGCGCTCGTCCATGGGCGTACAGTGGTGCCGCTTGACACAGCCCAGGATCATAAGCGGGCTTACGAAGGAGATACCGGTCCGAATACAGGCGGCATGGGTGCCTACTCGCCGGTGCCGCACCTGGACGGGGATTGGACAGCCCGCGCGGTCGAGGATATTTTAGAACCGACAGCGGAGGCGCTGGCATCAGAAGGGATATTATTTACCGGAGTCCTCTATGCAGGACTGATGATCACCGAAGCTGGACCGAAAGTAATTGAATACAACGTCCGCTTCGGAGACCCGGAAGCGCAGGTGGTTCTGCCGAGACTAAAAACCGATCTCGTCGAGCTGATCCAGAGTGTCATGGCAGATGAACCGGTTGAACCAGAATGGTCCGACATGGCCTGTGCCGGAGTCGTGCTCGCCTCCGAAGGCTACCCGGGGCCTTATCAAAAAGGGACACCATTCACGATGCCGATGACACGGTCGGATGACGTCCAGCAGTTTTTCCATGCAGGCACAAAAGTGAACAGCGAATCGGTCGGGTGGAAAACGGACGGCGGCAGAGTGCTCCTGCTTTCCTCTCAGGCCCCGTCGCTTGAGGAAGCATTCCAGATGACTTACGATGTGCTGGATCAAAAGGAATGGAACGGCCTGTTTTACCGGAAGGATATAGGAAGACACCTTCATTCCCGGCAGTAGCCGGCTGGGTGCTTCCACATAACAGAGCGATGATCAGCTGCCGGGAGATTGATTCCCGGCAGTTTTTTCCTGCGGGCGCCGCTGGATGTTCCTTAAAGTAGATCCGTGGCCGTCACTTCTTACGGCTTGGTCCGCTGAGGTCATTTTTTGTTCCGGTAAGAGGTGGAACCTGTTCCGATTTCCGGCGGAGGTGGTCCGATATAGAGGGCTTGGTCCGGTGGACGTCGATCTTGTTTCGATATGCCGCTGTTCTGGTCCGCGGATTGTTCATCCTGTTCCGAAAACGGCCGGGGATGGTCCGCGTTTTTCGTTACGTTTGTTCGTTAAATGAAATTTCCACTTTACGGCTTCCCGCCGAGAAGCTTACGGCTGCAGGAAACAGTAAACTGTAGAAAGAAACCTGTACATTTTCCAGGATAAGCCGGATCATACCGGATTCATTACACATAAAACAGGGGGAGATGTCGTTTTGTACGATACTTATATGTACTGTCAAAAAATAAATTCCCTCAAAAAGGACACAGGTCCTTTTACCGGCAGGGCGTTCCACGTACGATAGATATAGAAAGAAGGTGAGCGGATTGAAAGGAATTATTTTTGCCCTCGGCGCGGGGATGTTTATCACGCTGCAGGGGGTGGCGAACGCATTTATCGGCACAGACATCGGCACGTGGAATGCTGCCTTTATTACACAGGCCGGCGGGTTTGCCGCGGCAATGATCATACTGATTCTGCTTCGGGATACCGGCTGGAAGCAGCTTCTGAAGGCGAAGCCTCTGTATCTCGCAAGCGGTGCTTTTGCTGCGGTGATATTGTTTGGGAACATGGAAGCTATTTATCAGCTCGGTGCTACAGTGACGGTCGCTGTCATTTTGATCGCCCAGCTGGCACTGACGTTTGCAGCAGATGCCCGGGGCTGGTTTGAAATCGAGAAAAAAGAGATCCAGCTTCCGCAGATCCTCGGCTGTCTTCTGATGGCCGGCGGCGTTATTATGCTGCAGCTGTAGAAAGGAGCTTTAGATGAACCAAACATGGGAAACAGATCCCGAACAGTTATTTCCCGACCGCGTTCGGCCGTATGTGAAAGAAACGTCCTTCCGGCAGGGCAGTACGATCTTGCGGCAGGGAGAGCCGGCAGAAGAACTGCTCGTCCTCATCAAAGGAAAAATCAAGATTTATACGACATCCAGTGAGGGAATGACCGTTGTGCTCGCATTTAAAACGCCGGTTGACTTAATCGGAGACGTCGAGTATGTGCAGCAGATTCCGCTTATTAACACGGTTGAAGCGGTATCCGATGTCACGTTTCTCGCCGTCCGTCACAGCATCCTGCGGGAATTGGCATCCGAAGATCCGGTTCTCCTGCAGGCGCTGCTCACAAGTATCACTCAGAAATTCCATACAAAATCCCTCGCAGCGAGCGTCAATCAGCTGTATCCAGTCCCTGTCCGTCTGGCAGCATACCTCCTCTCCATGCTCTCGGCGGAAAACGACGTTCTGCAGGCATCTGAACTTCCGGATACTGCCTCGCTGATCGGTACGACGTACCGCCACATCAACCGGGTACTGAAGCAGTTCGAGCAGAGGGAAATGATCGGGCGGAACCGGAAAGGGATCTGGATTGCCGACCGGGAAGCGGTTCAGAAAGAGGCGGGGGAAGTGACGTACGAAGTAATGGAAAGGGGTGAAAGCTGATGGTCATCGGCATGGCGCTCGCTGTCGCAGCGGGACTTCTCGTCGGTCTGCAGAATATATTTAACAGCCGTGTTCAGACAGCAGCAGGGCAGCCGGCAACAACGGCACTTGTGCTCGGTCTCGGGGCACTCGCCTCCTTTTTACTCGGGCTGCTGTTCACAGGAGGAAGCATGTTTTCCTGGGACGCACTCGAGTGGTGGCACCCGCTCTTAGGTTTTGCAGGAGTAGGCGTCGTCATCTGCGTCGTTCAGGCCGTGAAGCGGCTCGGACCTACGGTGGCCGTTTCTATAATTATGGTTTCCCAGCTCGGCTTTGCTGTGCTGTGGGATGCACTCGGTGTGTTCGGGCTGGAACAGTCGCCGCCCTCCTGGAACCAGGCGGCTGGCCTTCTGATGATTGCGGGCGGCATCCTTGTGTTTAAAATTTCACCTAAAAAGGGTATAACTTCATCAAAGCAGCCCGGGCGGATGTCGTGGCAGCATGACAGCGCCGAGGAAAGGAGAAAAAAAGCATGAAAATGATCTATTCGTTTGAAGATGGCACAAAATTTGTATCCAGGTTTGACGTAGAACAGGAAGTAACCGGAGATGAGCGCATTATCGAAGCACTGCGTGAAGCCCGGAAAAACAATCACCGCCTCACGCTTCATACAAGTGACGGCGAAGTGCAGGGGAAGCGGTTTGAAGAGGTTACCTCTCTTGAAATCAAATGGAATGAAAACTGAATGAACCGAACATAGAAAAACCCGACCAGCTGGAGGAGCCGGTCGGGTTTTTTCGCATTTTTTGGACGAAAAAGGTTTCAATATACAGATGGTACTTTTCTCCCAGAAATGGTGTTATTTACGAAGCATGCCGTGCGGGTCGATAACGAATTTCTTCGATGCACCTCCGTCGAATTCCTTGTAGCCCTGAGGTGCCTGATCGAGCGAAATAACTTGTGCGTTCACCGCATCTGCAATTTTCGCTCTGCCGCTCAGAATGGCGTTCATGAGCTCACGGTGATACATCATGACCGGCGTCTGACCGGTGACGAATGTGTGCGCTTTTGCCCAGCCCAGGCCGAGGCGGATTTTGAGCGTTCCTTCTTTTGCATCTTCATCCACACCCCCGGGATCGCCTGTAACGTAAAGACCAGGAATACCGAGTTTTCCGCCTGCACGTGTCAGCTGCATGATGGAGTTGAGGACCGTAGCCGGCGCTTCCTGCGTATTTGCTCCGTGAGCCGACGCTTCAAAACCGACCGCATCGACGGCACAGTCCACTTCCGGCACGCCGAGAATCTGCTCGATCTGCTCTCCGATATCGTCATGTTCACGGAGGTTGATCGTTTCACAGCCGAAACTCTTCGCCTGGTCGAGCCGCTCCTGGATTAAGTCACCGACGATAACGACAGAGGCTCCGAGAAGCTGAGCGGAGTGGGCAGCTGCAAGGCCGACTGGTCCAGCGCCGGCCACATAGACGGATTTACCCGGGCCGACGCCGGCGCTGTAAGCCCCGTGGAAGCCTGTCGGGAAAATATCCGAAAGCATCGTCAGATCCCTGATTTTATCCATTGCCTGATCTTTATCCGGAAATTTCAGCAGCTGAAAGTCTGCGTACGGAATCATCACGTATTCCGACTGACCGCCGACCCAGCCGCCCATATCCACATACCCGTAGGCGGACCCCGGACGTTCCGGATTGACGTTGAGACAGATATGCGTATCGCGCTCTTTACAGTTTCTGCAGCGTCCGCAGGCAATGTTAAATGGAACAGATACGATATCGCCGACTTTCATGAATTCCACATCGCGGCCGCATTCGATAATTTCCCCGGTTATTTCGTGTCCGAGAATAAGGCCTTCCGGTGCTGTCGTTCTTCCACGTACCATGTGCTGATCACTGCCGCAGATATTCGTTGTAATGACTTTCAGAATAACCCCGTGTTCGCATTTGCGCCCGACATTAAGCGGGTTGACGCCAGGACCATCCCGCAGCACCAAATCCGGATAATCGATCGTCTGTACCTCCACCTGTCCTTTTCCCATGTAAGCTACACCGCGGTTTCCTGCCATTGTGTCTGCCTCCTTTAATAAATAGTGAAATCAGCCGTACACCTTCCTAACTATGCAAAAAGGATGCCAACCGGCAGACAGTCAGTTTATTCCCGGCAGAGAAGGAAAACAATGTTCCGTTTATCGTAAGCGCTTTCAAAAAGTGTATAAAAATAGTACACGAAACTGGTGAAATTTAGTACACTGAAAGTATTCTTACGCAGGAGCGTGATGTATTGTGGATTCTGTTCGGATCGCCGATTCATGGAAGCGCTGTCAGGATTTTGGGCTCTCGCCGTTTTTTCAAACACCGGCGGCAAAATTACCTTCTTGTGAGCTGGAAAAACATCTGAAGCAGAACGAGAAGCTGATACAAAAATGCCGGCAGCTGTTTTCCATGCTCGGGCGTTTCTTTCAGGAAGGTACATTTACGGCGGTACTGGTCGACAAAGAAGGTATCGTGCTGGAGCGTGCAGGCAGTCTGCGCCGGGCAGCGCTGGATGAGGCGCTTGCACCCGGGACCAACTGGTCGGAGCAGGCGCAGGGAACGAACGCTATGGGCATTGTGCTGTCAGAAAAAAAGCCGGCTGTCGTTCACGGGGAACACCACTTTTACATCGGGCATCGTATGCTTACATGCGCTGCTGCTCCTGTCTTTTCAGGTGAAACGTTTCTTGGCGCGGTAAATATAAGCACGCGGAAAGAAAACTATCATCCCCTTCTATTAAGCATGGCTGTTCTGATAGCAGAATCCGTGAAGGAAAGCGCGGAACAGGAAGAAATGGACAGGGAGATCCGGATGCTCGTTAAAATGATCGATTTTCCATTGGCAGCATTGGAAGGTAGAGAGATTGTTCATGTGACACCGTCAGCTGGAAGGCAGAGACATCTGCTTCAAAGAGAGAAGCTGGAAGCAGAGTGGATGAAAGCCGGTGCGAACAGCCGGCGCATATGGTACCGTCAGGAGTACTCAGAAGCGCCGGATCTATACAGACCGGAAGATTTTACAGGATCGGACCCGCGTATCCAGCAGCTGCGCCGGCTTGTCGAGCGTGCCTCAGAGGTTGTTCATCCTGTCCTCCTTTACGGAGAAAGCGGAACGGGGAAAGAAATCATTGCTCAGTCCATTCATTCGGCAGGTATCCGCTCGGGAGGGCCGTTTCAGGCGGTCAACTGCAGTGCGGTACCGGAATCACTGATCGAAAGTGAATGGTTCGGCTATGAAAAGGGGGCGTTCACAGGTGCGCTGCAGCACGGACGCCCCGGTAAGTTTGAGCTGGCGGATAAAGGGACGATTTTTCTGGATGAGGCAGCGGAGCTTTCACCTAAAGCGCAGGCGGTGCTTCTCCGCATCCTTCAGGATCAGCAGGTCCAGCGCATCGGCAGTGTAAAGCCGAAACAAATCGATGTGCGCGTAGTTGCTGCTACAAATAAAGACTTACAGAACGAAGTGATGGAAGGAAGATTCCGGGAGGATCTGTACTACCGGCTGCGAGGGATTACCCTTACCATTCCTCCACTCAGGGAGCGCTCAGATATTCTTGAACTGAAAGCTGTGCTGGAAAAGCGGTACGGACTGACATCCGTATGGACAGCGGAGGCAGAAAGAAAACTTCTCCGGTGGCATTTCCCGGGAAATGTCAGAGAACTCGCGGCCCTGCTGATTGAAGCGGACTTTTTCGCAGAGGGAGGAGACGTTCTTCCCGACCATGTCTCCCTTGATGTACCGGCACAGGCATCGGGAAGCCGCCTCAAAGATGTGGAGAAAACGGCGGTTGCAGAAGCGCTCCGGGAGAGCGGCTTCAATATCAGCTCCGCTGCTTCCAGACTTGCAATCAGCCGGAGTACGCTGTATGCCAAAATGAAAAAATTCGGTCTTCATGACAGTTATCCGGAACAGTAGGAATCGGGCGTATGCAGAAGAAAAAAGAAGCATTCTCTTTTAATCGAGAAATAATGACTGCGGAGCAGGGGAAATCGTTGAATTTATCCATCTTTCGACATATACTTAAATAAGCTTATATAAAAAGTATGGAATAGAAGAGGAACGGCAGGCCGTTTCCATCTTCTTTCTTTTTCTCATTAATTGTAAATTTATGTAAAAAGATCGGAGTGAATGTGTTGGAGCCATTACGCACAGCAGTAACTGGAACATCTTCTGAAGGAATGGTATCGACAGCATCCGGTCCTGCGACACGTGCCGGTGTGGAAATGCTCGAAAAAGGTGGTAATGCCATAGATGCAGCGGTGGCAGCAGCATTCTGTCTTGGTGTTTCTGAACCTCAGGCATCAGGTCTCGGCGGCCAGTCGATGGCTCTCGTTCATCTTCACGAAGAAGGACGGACATTCGCACTGGACGGATCATCGCGGGCACCGTACGTTTTGTCCCCACAGAAAAACCCGCAGAAACCGATAAAGTTCGGGCTCCGTTCCTCCACCGTTCCGTCGACGCCCGCAGCGCTCGGCTACCTGCATGAAAATTACGGCAGACTTTCATTTGAGGAAGTCTTGGCACCCTCGATCCGGGCAGCCCGTGACGGCGTAGAGATCACCGCTCTCATCCACCGGATGATCAAAAAGGAAGCGGAGCATCTGCGGAAAGACCCGCTTGCTGCAAAGCGCTATCTCGACAGCAGAAAAAGGCCGTTGAAAGAAGGGGATCTGCTCGTTCAGCCGGAGTTATCCGCGCTGTTTTCCAGGCTGGCAGAAGAAGGCTGGCGTGATTTTTACACCGGCGGTACCGGGAGAAAAATTGCGGAGGATATGAAACGCCGCGGCGGACTGCTTACCAATGTCGATCTGGAACAAATTCCGATCCCTGTGGAACGGGATGTGCTGGAATCCACTTACCGGGATGTGGATATCGTCACTTATCCGCCGCCGGGGGCCGGGCGGGTGCTCGTTCAGATATTAAACACACTGGAAGGGTTTGATCCGCAGAGTCTGAAGGCGGACGAACCGACCGGGGCCGTCATCCAGGCGCTTGCTTTCCGATTTGCACTTAACTACCGCCAGCGCATGCCGATGCATCCGGATCATTACTCCCAGTCCATGACGCAGATGATGGTCGATAAAAGCTACGCCGAAGAAATTACGCGCCGGATTAACGAAATATACAATCAGGCACTCTCCGACACATTTGTGCCACCTCCGACTTCCGGGGAGACAACGCATTTGTCTGTTGTCGATAAAGATGGTAACGCAGTCGGCATCACCCAGTCCATTGAGCTCGTTTTCGGCAGTAAAACGATGGCAGACGGTCTCGGTTTCTTTTATAACAATTACATGAGTGCGTTTGAATATAAAGACCGGACCCACCCCTATTACCTGCTGCCGGGGGGAAGACCGTGGTCGAGTGTCGCTCCGGTGCTTCTGATGAAACGCGGCCGGCCGCTGTATCTGCTTGGAAGTCCCGGAAGCAGCCGAATTTCCACAGCACTTGCACAGGTCATTACGAGACTGGTCGATCAGGACGAGACGCTTGCAGAAGCGATTGCCGCTCCGCGGTTTCATTCGAGCGATGACGGAGATCTGCTGATCGAAGCGGACCGTTTTCCAAAAGAAGTAATCGATGCACTGAAACTCTCAAGTTTTCAGCTGAAAAGGAGAGGCGCTTACAGCTTTTACCTCGGTTGTGTCCAGGGAGTGCAGATGCCCCGGGGCTGGCGCGGACGATTTGAAGGGGTGGCAGACCCAAGAAGAGACGGAACGGCGGAAGGACCCGGCGTTCATTAATCAGGAGGAGATTACGTGAAAATAGCGGTCGTATACAATCGGGAAAGTCAGGCAGTCATTAATTTATTCGGAACGCAGAACAGGGAAAAATACGGACTGGAGACGATCCGGAAAATCCGGGAAGGACTCCGTCGGGGCGGTCATGAAGTGCGCACGTTTGAAGGAGATAAAAACCTCATTTCGAATCTGGAGGACTTTATGCCTTCGGTCATTTCCGGCGAACGTCCGGGCCTTGTCTTTAACCTGAGCTACGGCATTCAGGGAAGAGGCCGCTACATGCACGTTCCCGGCATGCTGGAAATGCTCGGCATCCCATACGTCGGGTCCGGTCCGGAGACGCACGCGCTGGCACTCGATAAAGTCGTGACGAAAATTATGCTGATGCAGCGCGGTCTGCCGACACCGAAGTTTGCTGTGCTGGATAAGCCGGACAGCCCGCTTCAGGAAGATCTCCGCTACCCACTGATCGTAAAACCGAAAGATGAAGCCGTTTCGTTCGGACTCCGCATCGTTCACAATGAGGACGAACTGCGGGAAGGCGTGCAGGTTATTTATGATACGTATCATGCGCCTACGCTCGTAGAGGAATATATTGAAGGCCGGGAAGTAAACGTTGCGCTGCTCGGTAACAATCCTGTAGAGGCGCTGCCTCCGGTGGAACTCGTTTTTGGAGAGGGTCCGCAGATCTTCACGTATGAAGATAAGAAAAATGAAAGCGGGCGCCGTGTCGAGAAAGTCTGCCCGGCTCCGCTGACAGAGGAAGAAACTGCTCGTGTTCAGGAGCTGGCCGTTTCTACATTCAAGGTGCTGAACTGCTATGACAGCGCGAGGGTCGATTTCCGCATTGATCAGGACGGCAATCCGTACATTCTGGAAGTTAACTCGATGGCGAGCCTCGGAGGGGACGGGTCCCTGGTGTTTGCGGCAGATAAAATCGGTATGGACTATCCGGCACTCGTCAACCGCCTCATCGATATTACGTGTGAGCGCTACTTCGGCCGGGACTTTTTTGATGAAGAAAGCCATCAGGAAAAAACACCGGCAGACAAGCTGTTTCAGCGG
Organism: Alkalicoccus urumqiensis; assembly: GCF_002993335.1. Classification (GTDB taxonomy): domain Bacteria; phylum Bacillota; class Bacilli; order Bacillales; family Salisediminibacteriaceae; genus Alkalicoccus; species Alkalicoccus urumqiensis. The sequence continues at coordinate 128,955 of NZ_PVNS01000004.1, read as the reverse complement.
CTGACAACCCGCCGCAGCAAGATTGAAGAAGATCTGCAGGTGTGGACGAATCTTTCCAGCCGGACAGAGGATGCGGCAGGGATCAGTGCTGTCCGTAAAAAGTTCGAGGACCGCCTCGGAAAGCTCGGGCTTAAACAGAAGGAAGAGTGGACGAACGGCCGCTCGGCATGGACGTGGGAGACGAAGGCAGGACTTAAAGACGGAACGCTTCTCGTCGTTCCGATTGATGTTCCCGGTGCCAGAACCGGTTATCCGATTCCGTTCCGCCGGGAGCAGGAATGGATCTACGGCGAAGGTGTGGCAAGCAGCCGGGGTGGGATGACGGTGATTTTATCGGCGCTTCAGGCGCTGAAAGAGGAAAAGCTTCTCTCAAAAACGAACGTTGGTGTTTTCTTCTATGCTGATGAAGGCAGAGGCATGCGCTACAGCACTCCGATGCTGAAAAAAGCAGCGGCGGAGGCAGCGGAAGTCATCGTGCTGCAGCCGGGATTCGTTGAAGGCAAAGTGGTCGATCAGCGGAGAGGAACGAGGCAGTACCACGTTATTCTGGAAGGGGACCCGGAGCGTGTCGGCCGCCGTACGGAAACGCACGATGTGCTGAGCTGGTTTCTGGAGCAGACGCCGAAGCTTAAGGAGCTGAACAGCAGGCGCAATAAAATCGCTGTTGCCGTACAGGATGTCCGCTCCGAGCGGTACAGTGTCCTCATGCCGCACCGGATTACTGCCCAGGTCGCGATTACGTATATCGATGAAGCGCTCGCTGACAAAACGGAAAAGGCGATTTATGATATTTTAACGCCGAAACAGAAAGGGATGAAAAGCTATATGGAACTGCTCACGTCCCGTCCGCCGCTTCTTCGGGGAAGTGCCGCCGGCCTGCTGGAGAAACTGGAGGAGACCGCCCGTTCCGCGCGGCTTCCGTTCGGTACCGAGTCCAGTCTATTGTCCACCGCATCCGGAGCCGTCCCTGAAGGCGTTCCTGCCGTGTGCGGCGCTGCTCCGGCAAGCAGGAATCAATTTACGCCGAATGAAGCACTTCACCGAAGCGAACTTGTCCAGCGGTCCCTCCTTCTGGCACTGTTTCTGGAAAAAGGAGCATCCCGGTGAGTGCGCGGCTGCCGATGCTCCTCTCGGTGCCGCACGGCGGGGAGGTGATTCCGGATCCGTTAAAAGAAAGGCTTCTTCTGAGTCCGCTGGAGACGGCGCTTGATGGCGATACGTGGACACGGACGCTGTTCGATTTTTCCGAAGAGGCAGCGGCGTTTCTATCGATGGAGACCGCCCGGATTGTGATCGACCTGAACCGCGACCCGACCGATCTGCCGCCGGAAAATCCGGACGGGGTCGTCAAAACGAAAACGGTGGACGGAAAATCCGTCTGGAAAAAAGAGCTGACACCAGAGGAGACGACCGGCCTGATCGAAGCGTTTTACGAACCGTATCACACCGCATTAATGGAAATGACGCAGCGCCCGGAAGTGACGATCATCGTAGACTGCCACTCGATGCTTGAAACCGGCCCGTCCAAAAAAGGACCGGAATGGGAGAAGCGGCCGCTGTTCTGCATTAGTAACGGCGGTCATTCCGACGGGACGGTGCCGGAAGAGGGGATCACTGCTCCTCCGGACGTCATGGCTCGTTTTTCCGCGCTGCTTGAAGAGGTTTTTTCCGACTATGCTGTTCCGGATGTGCCGCTTGTGACGGTCAATGATCCGTTCCGCGGCGGCTATATTACGCGCTCGCACGGGCGCCGGACGGAAAAGCCGTGGATCCAGCTGGAAATTAACCGGCGCCTGTATCTTCCGGAAGTTCCGGACGTTGAGCCGGACGCGGAAGACCTTGCGCGCCTGGAAGCACTCCGCCTGAAATTTCTTGACGTGTTTGACGCACTGAGCCGTCCCGCAGATTTGCCGGTGGAGGATGAAAAAACGATTTCCTGACCGAAAAGCCGCTTTACAATACGCGCACTCTTCCGTACAATAAGAATCAGCCAACTGGATACGCAATACCGCACTAGGGGTGCATGATGCTGAGAGACAGCTTATATCAAGCTGTTAACCCTTTGAACCCGAACCGGGTAATACCGGCGTGGGGAAGTGCAGGTAGGATACGTTTACCTGCACCTTCAACGATGATGAAGGTGCTTTTTATATCCAATCTGCATGCTCAGTCTGAAGCACTCCTGTTACAGGGGTGCTTTTTTGTTCAGCGTATTCAGGGGACAAACACATGTGGAGGGATAACGAATGGAAATGAATCAATGTGGAACGAGCAGAATTACAGGCGTGCGCTTTGCTGTCTATCCAATGACAGATCGCTTTGTCGACGTCATCAAAGGAGCACTTCAGGAAACAGATACATCCAAAGTATGGATGGAGACGGATGACGTCACGACGTGTATCCGGGGAAAAACGGTTCACGTATTTGATGCCGCAAAAGCTGTCTTCCTGCATGCAGCGAAAACCGGAGAGCACGTCGTATTTAACGGGACGTTTTCCATCGGGTGCCCGGGAGATAATGATGCCGATGTATACCTGGCAGAAAACGATACACCGGCAAATGAAGAATCGCTTCAGGCAGTCTATCAGGAAACGGCCTCCCACTTTGCCCTTTATCCGATGGGCAGAGACGACTACATGCAGGTCATTGCCGACGCGTGCAGCACCGCAGAAGACCTCGGCGTATTCTCGGGAGGCGTTCATTACGCATCACGCCTGGATGGTGACGGGAAGGATGTTTTCACCGCGCTGGAGCGGATTTTCACGGACGCCTCCAAAGAAGACGGCGCCCACGTCACGATGACTGCAGCCATCTCCGCCAACAGCCCTTCGAAAAAAGGAGGAGGAAAATGAAAAGCTGGAAGCTGAAAGAAGTCGTTCTCATGTCGAGTCTCGGCGTCGTATTCGCCTTCGTCTACCTCGCCTTCTTTCTTTTCGGTCAGGGGCTTCGAAATCTGCTTCTGCCGATCGGACTCGCGCCGTTTGCCTATGAAATCATCTTCGGCATCTGGTTTATCGTCTCTATTATTGCCGCCTACATCATCCGCCGGCCGGGAGCTGCCTTTTTCTCTGAACTCATTGCCGGCATTGTCCAGGTACTCGTCGGAAGTCCCGCTGGACCGATGCTCATCCTCACCGCCGCGATTCAGGGACTCGGCGCAGAAGCCGTATTTGCCGCGTTCCGCTGGCGTGTTTATACGCTGCCGGTCCTCATGGCCGCAGGGGCCGGCGCTGCAGTTGTAAGCTACGCCTACCACCTGTTCGCGAGCGGTTATATCGCACTTGGACCCGGCCTCATTATCTCGATGTTTATCGTCCGCGTCCTGAGCGGCATCCTTCTCGCAGGGCTGCTCGGCAAATGGCTGTCGGACCGGCTTGAAGCAACAGGCGTCCTCCGTGGCTACGCCATACACCATGCCCGCACACAGAGGAGCAGCCGGCATGCATCCTGATACCATCGCCTTAAAAAACATAAGCGCGTATATCGAAGACACGACCATCCTTCAAAACCTCGATCTGCACCTGGAACCCGGAACGGTCCACTTATTATCCGGACCGAGCGGATGCGGGAAATCGACGCTGTTACAGGCTCTCGCCCGTCTGTTTCCGGAAGACGGCAGTGAAAAGGTGGAGGGCAGCTGGCATATCCCGGATCACCTGCGTACCGGCATGGTGTTTCAGGATCCGGAAAGCCAGTTCTGCATGATGCGTGTCGAAGAGGAGATGGCTTTCGTGCTGGAAAATCTCGGTACTCCGCCGGAACGAATGGAAGAAGAGATTACCGGTGTATTAGCAGAGACCGGGCTGACGCCGCTCCGTCACCGGCTTATCCATGAACTGTCCGGAGGGGAGAAGCAGAAAACGGCGCTGGCCTCCGTACTGCTGTTAAAGCCGCATCTGCTGCTGTTGGACGAAGCGCTTGCGAACCTGGACCCGGCGGCACAGCAGACACTTGCGGCTCTCGTGATGAACATTCAAAAAAAGCGTAAGTGTACCGTTGTCATCGTTGATCATCAGCCTGAGAACTGGCTCTCTTTTATCGACCGTGTCCACCTGATGTCGGGGGAAGGAACGATTACGGCTTCCGGCACACCGGAGGAGACGTTCATCGGATCGGGAGCAGAGACATGCCGGGAAGAAGGCATTTATATTCCGTTTCCCTACCGGAAAAAGGCCACTGCCAGCCGGAGGAGACGATCCGGCAAAGAAGATCCGGTCCTTGAAATGAGCGCTCTTACGCCGGCGCGCGGGGATGCATGCCGTGTTCAGCTTTCCCTCCGGCCGGGAGAAATTACGGCGCTTGCAGGAAGCAATGGAAGAGGGAAAACGTCGCTTCTGCAGACTGCTGCCGGTCTGCAGAAACCCCGTTCCGGCGAAGTATTTTTAAAAGGAAAACCGTTGTCTTCGTGGAGTGAAAGAGAGCTCCGCCGCCGGACGGGATACGTTTTCCAGCAGCCGGAGCATCAGTTTATCGCAGAGTCGGTAAAGGAGGAGCTCGCTTTCGGGCCAAGGCTTTCAAGTGCAGCAGATGCCGAAAAGAAAGCGCTGGAAAAGATGAAGCAGTTCCGGCTGGCGCACCGGGCGGACGTCCATCCTTTCTCCCTGAGCGGCGGCCAGAAACGGCGCCTTAGTACGGCCGTCATGCTGGAAGCGGATACGGAAGTACTTTTCCTCGATGAGCCGACTTTCGGTCAGGATGCTGCGTCGATCCGCTCTCTGACCGATTTACTCCATCGGCTCCGGCTGAAGGGGACAGCGGTGCTCCTTGTCACGCACGACATGAATCTCGTTCATGAACTGTGCGACCGGGTTGTCGTACTTTTAAAAGAGAAACACTGGATCGGCGAACCGGAAGCGCTCTGGGCGGATGAGGCATTGATGGAAAAATCTGGACTTCTACTGCCGGCTGGACGAATGCAGAAGGAGGAATTTGCGTGCTCCAGCAGTTAAACCCGTCCGTTAAGGCCGGCGCCGTTCTAGTGCCGTCGATCCTGTTAAGTTTCAGCTACGACGTATTTACGCCGCTCGTGTTTCTGTTTCTGCTGCTGGTATTTACATGGACGTGGAGCGGGATGCCGAAGAAAAAATGGCTGATGCTCTTTTCGCCGTTTTTCATCGGTGCCGCAGGATTTGCCTGGATGACGATGCTGTATGCCGGCGATGGCTATCAAAGTGGAGAAGTTCTATTTTCAGTCTGGCATTTTGAGGTCACCGAAGGAGGGATGGAGGCGGGGATCAGTCTCGGGCTCCGCTCGCTCTGCTTTATTGCTCTGTCGCTTCTGTTTGTTCTGACGACAGACGTGACCCAGATGATGCACAGCTTTATGCAGCAGCTGAAACTCCCGCCGAAACTGGTTTACGGTATCATGGCCGGCTTCCGCTTTCTGCCGTTGTTCCGTCACGAGTATACTGTGATCAGGCAGGCTCACCGCGTGCGTGGGGTGGAGGCGGAACGGACAGTTTCCGGCAGACTCCGGCACTTCCGGCGTTTTGCTGTCCCCATGCTTGCCGGGGCTGTCCGCCGTGCAGAGAGAACGGCGCTCGCCATGACAGCAAAAGGGTTTACCGGGGATAAAAACCGGACATGGTACAAAAGAGAAAGAGTGGAGGCCAAAGACTGGGTTTTTGCTGCCTCATTGAACGGAGCGCTGCTGCTGGTACTCGCTGCATCCTGGTATTTTGGGTATCTTTCCATTTTTCACTGGGATGCCGGCCGGAGCCAGTGATCCCTATAGAAAGATGCCGGATGTCAGGGAGGTCGTTCCGTCATGAGGATAGTTCGTCCTACAGAAAAGAAAAAGGCTTCCGATCGTCCCGAAACGGATGATCAGAGGCCTTTTTACGTTTATTATTCTTCTGTCATTCGTCAGGTTCATTGACATAACGCTGAATGGAAGGGGCGTCGTACTGCTGCATCGTGTCAATCAGTTTACCGGAATCGCGGCCGATCTGAATCATCGACAAGTAGCTTTCATGAAGAAAGCCTTCCTGAATCATGTGGTCAAACATCGACAGCAGCGGATCGTAATACCCATCCACATTTAAAATGCCGATCGGTTTTTTATGAATGCCCAGCTGTGCCCAGGTGAACATTTCAAAAAACTCTTCCATCGTCCCGGCACCGCCGGGGAGAATCAGGAAGCCGTCTGCAAGGTCAGCCATCTGTGCTTTGCGGTCATGCATAGAATCTACGATGAGGAGTTCCGTCAGCATCGGGTGGGCAACCTCCCGTTCAGACAGCATTCTCGGCATGACGCCGGTAACGCGGCCGCCGGCGTTTAATACTGCATTCGCTGTTACGCCCATCATCCCGACAGCTCCGCCGCCGTAAACAAGCTCGATCTCTCTTTCAGCCAGGGCTTCCCCAAGCTTTTTCGATTCTCTTTCGTAGAGCGACGAGTTACCTGTGCTGGATCCGCAGTAGACGGTCATCCGCTTCATGCCGCGACTCCCCCTTCGTGTGAATAGTCTGACTATATTCCTTATCATAACATTTTTTACTCACGTTGACGCTTTTTTTGCTAAATTCTTGTGCAGGGTGAACAAAAAAAGAAGCTTAACAGAATTGTCACATGAAAGCGCTGTATCCCCTGTGATAGAATTATGAAAACGGTTTCTTTTGCACTTACAGGATTCAGAGGGAAAGTGCTGTGGGCAGCAGCACGTTTCTTTTCCCCCGCTTTGTGAAATAGAAAACAAACAGCTTAGAGAATGCGCAGGTGATGGACAATGACGAAAGGATTTTCTCATTTCTGGACAAAAAAACAATTAAAAGAACACGTCCGCGTCGTGCGCGGAGAGATAAAGCCGACGGTGATTCTGGAGCAGATTACGTATTTAAACAGCCTGCGCCGGACATGGGTTACGGCGAATATATGGATATACGAAGACCGCATCGTCTATATCGGTCAGGCAATGCCGGAGGATGTGAGCGGTATTGAGATTATCGATGGCAGGGGCAGGTATGCTGTACCTGGATATATTGAACACCACGCTCATCCGTTTCAACTTTACAATCCGATGACGTTTGCAGCCTATGCTGCAGAACGCGGAACGACGACGATTATTGGTGACAATCTGCCGCTTTTCCTCCACCAGCCGCGGGAGAAAGCACTGGCTCTTCTCGATGAACTGCAGAAGTCCCCTGCCTCCCTTTTATGGTCGGTCCGCTACGACAGCCAGACAGAGCTGAAAGAGGGAGACAGCGTGTTCAGCTACGCCAATATCCGGGCCTGGCTGCACCACCCGTATGTCGTCCAGGGGGGCGAATTAACAGGCTGGCCGGCGCTGTTAAACGGGGATGAGCAGATGCTGCACAGCCTTGTGGAAACAAAGGATTTAAGAAAGCCGGTGGAAGGCCACTTTCCGGGAGCTGGTGAAAAAACGCTGACGCAGATGGCGCTTCTCGGTGTGAACGGCGATCATGAATCGATGACAGGGGAGGAAGTCATCCGCCGTCTGGATGCAGGCCTTCATGCTTCGCTCCGCTATTCCACGATCCGTCCGGACCTGCCGAATCTCGTCCGGGAGCTGCACGAGCTCGGACTTGATCATTATGAGGGTCTTATGATGACGACAGACGGATCTCCTCCGCACGGTGTACAGGAAGGCATGATGGAACATTTGATCCAGATGGCTGTCGATGAAGGAGTGCCATTCATTGATGCGGTTCATATGGTAACACTGAATCCGGCCCGTCATTTTTACATGGACGATGTGCTCGGCATTCTTGCTCCCGGCCGGATCGCCAATATCAATATTCTTTCCTCAAAAGAAGATCCTGTCCCGGTGGATGTGCTTGCAAAAGGAACGTGGGTACGCCGCAGCGGGCGTGGATGTTTTCCGGATACAAAGGTCGACTGGGCTGCTTTCGGTCTCCCGCCGCTTGATATTGACTGGGAGCTGACAGATGAAGATTTTCATTTCTCCATGCCGCTCGGGCTGTCGATGGAAAATGACGTGCTGCTGAAGCCGTACCAGATCGGACGGGAACTGCTTACTGATGAACTTCCGGAAGGATGCGGAGAGAATTTCATGATCATGATCGACCGCAACGGAAAGTGGAATGTGTCTACCTTGTTAAAAGGGTTTGCGGACAATCTGTACGGGTTTGCGAGTTCCTTCTCCACGTCAGGTGATATTATGCTGATCGGAAGCAGCAAAGAAGGGATGAAGCAGGCGTTTGCCCGCTTGAAGGAAATAGGGGGAGGGATCGTCCTGCTCCACCGGAACGGACAGACGACGGAAATCCCTCTTGAAGCAGGCGGTCTGTTCTCAACGATCGGCATGAAAGAAGGGCTTCTTTCCCAGGAAGCGGCACTGAGGGAGGAGCTCCGCCGATGCGGTTATCCATTCGGTGATCCGGTCTACAGCCTGCTTTTCTTTTCGGCGACGCATCTTCCTTACGTACGGATTACACAAAAAGGGATCGTCGATGTGAAAAAGAAAAGGGTACTCTTTCCTGCGCTTATGCGTTAAACTAGAAAAGTACAGGACGTAGTTGGAGGGACATCATGAGAAAAACAGCAGGAGGACTCCTGCTTCTCCTTGCCGCATGCAGCGGCGCGGAGGAAGAGGAGTCACAGGAGGATGCACAGGAGCAGAATCAGCCGCAGAATGAGGACGTAGAAACGAATCCGGAGCAGGAGACATTTGATTATACTGCTCCATTAACCGGGCTTGGCACGAATACGGATCCGGAGATGCGGCCTGTAGCCGTCATGGTGGAAAATTCACCGCAGTCCCGGCCGCAGTCCGGTTTAGCCCGGGCTGATATTGTTTTGGAAGCGCTCGTAGAGGGCAGTGTCACGAGGCAGCTTGCCTGGTTTCAGAGTGAAGCGCCGGAGTCGATCGGCCCTGTCCGGAGTGCACGGGACTACTTCATCTATCCGGCGGCAGATTCAGACAGTATTTTTGTTTCCGCAGGCGGCAGTCCGCAGGCGTTTGAGCTTATCCAGTCAGGAGAAGTGGATCACGTGAGCGGCCTGAGGTACGACGGCGAATACTTTACAAGGCAGGACAGCCGGGAAGCACCGCATAATTTGTATACGACGCTCTCGGACAGTACCGAAGCAGCACAGGCAGAAGGTGTAAACATCGAAGGATGGAACGATCCGGAGCTTGCCTTTACCGATGAAACAGAGCTGGACGGAGAAGAGGCAGGCGCTGTGGAGATTGACTACGGCGCTCCGAGTTCTCTCGTATCGTACGCGTTTGATGAAGGAGAGGGCGGCTATGTGCGTTCGGTAGGCGGCGAAGAACTGGTCGATCCCGAAGAGGAGATTTCGATCACACCGCGCAACCTGCTCGTCATTGAAGCGGCGCACGACGTAATCGATGAAGAAGGGCGGAGAGAAATCGACCTTCAGAGCGGAGGCAGTGCGCTGCTCATTCAGGATGGGATGGCAGTGGAAGCAGAGTGGGAGTATGAGAACGGAATGTTTCTGACCCGGAATGAAGACGGAGAGAGTCTGCCGCTTCTTCCCGGCCGGACATGGATTCATGCCATTCCGGATGAAATCGGCGGCACCGTCTCGATTTCAAGTGAACCGGAGGAGTAGACGACAGGTAGTTTCCTGAATTCCGCATAGAGAGGAGAGAGCGGCATGCAGATTGATAAACTGCGCGGCAAAGAGCTCGATCAGCTGTTCGATGCGATTTTGAGCCTGAATGACCGTGAAGAATGCTATCAGTTTTTTGATGACCTCTGTACGATGAACGAGGTGCAGTCCCTGGCCCAGCGTCTGGAAGTAGCGAGGATGCTGATGGAAGGCGACACGTATCAGCGGATTGAAAAGCAGACCGGCGCAAGTACAGCGACGATTTCCAGAGTGAAGCGCTGCATTAACTATGGAAACGACGGTTACAAATTCACGCTGGATCGTGTCCATCAGAAAGAGCACCGTGCAGACGCATAAAGAGCGGCCATACGCATAAGAAATCCATCCTCAGCGGGTAGATTTCTTATGCGTTTTTCATTATAAAACCGCTGATGCGTAACGGGCGTCAACAAAAAACGACGAAGAATGAAACAGGAAGGGAGGGGCTGCGGATGCGGAAAAGAAGGGCACTTACATGGATGACAGCACTTTTTCTCGGGGCTTCCGGATGCGGTGGCGGCTCCGGGGAGCATGCGGACACAGAGGCGTTCTGGAAAGAGCTCCATTCCTCGGATGCGCTGTATACGGATGAGGGGGCACAGGTTCTGTATTATGGACTTTCGGATGGGTATATCGAGCTTGATGTTACGCAGGCCAGGCAGGCGTATCTTCAGCAGGAAGAAGGTGCGGATGTCGTCGATATGATGATTCATACATTCTTCGTTCCGGCAGAAGAGATCGACATCGTCGACACGAAAGGCAGCACCCTTCAGGTGGAAGATCTGGAGCTCGGGGACATTCTGTATGTGGAAATGGATATGAAGACATATATCGAAGAACGTCCGGAAATAATCGAAGCCGGTACGCTTACAGCTGCTGCAGATTAAGCGTACGGTGTGCAGAATAATAAGATGCCTCAAATGATTATGCGTCCACGCCGGAGGATAGAGGCGGCGTGGGCGCTTTTTTGACATTTCCGGCAGGAAGCTTCCTGTGGAGATCGTCGTTTTCGCCGGTGAGATTTGTTATACTTAGTTCTGTTAAAACCAGTAATAGAAAGACAGGTTGATATAATGAAAGAATATGGCGAATGGCGGCACGTATTTAAACTGGATCCAGCGGAGGAGCTGGATGTGGAGAAAATCGAGGCACTCTGTGAATCCGGGACGGATGCAGTCATTATCGGCGGCACAGACGGCGTGACAGAGGATAATGTGTTAAGGCTTCTGATGGAAGTACGGCGTTTCAGTGTAGCCTGTGTGCTGGAAGTGAGTGAACTGGAGGCTGTTGTACCGGGATTTGACAGCTATCTTATCCCGAGTGTACTGAATGCCGGTGAGCCGGCCTGGATCAACGGGATCCATCATGAAGCATTGAAGCTGTACGGGCATCTTCTCGATGATGAGGAGCTTCTGGCAGAAGGCTATGTGATTTTAAATCCGGAGGCGAAAGCAGCCCGGGCAACGAAGGCGGAGACCGGACTCGATCTGGAAGATATTGAAGCCTATGCAAGAATGGCGGATCAGCTGTTCCACCTGCCGGTTTTTTACCTTGAATACAGCGGGATATACGGAGATCCGGAAGTGGTAAAAACGGCAAAATCGGTTTTGAAACATGCACGGCTGTTTTACGGCGGCGGTATTTCGACACCGGAACAGGCCCGTGAAATGGCGCTTTATGCCGATACGGTTGTCGTCGGTGATGTCATTTACGATAATTTTAAGCAGGCATTAAAAACAGTACGCGCTGTACAGGAAGCGGAAGGTCCCGTATACTAAAAAATACTAGAACAAATGTTTGGTGGTGGAATAATGTCAAATGCATTGTTAACCGGCCTGAACGAACCGCAGCAGCGTGCGGTACAGCATCAGGATGGTCCTTTATTAATTATGGCAGGTGCGGGAAGTGGTAAGACGAGAGTACTGACACACCGTATGGCGTATCTCATCGGTGAAAAAGGGGTGCCGCCATGGTCGATTCTTGCAATTACGTTTACGAATAAAGCAGCACGGGAGATGAAAGACCGTGTGGCGTCGATCGTCGGCGGTCAGGCAGAGGACATGTGGATCTCGACGTTTCACTCGATGTGTGTCCGCATTCTCCGCCGGGATATCGACCGGATCGGCACAAGCCGCAACTTTACGATCCTGGACAGCGGAGATCAGCAGACGGTGTTAAAGCGGATCGTCAAGGAAATGAATCTTGATAAGAAAAAGTTTGACCCAAGAAGCATGCTCGGCTCGATCAGCAGCGCGAAAAATGAACTGATGACCGCCGACCGGTTCGCGAAAAAAGCAGCCGGCTTTTACGAAGAGACGACGGCGGAAGTGTACAAAAAGTATGAGAAAGAACTGAAGCGGAATCAGGCGCTTGATTTTGACGACCTGATCATGCAGACGATCCAGCTGTTTGAACAGGTGCCGGAAGTGCTGGAGTATTACCAGCGCCGCTTCCGCTATATTATGGTGGACGAGTATCAGGATACGAACAGGGCGCAGTATAAGCTGGTAAATCTGATGGCGCAGCGTCATCAGAATTTATGTGTGGTCGGAGACTCCGACCAGTCCATCTACCGGTGGCGCGGGGCGGATATGAAAAACATCCTCTCGTTTGAAAAGGACTACCCTAATGCGGTTGTCGTCATGCTGGAACAGAATTACCGCTCGACAAAACGGATTCTGGAAGCGGCGAACGCCGTCATTGATAAAAATACGAACAGGAAAAAGAAAAACCTCTGGACCGAAAACCAGGAGGGGGCAAAAATTACGCTGTTTGAAGCAGACGATGAACATGCCGAGGCGCGTTATATCGTCGGAAAAATGAAAGAATACATCGATTCCGGTCAGATGAAGCCTTCCGATATCGCTGTCCTGTACCGGACGAATGCCCAGTCCCGTGTCATGGAGGAACTGCTCGTCAAATCTGATATGAATTATCAGATTGTCGGCGGGACAAAGTTCTACGACCGGAAAGAAATTAAAGATCTGCTTGCCTACCTGCGTCTGATCTCGAACCCGGATGATGACATCAGTCTCCGCCGGATTATTAACGTACCGAAAAGAGGCATCGGCCAGACAACGGTCGATAAACTTCAGGCACACGCAGATTCCCACGGTATTTCACTCTTCCGCACAATCCAGGAAGCGGACCAGGTGCAGATCAGTGCCCGCTTCCGCAAAACGCTCCAGGAGTTTGCCCGGCAGCTCGCAGGCTGGGTGGAAATGCAGGAATATCTGCCGGTCCGGGAGCTCGTGGAAGAAATGCTGGAGAAAACAGGGTACCGGGATATGCTGAAGCAGGAGAAGGAAAAAAATCTGGAAGCAGAAGCGCGTCTGGAAAATATCGACGAATTTTTATCCGTTGCGAAAGAATTTGAAGAGGTCAGTGACGACAAAACGCTGACTGCTTTTCTGACCGATCTCGCACTGATTGCTGATATCGACTCCGTCGATGACGAAGAGGAGCCTCAGGAAAAGTCTCTTTTGATGACGCTTCATTCGGCGAAGGGACTGGAATTCCCCGTCGTTTTCCTTCTTGGTCTGGAGGAGGGCGTCTTCCCGCACAGCCGCTCGCTGATGGAGGAAGAAGAAATGGAGGAGGAGCGCAGGCTCGCCTACGTCGGCATCACGCGCGCAGAGCAGCAGCTGTTCCTCTCCAGAGCCCGTATGCGGACGATCTTCGGGAAAACGAACATGAACCCACCGTCCCGTTTTTTAAAGGAGCTTCCGGAGAGCGTGCTGGAAAAAGAAGGCGGCGGCTCGGATGTTTCCGGCCGGCCGAATCCATTCTCCCGCCGTCAGGCCCCTGGAGCCCGGAGAAAACCGGTATCTGCTCCGCAGACGACAAAATCTTCCGGCGCTGCTTCCGATTGGAATGTCGGGGATAAAGCAGCCCACCCGAAATGGGGCACCGGCACGGTCGTGAGCATCCGGAAAAGCGGATCGGACCAGGAGCTTGATATTGCATTTCCAACCGTAGGTGTAAAGCGTCTCGTGGCGCAGTTTGCTCCGATTACGAAAGAATAGAGGTGTTTTCATGGCGGAAGCTTCGAAGCGGATAGAAGAATTGACAAATAAGCTCAACCGGTATGCCTACGAATATTATGTGCTTGATCAGCCGACCGTTCCGGATGAGACATACGATACGCTTCTGCGTGAACTGATCGAACTGGAGGAGGCGCATCCGGAGCTGAAGCAGGAGGACTCCCCGACACAGCGGATCGGCGGGGAGCCGCTGGAACAGTTCCGTAAAGTCCGGCATGAGGTGCCGATGATGTCGCTCGGGAATGCATTTAATGCCGAAGAGCTCCGGGATTTTGACCGGCGGGTGCAGGATGGTCTTGGTCACAAACCGTCGTATATATGCGAATTGAAAATTGACGGTCTTGCCGTGACGCTGAAATATGAGGAAGGCCGCTTTGTTTTAGGTGCGACGCGGGGGGATGGTACCACCGGTGAGGATATTACACATAACCTCCGGACCATAAACTCCATTCCGCTCCGGCTGAAAGAGCCGGTGACGATGGAAGTGCGCGGCGAAGCCTTCATGCCGAAACGTTCGTTTGAGCGCCTGAACGATAAGAAAAAAGAGCAGGAGGAGCAGCCGTTCGCCAATCCGAGAAACGCAGCTGCGGGTTCCCTCCGGCAGCTCGATCCCAAAATAGCGGCTGACCGCCATCTCGACATTTTTATTTACAGCATCGGTCAATATCCGGATGAGTCTCTGACAAGCCACAGCGGCTCCCTCCGATATGCAGAAGAGATGGGTCTGCGGACCAACCCGGAAACGAAAGCAGCGGCGGATATAGAAGAAGTCATTGAGTACTGCGAAAGCTGGCTGGAGAAACGGCACGAGCTGCAGTATGAGATCGACGGAATTGTGGTAAAAGTCGACAGCCTGGAAGACCAGGAGCAGCTCGGATTTACCGCAAAAAGTCCGCGATGGGCGACAGCGTACAAATTTCCTGCCGAAGAAGTCGTAACAACCCTTAGGAGCATTGAACTGAGTGTCGGCCGTACCGGTGTTGTAACGCCGACGGCTATTCTCGATCCGGTAAGCGTCGCCGGTACGACCGTGCAGCGGGCGTCGCTTCATAATGAGGATCTGATCCGGGAGCAGGATGTGAAAATCGGCGATCAGGTGATCATTAAAAAAGCCGGAGACATTATTCCAAAGGTTGTACGCGTGCTGGAAGAAGAGCGTACAGGAGACGAGCAGGCGTTTTCCATGCCGGAGCGGTGTCCGGAATGTGACAGCGAACTCGTACGGATCGAGGGTGAAGTGGCTCTCCGCTGTGTAAATCCGAAATGTCCCGCCCAGATACGGGAAGGTCTGATTCATTTCGTTTCGAGAAATGCAATGAACATTGACGGCCTTGGCGAGAAAGTCATCACCCAGCTGTTTGAATATAACCTGGTGGAAGATGTGGCTGATCTGTACCGCCTGGAACGTGAAGAGCTTTTAAAGCTGGAGCGAATGGGGGAGAAGTCGGTCGACAACCTCCTGAAGGCGATCGAGACATCCAAGGAAAACTCTTTGGAAAAGCTCCTGTTCGGTCTCGGTATCCGCTTTGTCGGATCTAAAGCTGCGGAAACACTGGCCGTAGAATTTGAATCGATGCATCAGCTGCAGAAAGCAGAAAAAGAAGCGCTGACCGCGATTCATGATATCGGTGAAAAAGTAGCCGATGCCGTAGTCACGTATTTTGAGCAGGAAGAAGTGCAGCACCTGCTCGAAGAACTGGAAGCGCTCGGTGTAAACATGGAATACACCGGACCGAAGCGTCAGCAGGCGGAGGCCGGGGATACGCCGTTTTCAGCCAAAACATTTGTGCTCACCGGTTCGATGGAAGCAATGACGCGCGGGGATGCGAAAAAAGAAATCGAATCCCGCGGCGGCCAGGTAACGTCCAGCGTATCAAAAAACACGGATGTCGTCGTAGCCGGAGAGAAAGCAGGCTCCAAGCGGACCAAAGCCGAAAGTTTAGGTGTGGAAATCTGGGAGGAAGAAGCGTTTCTGGAAAAACTGCGCCAATAAGATAGCGTACTGCCGTCACAAAGCAGCTTCAGGCCGTGAAAGGTCTGAAGCTGCTTTCCAGTATGCTTCGGTAAATTGTGTAAAAGGACAGGCTGGCAACCCGCCCCTGTTTGTGAGAAAATGACGAAGTAACTTTAAGTCAGGGAGCGTGCACAGCATGAGTAAAAAGTGGATGGCAGCAGGAGCTGCTTCATTTCTGTTTCTAACAGGATGCATGCCTTCGGTGGAACAGCCGGAAGAAGAGGTCATCGTTGTAGAAGAGACAGAAGAAGAGGAAGAACAGGAATACGTCATCACACCTACGATCAGCACGCCGGATAATTATTACCGGAACGTGCTTGAAGATGGTACATATGTCCGCAGTGAAGCCCGGGGGACAACGGCGGATGCCATGCAGAACCGCCGGGATATGGAAGAGTTCGAGCTCGGCATGATGGAAATTGCCAGCAGCCGGTTTGATCAGGAGAACTACTATTTTCAGGAAGGGAACTTTCTGGACGGGGAAGAAGTGAACAGCTGGCTGAGGCGGTTTCAGCCGGAGCAGGTGAATGAAGAAGGAGAAGTAACGTCAGAAGCAACCCCCGGCCTGAACCCGCAGCTGGCGGATGCTGAAGATGAGGAAGCGAGTATGAGACAGGCTCCACTCGTTCTCTCTAATGTCCAGGAGCACAATTATTTCCTGGGAAATGATGAGGAAGGCGTTCAGCTCGGCGGGGTCGTTATGGGTATCTCTGTACGGTCCGTGTATTATTTCCGGACAGAAGATGAAGACGGCGGGCTGTATTTCCATGAAGAGCCGGTTGAAGAAGAATATGCACTTGAATATGCGAGAGAACAGGCCGGTGTGATGCTGCAGCGCCTCCGCAGCCGCGAGGGTCTTGAAACCGTCCCCGTAACTTTCGCTATTTTCCGTGAAGAGCCGCGGGGCAGCGTCGTTCCCGGTACGTTTGAACAGGTTGCGCATGTTGATGAAGGAGATATGAACATTCAAGGCTGGGAAACGTTAAACGAGCAGAATTTTGTTTTTCCTTCATCCCAGGCGCGGGACGCACAGCCTGCGCTCTCCGAAGCGTACTCCCAGTTTCAGAGTGAAGTGACCGATTTCTTCGGTCAGTCCGTAAGTCTCGTTGGACGCGGACAGTATCAGGACGGAACACTTGATCAGATGACGGTGAATGTGCGAATGCAGACGCCGGGGCGCCCGGAAGTGGTTGCCATCGCTCAGTTCATCAGCGGAAGGCTGAGCTCCACGTTCCAGACGCAGGCGCCTGTTTACGTCTACCTGGAATCAGTAAACGGCCCGGAAGGTGTAGTCGTGCAGTATCCCGGAGAAGAAGCATTCATGCACATATACCGGTAGTAGGTGAACATACTTCAGGCAGAGAGACTGAAACAGTCATTATGACAGAGAGAAACGGGCACCCCTTTTTGAGGGAGTGCCCGTTTTCTCTGCAGTCTTCGCTGCTTTCCTTTTCCGTCACTGTTTTTTTACTGCGGTGATGGTTCTGTCTCGGCGGGCATGCGGAGGGACACCGTCGTCCCCCGTCCGGGCTCGGAGTCAATGGAAACGTGGCCGTTCAGCTTATCCATCGTCGTAAATACCATCAGCATACCGAGTCCGGTGCCCTCTTTTTTCGTCGAATAATACGGTTTCCCGATCCGCTGTACTTCCTCTTTCGTCATGCCGGCACCCGAATCTTCAATTTCAACAACAATCCAGTTCCGTTCTGAAAAGACCCGGATGTAAAGAGTTCCTCCGGTTTCCGTCATCGCTTCCAGACCGTTTTTCCCGATGTTCAGCAGGCACTGCTTCATCTGCTGTTCATCAAACCGCTTCGTAAGATTATTGGTAAAGGTGAGCTCGATGTCCAGCTTATGCATATGGGCAAACGGAAGCAGAATATTCCGGACGTATTCGGTTTCCGGCTCCAGAGTGGATACTACCATGTGCTGAGCCTGTGGCTTTGCCAGGGAGAGAAAGTCAGTCACAATCGCTTCTGCCCGTTTGACTTCCTGAAGCGACATATCGACGTAGCGTTTTTCACTGTGGTTGATGGAATCCGACTGCTGCAGAAGCTGAAGAAAGCCGCTCGTTACCGTCAGTGGATTGCGGATTTCATGCGCCACACTTGCAGACAGCTCACTGATAAGGTGCAGCCGCTCTGACTGAAAAAGCCGCTCGCGGGCATGGATATTATAGACGATTTTTTCGAGAAGCATCATGAGAACGACTGTAGATCCGGCGTGGATCAGCAGGACGTTCAGTGCTATTTCCCAGAACGGCCACGATACTGCGGAATAAAAGCGGAGCAGCGTGACGAGGTAAATGGACATGACCGTAAATGAAATAACGCCTGCTGTAATCACTCTGCCGGCCGGCAGACGTTTTAAGAAAAAGGGACGGAAAGCAGGGACGATCGTGTAGACAATCGTCGAGAAAAAGAAAGCATCTGCGACAAAGTCCCCGCCGATATAAAAGCGGTACAGGTTCATAACGATAAATGCAGGAAGCGCCGTGGTATAGCCGCCTACCAGCGCCAGAAGTAGAAATGGAACATAGCGCAGGTCAAAGATAAATCCGAGCTCCAGCTGAATTGGAAACGTCATACAGAGGAGTATGGACAGCGATGTAAATAAGGAAAGCTGCCACTTGTTATGGGACAGGCTCGTCCTGTCTTCAAAGAAGAGCAGATAGGCGAGCACCGGGAGCAGGAGAAACAGCATATTGGCCAGCAGGATTTCAGTCATAGGTAAACCTCTCTTTCACATGTCTTCATTATCTTATCAGAATGAAAGCCAAAAGTTAACGTCCTTTTACATAGGAAATAAGAAGGTCCATTTCCGCCTGGACGGTGTCTGGAAAGGGGTGGGGGAGGCGTCTGCTGATTGCCTGCAGGCGGCTTCTCTGGTATCATCATACTATTGCATGGACACTTTCAAAGAGGAGGAACCTGCTGTGGAACGAATTTCAAAAGAAAACATCCGTCACGTCGCGGAGCTTGCGCGGCTGGAGCTGAAAGAAGAAGAAATTGCCCACTTCGGTGAGCAGCTGGATAAAATCATCCTTGCTGCAGAAGAGCTGAATGAACTGAATACAGATAATGTAGAAGCGACTTCCCACGTGGTTGACGTCAGAAACGTCATGCGCCGTGATGAAGTTAAAGAATCCCTTTCACGTGAAGACGCATTGAAAAATGCACCGGATGAAGATGAAGGACAGGTACGCGTCCCATCGGTGCTTGATTAAAGGAGGAGCTGACCAGAATGACGGCATTTACCCTATCCCTGAAAGAGCTGCATGACCAATTACATAGCGGTGAGACGACAGTTACCGCGTTAACGGAACAGGCCCTCGGGCGCATCGATGACGTCGATGAAGCGCTCGGGGCATTTCTGCGCGTGGACCGGGAAACCGCACTCCAGCGGGCAGAGAAGCTGGATCAGGAACTAAAAGACGGCACGAAACAGGCGGAGGAAGTTCTTTTTGGCCTGCCTGTCGGAATAAAGGACAACATTGTGACAAAAGGACTGACAACGACCTGCGCCAGCAGACTTCTGGAGAACTTTGATCCAGTGCATGATGCGCACGTGGTGGAGCAACTGCGCGATGCCGGCACAGTGACGGTCGGTAAACTGAACATGGATGAATTTGCCATGGGCTCTTCCAATGAAAATTCCGGGTACAAGACCGTGCGCAATCCGTGGAACCTGGACCACGTTCCGGGCGGATCCAGCGGTGGGTCAGCAGCGTCCGTAGCTGCCGGCGAGGTGCCATTTTCTCTCGGCTCCGATACAGGCGGGTCCATCCGACAACCGGCGGCGTACTGCGGCGTCGTAGGATTAAAGCCGACGTATGGAAGAGTCTCCCGGTTCGGTCTTGTGGCGTTTGCTTCCTCACTGGATCAAATTGGCCCACTGACACGTTCGGTGGAGGACAATGCGTATGTACTGCAGCAGATTGCCGGACATGATGAACGCGACAGTACGAGTGTGGACATTGAAGTGCCGGATTACCTGAAAGCACTTACCGGTGACATTAAAGGACTGAAGATCGGTGTACCAAAGGAGTACCTCAGCGAAGGGGTCTCGGAAGGTGTAAGAGCACAGGTGCAGGCTGCACTTGATAAGCTGAAGGAACTCGGCGCGGAATATGAAGAAGTATCCCTGCCGCACTCGAAGTACGCACTTGCCACGTACTACCTTCTCGCCTCGTCTGAAGCATCAGCCAATCTGGCCCGTTTTGACGGAATCCGCTACGGCGTCCGGCACGAAGAAGACAACCTGCTGGATACGTATAAAAAATCACGGAGTGAAGGCTTCGGGGATGAAGTGAAGCGGCGGATTATGCTCGGAACGTTTGCACTCAGTTCCGGTTATTACGACGCATACTACAAAAAAGCGCAGAAAGTCCGGACCCTGATCAAGCAGGATTTTGAAGACCTTTTCCTGGATTATGACGTCATTATCGGTCCGACAGCGCCGACAACGGCCTTTAAAATCGGCGATCAGCTGGACGATCCGCTTACGATGTATGCCAATGACATTTTAACCATCCCGGTTAACCTTGCCGGAGTGCCTGCGATCAGCGTGCCGTGCGGACTTTCAGACGGTCTGCCGGTCGGTCTGCAGATTATCGGACAGCACTTTGATGAAGCAACGGTCTTCCGTGTCGCGCATGCCTATGAGAAAGCGGCAGGCCATGAAGAAGAAGTACCAGTGTTTAAAGGGGGCACCCATTCATGAGCTATGAAACGGTAATCGGCCTGGAAGTCCACGTCGAACTAAAAACAAATTCAAAGATCTTCTGCGGCTGCTCCACGGAATTTGGAGCACCACCGAACACCCATACATGCCCGGTCTGCCTCGGCCACCCGGGAGTGCTGCCGGTATTGAACCAGCAGGCTGTAGATTTCGCGATGAAAGCAGCGATGGCCATTAACTGCGATATCGCAGAAGTCACGAAGTTTGACCGCAAAAACTATTTTTATCCGGACAATCCGAAAGCCTACCAGATTTCTCAGTTCGATCAGCCGATCGGGGAAAACGGATGGATTGATATTGAGGTAAACGGGGAGAAAAAGCGGATCGGTATTACCCGGCTTCATCTGGAGGAAGATGCCGGAAAGCTGACTCATGTCGAAGGCCAGGGGCATTCTCTCGTCGATTACAACCGTGTCGGCACACCGCTCGTAGAAATCGTTTCAGAGCCGGACATCCGCACACCGGAAGAGGCGTATGCCTACCTGGAAAAATTGAAGGCGATTATGCAGTATACGGAAGTATCCGACTGCAAGATGGAGGAAGGGTCTCTCCGCTGCGACGCCAATATTTCTATCCGCCCGTCGGGTCAGAAAGAGTTTGGAACAAAAACGGAGCTGAAAAACCTCAATTCGTTTGCCCACGTACAGAAGGGACTCGAATTCGAAGAAAAGCGTCAGGAGGAAGAGCTTGAAAACGGCGGAGAAATTCTTCAGGAAACGCGCCGCTGGGACGACAGTGCCAAAGAGACGATCCTGATGCGTGTGAAGGAAGGGTCAGATGATTACCGGTACTTCCCGGATCCGGATCTCGTGAATCTATACATCGATGAGGACTGGAAGAAGCGGATCAAAGAAACGATTCCGGAACTGCCGGACGCCCGGATGGAGCGCTACGTAGAAGAGCACGAACTTCCGGCATACGATGCGGCAGTTCTGACGCAGCAGAAGGCGATGAGTGATTTCTTCGAACGTGGTCTTGACGCCGGAGCACCAGCCAAGCCGCTCTCCAACTGGCTTATGGGTGAAGTGAACGGCTACATGAATCAGGAAGGAAAAGAAATCGAAGATCTGCCGATAACACCGGAAGCACTGGCCTCGATGATTCACATGATCGATAAGGGAACGATTTCCTCCAAAATCGCCAAAACCGTATTCAAAGAGCTTGTCGAAAACGGCGGCGATCCGGAGAAAATTGTAGAGGATAAAGGCCTTGTTCAGATCAGTGATGAAGGGGAAATCCGCGGCATGGTGAATGAGGCGCTGGATAACAACCCTCAGTCTGTAGAAGACTATCAGAACGGGAAAGGGAAAGCGATCGGCTTTCTCGTCGGTCAGGTGATGAAAGCGTCGAAAGGAAAAGCAAATCCGCAGCTGGTTAATGAACTATTGAAAGAAGAGCTGGACAAGCGGTAAACAAAAAGCCGGACACAGATACCGGCAGCAATGGAACGGGCGCTCCTTTACGGGAGTGTCCGTTTTTCGTTTGCGCGAACGGCAGAACCCAGTAAATATGGAGAGAACGCGGAGTGAAAACGCCTCCATCCGGCGCATTTGTAAGTTAGTTTAAGAACAGCATCTCTTCATTCCATCTTATACTGTTTAAGGCATTGTAACGGTCAAACACGCTCCTTTACATAAAAGGCTTCACTCCCTATAATCATGGACATGTGATTTTTTCTGACGAAAGGAGAGAGGTACGGATGAAACTGATCATGACACTTTTCCTGCGCGCGCTGCTTCTGCTTACGGCGGCAGCTGGTGCCGCAGCTATTTTACTTGCAGGGTTATCTGTACTGCTCTCAGAGCATATAGCGGTTACGTCTGCTGGAGCATTGGCTGTATTTTCAGCCGCACTTCTCGGCTGGCTGGTTCCCGTACAGATTATTGACTGGCTGAAACTGATCCGTGTGCAGCGCCGTTGGAAACGGATCGCATTCCCTTATGCCGTAACGGCCATTCAGACAGGTATGTTTGCCTGGTATGTTACAACTGTCGCATCCGGCATTTCCGGGATGACAATGACAATGTCGGGTGTAATTATCACTACAGCGGCACTGATCATACTTTCCAGAACAACGTATACGGCTATGCTGCGCAGTGTGCGCCACATGAGACAGCCGAAGCTCCGCGTACAGCATTCAGAAGGCTGATAGCATTTTTAAACAGAAAACGGCTTTCCGCAATCGTTAATCGATCGTGGAAAGCCGTTTTATTTACGAGAGGCTTATCATCGCTGCCTCCTGCTTTTTTTATGTAAGCTTTTAATTCAACGCACTGCATCGGAAAGACCAGTTCAGCATGAACATATCGCGGCTGATGTCCGGAACACCTCCGGAATTAATGCATTGCGCCTGCGCTTCCTGAAGACCAGCTTCATTTAATCCGAGCATAAATACAAACATTGTCACCGCAGCAAGCATCAGAATAAACATCCACCGATGCTGCGCTTTCGTTATCCCATGATATCTCCTCCCCCTTTTTCTTTAGTGTAGCAGGAGAGGAAATAACTTGTCAGCACTTCTACGTGAAATTTCTGAAAAAAAGAGATATTCGAAGAAAACGATATCAAAAGAAGAGATATATAAAGCTGAACTCCTTAAAACTAACTATTCTGAATATTTACAACTGTCAGTTAATATTGTAGGATACACTCATACGCAGCACATGCTGCTGTTTTAGGAAAAGGAGGTTTTGCCATCGACGCACCGAAGCAGTAAAACCTGCCGGAGGGAGGGAGCAGAGACATAATGGAAGACGAATCAATACGATAGGCAGCCTGTTGTCCCAATGGATAGCAGGCTGCTTTCGTTGGAGTATAGGAAAGCATAAAACCCAGAGCTTTCTCAAAATAGGTGTGCCTAGGGATGCGGCAGTACAAACCGCTGTTACATAGATCGTTAGTTTCTGTTGATGGAGCTTCTACGCTCCTCGGCAGAAGCTTGCCGTGGGCTTGTCTTCAGCTATTTCTCATGGCCTTCGCCCTGAGAAAGGATCTTCAGACTGCGCTTGATTCCACCGGCGTCCCTGCCGAACGCTTCGAAGCGCAGGTAAATACGGATGAAAAACAGAAAATCCGGAGCAGGACTGATGTCTATGGGGCAAAGATAATCTCTTAGAGCAAGATTGGAAGACAGTATGTTCTGTGCAGAAGGGTCCGCTTCAATCAAACGTTTCTTTTCTACCTGCCGAAACCGGAGGCCGTCGACTCCGGGAGGATCCGAACGAGGCGAAAATCCATGCCGCGTCAAGCGGCTGAAAGCGCGAGCGGAGCCGGCCTATGGTTTAAGGCGCAGGACAGCGAACTTCTGTCCTGCGGCGCGGCCGCGCGGAGCCATGCTTCTTCAATCGAAGCAATGTCCAGCTCCAGCGCCCGCTCTGGTTCCTTCACCCCTGCCGAAGAAAGCAAAGAGCAGCTTTCGTCGGCAGGGCTTCCAGGACTGGTCGCTCGTGACCAGGGCGCTTCCGCTTTTCAGATTCCCTCCGGAACGCATACGGCTGCAGGTGCAGGCAAAAAGCGGAAACCTATTCAACAAACCTCCCTTTCAGGCGGGCTCCGGATGGTTCATTTCAGTCCGTATTTCCATATAGTAGGCTGTCGGGTGTTCCTTATGCTATACTTTATGAATAGAATATTTTCGGAGAAGTGCGGGGGATGCTGTCATGGTAAAACGGGCGCGGGTGATTTACAACCCTACGTCTGGGCGGGAACATATCAAAAGAAACCTGCCTATGATTCTGGAAACGCTGGAGCTTGCCGGCTATGAGGCCTCCACACATGCGACGACTGGGGAAGACTGTGCGAGAAAAGCCGCGAAAGAAGCCTGCAGAAGGCAGTTTGATTTTGTCGTAGCAGCTGGAGGTGACGGCACCATTCATGAAGTCGTCAACGGGATTGCCGGTGAAGAATACCGTCCGGTCCTTGGTCTTCTCCCCGGGGGAACGACGAACGATTTTGCCCGGGCACTCCACATACCTAGAAATATTGAAGAAGCATGCCGGGTCATGGCCGGAGGTAAAAAGCGGGCGATCGACGTCGGCCAGGTAGGAAAGAAGTATTTTATTAATATCGCTGGAGCCGGTACACTGACGGAATTAACATACGAAGTACCGAGCAGATTAAAAACGATGATGGGACAGATGGCGTATTATATTAAAGGTTTTGAAAAGCTGCCGCGGATCAAGCCGACGTTCGTTACCATTGATCATGACAACGGAACGTTTGAAGGAGATGTCATGCTGTTCCTCGTTTCCAACACAAATTCTGTCGGCGGGTTTGAAAAGCTTGCTCCGGATGCATATCTGGATGATGGGCTGTTTGACTTAATCATCGTGAAAAAAACAAACCTCGGCGATGTGGTACGGATCGCCGGTGCTGCCATGAGAGGGGACCATCTGGACGATGAACGGGTTGTCTATCTCCAGTCGTCGGAGATTCACATTCAGTCAGAGGCAAAGCTTCAGCTGAATCTGGATGGAGAGCTCGGTGGTATTATGGAGGATAAGTTCATCAATCTTCACCGTCACATTGAGATGATGGTGCCGGACCAGGAGCACCGGTGCCTTTTGGCGGATCAGGAGGATTGAACGAAAAAGCTGGGAGCAGATTATCTGCTTCCAGCTTTTTGATTATGCGTTACTAGTTTCCGCCCGCTCTGCTGCTCCTTGGCCCGGCCCCGCCTGCAGCGAGGGCCCTCTTACCTCTTAGATGTTTCCACACCCTCCCACAGAAATAAGGCCGTCTTCATTATAGAATGAGACGGCCTTTGGTGATATTTAAATATTCTCTCCGTGAATCGCTTCGCCTTTTGCGACTTGGTCGGATTCTTTTTTAACCTGACGGAGGTAATAAACAAACGCTGCCCCGCGCAGAATACCTTCCAGATCTTTTTTGTTAATGTAGTTTACCCCTTCCTGAGCACGGTCGTGCTTCACGGAAGTATAGCTTGCCATCGTTGCTGTCAGATGGTGGGCTGCTTCACCGGTATCGTGAACGATATCGAACAGCGGATTCAGCTTGCCGATTTTGTCATTTACATCGACCAGGGTTTCGTTCGTATTATAGAGGATAAGCGTCGTTTCACTCGTGATCTCACCGAGACTCTTGTTTAATGTGGAAACAGTCTCTGCTGTGTTTCCAAGTGTTTCTGCCAGTTTCGTTAAAACCGGGCGGAGAAACAACACGCCGATAAAAATAGCAATTGCAAGTACTAGAACTCCAATACCTAACCAATCCATATGTAACACCCCATTCAAAATTTTTTATCCGTTATCACGGTAGCTTTCAATGCTGTTCAGCAGATTACCGATATATTCCCCTACCATCGGTGTGTCTACGAGTGCATTGAGGATGAAAAACAGAAGTGCGAGAAAAATGGCTGTTCCAACTGTCAGACCGACGCCCCTCGCCACCCCGGCAATGAGGTTTGTCTTGATCACTTCCTTTTTATTTGTGAAGTGATAGGCCATATCTTTCAGCCTTCCATTTGTCGTGATCTCCTCCAGCTTATCGAGAAGCACTTCAAAACGTTCATTTTCCTCTGCCCGTTTCTCATCTCCTCTTGATTTCGACGGGACTTTCCTTTTTTCCTGCTCTTTGGACAAAGGCATTTTCTCCCTCCTCTGGCGAATATCAGTACCATTCACATACCCCTGTGCCATTGTTTGTAAACCTGAAGGAAAAAGCAGGGTGTTTCATCAAGCTGGTGGTACAGAAATTCAGCCGAAATTATAGAGAAAACAAACCGCTTTTACATGAAACCGCTTTATTACAATGTTTTTTATAAACTTTTGCTTAAATATAACTTTACATTTTTTCAAACCATCTGTTATAGTATGTAAAGTGTTATTGTTACTATACTTTTTCAGGCGGAGGGGAGCACCATGAACATACTTTGGGGCTTAATGGGAATCATCGTGATTCTCGGAATCGCTTTCCTGTTATCATCCAATAGAAAAGCGATCAAGCCGCGCACGATTCTAGGCGGACTTGCGATTCAGATTTTGTTTGCGTATATTGCATTGTACTCAGAAGCCGGACGCTGGGTTCTGCTGCAGCTGACGGAAGTGGTCAATGCGATTGTCGGCTACACAGGTGAAGGCATCGATTTTCTCTTTGGAGGTCTATTTGAAGCTGAAGGAATCGGGATGATCTTTGTCGTTGAAATTCTTACCCTGGTCATTTTCTTTTCTTCATTAATCTCCATACTCTACTATCTGGGTATTATGCAGTTTGTGATTAAAATTCTCGGCGGTGCACTGTCCTGGCTACTCGGGACGAGTAAGACAGAGTCCTTATCGGCAGCGGCGAATA
Organism: Alkalicoccus urumqiensis; assembly: GCF_002993335.1. Lineage (GTDB taxonomy): Bacteria > Bacillota > Bacilli > Bacillales > Salisediminibacteriaceae > Alkalicoccus > Alkalicoccus urumqiensis. The sequence continues at coordinate 102,251 of NZ_PVNS01000004.1, read as the reverse complement.
TATTTGTCGGTCAGACAGAAGCCCCGCTCGTAGTTAAACCGTTTATCGGAAGCATGACACGCTCCGAATTGTTTGCGGTCATGACCGGCGGACTTGCATCCGTTGCCGGTTCCGTTCTGATCGGGTATTCGGAGCTGGGTGTTCCGCTCGAATATCTTCTGGCAGCAAGCTTTATGGCTGCACCATCAGGGCTTGTCATGGCGAAAATGATGATGCCCGAAGTGGATCCGGAAAACACAGCGGACAAAAAAGACGTTGAGATGGAAGAAGATAAAGAATCGTACAACGTTATTGACGCCGCAGCACGCGGAGCGAGTACCGGTCTTCAACTTGTGCTGAACATTGCAGCGATGCTTCTCGCTTTTATCGCGCTGATTGCGCTGGTAAACGGCGGTCTGGGCGTTGTTCAGAGTGCTATTAACTGGATCATCGGCGTTTTCGGATCCGGCTTCACGCTGGAAGGCCTGACGCTGGAAAACATTTTAGGTGTATTATTCGCACCGCTGGCATTTGTGATTGGTGTTCCTTGGAGCGAAGCGCTGCAGGCAGGAACGTTTGTCGGGCAGAAGCTCGTTCTGAACGAGTTTGTTGCCTACGCAAATTTCGCGCCGGAGATCGATTCGTACGATCCGAAAACAGCCCTGATTGTAAGCTTTGCGCTCTGTGGTTTCGCAAACCTTTCTTCCCTCGGTATTCTTCTGGGTGGACTGGGTAAGCTTGCACCAAGCCGCCGCGGCGATATCGCGCAGCTGGGTGTCAAAGCAATTGCTGCAGGGGCACTGGCTTCTCTATTGAATGCTTCTATTGCCGGAATGTTCTTTTAAGATGGAATAACAACTTGGGACTCCGCGCTCCCCGTGCGGAGCTTCCCTTTGCCTGTTTATGAAAATAATAATGAAAAAAACTTCAGGAGGAGATATATTATGAAAAAAATCGCAGCGATGATCGACCACACACTGTTAAAGCCGGAGACTACGAAAGAACAGGTTATCAAACTGGCAGAAGAGGCGGCCGAATTTCAATTTGCTTCTGTCTGTGTGAACCCTTCCTTTGTTAAGGCGGCTGCTGAAAAACTGAAAGGCACGGGTGTGGATGTCTGCACCGTTGTCGGATTCCCGCTTGGCGCGTCCACTCCGGAAGTGAAAGCATTTGAAACATCCAATGCGATTGAAAACGGCGCGACAGAAATTGATATGGTTCTCAACATCGGCGCACTTAAAGCAGGTGACCTGGAGCTTGTCGAGCAGGACATGCGTGCAGTACAGGAAGCTGCTGCAGGAAAAGCGCTGACCAAAGTCATTCTTGAAACGTGCCTGCTGAACGACGAAGAGAAAAAGCAGGCGTGTGAAGCGGCACTGCGTGCCGGCCTGGACTTTGTTAAAACTTCCACCGGCTTCTCCTTTGGGGCAGCGACCGTAGAAGATGTTCGCCTTATGCGCAGCGTTGTCGGTGACAAAGCCGGCGTGAAAGCTTCCGGAGGTGTTCGCACACTGGAAGACGCAGAAGCGATGATCGAAGCTGGAGCTGCGCGAATTGGTGCAAGTGCCGGTGTGAAAATTATGCAGGGCGAAGCAGCCGTTTCTGATTACTAAAAATATACTGGCCAGCGGCCTTCCGCCGTGGTTCATGCAGGCGCTCCTATATCAGGGGCGCTTGTTTTTTTGACAGAATAGAAATGTGTAAAATACGAAGCTTTTTCAACGCTTTGAAACTTTACCTGATTCTGTTGATAGAGCTTCGGCGCTGCCCGGCAGTAGATGCAGGTAGAATGCGGCACCTCATTCAATGGACCTCCATTTTTTAAAACGAGGCAGCTCCTTGCCTGGGTTTTCACGTGGAAACGGAAGCAGTCCGCCATGCAGCAGCGGAATACCGCCATAGGAGAGACTCAGGCTGCAATCGCCCGCCATCTGCTGGAACGGGGAGCCGTTTGAAGCATATGGACCGCCGCGGGGTACGGCGGTTGGTAGTCGAAGATCTCATCATGTTTGAAGGGATCGCCACACTAAAGGCGAAGATCGCAGCAAAAAGCAGCAACACCGGTATACGGCAGCCGCAGACCGCAACGAAACATTCAATGCCCGACTGAAATAACCGCAGGGCCGAAAACGAGCTCTCCAAAAAACCGGGCAAAAGCACTGGTCACCTGCTATATTCAGAAGGATTTCGCGTAGATATCCTAAAAATGGTAGTATCGGTAAAGGAAACATACTTATTTTACTATGGAGGGGTTTCTATCCAAACCGCATCAAAACTACTTGCTGTTACCGTACTGTGTCTGATCGTACTCCGGCTCACAGGCATTTTCGAAGCAGGATTCGAACTTCTGAGCGCTGTAATTGGAGGGATGTTTCTGCTGCAGGGAGTCAATATCTGGCAGACAGAGGGGCGGAAAAAAGAAGGGATGTTCTTTGCAGCGGTCGGTATGATAGGATTACTCGCTTCAGCCGCTGCTATATCCGGTATGGCTTAAGGTGCATATTTCGACAAAATTCCCGATATGCTTGCACTATCGTTCACGGTCCCGTATAATTCACTGCAAACGCTTACAGAAAGGCGGTGGGAGTATGACGATCAGTGAACAGCTGGAGAGAGCGAGAGAAGTCCGCGGATGGACGGTCACAGAAGCATCCGAACGGACCGGCGTCAGTATCGGAGATATTGTGCTTATTGAAACAGGGGTGCCGGGAGTGCCGATTGAACTGCTGCAGCAGCTTTCAGACGGCCTGCAGATGACATTTTATATCGGAGACACAGCTATTTAGCAGCTGCGCTCGTGAAAAAACACAGAAAAGTGTTTCTTTTCACGAAAAGCAGTTGCTTTTTTTATTCGCTTATGAAATAATGTTCACAAGTAAATGTTCATCGGTTCAGGTGGAAGCGTATACATAAAACCACTTGGCCGGTAACACTCATTCCATAATAGAGAGGGGGTACGCGAAAGATGCCGAGAGACAAACTAACCCGGGTAGTTAATGCGGCGAAGATGTACTACCAGCTCGATTACAGTCAGCAGGCGATCGCCAAGGAGCTTGGGATTTCCCGCCCGTCGGTTTCGAGGCTGCTTCAGGAAGCCAAAGACCGCGGCATTGTCCAGATCCGGATTGTCGATCCGGAGCAGGATGTGCAGGAGCTCTGCTCGCGGCTGCAGGATGCCTTCGGATTAAAACACTGCATTGTCGGCGATGCGCCGGTAAATGATACACAGGTAATCAAAGAAGAAATCGGCCGCAGAGCTTCCGAATATCTTTATGGGATCGTTGATGACGGCGATATTATCGGCACGACGTGGGGAACGACGATCTACGAAGTAGCAAGACATCTGCCGCAGAAGAGCGTTCATGATGTCCACGTGACACAGCTGAACGGCGGGGTGAGCTACTCGGAAACAAATACGTATGCAGCAGAAATTTTAAACTATCTCGGACGCGCTTTCCATACGTCACCGCACTTTCTCCCGCTTCCGGCAGTCGTTGATCATCTGGTCGTAAAGCAGGCCATCGTCTCCGACCGGCACATCCGGCATGTGCTGGATCTCGGAAAAGAAGCGAATATTGCGCTTTTTACCGTCGGTGACCGCCACGAAGATTCCGCCCTGTTTAAGGCGGACTACCTGACAGAGACCGACATCCAGGTATTGAAGGAGCGTCAGGCTGTCGGAGATATCTGCTCCAGAATGATTGATATTGACGGGAGAATCTGTGATGAAGATATCAATGCACGAACGATCGGCATCGACCTGCTCGACCTTCGTGAAAAGGAGTATTCCATCCTGGTGGCAGGCGGTATGAAGAAAGCCGAAGCAATGGTCGGCGCTCTCCGCGGAGGGTATGCCAACGTACTCGTTACCGACCAGTATACCGCCGAAGCGCTGCTGTCCAAAGTGGAGCAGGAAGGGGGGATTGCATGAGAGAACAGATTGAATCACTCGTCCGCGAAGCACTTCGTAACGCTGAGAAGCCCGCTTCTTCCAACAGAATGACCATACCGATCGCTGTCTCCAACCGGCACGTACATCTCTCAGAAGAGCACATTAAGCGGCTTTTCGGCCGGGGGCTGAAGGAAAAAAAGCCGCTGTCGCAGCCGGGACAGTTTGCTGCAGAAGAGACGGTGACACTGATTGGACCAAAAGGAAAAATACCCGGTGTCCGTGTTCTTGGACCTGCCAGAAGCTCCTCGCAGGTGGAAGTATCAAGAACGGATGCATTTCAGCTGGGCGTCGATGCACCGCTCCGGCTTTCCGGTAATACTGAAGGAACACCGGGGATAAAACTGCAGGGTCCACGGGGCCAGGTGGAAATAAAAGAAGGCGTCATCGTGGCCGCCTGCCACATTCATATGCACCCGGAAGACGCGTCCCGCTTCGGGGTTGCTGATCAGGACCGCGTCACAATCCGATCGACGAGCAGCCGGCCGGTGTCCTTCCATGATACGGTCATCCGGGTATCGGACAAATTCCGCCTGGAGATGCACGTGGATTTTGATGAAGCGAATGCGGCATTTCTGACAGCGGGGGCAGAAGGAGTGCTGATCCGGCCGTGAGAGACCACATAGAAGCGATCGTCCGGGAGACGGTACGCGATTTTTTACAAAATGAAATGAAAACGCCTTCTGTTTTTGCACTAATTGAACAATTTCCGCGGGCCGGACCGGCGTTCTCCGCTCATCTGAAAAAACTGCGGGAAACACATGAACTGCAGACCTTTACTGCACAGGAGGCCGATCCGGATGCGATGTTAAAGGCACCGGTCGTCTATCTGGCAGCACCGAAGCTTGGAACAGCTGCACGTCTGGCCCTTTCCATGGACGATAACCCACTGAGTGAAGCGCTGATTCAGCGTCAGCTGGAAAACCGGCCGATCGTTTTCAACCGGAGTTTCCTGCCGCAGTCTTCCGGCGGCCGTGCCGGGAAAATCGATGAAAAAATCACCCGTTACCTGCACACGATGCAGCAGGAAGGCATCCTTGTGACCACGTCGGCGCTTGCGCCGGAAGCGGTGACTTCCGCAAAGAAGCGTCTGGAAGAGGGGCGGCGGCTGATCCGCGAAGCGGACGTGGAGCGTGCGTATGAATTACAGGAAACAGTGAATGTCTATGCGGGGGATGTTTTATCTCCGCTGGCTGCGGACCGGGCCCGTGAACTCGGGGTAACGGTGCAGCGTAAAGGAGGTAATGAGGTATGGTGATCGGCCGTGTGGTCGGAAGCGTGGTGGCGACGTCGAAGGATGAACGCCTCATGGGTAAGAAAATGCTGGTCGTACAGCCGCTCGATCTCGAGACGGTGGAACCGGACGGGAAGCCGCTTGTCAGTATTGATACGATCGGCTCCGGGACGGGTGAAGTCGTTATGGTTGTCGGCGGAAGTTCGGCAAGACAGACGAATACGACGAAGGATACGCCGGTGGATTCGGCGATCGTCGCGATTATTGATCATATTGATATTCATGGAAAACGGACGTTTGAATCGAGAGGAGGAAGCTGATGAAACTGAGCGAACAGCAGATTCAGTCACTGGTAGAGAAAGTGGTGTCGGAAGTAGCAGCCGGAAATTCCGGAAGTTCGTCCCCTGCAGTAAGCGGGCACGGGGTGTTCCGGACGGTTTCGGAAGCAGTTGCAGCAGCAGAAGCCGCTGAGCGTAAAATGCGTGAAACGGATGTAAAGACGAGGAAGAAAATGATTGAAGCGATGCGGAAGACGAGCCGGGAGAATGCGCGCGCACTTGCGGAAACGGCGGTAAATGAAACCGGCCTCGGACGAATCGACGACAAAGAGCAGAAAAATCTGCTTGCAGCGGAGAAAACGCCTGGCGTGGAAGATCTGCAGAGCATGACGTACACTGGGGATGACGGTCTTACGCTGGTCGAGCCTTCTCCGTTCGGGATTTTCGGAGCGATTACTCCGACGACGAATCCCGGAGCAACGATTATTAACAACAGCCTTTCCCTTGTCGCTGCAGGAAATGTCGTCGTCTACAACCCGCACCCGGGAGCTAAACGGGTTTCACTTCAGGCGATGTCACTTTTAAATGACGCGATTGTTGAAGCAGGTGGTCCGGAAAACGTACTGACAGCAGTATCAGAGCCTACGCTTGAGACGAGTACGGAGCTGATGAATCATCCGGAAATCCGGGCGCTTGTTGTCACAGGCGGAGGAGCCGTCGTGAAAGCGGCGATGTCCACCGGAAAGAAAGTGATCGCAGCAGGCCCCGGTAACCCGCCCGTCGTTGTCGATGAGACAGCGAAGCTGGATAAAGCGGCCCGCGATATCGTTCTCGGAGCCAGTTTTGATAACAACGTTCTCTGTACCGCAGAGAAAGAGCTGTACGCCGTACAGTCGATAGCGGAAGACTTGAAAAACCGCATGATAAAGAATGGTGCGTATGAACTGAAAGGACATCAGTTGAAAAAAGTACTGGATCTCGTCCTGGTGGAAAAAGACGGAAAGGTGTATCCGAACAAATCCTACGTTGGAAAAGACGCTTCTGTCATTATGGAAGCTGCTGGACTGCGGCCGGATCCGGATGTCCGTCTGTTAATTGCAGAAACGAAAGACGATCATCCGCTCGTTCATACAGAGATGCTGATGCCGATTCTGCCGCTTATCCGTGTGAAGGATGTCCATGAAGGCATTGATCTTGCGGTGAAAGCGGAAAAAGGCAACCGGCATACGGCGGTAATGCATTCCCAGAATGTATCAAACCTGACAGAGATGGCCCAGCGGATCGATGCAACCATTTTTGTGAAAAACGGTCCTTCGCTTGCAGGACTCGGTTATGAAAGCGAAGGGTTTGCGACACTGACCATTGCCGGGCCGACGGGCGAAGGGCTCACGTCTCCGCGTACGTTTACGCGGGAGCGGCGCTGCGTGCTCGTAGACGGGCTCCGCATTATTTAAGCTGTTAGGAGGGACCGGACGTGGCAGAGGAAAACAACGACAAACAGGTGCCGGAGACCCCGGAACCAAAAGCAAAGCGTACACCGGTTAAGCGAACGCCAAAAAAAGCCCCGGCTGCCACTGCAGCGGGATCAGGAGGAATTACTATGACTAGAGAAGCACTCGGTATGATTGAAACTAAAGGACTTGTAGCATCGATTGAAGCGGCAGACGCAATGGTAAAAGCAGCAAACGTGGAACTGATCGGCAAGGAAGTTGTCGGCGGCGGTCTGATTGCAGTTCTCGTCCGCGGAGATGTCGGCGCTGTCAAAGCGGCAACAGAAGCAGGAGCGGATGCAGCGTCCCGTGTCGGAGAACTTCTGTCTGTACACGTTATTCCACGCCCGAACGGCGAAGTCGAATCCATCCTTCCGAAATCGGAGTAGGATAAATGAACGGCGCACACGAGATCGAAGCGCTCGTCCGCCGCGTTGTGGAGCAGGTGCTTGCCGGCAGCGGAGAACGGCGGCCGCTCGCAGCAGCCAACTGGAAGATGAATCACACGAGTATAGAAGCGGCAGCGTTTCTGGAAGCGCTCGATCCCGGTGACAGCAGCTGTGACATCTGGATTGCGCCGCCGGCGACGCTCCTGCCGGGCATGAAAGCAATCATTGAACGACGCAACCTGCCTGTCACACTCTGTGCACAGGACGTGCATGAGAAGGAGAACGGCGCGCATACCGGAGAGATTTCTGCAGCAATGCTGAAAGATGCCGGTGCGGAAGCGGTGCTTGTGGGCCATTCCGAACGCAGAGAGCAGGGAGAGGGCGCCGAACGGCTTCAGGCCAAGGCAGAACAGGCCGCAGCACACGGTCTCCGGATACTTTACTGTATCGGAGAGTCCGAAGCCGAATACAGCGCCGGTCTGACGAAACAGGTGCTTGCCCGTCAGCTGGAAGCAGTTCGTAACATTCCGGCGAATCTTCTTGATATTGCCTACGAGCCTGTCTGGGCGATCGGTACCGGACGGGCGGCAGGAAAAGAAGATGCGCAGGAGATACACGCCTTCATCCGCTTGGAGGTGCAGCGTCACTTTCCGGATCAGAGCGGTGCGGTCCGCATTGTGTACGGCGGGTCCGTCAAGCCGGAGAATGCTTCCGGGTACGCGGACGGAGCGGACATTGATGGAGCACTTGTCGGCGGAGCTTCGCTTCACGCAGAGTCGTTTCAGTCCATTATTCACGCGTTTCAAAAGAAAGGAGGAAGCGGCGGATGACGACATACGTAGCCATCGGTTCCGACCATGGCGGATACGAATTAAAAGAAAAAGTGAAAGCCCACTTAGATAAAATCGGCTTTTCCTATATTGATTACGGCTGTCACAACGGCGAGTCGGTGGATTATCCGGATATCGCCTTTCTCGTAGCGGAAACAGTCGCCTCCCATGACGATTACGTCGGCATCATGATCGACGGCGCCGGCATCGGCAGCGGCATGACGGCAAACAAAGTACCGGGCGTACGCTGTGCTGTCTGCTGGGACATTACGTCAGTCATCAACAGCAGGGACCACAATAACGCTAACATGCTCTCGATCGGCGGACAGCAGCTCGGGGACGGCCTGGCACTTAAAATGGTGGAAACGTGGCTGGAAACACCGTACTCCGGTGGAAGGCATGACCGCAGAGTAACGAAGATCATGGAAATCGAAAGCCGGTTTCTCGGCCGGGGAAAGCAGGGGTAGCGCATGTTTGCAGCGAAGGTGACCGGCAGTGTCGTCAGCACACATAAGGATGAAAGTCTGCACGGGCTCAAGCTGCTTGTCGTGCAGCCGCTCTTCGACGACGGCTCTCCGAAAGGGAAGCAGCTGATCGCGATTGATACACTCGGCCAGGCGGGGGAGGGCGATCACGTCTACCTTGCTAAAAGCGGGGAATCAGGTATGCCGCTTGAAAAGAAGCTTGTTGCCTCAGATGCAGGCATCATGGGAATTATTGATGATTACTACATTTTGAAGGAGGACGTTAACAATGAATAACGCACTGGGAATGGTAGAGACAAAAGGACTCGTCGGAGCGGTGGAAGCAGCAGATGCAATGATGAAAGCAGCGAACGTAGAGCTCGTCGGCAAACAGCAGGTCGGCGGCGGAATTGTAACCGTCCTCGTGCGTGGTGACGTCGGAGCGGTGAAGGCAGCGACAGAAGCTGGAGCAGATGCAGCACAGCGCGTCGGTGAATTCCTCACCGTGCACGTTATTCCGCGTCCGCACCAGGAAGTAGAAAAAATCCTTCCAAAAACATGAAGCTCGCTGTCGTCAAAGGGAACGTCGTTTCCACGATAAAAACTGAAAGTCATCAGCGCTATAAGCTGATGATCGTCCAGCCGGTCGACCATAATGGGAAGCCGCTCGGCAAAGATACGATGATTGCCGCAGACGGCTCTCAGGCCGGCATCGGGGACACGGTTCTGATCGTGGAGGAGGGCGGTTCCGTACGCCAGATACTCGGAAATAAAAAAGCTGCGATCGATGCTGTTATCGTCGGCATCGTCGACACATGGGAGTGAACATCATGAGTCAGGTGGATATGGAACAACTCGTCAAACAGATTACCGATCAGGTCATGGACCAGCTCGGCGGAGAAGAAAAAAACAGCAGCACATTGTCAAACGGGGGCGGAGGACGTTCGATTCCACAGCCTTCCTACTCGCCCGGATACAATCAAAAGCTCGTGACCGGCGCAGAGCTTGCCCGTATGATCGATCATACACTGTTAAAGCCGGAAAGCACGAGGGAACAGGTGGAAACGCTCTGTAAGGAAGCTGATGAGCACGGCTTTGCGACAGTGTGCGTCAATCCAACCTGGGTGCCGCTCTGTGCAGAGCTTCTGAAAGACAGCAAAGCCGGCGTGACGACCGTGATCGGGTTTCCGCTCGGTGCCACGAGCACCTTCACAAAAACAGCGGAAACGCGTGACGTTATCGCCTCCGGTGCGGATGAAGTGGATATGGTCATGAATATCGGCGCCATGAAATCAGGCGATTACGACCTGGTCAAGCGTGATATTGAAGCGGTTGTGCAGGCAGCGAACGGTCAGGCGGTCACGAAAGTGATCATCGAGACAGGCTTCCTGACGACGGAGGAGAAGACAAAAGCATGCATGCTCGCGAAGATGGCCGGCGCGGACTTTGTCAAAACGTCCACCGGATTCGGTCCGGGCTGTGCTACTGCCGAAGATATTCAGCTGATGCGTGAAACCGTCGGTCCGGATATCGGCGTGAAGGCGTCAGCCTGCGTCCGTGACCTTGATACGGCGCGTAAAATGGTAGCTGCCGGCGCCACGCGGATCGGTGCCAGTGCAGGAGTGAAAATTATTAAAGGCGAAACCGGAGAAGGGTACTAAGCCGTTTCTGCGGATGAAAGAAAATACGTTCAGGCTGCGGTGGTCCTTTTTTAGACCGGCCGCAGCCTTTTCTGCATCATCAGCTTTATCTATACAGAACGTCGTTTTCAGGGGGAGTGGAAGGGGAATGGGTAAGTATCATGAATAAAGGGGGCTTTTCTGTATGGTACGATACCGCACGCAGATAATGGCCGCAGCGCTCAGCGGAGCCGTTTTATTCCCGGCGGCAGCCGGGGCATCGCACTCGTTTCCGGACGTCGGAGATGCGCACTGGGCACATGATGTGACGGGCTACCTGACAGATTTGAACATTCTCGGAGGCTATCCGGATGGAAGTTTTCAGCCGAACCGGGAGCTGACACGGGCGGAAACAGCCGTTATTCTGACACGGGCACTGGATCTGGATCTGAGCAGCGATAATGATTTTACAGACGTCAGTGAAAGCAGTTTTGCTGCGTCATCGATTGCAGCGGTGGCGGATGCAGGTATTATGAACGGCAATGACGGGAAGTTTTTCCCGGGACGAAGCCTGACGCGGGCAGAAATGGCAGCCGTGCTTACGAGGGCATTCAACCCGGACGCGATCCAGACAGAAACAAGAAATTTTCCGGATCTGGTGGATGGAGCCTGGTATTCGTATCCGGTGGAGCGGATCAGCCGGGCAGGAATGACAGAAGGGTATCCGGACGGCACGTTTCAGCCGAACCGGGATTTGACGCGGGCGGAATTTGCCACCTTTATCGGCCGGGCGATGGACCCTGAAATGTTCTCTGACGCCTACGCTGCCAAACAGAAGGCGGATGAAGTCGTCGATGCCCTGGCTGCGGCGGACATGGGTGAATTTTCTTCTTATGTGTACACGGACGGCGTCCGCTTTACACCGTACGGCTATGTAACGGATGATGACGTTCTTTTCGGTGCCGGTGAAATCGAAGATGCATGGAACAGCGGCGAGGACTTTTACTGGGGGGACTACGACGGCACCGGTGACGATATTATTCAGTCGTTTTCCGAATACTACGATGAATTTATCTACGACCGGGATTACGCCTCTGCACCGCAGACAGCCTACAATCAGCGGATTGGAGAGGGCAACAGCCTGAACAACATTGATGAGTACTACCCGGACGGAGTTTTCGTCGAATACCACTATCCGGGAAGCGACGAGTTCGCCGGGATGGACTGGAGCAGTCTACGGATTGTGATGGTTGAATCAGACGGCGAATGGTACGTCGTTGGTGTCATCCACGATGAATGGACGATTTAAATGAAGAAAGCAGGCAGCCGCTGCCTGCTTTTTTTGATGCCTTTGGACTGCCTGCTGCGGAAGCTGAACATAGCACCTGTTCCGGATCCAGCAGCGTCTGCGGGTCGAAAAGTTGATAACAATTCTCATTTAACCTGTTTTTCTTTTCCACCTTCTGCTAAACTAAACGATGTAGAAGTTGGAGGAGATACATATGCTGAAGCGATTTTTCCGCTATTACCGACCGTATAAGCGGCTGTTTACACTTACATTTATCTGCGCCGTTTTCGTGGCGCTGCTGGAGCTTGCTTTTCCACTGATCGTGAATTACGTGGTGGACACGCTTCTCCCCGAGGAGAGCCTTATGCTCGTCGTCAGCGCCAGTGCGGCGTTATTTGCCGTCTACGTCATCAATTCAGGAGCCCACTATGTTGTCACCTACTGGGGGCACCGGCTCGGGATCAACATCGAAACGGATATGCGCCGGGAGTTGTTTGAGCACGTTCAGAAGCTCTCGTTTACCTACCACGATAACAACAAAACCGGCCACCTGCTTTCCAACCTGACCAACGACCTTTTCGAAATCGGCGAGGTCGCCCACCACGGTCCGGAAGATATCTTCATTGCGCTCATGACACTCATCGGATCGTTTTTCGTCATGCTCTATATCAATGTGGAGCTTGCTGTGCTGACGTTTCTCGTTGTGCCGGTCCTCGTCTTTATCGTCGTGTACTGCAATCGAAAAATGTCCGATGCGATGCGGACGATGTTTGTCCGGATGGCTGACTTTAACGCCCGGGTGGAGGACACGATCGGCGGGATCCGTCTCGTGCAGGCGTTCGGAAACGAGCGTCACGAGAAAAACCTGTTTCAGGTGGACAATGAACGATTTAAGGAAGCCAAGATCCGCTCCTACCGAATTATGGGCATCAATAACTCGCTAAGCTACATGATGATGCGGATCATGACACTGTTCGTCCTGCTCTGCGGCGCATATTTTATCGTCCAGGGATCGCTTTCGATCGGCGATTTCATGGCATTCATCCTTTTGACGAATGTATTTTTCCGGCCGATTGAGAAAATCAACGCCATCATCGAGAGCTATCCAAAAGGCTACGCCGGGTTCAAACGATTTCTGGCCATTTTAGACACTGAACCGGACATTCAAAATCATCCGGAAGCGAAAACGCTCACTGCGGCAGATGGCCGTGTGACATATGAAAACGTGACATTCGGCTATGACAGCAGTGCCCCCGTGCTGAACCGGATCAACTTAACGATAGAACCCGGGGAGACCGCCGCATTTGTCGGACCATCCGGGGCAGGGAAAACGACGCTCTGCAGCCTGCTGCCGCGTTTTTATGACGTTAATGAAGGCGCGGTCCGCGTCGATGGGGAAGATATACGGGAGATTGAACTGTCCTCGCTCCGGAAACATATCGGCATCGTTCAGCAGGATGTGTTCCTATTCTCTGGAACGCTCCGTGAGAATATCGGATATGGGGATCTGGACGCAGGAGAGGAGGCAATCCTGGAAGCTGCGCACCGTGCCGAGCTCGGCGCTTTCATCGAGGAGCTTCCGGACGGACTGGACACCGTTGTCGGCGAGCGCGGTGTGAAGTTATCCGGCGGACAGAAGCAGCGGTTGTCGATCGCGCGGATGTTTTTGAAGAACCCGCCGATTCTCATTCTGGACGAAGCGACGTCTGCCCTTGATACGGAAACGGAAGCGTCGATTCAACGTTCGCTCCGGGAGCTATCTAAAGGAAGGACGACGCTCATCATTGCACACCGGCTGGCAACGATCCGTCACGCCGACCGGATTATCGTCGTTACGAAAAGCGGCATTGAGGAGCAGGGCACCCACCAGGAACTTCTGGAAAAGAGAGGACACTATGCAAACCTCCACGCTGCAGAAAAGCATACCGGATAAAAAAAGCAGGGCAGCCGCATCTTGGCTGCCCTGTTCGTTTTAGGAAAGTTCTTTCATCTGTTTAAATTTCGACGAAACGGCGCTTGAGGACACTCCGTACGTTTCAGCTACAGCTTTCTGCGACTGCGCTTCTTCGTCCGGAAGCATCTGAGCCGCCCAGTAGTGAACCGCTGCGGCGAAGCCTTCCTTTTTGGTCATACGCGGCTTTTTGGCAGCGAGGTAGCGGCGGAGAGCTACAGCGCCGGCAATGGCGGACCGTCTCGAATCGAGCTGGATGAGTTCAAGGATTTCCTCATACGATTCTTCCTGCTTGAACGTGGTACCGTACTGCACGAGAACGGCAAGGAGCGGAAGCAGGTGGTCGAAGTGTTTCGTGAAATGCTTCTGCTTTACCGCGCCGGCTTTTTTCATTTCTTCGTAAAACGCCAGACCAAGTTTTGACGGCAGATCGACGGCATCGGAGCCGAGCGCCGGTCCTTCCGGCGATGGATACAGATAGCCGATCACGTATTCACCGGCCTCGATTTTATCCGCCACCGGTGTTTTTAAAATCGTCTGCGTTTTCCCGGACCACAGATCTTTTAACGCCATGTACTCGGCATCGGCGTGCGCGACATAGAAAAAGCGCGGCTCCAGGTCTTTCCATTTTTTAAGAAACGAAGCAAAAGACTGCGAGTAGGCATTCTCAAACTCGTCGACATACTGATCGATGACGGTATGTTTTCCGTCCGCCTGCCAGTTTAAAAGCATCCAGTGATACAAAAGCTGGGAGAACGCATTCCCGTCCGGAATCGACAGCCCGGAAAACGCGCGCGTCTGCGCATCATAAACAGGTTTTAACGTCGCATCGTATTTTTTGCTGTAGTCGAACAGGTTTGGAAGCAGCTCATTGTAATCCCGCTGATCCTGCTGGTCAAACCGGGAGCGGGTCTCCAGTTTTTTCAAACAGCATTTTTTGTATTTTTTGCCGCTGCCGCATGGACAGGGGTCATTTCGTTTTAACGTTGCCATCATGCCACCTCATTCTCTCGTCTTATCCCTTTCCAGCATAACAGCCTGAGCAATTTTTTCAAGCACAGCCATATGGTACAATCGGAAAAGATACCAGGAGAGAGAGGATTTCCAACGATGAAACCACCAGTAGAAAAAAACGATTATATCGATGTTTTTATAGAAGATTTAACGCATGACGGCGCAGGGGTTGCCAAAGTAGACGGCTACCCTCTGTTTATTAAACAGGCGCTTCCCGGGGAACGTGCCAGAATAAAAGTCATTCATACGAAAAAGAACTTCGGCTTCGGGAAACTGCTGGAGCTGGAGGAAGCGTCGGAAAACCGCGTGGAGCCGCCATGCCCGATCTTTCAGCGCTGCGGGGGCTGCCAGCTGCAGCATCTGAGCTATGAAGGCCAGCTGCAGTACAAGCAGGATCAGGTCAAGCAGGTGATGGCACGGATCGGCGGGCTGACGGATATTACGGTTCATCCAACGATCGGGATGGAGAATCCGTGGCGCTACCGCAACAAATCCCAGGTACCGATCGGAGAGCAGAACGGGCAGGTCGTCGCCGGTTTCTACGCCGAGCGGAGCCATCAGATTGTCGATATGGAGGAATGCCTCATTCAGCACGAAGATGCCGATCGGGCCGTGCAGCTCGTAAAAAAGCTCGCAGCCGACTACGGAATCCGCGGCTACGATGACCGCACCCATAAAGGACAGCTCCGGCACGTCGTTATCCGCCATGCGAGATCGACGGACGAGCTGATGATCGTCCTCGTTACGAAAGGCACCGGCATTCCGAACAAAAAGCACCTCGTCCAGGCACTGAAAGAAGCCTTTCCGAACGTGAAGAGCATTATGCACAACGTCAATCCGAAGCGGACCAATGTCATTTTCGGGGAGAAAACGACGAACCTGTGGGGAGCGGATGAAATCTACGACGACATCGACGGCCTCCGCTTTGCTATCTCTGCACGTTCGTTTTACCAGGTGAACCCGGTGCAGACAGAAAAGCTGTACAGTCAGGCGCTTCAGTATGCTGGACTGACCGGCAGAGAAACCGTCGTCGATCTGTACTGCGGCATCGGAACAATCAGCCTGTTTCTCGCGCGGAATGCACGCCGGGTGCTCGGTGTGGAAGTTGTGCCGGAAGCCGTGGACGATGCGAAGAAGAATGCGGAATTAAACGGCCTGACGAACACCGAATTCGCCGTAGGGGAAGCAGAAGGCGTGCTGCCATGGTGGAAAGCTCAGGGCGTGGAAGCCGATGTCATCGTCGTCGATCCCCCGCGTAAAGGACTGGAAGAATCCCTGCTCGATACGATGCTCGACATGAACCCGGAGCGGATCGTCTACGTCTCCTGCAACCCGGCGACACTCGCACGGGATTTGAAGTATTTAACGGCCGGAGGCTACAGCGTTTCAGAAGTGCAGCCGGTGGATATGTTTCCACAGACGACGCATGTGGAGTGTGTCACGTGGCTCGAGAAAAAGTAGTTCACAATGGAGGAATAATCATGGAAGCGTATAAAAAATGGACTGCCATACCAAAAGAGTCGAGAAAGAAAATTATGTCCAATGTCTATTGTGTCAACTGTTCCGACGCCGTGACTATTACTAATTTCACTGTGAAGAACGATGCTTATGGCATCTTACTGAAAGGAGAATGTCGTACCTGTGGCGGCAGGGTCGCCAGGCTCGTGGAGATGGTGTAGCGGAAAGCAGGGGAATGTCCTGCCTTAGATTGTAAATATAGTTGGTCAAAAAAGGTTTATCTACAATTTTTCATTAATTATAAGAGGCTTTCCAGAAGATATAACGGGGGCAGTATGATAAGGACGCTGGGTCCTTGATACTAAATAATGTGAATTCGTAGAAGCATCAAGTGGTGAAGTGGTCTGTATAATCTTTCATTATAGATAAGAGAACATATAGGGGGGATTTTGTTGAAAGATCAAAAACTAATTACCAAGGAGGAATTTAAAGGGTTAAGAAGTACTGTGCCAATCTCTATAATATTAGCATTTGGTTACATATTAATTTCTATTGGCATAACACATATCTTCAATTATTTTTCTGAGGATACACTGTTGACCGGGGTAGAAGCTTTAACTATTGGGGGAGCAGTATTTTCGGCATTCATAGGTGCTAAATTGGCAGTAGACCGTTCAATTGGACGGGAGAAACATAGGGAAGAAGATAGAAAAAAAGACGAAATCAAACACTCTATTGAAGCAGTAATTAATGCAGTTGATTTTGGTTTTAGTAATCTTATAAATACAACTGCTTACGGATACTTTTTAAATAAAAGAAGAACAAACTCTCTGCACCAATTAAAGCTTGATCCATCAGGAATTAAATTCAAATCGTATTATCATTTGAATCCTCATATAGATAATTATATTGAAACCTTGCTTTCAAACCATATTTTAAACTCCGATGAAGTTAGAATCTTGTATCTATATCGCAGTTTACTTCAACAATCTGAGAATCTAATGGAAGATTTCAACCCTGGAAAAGTTAATTATTTTTTAGAAACTGTAGCATCATCTGGATTAATCAATGTGGATAATGGATGGGGCCGTACTGGAAATAATAGCAAAAATAAAAACTTAGCCTTTTTACAAAAAATAGCTGAAATCGAAGAAATACTTGTGTATGAAAGAATAACGAAAAATATAAGTATTGATGATGATGGGGCAGATTTTGATACATTTGTGAAGAGAGTGCAAATAGTAGAAATCAATAAAGCTTACTCAATAGATCATGAAGTACAAACAAGCCTATTTGAAGAGTTTTCTTCATTTGTTTTAGAAGATGATGATTATCATAAGATAAAATATAGCTCTCCGCCCTATGAGTTCCCATATGAAGTTAGCTACAAAGAAGATATATTACACTTTTTAAATGCGTGTAAAAGTGACTTAGAGACTTTCAGTTTTGATTCGGATAAGTATAGCATTGTAGATCGTAATGAAGTAAGTCTCTCTTCACTGCTTTCTTTAGAAATAATGGAGGCTGAAGAAGTAATTAGCTACATAGAAAATTGGGTTGGAAAAAAATTTAATTTCGAAGATGATTTTTATTCGTTCAAAGATTATTTACTTGAAGAAATTGTAAAAGATGATCAAAGCAAAAAAGAACTTATGGGGAAAAAAATGCTTGATATTAAAGCGAAATTAAGTAAATACAAACAAAATGTATATTCATAAATTCACCAAGGTTTTGTATAAAATTTCAAAGATGGATTCATGATGAATAATTTCAAATGAAATATCTGGTTTATCAATTAGTTAGTAGTCTGGCTGATATTTAATTAACGTCAGGTGAAAACTGTTATAATATACGGATCAAAAAAAAGGAGGCACCGGAGATGGGACATAAAATTTTTCAGATGGCGTTTGCTGATATCTATCCGCACTATGTGAACAAAGCAGAACGGAAAGGTCGGACGAAGGAAGAAGTCGATGAAATCATTTACTGGCTGACCGGCTACACCGAGCCGCACCTGAAAGAAGTGCTGGATCAGCGCGTAACAATGGAAACCTTTTTTGCGGAAGCTCCTTCATTGAATGAATCGAGAAGACAGATTACCGGAGTGATCTGCGGTGTTCGTGTGGAAAATATTGAAGACCCGCTCATGCAGGAGATACGTTATATGGACAAGCTGATTGATGAGCTTGCGAAGGGCAAAAAGATGGAGAAAATTCTCCGCACGGCTTGACGAACGAAGAAAGACGGAAAAAACCTGCACCGCATCCGGCGCAGGTTTTTCGTTATTTCAATACGTCGTGATCCACGTACCGTTCGCCATTCAGCTCGCTGATGATATTAATGGCAACTTCTGCGCCGTGGCCGGAAGTGACGATTGTATGGACACTTTTCCCGGCGCACGTCCCTGCAGCCCAAACATGATCGAGACTCGTTCTGCCTTCGGGTGTAATATCCACGACCTGTTTAATCCGAGGTTCCGGGCCTTCTTTTATCTGAATGCCTGACTTTTCCGCTGTGTCGGTAAGAGCTCCGGTTGCAAGCAGCACGTGTTTCGCTTCGATGGTTTCTTCTTCCGTCGTGACAGAAGCTCCGGTGTCTGTCGAATCAATAGACAGCACTTTCGCCTGACGATGCTCTGCTCCAAATTTTTTCATCTGCGCCAGGCCTGTTTCAACGAGGTCCGGTCCGGAAATTTTATCCCGCCCGTAATGGTTTTCGATCCACGCCTTTTTCGTCATGCTCTGGTCGCTGTCGATTACGAGTGTTTTCTTTCCGGCTTTGGCTGCAAACAAGGCAGCACTTGCTCCTGCCGGTCCGGCACCTGCGATAATAATATCGTACATGAGAAAACCTCCTTCGTTCATTGTATCCTCATCAGATGCCTTTCCCTTTCAGCGAAATGAGAAACATGACCGTCGTTATTTTCTGCCGAAATAGAGCATTCCAAAATTCATCCAGAATAAGGTGACAACGGCCGATCTGCCTTATCAAAGGCATATATCCTGCATCTTTTTTAGCTTTCCTCTACTTATTTGTCATTAGATAACTTTAAAGGGTAATGGTTCATTAAGAGAAGGTATGCAATTTGACAGTCCGGTTCTGGAGGAGTATACTTATCTCGAATTCGAGATAAAAAGGAGGGAGCTGCATGAGCAGAGAGGAGCAGGAGGCAGAAGAACTGTCGCTCAAGACATTTACTGTTCTGACACGTGCTGCACAGGCAGTGAAAAAGCAGGCGGAAGAAGATATCCGTCAGCACGGCCTGAATCCGACGGAATTTGCTGTGCTTGAGCTCCTGTATCATAAAGGAGAGCAGCCGATTCAGAAGATTGGCGGAAAAGTGCTGATTGCCAGCAGCAGCATAACCTATGTCGTTGATAAACTGGAGAAAAAAGCGTATTTAAGCCGCCGTCCGTGTCCGACTGACCGGAGGGTGACCTATGCTTCTCTGACGGAGGAAGGAACGGATCTCATGAATGAGATTTTCCCGAAGCACCGGCAGCGGATGCATGACGTTCTCGGCGGCGTAACGGAGGATGAGAAGACAAGTTTGATTGAACTGATGAAAAAATTAGGGATGCACGCCGGCAGTCTCTAATTTTTTTCGATAAATATCTCTAATTAAGAATAAATGAATTAAAAATAAAGGAGGGGACACAGCATGAACAGCATTCATCATATTACAGCAATTGCCGGAAAGGCCGGGGTGAACGCAGCGTTTTACGAGAATGTGCTCGGTCTCAGGATGGTGAAGAAAACTGTTAATTTTGACGATCCATCCGTCTATCATCTCTATTACGGAAATCAGACAGGAGAACCGGGCACGATCATTACATTCTTTCCGTGGGAGAAGGCAAATCCGGGAATTCCGGGAGGCGGCCAGGCAGCGGTGATTACATTTGCAGTTCCGGAAGGTTCACTGGGTTTCTGGGAGAAGCGGCTGCAGGCGGCGGGTGTAGAAACGGATAGAAAACGCCGGTTTAATGATTCGTATGTTGTGTTTGATGATCCTGACGGTATTCCGCTGGAACTGGTGGAGCGGGGCAGTGCCGCAGAGAAAGCGGAACGAACAGCGATTACCGGGATCGCAGGCGTTCTCCTGTTATCCACTGCGCCGGAGAAAACAGACACCTTTTTCACAGAGATTCTGCACTGGACACGAAAAGATGCAGACGATTCTTTTGTGCGCTACGCGACGGGAGGCGATTTTACCTGCGTGGATGTGCTGCAGACAGCAGTAGAGCGGGGAGAGGACGGGCCAGGGACGATCCACCATGTGGCGTGGCGGGCAGCAGATGATAAGGTGCAGGGTGGATGGAAGAAAAAAGTAGAGCAGTCCGGCGTCTACGTTACTCCGGTTCGGGAGCGTCAATACTTTCAGGCCGTCTACTTCCGGGTCCCCGGCGGAGTTCTGTTTGAAATCGCGACGGACGCACCGGGATTTTTAGTGGATGAACCGGAGTACCGTCTTGGAAAATCACTCATGCTCCCATCCTGGCTGGAGCCGGAACGAAAGCAGGTGGAAGCATCTCTCCCGCCACTTACGGAGAAGAATATCTCGAATTAAAAATTTTTAATTTAAAATAGATTGATTTCGAGATAAATGATGTGTTAGGATGAAACATGTAGAAAGTTACTTTAAAAAGTTAAGTGAAGGAGGGTGCGGTCCGCCGGTTTTCATCAGGAAATCATTCGGCCTGAACGACGAAAGGCACAGGAGCGGTGAACAATGGGGTTTCTATCAAAGCTATTCTCTACATCAAATTCAAAGGAGTCGGATAATATGGCAAAGGTAAACGTAGCAGTAGTATTTTACAGCATGGGCGGTACAAACTATCAGCTTGCAAAATGGGCAGGCGAAGGCGCTGAAGCAGCAGGAGCGGACGTCCGTGTGTTGAAAGTAGAAGAACTTGCACCACAGTCGGTTATTGAAGGAAACGAAGCTTGGAATAACACGGTAAACGCAACGAAAGACGTGCCGGTCGTAACATCAGACGACGTAGAGTGGGCAGATGCAATTATCTTCAGCACACCGACGCGGTTCGGTAACGTATCTTCCCAGATGAAGCAGTTTCTTGATACGCAGGGTGCTATCTGGGGTGAAGGCAAAACGATTAACAAAGTCGTAAGCGCTATGTCTTCTGCACAGAACGTGCACGGTGGTCAGGAAGCAACGATTCTTGCACTGTATACGTCCATGATGCACTGGGGTGCGATTATTGCAGCTCCGGGTTATACCGATCCAGTTCTTTTCGCCGCAGGCGGTAACCCGTATGGTACAAGCGTAACGGTCGGCCAGGACGGAAAAATGGCAGACGATGTTGAAGATGCCGTGAAGCATCAGGCACTCCGCACCGTTACTGTTGCAGAATGGGTAAAAGAAGGTCAGTCCAAATAACGATCGTTTCCAGCGCACTCCGCTTCCAACATGGAAGAAGCGGAGTGCGTTTTTTGTTGAAAAATAGGAGAAAATCAGTTCTAAACTGCGCATTATCGAAAGAAGTTGTAGATCCATGTCCATTTCTTCATAAACAGAAGCAAGTCAGCAGTCTTTTCGAAAAGCGCCGCTCATCGAAAAAGGCATCACTTATTTGGGCCGCCCCGCGCATTGGGAATACGATAACTGGATCGTGAAGAAGAGTACAGAGGCCGGTTTTGTAGAGGAAGCTTCAGCCCCGCTCAGCAGGAAGATCGTGCAGATCAGCCAAGTGACCGGAATGAAAGAAAGCGTTCTGTGTCATGTATTCGAGGCATATCCAAAGAATATTGAACAAAAAAAGTATATAGGACTATTAAACCAGTCTTTCTCCTGCTATAATAAAGAAAATAACTTTCTGAAAATTTAAAAAAGACAGGGGCGTTCCGTAATGGATTATGCGGTTCAGTTTCAAATAAACATATTTGCGCTCATGATCCTGCTCGTTTTGTACTTAATTATGAAAACTCAGGCTAAAGTCAAGTCGACGGGCAAGCAGCTGCTGAAAGCTGTCATGGCCGCAAGTGCCGCTGCCATCATTATTGAACCGCTCACCTGGATATTTGATGGAAAGCAGTTTTTTGGTGCGTTCACCCTTGAATACGGCACCAATGTACTGCTTTTCATGATGGGCCCGATTCTCGGCGGTCTGCTGCTCAGCTACGTGGACTACCGGCTGTTCCGGAGCCCTGCCCGTCTGAAAAAGAAAGGGTATTACCAGCATGCCTCTGTTTTGACCGCTCTTATCCTTCTGGTCAATGTCTTTTATCCGCTCTATTTTACGGTGGATGCGGTAACGAACAGTTACTCCAGCGGAGATTTTAAAGAAGTCCACTATGTTGTACTGGCATCTATGTATATTTATATGTTCTTTTTCATCACAAAGCATCACAAAAAAACGAATCAGTACGTGGTGAATATTTTTCTGCTGTTTTTTGCGCTTCCGATTGCAGGAATGATCGTGCAGCTGTTTGATTCCAAGCTTTATTTCTCCTGGACCTCAACGGCTCTGGGCATTCTGGTAGCCTACGTCTTTCTGGAATCCTCCTCCTCGGAAGAAGATTTTCTGACCCGTCTTTATAACCGGAAAAGCTATGACCTGCATACTGCCAATCTGCTGGAACTGCAGAAGCCGTTTCAAGTCATCCTGATCGATTTAAATCATTTTAAGGAAATCAACGATACGTACGGGCATGATAAAGGCGATGAGCTGCTCATCCGCTTTGCCGGACTCTTAAAAACGGTGTTTTCCAAAAAGGCACTCGTCTCCCGCCTCGGCGGGGATGAATTTATGATCGTTCTGGAGGATACAGCTGTTTATCCGGAGAAAAAAGTTCAGGAGCTGGGCCAGCTTCTGCTTAAGCAGAAGGATCCGTTTCTAAGCCGCCTTACATTCAGCTGGGGGACTAAGACGTGGCAGCCCGGGATTACACAGGAAATGATGTACAAAGCGGTGGATAAGCAGATGTATGAACATAAATATGCGTCAAAAAGAACAGATCAGGGATAAGCATCGACGATGATAATCAACAAAAGAATGCAGGTGGATACAATGACAATATGGAACGAACGATTTTCCGGAGAGACGTATGTATATGGAAAAGAAGCGAACGTCTTCATTAAGGAGAAAGCTTCCCTTCTGGAGCAGGGAACGGTCGCCTGTTTTGCGGAAGGGGAAGGGAGAAATGCAGTATTCCTTGCAGAACGGGGGCTTACCGTGACCGCTCTGGACAACGCAGATACAGGTCTTGAAAAAGCATCTGCTCTGGCTGGTGATCGCGGTCTTGAGATTGACGTGAAAAAAATGGACTTAACGCTGGAGGCTCCGGAGCGGGAGTCGTTTGACCATGCCATCATGGTCTTCGGCCATGTACCGAAATCATCGCAGGCATGGATGATGCGGAATATACTTGCTTCCGTGCGTCCGGGTGGTGTCGTACTTCTGGAAGTGTATTCGGAAGATCAGCTCGATTATGGAACCGGCGGACCGCCGGACGCCGGTCTGCTTTATGATCCGGAAGATATTCTTACATGGATCAGGGATCATCACGTTCTTCACTTTTACTACGGGGAAGCAGACCGTGTGGAAGGGGAAAAACACACCGGCCGCTGTCATCTGATTCAGGCAGCCATCCGTATTCAAAGTTCAATATAAGTCAAAAGTAGGGGTATAGCGATTATTCTCTTCATGAAGCATACGCCCTGAGCCTGTTTTTCCATGTGGAGAAGCAGGCTATTTTCTTATTTCTGAAAAAAAAAGATTAATAACCAGTATTTAAAGGTATGGAAAGAGAAATGGGAAATTCAGAAAGGAGCGGAGGCATGGCAGATAGAGCGAAAGATGATTACTCCCGTCAGGAAAAAACGTACATCGCAGCAGGAGCAGCTCTCGGCGGGCTGAGCGGCCTGTTGTCCAGTTCATCCGGGGCCAGAAAATTATTTATTAAGGCAGTCACATCCGAAGCAGCGGCTGCAGCCGCGATGCAGGCGTACCATGTACTCCAGTCCCGTCAGGAGCAGCAGGGTGGTATGCTCAGCAGGCTTCTCCCCGGCGGTCATCAGGAAGAGAACAGTTCAGAAGACAACCGTGACGATGTGAATGAACGCCTGGACCGGCTGGAAAGAATGATGGAGCAGCTTCTCGAAGAAAAGCAGAACGATAAGGAGGATTCTTAATGGCTAAAACCCGAACTGTTTCAAACACGGTTTCCGGAGCGTTAATCGGCGGAGCCGTCGGTTATTATCTATCTCCGGGAAAGCGCGAGGCGATCCGCGAAAAATTATTGAATATAGAAGGCGGCGGGCTCAAAGAAAAAGGGCGTGAGACGACGAATAATCTGAAAGAGAAAAGCAGAGAAACTACGGATAATCTAAAAGAAAAAAGTAGAGAAACGTCGGATAACGTAAAAGAAAGAAGCAGGAACACCGGCGATAAAGTAAAAGGTGCAACTGCGAAATGGAAAGAGAGCGCCGGCGAGAAAGTGAGCCGGATCCGAGATTCATTCAGTTCATCAGAAAATACAGAGGAAGAAGCCGATTCGGAAGAGTCCAGCCAGAAATCGTCAAAGAAAGCCTCCGGACGGGAAAAAGAGCTCGAAAAAGAGAATGAAGAATTGAAAAAGCGCCTGGAATCCATGGAAAAAAAGCTGGACAAGCTTTCTTCCACCGGTTCTTCCTCGCCGGGAAGAGGACAGAGCGCGAGAAGCCGGAAAACGACCGTTCGTAAAAAATCATCGTAGGAGGTGGTATCCGTGAGTGAAGATGTACTGCTGCAGCGGGTTGTCTCGAGTCTAAATGGCGATGACGAGGAAACTCCATCCATTACCCTTCATATGCAGGGGCTGTTAATAAGCGGTGAAATGATCGGTGCTTCCGAGTATCTGGAGCACCTGGCAGAAGAATTTGAAGGTGCACCCGGAGAGCTTTTAAAAAAGGCGGCCGAAGATACCGGTGCGGCAGATGATGCAGATGTACATTTTATCCATCTTGCGGATGCCCAGTTCTTTGATATTGAAGGCCGGCCGCTTCCGTCCGATGAAGGCGTGCTCTGGCGCGGCCGGATTGATAAAGTGGACAGCTTCTTTTTCGGACGACTGAGCGGGGAGGGTGACGACGATGACGGATGATCCATCCTTGAAAAAGAAAATTAAAGATAAGGCCTCTTCGTTGAAAGACGATTTTACAGATGCGGGGAAAGATGCCGCAGAGAACCTCCCAAAAGGTGAAGAAGCGGTTGAGGCAGGCGAGACAGCAAAAGATCTTTACGATAAGTTTTCCCATGCGAAAGAAAAAAAGGAAGAGTTCGAAGAGAGCTTTTCTGAAGCCGGCGACAAATTGAAGGAAACGAAAGAAAAGGCGAAAGAGCGGGCTTCAGAAGCGAAAGAAGAACTTCAGAGACAGGGAAAGAACATGAAAGAAGAGCTGCAGGATAATGCTTTGACCAACGCTTCAGGTGGAAGCAGTTCAGATGGTATTAAGAAGGCTGCCGATATTAAAGGGTATGCCAATGTGAAGGGGGCCAGCTCCATTAAAGGAGCTTCCTATATTAAAAAACCTTAGAAGGAAGGAATGATTAGATGGCTATTCAAAAGAGTACGGATTCATCCAGTCTGGCAGATGTTATTGACCGCATTTTGGACAAAGGGATTGTTATCGATCTCTATGCCCGCATTTCTCTGGTGGGGATCGAGCTGATTACCATCGAAGCACGGGTTGTTATTGCGAGTGTTGATACATGGCTTCGGTATGCCGAAGCAGTCGGACTGTTAAGGGATGAAGTCCAGGGTGAAATTGAAGACGGTTCCTCCGGTGGACGCGAACAGCTGAACTTCGCCTGATAATGACGGGAAGCCGGAAGCACCGAAATGGATGCTTCCGGCCTTTCCCGCTTTCTTTTATGAACGAAAAACTAACTGAGGAGGGATGGCATGAAACCCCAGGAAATGATGAAAGAAGTGCGCGAGTTTATGAACGAGAACGTGGCACCGGTACTGCGATTTACGTCTGTTGCCAACAAGGGGAACTACTGGGAAGTAGGAACGGAAGTAGTGGAGGAAAAAGATTACATGCGCCGTTACGGGCGTGACCAGATCGTCGGATCCTACCTCGTCCGGGTAAACAGTAAAGGAGAAGTGACTTCCTTTCACCGGACAGGACTGCGTCAGCGCACGTCCACAGATCTGCATGAGGAAGAAGAGGAAGAAGAAGCTTAAGGAGGAAGGCGCTCATGGCGTACTATGTATTCGGAATTATCCGTGGAAACGGCGGGGAGAACTGGCCGCACGCAGAATTGAACGGCAAGTCCTACCGGGTGCTTCCCATTGAGACGAATCAAATGGCAGCGGTGGTAGCGGACGTGAACGAAACGTCGTTTGATCCAAGCCGGAAAAATGCCCGCACACATCAGAAAATCACGAGTGAAGCCCACACGCGGGAAACGTTTCTGCCGATGAGTTTCGGTACCGTGCTTCAGGAGAAAAAAGACGTCAAAAAACTGCTGACCACACTGCGGCCGCAGGCGGAAAAAATGTTTCCGAAGCTTGAAAACCGGATGGAAGTCGGCCTCCGGCTTACGGCAGATGAAACGTATCTTCGGGAGCTTGCTTCCCGTTCGCCGGTACTGAAAAATATTAAGGCAAAACAGCAGAAAAAAGGACAGCTTCATTTTGGGGAGCGTCTGGAAGCTGGAGAGGCTTCCGCTGCTTTTATGAAAGAGCTTCACGAAAACATTCAGCAGTCCTTTTTTAAACCTCTATCTAAAATTGCGGACAGCGTGAAATCGAATGATCTCATGCATGAGAAAATGGTGATGAATGCTTCCTTTCTCGTTCATGAGGAAAATGAGGAAGCGTTCGATGAAGAAGTGAACCGGCTCCACGATGAGTGGAAAGAAAAACTCTCATTTACCTATACCGGTCCGTGGCCGCCGTTTAATTTTGTGGATATTCAGATGAAAGCAGGCCGCTGATGATTGGGAAATTATTTACTTGGCCGCTCGATACCGTTGTGTTTGCAGCGAGGAAAGTAAAAGAAGAAGCCGACCGCCAATATTATGACCCAAAAGAAATTCAGCGGCAGCTCGCGCTTCTTCAGCTGCAGCTGGACGAAGGCACATTGTCGGAAGAAGAATACGATGAGCAGGAGGAAGTGCTTCTGGAGCGGTATCGTCAGGCGAAAGGGGAAGAATCGTGAAAAGCTGGTATGTGTATGGCTATACGAATAGAAAACCGGAGGAAGCGTTTGTTTACCCCGGTATAGACGGCGAGCCCGTCCAATTTGTGAGCGAAGGAGAGCTCTTTGCAGCTGCAACGGAGGTGGATGCGGAGGAATTTCAACCTGAACGCCTGCAGGAGAAAGTGGAAGAGCCGGTGTGGGTCCAGGAAAAAGCGGCGCATCATCATCAGGTGGTGCAGAAAATCTTCGAGAATGTTCCTGTCCTGCCGGTGTCTTTTGGAACCGTATTTGCATCGAAGCCGCTGCTTCCGGAAGAAAAAGAATCGTATCTGCAGTCCAGGCTGAAGGAAGTTGACGGCAGAGAGGAATGGAAAGTCAAGTTGTTTCTGCATGTGGAAACATGGATGAATCATGCTGATTCCGCAAGAGAAATGGAAGAATCCATCGCCGGGCTCTCCAAAGGAAAGCAGTTTTTTGCACGGAAAAAGCTGCAGCAGGATCTCCGGGCACGTGCTGAACAGGAAGCAGAGGAGCGTGCATCGGAGCTGTTTCATGCAGTCGCGTCGTGTGCTGAAAAAGCTGAGAGAAAAAAAACGTGGGAAAAGCAGGTGAGCGGACGAAGAGAAGAAATGGCTGCGAACGATGTGTTTCTTTTCTATGGAGAAGAACAGCTCAACGAAGCTGCCTCGAGAATCAAAGCGTTTAAAGAAGAAGAAGAAAAGCTGGGGCGTGGATTGATCGTTGAAGTGTCCGGACCATGGCCTCCGTATCATTTTGCTGCGGCTGAAACTACATAATCTGCAAGGGAAGGAGGGAGGCAATGAGTATGCGGGAACTGAATCCGGATCAGGAAACATCCCTCGTCGATGTTCTTGACTGCGTTCTGGATAAAGGAGTGGCCATAAAAGGGGACATTGTTATTTCTGTTGCCGGGATCGATCTTGTCTATCTGGATCTGCGCATTCTGCTGACCTCTGTCGAAACATTAATCCAATCAAGGGAGGAAGATTACCATGAGCAGTCTCACACCACAGCAGGGAGCCGTTGAGCAGCGGGATAATTCCAGCCGCATCGCATTTGATTCTGAAAATGCCCAGGACGGCCTTGCCCAGCTCGTTCTCACCGTCATTGAACTTGTCCGCGAACTGGTTGAACGTCAGGCGATGCGCCGTGTGGAAAGCGGCAGTCTTTCGGATGAAGAAGTGGAGCGGCTCGGTGAAGCACTCTGGGAACTTGAAAGCAAAATGGAAGAACTGCAGGAGTATTTCGGTCTCACAAAAGACGATCTGAACATCGATCTGGGACCGCTCGGCAACCTGCTTTAATAAAGAGAGGAGAGATCCAATGTCGGATATGGAACAAATCAAGCATCCCACGGCTGCCAACAGTCTTGTGGATGTCCTGGAAACCGTTCTGGATAAAGGGGTGGTCATTGCAGGGGATATCTCCATCAGCCTTGCAGAAATCGAATTAATTACCATTCGGATCAGGCTGCTGATCGCCTCCGTGGATAAAGCGAAAGAGATCGGCATGGACTGGTGGGAGACCGACCCTTATTACTCATCCAGTGCCAACAGCCTGAAACAGGAAAATGACGATCTCCGTCAGCGGATTGAAGAATTAGAGAAAAATGCGCTGCAGGAAAACAAATCGGATTCATAATACAGCATACTGTTGAAGACGAGGTGAAGAAACATGCAGGAGAACTACCCCGTTCTGCCTGGTGCGGAGCCGTTTTACAATGAGGGCGGCCGGACCGGTATATTGATTTCACACGGATTTACCGGGACGACGCAGAGCATGCGCGCGTTCGGGCAGGCGTTTATCGAAGATGGCTATACGGTCTGCGGTGTCCGCCTTGCCGGACATGGCACCGATCCGGAGGATATGGAGAAAAGTACGAGTGAAGACTGGATTGCTTCTGTAGAAGAAGGGCTTCACTGGCTTCGGGAGCGCTGTGATACGATTTATGCCGCCGGTCTGTCTATGGGCGGCACGCTGGTTCTGCATCTGGCAGAACATCATCCTGATATTCAAGGGATTATTCTGATCAATCCAGCCGTGGAGGTACCGGAAATGGAGCCGGTGCTGCAGATGGAAGAGGTCCGTTTTCTTGATGCGATCGGATCAGATATAAAAAAGCCCGGCGTCGAAGAGCTTGCGTACGATAAAACCCCGACGACGTCCATCCGGGAGCTTCTGCCGCTCATGGACCGTGTGAAGCAGCACCTCCCTGAAGTAAGGACACCGGCGCTTTTTTTTGTTTCCGAGGAAGACCATGTCGTGCCGCCGTACAATACGGATTTAATTATGGAAGGCATTTCATCGAAGCAGAAAGAGAAGCACCTGCTTGGGGAAAGCTATCATGTGGCAACGCTTGATCATGATCTGCCGTTTATTATTGAAAAATCGAGGCGCTTTCTGCCCTCCGTATCAGATTCAGTGAAATAACCTTTCCCTGCAAGATAGCAGCATAAAATAATATACGAATTTCCTTTTTCGAGGAACTTCCACTTCCTGCATCCGTATACCAACACAGATGCAGGTTTTTTCCTGTAATACATAAGAGAGGAAGTGTTGTGCATGATGGGATTTATTTATGCAGCGGTTGCCCTTGTGGTGCTGATCGTTGCGGTGATCGGATATTACATCTTCATGAAAATCCGGTACCGGACAGCCCGCTCCAACGAAGCGTTGATTATTACGGGACCGAAACTTGGAGATGAAACGAAGGATACGAACATTTTTACGGACGAAGAAGGAAGGTCCATGAAGATTATCCGCGGCGGCGGGGTACTGCTCAAGCGGTTCCAGACGTCGACACCGGTCAACCTGACATCGTTCCAGCAGAAACTGACAACACCGCGTGTGTATACTGAAGGCGGAGTGCCGATCATCGCGGATGCGGTTGTCATGGTGAAAGTGGCGGATGATTTAAAAGGGATCGCGAATTACGCAGAGCAGTTTCTTGGGAAAGACCAGGATGAAATCGAAACCGAAATCTCTGAAGTTCTGAACGGAAACCTGCGTGCGATTTTAAGTAAGATGACGGTCGAAGGCATTAACGCCGACCGGGAAGGTTTCGCTCAGCAGGTTACGGAAGTGGCCCAGACACAGCTGGACCGGATGGGCTTTAACATTACGGCTCTTGCATTAACAGACCTCCGCGACGCGGATGAAGAAAACGGCTACCTGGAAAATCTCGGTCGTCCGCAGATCGCGAAAGTCCGTAAGGAAGCCGAAGTTGCTGAAGCAGAAAGCCAGCGGGAAACACGGATTAACAAGGCGAAAACGGAAGAAGAAGCAAAGAAGAGTGAGTATGAAAGTGAGATTTCCACGGCGGAAGCACGCAAGGAAAAAGACATCCGGGCTGCTTCCATCAAAGAGGATACGGAAAAAGCCCGGGCGAAATCCGAGCAGGCCTACGACCTGGAAAAAGCGGTCCTGGACCGCCGCGTAAAAGACGAAGAGCTGAACACGCAGTTTATGGAGCGGGAGCGCTCCGTTAAGCTCGAAGAAGAGGAGAACAAAGTCCGCCGGACAAAACTCGACGCGGATTACTACGAAACAACGAAAAAAGCCGAAGCGAAAGCAAAGTCGGACGAAATTTCCGCAGAAGCAAAAGCGAAGGCCGACCGCATTGCTCAGGAAGCCCGTGCGCACATGCGTGTAGAGGAAGGAAAGGCCGAAGCGGAAGTTACCCGCGAGCAGGGTAATGCCGCAGCGGAAATTAAAGTCCGTGAAGGTCAGGCGGAAGCACAGATTATCCGCGAAAAAGGTGAAGCAGAAGCAGAAGCACGCCGCCTTCTTGCAGAAGCAATGGCTGAAAACGGAGAAGCAATCATCCGTGAGAAGCTCATTGAAATTCTTCCTCAGGTCGCTGCAGAATTTGCCCGTCCACTCTCTAACATCGATTCGGTCAAAGTCATCGACAGCGGCAGTGGTGAAGGTATGAACACGATGGGAAGCAGTGTAGCGAAAAATCTAATGAGCATGCAGGAGCCGGTAAAACAAGCGACCGGCATTGATATTGCAGGCATCGTCAAAGATTTCACAAGTAAGAAAGCAGAATCGGTAAAGAATACTGTGGATTCGTTCACATCCCGTGCACCTGAGGCGGAAGCCGATCCGGTCGTTCAGCCGCCGCCAGTTGCCGTAGCCGATCCGGAAGAAGAGAAAGATGAGAAAGAAGCTCCGGATAAACCGGCAGAGTAAATGATATTTCAGCAGAAAGAGCACCAAAAGCAGTCAATCCACTGCTTTGGTGCTCTTTTTAAGCTTCTTTTTTCTTCCACTGGTAAAATGTAAAAATGAACTGAACCAGGGCACTGAAAATCATGGCGGCACTTAAAAGGGAGATGGTGCTTCTGCTCCAGTCGGTGACGTACGGCATAGCAATAATCACTGGAATAATCAACAGCAGAAGAATGAGCGTTCGAATCATTTTCCGCCGGTAGGATAAATGAAAGTAGTTAAACACAAATCCTTTATCCACTTTTTTCGGCTGTTTTGCTGCGCGGATGGCTGCGATCAGGGAGAAGAAAACTACGATAGCGATGACGAGAGGAAGAATATAGGACAGGGTGGACACACTCCTTTTGCGTTTTTTCAGAGAAGGTTTTGTATTTTTGTCTGGTTGATCCTATCCTCATTTTACCATAAGTGTAATTTGTCAGCTGTTGTGGAATCAGTGAACAGCAGTGGAAACGAGTAGAAGTTCGATGGAGCCCGGATAAAATAAACCAGGCAGAACCCGCCTGGTCTTAAAAGAAAAGGGAGGTTTGTTGAACAGGTTCCCGCTTTCTGCCACACCTGCAGCCGTTCGCATTCCGGAGGGAACGGCCTCCGGTTTCCGCAGGTAGAAAGAAAACGCTTGTTAGAAGTGATCCCTTTTGCGCAGAAAATGCTGTCATTCAATCGAATTGGAAGAGACCATCATTACCTTATAAAATCGTTCCTACTACAGAGCCTCTGTTTTTCATCTCTATTTTGCTACGCTTCGAAGCGTTCGGCAGAGACGCCGGGGGGATTCCTTCTCTACTTGAAGAAGCATGGCTCCGCGCGGCCGCGGCGCATGCCAGAAGTTCGCTGCCCTGCGCCTTAAACCAAAGGCCGGCTCCGCTCATGCTCTGCAGCCGTGCAACTAGCGCCCGGCTGGAATACAAGCCCACGGCAAGCTTCTGCCGAAAAGCGGAGAAGCTCTATCAACAGAAACAAACGATAAATGGCACAGAACACTGAAATGCTGCAGCCCTTGGCATAGCTGCTCGAAAGAAGCTTTGAATTTTATACATTCTTACCCTATAAAAAAGCCGCCGGAATATCCCGGCGGCCTGACTTATGCCGCGGAGTGATGCGGCTATTCTTCATCCTCCGGGTCTTCCACTTTCCAGCTGAATGCCTCCGGAAGCATACGAAAGCCATCCACTTCGGCATCTTCATCGATATCGATCATAATACAGCGGCGGTTGTCATACTGCACCTGCCGGACGTACTGCAGGTCCTGCGGGCTGATCGTAATATCCGCCGCTTTCGTCTTAATTTTAATCGACTTGGACTCGTATTTCGGCACGATGCTGCTCGCTTTCATCTCGTAACTTTCCTCCGTAGTTACGTTTTGGAAAGCGGCTTTTACCTGCTCGCTTTCGACCTGCTGGCCGCTTGCGGACAAGACTTTTTCCACATCGCGGTAGTCCAGTGTGGGCGGGGTGCCTTCTTCTTCGCCTTCTTCGATCATGCGGTTGATTTCGCCGTAGACATTAGCCAGCGTCGCCGGCGGAAGCTGATCGCCGATGACTTCCCGCACGACTTCCTCAAACACGGCCTTGTCCTCCTGCGCCGTCATTACGTCTTCTGCGCCGAGCACTTCCTGAATCATATGCTCATCCGGTTCATTCGCCTTCACTGCTGCATACAGAAGGCGGTTTACATCCGCTGCACCGTCTGTGACCGCAGGGAAAAAGAACCCTGTCAGCGGGTGTTTCAAGTCAATAACCGGATCGACCTCGACTTTGTACTTAAATTCTTTTTCCACGTAATCGAATTGAATTTCGCGTTCGGGCTGTTCTGTTTTATTCACGACGCAGAGAATGAATGAGTTGGCTACAACAGCACTGTCATCATCGCTTCCAGCCCTGCCCGACGACTGATAGTAGTTTGCCCGGATGAACGTCAGCACAGTGTCCGTTTCCTGCGGATTGTCTGCGATCATTTTTTCTGCCATCGTCAGCATTTTCCCCTGCCATTCTTCGCGGCTCTCGGTGAGCAGCGCTTTATGAAGAAGAAGCTGGGATGGAGATTCGTGCTGGAATTTCAGCTCAAACAATTTTTCATCGAGTCGTCCTGTTAATATTTTTTTGAAGTTTTTTGTATAAAGCTCCTGCTCTTCCTGATCGATCATATCAAAAGGCTGGCTCTGGGCGTGGTAGACATCGGTCGTATCTTTCATTACATAGACATTAAATAAATCCTGAATCTGAAGTTTCGTCTGGCCCGGCTTTAAATAGCGCCGGACAGCTGCGATATCTTTTTTATCCATCGTCGATCCCTCCCGGCTGAAACTGCTTTTCCATTTTAGCACAGCCCGCTGCATGGAGGGAGGTGGATCTGCGGGAAAAGACAGACCGGTGCTGGTTCGTGTAGAATAAGGACGGATATTTAAAAGGGGGAGAAAGATTCATGACTGCCGTATTGGAATTGAAGAATATTTATATTTCCGGCATTCTTTCCATGCCGGAATGGACCGTGGAGGAAGGAAGTGTTGTCTGTCTTACAGGTGAGAGCGGAAGCGGGAAAACGACGCTGTTGCGGCTGATGAACAACCTTCGTACTCCGGAGCGGGGGGATGTTGTCTACCGCGGAGAATCTGTGCAGAGCAAAGATCCGCTGACATTGAGACAGCGGATCGTTATGAGTGCCCAGACCCCGGTTGTTTTCCCAGGTACGCTGAAGGAAAATGTCCGGCGCGGCGCAGATATTGCAGGACGGGACGTTACCGACAGCGAAATACAGGACGTGCTCCGCCGCTGCCGCCTGGAGAAGCCGCTGGAGGAGGAAGCATCCACATTATCCGGCGGCGAAAAACAGCGGATGGCGCTTGCCAGAGTGCTTTTGATGGATCCGGATGTGCTGCTTCTGGATGAGCCGACGTCCGCGCTCGATGAGGAGACAGGAAAAAAAGTTTTGGAAGCAGTTCTTGCTGTCTGCCGGGAGAAGGGGAAAACGGTTATTATCGTCACCCATGACCGTTCTCTTGCAGAAAATTGGGCCGATACCGTTGTGGAAATGAACGAAATCGCAGCGAAGGAGGGTGCCGCACATGAATGAAGAAATCATGGATCTGGCCTTCTGGCAGGTGGGGGCTGCCTATGTGTTCGTGCTGATCCTTGTCTGGATCGTCCGGGTGAAGGGCATCCGGCGGGAAAAAGAAATTTTTATCGGAACGACCCGGATGACGCTTCAGCTGATTCTGGTCGGCTACATATTAATGTTTTTATTTGAACAAGCGAATCCGTTTCTTACCATCGGCACGGTTATTCTCATGCAGACATTTGCAGTATATAACATTTATCAGCGGACGAAGCTGCCACTGACGACGGCATTGAAAAAAGTGATTGCTTTGTCCATGAGTGCGGGGATTGCGTTCAGTATCATCTTTTTCATGTTTTTAGTGCTGAATCTGGATCCTTGGTATGACCCAAGGTATTTTATTCCGATTGCAGGCATGATTATCGGCAACTCGATGACGGGAATAACGCTCGGCGTCAACAATCTCGTCGTCGGTATGCGGGATAATCAGGATCAGATTGAAGGCGCACTGATGCTCGGCGCGTCCCCGAAGGAAGCTTCCAAAATGGTGAGTGATCAGGCATTCGATGCGGCGATGCTGCCGACGATCAATGCCATGGTCGGAATGGGTATTGTGTTTCTGCCTGGAATGATGACCGGCCAGATTATCGGTGGTGCATCGCCGATCACAGCGGTGGAATACCAGATTGCAATTATGCTCGGTATCGTCGGCAGTGTATCCCTCTCCGTCCTCCTGTTTCTACAGTACGGATACCGCTCGTACTTCAACGAACAGGCACAGCTGATTCCCCAGAAAAATAAAAAAGAATAATGAAAAAGGGGGGCATCGTCCAGAAAATGGAGGATGCCCCTTCTGTATAGAATAGAACGATCATTTCTGAAACACGACAGGAATAAGCAGGAGCGAGAGAAGTCCGCCGATGACAGCAAGTCCGGGAAAGCCGGTTCCTGCTGCCACCATCCCGGAGAGCGCTCCACCGGAAGCCCCGGAGAGCGCCACAAATATGTCAGCTTTCCCCTGCACAGCCGCCCGCTCATCCAACGGGGCATGGTCAACAATCATCGCTGTGCCGCTGATGAGGCCGATATTCCAGCCGAGACCGAGTAACATCAGCGCCGCGGTGATAAGAATGAACGAGCCGCCTGAAGCGGCAGCGAGCAGTCCGGAAAGTAAAAGTATGATTCCGGCTGCGGCGGTCATTGCCCGCCGGCCGATCAGATCAATTAATTTTCCTGTAACGAGAGAAGGAAGATACATCGCTCCGATATGAAGGCCGATAACGATACCGACAGCCTGAAGGTGATGGCCGTGCGCCTGCATATGCACCGGCGTCATCGTCATGAGAGCAACCATGATGAGCTGGGAGAGCACCATAATAAATGCCCCGCTCATTACACCTTTCCGCGAGTAGGTAATTTCTTTATCAACATGAGCCTCTCCATCTGTCTCCACCTCTTCCTTTTGAAACGCCGCTGCAAGCTCCATCGGATCCGGACGCAGAAACACGGTTAAAATGAGAGAGGCGCCAAAGTAAGCGAGAGCCGCCAGAATAAAGGGACCGCTCAGTGCCGGGAGCTGCATTGATTCAGCAAACCGGCCGGTCACATCCACAAGAAACGGTCCGGCTACTGCGCCGAACGTTGTTGCAACAAGCACGAAACTTACTGCTGTAGCCCGCTGCTTCTCTAAAGCCAGATCTGTCCCTGCAAAGCGTGCCTGCAGATTGGCGGCCATCCCTGCTCCGTAGATAAACAAAGCCGGAACGAGAAGAGCAAAGCTGTTGAGCGCTGCAGCTAAAACAATGAACGAAGAGCCGAGGCCGCCGGCTGCAAAGCCTGCAGCCAGCCCTCTTCTCCTGCCGAGTTTCTGCGTGAGGCGCCCGATCGCCCAGGCAGCTGCTGCAGAACCGAGCGTGAAAATAGCGATTGGAAGTCCGGAAACGGTCGGGTCTCCGAGCATATCCTGAGCGAGAAGTGAACCGACGGTAATCCCGGCTGCCAGGCCGCCTCCGGCCAGTACCTGCGCGGCTGCGACGATCCAGAGTGTGCGTTTAAACCAGTAGGCACGGTTTCTGCCGCCAGTGATCATCATTCTGCTTTCCTTCTTTCCGGTGACTGATGTTTTGCTAGAAAGCTGATCACGCTCTCATCGAGTTCCTCCACAATCTCAGCGATCGTTACTGACTCCAGGTACTGTTTCAGCTGTTGTTCACCGATCTCCATTTTCTTTTGAATGACACACTCTTCTTCTTTTTCCACGTCCGCAAGCTGGCAGGTGAGGATCGCCTGTTTTCCTTCCACGGATTCAATAATATCAAGAAACGTAATATTCTCCGGGGGCAGTGCGAGGGAGTAACCGCCCTGGGCGCCGGGGCTTGAATGGATCAGATTATCCTTGGCAAGCTTCGTTAAAATCTTCGATAAGTAGGCAGAGGAAAGTCCCTGCAGCTCCGCCAGCGGCCGTACGCCGACGAGTGAGCCCCGCGGGATACTTGCGAGGTATACCATTGTATGAAGCGCATAGTTGGTTGCTTTTGCATATTTCATTGTCATCCTCCTGACTAAAAAAGTAATTAAAGAGTCATAATGTCTATAATTACTATAGCTTAAACAAACAGTCGTGTACAGTGCCAGGCATGGAAAAGCCCCCGTACCATTCATCGGTACGAGGGCCATTGGTACTATCGGCGCTGACGCTGCTTCCACGCTTTATACGTGCCCTCTCCTTCACAGGAAGCACACGGGGAAGCCGGCTCATAAAAGAATTCGTGAATGACAGGCCGTGTCACACCACGTCCCCGGCAGTCCGGGCACTTGTCTTTCATTTCAAAACGATGCACTCTCCGCTGATACAGAAGTTTCCGGGTTCCTTTATGCCTGTCCATTACAGCCACTGCAGCCACCTCCTTCAATCGTAAAAGGAAACGCCATCAGAGACACGTGAACATGACCGGTACCATCTGATTGATACGTATAGTATAGCATAAAAAAGGAGTATTCACAATATTGGAAATAATATGGGTGCATAAAGTAGAAGTATAGGAAGATAGGACACTTGTATTTGAAAACTGTCGATATTTTGCAAAGCGCCTACTCAGATAGACGAGGGTGTTGTAGAATAGAGGTAACGATAGAGGCAGAAAGGAGGGTGTACATGGCACAAGATACATTTACCGGTATGACGGTGGAGGAAGCAGTGGATACAGCAGCTAAACATTACCAGGTACCGGCTGATCAGCTGGATATCCGGGTTCTGGAATCAGGCGGGAGCGGTTTTTTTGGAATCCGGAAAAAATCCCAGGCGAAAATCAGTGTCCGTATGAAAGCATCTGCGTCCATTCCAGAATGGGAAGGCCTTCTGGATGTCTATACCTCAGCCGATCAGCGGAAAGATCATGGATCTCTGGCGGGTTCGACGAAAGGGAAAGTCTGGATCAGGGAAAACCAGATCTATTTCGATGACTCGGGACCGAGAAAACCGATCGTTCATGTACCGCGGGAGGTGGAGTTTCGAAAAAATGGAGAAGCTGCAGACGGCAGGGTGTTTTTATCTTCTGGCGATACCGTTGAAATGACGGTGGATGTACCTCCGAGAGAAACATCGTGGTCTGTCGAAGTGGACAAGAAAAAACAGGAAGTCCGGCTGACCGTCCGTCCAGGAGCTTTTTTTACAGCAGAGATTAAAGAAAAGCGGCCCGCAGAGCAGATCCGGATCGAATATGATGTGACGGAAACGCCGTTTAATCAGCTGAACCGACAGGATATCATGGATCAGCTCGGAAGAATGAAGATCTGCCACGGCATTGAGGAAAAAGCGATTCAAACAGCATGCCGCGCGGATAAAGAAGCGGTATTTGTCATTGCGAGCGGAAAACTTCCAAAACACGGGAAAGACGGCCGGCTTGATTTCACCATCGATATAAAAGAACGGAATAAAATTTATAAGGAACGTGAAGACGGAACGATTGATTACCGGGAATCTATTGAAATTCCTAACGTGGAGGAAGGGCTCGTTTTCGCAAAGGTCATTGAACCGACTGAGGGGGAGGACGGGATCAGTGTTTTTGGCGAAGTCCTGAAGTCGAGGCCCGGAAAACCAATTCAGTTGATCGCAGGTGACGGGGTGGCGCTGGAAGAGGAGTCCCGTGAGTTGATTGCAGCTGCGAGCGGCCGGCCGAAGTTCGAACACCGGGGGCAGACAATCCGGCTTTCCATACTGCCGAAACTCGTCCATCGTGGTAATTTAACGCTCGAGGAGGGAAATATCCGCTTTATTGGAGATGTGGAAATTGTCGGATCTGTGGAATCAAAGATGGTCGTAGAGGCATTTGGAGACGCCTGGGTGCACCAGAATGTGGACGGCGGCTTCGTGCATTCGCGTGGTTCGACGACGATTAACGGTAATGCACTTAATGCACGTGTTGCTGCCGGCAGGAGCAGCGCACTTTACGATGACGTACAGCATCTGCTCCGCAGATTTTTAGAAGCGTTTCTGCCATTCCGCAAAGCATTTGAACAGATTATCCAATCCGACGCGTTCCGCAGCTCGTATACGCTGGAAAGCGGATGGGGGCCACTCGTCAAACGTCTTCTGGAAAAAAGATTTTCTGCGCTTCACCGGGAAGCCCAGACGTTCACCGCATACGTGGAGGAAAACAGCGGTCTTCTGGACCGTCGCTGGACGGACTACAGCACCGATATAAAAAAGGGGCTTCTCGTCTTTCATCAAAGGAAGTCACTTCCGGAAGATTTTTTTCTGCAGCTGGAGGAAGGCGGACGTGAACTGCACGATCTGCTGCAGACACCGGTGCTGAGTACTTCAAGGCTGGCTCTCCGTTACGCAGCACAAAGTGTGCTGTACAGTGATGGGGAAATCGACATTCTCGGAAAAGGGGTCATGCATTCCCATTTGTATGCAGACGGTGCAGTTACGATTCAGCAGCGGATGATTGGCGGTAGAGTGCATGCAGGAAAAGAGATCACCGTAGGGGAGGCAGGATCACCGGGAGGAGCAAAAACACAGCTCACGGTGAAAGATCCTTCAGGCACGATTTCCTGCAGTGTCTGCCATCCGGATGTCGTTTTTACAATTGATGACAGAAGGTATATCGTACAGCAGGAAATGCATCAAGTGAAGGTGTTTTTAAATGATAAAGGACTTTTGGAAGTGACTGAAAAATAGCAGCATAGGTAAGCCGGGAGGAGCAGATAAGGTGAAGCAGTGGCAGGAAATCGTGCAGGAAGCATCACAGCTCCACATCCAGGCTCATCCGGACAATCAGCCGGTAACCATCCGCGGAGCTGCAGAGAAGCTTGTCTGTGTCGGTATCGGCACGGATGCTGCTGTATTTCAGCACATGGAGGCGCCTCAGTATGCGCTGAAAATGTATGCTGAAGACCGCGGGTATAAAAGCCGCCTTGAAGAAGAGGTTTACCAGCTGCTTGGCGGCAGCCCATACTTTCCAACATGCTTTGGAAGAAGCGGTCCGGTGCTTGTGCTTAGTTTCGAAGAGGGGACAACGTTTTTCGACTGTCTTCTGCAGGGTATTGTGATTCCGGAAGAAGCTGTGAATATGGTGGAAAAAGCAAGGGAGTATGTCCGCAGCTGCGGGCTGAATCCGCGCGATATTCATTTGAAAAATATTCTTCTTCAGCCGGAAGGCACGGTAAAAGTGATTGATGTGTCGGAATTTATCGTCGCCGGCGATGACTTACGATGGGAACACCTGCTGCGGGGCTATCAGGAGTACTACGCATACATCCAGGGGCGGCCGCTTCCCCACTGGCTTTTGGAAACGGTGCGGCGCTGGTACAACCGTCGTCACGAAGACTTTGACTCCTACGATGACTTTGTCCGCTCGGTCTTGAAATGGACAAAGATGCGCCGCCCGCCGGATAAACGTTAGCGGTTTTTTAGCACTTCTTTCAGGGAATAGACTACCAGACAATTCCCTGGAAAGGATGGTTACGATGGAAAAACAGCTTCATGGATTTTATGAATCGGCGAAAGAAGCAGCGGAGGCAGTGGAAGATATCCGGATGAAAGGCAGCCGCCCGGAAGAAATTGTGCTTGTGTGCGGAGATCGTCAGACGGAAAACAGTCTCCGCGATCAGGCAGCCGCCCGGGTCGAGGTGCTGGAAGGTGAAAAGGAGAACACCCCTGCTGCTGAAGAAAAATCGATGGGGTTTATGGATAAAGTGAAAACGGCT
This sequence comes from Alkalicoccus urumqiensis, assembly GCF_002993335.1. GTDB lineage: Bacteria > Bacillota > Bacilli > Bacillales > Salisediminibacteriaceae > Alkalicoccus > Alkalicoccus urumqiensis. Next base: position 61,641 of record NZ_PVNS01000004.1, on the reverse strand, counting down.
TTTAAAGGGCAGACAGAATTTGCCGGCTCTCAGGAGGGCAATGATTTAAAAGAACCGTTTGACTTTACCCGCCACGGTTTTTCAAAAGAAGATGCGGATCAATTTGAAGAAAAGATCGGAAGCGGATCGATTGCTGTTCTTATCCCCGCGGATCTCAATCAGACAGGCGGAGGCGCTGCCTCAGAGGAGCCTGCCGGACCGAGCCAGATTGGTGATCCCATGAGTGAGGAAGACCCGGCCTCCTATGCAGAAGAAGCGCCGGAAATGCCGAAGAAACGGGATGTTCCACCCGAAAAACGAGATCGGTAACAGAAGAGGCCCTGAAAAGCGTACTGCTTTTCAGGGCCTCCTCTATATCGTTTTTATTCAGAGGGGCGTTTTCTGCGCAGGTAATGACGAAGTACGAGAAAGGTCCCGCAGGCGAGAAGAAGCAGGTTCGAAACGAGACTGAAGAGCGGCCCATAATAAGCCGGGTCCCAGTAAGAAACAAAGGCAGGGAACGTCCATTCAGAAAACGGATAGAACAATGGAGTTGCGTCTGTAACATGCGTCAAAGCGTCCAGAAGGATATGACCGAGCCAGCCCCATACAAACAGCATAGCGTTGGAAAGAAGCGTGCGCGTAAGCAGCCAGAAAAGGAGCGCAGCGCCGGCCCAGAATACAAGAGAGTGGGCGCTGTTCCTGAGAAGAATACCAAGTGGGTGTTCGAAAATAGCGTGAACCAGTTCATGTAGTTCCCACCGGCTGGGGGCGTCTGCTGAAAGCAGCATCCCGGCATGCAGTGTCCCCCGCTCTACACCCATCCCAAAAAACAGAACAACATAGCTCACATCAGGCATCACTGCACCGGCTGTGGCCCAGCGCACCCCCGCTTTTCTTTCCGGTATTGATATTTTTCCTGCAATGTACGTCCATGCTGCATGATGTACCGTATTCACTGCGCCACATCCTCTCTGAAATACAGAAAAACAGCTGCTTCTGCATTCAGTGTAGCACAGCGATTCCTACGCCTGCTGTGTTTCGCGGGAAAGAGATGACGCCTCGCCTTTTTTTGCGGCTGCTTCTGTCTGACGGAAGAAAGGGTTCCATTTGCGGAACTGTTTCGGCAGGTAGGCCAGCTCCACGTCGGCATGAAAAGAAGGGAGCATCCGCTGGATATGACGCTGCAGCGAAGCCTGTTCGGATCCGGGTGCAAATCGTATTTTTCCTTCCGCAGCATGTGCAATATCTCTATAGGTGGAAAAAATCTGAATGGATAAAGCAGAGCCGGCTTCTTCCCGGCAGTGTTTCAAGGCAAATAACAGCGCAGCAAGCGTTCGATAGCTCTCCTCCGATGCAGAGGGGCTATTTCGTCTGGAAGCCTGGCGTTTTGTAATCACTCTGCCCGAGCGTATAAATGTAGCAGTGACGACAAACGCCTCTTCTCCGGATGACGGCTCGGCATGAATATAGATTGTCAGCTGTGAACGGGCGGCATACTGCTGCTGGACCAGCTGACGGACTTCACGTGTAGCGAGAGAACGGTGCGGACCCCAGAAGTCAACGGCGAGTGTCATACATATCCCTGCTTTCTCTAATATATTATCTTCATTATAGAACAAACGTTCTTAAAGAACAAGTGTTTGCGCTTTAATTTGTAAAAAAATGAAAAATCACATCAGACCGGCGGCTGTAAAGATAAATTTGTTCTTATAAGAAAAGGGGGAAGCAGTTGATCACCGGGGCTTCTTCCGTGACGCAGAAAGTTACATATGGTACGATGTCAGTGCTTTTACATGTTAGGAGAGATCTCGATGAATGTTCTGTTTGACTTAGATGATACGCTGCTGGATTTTCAGGCGGCTCAGGAATATGCGCTGTCAAAGCTGTTTACGCAGCATGACATTCCGCTGACAGCGGAAATAAAGCAGCGGTACAAAGAAATTAACCGGAATTTGTGGAGTGCTTACGAAGAAGGCGAAGTAGCGAAATCTTTTGTGCTGACAGCACGGTTTGAACACTTGTTTGAAGAACTGGGCCTTCATTTCCGCGGGGAGGAGCTTGAGCCGCTCTACCGGAAATTCCTTCAGGAAAAAACAATATTCATTTCCGGTGCAGAACGCGTAGTGGATACATTGAAGCAGTCCTGCCGTCTTTCCATTGCGACAAACGGTGTAGCAGCTACCCAGCAGGCCCGTCTGAAACTGTCGGGACTGATGGAAAAAATGGATGATATCTTTATCTCTGAAACGATCGGCGCCCAGAAGCCTTCTGCAGGTTTTTTCTCCTACGTTCTGGAGCGGCTGCCTGAGCAGGAAACGGTGATTATCGGTGATTCCCTCACAGCGGATATCGCAGGCGGCAATAAGGCCGGATTAAAAACGATTTGGTTCAATCCGGAGGGGAAGCAGCGTGATACCGGGATCACCCCGGATATGGAAGTGCGGAAGCTTACAGAAATCCCATCACTTCTTGAGAGAAAGGAGAAAGTCTGATGGGTGGACCTTCTATCAAGCGGCGCAGTACCGCTGCCGTTCTCACTCTTATACTCGGTGTCATGGGGCTCGTGTTTTCCATTCTGCTCGGCATCCCGGGTGCAGTCATTGCACTCGGCGGGCTCGCGGCAGCTTTCCGCGCCCGGAGTGACATACGAAAAGGAGAAAATGGAAAAGGAATGATGACCGCCGGATTTATTTTGAATACACTGGCGCTTCTCGTCACCGTCGTTCTTGTCATCATTACGTTTGGATAATAATGTTTCTGAAGTCCTCTGTGCATATGCGCGCAGGGGATTTTTACATGAACGGAGAAGGAGGAAGTAGCAGCAGACCGTTGGGAAAAAGCGTAAGCGATTACATATAAACAAACGTAAGTTTTTTTGAATGAAAGCCTTTTCCTTCGTTGACGACATAAACGAAAGTATGTATACTTTATTTTCGTAAGTGAAAAATTGGAACGCAATTGAAGGAGGAACTCATCTATGGCAAACGTATTATTCATTAAAGCAAACTCCCGACCGGACGATCAGGCAGTAAGCCTGCAGATGTATAATAAATTTAAGGATCAGTATCTGAAAGAAAATCCAAATGACCGGATCGAAGAACTGGATCTGTTTGAAGAAAACCTTCCTTATTATGACGCGGATAAAATCCACGGCATGTTCAAAACGGCAAAAGGGATGGAACTGTCTCTAGAAGAAGAGAAAGCTGCAGCATTGGTCAAAGGCTATCTTGATCAGTTTTTGAATGCTGATAAAGTTGTTCTTGCTTTCCCTCTGTGGAACTTCAGTGTGCCGGCGGTACTTCACACGTACTTTGACTACCTCTGCCAGGCCGGAACAACATTTAAATATACGGAAGAAGGCCCTGTCGGTCTGCTGAACGACAAGAAAGTAATGCTTCTGAACGCCCGCGGCGGTGTGTACTCTGAAGGAGCTGCAGCATCGATGGAAATGGCGGTAAATTACGTGGAAACGATTATGACGTTCTTTGGTATTGAAAACCGCACCAGTGTGATCATTGAAGGACACAACCAATTCCCGGACAAAGCGGGAGAAATTATTGAAGAAGGTATGGAAAAAATCGAAAAGCAGGCTTCCAGTTTCTAATAGAATCCTCACGCTCCGGTCTGATACAGGCCGGGGCTTTTTTTAGAGCACAAGAAAGTATAAAATTCGAAGCCTCTTCCGAGCAGGGAGGCCAAGGGTTATCGCATGTCAACGTTATGTTCCATGTACCGTTTGTTTCTGTTAATGGAGCTTCTCCGCTTTTCGGCAGAAGCTTGCCGTGGGCTTGTCTTCCAGCCGGTCGCTGTTTGCACGGCTGCAGCGCCCACTCGCTCGAGGCTCCTTCACCCCTGCCGAAGAAAGCAAAGAGCAGCTTTCGTCGGCAGGGCTTCCAGGACTGGTCGCTCGTGACCAGGGCGCTTCCGCTTTTCAGATTCCCTCCGGAACGCGTACGGCTGCAGGTGCAGGCAGAAAGCGGGAACCTCTTCAATAGATCTCTCTTTTCTTTTAAGACCAGGCGGTTTCTGCCTGGTTTATTTTATTTCAAAACTTATGCGTAGAACATGTTTAATCTACTCAGTGAAATCACGCATTTATCCTTAGAAAGTGGCTTTCCCTCCTGAAGAAAAAGTTTACCTGCCTCAGAAAATAACTCAATTTATTTTCCAAGGAAGCGGCGAATTTTACATAGTTTATTAAATCTCCGATGGCCGGATGAATCATCCCGAAAAAAAGCATCAGAAGCAGTAATAAGAAGAATTGTTTCCCGTTAAAATGGAATTTAAATTCTTTTATGGGTTATATATCTATGTTTTCGCAATGTTTAAAAGCATATGAAGAGACACCGGCTGCTGCCTGTATAGAAAATGTACAGGTCCTCTTTTTATAATTTATATCAATCAAGGTGCTTTAGGCTTATGAATCGTGAAAGGAGGCCTTCGGGAATGGGAACTGTGGAGGGTTCAGCCTCAGGGAAGAAACGGGAGGAATGGCTCGGAAATTTGTTGAGAGAAGGCAGCCGGCTTGAGAGGTCATTGAAAGAGGGAAGCATATACGACGCAGCGGTATTTCCGCTGTTTTACAGAATACAGCAGACGATGGCGGAGCGGTACCGGTATCCCTTTTCCCTGCTGTATCTTGAAGCATCGGATCAAGGAGCGCCTTTGACGTTTCTGGAACGGCTCCGGGAAGTGGATCTATTATTTTACTGCAGTGAAAAGGAACGTTATTTTGTTCTCTTTCCCTGCGCCGGCAGAAAAGAGGCTGCTGCGCTCATTAAACGGCTGGAGATTAAGGATCTTCTCAGATGGAAAGCCTGCTTTATGACGATATGTGACAGCAGTAAAAGCGCCGGGGAAGCGCTGGAAACCGCAGTACAGGAAGCGTGCCGGATGGATGGTATACAGGATGTGTATGAGGTGGTGCTTCCACCGGCGTCTGGTACCCGTGAAACGCTGTTTATCCACTATATTGAACCGGATCGTGCTGCGGCATCGATTATGGCACCGCTTTTAAAGCAGATGAGAACGGATCCGGTGAAAGTACACGTAAACACATATGAGAACGGCAGGGAGTTCGCAGCTTCGCTTGATCGGAACAGCGATGAACTGCAGGTTGTTTTTATTCATGACCGGGCCGCTTCGAGAGCGGAGATGGAGCTGATTCACAATCTTCGTCAGGAACCGAATGCAGACAAATACTATATTATGCTGATTTCCGGTGTCCCGTCCTCCGAAGAAATTGAATATGCCCATCGTCTCGGCGTTGATGATTACGTCATTACACCAGTGTCCTTCGCCCTTCTGGAAGCCAAGTTAAAGCGTCTCGTCCGGGAAAGGGGGCGGTGCAGGTGAGCAGCTGGAGCTATCTGTTGATTATTGGCTGGATGCTTTCATGTGTGGGTATTGTAACTGTCTCTCTGATGCGCAGGCTCCAGTCGGTTTACTGCTGTAAACAAGGAAAGCGGCGGCAGGAGTTGGAACAGAGACTCCAGTATTACCTGTTAGAAGGGGAAGCGCTGGGGGATAAACGGTTGACAGCCCGGGAGCTTGACTGGGCGGCCGACTATTGCATGGATATTATTAACAGTGTCTATACAGAAGCCGTCGTAGAACGAATTAAACGGTTTGCCCATCTATATCTGGCGCTGCACGTTAAGAACAGGCTCGCATCTGCTAAAACACCGCTCCGCCTGCGCGCCGTAACCTGGGCAGGTGAGCTTCGAATTAAGCAGGCCGCGCCGGATCTTGAACAGATGCTTCTTCATCCAAAACTCAGCAGGACTGAAGAACATCCATTTGTGAAGAGGGCGCTGCACCAGCTGAAAGAAAACCGGTGTCACGGCCTGTACTACCATACCTCGCCGCCGGTGGACATTCCGTTTCATCAGTCTGTTCTTCCGGGAGGTGCATAGTATGAACAGCATGCTGCAGATTCTTTTTACAGCGGCTGCCATCTTCATCGGAGTACATGCACTTTTTTTATCCCTGCGGCTGATTCACTTTGCACTTTCCCGGAAGTGGAAACGGGAGACACCGGAGAAAAGAGACGGTGCACATCCGTTCTCCATCATACTGGAAGGTGGGACGCGGACAGCAGAAGATCTGCGTAGTGTGTTTTCTCAGTTAAAAGGAGTAGGCGATATCTGGGTGCTGACGAATGCTGATGAAGAAGAGGCGCTCCGTCCGTTTTCGATGAAACTGGATATGGAAAAATCGGTGGAGCTTCCGGCAGGCCAGGTCGTGCGGCATTCCTGTATCATTCCAGGGCTGTATCAGCTCACAGGAGCGGGGAGCGGGTCACCGGATCTGTGGATAACAGCCAGCCGTTTATCGCGGGGAAACATTCTCTGTCTTATCCCGGAGGGGGCGGCTTTGGCAGGGGATGCCTTTGTACAGATTCCATGGAAGAAGCTGAACAAAGGCATGCTTCTGGCGGGAACTGTGCACTGGAGCAGTGTTACGCCATTTTCCCTCGGCGGATTATCGCGGTTTCGGCTCCTGCATCAGCGGACCTGGCAGGCTTATCGGGAATATCCAATCTTCATGATATCGAAAACAGCCTTTTCCCGGTTTGGTTCCTATGAAATGTGCCTTGCTTATTTTGAAAAACACCCGGGCCGATGCACCGCAGCAGGCGCACCCCGTTATATCCGCACCGCTGAAGCAGAAAAAAATGCTTCGTTTTCTTGGATGGAACGTGGTGGGCTGAGTATGGAACTTCTTTTTGTTCTGCTGGTGTTGACCGCCTGGTTCAGCGGGGGTGCGGAAGGAGCAGCAGGATGGCTTCTGGTATCGTTTCTTTTTTATTACTGTATGATAACTGGAGTTGTTCTGACAGCATGGGTTTTATTTATAGATACCGACATGCTGCCCGGAAACATTCTTCTCACCGGCCTGCTTTCTCTGCACGGTCTGTGGCTCGCACGCTTCTGGTGGCGGGTGAAGCAGAAAAAGCCAAAAGAAAAACCGCTTCGGAAGAAACCGGATATGATCGTTAAAGTGGATTAAAATAAGGTGTGAAAAGGGGCGAGACGAATGAAAGTCATCATTACACAGGATGATTCCAATGGAGCGGAGGGAAAGGGAACGACACTGTTCGAGGCGGAAATCGGGGATTTCCTGACGCATTATCCAGATCAGCCCGATAAAGTGCTTCTCCTTCTGATTTCTTCAGAAAACGGAATGGCAGTCAGAGGATTTAAATTAAATGACATGAAGCAGTCACTGGAAGAAGTGGATCAGGATACGCTGCTAAAAAGCGTCCGCGCCAAACTGGGAAATTCATCTATAGAAAAGAAGCTCGGGATGACGATGTTCCGGCAGGTATCGATTACGAAAAACGGCGATCTTGGAAGGCCTTTCCGCTGGAGAACGTCCAAAGTACAGCAGTTATTTTTATACCTGCTGCAAAAACGGTTCCAGCTTGTGGGAAAAAGAGAGCTGGTAGAGCTTCTCTGGCCGGAATATGAAGAGAAAAAAGCTTATTCACAGCTTTATACAGCGATCTATCATATTCGAAAGATGCTGAAGCCGTATGAACACCACTTTGAGATCCGAAGCGTCTCGGAAGGATACATGCTCGTCCTGCACCATGTGACACTCGATGTCGATGAATTTGAACAGATGGCTTCTTCGTCTATTCCAGTGAGCGAGGAAACGATCCGTGAATACGAGCGTGTTATGCGCATGTATAACGGCGATTACCTGGAGCAGTACGACTATGTCTGGGCAGAGAGAGAAAGAGCGAGGCTCCGTTCCTTATGGATAACGACAGCCTCCGTTATGCTCACATGGTACAAAGAGAACCGGCGGACAGAAGCCGCGCTCCGCATGGCCTCCCAGCTGACAGAAGCTGATCCGTTAAATGAGATGTGGTATCTGGAACTGATGAAGCTTTACAAATCCACCGGACAGTATCCTTACATCCGCTCCGCCTACCGGAAGCTTGAACAGACGCTTTCCGAAGAGCTGGAAACAGAGCCGGGAAAAGAAATTCGAGACTGGTTTGAACAGTTTTTAAAAGAACACCCTCCAGCGAAAAAGAAAGGTCCCAGGAAGGGCTGAGAATCTATAAAAATCTAAAATAAATAGTTTGAATATTCACAAATAAAAAGGTCTTTTGGCGCTTTAAAATGTAAATTTATCCCTTTTTTCGTATACTTTTACGAAAAGAAATCGGTTTATGAACCCGAAATCGGGAATCTGTAAATTGGTCTTCTGAAAATCCGTAGAGAAATTGTGGAGATTTCCTTTATATACTCAGAAATAACGGAATATATAAAAAAGAGGGGGGCTGTATATGCGTGTCCAGCAGTACACAAGACAGGATTTCCGTAACCAGTGGTGGAAAAATCAGGCTGGCTCACCAGCAGGACAGGAAAAGCTGCAGAAGATCCGTTGGGCATTCGAACTTACTTCGGAAACAGCCAGGCGTACAGGACGGGGGTTTTGTATGGTTATGGCCAAAGGAGAGGAAGAAGCACATCTGGAAAATGTGGCACTGCGGGAGGCAAGGCGGGGGGACATTGTGTCCGAAGCCGGGGGGATTGTTTATATGCTGCTTCCCGACAGCGGAGTCAAAGAAACCGAAGTGCTGCTCGGAAGAATGGAAAAAACGATACTCGCTACCTGCCATTCATTTACCGTGCTCACAAAAGCGCTCGTGTTTCCAGTTACCCGCTCTGCTTCGTTTGAAGAAGTACAGAGAGAAGGGCTGCGTGTCCTGCCGCAGCTCCCCTCGTGTCCTGGTATGAAGCCGATGATTTCAGAAGTATTTCAATCGGCGGAAAAAGCGTCAGGGAGATTGTCGGTTATTGAACCCGATCCACTGACTAGAGAAATGTTGAAAGGCTATTCGATGAAAGTCTGTCCCGAAGATATAGAGATGGACGTGCAGGTTTTTCCGGATACAAAATCGTTTCTCTTATCCCAGTCTCTGAAAGAACCAAAACCGCATGCTGTGCTGCTGCACGCCTCAGGAGAAGGGCCGGGGGCATTGGAAGTGATTCATTATCTCCGAAGTCTGCCGGGAGGATCGAGGTACTATATTATTTTGTCTGCTGCACCTCATTCCGAAGAAGAAGTCAGCCGGGCATATGCAGCGGGAGTGGATGATCATATGTTCCGTCCGCTGCATCTGGAGCTTCTGAGCGCCAAAGTCTTCCGCCGCTTTAGAAAAGAGGGAGGGGTAGGCGTATGACCTTCCTTCTGGCTGCGGCCGCACTGCTGTTAAGTACTTTAGGAGTTCTGCTTATCTACGGAGTAGTAAAACGGGCGCGGAGAGCAGAAGCGCAGGCCTATCGCGAGAATGCTTCACCATCACTCGCTGCCTTTTTTCTTTACGGAACGCATCCGGGAACACGAGCTGTTCCGGAAACGAAAGAGGAGGCAAGAGAAGCCTGCAGGATGCTGCGGGAACTCTCCTGGAGTGTTGACGATCCTGTCATGCTGCGCAGGATGGCTGTATTTGCAGAGCTTACGCTGACTCATTTCCTGGAGAAAGAAAAGCGGTCCCGTATCCGGCAGAGAAGAGAAAACGCAGAATCATTTGAGCATCTCATCCAGACCGAGCGCAGCAGGGGGAGCGGCGCCCCCGAGAGAAAGAAGTATAGAGCTGTTTACACTGCATAAAACAATGAAAAAACGTGGAGGAATATGAGTCGTAGGACCCCAATGATAAGGGTTGCTGAAATAATATTTGTGATATGTAATACTAAATAACTATTATAAGATAAACAAATGGGGAGTAAATCCCGTATTTTATCGTAATAAACCTCAATAAACAGGTCTTTTGGATAAAACGATGAGCAAATATTCAGAAATTGTGGTACTTTTTAACATTGACTTTCCAGGGAATGGTGCTATTCTACAATTAATAGGAAGAAAAAACTACTCGTGCAGCAGTGGCAGGCCAGCTTCATTTTTAATTAAAGAGGGGGATAAACCATGTGCGCGTATGCAGCGGTTCCCGACTGGCAGCGTGAGCCACGCACGGGGAACGAACAGATGTATGTAATGGTGCCGGTCCGGCAGGAAGACCTGCGGCTGGGATATGCCAGGATTGATGATTCGGCCGTAGTGGTGCCGGAGGAAATGAGGGAGCAGCTGATCGAACTGATTGCGGAGAATCAAACCCGCAGTGAGCCGAAGCGGAAACTGCAGATGACCCTGTTCCATCAAGTGTCGCTTGCCAAAGAAGCGGAGATCGGCAAGCCGTTTACGTGGAGAACGTCCAAAGTACAGCAGTTGTTCCTCTACCTCGTACAGCACCGGGGTAAAATTGTCGATAAAAGTACACTGATTGATATGCTCTGGCCGGAATATGACCCGCAGAAAGCGTATTCCCAGCTGTACACAGCCGTGTATCATATCCGGCGCACGCTCCGTCCGTACGAAGAGCACTTCAGTATCCGCAGCATTTCAGAAGGATATATGCTGGAGCTTTCCCACGTGGAGCTGGACGTCGAACAATTTGAGCAGACGGTGATGGAGTGCCGGAACCTGACAGTGGAAAATGTCGGGCGGCTGGAAGCGGTAATGGAGCTTTACAAAGGGGAATACTTAAGTACATTTGATTATATCTGGGCAGAGGAAGAGCGGCGCCGGCTGTTTTATCTCTGGTACCGGACGGCGGATCAGCTGATCAAATGGTATGAATCCAAACGGGAATGGGGCCAGGCTCTGAGGCTGGCACTTCAGCTCTGCGACAGCAGTCCTCTGGATGAAACAGCCTATCTGAAAGTGATGCAGTTATACGATAAAATCGGCCAGCGGGCTTTCGTCCGGGCTACGTATAAACGCTTGGTTCAGGTGCTTGATTTCGAGCTGCAGATGACGCCGGGAGAGGAAGTGGAAGTCTGGTACCGCACGTGGGAAATGATGAATCAGTAATGAACTGCACGTTGAAATGTCAGACGTCTGCTCTGCAAATATGATTATTCCTCCTGTTCAAAGCTGCAGGAGGAATTTTTATGAAAAGGGAGGTGCCGGCGGGGCACCTCCCTTTTCTATTTCTATCTATTATATTCAGGATACGGCTCTCGAGCCGGAACGGATTGTCACGTTGGTACACGTATGTTCAATCGTTTGTACAGCGCCACCAGCGTGGATGATAACTCCCGGATGAACAAGGTCGAGGCGGACGGTGCCTTGATCCGTACGGATAATCGTTTTTGCTCCGGCCGGGGAACCTGCTTCCATGATTGTCACATCCCCGGAAGCTGTATACGTCCCACCTGCAGCTCTCCCCTCAATCGTAATGCTGTCATCGGAATTAATGCTGCAGTTAAGCGCGCCACGTCCGTTAACAGTGACAGGGCCGGAGGCAGTGAGCGATGATCCTGCAGCCGATGCGATCGTCATAGCAGAAGGTGTATCAAGTTCCAACAGCTTGGTCCGAAGAACAGGCACCTGCTTTTCCAACTCCCTTAAATGATCCAGGGTGAGGCCGGGGGACGGATCAATGAGACAGTGCTTAAGAGAAGAATCAAAGGTCATCCAGGTCTGCTGCCCTTCGGCTTTTAGTTGAATGACCTGCCGCATTTTTTCGGTGCGGTTTTTTAATTCCGGGAACTGCGTTTCCATTAGCCGGCGGAGAAGCGGCGGGAGCTCACTCGAAGCATAGCGGTCGCGGAACGTCTGTGACTGAAAGATCTGGACAGCAGATTGAAAAAGAGGCTCGAAAAGCGAGTCAAACGATTCCAGTGCATCGAGCAGCGCTTTACGCCGGTTGGAGGATAAACCGGCATTCAGGTGGGAGGACGTAATGTTTCCACATACTTCCATGTCACCGCCGCTCTGCAGAAAACAGTAGGCAGCATGTTTTTTAACGGAGAGTGGTCCCCCGGCCTCGACAATCATTTTTTCTTCCACCGCTCCATGAATAATGACTTCCCCGTTAAAATGGACATTACCGTCACGAAACGTGAGAGCACCGCTATGTTCCCAGACTGGGAGTATTTCCAGAGAAACAGCCTCGTCTGCCTGTTTGAGAACAGGTCTTCCTTCCATATCTGCAGTGAAGATTCCCCCGGTGGAATCTATGCGGACTCCTTGTCCTGTTTTAACATTCAGCGGCCTGCCCCTCATCGCCGGAATGGAGTCTCCGAAAACAGTGACTCCATCCGTACCGCAGGTTTCGGGTGTAAGTCGTGCAATTTCTTCTCCCTGCTTTACAAAAGGAAGACGCTCGCGGTCCCGGTAAGACGCGCGCCCGCTCCACGTAAATACCGGTTTACTCTCCTCCCGTTCCGAAAAATTCGGCGTGAAGGCGGCATCCCGGCCATGAACAGCGGCCGTCCCCTCTGCAACAGTGATCATCTCCTGCAGAAGCGTCGAGCAGGCTCTGGCCAATCCTGCCTGCAGAATGCCGTGCGTAATTTTATTCTCTCTTAAAAGAGCTTCTGCTTCTTCCGCTGTTTTCTCATTTCGAGTGATTTTTTCCAGTGTATAATCGAGCACAAGAGATGCAGACGGCTCCATATCTTTCAGCCGGATGGACATATCACCCCCGGGCGTTACCGTAAGTGATGCCGAAAGACCATCTGCAGCAGTTTTGAGCGACCACGTCGTTTCGATAGACGGCACTGCTGCATAAGCTTCCAGTGTATCGCCTTCGTGTAGATAGATTGTCCCCTTCGCAGGGGCGCCGTTTTTTAAAACAGTCAGACCGGATGGAACCACGACCGACGGTGGGTTTTCACTGCAGGGTGTAAAGGCAATAACGCCGTTGGCAGTCCAGACAGTACCCCGTTCGGGTGACGAATTTTCTTTCGGAGCAGCAAACAGACGGGACAAAAGACGAAATTTTCTCATGGTGATATCCCCCTATCTGTATTTAGATAAAAGTCCTATAACTATCATATTACATATTTGATTAAATTGAAAGACAATTCAGAAAAAATAACAAAATAGTCGAGGAGAAGGAAAGAGAAAAACCGGAACCAATTCCGGTTCCGGCATGGGTGGTTCAGGACAGCACGCGGAGAAGCTTCTGCTCTTCTTTTTGGTCCCGGTGCTTATAGCTGCGCATTTTGTCTGCCTGCTTATCGATCCGCTCTTCCAGTGGCCCGTTCCGGCTGACATCCATCTGCTGGTATTCCTGTTTCATCAATGATTCATTTTTGATGAGCTGCCGCAGAAACACCTGCTGGGACTTCGTCAATTTCTCCCAGTGCCCGTGCTTTTCCGCCGCGCGGATATACCCTCCTAAGTCCTCGGTGTTATCCGCAATGGTGCGCACGAGATCATACTGAAGAACCTCCAGTTCGCCGGCTGTATATTCTGCCTGCTCCATTTCTTGTTTCGTTATCGGCTCCTGCGACTGTTCCAGCTGCTGGAGCGTTTCCTGAAACCGGTCGTAGGCCCGGCGGTAGCGGAGCTGCAGCTGAAGCATTTTGGAGAGCTGCTTTCTGCCTGCCTGCAGGTCCGGATGCGGATTATCTTCTGTAAGATCAAGTGGCTTTTTGAAAAAATCGATCTGAACCGCTGCTCTCATGCGTCCATCGGTCTGAATTTTTTCCGACAGTGCATAAAAGTGGAACAATATTTCATGCGCACGCGGTACATCAGCAGCGAGTGTCTGAGGATCACCGATGACGGCGCGCCCCTGAGGCTGTCGGAATTTAATGTATTCCACTAAATAATACGGAGTACCCTGCACCTGGACAGGATACGGATATACTTTGACTTTTTCGATCATTCTGCGTGCGCCGCGGGCACGCCATTTCAGTTTCATCGAGGGCATGAGTGACGTCCTTTCCTGTTCGGTTGTATGCTTTCAGTTTATCATACATACTCAGGAAAACGTATCTGCGGCAGGAACAGGACTATTATCTTTTTTACGAAAAATTATAGAAAAAACCTACACAAAAAGACTATATCTATTATACTAAGTATAATGAATTTGAGATAGGTTGGTGGGAAAAATGAAATGGTTTCAACGAAATAGGCAGGAGAGCACAGCCGTGATGGAAAACGAAACGTCTGTAAAGCTTGATCTGGACGGTCATCCAGATGTAAAAAAGCAGATGACGATGACGAAATTTGATGAAGCAGCACTTCGTGAGCTTGTAAAGCTGCAGCCCCTTATAGAAGAAAACATCGTTCATCTCATTGATTTCTTTTATGCGAATCTGGAAGAGAAGCCTCATTTAATGGAGATCATCGAAACGAACAGTTCAGTGGAGCGGCTGAAAAAAACGCTGCGGCGCCACATTGTCGAAATGTTTGATGGCACAATTGACAGTACGTTTCTGCAGAAGCGGATCCGGATTGCAGAAATTCACGTAAAAATCGGCCTGGAGCCCAAGTGGTATCTATGCTCGTATCAGGCGCTTCAGCAGGAGATATTCCGTATTGTCTACGACGCCATACCGGAAAAAGAAGAACTCTTCCGTGCGGTGGATGCGGTGTCTAAAATGCTGAGCCTGGAGCAGCAGCTTGTTCTGGAAGCATTCGATGCGGAAGTGGAGAATATCCGGAATAGAGAAGCGGCGATGCGGGAGGAACTGCACACGTACATATCCGGGAAATCCGAAGAACTTGGAGCGGTAGCCGAGGAAACGAACGCCTCTATTCAGGAAATGTCAGCTCAGGCTCAGGAAATCACAGCAAAAGCGCAGGAAGGAACAGAAATTTCAACGGCGTCGAAAGATTCTGCAATGGATGGCGGGAAAAAAGTAGAGCGCCTCTCGGACATGCTTGATGAAACGACAAAGCAGATTCATCAGATTGATAAGCAGATGGAGGAACTTGCCTCCTTTTCCAAAGAGATTCAGGATATCGTCGGGATTGTCCAGGGCATTGCAGATGAAACAAACCTTCTCGCATTAAATGCAGCAATCGAAGCAGCCAGAGCCGGCGAACATGGCAAAGGCTTTGCGATCGTTGCAGATGAAGTCCGGAAATTATCCGAACAGACGAAAGACTCCGTTGTAAAAGTCCGGACGCTGACCGACCAGACAGAAGCCGGAGTACAAAAAAATGCATCCATGTCGAGAGCGATTACAGCGCGGATGGAAGAAGGAAACGAACATGCTGCTTCCGTAGAGGAAGCCTTTCAGCACATTTTAGCCAACATGGACCGGGCACTCGGCAAAAATGAAGAGATTGAAAAGGATCTCGTTTCCTTCACCGGAGTCGTTCAGGAAGTGTCAAAGGCATCGAATCAAATTTCAGAAACTGCGGAAGAACTGCTCGATCATTCCACGGGGATGAACGGGGACACCTCATCCGGGCAGGGCAATAAAGCCTTTCAGACAGGATAATAAAGAAAACCCCGATGATTTTTCGGGGCCACTGAAAATCTCTCGATTTTAATTGAACGAAAGTAAACTCACAGAAAAAAGACGACCAATTTCCAATTTTTTTGGATCTGGTCGTCTTTTTTTCATGAAACTTTTTTGACCATTTTCATGCTTTTTATCCCAGGCTCAATCAGACGAAACGAAAGACGGGGACGCCTGCGGGAAAAGCATGAGGTGAAGGCCCCGCAGAACATCCAAAGGATGTTCGAGGAGGCTGAGGCCATGCCCGCGGCAAGCTTCCGTCTGTAGTGCAGTCTGATTTCACTAATTGAAAAGGTTAAAGATTCTTTTCGTAAATCAGATTGTGTAATAAAAAAGAAACTCTCCATGTAGAGAGTTTCTTTAATAGAGACTTTTCCAGTGGCCTGGAATTTTCTCATCGGGGTTTTTTACTGCTGTCCGGGTATTAAATATCTCTTCCCGCTGATGGATCGGGGAGCGATTCGGCAATGTATTCTCCCCGGAGACGGTCGATTCGTTTCCGGTTGACCCCCATATCTGAATAACCCATTCTCGCGGCAGAACGAACGTCGATATGACCTGCATCTTTATTAATTAAAAACTCCACATCATCTTTATACCTCATCGTTTTGGAATGAAATACCGCATGGATATACCAGTCTGTAACGGTCATTAACCGGCATTCCGGCATCCGGCGGAGTACGCGCCGCAGCGTGCGGATGCTTTCCTGCTCATCTCCCTGCATTGGAAATGGTTCAATGTAGTGATCATCATCAGCGAGTGAAGATACGGCATTCGGCGTCGAAGGAACCGGTGCAAGCGGGCCTCCCGGACGGCCGACGTCCGCCGGCATCTGCTGGTTTTTGACAACCGCGTATGCGGCAGTGCCCCCTGCTGCTATAAGTGTACCTGCTATCCATCGTTTCACAAAGCATTCCTCCTTCAATTGTTCTTCTTTCTCTACCCTCTTTTTCCGCCTGCTATGCATGCTATACTATAGCAGAAAATGAAAGATCGGGAGGCGGAGTGAATGAACTGGTATTGTAAAACCTATGAGGAACTGACGAAAGAAGAATTGTATGCGCTTTTAGAACTGCGCGTCGCCGTTTTTATTGTGGAACAGCAGTGCGCCTACCCGGAGGTGGACGGTGTCGATCGGCACAGTTGGCACCTCTTTGCTGAAACGGATGGTGCGTATGCTGCTTATGCACGGCTCATCCCTGCGGGTGTTGTATATCCCGAAGCCTCGATCGGCCGGGTGCTGACTGCCCAGATGTTCCGCGGACAGGGCCTTGGCAGAGAGCTGATGCGCCGGGCGCTGGAGGAACTGGAGAAAACAGGTGAGACAGATATAAAGATACAGGCTCAGGAATATGCAGAGAAATTTTATGCACAGGATGGATTTTTACCTATTTCCGACCCATATTTAGATGATGGCATTCTCCATGTGGACATGATTCGAAAAAGGTAGTAGGAATTTTGTCTCTGTCATAGTATACTCATTGTTAGAATATTGAAACGGCTGGAAGGGGGAAGGCACATGAAGGAGCAGGACTACCGGGAAATCGTGTGTGGACTGCCTGTCGCCTACGCCTATCAGAAGATGCTTTTTCACAATGGGCGGGCAGTGGATTATCTGCTTCTGGATGTAAATGAAAAAATGGCGTCTATGATCGGCAGAAAAGAAGATGATATCGTCGGTCAGCGGATGCAGGATGTTCTCGATACCGGCAGCCAGCATTACGGATGGGTAAAAGAATACGAAAAAATTATAAAAAAAGGTATTCCTGCCTCGTTTGAGCGTTATTCTGTCCCTTTCAGAAAATGGTTCAGAGTACAGGTGACACCGCATGACGAGGCAGCCTTTTCGGTCGTTTTTGTGGATGTAACAAAAGAAAAGAAACAGATTGAATCACTGGATACATTTTTTACAGGTAATTTAGGTCTTTTGTCGCGCATGGATAAGCGGAGCCGTATCCTCGAAGTAAACCCGGAATGGACTGCAGTCAGCGGTTATGAAGAGCACGAGCTGATCGGCAGGCCGATGGTGACACTGCTCCACCCGGATGATAAAAAGGAAACGCTTAAGAAATTTTTGAATGTGAGTCAGGGGCGTCCGGTGCGCAGCCATGTAGCGCGTCTTCGGACCAGATCCGGCAGTTACCGGTACATTGAATGGCATGCATACGAAAATGACGGCAGCATTTATACAACGTCACATGACATTACAGACCGCTGGCGAAAAGAGTACGAAATCCACCGGCGGGAGGCCCTTCTGGAAAATTTAACAGATCAGGTGCCGGGAGGCATCTATCAGCTTCGTATTGATGCAGAGGAAACGTTCTCGTTCCCGCACTATTCCGCAGAGTTTCTCGAGATTTTTCATGTGAAAGAAGAAGAGATGCTGGAAGACGCAATGCATATTTTTGACAAAATCCATCCCGAAGATTATGAGCACACGATGGCTTCCATTTTCCTCTCTAAAAAAAGAGGAGCGATCTGGAAACTGGAGTTCCGTCTCGAATTGGAAGGCGGTCATGAACGATGGGTGCGCGGGCGCTCCAAACCGACGTTTTTTGAAGATGGGAGCGTTGTTTGGCACGGCCATGTGGCAGATGTTACGGAGGAAAAAAGGCAGGAGATGCTGCTGAAAGACAGCGAAGAGCGGATGCGCCGCCTGTTTTCTCAGGTGCCGGGAATGCTCTATCAGTTCGATGTGCACGAGAATGGTACATATGAGTTTTCTGTGACATCAAAAGGCATTTGGGACTTGATCGAAGTGACACCGTGGGAAGCCTACTATCAGGTCGAAAAAGTTTTCAACCGGATTCATCCGGACGATAAAGAACGTGTCATGACGACTGTGCAGGCCTGCGCGGAAAAGGAGCTTGTCTGGGCGGAGGATTACCGTGTGATTCATCCGGTGAAAGGAATGCGCTGGGTGCGGGGAAATGCGAATCCGAAGCGGATCGGGAAAGGGACCGTCCGGTTTTACGGATACATTTACGATATTACTGAGCTCCGTGAAAAAGAAGAAGCGCTGCACGCCCGGGAGGAACTGCTGTCAGAGCTCACCTCAAGAGTGCCGGGGATGATCTATCAGCTGTTCAGCCCGGCAGCCGGGGAGTACCGGTTCACGGCTGCTGCAGGGGGAATATCAGATATACTGGAATCAGATGTGAAAGCGGGAGAGATTACGGAAGTCGATGTGATGTCCCTCATCTATGAAGAAGACAGACAGCACATGCTTGAGGCAATGGAGAAGTCCCGTCATGAGCTGTCACAGTTTGATGAAATCTTCCGAATTACGCTTCCAGGATCCGGAAGAAAGAAATGGGTCCGTGCGACGTCCACACCGGAACGAATTTCCGGCGGCACACGATGGAGCGGCTACTTGAATGATGTGGACGAGCAGAAGCAGAATGAAATGGCGCTGATGGAGAGTGAGCAGCGCTACCGGGAACTGGCTGAAAAAATGGAGGAGATGGCCTACCATGATCCATTGACCGGCCTGCCGAACCGCAGGCTTTTGTTCGACCGGCTGGACCAGCAGATGCTGCAGTGCCAGCGGACCGGCAAAAAGCTCGGCCTTCTGTTTATCGATCTCGACAACTTTAAGCGGATTAACGACCGGCACGGACATGATACCGGAGACAGTCTTCTCGTGCATGTTGCCGCCCACCTCAAGCAGGCGGTGCGCCGCACAGATACCGTTGCAAGGATGGCCGGCGATGAATTCCTTGTCGTGTTTACCAATCTGGAAGAAGAGGCCCAGCTGAAGGCAGCCGTTGCCAATCTGATGAATGTGTTCCAGAGCTTTACCGATGCGGACGGGAGCCGGATTCACGTTGCTGCATCTGTCGGAGCGGTGCTTTATCCGGATCACGGCTCGAATGTCGAAGAGCTGTTAAGCCGGGCGGATAAGGCGATGTATAACATTAAACGCCGGGAGAAAAACAACTTCACGATCTATGAGCCGGGCATGGAATTCAGCGAATGAAACGTCGATATGAAAAACAGGCAGTCCGGATACCCGGGCTGCCTGTTCTTTACGTGTTTATTCAGCTTCGTCAACCAGAAGGTAGACACGTGCTTCAAACGGCCTCAGAGGAATCTCCTCTGTGTCCTCATGGGAAGCGGTGTCCTCGTAATTGTAAAGTACGAGCGCATCGCTTTGTACCGCAGGAACGTCCTCCCCGGCTGTCCAGACTGCAGGCTTGTTCGTCAGATTCGTAATGACGACAGCACTCCGCCCTTCCAGTTCACGGATATAGGAAAATACCTGTGGGTCTTCTTCCATCAGAAGATCATAGCTGCCGTAGACGAACAGCGGCTCCAGGCGGCGCAGTTGAATCATCTGCTTATAGAAGGAGAGAATCGACCAGTCATCCTGACGCTGTGCTTCCACGTTGATCTTCTTATGATTCGGGTTGACTTTAAGCCATGGGGAACCGGTCGAGAAACCGGCATTTTGTGAATCATCCCACTGCATCGGAGTCCGGCTGTTGTCCCGGGAGCTGACAGCAAGGTTGTCGAGTGCTTCCTGCTCTTTCCCGAGCGCTTCTTTCTCTGCATACAGATTTTTTGCAGCGACATCATCGTACTCCGTGATCGAGTCAAAGTAAATATTCGTCATGCCGATTTCCTGGCCTTGATAAATGTACGGCGTTCCGCGCATAAGAAAATACATGGCACCTAGTGCTGTGGCACTTTCGCGCCAGTATTCTTCATCGTTGCCCCATGTGGAGACGACGCGGGCTTTGTCGTGATTTTCAATAAACAAGGCATTCCATCCGTCTGCCTCAAGCCCTTTCTGCCAGCGGCTGAGTGTCCGTTTGAGCTCCACGATATCAAGCCCTTCGTCACCGCCGTCCTGATCCCACAGGTCCAGATGCTCAAATTGAAACACCATGTCCATTTTGCCGGTTTCACCGACCCATTGATGGGCTTCATCGACGGAGACGCCGTTCGCTTCACCAACGGTCATGGCATGTGGGTATTTGCTGTATGTTTTCTCTTTAAATGCCTGTAAAAAGGAGTGGATGCCCTCCTGATTCATGTGCATATCGAAGGAGGAAACATACGGGAGCTCTTCCGGGTTTGGCATATCAGGGTACCCGTCCCGCTTCTTGATGTGGCTGATCGCATCGATTCGGAAGCCGTCAACCCCTTTATCCAGCCACCAGTTGACCATATCGAACAGCGCATCCTGAACTTCGGGATTTTCCCAGTTCAAATCCGGCTGCCGGCGGCTGAACACGTGAAGGTAATACTGATCCGTCTGTTCATCATATTCCCAGGCTGAGCCGCCGAATATGCTTTCCCAGTTATTCGGTTCTGCTCCATTTTTTCCATCACGCCAGATATACCAGTCCCGCTTTGGGTTCTCCCGGCTGGACCGGGATTCGATAAACCAGGGATGTTCGTCGGATGTGTGATTCAATACGAGGTCGATAATCAGCTTCAGGCCGCGGTCGTGGCACTCTTTTAAAAGCTGATCAAAGTCGTCCATCGTACCGAAGTCCTCCAGTATATCCTGATAATCAGAAATGTCGTAGCCGTTATCATCGAGCGGAGATTTGTACATCGGGCAGATCCAGATAAAGTCAATGCCCAGCTCCTGAAAGTAATCAAGCCGGCTGATCAATCCTTGCAGATCGCCGAACCCATCGCCGTTACTATCCTGAAAACTGCGCGGATACACTTGATAGCCGACAGCTTCTTTCCACCAAACCTTTTCCATTGTCAGTCACCTCATTTATACGATGTGTGCTTCATTCATGCAATTTTGTGCAAGCGGTTTAACAAACCGAAAAAGAAAAAGAGCCGCAGGCTCACTACTCCTTATGATAACGAATTCACAAGTGAAATACAATGCTTGCACAAAAAAAGTCACGTGTTTCAGACACAGCTCAAAAGGGAAAAATGCAGTATCCAAAAATTAGAAGTAACCTACATAATACGAAGCACGCAAAAGGAGGAAATGTTATGAAATGGCTGTTGTTTTTCGTCATCTGGCTCGTTCCGGCCGGCGCTTTCGCTCACGTGAAATGGTTTACGGATGAATCACCGGAGAAGGCAGCGATCGATGATATTATGGATACCCCTTTTTTTATTACTGCATTTATCGCTGCGCTTGCCGTCGGAAGTCTCCCGAAGCTGATCTCCATCATGAGACCGCTTCCCTGGCTGGAGCGGAGTGAAGAATATATGGAAGGGTGGCGGAATTACACGTTCCGCATTCTTCAGTATGGAACGGCGGCAGCGTTTATCATTCAACAGTTTCAGGGTGGACTGTTCGCACCGGAATTAATGGAACTGAACGGGCTGCTTTCCGCTGTCGTCTGGGTAATGATTGCGCTTTTTCTCATACCTAACCGGTGGTTCGTCCGGGCGGGAGCCCTGCTGTTAACTGCGCTTTACGGCCTTTCTGTCTGGGAATACGGCTGGCTTCACATGCTCGATTATGTATTTTACCTCGGGATTGCCTATGTCTTTTTCGTGTATTATACACGGGCTGTGCTGTGGAAAGTGCCCGTCCTGTATGTGCTGACCGGTTTTTCTCTCTGCTGGGTTGCTGCGGAGAAATGGGTGTTTCCGGTGATGTCCCGGGACGTCATTATTGACCACAATATCTTTACGTTCGGTTTTCCGCCGGATACGTTTGCAATGCTGACCGGCTTTGTTGAATTTACCGTCGGCTATCTGCTCATTGTCGGACTGCTGAGCCGGTTTCTGGGGCTTATATTGACGCTCATTTTTCTCTCTACGACAATTTTGTTCGGCTGGCTGGAGCTGATCGGACATTTTCCGATTCACATTATTCTGCTCACGTTTATTCTGGAAGGAACATCGTTTTACCGGCTTCCGGTTTCCCTTCATGATACGGTGAAAGGAAAAATGGCGTCGGTGATGATTCATTTTCTCTTTGCGCTCGCTGTCGTGCTGCTTCTCTATTATCGGGCAGCGTGACGTGGTAAGCTGAGAAGAGACAGGAAAGTACACGAAAGCAGGGTAAACGATTATGGAAATGATCTGGTCTTACTTAAAAAAGTATAAAATTGCTGTTGCAGCAGCGCTTCTGCTGACGCTCCTGGAGCTTGGTGTGGAGCTGGTGCAGCCGCTGTTAATTGCACGCATTATTGATGATGGTATTCTTCAGGAGGATCTTGGCACCGTACTTTTCTGGGGAGGCTGGCTTCTCGTTTTCTCTCTGGCTGCGTTTGCTGCCGGGATTATCAATTCGTTTTATGCAGCCCACGCCAGTATGTCCACCGGCCACGATCTACGGAGTGCCGTTTTTCGAAAAGTACAGACGCTTGCAGCGGGGAGTTTTCAGCGTTTTGCGGTTTCGTCGCTGTTAACGAGGGTGACGAATGATGTCATTCAAATACAAAACACCATTTTTATGAGTCTGCGCATTATGCTGCGGGCGCCGCTTCTTGTGGCGGGTTCTGTCATTATGGCTTTTTTCGTTCAGTGGCAGCTCGCGCTCATCTTATTTACAACGGTTCCGCTGTTAAGCATCGTCCTGATTATCATTGTCCGTCGGGCGGCGGGGATGTTCTCACGCGTTCAGCAGGCAGTCGATCAAGTGAATCATACGGCGGAGGAAAACTTAACAGCAGTCCGTCTCGTGAAAACATTCGTGCGGAGAAAGCACGAATCGAAAAAGTTTCATTCTGCTGCGGGGCAGCTGCAGGATAGAACCGTCCGGACGATGCGGATGGTGGAAATTACGATGCCGCTCATCCTTCTTGTGATGAATGGAAGTATTATGGCGGTTCTCTGGTTCGGCACGGCAGGCGTTACCGGTGGTGCCATGAGCGTCGGTGAAGTAGTTGCAGTGATTAACTACGTGACAAGAATGACCGGAGCGCTCTCCATTTTCTCTATGATTATTATTATCTTTTCCCGGGCGAAAGCATCGGCCGCGCGGATCAGCAGTGTGCTGGAGGAAGAAAGTACGGAACTTCCGCGCGGATCCGGAAGGCAGAATGATATTCCTGGAGAGGTCGTTTTCCGGGATGTGACGTTTACGTATCCCGAAATGCCGGAGCCCGTTCTTTCCCGCGTTTCCTTTTCTGTGTCTCCGGGATCCAGGACCGCGGTGCTCGGAGCGGCCGGATCCGGGAAAACGACACTCATCCAGATGATACCGAAGCTGCTTCTCCCGGATGAGGGGGAGGTCGTGATTGACGGAGTACCTGCTTCAGAGTGGAAGACTGAAAGCCTCCGTGCTGCCATCGGATACGTACCGCAGGAAGCGGTGCTGTTTTCCGGCACGATTGCGGACAATCTGCGCTGGGGCAGGGAAGATGCGTCCGAAGAGGAAATGGTCCAGGCATTAAAGGACGCGCAGATCTACGGAGCGGTGCAGGAGCTTCCGGACGGGCTGTATACGCGTGTCGGTCAGCGCGGAATTAATCTATCCGGCGGGCAGAAACAGCGGATCTCCATTGCCCGGGCGCTGATACGAGATCCATCGATTCTGCTTTTAGATGACAGCACGAGTGCGCTGGATACGCATACCGAAAAGAAGCTGCTTGATGTGATCGAGTCCAGACAGTGTACCGTCCTCATGATCACGCAGAAACTCGCTTCTGCCGAAACGGCAGATCAGATTGTACTTCTCGAGGACGGAATGGTGGAAGCGGCAGGTACAGATGATGAACTGGCCCGCTCATCCAGACTGTACCGCGCAGTGAAAGAGTCACAGGAAGGCGGCGGTATGTATGCGTAACAGTCTGAAAGAACCGTTTCAGTATCCAAAAATCGACACAGAACCGCCGGAGCAGGCGAAGCGGCGGGCAGATGACTGGAAGGGCACGCTCCGCCGGCTCGGAGCCTATCTGCTCGTCCATAAAAAGAAACTTGTACTGACGTTGCTGATGGTGGCACTGAGTTCATCGATGGCGCTTCTCGGTCCACTCATCGTCGGTTTATCGATCGATGAACTGCTGGTGAACGAAAATACCGGCATTCTTCTTCCAGCGCTTGCAGGCCTTGCCGCCGTATATGTGCTGCATTCCGTTTCAGTCTACCTCCAGCATTACTGGATGCTCGGAGCGGCACAGAAAACCATCTACACGCTCAGGACCGATTTTTTCGATCATCTTCAGCTGCTGCCGGTCGGCTTTTTTGATAAGCGGCGCCACGGTGAACTGATGAGCCGGATGACAAATGATATGGACAACATCAGCAACACGCTGAACACATCGGTCATCCAGCTTGGACAGAGCCTGCTTACGCTCGGCGGCGTCCTGGTCGTCATGCTCTATTTGAGCCCGATGCTGACCGCCGTAACGCTGTTTATCGTACCCGCGATGTATTTCGGCATGAAGTGGATCACCCGGCGGACCGGGCCATTGTTTAAAGCGCAGCAGAGCCGCCTTGGTGACATGACCGGCTACACACAGGAAACATTGAACGGCCAGCAGCTCATCCAGGCATACTCGCAGGAGGAGCGGGTGATGGCGTCCTTTAACGACTACAGCCGCTCCTACAGGCTCGCAGCATTCTGGGCGCAGACAATTTCCGGCTTTATCCCAAAGCTCATGAATATGCTTAACAACGCCGGGTTTGCCGTGATCGCCGGTGTCGGCGGAATCCTCGCGCTGCAGGGCTACATCACCGTCGGCGTCATCGTCATTTTTGCGGAATATGCCCGGCAGTTCACCCGGCCGCTCAATGACCTGGCAAACCAGTTTAACGTCCTTCTGTCCGCCATCGCAGGTGCCGAGCGCGTTTTCACGATGATGGATGAACCGAAAGAGGAGACCCGTGCCTCAAAACGGATGAAACGACCGGTGCGCGGTGCTGTTTCGTTTGAACATGTTACGTTTGCCTACGAACAGGAAACGATCATAGACGATGTCACATTCCGTGCAGAGCCTGGAGAGATGATCGCTTTTGCCGGACCGACCGGCGCCGGAAAAACGACGCTGATCAGTCTTCTGGCACGGTTTTACGAGCCGGCTTCCGGCAGCATTCTTCTGGACGGAGAGCCGATCTCCGGTTACGGGATGGAGGAGCTCCGGGGAGAGATGGCCTTTGTCCTTCAGGATTCGTATTTATTTGCCGGCTCCATCCGTGAAAACATCCGGTATGGAAGACTGGATGCTTCGGATGAAGAAGTGGAGGCCGCTGCAGAAGCGGCGGATGCCGGCCGCTTTATCCGCAGGCTGCCGGATGGATACGAAACGAAGCTCGGCTCCGGAGGTTCCGGTATCAGCCAGGGGCAGAAGCAGCTTCTTTCAATCGCGAGAGCGCTTCTTGCGGATCCGGCTGTTCTCGTCCTGGATGAAGCAACGAGCAGTATTGATACGATTACCGAACTGCACATCCAGCGGGCTCTGAAGCGGCTGATGAAGGGGAGAACGAGCATCGTGATCGCCCACCGTCTGAACACGATCCGGCGCGCGGATACGATCGTCGTCCTGGAAGAGGGGCGTGTCGTTGAACAGGGAAGCCACGATGAGCTGATACAGCAGTCAGGCTCCTATCAGGCGATGATCCAGAGCCAGCAGGAAGGGAAAGCAGAAATGGCGTAATGATAAAAACACAAAAAACCGAACGATCCTGAGACGCTGAGCAGCGCTTCAACAGATCGTTCGGTTTTTTCGTTTCGCAGAGAGATGGAGCAGTACTTGTTATGCCCTTTTTCTGCTGGATGCCTGTTCCCGCTCATCCCACTCCTCATCCGTCATCGGTGTCGTCTCCTTCAGGAAGAAAGCGAGGATAAGACCGGCGAATGTTAATACGCCCATAACGAACATGGCAGTATTCATACCGATGATGTCCGGTGTGCGCGTGGCGGTTTCCAATTCGACGTTCTGCGCTGTCGTCGTCATCACGGTAACGAGGAGCGCTGTCCCGACGGAAGCGGCGATCTGACGCATCGTATTGTTCATCGCGGAACCGTGCGGAATGAGTTTTCGCGGAAGTTCGTTCAGTGCCGACGTTGTCACCGGCATCATGACCATGGCAAAGCCGAACATCCGGAGCGCAAACATCACGGCGAGTACTGTAAGCGCCGTCATGCTGTCTACGATCAGAAATGCGAACGTACTGATCGTCATAATGGTCAAACCGGTAAAAGCAAGTTTTCGCGCGCCGATTTTATCAAAAATATAGCCGGTCAGCGGCGACATCAGCCCCGAAATCATAGCACCGGGAAGCAGAACAAGCCCCGCCTCAAACGCCGAGAAACTCCGCATTTCCTGCATGTAAAGCGGAATCAGCGTTTCCATACCGATCAGCCCAAGGAAGCCGATCATCCCGATAATCGTCGCAATGGTAAACGTCCGCAGTTTAAATACACGAAACTCCAGCATCGGATGGTGAAGAGACAGCTGCCGGCGGATAAATACGAACAGGATGACGGCGCTGACGGCGAGTGTGCCGAGCGTAACGGCATTCAGCCAGCCATTGTTACCGGCGCTGGTGAAGCCGTAAAGAAGCCCGCCGAAACCGAGCGAAGACAATGTGATGGAAATTGGATCAACGGTCGGATTTTTACGTTCGGTCACGTTTTCCAATACGAACCAGGCGACAAGAGCCAGGACGGCGATAAGCGGAAGCACGAGCCAGAAAACGTAGCGCCAGGCGGATACTTCAATAATCCATCCGGAAATCGACGGACCGAGCGCCGGGGCGAACGAGATAGTCAAACCGACAAAGCCCATCACAGTTCCCCGCTTTTCTACTGGGAAAATAAGTAGAAAGACGGTCTGCATCAGCGGGATCATAATACCCGCTCCCGCGGATTGAATCACACGCCCGGCAATCAGTGATGAAAAATCCCATGAAGCAGCGCAGAGAAGCGTACCGATCGTAAAAGTACCGATGGCACTTAAAAACAACTGCCGTGTTGTGAATTTTTCGATTAAAAATGCACTGATCGGTATCATAATACCGTTTACGAGCATAAATACAGTTGTCAGCCACTGGGCCGTGTTTGCAGTAACGTTCATTTCCTGCATGATCGGCGGCAGCGCCGTAATCATCAGCGTTTGGTTTAAAATCGTGATAAACGTACCGGCCAGAAGGATCCCGGCCATGACGACATTTCTTGGTATTTTCGGCATACCCTTTCCTCCTATAGTAAGACAAGCCAAAAAGATGCTGGATAATTTCTTTCGGTTCCCTCATTAATATACACGTTTTTCAGTGTATCACGAAACCGAGTTCGCTCCCAGTAGAAAAAAAGAACCTATTCTCCGCCGTAGACGTCAGACCTCTAAATACGTATAATATAGAGCAAAGAAAAGAGGTGCTGACATGAACGAACTGACACGCAGAATCCGGATTGCTGCAGGGGAGGAGAAAGCGCCCCTTGTGCTGAAAGGCGCCCGGATCGTAAATGTATTTACAAAAGAAGTGGAAACAGGAGATATTGCTATAGCAGACGGCCGGATTGCCGGCATCGGTCAGTTCTCCGGCGTTGAAGAGATCGATGCTTCCGGAAAGACAGCGGTGCCTGGATTCATCGACGGTCATGTTCATATTGAATCATCAATGGTTTCTCCGAGCCGGTTTTCCGATGTGGTGGTGCCGCACGGCGTAACGTCGATCGTGACCGATCCACACGAAATAGCTAATGTCAGCGGCACAGAAGGCATCCGTTACATGCTGGACGATTCAGAAGACGTTCCGCTGCATGCCTATTTTATGCTGCCGTCCTGTGTGCCGGCGACTCCATTTGAAAACAGCGGATCGATACTGACGTCCCAAGATCTGCTGCCGTTTTACGACCATCCCCGGGTCATTGGACTTGCAGAGGTCATGGATTATCCGTCTGTAGCAGGCGCTTCGCCGGACATGACAAAAAAGCTTGCGGATGCGGAAGAAGCGGGTAAAAATATCGACGGTCACGCTGCCGGTTTTACAAAGGAACAGCTGATGATTTACCGGGCTGCCGGGATTACGACTGATCATGAGTGTACGACAGCGGAACAGGCACTGGAGCGGGTGCAGAGCGGTATGTATGTCATTATCCGCGAAGGTTCTGCTGCAAAGGATCTGCGGAGCGTCCTGCCTGCCGTATCAGAGAAAAACGCAAGGCGGTTTCTTTTCTGCACAGATGACAAGCATCTGGATGAACTGATGGAGCAGGGAAGCATCGATGACAGCATCCGCATAGCTGTAGAAGAGGGTCTCGATGCGGTGACAGCCATTCAAATGGCGACGCTGAACGCAGCAGAATGTTTCGGGCTGAAACAAAAAGGAGCCGTTGCACCGGGGTATGATGCAGATATTGTCCTGCTGGACGACTTGGAATCCCTTCAGGTCACGGACGTATTTACATCAGGTGAGCATACAGCCTCCAACGGAAAAATGATCCACGGACCTTCCAGTCAAAAACCGCTTCCGGCGTCCCTTTCCCGGACGGTAAATCTTGAGGAATTGAGCC
The DNA here is from genome assembly GCF_002993335.1 of Alkalicoccus urumqiensis. GTDB lineage: Bacteria > Bacillota > Bacilli > Bacillales > Salisediminibacteriaceae > Alkalicoccus > Alkalicoccus urumqiensis. The sequence goes on along the minus strand of NZ_PVNS01000004.1, from coordinate 32,976 downwards.
GGGATACATTTCATGTCGATAGTGAAGGAACGAAAGAAGCGCTGACGATCGACTATATACCGAACAGCATCGTGACAGAGAAATCGGTGCTTCAGCTTCCGGAGAAGAACCGTCTGCTGCTTCCTTCGAAAGAGCTGGACGTCATGAAGCTTGCTGTATTGGAAAGACATCATCAGACAGGAAATGTCGGACGGGGATTTATCCGCGGACTGACATTTGAGACAGGTGCCTTTGCCCTTACCGTCGCCCACGATTCTCATAACATCGTTACGGCCGGTTTTGAAGATGAAGACATGAAAATCGCCGCAGAACGTGTCAAAGAAATGCAGGGGGGACTCGTCCTCGTCAAGCACGGGAAAGTACTTGCGGATCTTCCGCTCGATATCAGCGGACTCATGTCGAGCGCGCCTGCCGGTGAAGCCGTGGAAGGTCTGCTTTCAGTCGAGAGAGGCTTCCAGAACCTCGGATTCAAAGGCGGATTTAATCCAATTTCAGCACTTTCCTTCATGTGCCTGCCGGTGATTCCGCTGTTGAAGCTGACGGATATGGGCTACTTTGACAGCAGCCGTGGAGAACATGTTTCTGTAAAACCGTAATTGCTTTTCTAAAGAGCAGGGAGTAGAAATGGAGCTTCCAGCATCTGATGATAAAAGCTTCCGATGACATCATTACATCGGAAGCTTTTATTATTAACGTGCGGCCTTGTGCTCTGGTATACTACGGACAGACGATACGCGTGCGGGGAGGAAGCAGCTGATGGAACGATATTCAAGACAAATCCGCTTCTCCGGTATTCAGAAAAGCGGACAGGAAACGATTCAAAAGGCAGATGTACTCATTATCGGTGCCGGCGCGCTCGGAAGTGCGGCGGCAGAAACGCTTGTCCGCGCAGGTGCGGGGAGCGTAACGATCGTGGACCGGGACTATGTAGAATCCTCCAATCTGCAGCGCCAGCAGCTTTATACGGAAAAGGACGCTGCAGATGGCGTACCGAAAGCAGCAGCGGCTGCACTCCGGCTGAAGGAAATTAACAGCAGTGTGGAGGTGACGGGACTGGTGGAAGAAATCACTCCGGCTTCGGAATCCTTATTTCAGGGAAGAGATGTCATTATCGACGCACTGGATAATTTTGAAACACGACTCGTCATCAACGATTTTGCCTGCCGGTTCAACATCCCATGGATATATGCAGCCGTCGTTTCCTCCTATGGAATGAGCTTTACCATTCTCCCTGGAGAGACACCATGTCTGCGCTGCCTTCTGCCGGTTCTGCCGCAGGGAGGAGAAACATGTGATACAGCAGGAGTCATCGCTCCAGCAGTTCAGATGGTATCAGCAGTTCAGTCGACCGAAGCGCTGAAGCTTTTAAGTGGAAACAATGAAGCACTCAGAAAGACATTTCTGCATATGGACATCTGGCACGGAACGCAGCAGGAGATCGGTGTCGGCAGAATGCGCAGGCTGGACTGTCCGTCATGCGGCAGCACCCCGGAGTATCCGGCGCTCAAGCACGAATCAGTCACGAAAACAGCAGTTCTCTGCGGGAGGGATACGGTCCAGGTGCGGCCGGCAGGGCAGGTTGTGTTTAATGAAATTCTGGAGCGTTTGTCGCCGTTTGCTCCAAAGGCCAACAACCATCTCCTGCAGGTCACGCTGGAAGGAAAGAAGGTCGTCGTATTCCGCGACGGCCGCGCGCTTATTCATGAAACGAGCGATAAGGTGCAGGCGCTGTCCCTCTATCAGCGCTACATTGTCAGCTGATCCCAGGTGTGTAAAAGTGCCCGAGCTTCTGCTTCAGGCGAATCAGCCCGGCTGATTGCGGAAATAATCGATACACCATCTGCACCTGCCTGTTGAATCGAAGGCAGGTGCGCTTTGGTGATGCCTCCGATCGCCGTAATTGGCAGGTGGATGCCCTCCTGTCTCATCATTCGGATCCGCTCCGGGCCGACAGCCTCTTTGGCGTCTGCTTTCGATGATGTCTGAAACATCGGCCCGACGCCGATATAGTCGGCGCCGTCTGATGCGGCCCGTCCGGCTTCAGAAAGTGTATAGGCAGAGACGCCTAAAAGCATCGGTCCGATTTTGCTGCGCACGATGGATGCCGCCTCATCCTCCTGACCGATATGAAGACCGTCGGCTTCTGAAGCAAGTGCCAGCTCCACATCATCATTGATGAAGAAAGGAACGTTATGATGGTGGCAGATACGTTTCAGTATCAGTGCCATCTCTACTTTCTCTTTATCAGTCTGCAGACTGCCGGCGCCTTTTTCACGGAACTGAAAACAGGTAATACCACCGCGGCAGGCTGCTTCAACGATTGAGGGGAGCGCTTCTGCACCGGTATCCTGCGTACCGGCAATAAAGTAAACCTTCATCATTTCATTTACATTCCATGTGTCCATGGCTCCACCTCCAGTTCCACGTCTTCGGCTGTCCGCCAGGCGCTGTGCTTTACAGGACCGGGTCCCTGCCCGACAGCTTCCGCCTTTAGAAGCGCCGCATGGAGAAAACGACGTGCGTCACAGACAGCATCTTTCATCGGCTTTCCGGAGGCAACGCCGGCAGTAACAGCGGCTGCGTAAGTGCATCCCGTTCCGTGGGTGTGTTCCGTTTCCACTCTCGGCGAACGGATGAATAAGGTTTGGGAGCTGTCCTGATAAATGTCGGTCATGATATTCGTAGAGGAATCATGCCCGCCTTTTAAAAGCACAGCTTCTGCGCCGGCACTTCGGAGTTCGCTGCAGGCTTTTACTCTGGATTCGAGCGAGTTCAGATCCATGCCGGTGAGTGTTTCTGCTTCCGGTAGGTTCGGCGTTATCAGTGCAGCGTGGGGAAGCAGGTACTCCATAATGGCTTTTTCTGCATCCTGCTCCAGCAGGTGATGCCCCGAAGTGGAAATCATAACAGGATCAACGATAAAAGGGGGTGCTCCGGGGGCTTTTGCATATTCTGCGGCAAGCTCAATCCGGTCCGCATCGAAAAGCATGCCTGTTTTCACGGCATCGGGTACCATGTCGCTGAAAATGGATGTGAGCTGGGATTCCACCGCTCCTGCCGGAATAGGATAGACACCCTGCACGCCGAGAGAATTTTGAGCGGTTACAGCGGTAATGACCGACATGCCGAAAACATTCATTTCCTGGAACGTTTTCAGGTCCGCCTGAATTCCGGCTCCGCCGCCGGAATCAGAACCTGCTATGGTGAGTGCTTTTTTCATTAGTATGACGCCTCCTCTACCGTAATTCTGCTTTCTCCGACTGCCTCATCCGGCAGCTGCTGAAGCATGTCTAAAAAGCGCTGCTGAAACGAACCAGGACCGGAAAACGGCTGAGTGCGCTCCGCTTCTTTTGCACAGGCGCTGTAATACGCGCACGCTGCAGCTGCCTGAGCTGCATTTTCGCCATCTGCTGAGATAAATGCAGCGATACACGACGTAAGCAGGCAGCCGGTTCCGGTCACGTCGGTAAGAGCGGGCGTGCCGCCATGAACGTGGTAAAGGACACTGCCATCCGATACTTGATCGATTCTGCCGGTTACACAGACGACCGTTTTCAGGCTGCGCGCTGCTTCAGCTGCGGAAATTTCTCTTCCTTCGCTGCCGTCGACACCTTTAACGTCTGTGTCTTCAGAAAGCAGGCTGCTGATTTCGCCGGCGTTGCCCCGGATCAGTGCAATATCGAGCTCCCGGAGCAGCCGGTGCGTCACCTCAGTGCGGTAGGTCGTTGCCCCGGCGCCGACAGGATCCAGGATAACAGGAGTGCCGGCTTTGTTCGCCGCCCTCCCGGCAGTCAGCATAACCTCCACCTGAGGAGCCGTCAGCGTACCGATGTTTAAAACCAGCGCATCAGCTGCTGAAGCCAGCTCTTCCGCTTCTTCTGCTGCATACCCCATGACAGGACTGGCTCCGAGAGCATAGAGGCCGTTTGCTGTAAAGTTGGTCACGACGACGTTTGTAATGTTATAAATGAGCGGCTTCCGGCTGCGGAGACGCTCCACCTGCTGTTTGACTGTTGCCATTTTTCATTCCTCCTCTGAATGTATAGGTAATCATTCGTATCAAAAAAAGCCGCTCCTGCTTTGAGGGCAGGAAGCGGCTGAAAAAACTCCGGCTCCACTTCCCTCCGCTGGTATCACCCAGATCAGGTTCAAAGGGATCAGGCCACCGCCTGTCTCAGCATTACGCACCCCTAGTGGTTCAAATCGATATAATGTTCAATAGTTCGTCATTCTTCACCAGTCTAACACATACCTGGAACCGCCTGCATCTGCTAAGCTGAAAAGACACAAGTATACATAATGAAGGAGGCAGAAAAATGGGTACGCTGCCACTCGTAGAAAAAGCCGGCCACTTTTTAAAAACGGCAGGAGTCACTGATAAAAGGTATATGGTGCGGATGGCGGAGATCCAGCAGGAGATTCAGGAAACCGGCACGTATACACATACGAAAGCAGAACTGGAGGAAGGAGCTCGACTTGCCTGGAGAAACGCCGGCCGCTGTATCGGACGGCTCTTCTGGGATACCCTGACGGTCGTGGACCGCAGGCATGCAGCAACAGCAGAAGAAGTACTGGAAGAAGCAGTCGAGCATCTTCATGAAGCCGATCAGCAGGGGAAAATACAGCCGAGAATAACGATCTTTCCACCGGAACAGCCGGACGGCACGGTTCCGTTCCGATTTCTTAACCATCAGCTGATCCGCTACGCCGGCTGGGAAACGGCGGGAGACCCGGCATCACGAAAACTGACAAAAGAAGCAGAAATGCTCGGATGGAAAAAAGAGCCGGGCCCGTTTGTGCCGCTTCCGCTGATCGTGGAAGAAGCCGGAGGCAGGAGGATCTTCCGTGAACTGAACCCCGGGCTAGATTTTCACGAGGTTTCCCTCCGCCATCCGGAGGAACCTGCTTTTCAAGAGCTTGGACTGAAGTGGTACCGCCTTCCTGTAATTTCGGATATGATTCTGGAAATCGGCGGCATAAGGTATCCGGCTGCCCCGTTTAACGGCTGGTACATGGGAACGGAAATCGGAGCGAGAAACTTTGCAGATTCATTCCGGTACGACAAACTGAAAGCCTGTGCGGACGTGTTCTCGCTAAATACAAAAAGCACTCCGTCCCTTTGGAAGGACAGAGCGCTGGTGGAGCTGAACAGAGCGGTGCTCTATTCATTTTTAGAAGACGGCGTTTCGATCGTCGACCATCATACAGCCGCAGCCCAGTTCGATTTGTTCGAGAAGCAGGAGAGAAAAGCCGGGCGGCAGGTAACCGGAGACTGGAGCTGGCTGATTCCTCCTGTCTCGCCGGCAGCAGTTTCTATTTTCCACAAACAGTATGAAGATCTGCCCGCTTCTCCTGCGTTTCTATATCCGGACAGCGTGCAGGGGTGCCCGGTATTTTCATCATTCTGAAAAGGGCTTTCCATTTTACCACAGCTGCAGAAAATCCGGTCTAGACACGGACATAGTCGTTGGCAACGAGCTGGATAGTAAAATAGGAAATGGATTCATCCACGGTTTCTTTTATCGCTTTCAGTCCGTTGTCGAGACCGATGCGGTCGATCGCTTCTGCGACTTCTTCGATTTCCCCGGGATCCGTCAATTCTTCCAGGTCGATCTCCCAGCCTTCGTCCAGCGCTTCAAGAAGATGCTGCAGCACAGTCGTTTCTTTTAAGCCCCGCTCCGAGCAGATATCCTCAACGGTGCGGCCGTCCTGATACATAGATGCTGTCTGAACGAAGCTTTTCACTTTCGACGCTGACTCCGTAATCGAAAATTCATGAATCTTTTTTAAGAAGGCTTCGCCATGGGCATCCCACTTACTCTGGCCGACTCCCCGGACCTGAAGCATTTCTTCTTGTGTCCGCGGCATTTCTCTGCACATATCCTGAAGGGTTTTATCCGAAAATACCATATACGGTGCAACGCCGTGTTCTTTGGCAAGCTCCCGGCGTAATGTCCGGAGCTCCTGAAATAATGGATCTTCCACCGGCTGCGCAGCGGGCGAGGTGCGCACGGTTTTCCGCTCGACGCGCGTCTCTCCTTTTAACACCGGAATGACTGCCTCTCCGAGCTTCAGCACCGGATAGGCACCTCCGCTTAAATAAAGATACTGGGAGGCCGCCAGAAAATCGATCAGCTGGGCACAGTCCTTCTGCGTTTTTCCTTTCATGAGCCCGTAAGTGGTAAGCCGGTGAAAGCCAAGGTCACGGAGCTTTTGATTGGACGAGCCGGTGAGGACCTGCACGACCATCGTTTTGCCGAAGCGCTCGCCCATTCTCCGGATACAGGAAAACACCATCTGTGCTTCCTTCGTGATATCTTCAAGGGAGCGGTCATCGACACATGTGGAGCACCTGCCGCACGGCTGATCGGGATGATCTCCGAAGTAGCGGATCATGTAATTCTGCAGGCAGTCTTCCGTGTGGCAGTAGTGAAGCATCTGCTGCAGCTTGGAGTATTCCTGCTGCTTGCGCTCGTCGGCCATCTGGGACTGATCGATCAAAAACTGCTGAATCTGAACGTCCTGCGGGGAGAAGAGCAGTATACAGCGGCTCGGCGATCCATCGCGTCCAGCGCGCCCTGCTTCCTGATAATAATTTTCCACCGTCCGGGGCATATTCCGGTGAATAACAAACCGTACGTTGGATTTATTAATTCCCATCCCGAACGCATTCGTTGCAGCGATAACTTTCGTATCGTCATAAACGAAGGATTCCTGCATGCTGCGCCGCTCTTCCTGATCCATTCCGCCGTGGTATCTTCCGCAGGAAACACCGTTTTTTACGAGGTGTCCGTGAATCCGGTCGACTTCTTTTCGTGTTGCGCAGTAAATGATCCCCGAGGCTTCCGGATCCCGGCGGATGTAATCAAGAATATAGGCGTCCCGGTCCACGCCCTTTTCTACGGCAAACGATAAATTTTCACGCGAAAAGCCCGTCTGTACGACGGCGCCGGGATCAATCGAAAGCTCCCGGCAGATATCGCTTGTCACCTGAGGTGTCGCTGTGGCTGTCAGCGCCAGTACGACCGGCGATGACTCCAGTGAGCTGATCAGCTCGGGTATTCTCCGGTAGCTCGGGCGGAAATCGTGTCCCCACTGCGACAGACAGTGGGCTTCATCCACCGCTATCATGGACACGGGCAGACGCTGGAGCATCCGGAGAAAGCTCGGTGCTTCGAGACGTTCCGGTGCAATGTATACGAGCGTTTCCAGACCCATATGAATATTGTCCATCCGCGAGCGTACCTCTTCCTGAGAGAGGCTGCTGTTAATATACGTCGCGGAAATACCTGCCTCTCTCAGCTCATCCACCTGATCCTTCATGAGGGAGATGAGTGGAGAAATGACGAGTGTAACGCCGGACAGAAGAAGCGACGGGATCTGGTAGCACACAGATTTCCCGCCGCCTGTCGGCATGACGCCCATGGAGTTCTGATTGGCAAAAACCCGTTCCAGTACCGCCCGCTGACCCGGACGGAAATCGGGATGTCCGAAATAATACGTAAGATGTTTCTGAGCTTCCTCCAGCATGCCGGCCACCTGACTTTCGTTGTTGAATTCTTTCTCCAGTCTACAACGAAACCCGTTCAGCGGCAATGCTTCATTCGATGGATGACTGGTACTGGCTGCGTGCAAGCTCCAGAAGCCGCTCATTCGGGAACAGCGTTTCCGGAACGAGAAATGTTACTGTGACAACGCCCGGATGTCTGCCGATTTCAATGGAGCCGGTGATCGTCGCACGGTTCATGACTTCCGGTACGGTGACGCCGAGAAACGCTGCAGCCCGCTCCATTCCGTTGGTGGTCGCTGTATTTAAATCAGCCCCTGTTCCGACAAACGAAAGCGGAAGTGATTTTTCCAGTGGGGCTTCCATACCCCAGCTGCTGCGCAGTTCCTCTGCTTCTTTGAGTTCTTTTTGACTGAACGGTTTCGCCAGATACGGCAGATCTTCCGTTACAGGGAGCATCAGCGGGCCTCCGGGGTGTTTCTGCTTGATCACATCCACGCGGAGCGTGACAATGCCTGACACGTCCGTAGTATGTCCGGCGATTTCACCGTCCCCCTGCATCGCATGCATATCGCCGAGGTAAATGCCGCCGCCCGGAACTTTTACCGGACACAGAACCACGGCACCTTCCCGGGCACGATTGATGTCCATATGACCATCCGTGCGGTCTTCCAGCTCTTCTTCGGTAAGTGCGTATTCGTGGGGAGCCCCTAATAGAAACGAACCGAAGTCCCCTGCGTTGTGAGAATCCGGAATCGCGCGTGATGGCGTTGTGCCGAGCTGTCCTAAAAAGGGACGCAGTCTGCCGATCGTTCCTGCAAGGTCGTGCGGCGCGAAAGTGACGACAGGGTTTTGAATGGAATTTTCCGGTGTTGCCATCCATGAACGGCCGTCTTCGGCAATTTTCTCTGCGCGCTCTTTATCCATCGTCACACCGATGGTTTTCTGATCGTTGAAAGCGATGGTATAGGCATTTGTGAACTGGAAAGGCGTCACATCGGCACCACATTTTCTGCAGCGGATGGCTGTCTGGCCGGTGCCTTGAATGTCTGTTTCCGGATGCATCGTGCCGCATTCCGGGCATTGGACTGCAACGAAAGGGTCCCCGAGAAACCGTCCTTCCACCGGGGCATCGTTTCCGGAAGCCGTTGCCATCGAAGTAACACGGAGAGACGTAATATGAACGGCGATCATATCACCGACCTCCGCTCCTTCCACATAGATCGGAGTAGTTACTTCATGTCCGCCTTTTAAAGCAGGCGTAATCATCGGCCCCCAGCATCCCGGCGCTGTATTGGCCACAATGTGACCGCCGTTTTTAACCGGCCCGAGCATCGGCTTCTGCGGGTCGAGGACGCCATCGGTGAATTCATTGACGTACACCGTCTGCTGCGCTTTCTGGTTCATGAGAAAAACCTCCCCTTTTGTAATCGCTTACACATTGTCAGTGTATACAAATAAGAAAGTTGGAACAAGTATAGTGCCTCCGGGCATTTTTTCCACTAAAGATTTAGACGTTTGCAGAAGGAGAAGGGAAGGGGATATACTAGAGGGAGCTTACTTTTTTAAAGTATATAGAATGGAAGGAGCAGATAGGAAATGAACCATATTTATCAGGAACCTAAAAATGGAAACACTACGACACTTCTTCTGCTGCACGGCACCGGCGGGGATGAGAACGACCTTCTTCCGCTCGCAGAAATGATCGATCCGGAAGCGGGAATCCTCAGTGTGCGTGGAAACGTGGATGAGAATGGTATGAACCGTTATTTCCGCAGACTTGCGGAGGGTGTATTCGATGAAGAGGATTTAATTTTTCGGACGAAAGAATTAAACGACTTTCTCGGAGAGGCGGCAGAAAAATACGGATTTGACCGGAATCAGCTCGCAGCTGTCGGCTATTCCAACGGCGCAAATATTGCTGCAAGCTTGCTGTATCACTACGATAAACCGCTCCAGGAAGCGTATTTGTTTCACCCGATGGTGCCGAGAAAAGGGCTGGATCTCCCTGATATGAGCGGCATCCCTGTCTTTATCGGAGCGGGATCAAACGACCCGATCTGCCCGCCGGAAGAGACAAAGGAACTGTTCAGTGATTTGGAGCGTGCCGGTGCATCTGTAGAATTGTACTGGGCGGAAATGGGGCACCAGCTGACGAGAGAGGAAGTTGATCAGGCACACGCGTATTATAAACGCCATCGGGAGAACGGCTGATGGTATCGATCTCTTCAAAAGAACTTGCTAAAAAAGATCATTACCGTCTGTTGACATCGATCGTGACTCCGAGACCGATTGCACTCGTTACCTCAGTTTCAAAAGCAGGTTATGTCAACGCTGCACCGTTCAGCTACTTTTCTGTCATCTCTGCTGATCCTCCTCTCGTATCAATCGCTGTGGGAAGACGGGATGGCAGGAAAAAAGATACGGCAGCAAACATCCTGGAAACCGGTGAATTCGTCATTCACGCAGCTACAAAAGGGAATGTAAAAAAAATGAACGAGACCTCGGCGGAACTTGCACCGGAAGAAAGCGAAATTGACCGGGCAGGGTTCCATCCGCTCGTCTCGTCAGAAGTTTCGGTGCCTTCCCTGAAGGAATCGCCGGTTAAAATGGAATGCCGCCTGGAAAAACACCTTGAGTTTGAGGGGGACGATGGCGCAGTCGATCTTCTTATCGGCCGCATACTCCACTATGAAATTGAGGATAAACTGTATGAAAACGGCAGAGTCGACACAAAGAAAATGAAGCCGGTTGCCCGTCTCGGCGGACGGGAATATGCCGAGCTCGGAAACATTTTTGAACTGCCCCGTCCAGGAGAGTAACGCAGGCGCAGAGCCTTCCTCTGCGCCTGTTTCTTTCCGGAAAGAGATATTTGTATAAAGAATGTATAGGACTTATATACCTTTGTGTGCATTTTTCTGGTTAGAAAGATGTGCATATGGGAAAGGTACTTAGAAGGAAAGGAGGGGTGGTATGCTATCCAGTGAAGATGGCCGGCTGCTGTTTGAGCAGGCTTTTTATTATTCAGCTGTCGGAGTGGCACTTGTGAATACGGAAGGGTACGTACTTATGTCGAATCCAGCACTGCAGCAGATGCTCGGCTATACAAAAGAAGATCTCGAAAAGAATCCGTTCGACGTCTTTTCCCACCCGGAAGATAACAAACATGACCGAGAAAATCTGGAAAGTTTAATCCGCGGTGAAATACACTTTTACCAGATGGAGAAGCGGTATATTAAAAAAAATGGAGCGATTCTCTGGACGCTTCTAAATGTCACAATGGTAAAAGACGAAGCAGGCCTGCCGCAGTATTTTATCGGGCAGATTCAGGATATTACCGAAAGAAAGCAGTACGAGCGGTCGACAATGGAAACGCAGCAGTATCTTGCTAAAATCATCGAGACCGTTCCGGCTGGTATCACCCTTCTTGATGAGGAAGGGAATATCGTTTTTGCAAATAAAATGGCCGAGCAGATATTAGGCATCCATAAATCCGCCCTCGCTTCGATGAAGTATAACGATCCCGGCTTTTCCATCACATCGATCGATGGGAATGCTATTCCGGAAAAAGAGCTTCCGTTCAGCAGGGTCATGGAAACAGAGGAGCCGGTCGAAGATGTCACACATGTGCTGGCCGATGAGCAGGGAGGCCGAAGGATCGTTTCCATCAATGCCGCTCCGCTTACTGATGAACATGGCGGAATCAATGCAGTGCTCTGCGCGATTACGGATTTAACATCGACCGTCCGGACGGAAGAGAAACTCCGCCGAGTCAATAAAAAACTGAAGCGCCTCTCTGAGCGCGACGGTCTTACAGGTGTAGCCAACAGACGGCTGTTTGATGTCCAGCTGCAGAAATACTGGGAAACAGAAGAAGCGTTCAGTCTCATTTTGTTTGATCTGGATTACTTTAAACCGTACAACGATCACTTTGGTCATCAGGCAGGGGACGACGCCTTAAAAATGACGGCGCAGACGCTCGAAAATATTATGCAGTCCAGCGGCACACTGTTCCGGTACGGCGGCGAGGAATTCGCTGTATTAATGAATGGAGTGGAGGAAGAGGGGGCTGCATTAGCAGAGCAGCTTCGAACAGAGCTTCAGCAGCTCTGCATCCCGCATCATCAAGGAGCAGCGGGTCCGTGCCTGACAGCGAGCTTCGGCGTAAGCAGTTCGCTGGATGCTGGCACCATTGATGAACTCGTCGATAATACCGATCAGGCTCTGTACAAAGCAAAAGCGATGGGAAGAAATACAGTGGCTTCCTCCCGCATGTTAAAGAGCGGGGACAGCGGTGCTGTATCAGGCGGAAAAGCATAAAATTAAGAAATCAGCGGAGGCTCCGGGCAGGGCCTCTTTTTCATGTTGAAAATAAGATCCCGCTTCCTGCCGGGAAGGCAGCAGGCAGTCCGGTTTGTTATTCTTTTTCCTTAAGAACGGATATGCGCTTTCTTTTTCTAAAGGATACAAGGAGCAGGAAGTGCCGGAGAAAGAAAAATTTGATATGATGAAGAGTAGTCAAAATTCAGGAGGGCTCCGCATGTTTCGAATTGATCAATTAACAGAAGAACAACTCGTTCAACACATTGAAAATCCTTCAGCCCTTTCTGTTGCACGCGTGTATCAGTCAGAAGGAAGTGTGCGGGACATTTTCTGGGATCATAAAAATAAGCAGCTTCTCGTTTACGTCGTCCGCTACCAGACAAAATTCCGTGTTCGTTTTCAAATCGACGTGAAAGGACGTATCGAGCCGCTCTCCTGTACGTGTGAGAGAGGAACACTTCCATGCTCGCACGCACTCGCAGCGCTTCTGGAACTCAGTCGTAAAGATTTCCGCTCCTGGCTTGAGCAGCGCGGCATGGATTTTGATATGGAGCCCGTCGGCCTGCTGCCCGGGGAGCAGCGGATGATGCAGCAGTTTCTGCATAAAATTGAATCTCTGTATCTTCCCGAAGAAAACGAAGAGGACGAGCCGGCCGGACAAATGATTGTGGAATTTTATATCCGTCTGCTTCCCGCATCGTATTCCTGGTCGGCAGGTTCTGTCCAGCTGGAGATGAAGGCTGGCAGGGACCGGATGTATATCGTAAAAAACATGCATGAATTCCTGCGGGCCGTCAGAGAAAAAGAGAGCTACCGGTTCACGGATAAATTCACTTATTATCCCGGCGAATATACGATTGACCCGGACACAGAAGCCATGCTTCATAAGCTTTACAGGCTGATGGAAACACAGCAGATGTATCAGCCGGATTACCTGCGCTATCAGAGGAAAGACACTCGGTATATTGAACTGCCGCCTTCGGAAGCCCCGGCCTACCTGAAGGAAATGGAGCATCTCCGGGTATACTTTGAAGATGGGACGCCGTTTGTGCTCAGGGAGATGGAAAAGCCGTTTCAGTTTTTTGTCCGGCTGGAGGACAATGTTCTGACGCTCGACTGGGCTGAATTTGAGGACGTGTATTATTTCGGAGAGAAACTGCCGATTCTCGTACTCGATGCGGAAGCCTATACACTTTCTGACGACAAACACCGAATTGTGGATTCGCTTTATGATGCCTTTGCCGGGGCCCGCGGGAGGGTGATGCGCTTCGACCAGGCAGCGCTCGGCCGGATGGCATCGGTCCTATTCCCACAGCTGAACGAAATCGGCACCGTTCACGTCGAAGAAGGACTGGAAGAGAAAATCACAATGGAACCGCTCCGGCCGGAACTCCATTTAACCTATCCAGGGAAAGACCGGATGACGGCAGAGGTGAATTTCCGCTACGGGGAAAAGAAGATCAACCCTTTTGTCGAAACTGCCGGAGAAGATGATACTGTTCTGGTCCGGGATGTAAAAGAAGAATACCGGCTCGTTCATCTGATTGAAACGGCGCCGTTTAAATTTAATGGAAGCGAGCTTTTTCTGGATTCCTTCCGGGATATTCTGCAGTTTGTCCATTCATGGCTGCCTTACCTCAGCAGAGCGTTTGACGTATTTGCGCCAGACGACCTGCTGGCCATGGTGCACCACGTAGAAGAAGAGCCGGATATCAACGTGGAGCTCGCGGAAGCATCCGGCTGGATGGAAATGTCGTTTTCCATCGAGGGAATTTCAGAGAGAGATGTGGAAGCGGTGCTCGAGGCACTGATGAAGAAAGAGGAATATATCCAGCTGGAAGACGGAGCATATCTGCCGCTTACCTCTTCTGTCTTTGACGGGATCCGGAGCCTCGCGGATCAATGGGGGAAAAATAAAGGGGAGGGGGCCGTCATGACGGCTCCGCTTTATCAGGCGTTCGAGCTGGATGAGATGGAGCATGTGCGGCTGAAGCACAGCAGAGAGCTCAGACAGCTGTTTACGCGTCTTCTGGAGCCGGAGGAACTCGATTTTGCCCTGCCGGACATGGTGGATGCTGACCTGCGTGATTACCAGAAGAAAGGATACCAGTGGATGACATCGCTCGCGTATTACGGTATGGGCGGTATTCTCGCAGATGATATGGGACTCGGGAAAACGCTGCAGACGATTACCTTTCTAGCCGGCAGAAAGGAACGGGGAGAGCAGTATGCCCCGGCACTCATCCTCTGTCCGGCGAGTGTCGTGTACAACTGGATGCGTGAAGTCGAAAAGTTTGCTCCTTCTCTTCAGGCGGTTGTCGTTTCAGGAAGCCGCGCGGAACGGGAAAAGCAGCGCAGTGATCATCCGGATGCGGATATATTTATCACATCGTATCCATCGATGCGCCGGGATGAGGAAATATACGCCGGACAGCAGTTCGGGGCCCTGATTCTGGATGAGGCGCAGAATGTAAAAAACGCCCAGACAAAAACAGCCGCGGCAGTCAGGAAGATGAACAGCGGCGTGACGTTTGCATTAAGCGGTACGCCGATCGAAAATTCGCTGGAAGAACTGTACTCCATTTTTTCCATTGCTCTTCCCGGACTTCTGCCTGGTAAAAAGGCGTTTTCGCGGTGGAAGGAAGAAAAGATCAAATCAAGGATCCGCCCGTTTGTTATGCGGCGGCGGAAAGTGGATGTATTAAAAGAACTTCCGGACAAACTGGAGGCGGTCGAATATACGGATTTGACGAGAGACCAGAAGACGTTGTATATGGGTCAGCTGAAGCTGCTTCAGACGGAAGCGAAGGATGCAATTGCCCGGAATGCCTGGCAGGAGCAGCGGATGCAGATTCTGGCCGGCCTGACGCGGCTCCGGCAGATCTGCTGTCATCCGGGGATGTTTATCGAAGACTACAGCGGCGGTTCCGAAAAGCTGGAGCGGCTGATGGATTATATTCATACACTGCTTGAGGATAACCACCGGATCGTCATTTTCAGTCAGTTTACGAAAATGCTGTCGATTATCCGCAGCCGTCTGGATGAAGAAAAGCGGAACTATTTTTACCTCGATGGAAACACCCCTTCCAAAGACCGGGTCGTGATGGCTGATGCTTTCAATCATGGAGAAAAAGAATTGTTTCTCGTTTCTTTAAAGGCCGGAGGTACAGGACTTAACTTAACCGGCGGCGATACGGTCATTCTATTTGATTCCTGGTGGAACCCTGCTGTCGAGGATCAGGCGGCGGACCGTGTGTACCGGTACGGTCAGAAGCGGGTTGTGACAGTAACGAAAATGGTTACTGCAGGTACCATTGAAGAAAAAATTCATCAGATGCAGGAACAGAAGCGGGACCTTCTGGACCGTGTCGTCCAGCCCGGCGAAACAATGCTTAATTCGCTTGGCAGAGAAGAGATTGAAGCACTGCTTGAACTTTAACCGTGTATTGTCTCCGGACAAAGAACAACACCACCGCGGCGGAAGCTGCGGTGGTGTTTCACTGCGGGTGTTCTGATTATTCGTCTGTATCGTTTTCTGTTCCGGTGCTGCCTCTCTCCTGAGCAGGATCGAATTCCATTTCTTCGATCGGCTGAATCGTTTCATTGTTTTCCAGGAAAGACAGCTGGATCGTGTCGCCGGGCTCAATGAAGACCGCAGTCGGGTTGGATGCCGCATTGATTGTAAAGATACGGTTTTCTCCTTCGAGCCAGAGACGGACGGTGACATTATCTTCCCGGTCCCAGTGATAGACTCTTTCCACGACAGCATCGATTTCCTGCATGTCGGTAAATTCACCTGGATCGACATTCCCATCCGTTTCTGAAGCAAGTTCCAGCTGATACGCGTTGAACGCTTCCTGCTTTGATTCGCCATAGCCGTAAATATTCTCATCTGAAGCACTGACGAGCATGATCTGACGGAGGACGGAGTTTCTATCCATCAGCGGCACTACCCACGTATAGTCTCCGTAGATGTTATAGAGGGAAGGTGTGCCAGCTACATAATCATCTCTTCTGAACGTACGCTCGGCCAGGTTCATTGCCGTTCTGCCGTTCAGTGAACCGCTGGCATCCCGGAAGTAGCGAAGTTCTCCAGTGCGTGCATCAAACATGGTAAAACCGACCATGGAGCGTGACGCTTCCTCCCCTTCATTCTGCAGGCGCATGTGGTCAGTAAACCAGCTGAGCTGCAGATTTTCATCAACGACGCCGGTTACGTTATCAATCGAGCCCCACTGCGTCGGCTGTGTTAATCCTTCCCGGCCGAAATACCGGTTAATCAGTCCCTGTTTGTAAATACCAAACCAGTCATTGCGCTCTGCAGCAATGGACGGTGGATACACCCGGTTCACCCATTCAGGGGCCTCTTCTGCCGAGTACTGTTCCATTTCGCCTGTAGCCGGGTCCACAGCAATCACGCCTCCGACATCCGGAACCCGGCGGAACTCCGTAAAGTGTCCGTAGTTGACGAGGTAGTAAGGGTTACCTTCGCTGTCCACTTCAAATGTCGTGTCCAGCATGACAACGTCCGGATAGGCGAGCCGTACATGCCTCTCCAGATTTTCGTGAAAGAATGCCGAAGGCACATACGAGAGCTCCGACTCCACAAGTTCCGGATCGGCGCGGTGGTTTTCCGCACTCACACGTATGTAGCCGGGAGTTGAATCCGCACGGAACCAGCGGAAAAATCCGTCGTATTCGATCGGTGTCACCCAGAAGAGTTCTTCGTCAATACGCTGAATCCGCGTGTTACCCAGTGTGTAAAAGGCCGGGTTTTCAAGCTGCCCCATGACAATATCCGACCGGTATTCTGCATAATCCCTAGGTACGACAGGAATGTTCTGTTCGTTTACCGGACTGAGGTCGTCTACAGTGACTTCCTCTCCGTCCGCCATATTGAATTTGGTATCGGCGAGAAAAAGGGGCTGGAGCAGCACGAAGCCGAAGAAAGCTGCAAGCAGTGCGATCCCCACTCCTGCACCGACCGCCGCCTGACGCCGTTTAAAGGAACGGACGAGCATGTAGACGAGCGAGAAATCAATAATGAGAAAAATCGCGACGACTGGTAGATAGGCGGATACGAGAAGTGTCCATGTGATGTCCAGCAGTCCGAGATAAAATAAAAATAGACCATAACCAAAGCCCAGTGCGACCCGCAGCGGAATCCAAATCCGGAATTCATTCCGCTTCCACCAGGCAGGATGAAGCGGAAGAAACAGCAGCGCACCGGCCGCTGCAGTAAGTAATAGTACAAGCATACAAAAGCCCCCTCTTATTCTATCTATAGTTCTTTTACGAAAGTCCCGGGAAAATGTTTCGATCATTTTCCATGCACGGAAGACGTATTTATCGTATCACATACAAAGACCCGGCAGACGGCGGCTTTTCATTCCGAACAAAAATCCGATAGAATAAAGACATGGAAGGATGATTGGAATGAGTTTACTGCGAGTAGAAAATTTAGTGAAAACATTTGGAGATAAAACGTTATTTGACCGCATTTCGTTTACGATCGAAGCAGGAGAGCGTATCGGTATTATCGGTGTGAACGGCACCGGGAAATCGTCGCTGCTCCGTGCACTTTCGGGAGTCGAGGCGCCGGATCAGGGGGAGCTTATTCATGCCAATGAATTCCGCGTAGAGTTTGTCGCCCAGGATCCGGAAGTGGACGAGAATGCCACCGTTCTGGAAACGGTCTTCTACGGCGATGCTCCGGTAATGAAAGCGATAAGGACCTACGAAGAAGCGCTGGAAAAGCTTCAGAAGGCGGACAGCGCGGAAAATCAGGCTGCATTTGAACGCGCCCAGTCGCTGATGGAAAAGGAAAATGCTTGGGAAGCAGGCACTCAGGCAAAAACGATTTTAACGAAGCTGGGCATTACGACGTTTTCCAAACCGATGGGGGAACTGTCCGGCGGTCAGCGACGGAGGACAGCTCTGGCGAAAGCGCTGATCCAGCCTGCCGACCTGCTGCTTCTCGATGAGCCGACGAACCATCTGGACAACCAGACGATCGAGTGGCTGGAGACGTATTTAAATCAGTACAGCGGAGCACTTATGATTATCACGCACGACCGCTATTTCCTGCAGCGCGTGACGAACCGAATGATGGAGCTGCATGAAGGAACGATTTCCATGTATGAAGGAAATTATGAAACGTATTTGGAGAAAAAAGCAGAGCGGGAGCGGATGGCTTCCGAGCAGGAGGCGAAGCGCCAGAATCTGCTGCGCCGGGAAATGGCCTGGCTGAAGCGAGGGGCCAAAGCGCGCTCTACAAAGCAGAAAGCACGGAAACAGCGTGTCGAAGCGCTTCAGGAAGAAGAAGGACCGACGGAAAAGCAGGAGCTTGATTTTGCTGTCGGCTCCAGACGGCTCGGGAAAAACGTCATTGAACTGGATAACGTCGGTGTTGCGCGGGGAAGTGAAGCGCTTGTCGACCACTTATCCTACCTGATCAACCGGGGGGAGAGACTCGGTATTATCGGCCCGAACGGTGCAGGGAAAACGACGCTCCTTGAAGTTATTGCAGGCAGAGAAAAGCCTTCTTCCGGCCGCGTCGAATTCGGAGAAACGGTGCGCATCGGTTACTACCGGCAGGAGCACGAGCCGCTGGATGGATCTCTCCGGATGATTGACTACATTAAAGAAACCGCTGAGGCTGTTCAGACGATCGATGGAAACTGGATTACTGCAGAGCAGATGCTGGAGCGGTTTATGTTCTCGCGGGCACATCAATTCACGCATATTAAACGTCTGTCGGGAGGGGAAAAAAGGCGGCTGTATCTTCTGAAAGTATTAATGGAGGAGCCGAACGTGCTTCTTCTCGATGAGCCGACCAACGACCTTGATACCGAAACACTCACGGTACTGGAGGATTATCTGGATCAGTTTCCAGGCGTCGTTATTACCGTCTCCCACGACCGGTATTTCCTGGACCGGACGATGGAAAAACTTCTTGTGCTGAGAAACGGCACCGTAGAAGCAGAAACGTTTTACGGCAGTTACAGTGAGTGGCTCGAACAGGAAAAAGAAGCTGCGCGCCAGGAGAAAAAGCCTGCTGCTGAGCGGCCTGCAGCCAGACCGAAAAAGAAGAAGCTCTCCTACCATGAACAGCAGGAATGGAAAACGATTGAAGAGGACATTACATCCCTTGAAGAAAAACTGGAATCACTGGAAGCGGGGATAAATGAAGCGGGAGCAGACTTTGACCGCGCCCGGGACCTATTCCAGGAGAAGCAGGAAACAGAAGACGCTCTGGAACAGAAGATGGAGCGGTGGGAGGAACTGTCTGTCAAAGTAGAAGAAGCAGAACAGCAGTAAGGAGAGGTGCCGGATGAACGAATTATACGAAATAGCCCAGCAGCTGGATTTAGAAGATCCGCTCAAGCACGTGAAATCTGAATTTTATTTTCCAGAGGAAAAGCCCTACTATCTGGACGGCAATTCGCTGGGATTGATGAGCAGACAGGCAGAAAGCGCAGTCCACAATGTACTGGACAGCTGGAAGAGGTTCGGTATCGATGGGTGGGAGAAAGGGGAGTCTCCCTGGTTTACGTATACGCACGACCTGCGGAAAATGAGCGCAGAGCTGATCGGTGCATCGTTTCACGAAACTGCGGTCACCGGATCGATCACATCCAACCTGCATCAGCTGCTGACAACGTTTTACCGCCCATCCGGAAAGCGGCGGAAAATCGTCATGGACGAACTCGCTTTTCCTACCGATGCCTATGCAGTGAAAAGCCAGCTCCTTCTCCACGGCGCGTCAGAAGATGATTTAGTCATGATCCCGTCTGCAGACGGCCGGCTGCTGGAAATGGCGCAGATTGAATCAGCTATAGACGAAGAAACAGCGCTCGTCCTGCTGCCGACCGTTCTCTACCGGAGCGGGCAGCTGCTGCCGTGGAAGCAGATTACAGACTGCGCCCATAATCATGGTGCGGTTATTGGATGGGATCTCGCCCATTCATTCGGGGCCATGCCCCACGACCTTCATGAGAGCGGGGTCGATTTCGCCGTATGGTGCACGTACAAATATGCAAATGGCGGGCCTGGAGCCTGCGGCGGGCTGTTTGTCCATGAAAAGCATGCAGACCGGACGCCGGCACTTGCAGGCTGGTTCGGCTCCAACCCGGAGGTACAGTTTGACATGGACCTTCAGTTTGAGCCGGCGCCGGACGCTTCCGCGTACCAGCAGGGAACTCCGCATCTATTAAGCCTGGCGCCGCTGAAAGGCTCGCTGCAGATCATTCAGGAGGCAGGTATAGACGCTGTGCGCAGCCGTTCGCTTCAATTGACCGGGTTTCTGCTGAAGGGTATCCAGGAACTGCAGGAAGTGGATCCGTCGCTTGAGGTGGTGACCCCGGAACAGGGGAGAGGCGGCCATCTCGCAGTCTGTCATCCGGACGCGGCAAGAATCTCCCGGTCGTTAAAGGATCACGGAGTTGTTCCGGATTTCCGTATGCCGGACGTGATACGCCTTGCTCCATCGCCTTTGTATACCAGCTTTATGGATTTGGCAGAGGTCATAGAAATTTTAAAAAACATTCTCCGGAACAAGCCGTACCTTGCTTATCCGAATGAACGTGGAACGATCGCCTGATATTTTTGTCAGCGAAGGATTCAGATCGAAGGTTCAACCAGCCTTTCTCCGGGAAAAGAACAAGTAGAGAAGAGAGGCTGGTGATAGATCATGTGGAGATGGATTAATTTTGCTGTGGTTATCGTCGTCATTGCGATGAATGGTCTGGCTAATGCACTTCCTTTGA
This sequence comes from Alkalicoccus urumqiensis, assembly GCF_002993335.1. Lineage (GTDB taxonomy): Bacteria > Bacillota > Bacilli > Bacillales > Salisediminibacteriaceae > Alkalicoccus > Alkalicoccus urumqiensis. The sequence goes on along the minus strand of NZ_PVNS01000004.1, from coordinate 12,378 downwards.
ACGGCAACACGACCGGGGATTTATCGGACCGGGTAAATGTCCTGTTTACACCGGCAGGCTACGTTTTCAGCATCTGGGGATTGATTTATACGTCGTTATTTCTCTGGACGCTGTGGGGGCTGCTGTCGAAACGCTCCACCGTGCAGCTTATGGCAGCGAAGGCTGGACCGTGGATTGTGGCTTCCAGTGTGTTTAATATCAGCTGGCTGTTCAGCTTTCACTACGAACAATTTGCGTGGAGTCTGCTTCCGATGACACTGCTTCTGGGAGCCGTTATCTTTCAGTACCGTGCAGTGAAGGAAGGTAACTTTCTGGAAAAGTTCCCATTTGCCGTTTACATGGGCTGGGTTTCCGTCGCATTCATCGTAAACATCGGTATTTTCTTTAATATGACCGGCTTCTCCGAAGGGCTGTTTTTCTCCAATGTCATCTGGACCGTCGTGACGCTTCCCGCTGCAGCGGTGATTGCACTGCTCGTGCAGAGACTTATCTGTAATATTGTTTATCCGCTCGTATTTTTGTGGGCATTTATTGGAATTGCTGTGGAAAGATGGGTGGAATACCCATCGATCGCTGTCAGTGCCGTTGTATCTTCTGCATTTCTCTCTGCGGGAATACTTGCAGTCTGGTGGAAGTGTGTGAAAAAATCAAAGAAGTGATGATTAAACTGGCTGCCGGACGGGTATAAATACTGTAGGAGACAGCAGAAGGAGGGAACACCGATGGATGTGAGCAGACAGGATATTCTTCGTTTACTGGATGGAATGACAGAAGATGATCTGCGTATTGTTTTCACGATGGTAGAAGAATACCGGATTGCAGAAAAAAAAGACCATCCGGACATCCGCCACTTCTTTCTGGAGCATTCCAACTAACGTCTCTGCAGTCGGCTGTTCAGCCGGACGCCGGGGCAGAAGAGGATCCGCCGGCTGGAAGCGGTAAATAATCAATTGTATTTAAGGACACTGTTCCTTTTAAGAAAGCCCCTGCCTGGATGAAAAGAGGCAAGGGGCTTATTTCTGCTCACTTTACTTCGGAGGCTGACTGTCATCCGAGCGGTCTTCCACAAACCCTTCTTTAATAAACTCCCAGAGAATGCCGATGATACCGATGTCCTTTAAAATAACGATGATGACAAGTAGCAGGGGACCGGTAAATAAGCCGATAACGCCGAACAGCTGAAATCCGGTGAACAGTGCAATCAGGACAGCGAGAGCATTTAAATTCATGCTGGTGGAAAGGACTTTTGGTTCAATGGCCTGGCGGACAAACATTGCAATACCGTAGAGCACCGCCAGCCCGATCCCGAGGTAAAGATTTCCGGTTAAAAGCATGTATAGACTCCATGGAATTAAAATCGTACCTGAGCCGAGGTATGGAAGTATTTCAGCAACGCCGACGATGAGGGCGATGACGAAAGCGTTGTCCACCTGAAGAATCAGGAGACCGCTGAAGACGATCGCAGATGCAATCATCATTAAAATAACCTGGGCCCGGATAAAGCCGAGGACACGGAACTGGAACATCCGCTTAAATTCACGTGATTTCGTCAGCAGGAAGGGTGGTATGTGTTTATAGAAGTAGGAAAAAATTCTTTCCCATTCCTTGCCGATAAAATAGAAACCGAGAAAAACGAAAAATAAAACAACCACGGCACTTGGTATAAAAAAGACGATCTGGCGGAGAAGATCCGTCAGTCCACTCCCGTTTTCCGTAATCGATTCGGCGGCACTGGAACCAAGGTTGGTAATCCATTCATTGACTGTAGTCTGCTGTTCTGGTGTGAGTGAATCGACGGCACCGGTGAGTTCCTGCCAGAGGGGAAAGATCTGTTCATTAAAAAAGCGCTGGGCATTCTCCGAGGTGCTTCGTATCCAGCCGGGCACAAAATTGGAGATACGCCGCACACCGATGATAATACCGAATATGACACCGGTGATGATGCCGCCGAGAAGGCTCAGGCTGATCAAAAGAGCCAGCACAACGGCAAGCGTGTTTGGAAAACGGATCCTGCGGCGCATCCAGCGTATAAAAGGGTAGGACATCCATACGAGGAGAGCAGCAATCCAGAATGGATAGGAAATTTTAAAAATCCACACTAGCAGATAGGAAACAATTCCAATAAGAAGCACTGTTACGATAAGCCTGAGAAGCATCCAGGCATGTTGTTTTGTCATCATTATCCCCCCGCCGTCCAATCGTTATACATAGTTTACCAGATATATTCACCGGCGTTCTACTTTCTTTGCGTACGTTTGTTTTTCTTCTGGTGGCTGCGGAGTTCACTCAATGAATAATGGGTGCCGCGCCAGGTGACGCCGTTATGGCGGAGTGTGATAAACATGGATCGGTTCAGGCAGTATAAAAACAACGCTGCTGATACCGGCATCAGCACAGCGAATAAAGCACTTTCTCCGGAAAGGCGCTGGTTGTACATATACATTCCGGCATAAATCAGCACGATTGCTGCACCGAGCCAAGCCGAAGCACCGGGGTAAAGCCAGAAGAAGAACGGGAGAATATGCAGCCACCCGACAGCGGCAGTTGCAGCGAGCGCCCGTGGGATCGAATAGCCGGTAAATGCGAACAAGTTTTTCTCAAGTCCCGCAGTCATTTCCGGAAGGGACTCATACCACTGTACAGAAAAGAGACCGCGGCCGAATCCAAGCTGCTGACGAAATCCCTGGTTTTTTATCATTCTTCCAAGCTTCAAATCGTCATCGGTATCCATAGCGGTGGACTGATGGCCGCCGATCTCGTCATATACGTTTTTCCGGAGAAGCTGAAACGCTCCGATTCCGGCGTAGCCGAGCTGAATGAAGTTCCACAGCCCGAGAATGGTCCAGTACGTATAAAACATGCGGTAGGCAGCGGTTCCTCCTGGATTGTCCGGTGTCAGTGTCAGGTGATCAAGTTTTTCTTTCTCAGCATACGTGAGAGCTTTTTGAAGCGATGAAGGCTCCATCAGCACATCGGCATCTGTGAAAAGCAGCCATTCACCGCCCGCCAGCCGGGCTCCTGTATGAAGCGCGTGATTTTTGCCGAGCCACCCTTCAGGAAGCTCGGAAACCGTCTTTACCGTCAGCCGGCTGGAGTTGGGATGATCGTTTTTCAGCTGTTGAAGAAGCCGGCCGGTGGCATCCGTGGAGCGGTCGTTTACGACGATGATTTCCACATCCGGATAGCGGAGATTTAAGAGTGACTGTACACTGTGATAAATATTTTTTTCTTCATTTCGTGCGGCAGTAATGACAGAGACTTTAGGGGAGTGGGCAGGGACGGAATGCTCTTTCGCCGGCATCGGCATGTTACGGGCTCCGTAAAACCATTGAATAGAAATAAACAATGCGGCAGCAAAGGCTGGGACAAGGAGCCAGAGCATGGACAGGCCTCCATTCAAGTGGAATAATTATATCGCAGAAACGGCACACGTGTGCCTGCAGGCATAATCGTACCACGAAATAGTGGAGGGAAACGATTTTCGGAAATCAAAGAACATGATTGAAGCCAGTAGTTGTGTGGAATAGAAGGAAAAAGAAGGATTCAGGGAAGTGGGGGAAATAGTGTGTTTGGAAAAGGTGTGGTGATCCATAATCAACAGGCAGGTGCTGCCGGTACAGAACGGATGATGAATCAGGTAAAAGAGGCGCTGGAGCCTCTGACCGATTCGCTTCATTTTCATTCGGAAGATACGCCCGGTGACGCCATTGCCTGGCTTGCAGATGAACAGAATGAAATGGATACCGTATGGATTCTTGGAGGAGACGGTACCGTTCACACGTGTATGGATGGAATCCGGCAGAGACGTTCAATTCCGACCGTGGGAATTCTCCCGGCAGGAACCTGCAATGATTTTGCCAGAATGCTCGGAATCCCTCTGCAGCCGGTTCAGGCTGCGCAGGCAGCATCTGAATGCCGGATAGAGAAGAAAGATATCGGCCTGTACAACGATCAGGCTTTTACAAATTTTGTCGGTGTCGGATTAATAGCAGATGCTTCAGAAAACATTAACGAACAGCTGAAAGGTGCCGTAGGACGACTGAGCTACTTTTTAAGCGCCTGGCAGTCGATACGGCGCCAGGAACCGTTTACGTATGAACTGACCATGGACAGCGAAACAATCCGCGGAGAAGCAGTTATGATTCTTGTCTGCAACGGCCGTTTTCTCGGAACAGCGGAATTTCCATCACCGCAGATCTCGATTGATGACGGTATTCTGGATATTCTGGTTGTGGAAGAAGCAGGACTTCAGCTTTTCCGTGACTGGATGCAGCGGGCGGGAGAACAGTCGATTATGCATACGGAATCCGTCCGGCATTACCGGTCTTCCGCTGTGAACCTGGTCACCACACCTTCTAAGGAAATGGACGCAGATGGTGAAATAGAAGGGTATACGCCGGTCAAGCTGTCGCTTATGCATCAGACCATCCCGTTTCTGACAGCTGGTGCTTCAGAATAAGAGAGCAGGAGGCTGGGAAGGGAGGTGAAAGGCATGCTGTGGACTATTATTGTTATTTTACTACTTATATGGATTGTCGGGATCGCCATCGATATCGCAGGCGGTCTGATCCATCTCATTCTTATTGCTGTACTCGTTGTCATCGTTCTGCGGCTGATCCGCGGAAGGTAGCTTTCGCCTTGATTTGCCGGGCTTTCCATGCGAAACTAACATAGTAACATTTATGCAGGGAGGCGATTTTTATGGCAGAAATGTATCAGGAAGGAAACCGCTCATTCCGGGAAAGCCGCAGCGGATCGTACTTTGAAGAGCTGGCAGCCGGTCAGGCTCCGGATGCCTACGTACTTTCATGCTGCGATTCAAGAACAGACCCGGCCCTCATTTTAAACAGAGACCTGGGCGATCTTTTCGTTCACCGCAATGTGGCGAACCAGGCAGTCGAGGCGGATGAGAGCTTTACAGCAGGCCTTTACTACGCATTGGAAGTATTGAAAGTAAACCAGATTATCATTCTCGGCCATACGACGTGCGGCGGAGTCCAGGCAGCAGCCGGCGGAGATACATTTCCGGACGCGCTGGAACCATGGGTAAAACATATCCGCTCGGCCGTTCCGGATGGCGAAAATGATGGGAAACATCTGGAAAGAGAAAATACAGCGGCACAGGTAAAGCGCGTTCTGGAATCCGCTGTGTACCGAAACAGCACACGCCGGGTGCCGGTCCACGGCGCGCTGTTTCACCTGGATACCGGCGAAGTGGAATGGCTTCAGGACTGATGATATAAACTACAAAAAAGAAGCGGGCATTGCACCGCTTCTTTTTTGTGTCTTGTTCTGTTGTAAAAAAGCGAACTGCAGAAAAAATAATTACTGCGCCTTCTGCAGCCGTTTCAGCATGCTGAGGGAACGGCCTGTTCCAACAGCCACCGATTCAAGCGGATTCGGAGCTAGGTGCACGGGAACAATAATTTCCGTGGAGAGCCAGTCTTCCATTCCGGAGAGAAGTGCACCCCCGCCGGTAAGGATAACACCCCGGTCTACAATGTCTCCGCTCAGTTCCGGAGGGCAGTCTTCCAGTGTTGTACGGATGGTTTCCAGAATTGCAAGCAGCGCTTCGCGGATCGCTCCCTGAATTTCCAGCGAAGAGATTTCGATCGTCTGCGGGAGGCCGGAAACCAGATCACGGCCACGGATTTCCATTTTTTTCTCAGGGTGTTCCACGAGTGCGTGGCCGATCTCCATCTTTATATTTTCGGCCGTCCTCGCTCCGATCATCAGATGGTACTGTTTACGAACATACTGGATGATATCTTCATCAAGCCTGTCACCGCCGACGCGGAGGGAGTGGCTGGACACGATGCCTCCAAAAGAGATAATGGCTACTTCCGTTGTGCCGCCGCCAATATCCACGATCACATTTGCTACCGGCTCCTCCACCGGCAGGTCCGCTCCGATTGCCGCAGCTACCGGCTCCTCAATTAACTGCACATCTTTGGCGCCGCTCTGACGAACAGCATCCTGAATCGCACGGCGCTCCACCGACGTAGCGCCTGAAGGGGTGCAGACGACGACGTTGGGCTTTCGCAGAGAGGTGCCGAGTTTTTTTGCTGCTTTCTGCATTAAATGTTTAATCAGTTCCGTCGTAACGTCATAGTCTGCGATGACGCCATCTTTCAACGGACGGACAGCTACGATGTTGCCGGGAGTTTTTCCGACCATCTGCTTTGCTTCTTCTCCCACCGCAAGCACCTGACGTGTCTGCACATCAAGAGCTACGACAGAAGGTTCGTTTAATACCATGCCTTTTTCTTTTGTATACACGAGCAGGTTTGCGGTACCTAAATCGATACCTACCTGTGCTGCTGAGAACATAATGATAACCCTCCATACTTAGAATCTTCCTCTCTACCACTATTCATAGATGATAACGTATTTACTACCGTCATTTTTATAAAAAAATCTAAAAAAGTAAAATTGGTTTCGAAAATGTGGGATGTGCTGCTGAAATGGAAAAAGATGTAGGGTAATACGAATGTAATAACAATTTGAAAAGAAATTAAACGACAAAATTAGACATCAACGATAAAGTGGAATAATTTTCAAAACGTTGATATGATGGGGTTTTTATAAAATAAATAGAAATACGTCCTGTGCCCAATGACTTAATAACAGTTGTTAGAAAATAAAACGTCCCTTTTATGACGCCATTTTCATTAGTATGATAAAACTAGTTACTTTATTGATAGTATCATCCGGATACTGGCAGAGAATGCTGGCATTTGTGATGGCAGATGAAAGACGGAGCAGGACAGGGGCGATGGTATGCTGGGAAAATTGCTGAAATATAACAGGATGAAACAGAGAAAAAAGCAGGAGGATGTATGCAGAGGGATCTGTTCGGTTTCTTATTACAGTAAAATTGAGAATAACAAAATTGAACCGGCAGATGATGTCATTGACCAGCTGCTGGAAAGATTAAATCTGAGCAGACAGGAAATGCTCGAGATTGATCCTGCGGAAGTAAAGACGAAACTGCTGAACTGGCATAAAGCGGTTATTCAGGAAGATGACAAAACTGCAGAGCGTGAGAAGCAGTCGGCAGCAGAACAGGTGGAGTTTACAGAAGAGAAGGAGCTGAAGCAGCTTTTCCAGTATTTTCAATTCCGAGAGGCGGCGTGGAAAGAAGAAGAAACGCGCTTTCATGATTTGAAAAAGCGCCTGCAGCAGCCGCTTTATGACGGGGAGTCAGAGGAAGTGCAGTTTTATGCCGCAAAAAGCAGAGCCGTCGGGGCAATGTATGAAGAGAAGTATGAAGAAGCGAGGGAACATCTTCTGCATGCATTCTGCTGTAAAGAAGAGCTGATTATCCCACGTGTCGAGCTGACAGATTTGTATATGCTCTCCGGTGCCTGTGGACTGGAAACAGGGTATTATTCAGCAAGCCTGGATTACCTGCAGCGGGCAGTCAAGGCGTTTGACCAGCAGTATGATCTGCGGCAGAGCGGCAGGGGACGTGTTCTGCTTGCCCGAGCATACCGTCTGGTCGGAAAACACAGCCTTACAGAAGACGAGCTGAATAAGGCGGAATCGGTAAGCAGCCAGACGAGAAATGTCCGGCTGCAGGCAGACGTACTGCAGGAGCGGGGGTTAATGCATGCCGAGCAGGGCCGGTCGATGGATGCAGTGCATTGTTTTCAACAGAGTTACCGTCTTCGGAGCGGGCGCGAACGGCTTGTGACCATTCATGCTATTCTGCAGGAATTTGAAGCGATCTCTTCAACACAGGACATTTTGAGCTGGGTGGCCCACGGGTTTGAAACGATTGGAAAACTGCGTGCTGTCCGTCCGCTTTCTCCATTTGAAACAAAATACGAACGTCGTTTTCATTATTATCTGCTTATGTATGACGAACAGTCCCATGGCCGGTTTCTGCAGGAAATGGAATCTGTGGTTCTGCCGTTCTTCAAAGAAAGGAAAGACTGGGTTTCCCAGGCGTTTTATCTGGGGAAAATGGGGGATTACTGTCTGGAGGAAAAAGCGGATAAAGATTTAGCGGTCAGGTATTACCGTGAGGCGGCGGACTGCCTGTGGAAACGGGTGCGTTAACTGTCAGTAAGCGCAGCATACAGGCTGCTTTTCATCTGAGGTTCAGTTTCATATGAAAAAAAAGAAGAGCTCTCCGGCGCCGGAGAGCTCTTTTCCCTGCTGGTATATTCAGCTTGTAATCCATCCGACACCGAGGACACTTCCAATAGTAACAACGACCGTCCAGATACCGAGGCTTACAGCCATCCACCAGAAGGTAGCGTGTTTTTCGGCACGGAATGACAGGGCGATTACAGCTGCAAGGTGTATGCCGGTGATGGCCGGTCCGAGTAAAGCAAGGCCCGGGAGGCCATACTTCTGGAATACTTTCCGACCGCGTGCACCGCGGTCTTTTTTGGCGTTCTGTTTTTTACGTTCCTGCCTTTTTTTATACCAGGTTGTTTTCTCCATGTATTGAAGCAGGTAAATGATGCCGGCGACGGGAAGGAAGTTCCCGACAAAGGAGACGACAGCTGTCAGCCAAGGGTCCAGACCCATCCCTACAGCAATAGGAATAACAATTAAAATCTCCAGCCAGGGCACGGCGGCCATAACGAATACGACGAAATATTCCCAGATCAGTTCCATCTGCCGCCAACTCCTCTGATGCCGGCTTCAAACATGTTCCATGACGCATCCTGTTTTTGCTTTTTGTCCGTCTCGCCATAGTACAGTGCCTGCACACACCAGCCATCCAGCAGTACATAATACGCATCGAGAACATCTGAGAGCTGTGCAGCGGAAACGCCGTACCTTTCCAGAAAGGATTGCAGCACCGGCTGTAAGATCGTCGTGCAGTCTGCTTCGAACTGCAGGAACTTCCGGTGGACGCTTTCCTCTGCTTCGGGCGGTGGAAATTGTATAAAACGGAAAAAGAACTGCCCGTTCCAGCTCGTTTTTAAATACAGCGCTGTCTGCTCCAGAATCTCTCTTGGCCCATGCCCCTGCGAAACGAGGGAGCGCAGATTTTCGACATACGCTTCATATACCGATTCAACGACACCGAGAAATAATTCCTCTTTACTGGAGAAGTGGTGATAAATAGATGATTTTCGAATGCCTGCATGTTCAGCAATGGCCTGAAGGCCGGCTCCGTTATACCCATGTTCGGAAAACTGCTCCATCGCAGCGTGCAGCAGTATTTCTTTCGTTTTCATGAAAGCACCTCGTTTTTTAGGAGAAAAAATGAAACCGACCGACCGGTCGTTTTGTTTATATGGTATCATGAAGCAGTAAACGCAGCAAGACTGAAAGGAGAGCAACGATGTACCCAACGAAAAGCTGGAGAGAGAAATTAAAACTGCTCTCCATTATTATGTGGCCGATTCTCGTTACGCAGATCGGTATGTATGCGATGAATTTTATTGATACGGTCATGTCAGGAAGAGCCGGGGCGGAAGATCTTGCCGGTGTCGCTATCGGTTCGTCTCTCTGGATACCGGTACTGACAGGCATTACAGGAGTTCTCCTCGCATTGACGCCGATTCTGTCTCATAAACTAGGTGCTGAAGATAAAGAAGGGGTTCCTTTTTATGTGCAGCAGGGCATTTATGTGGCGGTGTTTTTAACGATCGTCGTTTTCGGTGCCGGTGCGTTCCTGGTCAGTCCTATTTTGTCTCTCATGGAGCTGGAGCCGGAGGTACGGTTTGTCGCATTTCATTACTTAATCGGTCTGGCTGCAGGGATGATTCCATTATTTGTTTATACTGTTATTAGGGGATTCATTGATTCACTCGGGCAGACGAGAGTGACGATGATTATTACGCTTGCAGCGCTTCCGGTGAATGCGTTCTTTAACTATGTTCTGATCTTTGGCCGCGCAGGTTTTCCGGAGCTTGGAGGAATCGGTGCAGGCTATGCGACGAGTATTACATATTGGTTCATCCTGTTTCTCTGCATCTATATTACGCACAAAAACCGTCCCTTTTCCTACCACCGGCTGTATCATGCATGGCGGAAGCCGGCTGTCGGAGTGTGGAAGGAAATACTTCTGCTCGGCCTGCCGATTGGGCTGACGATCTTTTTTGAAACGAGCATTTTTTCTGCGGTGACGCTTCTATTGAGCGTATTTTCTACAGAGGTAATTGCGGCCCACCAGGCAGCGATCAACTTTGCGAGTCTTTTATATATGGTTCCGCTCAGCTTTGCTTTCGCGCTGACGATCACCGTCGGTTATGAAATTGGGGGAAGGCGGCATGAGGATGCCGTTTCGTACGCAAAAATCGGGCTGCTTCTTTCTGTCGGTATGGGGCTTGCCGCGTGTGTCATCATCTACGCCCTGCGTGTGCCTGTATCGTACTTGTACACCTCGGATCCGGACGTAGCTGGGCTCATTCAGGCGTTTTTAATCTATTCCATCTTTTTTCAGCTATCCGATGCTGTAAATACGCCGATTCAAGGTATTCTGCGTGGATACAAAGATGTCAATGTTCCATTCATTATGGCATTTATTTCATTCTGGCTTATTGGTCTGCCTTTTGGATGGGCACTTGCTACATGGACAGAACTTGGTCCTTTCGGCTACTGGATCGGTCTCATTACGGCACTGGCTGTCTGTGCCACATTTCTTGCAGTCCGTCTCCGCTGGATGCAGAAAAGAGAATGGCAGTTATCTCCTGAAAAGAGAGAAGAAGAGCAGAATATGCTAGGATAAGAAGAAGAGTATTGAAGCAGAGGAAGTGACAGGATGGAAGAATTGATGAAGGAACTGGTACAGAGACAGCGCGATTATTTTCTCAGCGGTGCTACCCGGAGCATTAGTTTTCGAAAAAAGCAGCTTTATCATTTAAAAGAAGAGGTACAGCGGCGGGAAAAAGACATTCTTGCTGCGGTTCGTGACGATTTGAATAAAGGTGAATTTGAAGGATACATGACAGAAGTAGGCTTCTTTTACAGTGAACTTAAAGACATGATGAAAAACATGGATTACTGGGCTTCCCCGCAGAAGCAGAAAGCACCAATGTCCCATACTGGAAGCAAAAGTTTTGTTTATAAGGATCCTTTCGGGACGGTGCTGATAATCGGGCCTTGGAATTACCCTTTCCAGCTTGTGATGACACCACTTATCGGAGCTATTGCCTCCGGAAACACAGCGGTTATCAAGCCGTCGGAGATGACACCGCAGACGAGTATGATTATCCGTGAGATCATTACAGCCGTCTTTCCAGAAGAGTATGTCGTTGTCGTGGAAGGCGGGGCGGATGCGGCAGAAGCGCTGCTGGAACAGAAATTCGATTATATCTTTTTTACCGGCAGCCGCCGGATCGGCAGGAAAGTAATGATGAAAGCAGCAGAAAGGCTCACGCCTGTGACGCTGGAGCTCGGTGGTAAAAATCCAGCAGTGATCTCAGAAGATGCCAATTTAAAAATGGCTGCCAAGCGTATTGTATGGGGGAAGTTTTTAAATGCTGGTCAGACGTGTGTCGCTCCGGATTACGTACTTATTCATGAATCGTGCCGGCGTCAGTTTCTGAAACTGGTCGTGCAGTACACAAAAAAATACTTCGGTCCGGAAGCAAGAGGGAAGCGGACATACCCGAGAATTATTTCAGAAGCACACGTGGACAGGCTTGCGTCCTATATCAACCCGGACAAAGTAATTCACGGTGGCGGATTCGACCGGGACTTCCGCAAAGTGGAACCGACGATTATGATGGATGTAACGTTGGAAGATGAGGTCATGCAGGAGGAAATTTTCGGTCCGATCCTGCCGATTGTATCTTATCAATACGATCACGAGATCATCGAAACAGTCAGAGAGAGGCCCGATCCGCTTGCACTGTATCTATTTACAGAGTCGGAGGAAATGGAAACGTTTATCCTCCAGAACCTTTCTTTCGGGGGTGGCTGTATTAATGATACGATTATGCATATTACTACACCGTACCTTCCATTCGGCGGCGTCGGCGAAAGCGGCATGGGGGCTTACCACGGCAAAGACAGTTTCGATACATTCACCCACCGGAAAAGTATCTTGAAACAGACGACGAAATTTGATCTGCCGATCCGGTACAATCCCACGAAAAATACGATAAAGACGTTAAAGAAAATGTGGGAGTAACGCTCAGAATTTTCCGGTGACACATTCTTTGTCTCTGGAAGCTGCGAACTCCCGCCGGAAAGCGTACGGCTGCACATGCAGGCAGAGAACAGCCTGCAGTTAGATGGACGACGCTCAATTAATAGACAAAAAAAGCCTCCGGAAATTTCGGGGCCACTGAAAAAGTCCTTGATGAAGACTAGAAACGTCCTTGTGGACGTTTCTAGTCTTCTTTGTCTTTTTTTCTCCCTTTTTCCCGGATGATCGTCTATACTTAGTTTACTACTTGGAAAGCG
>NZ_PVNS01000003.1 GCF_002993335.1 Alkalicoccus urumqiensis | reverse complement strand
AGCAAAGAGCAGCTTTCGTCGGCAGGGCCTCCAGGACTGGTCGCTCGTGACCAGGGCGCTTCCGCTTTTCGGGCGACTGCGCTTGATCCCACCGGCGTCTCTGCCGAACGCTTCGAAGCGCAGTAAATATAGAGATGAAATACGAAGGATTTATAGCAGAAACGATGTTTATAAGGTAATGATGGTCTCTTCCAATTCGATTGAATGACAGTATTCTTTGCGCAAAAGGGATCGCTTCTAACAAGTGTTTTCTTCCTACCTGCCGAAAACCGGAGGCCGTCGACTCCAGGAGGATCCGAACGAGGCGAAAATCCACGCCGCGTCAAGCGGCTGAAAGCACGAGCGGAGCAGGCCTTTGGTTTAAGCCGCAGGGCAGCGATTTTCTGCCATGCGGCGCGGTCGCGCGAAACCGTGCTTCTTGTAATGGAAGTATTGTCCAGCTGCAGCACCCACTCGCTCGAGGTTCCTTCACCCCTGCCGAAGAAAGCGAAGATCAGCTTTCGTCGGCAGGTCTTCCAGGACTGGTCGCTCGTAAGCAGGGCGCTTCCGCTTTTTGAATTCCCTCCGGAACGCATACGGCTGCAGGTGCAGGCAGAAAGCGGGTACCTGTTCAACAAACGTCTCTTAGCTTTTAAGACCAGGCGGTATCTGCCTGGTTTATTTTATCATCCTGTGCATCTGCCGTCGGCTGGCTGTGCCCGTCAGTAGAAAAAGAGCCCTGGTCTGTGGAAATCCGCAGATCAGGGCTTTACCTAATTATGCTTCTTTTTTGGCAATCACTTCGATCTCCACAAGGGCATCCTTCGGCATTTTGGAGATTTCGATCGCGCTGCGTGCCGGATACGGTTCGTTTAAGTACGAGGCGTAGATCTCGTTGACAACGGCAAAGTCTTCGATGTTGCGGAGGAAAATGAGTGTTTTAATAATTTCATCATTGGAAGAGCTGGCTGCTTTCAGAATCGCCATGACGTTTTTCATGACGCGGTGCGCCTGATTTTCCAAGCCTTCCACCATCTCGCCGGATTCCGGATCGAGACCGATCTGTCCGGAAGTATAAATAAATCCGTCCACTTCGACCGCCTGGGAGTAGGGGCCGATCGCTTCCGGCGCTAGATTTGTGTGAATGATGTGTTTTGTCACAGTATCCCTCCTAAATTTTTCTCATTTTAATCTGGTTAACGAGGTGATGTCCGCCTTTACGGAGAATAAGGTCCGCCCGGTTTTTCGTCGGCCGGATATTTTCTACGAGGTTCGGATGGTTGATCCGGTTCCACACGCCGGCGGCGAAGGCTTCCGCCTCTTCGTCCGACAAATCAGCATACTTGCGGAAATAGGAGTCGGGATTCCGGAACGCCGTTTCCCGGAGCTTCTTAAACCGTTCGATGTACCAGGAAAACACATCCTCTTCATCGGCATCCACGTAAATGGAAAAATCGAAGTAGTCGGATACCGACACGCCCTCTTCTGGATCCGCTCCTTTGTGGCGCGGCGGCTGAAGCACGTTGATGCCTTCGAGAATAACGATATCCGGCTGTTCGACAACCTGCGCCTCGCCCGGCTTCACATCGTACGTAATGTGGGAATATACCGGTGCTTCCACACGCGGCTTCCCGGACTTTACTTCTTCAAGAAAACGGAGCAGTGCTGCCACGTTGAAGCTTTCCGGGAATCCTTTTTTATCCATAATGCCGCGCCGCTCGAGCTCGGCATTCGGGTAGAGAAATCCGTCTGTCGTGACAAGATCCACTCTCGGATGAAGGTCCCATTTGGAAAGAAGCGTCCGCAGTACGCGGGCAAGCGTGCTCTTGCCGACGGCGACACTTCCGGCGATGCCGATGATATACGGCACCTTTTTCTCCTGCTTCTTCAGGAAAATCGAACGGCTCCGGTACAGCTCCTGGGAGGCATCCGCATGCAGATGGATAAGCCGTGTCAGCGGCAGGTAAATATCTGCAATCTCCTCCATATTCAGGACGTCATTCAGCCCCTTTACCTGCTGGATCTCCTCCGGGTCCATCTTCATCGAGTAAGATTCCCGGAGCGCAGCCCACTCCGCGCGGGAGAAGGTCATAAACGGCGAAATGTTCTCTACGACTCCTTTATTCATACCTATCCCTCGTTATTCCATCAAAGTTGGGAGTCCCGCCCGCGCTGCAGCATCCGGACTCCCTTCAGAAAAGCTGCAGTAATCGCTTTCCCGATTATATCTTTCTGCAGCCGAAATATCCACCTTTCTGACAAAGAAAGTGGAAAACAGCGGGCGTTAATGCTGCTCGAGCAGCTGGACGCTCACCTTCACGTCCAGCGTATGCTGTCCGCCGCGGTAGACGCCCTGTACCGGGCTCGTGTCCTCGTAATCGCGGCCGACACCGACGCGGATGTGCTGCTCCAGCGCTTCGACGTTGTTTGTCGGATCGAGTCCGACCCAGCCGATGCCCGGGATCATGACTTCCACCCAGGCGTGCGTCGCCGCGTCGCCGACGAGCGCCGAGTTCTCCCCGACATAGAGGTAGCCGCTCACGTAGCGTGCCGGAAGTCCTTTGGCGCGGAGAATGCCAAGCATGACGTTGGCATAATCCTGGCAGACGCCGCGCTTTAAATCAAACGCGTCGACCGCACTGGTGGATACATTCGTCGCCTCCGGATCGTAGCTGAAGCGGCTGTAGACAAAGTCGAGAACGGAAAGGGCGCATTCCACCGGGTTCGACAAATCGCCGAGCTCCCGTTTTACTTCCTCCTTCTGATCCGGCCGGATATACGTCGGAGCGGTATCGGCAAGATATGCGAGATAGTGGGAACGGAACAGGTCCGATTTAAAAATCGTTTCCATCTCGGGCGTATACTGCACCATGCGCACAAACGGGCTTTTCTGAATGCTCACAACCGACGTCGTTTTCACGAGCAGTCGCTGATGCGGCTCTGCGATAAAAAAGCTTTCCACCGTATTGCCCCAGATATCGGTATTTTCTTTTGTCAGGGTCACTGGTTCGATGGTGGGTGTATAGGAAAGAAGACGCTGGCATTCATCCGTTCTCGGCTTGAGCCGGATCCGGTTCAGGCTCTGGTCGACCATCGTTTCATAGGTGAAGTCGTTGGTATGTTCAATCTGGTATTTCATCAATTTTACGCTCCTTTTGTCCTTCAGACAAAATAGTACGTGCTGGCAAAGACAGATGCAAGCCGGTTGCAGTCGTTCTGAAACCGGTCGAGAAACGGTCCGATGTCCGCGCTGTCCATCTGCTGGAACTTCATTTTTACAAATTCGTCCGTGACGTGATCAAGCGCCTGGAACAGCTCCTCTGAATAATGGGATACCTTCCCGCCTTCCAGCTGCATGACCGCTTCTCTTACGTGGTCCATGCAGTATTCGATGGAACGCGGAAACTGTTCGTAGGAAACGAGAAACGGAAGCACATGCTTCGGTTCCATCGTCGGCGGAAACCGCTTCAAATATGCATCGTACCCGTTTAAAAACTGCAGTGCGCTCAGCCAGTAATAGTAATGATCCGTCTGCGTCTCTTCTTTCAGCTGCGTCGTTTTCTCACAGACGACGTTTAACACACGCGCCGTTTTCTCCGCACGTTCGATCCATTTGCCGACTTTAATGAAATGATACGGCTCTTCGCGGAGCATGGAAGATTCAATCACTCCCTGAATCATAAACGAAAGGCGCTTCGTCTGCTGGAGAAATGCCTGAATATCGCGGATGGACCACGCGTAAAATTCCTCATCCCGGAGAGTCAGGTACTGTTCATTCAACAGCTCCCACAGCTCCTCGGGAATATTATCCCGGACGGAGCGGGCGTTGTGACGTGCGTTCTCCAGGCAGTTGACAATGGAGTTGATATTTCTCGCATCAAACGTAATATACTGGGCGATCGGGCGGGCCTCGCACGCGTCATACATACTCCTGTATTCTGTGACCGATGAGCAGATTTCCAGCACCGCCTCCCAGTCGTCGGTGGCGAGCTTGCCGTATTCCGAGGATTCCAGCGCGTTGATAAGCCGCGACTCCAGCACGCGCGCATTGCTCTCCGCACGCTCCATGTTGCGCGCCATCCAGAATAAACTTGCAGCAACCCGGCTAAGCATTCGGCACCGCCCCCTTCTTTAGTACCCATGTATCTTTTCCGCCGCCGCCCTGGGAGGAGTTGACGACAAGCGAACCTTCCTTGAGTGCGACACGCGTCAGTCCGCCCGGAAGCACGTGGAAATCATCGCCGCCGACTGCGAATACACGGAGGTCGACGTGGCACGGATAAAACCGCTTCTTCTGAAACGCAGGGGCTCTGGAAAGCTGGATCGTCGGCTGGGCAATATACTGCTCCGGGGTCTCTTCAATTTTCTGCTTAAACAGCTCGATCTGCTCCGGAGATGCCTGTGGTCCGATCAGCATATCGTAGCCGCCGGAGGCCCCGACGTTTTTGACGACGAGCTCCTCCAGACGCCCGAGCACATCGCGCCGTACGTCCTCATCACGGAGAAAATACGTATCGACATTCGGAATCATCGGCTCTTCGCCGAGATAGAAGCGGATCATCTCAGGGACGTACGCGTAAATTTCTTTATCATCTGCGACGCCGTTGCCGACACCATTCAAAATGGCTACGTTCCCGTTCCGGTAAGCCTCCATCAGCCCCGGCACACCGAGCTCCGAGTCCGGATTGAATTCCTCCGGATCGATGAAATCGTCGTCAATGCGGCGGTAAATAATATCCACCCGCTGCAGGCCGCGGACCGTTTTCATGTAGACGGCTTTATCCTTTACGAGAAGGTCCCTTCCCTCTACAAGCTCTATCCCCATCTGCTGCGCGAGGAAAACGTGGTCGTAATAGGCCGAATTATACATTCCCGGCGTTAAAAGAACGGCCTGCGGCGCGTTTTTCGACGGACTGTTTTCCGGCACGTGGCTTAAGAGTGCTTCGTGCAGGTGGCTCATCTGATGCTCCAGCGTGCGGATATCGTGCTCAAAGAAAAATTCCGGAAAAACTTTCCTCATGACGAACCGGTTCTGATAGACGTAGGAAAGTCCCGACGGATTGCGGAGATTGTCCTCGAGTACCCGGTACACCCCTTCGTCACCCCGGATCAGATCGATGCCGGCAAGAAAAATACGATTATCATTCGGAACCTCAAAGCCGCCCGCCTGCTTCCGGTAGAAATACTGATTGTTTTCCACCACCCCGCGCGGCACAATGCCCTCATGTAAAATCCGGCCCTCGTTATACACGTCCTCGAGAAACAAATTCAGCGCCCGCACGCGCTGCTTTATTCCGGCTTCAATGCCGCTCCACTGCTCATCATCGATAATGACCGGAACAAAATCAAACGGCATCGTCCGCTCCGTCCCGCCCTCCTCGTGATAGACCGTAAACGTAATTCCCTGACGTAGAAAGCTCAGCTGCGCTGTTTCATGCTTCTCATGCAGCTCTTCCTGGTTCATTTCCAGAAGAATCCGGTGAAACTTCTCATAGTGAGGCCGCGGCTTCCGCACATCCGCCATCATCTCATCGTAGAAATCTTCAATCGAATACGTCTCCAGCATGCGCACCGCTCCCTGTTCTGTATGAATTTTCTTACTATTTTCATTATACCTTTTTTGGAGAAAATAACCTACTACTTCTCTCCTTCGGCCACCGCTTGCCCGCCGGCAGGAAATTACGGTAAAGTAGAATCAGAATCCCACCAAAGGAGACCGTCCACCATGCGCGAAACCATTACCAATACGATCGAATCCGCCCGAAGCAGGCTGTACGAAACAAGCCAGCACATCGGACACCATCCCGAACTCGGGAACGAAGAATACGAAGCCAGACAGGCACTCACCGCCCTGCTTGAAGCATACGGCTTCACCATCGAAGACCTTCCCGGCCAGCCCGAGACTGCCTTCAAAGCCGTCTACACCGCTGAAAAGCCCGGCGCCCACATCGGTTTTCTCGCCGAATACGACGCCCTTCCCGGCCTCGGCCACGCCTGCGGCCACAACCTCATCGGCACCCAGAGCGCCGCCGCTGCGATCGGCTACAAATCCATCGTCGAACAAACCGGCGGGACGATTACCGTCTTCGGCACGCCTGCAGAGGAGACAAACGGTGCCAAAGTTACGATGGCAGAAGACGGCCTGTTCGACCATCTCGATGCTGCATTGATGGCCCATCCTTCCTCCGATTACGTCAAAAGCGGCACGTCGCTTGCCATGGACGCGGTGGAATTTTCGTTTCACGGACGATCCTCGCACGCCGCTGCCGCACCGGAAGCAGGGATTAATGCGCTCGACGCGGTGCTTCAGCTGTTTCACAGTGTCAATGCGCTCCGCCAGCACGTCACCCCGGACGTACGGATGCACGGCATCATTACACACGGCGGCACGGCCGCCAACGTCGTTCCGGAGTTTGCGCAGGCACAGTTTTACGTCCGGGCTGCCAAACGGAGCAGCCTGAATCCGCTGGCGGAAAAAGTGAAGGAATGTGCCCGTGCCGCCGCTCAGGCAACCGGCGCCACGGTGGAAATACGCAACTACGAATATTCCTACGATGACATGAAGACAAATGAAGCGCTGTCGAATGTATTTACGAAACAGCTGCATACGCTCGGCGTCCGGCGGGAAGATATATTTGAAGAGGAAGATGGCAGCGGCTCGCTGGACATGGGTAACGTCAGCCAGCGGTGCCCTGCTCTCCATCCGTATACAAAGATTTCATCGAAACCGATTATTCCGCACACCGATGCCTTCCGGGAGGCGGCGCTGAGTGACGAAGGTTTCGAGGGGATGATGCTGACTGCAAAAGCACTTGCCCTTACCGCGATGGATGTCGCCGTTAATGAAGATGTCCGCCGCGCTGTGCACCGGGAATTTCACGCCTCCCGGTAACCTGAGACTGTTCTCTTTGGAAAGGAGACACTTTTATGCCAAACCGACGAAGACAGGAAGCATTCCGCTATGAATTCGGTACACCGCACGATACGAGTTTTTATATCAGCCGGTTAAAAGGTAAAGAACACCACTC
Organism: Alkalicoccus urumqiensis; assembly: GCF_002993335.1. Taxonomy (GTDB): domain Bacteria; phylum Bacillota; class Bacilli; order Bacillales; family Salisediminibacteriaceae; genus Alkalicoccus; species Alkalicoccus urumqiensis. The sequence continues at coordinate 291,559 of NZ_PVNS01000003.1, read as the reverse complement.
CAAAAACGGCCGTGGGGTTCTCATGAATATGAGTCCAGGCGGCCTCCGTCTGCAGACGGAGCTCGATCTGCCGGAGAAAGACTGTGAGCTGACGTTTGATATGACGATTGCCGGCACCCAGCTTGAGCCGGCCGGCGTCATCGTCTGGAAAAAGCAGGTGGCCGGCCGCTGGCTGTACGGCGTCGATTTCCTGGAGGATACAGAGACAGGATCGATTCTGTTTGCACTGAAACAGTTTGCCCGGGAGCAGTCTTCGTGATGCTCGGACTTCTTGGCGGCATGAGCTGGGAATCTTCAGCGGTGTACTACCGGGAGCTGAATACGCGCTGGCAGAAGGTGTACGGTCCTTATTCCGCTGCGCCGGTCGTAATGACGAACGTCGATTTCCCGGCGCTTCTGGACCGGCAGCGGCACGGAGACCGAAAAGGGATGGCGGAGGTCCTCCTCCCGGCGCTGCATTCGCTTCGCGCGGCCGGTGCGGACGCGTGCGCACTCTGCTCCAACACGGCACACCTCGCACTGGAGGAGCTTCTGCCGCAGGCACCGCTTCCCGTTTTATCGATCACGGAGGCCGTGCTGGAAAATGTTCAGCCGGAGACGACCGACATGCTGCTTCTCGGGACGGAGGAAACGATGACATCCAGGCTGTACCATGAGCCGCTTGAAGCACGCGGGGTGAACGTACATATACCGCCTGCCGCAGCCAGAGAGCGGCTGCAGCGGATTATTTTCACAGAGCTTGTGACAGGGACGCTGACCGATGTATCCCGGCGGTTTATTCAGAAGCAGATGCAGGGGCCGTGGGATGAAGTGCTCCTCGGCTGCACGGAGCTTCAGATGGCCGTCCCGCCTGCTTCCGGCGTGCTCGATTCCACCAGTGCGCATATTGATTCCTGCTTCCGGTTTTTAATGGACGGATAATTTTTCTTGTTTGAAGGAGAACGTTCCGGGGAAGAAGTCAGCTGTAACCTGATACGCAACAGGAGGATGAATAACATGAGTAAAAACGTACTAATTGTCGTAACAAGCGCAAATAAAATGGGAAGTAACGATACCGGCCTCTGGCTGGAAGAATACGCTGCTCCATATGTCGAATTCGTGCGTCAAGGCTATGACGTCACGGTACGCAGCATCGAAGGCGGCCAGGTGCCGCTCGACCCGAACAGCCTTCCGGAAAAGGACGTACTCGAATGGCAGGAGGCGGAAGCCAAACTGACCAACACGCAGGCACTCTCCAATGAAGATGTGAGCGCCGGATTCGACGCGGTTTACCTTCCCGGCGGACACGGCACCGTCTTTGACTTCCCGGACAACCTGCTTCTGCAGCGCCTGATCCGCGAACACGCAGAAAAAGGTGCCGTTATCGGCTCTGTCTGCCACGGCCCGAGCGCCCTCGTCCACGTCACGCTCTCCGACGGCACACCGCTCGTCAAAGGTAAAAAAGTGAGTGCATTTACCGACGCGGAAGAAAAAGAAATGGGGCTGGAAAACGCCGTGCCGTTCCTGCTGGAGTCCACGCTCCGCGAAAAAGGCGCTGCCTTTGAAAACGGCGACAACTGGAGCGACTATTCCGTCCGTGACGGAAAGCTCGTCACCGGACAGAATCCAATGTCCAGTGAAAGCACCGCGAAAAAAATGGTCGAAGCACTGGAAGACAAGTAAGAAAAAGTTTTGAAGCTCCCCGCGCGGAGGGGAGCTTCTTTTGGTTTCTTTATGAAACAGGAAGCCGGTTTCTGAGGGCCACTGAAAATCTCTCGATTTTAATTGAACGAACGTAAAATCATAGAAAAAAGACGACCAATTTTCATTTTTTTGGATTTGGCCGTCTTTTTTGGTTCTCCACAGTGAAATGTGTTGATTTCTGCCTCTAATGTATGATTTCTCTTTATTTCTAAGCGGGAGCACGACACTCCATTCGAATCCGGAGATCGAAGTGATACCTATTCGGACATCCATAACTGCGCCGTTTCAGCGTTTTAATCAGGTTATTCGTACCTTCGAGCCTGGCGTTCGTCAGCTTAAACATGAAGTGATTCAAGATCTCCTGTTTCCACTTCAGAATGGTCTTCGTGATGGATTTCGTGGCGCTTGCTCCCTCAAACAGATAGTGATTACACCAGTTCTCCAGAGCTTCTTTCGCTTTCTTAAAACGCTTGGCTCGATACACGTCCCGGAACTTCTGGAGCGCGACCCACTGTTTTTTCCATTCGGGATTCTCTTCGAGCCAGAGGCGGAGGTTCGCTTTCTCCTCTTTCTTCAAGTACTTGGGATGGGACATCAAAAGCCTGCGTTGGTGTCGGATATTCTTGTGGCTGGTTCCGTTGGTTCCTTCCATTTTCTTCGCGCGATCCAGAGCTTGCGTGAACAACTGGATCACATGGAACTTGTCGACGACGACAGTGGTCTCCGGCCATATCTCGTGGACGGTCTGCGCCATACCGGGAGCCAGGTCGGTAACGATAACCTCTAGTGCCTGAAATGGATACCGGCGCAGTCCTTCCTGGATGCGCTCCCGGCTTTTTCCCGGGTGCGTCTGCCACACATGACCCGTATGGGCATCCTGAAGAGCGACACTGTAGCTGTGCCCACGTTTATGAGCAAACTCATCCATGCACAGCGCTGTCGGTGCTTCGTAATCAGCAGGACGCGCCACGGTCTCTTCCGCATACGTGTAGAACCAGGAAGCCACCGTCGACGGCGGCACCGTCATCTCTCTGGCGACCGCCTCGAAGGACTGACCGATACACTTTCTGGCGATCATCTGTTTAAAATGCTTCGTCACGTTCCCACGCAGCGGTATTTCCGGCCATTCGACTGTCCAGGTGATCCCACAATCCTCCCAACGCTGGCGGTGGACAGGAACACGGATGTAAATAGTTTCCTGCGTGGAAATCCAGGCATGACGCAGGGTACGCTCCTTGTTTCTGGCATGATTGATGCTCTCCTGAAAACATAACGGACAAAGATGGCTCTGTGGCTTTGGTTCCACGCCGAGGATCCAGCCATTCTCTACACGTTCTCCTTCATCATTCAAGACAAACGTTGGTAGGTGCAGGATATCTGTAGTAAACTGTTTGTACAAGCAGATCTTCCTCTCTACAATGTTTTGGTTTCGTCACTTTAAACATTAGAGGAAGATTCTGCTTTTTTCAATGTCAAGCACACTTGATTAGGGAGAACCTCTTTTTTTGTCATGGAACTCTTTTGACCACTTTCATGCTTTTTATCCCAGGCTCAATCAGACGAAACGAAAGACGAGGAGGCCTGCGGGAAAAGCATGAGGTGAAGACCCCGCAGAACATCCAAAGGATGTTCGAGTAGGCTGAGGCCATGCCCGCGGCAAGCTTCCGTCTGTAGTGCAGTCTGATTTCACTAATTGAAAAGGTTAAAGTTTCTTTTCGTAAATCAGATTGTGTAATAAAAAAGAAACTCTCCATGTAGAGAGTTTCTTTAATAGAGACTTTTTCAGTGGCCTGGGTTTCTGCCCGCGCTGTTTCGGCAGCGGACAGCGTGGACGGTTCTGAAAAATGCGCAACAGGACGGTGCGCTATCGGACCAGCACGGGCCGGCTGCGGACCACGATGACTGCGAATCGGAACAACATCAGCTTTTACCGGACCAAGCGCTGTGTATCGGACCACATTCAGCGTAAATCGGAACAGGTTCCGCCCCGTACCGGACCAGAAAACACATCCCCCGGACCAACGGCCTCCCTCTGCCTGCAGCAGCAGCCTCCATATATGTTCCTGCAAATACAGAAAAGACCGGCTGGCGGGCCGGTCTTTTCTGTATAGTTATCGCTGAACAATGTTTCTTTTAAAGAAGCACGGCTCCGCGCGGCCGCGCCGCAGGACAGAAGAGCACTGCCCTGCGGCTCAAACCAAAGGCCGGCTCCGCTCGTGCTTTCAGAGACCGGCCGGTGGGCCGGTCTCTTGCTTATTTCAGTTTAAACGAACTCTTCAGTTCCACGATGCGGTTGAAGACGAGCTTCTCGTCCGTGGCTTCCTCCGGATCGACGCTGAAGTAGCCGTGACGGAAGAACTGGAATTTGTCGTTCGCTTTCACGTCTTTCATGTTCGGCTCGACAAATCCGTGCTTCACCGTGAGGGATTCTCCATTGACGAAATCAAGGAAATTGTCCCCTTCGGCTTCATCATCGATCAGCGAATCGTACAGGCGGAACTCCGCCGGCACGGCCTGGGAAGCTTCCACGTAGTGAAGCGTTCCTTTCACTTTGCGGCCGGTAAAGCCGGAGCCGGATTTTGTTTCCGGATCGTACGTGCAGTACAGCTCGGTAATCTGTCCGTTTTCATCCTTCTTGTAATCGTGGCAGTGGATGAAGTAGGCGTGCTTGATGCGGACTTCGTTATCCGGAAACAGGCGGAAGTACTTCTTCGGCGGATCTTCCATGAAGTCTTCGCGCTCAATGTAAATCTCTCTGGAAAACGGAATTTCCCGCATGCCCATCGATTCGTTCTCCGGATTGATGTCAGCCGGCAGCCATTCGAGGCCGTCCTCCGGATAGTTCGTGATGATCACTTTGATCGGATCAAGCACTGCCATCGTCCGCGGTGCTTCGAGCTTCAAATCTTCGCGCAGGAAGTGCTCAAGCATGCGCACATCGACGAGGTTGTCTGCTTTGGAGACGCCGATTTCCCGGCAGAACTGCTTGATGGATTCCGGCGTGAATCCGCGGCGGCGGAGTCCGGAAATCGTCGGCATGCGCGGGTCGTCCCAGCCGTCCACGTAGTTCTCGTCGACGAGCTGTTTCAGCTTCCGTTTGCTCATCACCGTGTTGGTCAGGTTGAGGCGGGCAAATTCGATCTGCTTCGGCTCAGCATCGAGTTCCGCGTTGGCTATGACCCAGTCGTACAGCGGGCGCTGATCTTCAAACTCCAGTGTACAGAGGGAGTGTGTCACGCCTTCGATCGCATCCTCCAGCGGGTGGGCGAACGAGTACATCGGGTAGATGCACCACTTGTTTCCGGTGTTGTGATGCTCGGTATGCGAAATCCGGTACAGCACCGGGTCACGAAGGTTCATGTTCGGCGAGCTCATATCGATTCTGGCCCGGAGCGTTTTTTCCCCGTCGCCGAATTCGCCGTTTTTCATCCGCTCGAACAAATCGAGGTTCTCTTCGACACTGCGTTCCCGGGAAGGACTTTCCTTTCCCGGTTCCGTGAGCGTGCCGCGGAGTTTCCGGACTTCCTCCTGTGACAGATCTTCCACGTAGGCAAGCCCGCGCTTAATGAGGCTGACCGCCTGGTTATACATCTCGTCAAAGTAGTCCGAAGCAAAGCGGACCGCCTCCGGGTCGTAGCCGAGCCATTCAATGTCCCGCTTGATCGATTCGACGTATTCCTTGTCTTCCTTCAATGGGTTCGTGTCGTCAAAACGAAGGTTCGTTTTCCCGCCGAATTCATCGGCGAGTTCAAAGTTTAAGACGATCGACTTTGCATGTCCGATATGCAGGTAGCCGTTCGGCTCCGGCGGAAAACGCGTGACGATCGTATCGTAGGCGCCGGACTCCATGTCTTTCTCCACAATCTGCTTAATAAAGTGGGTATAGTTGTTTTCTTCGGTCATAATAGGCCTCCTTCGGCAGATTTTTCGATCAGATGCACTTTCAGGTAGTTGCCGTCCGGATAGTCCGCATCGACGCGGAAATCTTCCGGCAGACGGAACGTCGATTTAATCCGCCCAGTCGTTTCTGTTTTTTCCATCGCTTCGTAGATAAACGCCCGGAATTTCTTCGGATAGAGGCCGGCGTGGTTCGTGGAGGCGGCCACGATCCCTCCAGGTGCTGTCAGCTGGAACGCCTGCTCCAACAGCTTCCCGTAATCTTTCACCGCGGAAAACGTCGTTTTCTTCGTGCGGGCAAAGCTCGGCGGATCGAGGATGACGACGTCATACTGCTCGCCGCGCTGGATCGCCCGGCGGAAATACGTGAACACATCCTCAACGAGAATCTGGTGGGACGCGGGATCCAGACCGTTCACTTCAAACTGCTCCTTCGTTTTCTCCAGGCTCCGGTTGGCCGCATCGACATTGACGGTGTGCCCGGCGCCGCCGAGCGCGCAGGCCACGGAGAAAGCGCCGGTATAGGAAAACGTGTTGAGTACACGCGCGTCCTCCGGTACCGTTTCCCGGAGCGTCTGCCGCACGTCGCGCTGGTCAAGAAAGAGGCCGGTCATGGCGCCGTCGTTTAAGTAGACCGCAAACGTCATGCCATTTTCTTTCACGAGAAGTGGTTCAGGTGCCCGCTCTCCGGTAACGAAATCATCGTCGGAGACATAGCCGCCCTCGCTGGAGAATCGCTTTTTTTCATACACGCCGACCGCATCGGTATTTTGAAACAGCAGGTCGACAATCGTCTTCTGCCACGTGTAGGCGCCGGCGCTGTACCACTGGAGAAGATAATAGCCGTTGAAGTAGTCGATCGTGAGACCGCCGAGGCCGTCCCCTTCACCGTTTAAAATACGGAATGTGTTCGTTGTTTCATCCATAAACAGCGATGTCCGGCGGCCGAGTGCGACGGCGAGTTTTTTCTGGAACAGACGCTCATCGATCGGCTCGTGCTCTTTCTGGGTCAGCACCCAGCCGAGCCCTTTATTCTGGCGGCCGTAGTAGCCGCGGCCGAGAAACGTGCCGTCTCCGGCTTCCAGGCGGAACGGTCTGCCTTCCTCGGTGAGAATCTGCGGGTTGGCGCAGGCCTCCTCCGTGATCAGTGGGTAACCGTCCTCGTATTTTGGGACGAAATCTTTTTTAATGCGTAAAATCTGCTCTTCCATGATGGCTCCTTTCGCCGTGTCGGGGTAAAATTGCACACAAAAAAACCGCACGTTCCCTGCCCTGCGGTTGTACGACGTATCGCTCTCCCTCTTTTCCCATTTGAAAAAAGGCAGAGCTAGATCTGCTGCTGTTGTCGGCGGATAGGCGTATTCATGGAAAACCCGCTCCTTCTGCTTTGTGATTCTTACAAAATACCACAACGAGCCCCGAATTGCAACGCACCGGCAGACTGGCGTACGGGGAGAAAACGAGGTAGAATGAAAACGACTATGCCATGAAAGGTGCGAGATACCATGACAAAACCACGCGAAGATGAAGTTTCCCTTCTCGGTAATACAAACGTTGAATATAAGACCGACTACGACCCGTCCGTACTGGAGTCCGTGGAAAACCGCCACGACTACCGGGATTTCTTTGTGAAATTCAACTGTCCGGAGTTTACGAGCCTCTGTCCGAAAACCGGCCAGCCCGATTTTGCCACTGTCTATATCAGCTACGTACCGGATAAAAAGATGGTGGAGAGCAAGTCACTGAAGCTGTACCTGTTCAGCTTCCGCAACCACGGCGATTTTCACGAGGACTGCATGAACATTATTTTAAACGACCTCGTGGAGCTGATGGACCCCCGCTACATTGAAGTATGGGGCAAATTCACCCCGCGCGGCGGCATTTCCATCGATCCGTACACGAATTACGGAAAACCGGGAACGAAATACGAAAACATGGCCGAGCACCGGATGATGAACCACGACATGTATCCGGAAACCGTCGACCACCGCTGATCTACAGGCCGCGTCAAGCGGCTGAAAGCACGCGCGCAGCCGGCCTGTGGCTTAAGGCGAATGGCAGCGGTTTTCTGCCATTCGCCGCGGCCGAGCGGAGCCGTGCTCCTTCTAAAAGAAGTCATATCACAAAACAGCTTATTCTTCAAAACCAGGCAGCAGCTGCCTGGTTTTTTTAATGCAGAAAAAAGCACGTGTGCTCTCGGAACGTCGTTTTCCAAACTCCAGGTTTAGTTATACAAAAATTAGTGAATACATTATACAAATGCTGAACATCAGGAGGATATTATCATGGAAAACTTCGAAGGAAAAGTAGTGGTCGTCAACGGCGGAACATCCGGTATCGGCGCAGAAGTTGTAAAGCAGTTCGCTGAGCGCGGGGCATCGGTGCACTTCACCGGACGCCGGGAAGATAAAGGAAAAGAAATCGAAAACAGCGTGAACGGCCATGCTCATTTTCACCAGGTCGACAATGAAGACCGCCGGCAGATCGAGACATTTTTTGAAGAGCTGATGAACGAAGAGGATCATATTGATATTCTGTTCAACAACGCCGGCGTTCTGTCGGTCGGAAGCGGTCCGCTTGCCCGGGTAAAAGAAGAGGACTGGGACACGCTGATTGCCACAAACCAGACTGCCCTGTACTTGTACATGAAATACACGCTGCAGCAGATGCAGAAACAGAAATCCGGAAACATCATCAACAACGCCGCGATTCTCGGAAACGGCAAAGTGAATCCGATGCTGCCGGCCTACAGCGGCACCAAGGCTGCCGTCAAAGCGATGACCGAGAGCACAGCCGCCCGCTTCGCACGCCAGGGCATCCGCGTCAACTGCATTTCCCCGGGACCGACAAAAACGGCCCTGTCGGAAAAAGCCTATGGCGGTGAAGAAGCGCTGGAGAAAGCGTCGAAGGAATCACCGCGCGGCGAATACGCCGATCCGTCGGAAATCGCCGATGTCGTCCGTTTCCTCGCTTCCGATGCTGCATCGTACATCATCGGCACCGAGCTCGTCGTCGACGGCGGGTACTCGCTGAAATAACCAAATATATCTCTGCCAGCCGGCCGGAACCCCGGCTGGCTTTTTTTCGGAAAAAAACCGCTGCAGCACTCGTTCTCTTCTGTTTATCCTGTTTCCCGGCCGGCTGGTTCGTTTTCCAAACGGAAACGCAGCAGAGTCCCACTACTAGGCAGGGAAGTCTCATACCTGCAGCTGCCGTTCCTGCAGCGGCCCCCTCCAGTCTCACAACGAAAGGGCCGCCTCCCATTCCACCCTAAAATTCCAACTTCGGTACGCCGTATTCCACTTTCTTCATCCGATATTCCCACTACGCACCGGCCCAGTCCCATTTCGTCATCCACCGGCAGCGCTGCTGCCCCTCTGCCAAAACCGGCTGCGGTTCGATGCCGGGGGCTGCGGCTGTGGACCGCCTGGACCCGCTGGAAAACCGTCCGTTATCCCGGAAAAGGGCCACTTTTCCACTGCAGACAGTGCAGCTGCTCTCTGCCACTTCCATAAAAAACCGCTGCAGCTACAAGCCGCAGCGGTTCTCTCTCTATTCAAAGCGCGCCGTCTGTCGGCACGCTGTACCACATAACGCCTTCCGCCGGATTCCCAATCCGCTCCGGATGCAGACGCGGATGCGATGCGGCGATGGCCAGGGCAGCGGCATCAAGCAGGTCGTCATCAGCTGCTTCTTTCTTCAAATACTGACTGCGCGCCGCAGCCAGAACAGCCCCCGCCTCTGGATCGTACATCTTCAGAACCGCGAGCCGCTCTGCTTTTCCTTCCATCGTTTTTTTCGAATGGACCATCGGCGCGCCGTTCATTCCGGCAAACACGAGCTCGGGATGCGACTCGACGGCACCGGTTTTCTCCGCCCACTGGGCCGCTTCGCTGATTTTCGGCAGAATATTCCACGACTGCCGGGCGATGCCGTGCCCGGTCCACTCCCGGTGCAGGCGGTTCGCTTCTTCATACGAATCACATGCCAGCACCTCCACACACGGTACGGAAAACACGCTGCTTTTCCGCGGGCCGAGCAGTCCTCTCGCTTCTTTCTCCACGACTCTTGGATACCGGTGCCTGGCAGGTAGTCCGATCGGAATATCGATCCAGATCCACTCCGCTTTGCTGTCCGGAAGTTCCGTGACCCGTGTCACGCTCCGGAGCTGCCCGTTTTCCGCAGAAGCACTCATCCAGCCGCCGGGGCAGCTGTCGAGGCCGATGCTGTGCATCAAAGGGTGCCCTCCTTCATGCGCTTCCAGACGAGGTCGATCGTCTCCTGCTGCTTTTTTTCATCCTCGCTGCTGCGGTTGTCGAGGTGTTTGTAGATGACTTTCATACGAGGATTATCCCGGAAGCGCTCCTCGTGACGCTCCAGAAAGTCCCAGTAGAGCGGATGGAACGGGCAGGCGTTTTCTCCGTATTTCTCGTTCACGCTGTAGGCGCAGTCCCGGCAGTAGTGGCTCATTTTCTGAATGTAGTTTCCGCTCGACACGTAGGGCTTCGTCGACATTTTTCCGCCGTCGGCATACAGCGCCATACCGAGAACATTCGGAAGCACGACCCAGTCGAGGGCATCGATGTACATCTCGTTGAACCAGTCCGACACCTGCTTCGGCTCAATCCCTGCGGTCGTCGCGAAGTTTCCGAGCACCATGAGCCGCTGAATGTGGTGGCTGTAGGCGTGGTCGACCACCGACTGCACTGTATCCTGCATGCAGTGCATGTTCGTTTCCGCCGTCCAGAAAAACGCCGGCAGATCCCGCTCGTGCCCAAGCTCATTCACACGCTCGTACTCCGGCATCGAACGCAGGTACACCCCGCGGATATACTCCCGCCAGCCGAGAATCTGACGGATAAACCCTTCCACCGCATTGAGCGGCGCCGCTTCGTCCTGGTACGCCTCCTCCGCCCGGCGGATCACATCCAGCGGATCGAGAAGCGAAAAGTTGATGGCCGCCGACAGCATCGAATGCGACACGAACGGCTCCCCCGGAAGCATCGCATCCTGGTAGTCCCCGAACGTATGCAGCCGGTGCTCCATAAAGTGATCCAGCAGCTTCTCCGCCCCTTTTTTCGTCACCGGATAGGCGAAATGTTCCGTGCTTCCGTAAAGCTTTGAGAAACCATCCTCCACTTCCTCGATGACACTCCGCGTGATGTTATCGGGAGACTCCCACGCCGGCTCTGGAAAGGTGGTGCCTTTCTTTGGCTTTTTCCGGTTATCGGCATCATAGCTCCACTTGCCGCCGACCGGCTTTCCGTTTTTCGTCAGCAGCACGCGGAAGTCTTTCCGGAAGCGTCGGTACAGCTTATCCATCTGCCAGTTTTCGTTTTCAGGAAGCAGGTTTTTCCATTCCTTCCGGTCCATTAAAAACCCGCCTTCTTCCGCTATCCGGACAGAAGCTGTCGTTTTTTTCCTCCACGTATCGATAAAGCGGCACATGCCTTCTTCCGACGGCTGATGAACCAGGACAGTATCCGGCTGTTTTTCGTTTATGTGTGCCTCCAGCTCTTCTGCTACGTCCGTACTTTTCCGGTAATCGACGGTGTAGCCTGCGTCTTCCAGCTCTTTTTTAAAGTGACGCATAATCGAAAAAACAAGCACGAGTTTCTGCTTGTGATACCCTTTCCAGTCTTTTTCGTTCCAGTTTTCAATAAGCAGCACTTCATCGTTTTCTTTATCCAGCTCTTCAAACCACGGCTGGCGCAGGGAGCATTGATGTCCAAGTAACCACAGCGTTGCCATACACATACCTCCTCCTGCTTCTATAGCCGTTTCGGGAACGCGCTACTCCTGGAATGAGAGCGCCGGTCAAAAAAGGTGCTGCGACTGTGGTACAACCCCACTGCTGCGGAGCCTGCAGAGGGCCGGACGGCGGTGGATCGGTTTTTCGGTTTTGGCACGATGGTTTCTTCTTTTGGCACGAACCGTCTTTACTTTGGCACGGCTCACGCCACGTTTGGCACGATTTCCTGCAGATGGCACGATCGTCTTCGTTTCTGGCACAAAACCTCGGCTTCGTGGCACGAAAGCCGCCGTCTGTGGCACGAACCATCGGCGGAAGCTCATCAAACAGCGCCGGAAGCTGGGCCTCCGGCGCTGGACTCTTCTATGATTCAGGGTAGACGATGCCGCCGTCGGCATGTGCTTTTGCCAGATAGGCCTTGAGCGCTGCACTTAAATCCTGAGGCGGATACGGCTTCGTTAAATATTGATCCAGCCCGTACTGGGCCATTTTTTCATCCGAGCGGTCGAGCGCGGAGGAAATGATGATCGGGATGCGCTTCGTCTCTTCGTGCTGCTTGAGGCGGTCGACGAGATCCCATCCGTCCATTTTCTCCCCGAGCATTAAATCGACGACGACCGCAGCCGGCGGCGATTCCAGTATCTCCTGGTATGCGTGGTCCGGGCGCAGGTGGTGAATAACCTGGAATCCCTGAGACTTCAGCTCTTCAGATAAAAGCAGGGCGAGGCTCGCATCGTCCTCCACGATCATGACGGCTGCGCCGTCCGGATAGCCTGCCGGAGCGGAAACCGGCGCCCCCTGGCCTGCCGGATGTTTCAGCGGCAGACGGAACGTAAAGACAGATCCTTCTCCCGGTTCCGATTCCACCCAGATTCTGCCGCCGTGCCGTTCGATAATTTCCCGGCAGATGGCAAGACCGAGCCCGGTACCGCCGATATTCTGACGGTCGTCTTCGTCCACACGCTGAAACTTCTGAAACAGCGACGCTTTTGCGTGTTCCGGTATGCCGAGACCTTCATCTTTCACGGAGACGTGGAGCGCGCCGGTGCTGTTTTCCATCTGCACGACAACGTCCCCGCCGCCCGGAGAAAACTTGATGGCGTTGCTGATAAGGTTCGTCAGCACCTGCTGCAGCCGCTCTTTATCTGCTTCGACAAGCGTCGATACGGAGGTGTCCGCAAACGAAAGGCGGTGGTTTTCTTCATGACGGAACTGGCCGAGCACATCCATGACGAGCTCCTCCATCCGCACATCTTCCATCGTATACGGCTGACTGCCGGACTCCATCCGCTGCAGATCAAGAAAGTCATTGATCAGGTTGGTCAGACGCTTCGCTTCTTTATGAATCGTCGTTAAATACCGTTTCTGCCGCTCGGGTTTCAGCTCCCGGTTTAACAAAAGCTCAGTGAATCCGAGCACACTGGAAAGCGGCGTCCGAAGCTCGTGGCTCACGGTGCTGACAAGCTCCGATTTCATCTGATCCAGTTCGTACTCCCGCGTCATATCGCGGTAAACAAATACGGTTCCGAGCGCTTCCGAATCGTCGTATACCGTCGTCCCGTAGACGACAAAGACACGCCGTTCCTGATCCTGAACCTGGACGAACTGGTGCGCCATCGTTCCTTCATAGCTTCCTTCACAGAACCAGTTGAAAAATGCCTCCAGCTCTTCGGTATCTTCGGATCTGGATAAAAGCGGCTTTTTCCAGCGGCGCAGGTTCCAGCCGTCCACCGGAGCAGATGCGCGGGCGCCGAGCAGCTTTTTCATCGCCTGGTTCACCTGCAGCACCGTGCCGTCGCGGTCGACAAACTGAATCGCTTCGTTGACGTTATCCAAAATATCCTGACTCAGTTTCCGGGAGCGGGTAATTTCCTCATGGGCAAGCGACCGTTCCAGCCCGAGACCGACGTGGCTGAGAAGGGACTCGATCTCTTCCATTTCCTCCTCACCATACGGCCGGCCGTACCTTGTAGCCGCATAAATGCCGAGAATATCCCCCTCACCGCCTCGTACAGCCGCATAATAATCAACCGCTTCCGCTTCGCCTTCCGCAATGCCGGCTTCTGCTTCCGATGCATTCCGGCGGATCAGAATATGCGGTTCATTCTGCAGCCGCTCGAGCCATTCGGTTTTGTCAGCGTTGATCCAGCGGCCGATACTCTCCACGCTCATCCCCATGGCGCGGTAGGCATCCTCCTCCAGAAGAAGCAGCATGCTGCGGCTGCATGGGTACAATTCATTGACGTAGACGAAGATCGAATTGAGAAATTCCTGCTTATCCAGCTTCGTCGACATCGTCTGATTCAGCTGGCTGTACCGGTCAATTTTCTGCTTTTCGTATTCGGTCTGATCGAGTGCCTCTTCCAGCATTTCCTGCTGGGCGGTAAGCTCCTCATTCTGAGCCGTCAGTTCATCTTCGTTTTCCTGCATCTGCCGTGCCATATTGGCGAAAGAGCGGCTGAGACTTCCAATCTCATCAGCACGTTCGGTTTCCGGCACGTGGACGAAGCGGCCTGCTGCCAGTTCATCCGATGCCGTTGTCAGCTCCTCCAGCGGCATGACGATCCTTTTCATCATGCGCTGGGACAGAATGATCATCGCAAAGAAAATGACGGCTCCGAGTGCCATCGCGATAAAAATATTCCGGTTGCTTTCCGTGATGGCACTGCTGTACGCTTCCTGAAGCTGTCCGAACACGTCCTCCCGGAGCGCTTCGGACTCGCTGAAAAACTGGTCGATCTGCGAGTTCGTGTCTGCTGTATAGGTGCGGAGTGCCGCGTAGTCATTGTCATCGACATACGCGACGGCCTGCGGCAGCAGTTCCTCTTCATAGACGCGCAGAAAGCTTTCCAGATTAGAAGCAAACGCAGCTTCCCGGTCATTCAGCTCCTCGCGGTCATAGCGGCCGATGGACTGCTGCAGTTCCTCCAGCGCCCCGTTCACCCGGATTAAATCTGTTTCATTCTGAAACGAATAATACGAGCGTACGTGATAAAACAGCCGGTTCAAATTATCGCGGACGTCTTCTGTTGCTTCCATTTTTCCGACGAGCTCACGCTGCGATTCCGCCTGCGTCTGCTGGTCCTGAACGATATACATAGTGACCACAGCAGCTATGATCAGGACGGCCGCAACAAAAGCAGCTGCTTTTACTAAGTAGTTCGTGCGAAGACTTGACGTGCCGGTCCATTTTCTCCACCGGCTCACAGAATATCACTCACTAACGCTTCGAGTTCCACGGGACTGAACGGCTTGGCAATAAAATAGCGGGCGCCGGCATCCAGCGCCGCCTGCCGGTCCTGCTCCTGTGCTTTTGCTGTCAGCATAATGATCGTCGTTTTCTCCTTGATGTCTCCGGAGAGGGCCTCGATGACCTCGAGACCTGTTTTCTTCGGCATCATGTAATCGACGACAGCGGCGTCGTAGCCGCCGGCGGCCAGTTTCTCGTAAGCTTCTCCTCCGTCGACCGCTTCTTCTATGTCGTGGCCGAGGTCTTCCAGTGTGTCACAGATGAGCATGCGTAAAATGTCATCGTCATCTGCGACGAGAATCGTTTTCGTCATCGTTATGCTCCTTTCGATTGGTCACTGCTGATGCCGCGGCGCTGCATGTGGCCCCAGCTGTGCTTTTTCTTGAACGCGTCCAGGAGACCGCGGACACGGCACCATACCATGACCGGGCGGTACCAGAATGTTTCGGTCAGGGCCCACAGGTATAAAATGACGACACTGCGGACGGTCGGATATTTATGATACGTCCATTCTTCCAGAAGGACGGCGAGTGCCGACAGAAGCGACCCGTAGAAAATAGTCACGACCATCATGAGCACCGTCACCGGTGTGTTTAAAAAGCCGAACGCAAGGCCGAGGATCAAAACAGCGTAGCCGATCAGTTCCACGACGGCGCTGAAAAGCTCGACGAGAAGAAAGTACGGCATGGAAAACATGCCGACGCCTTTGTATTTCGGGTTCAGCATCATCGTCCGGTGGCGCCACAGCGTTTCGGCAAGCCCGCGCTGCCAGCGCCTCCGCTGAGAGCGGAGCGATTTCATGTCCGACGGTGCTTCCGTCCAGCAGACCGGATCCTGAATGTATTCGATCCGCTGGGAGGACTTCTCCTCCTGAAGCAGCCGGTGCAGGCGGACGACGAGCTCCATGTCCTCCCCGACCGTTTTCGTTTCATAGCCCCCGGCCTGAATGACGCGCTCTTTTTCAAAGACGCCGAAGGCACCGGAGATAATGAGAAGGACATTCAGCCGGCTCAATCCGAGGCGCCCGATGAGAAAGGCGCGGAAATATTCAATGATCTGCATGACCGCAATCGGCTGGCGCGGCAGAGCGATCCGTTCGACGACGCTCTGGCGGATCGTGGAGCCGTTGGCGATCCGGACGGTACCGCCGGCCGCTGTGACCGACCCGTTGGATTCAATAATCGGCTTCATCGTTTTCAACAGCGCATCCCGCTCCAGAATGGAATCGCCGTCAATCGCCGCGAAATACGGATACCGCGACACGTTGATGCCTGCGTTTAAGGCATCGGCCTTGCCGCCGTTTTCCTTCTCCAGCAGGACGACATTCGGAAACGTCGATGAGCGGTAGACCGCCTTCAGCTCCGCCGTGTCAAAATGACGACGGACAGCGGTATTCACCCGCCGCATGGAAAACGCCTCGATCATCCTCAAGCTCGTTTCATCTTTTGAGCCGTCGTTAATGACAATAACTTCATATTCAGGATATTCCAGAGCGAGGAGCGAACGCACAGTAGAAACGACGCCGAGCTCTTCATTGTAGGCAGGGACGAGTACCGACACCGGATACGTATCCCCGCTCGTTTTCAATTCTTCAATCGGCTCGGAGCGGTCCAGACGGCGCTCCCGGTAAATTTTCGGCACCGAGATAAGAAACAGCACCACGTAGACGCCGCCGACAATCACCATGTAGGCGATGACGATGAAAGCCGTGATCGTCAGTATAAGAGAAATCCAGTCCATTCGTTACACCTCCACTTCCATCGACAGCCACGCATCCGCCATATCCCGGCCGTAGCGGTCGGGATGGCTGCTCCTGGCAAACTCCAGCAGAATTTCCCCGTCGGAGAATGACCGGAGCGCTTCGGCAGCAGCGGAACGGACCCACCAGCTCTCATCACCGAGCCGTTCCATCACTTCCTGACGCCACGACTCCCTCGACAGCGCACGCGTCAGCTTACACGCATACATCCGCTCCTCCCAGTGCACCGACTGAAAAAACGACGCCGCGCGGTCCGGGTCCTGCATATGCCCAAAATAGCAGAGCGCGCGCATGGCACGGAGACGGGTTTCCTTGTTTTCTCTAATCAATGCCGCTTCCACATACGGCAGCAGCGAGAGGATTCCCTGCTCCCCGGCATAGACGTAAAGCGCCTGGCGGAGACGGTCGTGCTCCGGAGTTTCATCCAGCTGCTCTACAAGTTCCAGCAGCCGTTCGGCAGGAAGCCTGCGGAGCATCTCTTTAATGAACCGCTCCGATGAAGGTGTGTCTTCCACGAGCAGGCGCGCCGCTTCCGGATGGTCAAGTACCGCCAGCACCCGGGCTGTCTGCCGGTATTCCTCTTCTTTTGGCTCATGTTCTTTTATGTGCACCGCCGCCATGTCTGCCGCCTGCTCCAGACGAAAATCTTCAATGTAGTACAGCGCGTTCATCCGCTCTGCCCACGTTCCTTTATTCAAGATCTGTTCATAGGCAGGAGCGAGCTCTGTTCCTGCATAGCCGAGAAGGCGGTTTCTCGCCTCTGACTCCAGCGTCACCGCCGTAATGCGGTCGAGCAGCTCTTCGACAATCTCCCGGCGGAGCTTCTTTTCCTTCGGCAGTTCCGGCGCATCTCCCTCGCTTTCCGAGAACGTAAGAACGGCAGGCAGCAGCTTCTGGAACGATTCTTCTTTCCGTTTCTCATAGCGGATCTGACGGGACTTCGACAGGATGAGATAACAGAGCATGACCGCCTGCAGCACGACAAGGATTCCCAACAGCCACCAGGCCCATACCATAGGTTAAAACACCCTTTCTATCAGCCGCTCCATCCGCGCCGCCACTTCTCGGACGCGGAACGGTTTCAGCATGTAATCATCGGCTCCGGTCTGAAGCGCGCGGGCAACTTCCTGCTCGCCGCTCCGTGCTGTCAGCATCGACACAAGAATCCGGTCTTTCGGATAGCCTTTCCGTACCTCCCTCAGCACTTCAATGCCATCCACTTTTGGCATCATCCCGTCGACGAGCAAAAAGTAGTAATCCTCTTCTTGAAACCAGTCCGCCTCAAGAAATGCTGCCCCGTCTTCAAAGGCATGAAACGCAAGCGGGCGCTGTCCGATCGTACTGCGGCGCATCCAGTACTGCCGGAGCATCTCGCGGACGATTGGATCGTCGTCGATCACGATAACATGCACCGTGCTGAGCTCCCGGACTTTCTCCATGTCAGGCCGGTACAGGACCGTCTGGTTTCTTCCGGCACGCTTGGCCGCATAGAGTGCCTGGTCCGCTTCCTCCAAAAGCTCCCGGTCGTGCTTTTCTGTACGCGTTTCCCGGATTCCGGCGGAAAAACGAAGGTGCAGTTCCTCCACTCCCGGGACGTGCGCTGCCGAAAGCGTCTCGCGAAGCCGTTCTGTCACGTCCGCTGCAGCTTCCTCATCGGCCCCGGGAAGCAGGAGAACAAACTCTTCCCCGCCGTAGCGGCTGACCGTATCCCCCGGCCGGCAGACGCTCTCTGCTGTCTGGGCAAAGTAGCGGAGCGCTTTATCTCCCGCAACGTGCCCGTACGTATCGTTCACTTTTTTGAAATAGTCCAGATCACAGAGGACGAGACTGTAACATTCTATTTCACCACGCTCCACGCTTCCATTCAGCGATGCAAGTTCCTGAGTGATGTATTTGCGGTTTTTGACGCCCGTCAGCTCATCTTCAAGTGAGGAATTCCACACCCGCTCCTGCATCGCAAGACGGTTTTTCAAAAACGGGAAAAACAGCTCCCGGTTCACCGGCTTGCTGATGAAATCCATCGCACCCAATTCGTAGGCACGGATCCGCTCCATCGTTTCCGCATAAGCACTCAGCATGACGACCGGCGTAAACTCCTGCTTTGCCTTTTCAATCATCTGGCTGAGCAGGTGCACACCGTCCCCGTCCGGCAGGTAATAGTCGAGAATGATGAGACGCGGCGTAAATTCATAATACAGCTCGACGCCTTTTTCGCCGGTCATGGCAATCAGTGCCTGATAGCCGTTCTCCTCAAGCATATCCTTCATATAGGTGACAAACTCGACATCGTCATCAATGACGAGCAGGAGCGGGGTATCTTTCTGATCGGCTTCCTGGACCGCCGCCTCCTCTACTGCTTCCATGAGTACCGTACTCTCCTGTACGTAAGGCAGAAGCGGCGCGAGAAGACGCTGCCACTCTGACGGCGTACAAACTCTGCCGCTCTGCTCCCGGAGCTCTCTCATCTGTACTTCAGCCAGGTCATGGATTTTCTGCATGCCGACCGTTCCGGCTGTTCCTTTTAAGTTATGAAAAAAGCGGTACAGCTCCACTTCCGGAACATCTCCTTTGTCCTTCCATAGTGCCACCGCTTTTTCGATACGATCAAAAACCATCCGCTGGTACTTTTCCACGCGGGTCCTCCTAACTGCTCTTTCCTGTCGTCCGGTACGACCTGTTTTCACATACAGAAAAAGAACATGACATTTATGCTTCCACTTCCATTTTACATAAACATTTCTTTTACACATAGTTCAAAAGGTAGTCTTTTTAGGAAAAACCCTTTCTTTTTTTGTTTTTCTGCAGGCATTCATGCTCAACATCAGGAAAGAGGCGCTTCTTTCCCTCTGTCGGAAGCAGCAGGCAGCCGTTCTACTCTTCCCGGCAGGCAATACAAAAACGGCTGCGGCAGTCTTTGAAAAGACCAGCCGCAGCCGCTGTCTGCAGAGCGCGCCTGTTCCACCTTCTTCATTTAATCATACTTCGGGACGGCTTCTATTTGTTCAGCTCCAGCAGCGCTGCTTCGCTCGTGGAGCGGCGGTCGACCACGGAAAGGGTGGCCGCAGCGAAAAACAAAAAGACAAACGTCCCTGCCGCAAGCGCCGCAGCGCCGCCGAAAGCAGATGCATACATCCCGGCAAAGCGCGTCAGAGTAATGCCGAACCAGATCGCTGCCGCGGCAAAGAAGAGGCCGTACATCATGTAAATCAGCCTCGCAATACCTGTAAAATTTTCCGTCAGGTGACGCGCGCGGCGCAGCGGAAAGTCAAACATGCAGATCGTGTAGAGACCCAGTGCGAGAAAGCCTGACACAAGCATTCCGAATTCCGTAAAATCCATCTTGATCCTCCTTTCCGGGTTAGTGGCTATGTACGTACTGTTGATTCATCTCTTTTTAATAGTGAATGCAGGGAAGCAGATGCCGCTTCCCTGCAAACGCCTTGTCCGGTTTCTTCTGCCGAATGACTAACATACGGCCGGCACACGCTCGAGGTTCCTCCAAGCTCCGGGACTTGTCTTCCCATTCAGCCGGATGTACCATCCGGCTAGGTCATAATAGATTTCGGGAGGTAGGCGGTGACGAGGTAGTGGGGCATGTCGACGACTTCGCTCAGCTTCAGATCGACGGCGACGCTTGTGAGCGCGTAGGCCTCCACCGGCTTCAGACCGTAAGTGGTGCTCAGGTGGTCGATCATGTAGCGGACCGCAGATTTCATGGCTTCGACCGGGTCTTTGCCGTATCCCGTCGTGACAAACCAGCCTTTGTCCTCCTGTCCGTGAAACAAAGGCCCAGGCGTTTCAAACTGCGGCTCGGCAATCTGCTTTCCTTTATGCAGGTGAAATTTCAGCTCAATGTCCATCGGTGCTTCGATCGCTGTGCCGCACACTTCCCCGTCGCCCTGAGCAGCATGCGTATCCCCGACGGAAAACAGCGCCCCTTCATTCCATACAGGCAGATACAGCTTCGTCCCCCGCGTCAGGTGACGAATATCCATATTGCCGCCATGTTTTCCCGGAGGAACGATGCTGTGTGAGCCGGGTTCCGGCGGTGCAGTGCCGATCGTTCCTGGAAACGGCGCAATCGGCACCTCGATCCCGTCGGCAAACTGCGCCCGTCCTCCGGAAAGATCCCACGTTTTCAAATACGGGTCCGGATACTCATCGGCAAGCAGCCCGAATCCCGGAATAACCGCCGTCCAGCCCCAGCTCTGCGGCCCAAAGCCGAGAATCTCCACCTCCAGCGTATCCCCCGGTGCCGCACCCTTCACATAGATCGGGCCGTTCACCGGATTCACCCGGGCGAAATCGACGCTGCGTACATCGTCTTCCGTAGACTGGTAGGAAAGCTGTCCTGCAGAAGAATCCATGACTTCAAACAGAAGCTTCTCCCCCGGATCGATTTCATGAACCGGTTCGCGTGCATTGTCCCACGTGAAATGATGATGGTGTTTGTGAATCGTATACCCCATGCCTAACCCTCCCGGAAATAGTCTGATTTCTCCCATATCGTACCATATTTTAATAACATGCCGAAAAGAAAGCGCCTACATGTAAAAAAGGCGCTCTTTTTAGGCACAGGTGGTTGTTTTATCCGAGAAATCACTCTATAATGTCCTTTATATGAATACATTTGTACTTTAAATAGAGACAACCTGGAGTGATGACAGCATGGGACAGCAAGTAATGAACGTAGGCCTGCTCGGATTTGGAACCGTAGGAACGGGGGTCCTTGAAATTATCGAGCAGCACCAGTCCAAACTGGCCCACCAGATCGGCGCAGAAGTGCGCGTCAAAAAAGTATTGGTGAGCAATCTGGATAAGGAGCGTGGCGACCTGGTCAACAAAGATCAGATTACCGATAATATAGACGATATTCTTCAGGATGACGAAATCGACGTCGTTGTGGAAGTCATGGGCGGTATCGAACAGGCACGCGACTACATGAAACAGGCCCTTTTAAATGGAAAGCATGTCGTCACAGCAAACAAAGATGTCATGGCTTTATATGGAAGTGAACTGCTTCAGACAGCCAATGACAAACACTGCGACCTCTTTTATGAAGCCAGTGTCGCAGGTGGCATTCCGATTCTCCGTACGATTGTGGAAGGCCTTGCCTCCGACCGCATCACGAAGATCATGGGTATCGTCAACGGCACGACCAACTACATTTTGACGAAAATGTCGAAGGAAGGACGCTTGTACGACGAGGTGCTTCAGGAAGCACAGGCGCTCGGTTACGCGGAAGCCGATCCGACGGCTGATGTAGAAGGACTGGATGCCGCGCGGAAAATTGCGATTCTCGGTACACTCGGCTTTTCCATGAACCTCGACCTCGACGACGTATCCGTCAGCGGCATCACCGATATTACGAGTCAGGATCTTGCCTACTGCCAGCAGCTCGGGTATACGATGAAGCTCGTCGGTATCGCCAACCGGATCGACGACAAAGTGGAAGTCAGCGTGCAGCCGACACTCGTGCCGCATTCGCATCCGCTTGCTTCCGTCGATGATGAATTCAACGCCGTGTATGTTTACGGGGAAGCCGTCGGCGAAACGATGTTTTACGGCCCCGGCGCCGGAAAGCTTCCGACCGCAACTGCCGTCGTGTCCGACCTTGTGGAAGTACTGAAGAACAAGCGCCTCGGCGTCAACGGCAATTCAGCCATCATTCCGCAGCACGACAAAAAGCTGAAAACACCGGACGAGATCCGCGCAAAGTATTTCCTCCGGATTCATGCGAAGGATCTGCCGGGTACATTCGCTTCCCTGACCTCGCTGTTTAACGAGTACAACGTCAGCCTTGAAAAGATCCTGCAGGTACCATTGAATGAAGGAAAGCTTGCGGAAATTATTCTCGTCACTCATGAAGTAACGAAAAAAGATTACGATGACGTGCTCAAGCGTCTCGAAGCGGAGGACGTGGTAGTGGAAGTGAAGAGCAGCTACCGCGCGGAAGGAGAAATGAACTAATATGCTATGGCGTGGACTTCTCGAAGAATATAAAAACTATCTCCCGATCACGGATAAAACACCAATGCTTTCTCTGCAGGAGGGTAACACCCCGCTTCTGCCGATGAAGCACCTGTCGGAAAAACTCGGCGTGGAGCTGTATGTTAAATACGACGGCGCCAACCCGACCGGCTCCTTTAAGGACCGCGGCATGGTCATGGCGGTCGCTAAAGCAAAGGAAAGCGGCAGTGAAGCCGTTATGTGTGCCTCCACCGGAAACACATCCGCAGCCGCTGCGGCCTACGCAGCTCAGGCGAAGATGCGCTGCCTGATCGTCATTCCGGACGGAAAAATCGCGATGGGAAAACTGGCCCAGGCCGTTGTTTACGGCGCAGAGATCGTCAGCATCGAAGGTAACTTCGATAACGCGCTAACGATGGTCCGGAACCTCGAGAAACAGTCGCCGATTTCGCTCGTGAACTCGGTCAACCCGCACCGCATCGAAGGCCAGAAAACAGCTGCATTTGAAATTGTGGACGCGCTCGGCAGTGCACCGGACGTCCTGACGATTCCAGTCGGCAACGCCGGAAACATCACGGCGTACTGGAAAGGCTTCAAAGAATACCACGATGCGAAACAGAGCGGCCTGCCGCAGATGCGCGGCTTTGAAGCGGAAGGCTCCGCCGCGATCGTGCGCAACAAGATCATCGATCAGCCCGAGACGCTCGCAACGGCCATCCGTATCGGCAATCCGGCAAGCTGGGACAAAGCAGTCAATGCCGCTAAGGAATCCCACGGAAAAATCGACGAAGTCACCGATGACGAAATCGTCGAAGCCTATAAGCTTCTGGCACGCGAAGAAGGCGTCTTCGCCGAGCCGGCATCGGCTGCTTCCATTGCCGGTCTGATCAAGCAGATCCGCTCCGGCGAAATCAAAAAGGGCTCCCGCGTCGTTTCAGTACTCACCGGAAACGGACTGAAGGATCCAAACACCGCTATCGATACCGCACCGGTGCAGCCGGTCAAGCTGCCGAATGACGAACAGGTTGTTTTCGATCATATGCTTGGAAGGGTGAAATCGACATGACAAACCAATGGAAAATCAAGGTTCCGGCAAGTACCGCGAACCTCGGGCCGGGCTTTGACTCCATCGGCATGGCCCTGAACCGGTATCTGACACTTCACGCAAAGCATGCGGATGAATGGCGCTTTGAAGGCCACTCCGAGCATCTCGAAGGCATTCCGGAAGGAAAAGACAACCTTATTTATGTGATCGCTGAATGGATCGCAGAAAAGTATGACGTCACCCTTCCCTCCGTCCACGTGGATATGGAAAGCGACATTCCTCTCTCCCGCGGCTTCGGAAGCAGTGCGACAGCGATCGTTGCCGGCATTGAGCTTGCAGACCAGCTGTGCGGGCTGCAGCTCAGCAGGGAGGATAAAGCACACTGGGCGAGCCTGTACGAAGGACACCCGGATAACGTCGTGCCGTCGATTTACGGCGGTCTCGTCATCGGCAGTCAGTTCGAAGAGGATACGCATCTCGTACACGCCGGCGTCCCGAATGTCGACCTCGTCGCCGTTATCCCTTCCTACGAGCTGAGCACAAAAGAATCCCGCGACACGCTTCCGGAAGGATTCTCCTACAAAGGAGCAGTGGATGCGAGCAGTGTTGCAAACGTCCTCGTCGCTGCTATTATGCAGGATAACTGGAAGCTTGCCGGTGAAGTGATGAAAAAAGATCTGTTCCACCGCCCGTACCGCCTGCCGTCCATTCCGGAATGGCAGCGCGCGGAGCTCCTCATGGAAGAGCTTCCGGTGTACGGAGCCACACTGAGCGGTGCCGGACCGATCGTCCTTTTCTTCATTCCGAAAGGCAAAGGCAAGGAAGTGGCGCTGCAGCTCCGCTCCCACTACCCGGATCAGGTGGTCGAGCAGGTGTATGTTGACGAGCAGGGTGCTGTCTCTGAATGCGTAGAAAACAGCTTTCGGTTCGCCCAGGCCGGGCGCAGCTGACTGAAACGGAATAAATAAAACCAGCCGCCGGATTTTCTCCAGCGGCTGGTTTTTCTGCTATGCTGTTTTCGCGTAGCGCTTCGGCAGGTGGTTCTGCACCCAGTCACGGCCGAGAATGTGTGTGCGGAGGTACGGGATGACCCAGCGGTCGCCGCCGTAGCGTCCGGCGTTGGCGCCTGCAGCCAGGATGAAAATGGTCAGAAGCACCATCCACGGGTTGGTCGAAATCGTGCCGGCAAACATAAAGGCGAAGTTCATGACGATGCCGAAGAACGCAGCGGCTGTCGTGAAGATCCCGACGATGAGACCGAGTCCGACGAGCAGTTCACCCCAGGCAACCATAAAGCTGAACGCTTCCGCATTCGGGACGGCGAAGTTCTCAATAAACGCGTAGTACGTCGGGTACGTTGTCATTACCTCTTCATTGGCGAGAATTCCCTGTAAGTATCCACTTGCATCAAAGCCGCCGGTTACCTTGCCCCACCCTGCGGTGAGCCACGCCCAGCCGAGATACACACGAAGCACGAGCCAAATACCTGCTGCCACCCGGTTGTTTCGAAGAAAATCCATGATCATTTTTAATTCCTCCCCATTTCGTTTTAGTCTGGTATGGAAAAGCTGCTCACGGAAGTCTCGAACCGGTGCGCGCCCGCCGGTCACGGTGTGTTTTCGTTTGGTTATCCTTGTGAAGTAGTGAGCAACCTTTCTATAGTTATACTATACCATCGTTTGTGAATGAGTGAGCATATTGTTCGTGACGAATTTGTGAATGATTGAGCAATAGTTCGCCTTGTTGTCCTTTCACAAAGATGTATACGGCCAAAATCATTGACATATCCGTGCGGAAGAACGTTTCAATGTTGTGCGTATAAGAAAAAAGAAGCCTTCTCGCGGCTTCTACAGTTCCCGGTATGAAATCAGCTCCGCCCGGTCATCCTTCACTTCTTTCTGCACCAGCTTCTGGACGTATTCCTCGTCGTTCCGCTTCGCTTCATCCATTTCCAATTCGATCTGCTTCGTTTCTCCATCGAGTTTGTACTGTACGGCTGCAAGCATGTCCATTCCTCCTCTACGTTTGTCTTTTTCTCATATACCCTGTGCATGGATTTTTCTAACCGGCAGAGCCGGCTTTCTTTTTGGCAGCTTTCTTCGGTTTCGTGGCGGTCTTCGTCCAGCACGTGGCGGTGTTCCCCCCTGCCGTGGCGATCTCTGTTCCCAGTGTGGCGGTGTTCTGCTTCCGCGTGGCGATCGCCCCTTTGTATGGCGATCTTTATCCAGCCCGTGGCGGTCTGACATGCCGGTGTGGCGATCCTGGACACCGCCGTGGCGATCCTTGATCTCCGCTGCATTTCTCCGAAGCAGGTTCGAAAAAAGCACTGCCAGCGGCAGTTGTTTGATTGGAGACTCACTGGAATGGCGGAGAACCTGCATGCTGAAAAACCGCGGACCAACGCTGCGTGCTTTCGGACCAGAAGCGGTCTCCAGCGGAACAGAACCACGGGAAAACGGACCACGACCGCGGTCTGCCGGACCAGGCGTCTCAACTCGGACCAGAATCTGCGCTCAGCGGACCACCTTTCGGCCTCTGCCGGACCACTATTAAACAAAAGCGGACCAGGTCCTCCGCCAGCCGGGCCCCATAAAATAAACCAGACAGAAACCGTCTGGACTTAAAAGAAAAGGGAGGTTTGTTGAACAGGTTCCCGCTTCCTGCCTGCACCTGCAGCCGTACGCGTTCCGGAGGGAATTTGAAAAGCGGAAGCGCCCTGGTCACGAGCGAGCCGTCCTGGAGGCCCTGCCGACGAAAGCTGCTCTTCGCTTTCTTCGGCAGGGGTGAAGGAACCAGAGAGGGCGCTGCAGCTGGACAATGCTTCGATTGAAGAAGCATGGCTCCGCGCGGCCGCGCCGCATGGCAGAAGATCGCTGCCCTGCGCCTTAAACCATAGGCCGGCTCCGCTCATGCGCTGCAGCCGTGCAGACAGCGCCCGGCTGGAAGACAAGCCCACGGCAGGCTTCTGCCGAAAAGCGGAGAAGCTCTATCAACAAAAACAAACGTTAAATGGAACAGAACACTGAAATGCTGCAGCCCTTGGCATAACTGCTTGAAAGAGGCTTTAAATTTTATACATTCTTACCCTACAAAAAAGAACAGCCGCAGTAAATATGCGGCTGCCCGTTGCTCCTATTCATTCCCCGGTCTCCCCGGGGAAGTACCTGCATAATATGGCGACCCTGAGAGGATTTGAACCTCCGACCTACGGCTTAGGAGGCCGTTGCTCTATCCAGCTGAGCTACAGGGTCAGAATCCGGCATGGTGCCGGAAGTCCTCTTCTATTGTACGGAAAGATGACCGAAAACTCAATACTACTTAATCAGACCGAAAGCTTTCAGCGCGTTGGCAATGCCGTTTTCGCCGACGTGGTCCGTGTGGTGGCTTGCAGCAGCTGCTGCCTGCGGCACGGCGTTCCCCATCGCTACGCTGTTTTTCGTGAACTCAAGCATTTCCACGTCGTTCGGGCCGTCGCCGAACACGTACACGTCGTCGCGCTGCATACCGAGTTCATTCATCACAGCTTCGATCCCGAGTGCTTTCGATCCGCCGGACGGCAGAACGTCCGTCGATACTTCATGCCAGCGGATAAAATCGAATTTGCCGAACTCCTGCTCATATTCTTTTTCTTCCCCGTCGACACAGAAAAGCAGGGACTGATAGATGTCCCGGTTATGAAGATACGTATCGTCAAACTCCGGATGATCAAACTTCAGAGATCCGAGGCTTTTCTCAATGTGAGGGTGATGCGGTACATTCGCTTTCATGTTGCGGTGGTCCAGATACACGACCGGGTGATCGTTTTCTGTCGCATGATGCGTCAGCCGCTGCAGCTCTGCTTCATCCAGAGGCACCTTCCTGACAGCGCGCCCTTCAAACTCCACGTAGGATCCGTTGAAGCTGATAAAGCTTTCAATATTCAGCTGCCTGCGGAGACGTTCAAACATAAACGGTGCCCGGCCCGTCGCAATCGCCGTATAGTGACCTTCCTGCTGCAGTTCCTGAATAGCCTGCTCCGTCGATGCCGGAAGCTTTTTTTCTTCATCCAGCAGTGTCCCATCGATGTCAAAAAACAACAGTTTTCGTTCCATGTATGTCGCTCCCCTTCCGTAGTCTCCGTACATTATAAGTGATTTTAAGAAGGGCGTACAGCACCCGGAAAAATGCATGCGCTTACAATAAGAGAAAATGATTGTAGATTTCCTTCCAGTTGTTATAATAGAAGTTATCAGAATTTTGCGCGATAAGGGGAGGGTGGACACGCAGTGCCTATTAATGTACCAAAAAACCTGCCGGCAAAAGACGTGCTGGAAACGGAAAATATTTTCGTCATGGAAGACGAGCGGGCGACGATGCAGGACATCCGTCCGTTAAATATCGTGATTTTAAACCTGATGCCGGAGAAAGAGAAAACGGAAGCGCATCTGCTCCGCCTTCTCGGCAACTCTCCACTGCAGCTGAACATTACGTTTTTACGGACGATGAGCTACGAGCCAAAGAATGTGAGCCGCTCCCATCTGGAAGCGTTCTATACCGATTTCGATTCGATAAAGGACAAGCGGTTCGACGGCATGATCATCACCGGTGCACCGATTGAGCGTCTTACCTTTGAAGATGTGCTCTACTGGGATGAAATCACCCGGATCATGGACTGGGCGGAAACGAACGTGACGTCCAGCCTCCACATCTGCTGGGGCGCACAGGCGGCGCTTTATCATCTGTACGGCATCAACAAAGTTCCGCTTGAACAGAAATGCTCCGGTATTTTCCGCCACCGGATTGACCCGGCGATGAGAAACATTGAGCTGCTGCGCGGGTTTGACGACGAATTTATCGCACCGCACTCCCGCCACACGAATATTTCCATTGAAGCACCGGAAGAGCACGAGGACTTACTGCTGCTTGCCTCCTCCAAGGAAGCAGGGCCTTTTCTTATGATGTCCAGAAACGGCAGGCACATCATGGCAACAGGTCACCTGGAGTACGATACGGTAACGCTGAAGGAGGAATACGAGCGTGATCTCGACCGCGGACTAAGCGTGCAGATTCCGGCACACTACTTTCCGAATAACGATCCGAGCGAGGCGCCGATGAACCGCTGGCGCTCTCATGCCCACCTGCTGTTCTCCAACTGGCTGAACTACTACGTGTACCAGCAGACGCCTTACGAATGGCGTTAATTATCCGTATGTTTCCTGTTTCACATTCTTCCTGCGGGGAATAGAGTGTCATGCTGTGAAAAATTGAGGGGGAGTACGATGGCGAAACACTACGGAAACAATACGATGATGCAGTTTTTTGAATGGCACGTGGCAAATGACGGGGACCATTGGAACCGTCTGGCAGATCAGGCAGGAGCTCTGCGTGAAGCCGGCATTGATGCGGTGTGGATTCCACCGCCGACGAAAGCCATTTCCCAGGAGGATAACGGATACGGTATCTACGACGGCTATGATACCGGTGAATTCGACCAGAAAGGCACGGTACGAACCAAATACGGGACGCGTGAAGATCTGGAAAAAGCGATCGCCGCCTGTCATGACAACGATGTTCATGTGTATGCCGACGTCGTCATGAACCACAAAGCGGGCGCCGATGGGACCGAAACGTTTGCCGTCGTTGAAGTCGATCCGGATGACCGCACGACTGTTATCAGCGATTCGTTTGATATCGAAGGCTGGACGATGTTCGATTTCCCGGGACGGGACGGAAAGCACTCCGACTTTGTCTGGCACTACTATCACTTCAATGGCACCGATTACGACGCTGCCGAAGAGCGCGATGGGATTTTCCGCATTCTCGGAGAGCACAAAGACTGGAATGACCACGTGGACGATGAGTTCGGCAATTACGATTACTTAATGTTTGCCAATATCGACTACGATCACCCGAAAGTGCGTGAAGAAGCGATGCGGTGGGGAAAATGGTTCGCCGACTCCCACGGGTTTGACGGCTACCGCCTCGATGCGATAAAGCATATCAACCATCTGTTCATCGCAGACTTCCTGAATGAAATGCGCGAAGTGCACGGAGAGGATTTCTATTTTGTCGGCGAATTCTGGCACCAGGACCTTGAAGCAATGGAGTCCTTCCTGGAATATGTCGAGTACAGCATCGACCTGTTTGACGTAGCGCTGCACTACAAATTCCATGAAGCCTCCCAACAGGGCGAGGAATTTGACATGTGCACGCTGTTTGACGATACGCTCGTCGGCAAGCACCCGTTGAACGCTGTCACATTCGTCGACAACCACGACTCCCAGCCGGGCGAAGCGCTCGAGTCCTGGGTGGACGACTGGTTCAAACCGCTTGCTTATGCCGCGATTCTGCTTCATAAAGATGGATACCCGTGTGTTTTCTACGGCGATTACTACGGCATCGAGGAGCCGGGCATCGAAGGAAAGAAAGACATGATCGACCCTCTCCTTGCCGCACGAAGAGATTTTGCCTACGGCGATCAGGAGAACTATTTTGATCACTGCAATACGATCGGCTGGGTCCGCTTCGGCGATGACACGATGGAAAACTCCGGCTGTGCCGTCATTATGACCAACGGCGAGCCGGGCTCGAAAGAAATGTGCGTCGGTGAACACCGTGCCGGAGAGGTATGGCATGACATTACCGGCAACTGGGGCGAGCCCGTGGAAATCGACGAAAACGGCTGCGCCGAATTTCACGTAGACGGCGGCAGCGTGTCGGTCTACGTACAAAAACTCGATGACGAATAAGCTGCCGCCTTTCTAAATGCATTTCGTACAGAGAAAGCCTGCCTGTCAACGGTGACAGGCAGGCTTTCTTCTATCTCAGCTCTGCGGTTCTTTCTCAAAGCAGGCTTCATACAGACTTTTGACCGCGAGATCTGCCTGCGAGGCATTGACACCGAACATCATGCTCACCTCGGAAGATCCCTGGTTGATCATCTTAATGTTGACCCCGGCGCCGGCAAGAGCTGCAGTGGCTTTTGCTGCAACACCGACAGTAGAGGCCATCCCTTCGCCGACAACCATAACGACGGCGAGATCCCGCTCCACAGTCACATCTTCAATGTCCAGCTCGCTCTTAATTCTGGTAAGAATACGTGCTTCCTTTTCGTCCGACAAATATTCTTCACGCAGAATGACGGACATATTGTCAATCCCGGAAGGCGTGTGCTCAAACGAAATACCTTCTTCGGAAAGAATCTGCAGCAGCTTCATGCCGAAGCCGACTTCCCGGTTCATTAAGTATTTCGTTAGATTGATCGTCACAAAGCCTTCATCGCTTGCGATTCCGATCACCGGAAGGCCGCGCTGCTCCCTGTCGGAGACGATGTGCGTACCCGGCGCTTCAGGATCATTCGTGTTCTTAATACAGACCGGTACTTTTTTCGCGACAACCGGCTGGAGCGCTTCGTCATGAAAAACGGAAAATCCGGCATACGCCAGCTCCCGCATTTCCCGGTACGTCAGCTCATCCATTTCATGCGGGTGATCCACGAGCGACGGATTAACCGAATAGATGGAGCTTACGTCCGTGAAGTTCTCATACAGCGATGCTTCCACACCGGCTGCGACGATTGAGCCGGTAATATCCGATCCGCCCCGCGGGAACGTGACGATGTGGCCGTTTTTGGAAACCCCGAAAAATCCCGGAATCACCATCAGCCCCTCTTTTTCACGCAGCCGGATCAGCTGATCGTAGGATTCCGGCAGGATCCGGGCATTTCCCGGATCACCCGTTACCATCATTCCTGCCTCTTCGGGAGACACATACGACGCTGTATTGCCGCGCTTCCGCAGATAGGCAGCCATCAGTTTAGCGTTTTCGTTTTCACCGCTTGCCATCAGCGCATCCATCAGCCGGGGGCCGTCCTCACGGTAGGAAGAGATCAGCGACTCCAGCTGTGTTTTAAGGTCATCCAGAAGCGTCCGCTCCAGATCAAGTTCTGCCACAATGGCTTCATACCGCTCCACTACCTGCTGCAGGGCATAGTCTTCATTTACGCCGCCCTCCATCACCTGCTCGGCCAGAGCGATGAGAAGGTCCGTTGTTTTTATATCTTCTGAAAAGCGCTTCCCCGGCGCGGAAACGACGATGAACCGCCGTTCCGGGTCCGCTTCCACAATCGATGCCACTTTCGCAAACTGTGCCGCATCCGCGACAGAGCTGCCTCCGAATTTCACTACCTTGACCATGATCAAATCCCTTCCTGTGTTTTTACTTGGCGAACAAATGAACACCACATAAGTACATATCGTTAGTATACTAGAGATGCCGGACCTCGGCAACCTTACTCCCCCAACGGAAGCAGCTGTTTTTAAAGCAAACGCTTACATACCTTTATGATTGTCATTTCCCGGGAAATAACAATCATAAAATAAACCAGGCAGAAACCGCCTGGTCTTAAAAGAAAAGAGAGATTTGTTGAATAGGTTCCAGCTTTCTGCCTGCACCTGCAGCCGTACGCGTTCCGGAGGGAACGGGCTCAACTAATTCCTTCCTCCTTCCGTCTGAAGGAATGGATTTTCGCCTCGTTCGGATCCTCCCGGAGTCGACGGCCTCCGGTTTCGGCAGGTAGAAAAAAACACTTGCTAGAAGCGATCCCTTTTGCGCAGAAATGCTGTCATTCAATCAAATTGGAAGAGACCATCATTACCTTATAAACATTTTTTCTGCTATGAATTCTTCGTATTTCACCTCTATTTTACTGCGCTTCGGAGCGTTCGGCAGAGACGCCGGTGGGATCAAGCGCAGTCTGAAGATCCTTTCTCAGGGCGCAGGCCATGAGAAATAGCTGAAGACAAGCCCACGGCAAGCTTCTGCCGAAAAGCGGAGAAGCTCCATCAATAGAAAGTAACGATGAATATAACAACGGCTTGAAATGCTGCAACCCCTGGCATGCCTGCTTGGAAGAGGCTTTGGATTTTATACATTCTTATTCGTTAAAAAAACACGCCGCGGAGATATCCCCGCGGCGTGCTGTTTTTACCTGATTAGTTCTTTGTTACATCCTGAAGCTGGTAAAGGCCGTTTGGATGCTTCCAGAAGCCTTCTACATCGTCACTCAGACCAACGAGGTAGTCTGTGTGGTAGAGGTAGAGCATTGGCGCTTCTTCTACAAGGATTTCCATTGCCTGCTCATAGAGGTCTTCACGCGCTGCTTCGTCTGTTTCCTGACGGGCATCGTCAAGAAGCTGGTCAAGCTCTGCGTTCTCCATGAAGGAACGGTTACCTGCAGCACCCTGCTGGCTGGAGTGGAACAGTGCATACATACCGTAGTCTGCATCCCCTGTTACTGTGACCCATCCAAGGATGAACATGTCGTGCTCACCTTCAGCAGTGGAGTCAAGGTACGCGCCCCACTCAAGAACTTCGATCTCTGCAGTAACACCGATTGCGGAAAGCTGTGCCTGAACGAGTTCAGCTACGTCCATACGCTCACGGTTGTCGTTTGTCCAGATCGTTGTTTCAAAGCCATCTTCGTAGCCTGCTTCCGCAAGAAGCTCCTGCGCCTGCTCCGGATCGTATTCAAGACCCTCGACAGCGTCAGAGTAGCCGAATACGTTCTCGCCGATTGGTCCTACTGCTGGTGTACCAGTACCTTCAAGTACACCTTCAAGAAGGTCGTCCTTGTTGATTGCCATGGATACAGCCTGACGGACACGTGCATCGTCAAACGGCTCTTTCTGCATGTTGAAACCGATGTAGGAAAGGCTCAGGCTTTCCTGTGTGTAAAGAGACGCATTTTCCATGTCCTCGACACGGTCCATGTCACTCGGGCTTACAGGGAAAATGATGTCCGCTGCGCCTGTCTCCAGCTCACCGATACGAGTCAGGTCTTCCGGAGAAACCCGGAACACAACAGATTCAACTCCTGCAGCTTCTCCCCAGTAGTCGTCGTTTCTAGTAAGAACGACTTCAGAGCCCGGGTTCCACTCGGAAAATTCGAAGTAGCCTGTACCGACTGGGTTTTCGTTAATGTAATCGCCCGGCTGTCCGCCGTCTTCCATCTGTGCATAGTCTTCTTCAATCACTGTCGGGCTCATGATTGCGCCACCGGAGTGTGCCAGGTGGGATGGAAGTGGTGCAAATGGAAATTCTGTATGGAATTCAACTGTATAGTCATCAACAACAACGACTTCTTCCACCATCTCGTAAAGGAATGCACGCTGGGAAGCGACTTCCTCATCAAGTACGCGGTCGAATGTTGCTTTAACAGCCTCTGCGTTAAACTCATCACCGTTATGGAATGTTACATCTTCACGGAGTGTGAAGGACCAGACATTATCTTCTGTTGCTTCCCACTCTGTTGCCAGAAGCGGTTCAAGCTCCATCTCTTCACTCTGGCTCAGAAGCGTTTCATAAATCGGCTCCTGGACAGTAGAGGATGGAACGTCATTGGAACCGTGCGGATCCAGTGCTTCAATGTCGGAAAGTGTAGAGATAACGAGTTCGTCATCGCCTGCTTCCTCGGCTTCTACGTCTTCAGCGGCATTTCCTTCTCCGCCTTCCTCGTTGTCTGCAGGCTCCTCTGTATCAGCGTCTGTGTTTTCCGTGTTTTCCGCGTTGTCCGCCGGTGCGTTGTTGGTACCACCATCATTTTCCGGCTCGCTGGCACATGCAGTGAATGTCATGACTGCAGCTGTGGACAGAAGCGCCGCTTTCAGTGTACGGCTTTTCAGCATAGATATTTCCCCCTTAAAAATTCATCATTTTACAAATGTTGCTCTATCTCAATTTACAATAGTCAGACATAAAAAACAAGTAGAATTTTCACAAAATTATTATATTCAGCAATTATTTGCCCGGAATAGTTTTCTGTATTTTCTGTCAATGAGGCGTATTTGTTCAGTACATCACGTGTTTGTAAGCGTTTCTAACATTACTTTTTCTAGTTTATGGAACTAGTGGGAGGAGTTGAATCATTATATTGTGAAAATATATACGATTTTGCAAATAGGTCTTGTGAAAAAATGTGGGAATGATATAATTTTTGCGTATCGGTGTAAAGGTGCGTACTTCTATAATTAGGAAGTATCCGCTCTTTTTTATACTGCTGTAGTGAGTCGTCATTCAGACTATCCATAAAGAAAGCGAGGTTATTTGTATGGCTGATACAACTGTCAGTGCTTCTACTGTGGAGAAAAAGCGTATCAATCCACAGATCGAAAATTTCAAGAACGTCTGGCGTAAACTCCGCCAGAACCGGCTGGCGATGGCCGGCGGGTTTCTCATCATCTTTTTCTGTGTAGCCGCTGTCGTCGGTCCATGGCTCACATCGAACGACCCGAACATGCCGAATGTCTCCGACAGACTGCAGGGCCCTTCCGGAGAATACTGGTTCGGCACCGACCACCACGGACGCGATATTTTCACCCGGCTCGTCCATGGTATGTCCATCACACTTCGTATTGGTATCTCATCCGTGATTGTCGGTGGAACCGTTGGGGTATTTCTCGGTATTATTTCCGGTTATTACGGCGGGCGTATTGATGCAGTGATTATGAGATCCATGGACGTCCTGCTTGCCTTCCCGAGTATTCTGCTTGCACTCGGTATCGTTGCCGTTCTCGGCGGAAGCATCACAAACGTCATTATCGCGATTGCGATCTTCTCCATCCCGGTGTTCGCCCGGATTGTGCGGGGCTCAACCCTCGCTGTCAGAAAACTCGAATATATTGATGCCGTCCGGGCACTCGGCGCATCCGATGCCCGCATCATTTTTCTGCACATCCTGCCGAACATCGTGTCACCGATCATCGTACAGGCAACATTGTTTATAGCAACGGCTGTTCTTTCCGCCACCGGCCTTTCCTTCCTTGGACTCGGCGCCACGCCGCCGACACCGGAATGGGGCGCCATGCTTGCAGATGGGCGGAACTATATGTGGGATCACCCGCACATTGCCCTTTTCCCGGGACTTGCCATAGCGCTTGTTGTTTTAGCCTTTAACCTTTTCGGGGACGGTGTGCGCGATGCACTCGATCCGAAGCTGAAATCTTAAAGTAAGAGAGGTGATTCCTTTTGTTCGTTTATACGATACGACGACTCATTCAAACGATTCCCGTATTAATCGGGGTAACGCTCGTTGTTTTTCTCATGATGCACTTAATTCCCGGTGACCCGGCACAGATTATGGCCGGCGAACGGGCGGATGCGGAAACAGTGGAACTGACACGTGACCGCCTCGGTCTGAACGACCCGCTTCCGGTACAGTACGGCTCCTTCGTCTGGAACGCGGTGCAGGGGGACTTAGGGAACTCCATCCGCAGTGGACGCGACGTCAGTGCGGAAATCGTACCCCGCTTCTGGGTAACCGTAGAGCTTGCTGTATACAGTACGATTCTGAGCGTATTCATGGGACTGATTGCCGGCATTATTTCCGCTACACGCCGCAACTCGATCTCTGATATGGTGATCATGGTAGTCGCTCTCTTCGGGCTCTCTATGCCGAACTTCTGGCTCGGTCTCATGCTGATTCAATACATCGGTCTGACTGTCGGCTGGATCCCGGTTTCCGGATGGGGAGGAGCTGCTGTTATCCTTCCGGTTATTACACTTGGAACAGCAGGAGCTGCCATCATCGCACGGATGACCCGCTCCAGCATGCTCGAAGTCATTCACCAGGACTACATCCGCACCGCACGTGCCAAAGGGGTAAAAGAACGCTACGTTATTTATAAACACGCGCTCCGCAACGCCCTCATTCCGGTTGTTACGGTTGTCGGTCTCCAGTTCGGTGTTCTGCTGGGCGGTGCTGTCCTGACAGAAACTGTCTTTGCCATTAACGGCCTCGGCCGGTTTGTGGTGGAAGGGATCAATCAGCGTGATTTCCCTATTGTTCAGGGGTCCGTTCTCGTCCTTGCCCTTCTATTCGTACTCGTTAACTTCATTGTCGATATTTCCTACCGCCTGCTGAACAAGCGGATTGAACTTGACTAATAAACGGCATCTTCCAGTGCAGCGCGTGCTGCGCTGGAACGCCGGAAGCTTTTTATCCATCGAAGAAAGGTGGGAACCTTGTGACTACGACAAACTCGATTATTAAAGTCGATGACCTGCAGACGTCTTTTTTCACCCACAAAGGGGAAATCAAAGCCGTTGACGGTGTTCATTTTGACGTGCCGGCAGGGAAAACACTCGGCCTCGTCGGGGAATCCGGTTCCGGTAAAAGTATTACGTCTCTCTCCATTATGCGTCTGATTGAATCCCCCGGAAAAATTAAGGGCGGCTCTATCACGTTTAACGGAGAAGACCTGCTCGCCAAAAGCGAAGCTGAAATGCGCGATATC
This sequence comes from Alkalicoccus urumqiensis, assembly GCF_002993335.1. Classification (GTDB taxonomy): domain Bacteria; phylum Bacillota; class Bacilli; order Bacillales; family Salisediminibacteriaceae; genus Alkalicoccus; species Alkalicoccus urumqiensis. The sequence continues at coordinate 254,932 of NZ_PVNS01000003.1, read as the reverse complement.
CGGGGAAACCAGATCTCCATGATCTTTCAGGAGCCGATGACCTCCCTCAATCCGGTGTATACAATCGGTGACCAGATCGCCGAAGCGTATCAGATCCACCAGGGGAAAACGAAGAAAGAAGCACTGCAGAAAGCTGTCGATATGCTGGAACTTGTCGGTATTCCTTCTCCGAAGGCCCGCGTCAAAGCGTACCCGCACGAACTTTCCGGCGGTATGCGCCAGCGTGCAATGATCGCCATCGCGCTCGCCTGCAACCCGCAGCTGCTCGTCGCCGATGAGCCGACAACCGCGCTCGATGTGACGATTCAGGCGCAGATCCTCCGACTCATCAACCGTCTTCAGGATGAGCTCGGCATGTCCATGCTTCTTATCACCCACGACCTCGGCGTCGTTGCAGAAACGTGTGACTACGTCGCTGTCATGTACGCAGGCAAAATTGTCGAATATGCCGATGTAAACACGCTGTTTTCCAACCCGAAGCACCCGTACACGGTAGGCCTTCTGAAGTCCCTGCCGCGCCACGATATCGACCAGGAAGAACTCGAAGTAATCAAAGGCATGGTGCCGCGCCCGGATGAACTCCCGGAAGGATGCCGTTTTGCACCGCGCTGCCCATTCGCCACTGACCTCTGCCGGGAACGACTTCCGGACCTCGAGGATCTCGGCGAAGGAAATCAAGTCCGCTGCTGGATTCACACCGATCAGTGGAATGGACCGGAGGTGAACGTGAAAGATGACTACCGATCTGCTGAAAGTACGTAACTTAAAGCAATACTTCCCGATCAAAGGCGGTATTTTAGGACGGAAAGTCAACGACGTCAAAGCCGTTGACGACATCTCGTTCGAAGTCAAAGCCGGGGAGACGCTCAGTATCGTGGGCGAATCCGGGTGCGGGAAATCGACGACCGGACGTGCTATTCTCCGTCTTGACGAGCCGACAAGCGGCGAAGTCGAATTCGACGGAAAAGATCTTCTCGCGCTCTCCAAAAAGGACATGCGGAAAATGCGGAAAAACCTGCAGATTATTTTCCAGGATCCGTACGCGTCCATCAACCCGCGTCAGACAGTCCGTCAGATTTTGAGCGAAGCGATGAATATTCAAGGTGTCGTGCCGAAAGACAAGCAGGAAGACCGCATTAAAGAGCTGATGGATACTGTCGGCCTCGGTCCGCACCAGATCGACCGCTTCCCGCACGAATTTTCCGGCGGACAGCGCCAGCGTATCGGCATCGCCCGCGCGCTTTCCGTGGATCCGCAGATGATTATCTGTGATGAGTCGGTTTCCGCACTCGATGTATCCATTCAGGCGCAGGTTCTGAACCTGCTCAAAAAGCTGCAGAAAGAGCTCGACCTGACGTATCTGTTTATCTCCCACGATTTAGGCGTCGTCCGCCACATCTCCGACCGCGTCCTCGTGATGTACCTCGGAAAAATCGTCGAGATCGCGGATAAGAAGTCGCTGTTCGACAACCCGAAGCACCCGTATACGAAAACACTCCTGTCTGCGATTCCTGTACCGGATCCGACAGTGAAAAAAGAGCAGATCATTCTTAAAGGAGACGTTCCGTCCCCGATTGATCCGCCGAGCGGCTGCCGTTTCCACACCCGGTGCCCGTTTGCGACAGACAAGTGTAAAAACGAAGATCCCGAACTCCGCACAAACGATGATTTGATGGCTTCCGGCCACCGCGCCGCCTGCCACTACATCGAAGAAATCGAATCCGGCGAAATGCAGCCGCATGAATAAGTAACTACAAAGCTTCCGGCCGTCCATCGTGGACAGCCGGAAGCTTTTTTTGCTCTGAGCGGTTATCTTGTTCAGGATTGTGCCATAGTCTGAGCATTTCGTGCCACCGGGCGGACGGTTCGTGCCATTGGCAGAATACCGCGCCAAATGCAGCCCGCCGCGTGCCAGGATGCGGCAGTTTCGTGCCAAAATGGAAAGGTATCGTGCCACGAGCCCTCCATCCCCTTCCGGCCGAAACGTTCCCCGGCCGGCCCTTCACCGAGTTTTGAAAAAGGCGGAACACCACCGTCAGTCTGCGGACCAGAATGGAGGCTCCCCGGACCACGGCGGCTGCGTATCGGAACAGGATAGGCTTCCATCGGACCAGCTCCGTGATAGCGGACCATCTTAAGCGGAAATCGGAACATCCTCCCCCCCTGGCGCAGCAAAAAGCAGGCTCCGCGGACCACCCTCCGCCGCTGCCGAACCGGTACTCTTTTCCGGCAGATGGCTGCAGCGGTCTTCAGCTGCAGCAGTAATCCAGAGAAGTCCTGGAAATGGTGCGCTGCTTTCTTCACTCTGACACGCCTCACCCATACGAAAGAAAGCCCGAATGCCTGCGTGCTCAATAACCGAAAAGGACCCGGCTCATACAGAGCCCGGTCCCACTTCTTCCTTCCATCGGTGGACAAGTGCATCCACGCTGAGGCACGCTTCTTCAAGCCGATCCTCTGCTTCATCGGGGTACGTGCTCGTTCCTTCGACGATGATCGATTCCACGCTGGCGCCGGTAAGCGCAAAGATCGTGCGGATGTAGCTGTCCCCGTGCTCCCAGGCGGCCATTTTCCCGCTGGAATACACGCCGCCCCGCGACTGCAGGTGGACGATTTCTCTTCCCTGGAGAAGCCCCCGGATCCCGGTGTCATCAAACGTGAACGTCTGTCCAGGCAGAATGAGCTGATCAATGTAGGCTTTCACCGGTGACGGCACACCCATGTTCCAGAGCGGTGTCACGAAAACGACCTTGTCCGCGGACAGAAACTGCTCCACCCATGTATTCGTGACCGTTTCCTCCGAACGGCGTTCCCAGGCGGCAAGCTCGCCTTCCCCAAGAAGCGGCAGAGGCACCTGAAACAGATCGAGCACGTCGACCTCCGCTTCCGGGAACGATGTCTGCAGCGAATCGAGAAAGTGCCCTCCGAGCCGGAGACCGTAGGACTGCTCTTCTTTTTTCGGATTGGCCGTTACATAAAGGACACGCATGTCCAACACCTCTTCCTTATGAAAGAATTTTCCGCGCCAGATACAGCCGCTGCAGCACCGTAATAATCTGCACCGTCAGAAACAAGAGCGCCATGTAAAACAAGTAGTCGACAAAAATAATCATCAATGACAGCAGAATGAAGCCTTCCGTCCGCTCCGCCAGTGCCGGCTGGTAATAAAACGACTTTTCGCTTTCCTCGTCCGCTACGGCACCGACGCTTAAGAAAACGGCGAACGTATACAAAATGGATCCGGTCAGCAGAAGCAGCAGCCACATGACGTCCGGAAACCGCATCGCAAGTGCAAAAATGATGCCGAATTCCACGAGCCGGTCAAAGCTGATATCAAGCACTGTTCCGAATTTGGAAGGCGCCGTTTTCCGGGCCATCGTACCGTCCACTACGTCGAGAAAGCCGGACAGCCAGAGAAGAGCAAGCCCTGCCATATACCAGCCGGCATACACGGCACCTGCTGCACCGATTCCTACGGCAAATCCGGCAACAGTCACATGATTGGCGTGCAGTCCGAGCTTCAGTGCTGTGTCCGCGCTTTTGTTAATGACCGGCTGAACGAGATGCCTTGCTTTCGTATCAATCATCGGAGACTCCTTCCTTCGGCCGGACGGCCAGTTTCTGCCCCGGGGTCAGCGACTCCTCCGAGCGGATGACCGTCTGCTGCCCGTCTGCCTCCAGGTGAATCCGGTAAAACGTCCAGCCGTAGGCGTACACGGCATGCTCCACGACAGCAGCCGCCCCTTCAGAAGCGGCCTCCAGCGACGACCCTGGATAGTACGTCCCGTCCAGATAAATGCCTTCCCCGATAAACGCCGCGACATCCGGTCCGGCCGGACGCTTGTGCACGTCTTCGGGCGTTCCTTCCTGAAGGACATGCCCGCGCTGCATGACGAGCATCCGGTCGCCCATGATCGCCGCTTCCTCCCTGTCATGCGTGACGAACAGCGCCGTCACTCCTTCCTCTTTTAAAAAGTCTCTTACCCAGAGGCGGAGTTCCTGGCGCAGATGTGCGTCCAGACTGCTGAACGGTTCATCCAGCAGGAGAAGATCCGGCTGCAGCAGAAGTGCTCTCGCAAGCGACACACGCTGCTGCTGACCGCCCGACAATTCCCGCGGGTAGTGGTTCCGCTTCTCCCACAGCCCGACGCGTGAAAGCATCGCTTCGGTTTCCTGCTTCCGCTCCGGCCGGGACAGGCGGCGCCTGCCGTGACGGAGGCCGTACGCGGCATTTTCCGAAACGGTTAAATGCGGGAACAGCAGCGCATCCTGAAACATGAGCACGACCGGACGCTCTGCCGCTTTTTTCGTATCCAGGCGGCTGTCTCCAAGATACATCTCTCCGCCATCCGGCTTTAAGAAACCGGCCACGCACCGGAGCAGCGTCGTTTTGCCGCAGCCGGACGGACCGACGATACTTAAAATATTCCCTGCCGTTACGGTAAGCGTCACCGGGTGCAGCACCGTTTCCTGATGGAACGATTTTTCAATATGTTCAAGTGTAAGCATACGGAGCTTCCTTCCTTTCATTATGGCCGCAGAAGACGTCCGGCTGCGCTCGAGACCGTTTCCCAGACGAACAGAAACAGGAGCGGCAGGACAGCAAACAGAACCGAAAATGCGGCGATCACCGCCTGGTCGGCGCTGTTAAAAAACGGGTAGTACAGCAGCGGCAGCGTCGTCACCCTCCCGCCACCGATAATCGCCGTCAATACATACTGGCTCAGAGAAATAACGAACGTCAGCACCGCGGCACTCCGGAGGCTCGGGGCCATGATCGGCACGGCGATCGTAGCAATACGCCGGAACACCCCTGCACCAAGCGTTTCCCCGAGCTGCATCCACGCCGGATCGAGCCGGTCAAATCCACCGCGCAGCACGCGGATCGTGTAGGGAAGCGTCGGCAGCAGATGGATCAGGATCACACCTGCCGGATGGTCGGCAATGCCGAGACGGATCATCGTAATATGCAGTCCCATCGCAATCGCCAGCACCGGGACGAGAATCGGCAGGAAAAAGATCGTTTCCACCGCGACTTTTCCGCGGAAATCGACCCAGCTGAGCGCCAGCGCCGCCGGAATACCGAGAAGAAGATTCAGTACGACGACAACCGCGCCGATAAACAGCGTCATCCCGACAGCCGGAAGCAGCTGCGGCTCCGATGCCAGCGCCTCCCACGCCCGCATGCTGAACGCAGTGGGAAGCACGTCCGGATAGCGCCAGGAGAACGTGATGCTTTTGAGAAACAAAAACAGCACAGGAAAAACGAAGATGGCAAGAAGCAGCAGAAGCAGCAGTTTACGCATATGACCGCCTCCTTCCCCGCCGAACCCAGCTGAGTACGAGCGCTGCGAGCACGAGAGAGACAGCCGTAACAAGCACCATCATCGCCTGGGCAAGCGGCCGCTCGCTCCATCCGGACTGGTAAAACCAGTCGAAGGCGAGCACCGGAAGCATAGCTGGATACGTGACACCGAGAAGCCCCGGTATTTCAAACGCACCGAGAATGAAAATGAACATAATAAGCGCCGTCTCGACTGCCACCGGACCGGCATGCGGCCACTCTGCGTGCCGGAACGTCTGAAACCGACCGGCGCCGAGACTCCGGCTCACCTCCGCCATCCGCCAGTCGAGCTCCTGATACACAGGAAGCAGCATTAAAATGACGAAAGGAACCTCTTTCCATATGTACGTTAAAATGACGCCGGTATAGGCGCTGCTCTGCACAAACGGCGGCAGCATCGTGCCGAGCACCGATGCTGCCCAGCCGGCCGGGGCAAAAAAGAGCAGCACGAGGTACGCTGCGACAAAGTGGGGAATGAGCATCGGAAACCACGCCGCAAGTTTCCACGTATCAACAGCAAACACCCGGACGAACGTGCGTGTAATGACGAGACCGATGACGAGCGACACGATCGAAGAAACAAGCGCCACGTATACACTGACGCCGGCAGCCGCCCAGAAGGAACGCGATGCAAACAGCGTTTCATAATGAACGAGCATCCCCTCGGCCCCGCCGAACGCAAGACTCTCCTGCACCGCTCTAAACATCCCCTGCCCGACAAACAGCATCATGAAGAGAAGAAGCGGGGCGAGGAGAAGCCACGCACTACGGCTGGACAACTTCTTCCTCCCAGTTCTCCTGAATCCAGTCTACATAGCGGGCATCAAGCTCGGGAAGCGCATCCTCCGCCGGCACAATCTCCTCTCCGACATAGGCTTCCACCTGCTCCCGCTGCTCCTCACTGAGCGTTTCCGGATCCAGAATATGCCCTTCGCCCCAGCGCTCCGGATTCAGCTTTTCAATCTGCGCCTCCGGCGACAGCAGATGATTGATGACGACGAGCGCCGCCTCCGGATTTCCCGTGTTAAACGGCATGCTTACATAATGCGTGCTGCTGATCGAGCCGGACGACAGACCGACCGTTTCCGTCTCCTCCGGGAAAACGCCCTGATCGATCAGGCTCTGCGCACGGTACTCATTGAATCCGAGCGTCGCCTGCACTTCCCCGTCCGCAAACATCTGGTCCTGCTGCTCGAGCGAGTTCGGGTACGTCTCCCCTTCTCTCCACAGCGACGGAGCAAGCGTGCGGAGCACGTCCCATACGTCACCGCCGTTTTCCTCGATCCACGCTTCATCAAACTCGGACACCGTCTCCGGATCACCGGCAACGTAATGAATCACGTGCCGCACGAAGCCGTTCCCGGTATCATTCTGCACGTCCGGGTACGTAAACGCGCCCGGATTCTCCTCTGCCCAGGCAAGCAGCTCCTCCATCGTCTCCGGAGGATTGTCCTCCCCGCGGAACTGGAACGCATACTGCACGTTCCCCCACGGCACTTCCATCCCGTCGACGTCGATACCCATATCATTCTCCACAAACGGCGCGTCCGCCACATGCTCCTCCATGTTCGGCAGCATATCCGCAAACGATCCGTACAGAAGGTCGTTTTCCTTCGCATTGCGGAAATTCTCCCCGTTGATCCAGAGAATATCGGCCGATCCGTCTGTGCTGCCGGCTTCACGCTCGGTCATGAGGCGCGACAGAAATTCCGGTGCATCCATCGGGATCCGCTCAAAATCGATGCCGTACTCCTCTTCCACCGCCGGAGCGATCACATCGTCCATGTACGCGTTGACGCCTTCATCGCCGCCCCACATGTACATCCGGACCTCGCTTCCTTCCGCCTCCGCCGTGATTTCCTCCCAGCTCAGCTCCTCCAGCGCTTCCGCACTCGTCCCACTCTCACTATTTCCGCACGCTCCAAGCAGCAGCACCGCCGGGAGCAGACTCCATCTCTTCATTTGACTCCTCCTGATTTCCATGAAAAATACATTGCATAATGGTTTTTGCAGCCCGGGTTGAACGGGGCACGGCAGTGTGGACACTGATCTCCGCAGCTTATGTAGGAAGCGGGGGTCATTTCGTTTTGGCAGCTGCCGCACAGAACCGCGGGCACGTGCATTTCTGTTTCCGGGATCGGCTGAAAGGCGCGTCCGGTGTGCTCTTCATGGCAGGCAGCACAGCTGTAGTACGTATCACAGCAGCTGCATTTCAGCGCAATCCGGTCGAGCGGGCCATTGTAATGACGGCACCGCGTTTCGTTATCCACTGCTCCTATTACCCGTTTTTCCAACGCATCTCACCTCGGTTTTTCTCTCTGCCCCCGCCTGCAGGAAAAAGCTGATATACTTAAATAGCAGAACGATGCCTGAAGGAGGAACTTTTTTATGGAAGCAAAAAAATGCAGGGAATCGAAGGTCATTAAAACCGGCCGCGTTTTCCCCCAGGATACGAATAACCACGATACCCTTTTCGGCGGCAAACTGATGCGGGACATTGATGATGTCGCGTCGATTTCCGCTGCGAGACACTGCCGCACGGAATGCGTGACGGCATCGACAGATTCTGTCGACTTTCTCCACCCGATCCGGCAGACGGATTCGGTCTGTCTCGAATCCCACGTCTCCTCCACCGGCAGAAGTTCGATGGAAGTGTTTGTGAAAGTCATCGCCGAAGATCTGCTTACGGGCGAACGCCGCCTGGCAGCAACGAGTTTCCTGACGTTTGTCGCCCTTGACGACGAAGGGAAAAAAGCGCCGGTCCCGCCGGTGGAGCCGGAGTCCGATGAAGAAAAGTATCTGTATGACTCCGCCCCGGCACGGATTGCCGTGCGCAAAGAAAGCCGCCAGCAGAGCAGAAAGCTCGCTGACATTCTTTCGGATTTAAAACCTTGGGACGAGCCCTATTAATTCCAGTGTACTACAAATCCTGCAAAAACGTGATACATCAACACACAGCCTGTAATCTCCCTTACGCACTGGAGGATACGCTCTATGGATAAAATGCAGCTTCTCTCCGGAATCAACATTCTGGAGGACCTTCCTGTCTCCCAGCTCAAGCAGGTGGATGCGATCAGCACGATGAAAACCTTTGCTCCCGGCGAATCCATCGCTCCCGCTTCCGGCGGCAGCCGACTGTATTTATTAAAAAGCGGTCAGGTTCGGCTTTTCCGGGCCCAGGAAAACGGCCGTGAATTCACGTACGATATTTTAACGGACGGCAGTATTTTCGGCCGTACCGCCCAGCTGGAGCTGACCGACAGCGGAACGACCGTCGAGGCGATGCAGGAATCGACCGTCTGCATTATCGAAGAGGACGATTTTCAGCAGTTTTTAATAGATCATCCCGATGTCTCGATGGCGGTGATGCAGGTGCTTTCTGAACGGCTGCAGGCACTTATCCGTCTCGGGGAAATGATTGCACTGCGGAGCGTGAAGTACCGTCTTCTGTACCTCCTTCTTCATCTAAGTGAGAAAAAGGGCCGCCGCTTTCAGGAGTGGCAGTCTGTGGACCTCGAAGTAACGCACCAGGACCTGGCTCAGATGATCGGCTCGACGAGAGAGACGACGAGCGCCACGTTGAAAGAGCTTATGAATGAAGGGTACATCAAACGCGAAAAGCGCTTCCTGCGCCGCACACAGCACTTGTATGTGCACGCAGATAAAGCCGGCACCTACCTTCACGATGCAGGGTGACCGGAACAGCATAGGAGGAGGAAGGCGGGGGCTGGTCCCCCGTCTTTTTCTTTGTTATCTTCATTTCAGCGGAAATGCGGACCAGAAATGATGCCGGGCGGACCAGGAGTGATGCCGGGCGGACCAGGAGTGAAGAATATCGGAACAGAACGAGCGGGGAGCGGAACACAATTCTTCTTTATCCGATCAGGCGGCTTGAATTGGACCAGATTGAGCCACGGGCGGACCACTTTTCGAGTAAAGCGGACCAACATATGCTCCCGGCGGAACAGGGAAATTCTGGTTTGAAAAGAGAGGCAGTGGCGGTCTGTCCTGAATCTCCCGGAAACCTGCCGCTGAAATCCGCAGCGGCCCATCTGCTTTCAATCAGCTCGCTTCCGGAGTGCCCCGGACGGCGAAAAAAGCAGCACCTCCCATCTGGGAAGTGCTGCTTTTCTTTTCCGGAATCGGCTAATCGCCGCCGGTGTCATCCAGTTCCACATTGACGTTGAGGCCGTTGTCACCGCCTCCGCCTCCTCCGCCGAGCATCGGCAGTAGAAAATTAACGATGAAAAACAAAATAATAATGACGATAATCGTAATAAACGCATATTTAATAAATACGGATCCTGCTCCGCCGCCTTCTCCAGCCATACAATAACCTCCCTCTAAAAAAATGGAATGATTTCTCTTCTGCTTTTTCCCTCAGCCATTATGATTAAACCTGTTTTCAGTACATGTGTACCGGGTCAATCGATGACAAGAGACAGGCAGCACAGGAAAAAATCCAGCCGGAGGGGCGGGCCCTTCCGGCTGGATGAAACGTCGTTTTCCTATGGCTGACCTATGGAAGCTGGGTGTGACCCATGAGGAAGCGGTCGCATTCGCGTGCGGCTCCTCGTCCTTCGTTGATCGCCCAGACGATGAGGCTCTGGCCGCGGCGCATATCGCCGGCAGCGAAGACACCTTCGACGCTGGTGGTGAATTTGCCGTACTCGGAGCGGACGGTGGAGTTTGGACGCGTTTCTACGTCCAGCTGTTCAATCAGTCCCTGATCCGGGCCTTTGAACCCGATGGCTACGAGAACGAGATCGACCGGCCATACTTTTTCTGTACCCGGAATTTCTTCGCGGATTTTGTTGCCTTCTTCATCGTAGCGGAGCGATACGTTAACGGTATGCGCTTCTTTGACATGGCCATGCTCGTCGCCGACGAATTTTTTCGTCATGACGGCGTAGGCGCGCGGGTCGTCTCCAAAGACAGACTCGGCTTCCTTCTGGCCGTATTCCACACGGTGAATGACCGGATACTGCGGCCATGGATTGGCCATCATGTCACGGACATCGCCTTTTTTGTCATAAATATCGAACTGAACGAGGCTCTTACAGTTGTGACGCACCGATGTTGCCAGGCAGTCCGTTCCTGTATCTCCCCCGCCGATCACGAGAACATTCTTGTCTTTGGCGGAAATGTAGTTTCCGTCTTCCAGATCGGAATCGAGAAGGCTCTTCGTGTTGGCGTGGAGGAAGTCCATCGCATAGTGGATGCCTTTTAACGCTGTGTTTTCAGCCGGCACATCGCGGTGGACTGTTGCCCCGCCGCAGAGAATCGTCGAGTCGAAATCCGATTTCAGCTGTTCCACAGATACGTCCTTGCCCACTTCGGTGTTTGTGACAAAATCAATGCCTTCCTGCTCAAGCAGGTTTACGCGGCGCATAACGATGGAGAACGGCAGCTTCATTTCCGGAATACCGTACGTAAGCAGGCCGCCGAGACGGTCGTCGCGCTCAAATACGGTTACGTTATGTCCGGCTTTGTTCAGCTGGTCTGCAGCTGCAAGCCCTGCAGGTCCGGAACCGACGACAGCAACGCGCTTGCCGGTGCGCTGCTTCGGCGGCTTTGGCTCCATCCAGCCTTCCGCAAATCCTTTTTCGATAATCGATTTTTCCACAGAACGAATCGCCACCGGCGGCTCGTTGATTCCGAGTACACAGGCGCCTTCACACGGTGCCGGGCAGGCGAATCCGGTGAATTCCGGGAAGTTGTTCTGCTCATGCTCCTTATCCAGTGCTTCTTTCCACTGGCCGCGGTAGACCATATCATTCCAGTCCGGAATGTAGTGGTACACCGGGCAGCCAGTCGTCACACCGTTTAACTCCATCCCCGTATGACAGGTAGGCACACCGCAGTCCATGCAGCGGGCACCCTGCTTTCTTGCTTCTTCATCAGACATTGGCAGCGCATACTGATCCCAGTCTTTTGTCCGTTCCTGAGGGTCACGCTCGGGTATCGTCTGACGAGTATATTCCATAAAACCTGTAGCTTTTCCCATCGTTGTACCCTCCTTGTTTCAGGCAGCGTTCGTTCCGCTGCGTCTTGTGGGCTTCCTGATTTCGCTTTATTCCTAATGCAAAGGCGGATCGCGGAGGAAAGCCTGGTTCTGCTTTCCTCCGTCCGGGCTCTCGCTCGAGGTTCCTTCGATCCCTGAAAGGAAAGCAAAGACCTGCTTTCCTTCAGGGCTCTCCAGGACTTGTCGCTCGTGGGACGCCCGGTTCCGCTTTTCTTATTGTCCAGCTCCGCCGGGCTCTCGCTCGAGGTTCCTTCGGTCCCTGAAAGGAAAGCAAAGACCTGCTTTCCTTCAGGGCCCTCCAGGACTTGTCGCTCGTGAGACGCCCGGCTCCGCTTTTCTTATTTCGCGGCGATTTTTGGTTTTTTGCCGTCTTCGAATGCGGCCATTTCGGCGTCGAAGCGGCTCAGTCCTTTGTCGAGATGGTACTGGATGCGCTCCTGCATTTCGAGGTAGCTTGCCGGGATGATTTTAACGAACTGGCCGGCGTAGCGGTCCCAGTCGTTGAGAATGCGCTGGCCTTTGCGGCTCAGGGTGTTCTCGACGTGCTTTTCAATCATGCCCTTCACTTTTTCCACTTCCTCCTGGTCGTCGAGCTTCATCAGGTGGACGAGCTCTTTGTTGCATTTGGAGGAGAAGGTGTTGTCTTCATCGAATACGTAGGCCGTTCCTCCGGACATACCGGCAGCAAAGTTGCGTCCGGTTTCTCCGAGGACGACGACGTTTCCGCCTGTCATGTATTCACAGGCATGGTCACCGACACCTTCCACGACAACGTTGACCCCACTGTTACGCACACAGAACCGCTCGCCTGCGAGACCGCTGATGTAGGCTTCCCCGCCTGTAGCGCCGTAGAAAGCGACGTTACCGACGATGATATTTTCCTCCCACTTAAACGACGATTTCCGGGATGGACGGGCGATGATTTTACCGCCTGACAGTCCTTTACCGATAAAGTCATTTGCATCTCCGACCAGCTTCAGCGTCATGCCGTGCGGAACGAAGGCACCGAAGCTCTGACCGGCGGATCCTTTGAAGGTAAGGCGGATCGTATCTTCCGGCAGTCCTTCCAGACCGTAGCGGCGCGTCACTTCACTTCCGAGAATCGTTCCGACAACACGGTGGATGTTGCGGATTGACGATGTCCCTTTGACCGGTGTGCCGTTTTCCAGAGCATCTTCACAGAAAGGAAGCAGCTCCTGATGGTCCAGTGACTTCTCAAGCGCATGGTCCTGCTTGCGGCTCGCGTAGACCGTCTGGCCGTTCGGTACTTCCGGCTGGAACAGAAGCTGTTCCATGTCCAGATGCTTTCCTTTCCAGTGATCGATCTCTTTGTTTGCTTCCAGCACATCGGTCCGTCCGACCATCTCGTTGACCGTGCGGAAACCGAGCTCTGCCATCAGTTCACGCGTCTCCTGCGCCACGAAGCGCATGAAGTTTTCGACGGATTCCGCCGTACCGATGAACTTTTTGCGGAGTTCCGGATTCTGCGTTGCGACACCGACAGGACATGTATCCAGATGACAGACACGCATCATGATACAGCCGAGAACAACGAGCGGTGCAGTGGAGAAACCATACTCTTCGGCACCGAGAAGCGTTGCGACAACGACGTCGCGTCCGGTCATCATTTTACCGTCTGTTTCCACGACGATCCGGTCACGCAGACCGTTCAGTAGAAGCGTCTGATGCGTTTCCGCAAGTCCGATCTCCCACGGAAGCCCTGCGTGCTTTAAGCTCGTTCTTGGAGCAGCACCGGTACCGCCGTCGTATCCGCTGATCAGGACAAGGTCAGCACGCCCTTTGGCAACGCCGGCTGCGATCGTGCCGACACCGCCGGAAGAAACGAGTTTGACAGAAATACGTGCACGCGGATTCGCGTTTTTCAGGTTGTGGATCAGCTCTGCCAGATCCTCGATCGAATAAATATCGTGGTGCGGCGGTGGAGAGATCAGTTCCACTCCTGGAATGGAACCGCGGACTTCCGCGATCCATGGATATACTTTCTTGCCCGGAAGGTGTCCGCCTTCACCCGGTTTCGCACCCTGGGCGACTTTAATTTGAATTTCATCGGCGTTGACGAGGTAGTGACTCTTGACGCCGAAGCGTCCGGAGGCTACCTGCTTGATCGAGCTCCGGCGGGAATCGCCGTTTTCATCCGGGGTGAAACGCTCCGGATACTCGCCGCCTTCGCCGCTGTTCGAGCTTCCGCCGATCCGGTTCATGGCAATGGCCAGTGCTTCGTGTGCTTCTGCACTGATGGCACCGAGAGACATCGCACCCGTCTTGAATCGTTTGCAGATCGCTTCGACGGATTCAACTTCTTCGATCGGCACCGGCTCGCGCTTTTTGAACTTAATCATGCCGCGCAGCGACTGCAGGTTGTTTTTCTCGTCGGTAATGAGGCGGGAATACTCTTTAAACGCCTCGTAGTCACCGGAACGGGTCGAGTGCTGCAGCATGTGGATCGTCTTCGGATTGTACTGATGGTCCTCGCCGTTCTGGCGGTACTGGAACTCATCGCCCGCTTCGAGCTTTTTCTGCTTCCCGCGTTCTTCTTCATAGGCCGGTGCATGACGGCGCAGTACTTCCTCTGCCATCGTGTCGATGCCGATGCCGTCGAGCTTCGACGACGTCCGGGTAAAGTGACGGTCGATGACTTCCTGGGAAATACCGACGGCTTCAAAAATCTGCGCTCCGCGGTAACTCTGAATCGTGGAGATACCCATTTTGGACATGACCTTTACGACGCCGTCTGTGACAGAATCGATATACTGCTGGACGATCTCCTCCATCGAGTACGACGGGTCGATTTCCCCGCGGCTGCGGAGGTCTTCAAGCGACGCGTACGCGAGGTACGGGTTGATCGCTTCCGCACCGTAGCCGAGCAGTAAAGCATGGTGATGCACTTCACGGGCTTCGCCGGTTTCCAGAAGCAGACTCACTTTCGTGCGGCGGCCTTCACGGACCAGGTGATGGTGGAGGGCAGAGACGGCAAGAAGGGCCGGAATCGCTGCATGATCTTTATCCATGCCGCGGTCTGACAGAATCAGGAGGACCGCTCCGTTGTCCATCGCTTTCTCCGCATCCTTAAACAGCTGTTCCAGCGCAGCAGCCATGGCTTCGTTTCCTTCACCTGCCGGGAAAAGGATCGGAAGTGTTTCTGCTTTAAATCCGTCCAGGTTCTGGTTTCTCAGCGATTCGAGCTGTTCGTTGCTGAGTACCGGCTTGTCGAGACGGATATGCTTACAGCTGTCCGGCTTCGGATTGACGACACTTCCTTCTGCACCGATCGTCGTACTTATCTGCGTGATAATTTCCTCACGGATCGCATCAATAGGCGGGTTCGTCACCTGGGCGAAAAGCTGTTTGAAATAGTTATAGAGAAGCTGAGGCTTCTTTGAAAGCACCGCAAGCGGCGAGTCATAGCCCATCGAGCCGACAGGATCTTTTTTATCCGCGACGAGCGGCTTTAAAATTTTGTTCATTTCTTCTGCGGTGTAGCCGAACGCGAGCTGCTTGTCGACGAGATCTTTCTGATCATCATGTGCTGCTTCCGCCTTCGGTACTTCATCAAGATGGATCATGTGCTCATCGATCCACTCCCGGTACGGATGCTCTTTCGCAATGCTCATCTTCAGCTCTTCGTCTGGAATGATCTTTCCTTCTTCCAGGTCGACGAGCAGCATTTTACCCGGGTTCAGGCGGTCTTTATATTCGATATCATCTGCGAAAATGTCCAGCGCCCCAACTTCCGAACCAAGTACAATCATGCCGCTTTTCGTTACGTAGTAGCGGGCCGGGCGCAGACCGTTGCGGTCCAGGATCGCACCGACATGGCGTCCATCCGTAAAGCCGATTGCAGCAGGGCCGTCCCATGGTTCCATCAGCGTACTGTGGTACTCATAGAAATCCCGCTTTTCCGGTTTAATGGAGTCATCATTAGCCCATGGTTCTGGAATCATCATCATCGCAGAGTGTGCGAGGGAACGTCCGGAGAGGTGAAGGAATTCAAACGCGTTGTCAAACATGGAAGAGTCACTGCCGTTTTTGTCGATGACCGGTAGAAGCTTTTCCAGATCTTCATCGCTGAAGTATTCGGACTGGCAGAGCTTCTCCCTTGCTTTCATCCAGTTTAAGTTACCGCGGATCGTATTAAATTCACCGTTATGGATCGTATACCGGTTCGGGTGCGCACGCTTCCAGCTAGGGAACGTGTTTGTACTGAACCGGGAGTGGACAAATGCCACTGCTGATTTAAAGTCCGGGTGGTTCAGGTCAATATAGAAAGAATCCAGCTGTTCCGGAATGAGCATTCCTTTATAAATGATCGTGCGTGTCGACAGGCTGCAGATATAAAAATCCTGTGCCGACGTCGTTTTCGCTACTTCAATTTCGGTGCGCTTGCGGATGACGTACAGACGGCGCTCAAGCTCATCCTGGTCTTCCATCTCATTTTCCGGTGCGATAAGTACCTGCCGGATAAACGGCTCGGTTTTCTTCGCTTCGTTTCCGACAAAGGAATCGTTGACCGGAACAGTGCGCCAGCCGATGATGCGGTGATTTTCCTCTTCAATGATGCGCTCGAAAATCTTCCGCGACTCTTTTCGTTCTTTCTGATCCTGTGGGAAGAACACCATCCCGATTCCATACTTGCCTTCTTCCGGGATGACAATGTCCTCTTTATGGAACTGTTTTTCGAAGAAGCGGTGCGGGATCTGTGTCAGAATTCCGGCACCATCGCCGGAGCTGACGTCTGCCGATTGGCCGCCCCGGTGCTCGAGGTTACATAGAATCGTGATCGCGTTTTGTACAATATCATGAGACTTCGTTCCATTAATATTAGCAATCATACCGATTCCGCATGCCTCGTGCTCTTGTGTCGGGTCATAGAGACCCTGGGCAGTTGGATATCCGTGTTTCATCATGATAGCGTCCCTCCTTAATTAATCCAAAATATGAACGAATGAAAAAATACCCGGCTCTGCGGAGAGTCAATATTTAACCATTCGTTCACATTTTTATGCACCTATATTTAAACATCATGACTGAACATTTACATACGGGCGCGCAGCGGAAAATTCAGAAATAGATGAATTCTCCCTTCATATCATTGAATAATATCATCTTTTTGCCAAAATACAAAGCCATTAATTAACACTTTATTTTTATTTTCTGACTACAAGCGTTTTCAAATGCCGATATAACAGCAATTTTCTCCTTTTCAACTTTTCGCAGATTTTCTCACCAAGTTACAAATGAAGAAGCTTTATGCCGGGTTTCTTCATATTTAAAATTATAAACGAAGAAAGCGGCCGCGTCTAAAAATAACCCTTTTGGTGTTTACTCATCTTTTATGCATTTTCCTGTACGCATTGATGACACCGCTTACATTTTTCTTTTATGCATATCGTTTGAGCGTGCATATGGAAGGGAATGTGGTTTAGTTTTCTCCCGTTTTGAGCGGAAGTGCGGAAGCATTCTGGATCGGCCCGCTGTGATGCTTCTCTCTCGTAAAAAGGCAGGCAGAAGCCGGAGTGCGGAAACGAATCTGCTGTGCAGTCCCACTACAGAGCAGTTTTGTCTCACAACTGCCACTGACGTTCCCGCAGCTGTCTCTTCCAGTCCCACAACGGAGTGGTCGGTTCCCACTCCGCCTGAATTGTCCAGCTTCGACCCGTAATATTCCAGCTTCGCTGCCTCATTTTCCCACTTCGTACCGGCGCATTCCCACTCCGCCATCCGCCGGCAGCGCCGCCGCCCCTCTGCTAAAAACCGTCAATGGTTTCAGAGCTCTCCGTACATACGGAATACCCTGGAGAAGCGAGGAGAACGGCTGTGGCCGGATCGTTCACCGACGCGTCAAACGCCGGAAATCTCAGCGGGTAACAAAAAGGCAGCCGGATTGATTACTCCGGCTGCCTTTGCTGCGCTGTATTTCGAGTTTCTACTATATTACTGCTGCTGTGGACGACGGCGGAAGAACATCATCGCTCCGCCGGCTGTAGCCGCGAGCAGACCGATCATCGTAAACAACGGACCGTTCGTCGATGTCTGGGCCATTTCGTTACCTTCTTCATCCCAGTCATTTCCGTTGTCCGCATAGCCGTTGTCCGAGTCGTCGTGGTCATTCATCGCATTGTTGTCATCATGGTTGTTATCCGCGTCGTCGTGATTGTTATCCGCATCATCATGGTTGTTCATGCCGTTATCCATGCCCTCTTCCATATCATGCGCCATGATCTGGCCGCGGATTTCACCATCCGGATATTCTTCCGTATGCACATTGACGTACAGACCCTCATTGGTCATGGCTTCGAGCAGGCCATCCCAGTCCATATCACCGGCAAGATCATCTTCACCGAATGTACCGGAGGCAAGTTCGCCGTCAATATCTTCCGCTTCATCTGTATCAAACAGGCCGACTTCGACCGGTCCGTCTTCACCTTCTGCACCGCTGTGAATATGTGCCATCGTCACACCAGTGAGGCTTTCTGCTTCTACTGTATATGTTACTTCTGTCTGGTCTTCATTTAATTCAAACTCGGCCATGCCGGAAGCGTCGCTTTCCACATCCGCTGTTTCCTGATCCGGGCTTAAATCCGCTGTAAACATTGCTGTGCCGCTGCTCTCGCTGTCGTGGGAATCTGCCATTACGCTCGTACCTGTCACTGCTGCGCCTGCAAGTACGGCTGTAGAAATCGTCATAAACTTCTTCATTCATTACACTTCCCTTTTAAAAAGATTGTGCATCAGCACTGCTCCTCCTATACCCGATGCATTCCAGTCTAATCAGAAAACGTCTTCATTGATTCTATGGACCTAGAAAACTTCTTGTTTCTGACGAAAGGTTTGAAGCCATTTTGAGAAAGGGAACATAAGATAGCAGGAACAGTAATAGAAGGAGGAAGGTATACATGAAGCAGGAGCTGTACATTTACGGACAGTGGACCGGCTCAAACCTGGAGCAGATCGATGTCACGAATCCCGGAAACGGCGAGGTGATCGGATCGGTTCCAAAAGCCGGTGAGAAAGAGACGAAGCAGGCGGTGGATGCGGCACATGAAGCCTTGAAGTCCTGGAAGAAAACGACCGCGGCGGAGCGCGCAGGATATCTCCGGGAAGTATTCCGCCTCATGCATGAAGAGAAAGAAGAAATTGCGGAGCTGATGACGAGAGAAAACGGAAAAACGATCAAAGATTCGGAGCAGGAGGTCGTTTACGCTGCGTCGTTTCTCGACTGGTTTGCCGATGAAGCGAAACGCGTATACGGACGGAGTATTCCCGGGAAACACGCAGATCACCGGATCGATGTGATCAAGCAGCCGGTCGGTGTAACGGCAGCGATCACGCCATGGAACTTCCCGGCAGCAATGATTACGAGAAAACTCGCTCCGGCACTCGCTGCCGGATGTACGTTTATTATTAAACCGGCGACAGCCACGCCGTTTACGGCAATGAAAATCATCGAGCTGTGCGAACGTGCCGGTATTCCAAAAGGAGTCGTCAATCTCGTAACCGGCAGCGCATCAGATATTACCGGCGTTTTCATGAATGACTCCAGAGTGCGGAAGCTGTCCTTTACCGGTTCGACCGAAGTCGGCAAAATGCTGATTGAACAGAGTGCCCATCAAGTGAAAAAGCTGTCCCTCGAGCTCGGCGGGCACGGTCCGCTTCTCGTGTTTAACGATGCGGATCTGGATACGGCTGTCGAAGAGGCGCTCCGTGCGAAATTCCGAAACGGCGGACAGTCCTGCATTGCGGCCAACCGTTTTTATGTACAGAGCGGCATTTACGCTGAATTTGTCGAGCGTTTCAGCCGGGAAGTGGAGAAAATGAAAACCGGCGACGGCATGAACCGGGACAATGATATCGGTGCTGTCATCGACCAGGACGGATATGAAAAAATCGAGCATCACGTTGAAGATGCCGTGAAAAAAGGCGCCGTTCTGACGGCCGGCGGAAAAGGAACGACGGACAACGGTGCGTACTTCTTCCAGCCTACCGTGCTGAAAGACGCCTCCCCGGACATGATTATTATGAAAGAGGAGACATTCGGTCCGGTAGCTCCGATTCAGTCGTTTGAAACGGAAGAAGAAGCTGTCGAGCTGGCCAACGATACACCGTACGGCCTTGCCTCCTATGTATTTACGACCGACCATGCCCGCGGCGTGCGCGTCACGGAAGCACTGGAGTTCGGCGTTGTCGGCTGGAATGACGGCGTACCATCCGCCGCTCAGGCACCGTTCGGCGGTCTGAAAGAATCCGGCTACGGCCGGGAAGGCGGCGTGGAAGGCATCGAAGAATACCTCGAAACGAAATACGTCGCAAAAAACATCCGTTAATGCCGGTACCATGCGCGGGAATTCAAACGCATGCTGCCAAAATGAAAGAAGCTTCCGGTCGTCCGCCGGAAGCTTCTTTCATGCGTTCAGTATGAGTGCTTCCCTGCTTTCTGTACCCGTGCCCACGGTCTGCCGCTCTCCCACTGAATGCGGAGCGGAAGCTTGAAGGCACTGCTCAGCTTTTCTTCTGTCAGCACTTCTTCTTTTTTTCCGGAGGCGGCGATCCGTCCCTCTTTCATGAGAAGCGCGCTCGTGATGCTTGGAATGACCTCCTCCAGATGGTGCGTCACGTATAAAAGTGTCGGTCCTCCGCTCTCTCGGGTTGACTCCTCCAGCGTATCGAGAAGCTCCTCACGTGAGTAAACGTCCAGCCCGGAGCACGGTTCATCCAGAATGAGAAGCTCCGGCTCTGCCATCCATGCCCGCGCCAGAAGCGCTTTTTTCCTTTCTCCCTGCGAATACTGGGAAAGCGGCGCGTCTTCCAGATGGGCGATACGGAACCGTTCCAGAAGCGCCTGTGCGCGTTTGATATCTTCTTCTGTGATGGGCTCGTACAGACCAACGGAAGCGTGCCTCCCGCTCAGTACGATATCCAGTCCGCTCGTCTGCGAATGCGCCTGGTACTGCTGATCTACGGCCTGGCTTACCCAGCCGATTTTCTTTTTCACGTCCGGCATGTACGTTTTTCCATACCGGTTTCCAAGGATGTCGACTGGTCCGCTGCCGGCTCTCGGCCACATCATGCCGGCGACCACTTTTAACAGCGTCGTTTTCCCGGAGCCGTTCAGGCCGAGGACGCCCCAGTGCTCGCCGGGGTTCACCTGCCAGTTGATGTCTTTGATGAGTGCTTTTCCGTCCCGCTGGACAGTGACGTCCTGCAGGTTGATGACTGGATGTTCTCTCATGCGGTTTCCTCCTCCTGCCCGGCTTTTTCGGGCGGTTTCCCTAATGTTAAGTAAAAGGTCATGCCTAAGATGAGAGCGCCGCCGAGCATCTGCCAGCCGCCGAACGCGATCTGCAGCCAGACGATCGATGTCACGACAGCAGAGAGCGGCTCCATGCTGCCGAGAACACTGGTGACCTGCGGCTTTAAAAACCGCAGACTCTCCAGATAGAACCAGAAAGCGAGCATCGTCCCGAAAAAGACGACGAAGAGAAAATACGCCAGTACCGTCAGCGTCCAGGCGGAGGTATCGATCTGCCACGGCGGGTGAAGGAACGCCACTGCCGCGCCGCCGATCAGCATCGCCCAGCCGATAACGGTCATCGAGCCCCACTCCCGGAGAAGCGGTCCGGCGTACAGTGTGTAAAACGCGAGGGCGGCACCGGAGAGAAGACCCCAGAGGACGGCGGGCACCGGTACAGAAAGCGCCGACACCGAGCCGTTTGTCAGCAGCAGAAAGGTTCCGCTGAGTGCCATCATGACTGCGGTACCCTCCCTTTTCGTCACCTCTGCCGGCTGCCGGAGCAGGACCCAGGCAATAATAAATACCGGGGCGGAATACTGCAGCAGGGTCGCCACTGCTGCATTTCCTTCACTGATCGATGCCATGTATGTATACTGCACGCCGAGCATGCCGAAGATGCCGAACAGAATGAGGGAGCCGAGTGCTCTCCGGTCACGGACGACGCGGACGACGGCCGCCCTTCCGCGGAACATCCAGGCAAGAAATAGAAGTCCGGCGCCTGAGAGAAGAAGACGGACCGATACGAGCCAGGTAACCGGGACGTCCGCCTCCTGGAAAAGGTACTGCGACACGGTACCGCCGACGCCCCAGCAGATCGTTCCGGTCAGAACGAGGAGAAGTCCGGGCCATGTACGGTCTGCCACGATGATCCCCTCCTTTTTCCGGCTATTATACCGTTCTATTCCTGAAAAAGAAAGTCGGTCTCCACGGACGTCTTTACTGAATACAGCCTATTTTAGAAGATAAAACCCGGGCGTGATTCCGCCTGCTGAATTGTAGTATGATGGAAGCTGTGACATTCCAATGTCTCAAAAGAGCTTCCTGCCTTTCATACGAGAAAATATATCTCCACCGAAGCTCTACATAGAGAAACCAACGGTCCATTCCAATGCTTTACAAATGCTGGAGGAATTCCATGTCCATCTTTATCGAAGTTGTTCTGCCGGTGCTGCTCGTGTTCGGTGCCGGATATGCTATTCAGAAATGGAAAAAAGTTGATATCCGGCCGGTTTCGGTTGTTGCCCTGTATGCAGCAACGCCGGCGCTTGTGTTCGACACGTTTTACGGCGCCGATTTCAACGCGCAGTATACGTGGATGCTTTTATTTGCGGCCGGCCTGCTGGCAGCGCTCATTATGTTTAACAAGCTGGCGGCGCGCCTGGTAAAAGCAGACGAATCCAAAGAAAGCGGGTGGATTTTATCGACTGCGTTTATGAACTCCGGCAATTACGGCGCGCCGATTATTCTGTTCGCCTATGGCGAGCAGGGCTTTGCGTATGCGGTGACGTTTATGGTCATTCAGGCGATTATTATGAATGTATTCGGGGTCTACTATGCGGCCAAAGGGTATGCAGGCGCCCGGTATGCCGTAAAAAGCGTGTTTGCGATGCCGGTGACGTATGCCCTTTTTCTCGCCCTTTTTCTTGAGTTTACGCCGCTTTCCATGCCGGAAAATCTGCTCGGTACGATCGATATTGTCGCGGATGCGGCCATTCCGCTCGTCATGCTTATTCTCGGGATGCAGCTGGCCAATATGTCGATCGGGCATTTCCAGTGGCCCTCCGTAACCTACGGTGTTGTCGTGCGGCTTCTCGTCTCCCCGCTCATCGCCTGGGGACTCACGGCACTGATGCCGATGGATCCACTGCTTGCCAACGTGCTGATCGTCTCGGCGGCGATGCCATCTGCGGCAACGATCGTCATGTACGCGGTGCAGTTCGATAACCAGCCGCGCTACATTTCCAGCGTGACGCTCGTCTCGACGCTGCTCAGCGTCTTCACGATCACGATTCTTCTCAGCCTGCTTCAATAACGGAGAGGCTGCCCGGAACCCGGGAGGCAGAAATAAATCGTTTGTGATAGGATAGAACAGGGAAAAATTAGTTGAATTCATTTTGTGAAGGAGGGGTTAAAATGGAAGGTTGGTTCTCGATGGACTCCTGGCTCGGAGCGCTCGTCGGCAGTCTCAGTGATTTTATCTGGACGTATATACTTATTGGCTTCCTGCTGTTATTAGGTCTGTTCTTTACGCTGCAGACGAACTTCGTCCAGTTCCGCCTGCTTCCATCCATGATCCGGGAACTGTTCAAGGGAACAGACCGGACTGCGTTTAAGGAAAAGAAAGGAACGACGCCGTTTCAGGCATTTGCGATCAGTACGGCTGCGCGTGTCGGAACGGGGAACCTGGCCGGCGTCGCGATTGCGATTTCTGTCGGCGGCCCGGGTGCTATTTTCTGGATGTGGATTGTGGCACTGATCGGTGCGGCAACCGGATTTATCGAGAGTACGCTCGCGCAGGTGTACAAAGTGAAGGATAAGGACGGTTTTCACGGTGGTCCGGCCTACTACATGCAGAAAGGGCTGAACTCCCGCGGGATGGGGATTTTGTTCGCCATTCTCATGGTACTCTGCTTCGGCCTGATTTTTAATGGCGTGCAGACGAACACGATTTCAGGAGCATTCAACCAATCCTTTAACGTCGATCCGCTCATTATCGGTATCGCTGTCGCTGCGATCATGGGCTTCATCATTTTCGGCGGGGTGCGCCGGATTGCCGTGGTGGCGGAAGTTATCGTGCCGATTTTTGCCGTAACGTATGTACTCGTAGCCATTGTGATTATGGTGATGAATTTCGAACAGGTGCCGGGCGTGTTCGGTCTGATCTTCAGCAGTGCGTTCGGGCTGAATGAAGTTATCGGCGGCGGTATTGGTGCCGCGATTATGAACGGCGTGCAGCGCGGTCTGTTCTCGAACGAGGCCGGTATGGGTAGTGCGCCAAACGCTGCGGCAACGGTATATGTGACGCACCCGGTCAAGCAGGGGCTCGTGCAGTCTCTCGGTGTGCTTGTCGATACATTAATTATCTGCAGCGCGACGGCATTCATTATTCTTCTCTCCGACGCCTATACGATCGGGGATATGGAAGGGATTCAGCTGACGCAGACGGCGCTCAACTCCCACATGGGTGACTGGGCCGGACCGTTCGTTGCGGTCGCTGTGTTCTTCTTCGCCTTCAGTTCTCTTCTCGGAAACTACTACTACGGCGAAGTGAACATCGAGTTCATTTCGGAGAAGCCGGTGTATCTGCTGGCATTCCGCATCGCGTTCATCCTGATGATTCTCGTCGGTTCTACAGCAAACCTCGAACTGATCTGGGGTATGGCGGATCTGTTCATGGGTACGATGGCCGTTGTAAACCTTGTGGCGCTTCTGCTTCTCGGTCACGTCGCGGTGAAAGTCCTCCGCAACTACCAGAACCAGACGCGGCGCGGATTCGACCCGGTCTTCTATAAGGACAGCGTGAAAGGCTTGAAAAATATCGAAAGCTGGGGATCGAAGCGCGACAAATAAGCGCTCCCTGCCATTTAACTCGTCGGCTGCGGCCGGTCTCCCACAGGACCGCCGCAGCTGTTTTTTTGTGCGGGGAACACGACGTTTTCAGAACGGCGTAACGCCCTTCCTGTGCGGGAAGGCGTTTTTCTTCCTGCAGAACGGGAATAGCAGTAACAGTCTGATGGAAAAGGAGCGGTATGATGTATAAAAACGAAGCTTATCTGAAAAACTATTTTCTCTCGCACCGGGACGTCACGAAAGACTTGATCGGCATGATCGAAAAGGACAAATACGACTACCGGCCGACGCCTACGTCGATGAGCGCGAAGGAGCTCGTCGTCCATATGCTGACGTCATTCCACAAGTTCGCAGCAATTGCAGCCGGACGGGATCCGGTGCAGCTGCACGAGGAAAACGACGACTGGACGCTGAACGAACTCGCTGACCGCTACACGGAAGAGTCCGTGCGGCTGATCGAGATGCTCGATCCGGCTAAAATTGACGAGGAAATCGACCTCAGCCAGTCCATGGGCACCGTGATGCCCGCCTGGCGTTTAATTGAAACCGCCATCGACCATGAAATCAACCATAAAGGCAACCTGTTCGTCTATGTCCGCGAGATGGGCCACACCCACCTGCCGATGTTTGTGAAAAATCCGTAAACCTGGCTATAATGACCATGAACAAGAGCCACGGGACCGTTGTCCTGTGGCTCTTGTCTGTTATTAACTGCATGAAAAACGCTTTTCTGATGGCCGGTCGCTGCCTACTCCGCAATGCCTTCTTTCACTTCCTTGATCATTTCCTGCACCGACGTCACACCACCGGCCGCAAGGTACCAGTAGTCCGGAGTCAGGTACACGATGTGGTCCTCCTGATGCGCGTTCGTCTGATGAATCAGTTCATTATCCAGAAGCTCTGCAGCCGTTTCCCCTTCGCCTTCGCTGACAACAGCTCCGCGGTCCAGCACAAACAAGTAGTCCGGATTCGTTTCCAGCACGTACTCGAACGACACGTTCTGACCGTGATTGGAGTCTTCGATCGTGTCATCCGCTGCGGCAATCTCCATTTCATTGTGGAGGATACCAAAGCGTGAACCCGGACCGTAGGCGCTGATGGATCCTTCATTTGCCATCACCATGAGCCCCTCTCCCTCCGGCGCTTCCTCTGTGAGTTCATCCAGACCGTCCTGGACCGAAGCCACAGCTTCTTCTGCTGCTTCCTCCTCTCCGAAAATGTCTCCAAGAAGCGTCGTCTGCTCCTCGAAGGAAGCGATGTAATCCGCCGCATCCACACTCATCAGAACCGTCGGTGCGATCTCACTCAGCTCCTCGTAGGCTTCCCCCGTGCGCCCGCCGATCAAAATCAGGTCCGGCTCCATGTCATAAATAGCCTCAAAGTCCGGTTCGAACAGTGTTCCGGCATTCTCATAGGCCTCCCCTTCATACTCCGACAGGTACGCCGGGATGTTTCCCTGCGGCACAGCTGCCGGCTCGACGCCGAATGTGTCCAGCGTGTCGAGCACCCCATAGTCGAAAACGACGATCGTTTCCGGTTCCTTCGGCACGTCCGTCGTGCCGAGGTCGTGTTCGACGGTTATCGTGCCACTGTTCTCTTCCTCATTTTCCGCTCCGTCACTGCCGGCTTCGGTGTTTTCTGCAGGCGACTCCGCTTCTGCCGCCGTGCTGTTTTCCTCTTCGGCACCGACGCAGGCAGTTAACAGTACGGCCCCCGCTGTCATCATCGTCCATGTCATTTTTTTCATTTTCCTCATCCTTTCGTTTTTCAGCGCAGACAGCGCTTCAAATTAAGAGAAATACACGCATATTTTCTGGTTGTTCATTTCCTGCACTTGAAACGGCATGTCGTAAATTTCTTTTAAGTAGTCGGGATGAATCACATCCCACGTTCTGCCTTCGCGGAGTACCTTCCCGTTTTTTAAGGCGACGAGGTAATCCGAGTAGCACGAGGCAAAGTTGATATCGTGGACGACGAGCACCACGGTTTTTCCAAGGTCATCGACGAGCCCGCGGAGGACCTTCATGATCTGGACGGAATGGCGCATGTCGAGGTTGTTGAGCGGCTCATCGAGCAGAATGTATTCGGTATCCTGCGCCAGGATCATCGCAATAAACGCACGCTGCCGCTGTCCGCCGCTCAGCTGATCGATATAGCGGTGCTGCATCTCCTCCAGTTCCACATAGCGGAGCGATTCATCGATCACGCGCTCATCCTCCGGCTTTAAGCGGCCGCGGGAATACGGGAACCGTCCGAATCCGACAAGATCGCGGACCGTCAGCCGCACCCGCATGTCGTTGGACTGCTTCAGCACCGCGAGTCGTTTGGCAAGCTCTTTGTCGTGCAGGTGGGAAAGTGGCGTGCCATCCAGCGAAACCGTTCCCCCGTCATGGGAAAGCAGCCGGCTGACCATAGACAGCAGGGTGCTTTTACCGGCGCCGTTCGGTCCAATAAAGGTCGTCATTTTCCCCGGGAGGATGTCGACGGTGACGTCTTCAACGACGGATGTTCCGTGGTAGGTTTTCGTCAGGGCTTCGGTGTGTATCATGTTTTTCGCTCCTTCATCAGCAGCCAGAGGAAGTAGATGCCTCCGGTGAAGTTGAGTATGACGCTGAGTGTCGTTTCGAATGTAAAGACGTGTTCGACGATGAGCTGGCCGAGCAGCAGGGCTGCGGTGCCGACGAGGCAGGATGCGGGCAGAATCCATTTGTGCTCGTAGGTGCGCATCATTTCGTACGTCAGGTTTGCCGTGAGCAGTCCGAGAAACAGGATCGGTCCGACGAGCGCGGTCGCCGTAGAGATGAGAATGGCCACGAGAATCAGAATGCGGCGGACGATCGTTTCGTAGGAAACGCCGAGGTTGACGGCGTGATCCCGGCCGAGAAGCAGCACGTCCAGGTAGGAGCGCCACCGCCATCCATACACAGCACATCCGGCGAAAACGACGCCCGAGAGGAGAAGCAGATCCGACTGCACACGCTGAAAGCTTGCGAACATGCGGTTCTGCACTGTCTGGAATTCGTTCGGGTCAATCAGCACCTGCATAAACGTCGTCAGGCTCGAGAAAAATGTCCCGAGTACGAGTCCGGTCAGCAGCAGAAAATACAGCTGCTGCCGGCCGCTCCCGCCGCGGAATAAAAGCTGATAGAACAGAAAGGAAAAGCCGATCATCGCAGCTGCGCCGAGCAGAAAGTTGACGTGGGCATTCGTCATTGCAAAGCTGAGTGAACCAAACAGAAAGACGATGCCGGTCTGCATGAGCAT
Source organism: Alkalicoccus urumqiensis (assembly GCF_002993335.1). GTDB lineage: Bacteria > Bacillota > Bacilli > Bacillales > Salisediminibacteriaceae > Alkalicoccus > Alkalicoccus urumqiensis. The sequence goes on along the minus strand of NZ_PVNS01000003.1, from coordinate 227,419 downwards.
GTACAGCGAATCGAGACCGATAATATTCGGCGTGAGAATCCGGTTGCCGGTAATCGTCTGAAATACAACGGTGGAGTACGAGACGGCTGATCCGGTCAGAAGAAAGGCCATCAGCATCTCCCCCCGGCGCGGCAGCACATATTCCCAGTTACCGCGTGAGTCGATTGTTAAAAACAGCGCACTGAGTGCAAGAACCGTGATGACAAGAAGCAGTATTTTCGTTTTAGAAGCCATAGCGGTTCCCCCTCCACAGCAGATACAGGAACACGCCGCTTCCGATCACACCGACGGTCATGCCGATCGGAATTTCGTATGGATAGATAAGTATGCGCCCGAGCACGTCGCAGAACAGAACAAATCCGGCGCCGGCAAGGGCGGTGTACGGCAGATTCCGCCGCAGATGATCCCCCCGGAAAATCGTCACGAGGTTCGGAACAATCAGACCGAGAAATGGAATCATGCCCACGGTCAGCATAATAAGTGCCGTCAGAAGCGCCGTAAGTACAAGGCCGGTATTGACGACCGTACGGTAGGACAAACCGACGTTTTTGGAAAACGACTCCCCCATCCCGGCAAGCGTCAGCCGGTCGGCATACACGTAAACGGCAGCAGTGAGCGGAATCACCGCCCAGAGAAGCTCATAGTTTCCGGACATGACAGCAGCAAAGTTGCCCTGCATCCATGCCGTCATGTTCTGGATCACATCGTACCGGTAGGCGAAAAATGTCGTAACAGAACCGATAATGCTCCCAAACATAAGCCCGACGAGCGGGATGAAGATCGGATCCTTCTCCCGGATCCGTTCGAGCAGAAACATAAAGACTAATGTCCCCGCCAGTGCAAACGCGGCGGATACACCGGCCCGGACGATAATCGGCGCACCGGCGAGAAAGAGAATCGAGACGAGCATGCCGAGTCTTGCTGCATCCATGGTGCCGGCAGTCGTCGGGGACACAAATTTGTTCTGTGTCAGCTGCTGCATGACGAGCCCGGCCACGGCAAGTCCTGCACCAGCCATTAAAATACTCAGGAGCCGGGGTACCCGGCTCAGCCAGAACACCTGCTTCTGCTCCGCTGTCCCATACAGAAGATCCAGCGGGCCGAGGGAACTGACTCCGACAAACAAACTTCCTGCAGCAGACAACAGCAGAAGCAGGAGCCAGAATAAGATATTCATTCCAAACGCCTCCTGCTATCGAAAAACAACTTCCGATTTTCGTTGAGAATGAAAACCGTTCTCACTAAACCGGTACAGACATGATTCTAATTGATAATGAGAATCAATTCAAGGTGTTTTTTCCTTTTTTTCTGGATTTATTTGTCTAAAACGCTGTCATTTGTCCAGACAAGAGGCAGGTGTTGATGAACATATTTTCAATTTTGGAGGCTGACAGGGGATGTTCTGTGATCCGGCAGTTTTCGTGTGCAGCGCAGCCGGTCACGTGGAGAAGAAGTCTCACAACGGAGGGGCGAAGTCTCATAACGGCCGCTTCTATTCCTGCAACTGCCCCGTCCAGTCCCATAACGAAGGGATCCATTCCCACAAGGGCTGAAAAGTCCTACTTCCGCAGCGAATAGTCCTGCTTCACCACTCACTATTCCCACAACGGACCGGCATAGTCCCACTTCTCCATCCACCGGCAGCCAGCCCCCGCTGCCAGGAACATCTCTGTTTCCAGTACCATGCTTACAAACCCTCCCCTCTAAGCATTCTTCTGTATCCGAGCAGCACAGCTGTCCACTTCTCCGTTTTCATCAAGCATGAAAAAACACCGGAGCCTCAGAGACTCCGGTGTTTCCCATCCTGCTATTCTACTTTTCGTTCCTGGCCGTCCAGATCGAGCGGCTTGTCGGTGCGGTCGTCAATTTTGATTGTCGTAACGACGCGCTTGGCGTTGTTTTTGATTTCGTTTAAGTGAATGACCTGCGCGACATCAAACAGCTTGTCGATATCGCCTTCGATAATGGTCGATGTCGGCGTGACACGGTAATTCAGTCCGTTCTGTTCTATTACTTCCACAGCGCGCTTTACATCTTCAGAAAAGCTTTCATCGCCTGTTCCGACAGGCACGACACTAATTTCAAGCAGTGGCATGAATCATCGCCTCCTCTATAGGTTCTTCCAGTCTATTTCCGTTTTTCCATCGTGTAAAACCTTTCGAGCGGTTTTACCGCCGGACCTTCCAGCACATTTCCCTCCACATCAAAGCAGGAGCCGTGGCACGGACAGTCCCACGTCGTATTCACGCGGTTCCACTGCACTTCACATCCGGCGTGGGTGCATTCCGGGTTGACCATGTACAGATCGCCGTTTTCGCCGCGGTACGCGCCTGTGCGGATCCCTTCCTGACGGACGAGGGCGCCTTCGCCGGGCTGAAGATCCTCCAGACTCTGGCATTCCCGGCGCTGGATGCGCCCCTTTACATAGGAGGCAGCGTGCCGGACGACATTCGGAAGCTCCTGTTTTGCTTCAAAGCGGGCCGGGGTGAACAAATAGGACCACCTGTTGCGCATGCCGCTGATATGGTCGGCGATCATCTGGGCGCCGGCCACGCCGCCGCTCAGTCCCCACGGTCCGAAGCCGGTCGCTGTGTATAGATCCTTCTTTCCTGCTTCCACCGGTCCGGCGAGCGGCATCCGGTCGGATGTCCGCACCTGCTGCAGTGTCCATATTTTCTCTTCCGCTGCTTCCGGAAAATGTTCCTTCACCCATCTGCGGAGTTCATCCCGAAGTACATGGGGATCCGTTTTTCTGCTGACGCGCTCGGCTCCTCCGCTGACGAGAAGTTTTCCGTCGGAAAGCGAACGAAACGCCCAGGACGGGTCGGACAGGGTTGTAAAAATCCCTTCCTCCATTGTTTCCGGCATCGTAAACACCCCGGCGGCAGCGCGTTCGAGCTGCAGCCGCGACGATAAATGCTGCAGCGGATAGTGTGTGGCGCAGACGATGTGGCGGGCACGTATCATTTTTCCGTTTTCCAGAACGACGGACGGATGTTTTCCGCGGACGATATCCACAGCTCTCGTCTGTTCATAGAGCTGGATATTTTCAAGGGACAGCCAGCGGACGAGTTTGCTGCAGAACCGGACAGGATCGAGCTGTATCTGATCGTTCATTTTCAGCGCAGGCAGTCCGGTAAACGGCACCGGCGGCTTATCTGCCATACGGCCGTCCATCCCGAGCTTAAAATACGCTTCCGCCTCCTCCTCAAGCTGCTGTACGTGATCGACGTTTTCTGCGAGAAGCCAGGAGGGCGTCCGCTTTAAGTCGCAGCGCGCATCGAGCCTTCTGCACGTCCGCTCCAGCCAGGACAAAGCATCTTCATGGACATCATAATACGCCCGTGCCACAGATTCCCCGTGCCGCTTCCATAAGTGCGCACTGCGGAGACGATGCTGAGATAATGCGGTCCCCGTACTCATACGCACGGCGCCGCAGCCGATTCTCCCTGCTTCGACAACGACCGGGCGGTAGCCGCGCCTGGCAAGCAGATAGGCGGTGACAATGCCGATAAATCCTCCGCCGACAATACAGACTTCGGTATCCAATGTATGGGATAATGCCGGAAATGTCTGATCCACCGGCTTCCACGGTCCCCCAGGCCGGTCCATAACCATTCCTCCTCCATTCATTCTAGTTCTTTTCTATTCCCGCTTCGAATTCCAGGCAAACAATACTATTTGAAAATTCAGCCATTTATGCTATGATGAAAACGCTTACACCTATAAGCATCCAGAGGTTCACTATTTCTATTGGGAGAGTGATGGTTCTATGAAGTATGCCGTACCGAATACGCCGGACAGTCTCGTTCAGTTTAAGAAACGCTATGACAACTATATCGGCGGGGAATATGTGCCCCCGGTAAACGGAGAGTATTTTGAGAACACCACGTCGGTCACCGGTGAAGTGTTTACAGAACTTGCCCGCTCGACGAAAGAAGATGTGGAAAACGCCCTGGATGCCGCTCATAAAGCAAAAGCGGAATGGGGATCGACATCGCCTGCGGAACGGGCAAATATCCTGAATAAAATTGCCGACCGGATGGAAGCGAATCTGGAAATGCTCGCCGTTGCGGAAACGTGGGAAAACGGCAAAGCCGTACGCGAGACGCTTGCAGCAGACATTCCGCTCGCCATCGACCACTACCGCTACTTTGCCGGAGCAATCCGCGCTCAGGAAGGCGGCATCAGCCAGATTGACAACGATACCGTGGCTTATCATTTCCACGAGCCGATCGGCGTCGTCGGTCAGATTATCCCGTGGAACTTCCCGCTTCTTATGGCAACGTGGAAACTGGCACCTGCTCTCGCTGCCGGGAACTGCGTCGTTTTAAAGCCGGCAGAGCAGACACCAAGTTCCATTTTCGTCTGGCTGGAACTTATTGAAGACCTGCTGCCGCCGGGCGTGTTAAATATCGTCAGCGGTTTCGGCGTGGAAGCAGGAAAGCCGCTCGCACAGAGCTCCAAGACAAACAAAGTGGCGTTTACCGGAGAAACGACGACCGGCCGCCTGATCATGCAGTATGCGTCGGAAAACATCATTCCGGTGACACTGGAACTCGGCGGAAAATCGCCGAACCTCTTCTTTGAGGACGTCATGCAGCAGGACGACAGTTTCCTGGATAAAGCACTGGAAGGGTTCTCCATGTTTGCACTGAACCAGGGGGAAGTCTGTACGTGCCCATCCCGTGCGCTGATTCAGGAGTCGATCTACGATGACTTCATGCAGCGGGCGGTGGAGAGGGTCAACAGCATCGTCGTCGGCGATCCGCTCGATACCGATACGATGATGGGTGCGCAGGCATCCAAGGAACAGCTCGACAAAATCGTCTCCTACCTGGATATCGGAAAACAGGAAGGTGCCAAAGTGCTTGCCGGCGGCGAACAGAAGCAGCTGGACGGTCATCTGAAAGGCGGATACTACGTCCAGCCGACGATTTTTGAAGGGCAGAACAGCATGCGTGTGTTTCAGGAGGAAATTTTCGGGCCGGTCGTTTCGGTCGCATCGTTTAAAGACCAGAAAGAAGCGCTCCACATTGCCAATGATACGCTGTACGGCCTCGGCGCCGGCGTCTGGTCCCGCAACATTAACACCGCCTACCGCTTCGGGCGCGCCATTCAGGCAGGCCGCGTCTGGACGAACTGCTACCACGACTACCCGGCGCACGCAGCGTTCGGCGGCTACAAGAAGTCCGGTATCGGCCGCGAAAATCATCTGATGATGCTGAGCCACTATCAGCAGACGAAAAACATGCTCGTCAGCTACAGCGAAGAACCGAAAGGCTTTTTCTAAAACCTGCACGGTATCCACGCTGAAAGAAAGGAGTTTTTCCAATGGCAGACCGTGTCACCGCAACCCCTGCCGCTCTGGAACTCATTGAAAAGCTGCAGAAACGGCACGGCGATCTCATGTTTCATCAGTCCGGAGGCTGCTGTGACGGCAGCTCTCCAATGTGCTATCCGCGGGAGGACTTCCGCACCGGCGAATCCGACGTGCTTCTCGGAGAAATCGGCGGCACGCCGTTCTACATGTCGAAGGATCAGTATGAGTACTGGAAGCATACGCAGCTGATCATCGATGTCGTGGACGGGCGGGGCGGCATGTTTTCTCTGGAAGGTCCCGAAGGAAAGCGGTTCTTCACCCGCTCGCGCGTCTTCAGCGACGAAGAGCGCCGGGAGCTCCAGCTGTAACCGTCTTTCCTGATAACGCTGTACCAATGGCTGCGCGGCCTTCCGCGCAGCTTTTTTTTCGAATGCAGATTCCCGCTTCCTCTGAGCAGAAAGCGGACGCTTTTCCGCTGAACGGCATATAAACGCCCCGCACCGAAAACCCGGTACGGGGCGTCGTTTTCTTAATAAATGGATCGATCAGCTCTTCACTGCGCCGTCGGTAATACTCTTGATGAACAGACGGTTGAACAGAAGGAAGACAACGACGAGCGGCACGGTGGCCCAGAATGTTCCGGACAGAATCATGCCGTAGTCGCGGACGCGGTCGTCCATGAGTGCACGGAGCGCGACCTGAATCGTCTGCATCGACTGGTCCTGCAGTACGACGAGCGGCCAGAGGTAATCTCCCCAGATCGCCATAAAGACGATGATGCCGAGGGTTGCAAACGCCGGCAGGATCACCGGCACGACAATGTTCCAGTAAATCCGGAAGTTGGAGCAGCCGTCCATTCGTGCTGCTTCGATAATTTCATCCGGCACGGAGCTGGAGATGTACTGCCGCATCCAGAAAATACCGAAGGCGTTCATGAGACCCGGGACGATAACGGCCCGAAGATCACTGAGCCAGCCGAGCTCGGTAATGATAAAGTACGTCGGAATCAGTCCGAGCTGCGGCGGAATCATCATCGTTCCCAGAATGAAAATGAACAGGACCGTTCTTCCGGGAAAATGAAGCTTGGCAAACGCGAAGCCGGCAAGGGACGTCAGAATAAGCACGCCGCCCGTGATCGTCGTTGCAACGATCAGGGAGTTCAGCATCGCCTGGAAAAATGGAATGCTGTCGAGCACGTTTTGAAAGTTCGCCACAAGCTCGGAGCCCGGCACCATGACCGGCGGTGTCTGGTTGATCATGTTGTTCGGATTCGTCGCCATCACAAACATCCAGTAGAACGGAAACAGCGAGGCGAGCGCCACAACAGTTAAGAGCGTATACAGGGAAATTTTCGCCATTAATGTTTTACGTTTTTCACTCATTTTCCTGTCCCCACTTTCTTTGACTGTCCAATACGATTTGCGAAATACATATTGATGACAGAGAAAATGATGATAATAAAGAACAAGACAATCGCTGTCGCGGAAGCTGTTCCGAAGAAGTTACTTACAAAGGCGTCACGGTACAGGTAAAGCACGACCGTGATTCCTTCTTCTCTTCCTGCTCGTCCCTGGAAGATGTGCGGCTCTGCGAATACCTGGAGTGCACCGATCGTACCGGTGAAAACGGTGAAGATAATAAACGGCTTCAGCATCGGAATCGTGACATACCAGAGCTGCTGACGGAGAGATGCCCCGTCGATTTTCGCCGCTTCATACAAATCGTTTGGAATACTCTGCATCCCGGCCAGGTAAATAATCGTGTTGTACCCGAGCCAGCGCCAGAAAATCATTGCTGAAATGGCAAACTTCGCTCCCCACTCCGAGCGTGTCCATGTAATCGGATCAATTCCGAACAGGCCGAGGAAAGAGTTCACAAGCCCCGACTCCTGGTTGCTGAAAATGACGCTGAAGACAATCGCGACCGCAACAATGGATGTGACGTACGGCAGAAACACTGCCAGGCGGAAAAGCCCTTTGTATTTCACGAGCACCGAGTTCAGCGCGAAAGCAAGAATCAATGCTGCAATCAGCTGAGGCGCGGTTCCCATTAGTCCGATGACGATTGTGTTGTACAGGGACTTCCAGAACAATGGATCGTTAAAAATGATGTTGAAGTTGTTCAGTCCCACAAACTCCATTTCCGTCAGCCCATCCCAGCGGAAGAAGGCCAGATAGAAGCTGAATAAAATCGGAAAGATACCAAATACAGCAAACAATAGATAGAACGGGGAAATAAACAAATAGCCGGACACCATGTTGCGGATGCGCTGCGATATTTTACGTTCTTTTACCCCCTGCTTTTTCTGTTCCAGCGGTCCGTTTTCGCTGACCGCTCCTTTTGGACTCGACATCGCCTCGTCCCTCCTCACTTCTCAATATGTATTCCGGCGGCCGGGAGAGGGTGAACTCCCCCGCGCTGTCCGGAATCCGTTATTATCTGGAGATACGCTGCTCCACCCGGTTCAGAATGTCTTCCCACTCTTCTTCCGGATCGATGCCGTCATACACGTTTTCCAGTCCAGTCAGGATCTCCGCGTTCACATCACCGTACTGTGGTCCCTTGTGGACGTGCTCGACCTGCAGGGCAGATTCTGCGAAAATTTCCGCTGTATTCTGACCGCCGAAGTACTCATCTGTAGCATCTGCAAATTCAGGCATGTCATACACTTCCGGTGTCGATGGGAACAGACCCATGTTCTCGAATGCTTTCAGCTGCTGTTCCGGAGCGAGAAGCCATGTCAGGAATTCGTACGCTTCTTCAGCATGCTCGGACTGCTCAGGAATCGTGATCCAGGAGCCGCCCCAGTTTCCGCCGCCCTCCGGCATGGAAGCGACGCGCCATTCTGTTGCATCCGGTGCGTTTCCTTTAATAACGCCCTGCATCCACGCAGGAGCAAGAAGGGTTGCATAATCACCTTCCGCCATGGCACCGCCCCACTCCGGTGTCCACATGCCGAGGTTCGCTACGTAATCGTTCTGAATCATTTCTGCTGTATCGTCATACGCTTCTTTTACATATGGCGTAGAATCCAGAATCAATTCGTTCTCCTCGTTGAAGTAGGCCTGATCCGCCTGGTCCCGCTTCGCGTTGAAAACCGTCTCCGGGTTATCTGCCATCGGCTTGCCTGTTTCTTCAAGAATCGTTGCAGCAACTTCCTCGTAGTCTTCCCACGTCTGAATCATGTCTTCCACTGCTTCCGGATCTGAATCGAGTCCCGCTTCTTCAAATACGTCCGTGCGGTAGTACATGACGGTCGGGCCGATATCTGTTGGGATACCAAACTGGAAATCGCCTTCCACGTTCTGTCCGATCTGCCATACCCAGTCGAGATAATCGCCTTCGATTTCTTCAGCTCCGAGGTCGTACATGTTCACGAAGCGGTCCTCCGCCTGCTTGTAGGAGTCAATTTCCGATACTTCGATCGCTGCCATGTCCGGCGCGCCGCTTCCTGCCGACAGTGCTGTAAACAGGTTGTTATGGTGGTCTTCCATGTCAATCTCCTGGAAGCTGATGCTTACTTCCGGATTTTCTTCAATGTATTCTTCTGCCAGCTCCGGGTATCCCGTTGCCCCGAACAGCCAGAAAGACAGCTCCACTTCCGCTTCATCTGAACCAAGGCTCGTTACATCCTCTTCACCCACGTCGTTTCCTTCTGCTGCATTGTTGTTACCTTCTGCCCCGTTCCCATTTGTCTGTGCCTCTGCATTTTCTTCGTCGCTTCCTCCGCAGGCTGCCAGTACCGTAGTCAAAACGAGCATTCCGGAAATCAAACTGTACTTTTTCATGTGTGTGTTCCCCCTTGTGAGAATTAACTAAGCCGATTCATCGTTTCAGACGGGCCTTTTCAGCGGATTTGAACGAAACCGCTTTCGTAAAATCCGTAAAAAAGAAGCCATCTTTTGCTGAAAGTGACGCGATCTAAAATATAAATCGGTTTCGTAACGTCATTGTATGACGCCTTCAGAAAAATGTCAACGCTTTCTTTTTTATTTTTTTAACAATTTCAACAGGCCTGTCGGCGGAGCGCGGTGCAGAAGGATTAAATTCGTCAGCCAGATGAGTGCACCGGCCGTAAAAAAGAGGTGCACCGCTCCGGTCCACTGCCCGGCAGCGAACAGAACGACAACTGCTGCGAGAAGTGAAAACGTCTGTGCGGGAACGTAAAAGCCGTACATCAGCGCGGTAATCATGCTTTCACGCAGAGAGCGTCCGTACAGAGCAAAGATCGGCATCGTGTATAGAAGAAGGCAGACGTAAAGGACCGTTAAAAACAACAGCAGGCCGAGAAGAACCGGTGCCGCCGCGTGATCCCAGCGGAACAAAATCCATCCGTTCATATAGAGCAGGATGCCTGCCGCGGTAAACAACAACGAGGAAAGTGCCCCTTTAAGGAAGAAGCGGCGGTACGACTGCCAGAAAAAACGCCAGTCCGACGACAGGCGCTCCTCCCCTTCCAGCCTGCTCCGGACGAGACAGTGCGCCGCAGCCGCAGCAGGCCCAGCCCCGGCTGCGGCGAGGCCGAGAAGCGTGCCCGCGATCCACAAAAGATTCACTTTGACGAGAAAAAACAGCGCTTCCGCTGTTTCCACCACCCGGTTCATGTCACGTACCTCCGCTTCGAGCCGCACGAACTACGGACGATCAGCTCCGGATCCAGCTTCACGCCGGTTCCTTCAATACGGCCGTGGATCATATCGTTCAGCATATAGGCTGCCATCCGCCCGATTTTCTCTTTATCCTGGCGCACCGTTGTAAGCGGCGGCTCGACGTGGCGGGCGGCGATAATATCATCACAGCCGATTACTGCCATCTCCTCGATCCGCACCCGCTCCGACTCCTTCACCGCGCGCATCGCTCCAATCGCCATTAAATCGGAGACGGCGAAAACGGCGTTCGGCAGCTCGTCGTTCTGCAGAAGCTCCTTCATCGCTTCAAAGCCGCTTTCTTCAAAGAAGTCTCCCTGTACTGTCCATTCCTTCCTCATTTCCAGCCGGTAGGAACGGGCCGTCTGCTGAAAGCCTTCGAGCCGTTCATTGGAAATATGGGAGGCAGATCCACCGCCGATAAACCCGAGTCTGCGGCTGCCGTTCATATAAAACTGTTCGGCTGCAAGTGTGCCGATCTGCAGGTTGTCTGTCATAATGTACGCCGATTTCGGACCTGACAGCCGGATGTCGACGCCGATACATGGAATATCGCTTTTATCGACATCATACACCGACGGCTCGACTTCCTCCCCGCCGATGACGATACAGCCGTCCACGCGGTAATGCTGGCAGCGGGCGAGGTAGTCTTCATCCTCCTGGTGGAACTGCTCGTTGGAGAAAAACAGCAGGTCGTACCCTTCGAGCCCCATTGCTTTTTTAAAGGCACTGACTACTTCCACGAAGAATGGATGGTTGAAGTTCGCATTGATTTTGCCTGCATAAATGACTCCGATGACGCGCGTCACTTTTTTCGCCAGCGACTGGGCCGCGTAGGAAGGGCGGTAGCCGTGTTCCTTCATAATAGCGAGTACGCGCTCTTTCGTTTTCGCTCCGACATCATCGTAGTTATTAATTATTTTAGACACCGTCGCCTGAGAAACGCCGGCAAGTTTTGCAATCTCTTTGATCGTCATACTCATAAAGCATGCCTCCTGGATGAAATACGAAAACGAAACCGTTTTACATTTCCGTATATTTACTTTATCACAGGAGATACGCAATTACTATGCCTTTCCTCCCCTGTAACAGCGCGCTTCTGTCACGAATTCCGCCCAAAGTCTACATTTTTATTTTGACATTTTTTCCTTTGTCCATTATACTTTGTATTCGAAACCGCTTTCGTTCTATCGACTTTTTGGAGATAGGAGAGGATAGACATGTTCCACGATCAACTGAAACCATTTCCGGCCGATTTTCTCTTTGGTTCTGCGTCTGCAGCCTACCAGATTGAAGGCGCCTGGAAAACAGATGGGAAAGGCCCGTCGGTTTGGGATGTATACACAAAGCAGCCGGGTACAACATTTAAAAACACGAACGGCGATGTTGCCGTCGACCACTATAACCGCTACAAAGAAGATGTGGCTCTCATGGCAGAAATGGGATTAAAAGCCTACCGTTTTTCTGTCGCCTGGACACGTATTTTCCCTGAAGGCCGCGGCGAGCCGAACGAAGCCGGGCTTCAGTTTTATGATGACTTAATTGACGAACTCCTTGCACATAACATTACACCGGTTCTGACGATTTACCACTGGGATCTCCCGCAGGCGCTGATGGATGCATACGGCGGCTGGGAATCCAGAGAGATTATCGCGGATTTCAAGCTGTTTTCCGAAACGCTCTTCAAGCGCTACGGCGACCGCGTGAAGTACTGGGTGACGCTGAATGAGCAGAACGTGTTCATCGGTCTCGGCTATAATGCCGGCCTGCATCCACCGGGCGTCAAAGATGCAAAGCGGATGCACCAGGCGAATCACATCGCGTTTCTTGCCAACGCGGAAGCGATCCGCTCGTTCCGTTACATCGTTCCGGACGGGCAGATCGGTCCAAGCTTCGCACTCGGTCCGGTCTATCCGCTCGACAGCCATCCGGAAACGGTGCTCGCCGCGGAAAACGCGGAAGAAGCCAACAATCACTGGTACATGGATATCTATGCCTGGGGCCGCTACCCGGAAGTCACATTCCGTGACCTCGAACAGAAGGGAATGGCGCCGGAGATTCAGGATGGCGACATGGAGATTCTCGCGTCTGCCAAACCAGATTTCATGGGCATCAACTATTACCAGACGACGACGGTGGAAACGAACCCGCTCGATGGTATTTCGGAAGGAAAACTAAATACATCCGGGAAAAAAGGCACCACGTCCCACTCCGGTGTACCGGGGCGCTACAAAACGACGGACAATCCGTACCTTGAAGCGACGAACTGGGACTGGGAAATCGACCCGGTCGGCCTGCGCATTGGTATGCGCCGTATTAAAAACCGCTACAATCTGCCGATTCTCATTTCGGAAAACGGCCTCGGTGAATTCGACAAGCTGGAAGAGGACGGCACGATTCAGGATGATTACCGGATCGCCTATCTGGAATCGCACCTGCAGCAGATCCAGCAGGCGATCACGGATGGCGTGGACGTCATCGGCTACTGTACGTGGTCTTTCACGGATCTCCTCAGCTGGCTGAACGGATACCAGAAGCGCTACGGTTTTGTCTACATCGACCGCGACGAGGAAGATGAAAAAGAACTGGCCCGATTAAAGAAAAAGAGCTTTTACTGGTATCAGGAAGTCATTTCCACGCATGGCGCCCTGCTTCATACCAAAGGAGGAATGTCGCGATGAGCGCCCTCTACCTCGCGTTTGATATCGGCGGAACGCACGTCAAATGGGGCATTCTGGATGACAGCGGGGTACTAGTGGAAAAAGGGTCCTTTTCCTCTGCGGACGGGACCGGCAGCGTCATTCTTTCCGGAATCCGGGAAACCATCGCCCGGGAAAAGCACCGAATCGAAGGCGTTGCCGTCTCCGCCCCCGGCTTTATTCATCAGCCAGGCGGTTACATTGAACGCGGCGGCGCCGTCACCGAATTCGACGACTTCGATTTGTGCGGCACGCTGGAGAAGGAATTCCAGCTGCCGGTGACATTGGAAAACGACGTTAACTGCGCGGCGCTTGCCGAATACTGGCTCGGCAGTGCTTCCGGCGTCAACGATTTTACATGCATGACAATCGGCACCGGCATCGGCGGCGCGATGGTGTTAAACGGCGCCCTGTACCGGGGAGCGGCGTTCCGCGGCGGGGAGTTCGGCTTTATGCTCACGCGCGGCCTGAATCACGATACGCCGCTTCAGGGAAGCTTAAGCGATGTTGCGTCGATCCGGACAATCCGCCGGCGCTACGCTGCTGTCAAGCATCTGAAGCTGGAAGACGTCACCGGCGAAATGGTCTTTCAGGCGTATGATGAAGGTGACGCCCAGGCAGAGCAGATCATCCACCAGTTTTACGAAACGCTCGCGCTCGGTATTTTCAACCTGGCGGCAATTCTGAACCCGGAGAAAATTCTTCTCGGCGGCGGCATTACCAGCCGGCCTTCCTTTCTGGCAGAAATCAGCCGCCACGTTTCCTATGTGAATGAGTTTCTCGATATTCCACTGGAACTGTGCCGCTTCCGTAACGACGCCGGACTGATCGGCGCCCTCGCCCATTTCAAAACCGTCCATCAGCGGACGACGGACAGAAAGCCGGACGTACGGCCGCTGGCATAACAGAAATAACGTAAGATGAAAGCGGGCACTCCTTAACATAGGGGTGCCCGCTTTCTATGTTTCTGTTTCTGTAAACGCCTAAGCAGTGGAGTTCAGCGCTGTTGTGCCGGTCTCATTCAGACGAGTAGATTACCGGCCGCTGAACCGGCGGCCCATCTGCTGTCAAACCGATTTCGGCCCGCAGCACCTGAGACGAGGAGATTCAGGTGTGGGGCACCCGGAAAACTGCGGAGTGCGACTGCTATTTTTCGGACCAGAACCGGCTCCATTCGGATCATCGTGAAAAAGAAGCCGGCTGGCGGCTTCTACAGCTCCCGGTACGAGGTCCGATCCGCCCGGTCCTCATTCACTTCTTTGCGCACCAGTTTCTGATCGCTCCGCTTCGCCTCATCCATTTCCAGCTCCACCAGTTTTGGTTCTCCACCGCGTTTGTACTGTCCAGTTTTCAGCAGTTCCATTGCGGTCTGCGCCCAGCACGTGGCGGTGTTTCTGCCTATCGTTGCGATCTCTGTTTTCAGTGTGGCGGTCTTCGGCTCCCACGTGGCGGTCTGCCTCTCGTGTGGCGGTGTCCTCTTCAGAGATGGCGATCTTTTTCTTCGGTGTGGCGATCTTGGACACCGCCGTTGCGATCCTTGATCTCCGCTGTATTTCTCCGAAACGGACATTTCTGCACCCACGAAAACACGCACCATCTTCACACCAGGCTCCGGCAGACACGTGAGCCGTGGACGGAGACGTACGGGCATAGCGGAGAAACCGAATAATATCTACTCAAAAGAAGTTAAAAACGCAAATTGAAGCACTCAGATCGTTTTTAGGATAGGTTCTGTCTGTGACTGTCGGTTTCATCTTCTAACCAATTGAAATTAGGCTTTTTTGGTTTGTTTCAGATAATGATTAATGAAATATGGAAAAGTTGGAAGTGAAATTTAATACATGATTCAAGTATGTTATTATAATAGATATCACAATAAAGTAACAAAGGAAGGTGAATAAAATGAAGAAGGTTATTTGTGTTTTATTTAGCGTTTTCTTTTTAAGTATATTTATTAGCGGACAAGCAATTGCTGGAAGTGAAATTGATAAAAGCTCGGCTACTTTAGTGGTGAATGAGATAAAAAAGTCTCCCTCTATATCTATTTATCAGGATAGAACGTTAGCGCCATCCTCCATGATTGCTAACGCATTAAATGCGGACATGGAATGGAATGATAGTGAAAAAATAGCTACGATAGAAAAAGAAAATACTATTATATCATTTGATCAGACGACGAATCAAGTAAAAATAAATGGTGACTTAAAAAATCCGAAGGTAAAACCAATATGGTTAAATTCAACCGAAAATACAGGAGACTCTACGAATTTGGAGAATGTGCTTTTTCCTGTTCGCTTTGTAAGTGAAGCTTTGGGGGCAAATGTAGGTTGGGATAACAATCTGAAAATAGCTTCTGTTAATTATAAGGAAGACTATAACACTGCTGGTACTGTGGCAGAATTGAACGAAGAAAAAGAAAGAGTTCTAATTAATATATCAAAAACGGCGTACGGGTATGAAGATCAAATGTTTATCCAAATAAATGAAAATATAGAGATATTGAATAAGCAGGGCGATTCTTTGAATTTTGAAAGTATTAATATGGGTGACGAATTAAAAACTAATATTACTAGTGCATGTCTAGAAGATGGTGTGTCAATATGTACACCAGATGATTTTGTTATTATAAATTCCGCAGACGTTGAGTAAAATCATCTTGCTAAGGATAAAGTAAAAAAATAGTGCTGATTTTATAAGAGAAAACAGGCGGAACTTTATCCGCCTGTTTTCTGGCTCTATAATGAATGTAGTGGTGTTCTCTTTCGTGACAGTGGTTCTCAGCGCATAAAAAATGCACCGTTCCTTCCCTTTGTTATCTTAAAGATGCGACCCAATGAGTACCCCAACATATATTTTAGAGCCAAAAAAGCCCCGCCTGCACGTACTGCAGACGGAGCTTCCATGATCTACGCACCGGCTTCTTCCCGGATACGCTGGACAAAACGGCGGACCATATGATGTTCAGTCTGCCGTGCATTCAGTTTATGTTTGACTTTCGCAACAAAATTGACGGCACGATGCTCTCCCTCATAGACGAGGTGGGTTTCGTTCTCATTTAGTTTCTTCAACGTGAAGCGGAGACGGATCTGGTAGGCATCATGCAGCTGAAAAGAAATTTCTTTTTCTTTAAACGACGGCTCATCGACATAGCGGATTGTCTCCACCACGTGCGACGAGGTGCGGCGGCCGTTTTTCATGATCTGACGGTGTCTTGCACCTTCCGAATCCGGACGGCCTTCGATTAATTCATGCGTTTCCACTCTGGGCATCAGGTCAGCTATATTGTCATCCTGAAACACATTCCACAGCACTTCAATGTGGGTTGGAATCAGGGTTTCCTCCCGCCATTCGATGGCAAGCACCCCCCTTAAAACGAGATCCTAACATATCTCTATTATCGCCGTTTTCCCATCGGTTCAGCAAGTAGAAGGGCTGTGTTATTTTGTGAGAAAACACCGAAAACTCTCGAAGTTTCCGGGTCCTGCTGCTAAAAAAACAGTGTCCCCGCCCACAGGTGAGGACGGACACACTGCATAATATGAAGATTCTTAAAGGGGGAGTAATCTTCATGAAGAAGGGGTATGCTGCTTTCTGCCCTGCTCACTTTGTATACTAACAGAACAACGTTAAAGGCGTGTTTCAGAAAAGTAAAGGAACGTGAAATTCCTGTAAAAGAATGTTGCGCCGCCTACTGCTGTACGTACACGGACACCGAACCCCCGTCTGTATGAAATTCCCCCCAGCCGTCGCTGTTAATCGTCACCTGCGCATCGTGATTGCCAAGCAGATCGGTCCACGTCTCCCCGGCATGCTGCGTCCCGGCGTACATCCACTTCGAACCGCCCGGTCCATTGGACATCAGCGTGGCAAGTCCCGAGCCGGTCTGCTCACTGCTTCCTTCCCTCGTCCAGCCGACAACATCCCAGTGGTCAAAATAATCATGCTGTGTGCCGTACGCGTAATTTGTGCGCGCCTCGAGCAGCTGGTCGAGCACCGGTTTCTTCGCGGAGATATTGTCGTTTGGAATGCCGTAATAATCGCCGTAAAACACACTCGGGTACCCGCCTTCTCTCGTCAATGTCACCGCATAGGCAAGCGGCTTGAACCAGTCGTCCACCCAGGACTCCAGTGACTCTCCCGGCTGCGTATCATGATTGTCGACGAACGTCACCGCATGATTCGGATGCGCCTCGACAAGAGAGCCTTCCAGCAGATTCCGCATATCGTAGCTTCCGCCCGTCTGCGACGCCTCGTAGAAATTATAGTTCAGCGGCACGTCAAACACCGATACATCCCAGTTCATTTCCGATAAGTAATATTCGAGCGCGCCGAGGTCATCCTTCCAGTATTCACTGACAACGAACTGATCCGCCCCAGCTTCTGCCCGCTGGTGGCCGACCCAGTCATCTGCATACCAGAATGGAATATGCTTCGCCGCATCAATCCGGTAGCCGTCCAGATTCAATTCATCAGTATACCAGCTTCCCCAGTCCTTCAATTCCTCCTGGACGTCCGGATGGCTGAAATCGATGTTCGCCCCGAGAAGGTAGTCGTAGTTCCCTTTCTCCCCGTCCACTTCGTTATTCCACCCGGTATGCGCCAGCCGGAAAATGTGACTTTCATTATACCGGGCATCCCAATCCACTCCGTTAAAGTGATACCAGTGCCAGTCAAAATCCGAATACGCATTGTTCCGGCCGTCAAACGTAAATCCGGTCCACGCATCAATCGTGTATGCTCCGGAAATATCCTGCAGGCGGTTGTCCGGATTCACCTGCACTGCCTCCACCGCTTCTGTAAAATCAGCGCCCATTTTGTGATTCATAACGATATCACCGTAAACCTGAAGCCCTTCCGACTGCAGTGAGGCCACGGCATTCTCCAGCTCCTGCTTCGTTCCGTACTTCGTCCTCACCGTTCCTTTCTGATCAAACTCGCCGAGGTCGTAAAGGTCATATGCCCCGTAGCCGACATCCCCCTGACTGCTTCCCTTATACGCCGGCGGAATCCACAGCGCGGTAATCCCCGCATCTGCCAGATCATCCGCCTGCTCGTTCATACGGTTCCAATGCTCCCCGTCGTTTTCCAGATGCCACTCATAATACTGCATCATCGTCCCGTTCTCCATTGCCGACACGCCCGCCGCCGGAAGCATGACTCCACTCAGCGCCAGCAGACCGATATACCGTTTCTTCATCCAACTCCTCCTTTTTGTAATCGCTTACACACACTCACCTTAAAACGACGCCCCTATTGGTGCAAGCGTTTTCATTTAATTTATTCAAGTTTGAATCATGATTCAGGTCAAAAGGTGTGCAATAGATGTGCATCTTGTGCAAACGAAAGACAAACACAGGAAGATTGATGACAGAAATTAAAAAACGCCCTGGTGCCGTCGGCCGGCTCCAGAGCGTTTTCGATTCCGTTCGTTCATCAGCGCTGCGGCTGCTTCTGCCAGACGTTTAAGAGCTGATGCAGCATCTGCGGCGTGTGGACGAATGCGTTCTGTTTATGAAGACGTTCAGTACGCTGGTGCGGGTCTTTTCCGAACGGACCGACATTTAAGACCGGTGCTTTCAGGCCGCGCATCGCTTCAAAGGGAATATCATACCCTCTGTTCCAGAGCGGCGTATTGTCCCGGTACGCTTCCAGCTCCCGCTCCGGCTTGTCGTAGTTGACGTAGCTCAAATCGCAGATCCCGTTAAAATAATGAATCGGACGGACGTCAAACGAGCGGTCCACGCCGACGTTCTTTACCGCCTCCACGGCTTCCTGAATCCGCTCGTCATCAGCAGACTGAACGGACGGGTAATACGGCGGCGCGAAAAACAGAATCGCTGCCGGTGCGAGCTCCGGGCAGAGAAGCATCCACTCGCCTGCCAGGCGGATCGACTTTTCCCGGTCATCCCAGTCTTCGTTCTCGAGCACCCGGCGTTCTGCTTCCTCCAGAACGTCCGGGTCTGCTTTCTCCTGTACGTACGCCTGCAGCTCTCCGCAGCGGAGGACGCGCACCCGGCCGACACCATCCACCTCTTCCCGGCGGCAGACCGCTTCGTAGTCTTCGTTGCAGCGCTGCACCGCTGACTGAACGACACCTTCGAACGTATCCATCACCTGAGCGGCATCCTGCTTCAATGTGAAAACATTGTAGAGCGAAGCCGCGCGGTACGGGGTCTGTGTGGAATATTCCAGCTTCAGATCTCTCGACTGGAGCGACACCGGAAGCGGCGTCTCCTCCCCCATATCCTGTTCGCGGAACGCCGGGTTCCATTCCATTTCCTGCGTAACATAGGACGAGATGTATGTCGCGGTAATCCCGCTCAGCGGCTCGCCGACGTGTGATTCTTTCCCGACGAACAGAGCGGCCGGCATAATTTTTCCCATCGAGCCGGTGTAAATGTAGTGCGTTTCATCCCCCGGGTGCTGGGTGAAGGAAGGCTCGCTGTTTAGAAACAGCGAATAGGAAAGGTTGTGGGCTTCTTTCCATTCCACAAGCCCCGGTACGGCGGTACGCATACCGGCGGAGTCCACTTCTTCATCCGGCACCGTGACGAGAAGCAGGTTCAGCCGCCACGCTTCCTCGATCGCTTTTTCCACGAGATGCATATGGAGCGCCAGTCCCATCTTCATGTCCATCGTGCCGCGGCCGAAATAATACTGGCCGGACAAAAGGTCTTCCCGAGCTGCATGCGGCAGCGATTCATTTTCCTCTTCCAGCTTATGCGTCAACGACGGCGGATCGAATGCAAACGGCTCCAGCCTGCCGTATTCCTCGGTCTGCACGGTGTCAAAATGGCTCAGAAGCACGACGGTTTCCGTCACGTCCGGATCCGGATGACGGTACAGTGCCGTCAGAGAGCGCCGGCCTTTATCGGCATCCCACAGCCGGATGTTTCCCCGGTTTTCTCTAAAATACGGCAGCAGTTTCAGTTTCTCCTGCAGCTTCACAGGAAAATCGCGCTCCCCCTGGGAAAACGTACGGCTCTCCCAGCCGACAAGTTCACACAGCAGTTCCTCTAAGTCCTCCGGACGGTTCCAAAGCATTCTGCATCCTCCCTCTCCACAACAATCTCTCTCCATCTTACTACGCTTTCCAGAAAATGACGACCCGGACGTTTGGAAGAATCCCGGAGTGGGAAACGGATGACTATTACACCAAAAGGAGCGATGCCCGCATGACACAATATCGGCTGAATCAGCTGGAAACCGGCAAAAACTACACAGCAAAAGAGCTCGACAGCTTCGTTTCGACAACGGATGTCGTCCTTCTCTCTTCCAACGAGGAGCAGCTGTTTACTGATCCGGACCGCGAATACCGCGTCACCGGTTCGTATAACGGATTTTTTGAGCACTCTTCAGACAACGGCGAAAAATACTACCGCACGAAGCGCGCGTACATCGTCGAAAAAACGTAAGGAACAGCAGCGGACGCTTTCTTTTGAGAGCGTCCGCTTTCCTTTGTTCCACCCGGCGCACTCCCCTGCTATACTGAAGGAAGACTATCCCCGGCAGGAGGGAATGCCGTGAAGCAGAAGCTTCTGTTAACGTATGAAATGACGCTCGTCGTACTGGCTGTCGTCAGTGTACTGACAATCTGGTCCGACCACTCTTTTTTCCGTTCGATTGACTGGATCGTCTGGATGCTTTTCGTTATCGATATCGGCACGCGGTTTGTGATTGCTCCGAAAAAGTGGGCTTACATAAAGAATAATCCGTTTGATGTAATTGCGGTCATTCCGTTCGATGCCGTGTTTCAGCTGGCGCGGATTGCCCGCCTCATCCGCGTGCTCCGTCTCCTCAGTATCGGCCGGAAGTACGGCGGCACGTTTTTTCGTGTGCTGCGGACGAACAACCTGGATACGGTCATCAGTATTACAATTATCATGATCCTCGCCGGCTCGATTCCTATCTATTACATCGAGCCCGATATCACTTCCTACGCCGATGCCGTATGGTGGTCGATCGTGACAACAACGACAGTCGGTTACGGGGACATTTCCCCTGCCACCGGCCCCAGCCGCATGATCGCCGTCGTGCTGATGATCGTCGGTATCGGAACGATCGGTATGATCACCGGTTCCATCGCCTCGTTCTTTATTAAAGAAGACCGGGAGGAGAAACCGTCCTCGGAATACCGCTACCTCCGCGACCAGCTCGAGCGGATGGAAGAGCTGTCCGGGGCGGAAGTGGACCGGATGATTGCCATGCTCGAGTCCATCAAGCAGCAGAAGGCAGACAGCCGGGAGAGCGCTGAAAAAAGCGGACCAGGAAAGGGCGCCGGCGGAACGGAATGAGACGGCTGCGGACCACCGCGGCCGCCAATCGGAACAAAATCGGCTTCAACCGGACCATCTGCGCCCTACCGGACCATCTTTCCCCGAAATCGGACCAGGTTCCGGCCCGGAGCGGAACAAAAAATGATCTCTCCGGACCAGCCGGAGGCGGGCTGTGTACGCGCAGAAACGGACACTAAAATAAACCAGGCAGAACCCGCCTGGTCTTAAAAAAAAGGGAGGTTTGTTGAATAGGTTCCCGCTTCCTGCCTGCACCTGCAGCCGTACGCGTTCCGGAGGGAACGGGCTCAACTAATTCCTTCTTCCTCTCGTCAGAAGGAATGGATTTTCGCCTCGTTCGGATCCTCCCGGAGTCGACGGCCTCCGGTTTCGGCAGGCAAAAAAGAAACGGTTTTGCCTTATAGACATCGACCCTGCTACGGATCATCTGTTCTTCTTCCTAATTCTAATACGCTTCGGAGCGTTCGGCAGGGACGCCGGTGGGATCAAGCGCAGTCTGAAGATCCTTTCTCAGGGCGCAGGCCATGAGAAATAGCTGAAGACAAGCCCACGGCAAGCTTCTGCCGAAAAGCGGAGAAGCTCTACCAACAGAAACAAACGGTACATGGAACAGAACACTGAAATGCCGCAGCCCTTGGCATAGCTGCTCGAAAGAGGCTTTGAATTTTATACATTCTTACACTACAAAAAAATCCCCGGCTCCGCAGCACGCGGAACCGGGGACTTCTTCATACTTTTTATTCGTCGTCGTCCACGAGTTCATAGACGCCTTCTTCGTTGTGTGTTTCCTGACCGGTAATCGCCGGCTTGAATACACATACCATGCGCATGTCGCTGCCTTCGTAGGCGCGCAGGTAATGCTCGTCGTTTTTATCGAGCGCGTAGATTTCGTTCGCTTTGATCGGCCATACTTTGCCGTCAGCAACCGTTTCTACTTCGCCTTCTCCTTCGATGCAGTACACGGCTTCGAGGTGGTGCTTGTACCAGATGTGTGTTTCGGTTCCTGCTTTGATGATCGTATCGTGGACAGAATAGCCCATGCCGTCCTTTTTCAGGAGCAGGCGGCGGCTTTCCCACGTCTCTGCTTTAATATGCTGGTCTGTGTTAAGAATATCTTCGAGTCGAACGACTTTCATGATGTTTGTCCTCCTTGATGATCCTGTTTTAGTGGATTGGTTTATTGGTTACTGGGTAGCTTTCTCTGTTTCTTTCAGCCCCATCGAAGCAAGCGCGTCCTGGATGCTCAGCTCAATGATATCCAGTCCTGCCTGCAGGCCTTCCTCGTCGATGTTGATCGGCGGGAAGAGCTTGAACACCTGATCGTGTCCGCCGGCTGTTTCCATAATCAGCTGGCGTTCAAACGCGTGCTCGGCAACCTTCTCACTGAAGCCTTCCACGTCGGAAGAAATGCCCTGCATGAGACCACGGCCTTTTTTATGCGCGTTCATTTCCGGATACTTTTCAATCATGTCATTCAGGAAGTTTGTCACCTTTTCCGCTTTCGCCTGAACGCTCTTTTCAAACTCCGGATCTTCCCAGTACGTGAGCGATTCGGATGCTGTGACAAACGCCATATTGTTTCCGCGGAACGTCCCGTTGTGCTCACCCGGCTTCCACTTATCAAGCTCCGGTTTGATGAGCGTGATGGCAAGTGGAAGACCGTATCCGCCGATGGATTTCGACAGGCACACGACGTCCGGCTTGATTCCTGCAGGTTCAAACGAGAAGAATGTTCCTGTACGGCCGACACCAGCCTGCACGTCGTCGACGATCATAATGATGCCCCACTCACGGCAGACCCGCTCCAGACGCTGCATCCATTCCATGCTCGCCGCGTTAATACCGCCTTCACCCTGAACGGTTTCGAAAATGACGGCCGCAGGAATCGCAACGCCGCTTCCGTTGTCCTGAAGGAAGCGCTCGAAGTAGTCCAGCGTATCCTGCCCATCGTCTGTAAAGGAATCATATGGCATCGTCACAGTGTTGTTCAGTGGAATGCCTGCGCCCTGGCGCTTCATGGAGTTTCCTGTTACCGACAGAGAGCCGATTGTCATACCGTGGAAACCGTTTGTGAAGCTGACGATATCCGTGCGTCCCGTCATTTTGCGGGCAATTTTCAGCGCGCTCTCGACGGTGTTCGTTCCGGTCGGTCCCGGGAACATGATTTTATAATCCATATCCCGCGGCTTCATAATAACATCGCGGAATTTTTCCATAAATTCAATCTTTGCATCTGTCGCTTTATCCAGCGAGTGCGTAATGCCGTCGTCGAGAATATAGTCGACGAGTTTTTTCTTCATGGACGGCTCGTTGTGGCCGTAGTTCAGCGCACCTGCGCCGGCGAAAAAGTCGATATATTCTTTTCCATCTTCATCCCAGATCTTGTACCCGCGTGCTTTCGTAAAGACGGTCGGGAAACTGCGTACATAGCTGCGGACACTGGATTCAAGTTCCTCAATAAGCTGAAGCTTTTCATTCATGGATTAAAGTCCTCCTGTAAATTGGTAGTCATGTTCTCCTGAATCGAGCTGTCAATCGTGCTTATTTCGTGTGAAACGGACCAATGCGGTACGTGTATTCGGCTTTGTCGATATCCTCCGGAAATACATCCGCAGGGAATGTCTCTGTTACTTCATAGGACGTGTCGTATTCACGCGCCAGTTTTTTAAACAGAGACTGGGAAGCCACGTTATCTTTCGTAATGGTCGCTTCAAGGTACTTCACGTCCTTGGTCACGTCCCGGTTCATTAATTCGTCCAGCATTTTATACGCGAGACCTTTCCCGCGCTGGGAACTGTCGACTCCCACCTGCCATACGAATACGGTGTCCGGATTTTCCGGCTGAATGAACCCGGTGATAAAACCAACAACGCTGTCGTCTTCTTCTGCGACGACGCAGGTATCCGAAAAATATTCTGCCATCATAATATATTTATATGCAGAGTTCAGATCGAGTGATGTCTTCTTTGCTAAGGCCCACATCCCCTGGCCATCTTCTTTGGTCGGCTGTCCGAGAGTGAAACTGTCAAGAACAGGAACTGCAGTTGCAGTACTACTCATGCGTGAAAACCACCTTTATCCTTTATTTTTCTGAGCGTGAAGAGATGTTGTCTTCAGCAAAGAAGCTTCCGTTTTCGCAACACTCTTAATGATAGGTGTCTTTATGTGAATAATCAAACGCACTGAAGCGGCTTGAATCTGTATTTAATGGTATGACTATAGCTTAATAGTCCTTAGGTTGTTCACCTTACAAATACCTCGAATATCGTCTCGATTGCATCGATTTCCTCCACTCCGGCTGGATGATTTTCTCACATTTAGAGATTAACTGGGACTTTCACTGTTATCATACACCCGCCCATAAATACCGCCATGAGCGCATTGAAACAGATTATCACAGTTCCGCCTTTTCTTAATTACCCCGATTTAATGAAAAAAAGTCTCTTTTTTTCTCTACTCATCCGGCACAGGCGGACAGACGTCTCCCTGAGAAAAATATCCCATGCCGCCCGGAGATTTTCTATGCTTTTCTCCTGACGGCGCGTACAATAAGAGAGCGCCCTTTTACGGCGTTAGATGGAGGATGACTATGACATTAAAACGAATCGGCATCACGATCGCCGTGTTTGCCTTACTGCTATATTTCTGGAACATGATTTTTCACCAGGTGAAGCCTGTGCCGGACGGCGTCCATACAGCGGGCGACGTCCGTATGATTGCAGAGGAGGACGTCACGTTTCTCCGGGATTTAACGTATCAGGAGGACGGAGAGCGTGTGCTCGACCATGAACTGTTTGACGAGATGTATGATGTGATCAGAGAAGCAGAGGAATTTCTCGTCATCGATATGTTTATGATCAATGATTTTTCCAGCGAAGGGGAGGACTACCCGCCGTTAAGCCGCGAGTTTACCGATGTCATCCTGGAACGGATGGAAGAAAGGCCGGAGCTTGATGTCCACTTTATTTCTGATCCGGTGAATACGACGTACTTCTCCCATGAGGCGGAGCAGCTCGAGCGGCTCCGGGAGGCAGGAGCAGAAATTACCTTTACCGACCTCACCCTTCTGCGCGACCCAAACCCGCTGTATTCCAGCTTCTGGCGGTTTGCGCTGGAGCCGTTTGGACAAGAGGGGACCGGCTGGCTGCCGAATGCATTCGGCCCGGAAAGTCCGGACGTGACGATCCGTTCCTACTTGAAGCTCGCCAATATTAAAGCCAACCACCGGAAGACGGTCACGAGCGAGAAGGCTTCGGTCATTTCTTCGGCTAACCCGCACGATGCAAGCGGCTGGAACTCGAATGCCGGCGTCCGCGTGGAAGGCCCGCTGATTCAGGATATTTTAGAGACCGAGAAAGCGGCCGCCGCGTTTTCCGGAGCAGATACGAGCCAGTTTCCTGCGTGGAGCGGGGAAGAGGATGGCAGAGATCGGCCGATCCAGGCGCAGGTGGTGACGGAGCGCTACATTGAAACCGCCGCCCTGAAAACGATGGAGGCGATGGAAGAAGGAGATGAGCTGTGGATCGGCATGTTTTATCTGTCGGACCGCCACATCATCGAAAAAATTGAAGAAACCGCCGACCGCGGCGTCGATGTGAAGCTGATTCTCGATCCGAATCAGAATGCGTTCGGTCAGGATAAAATCGGTCTGCCGAACATTCCGGTTGCTGCCGAGCTGCTGGAGCGCGGGGACGACCGGATCCAGGTCCGCTGGTACAACACCGAAGAGGAGCAGTACCACACGAAAATGATGGCGGCTGACCGCGGGGACACCGTAAACGTGCTCATCGGTTCCTCCAACTTTACCGCACGAAACCTCGACAACTATAACCTCGAGACGAATATCAGCTTCACGTCACCACCGGATACGGCATTTGCAGAAGATGTGCTGCAGTATATGGAAGAAACATGGAACAACGACGGCCAGGAGTATACGACCGATTACGACACACACGCAGAAGCCATCGCGCCCGGCAAGTACTTTTTGTACCTGCTGCAGAAAGCGCTCGGCTTTACGACATACTGAGAGAAAGGGCTGCCCCATTCCACCGGGGCAGCCCTCTTTTAGTATGCAGTATCTTCTTTCCAGATTCCGAGCGCCCGCGTGAGACCGGCGTGGCACCAGCGGAGGACGTGAGGTTCATCAAACTGGACGGCGTAGCGTGCAAGAGCGGAGCTGACGAACACCGCTTTGAATACAGCCAGCTCTTTGACCTCTGCGTTCACTTCACCGTACTGACGGAAAAAGCGTGCATGAAGTTCTTTCGGCACGGCCTGATAGAGAAGCGCCAGATCCGACGCGGGGTGTCCGTAGTGGGCGTCGCCCCAGTCGATTATTCCTGTCAGCTTTCCGTTCTGTGTAATGAGGTTTTTCGGATGCAGGTCGCCGTGGACGAGGACACTGGACGGCGGGTTCTCCCATTCAGGAAGCGTGTCCAGGTATTCCTCCATGTGGGCTGCTGTTTCCTCCTCACAGTATGGCGCGATCTCCTCCAGACATTCATACATCATGCTCCGCCGCTTTTTCGCAGACAGCCGAAGCAGCGTATCCGGCTCGAGCTCCCACGACGAATCGACCGGAAGCGAGTGAAGAGAGCGGAGGAAAGTGGCGATCTCATCCACATGACGGGCTAGCAGATCGACATCCGCTTCCGAAGCGAGCTCCCTGCCCGGCAGGTAGGAAAATCCGACAAACGGGAACTTCCCAGGCTCTCCCTCTGCAGAAAACACCGGTTCCGGCAGCGAAAACGGCGCCTGAAACTCCATGCGCTGCAGCAGCTGCAGGACGTGGTTTTCATTCAGAAGCGCGTCGCGGCCTTTTTCCTGGCGCGGGAAGCGGAATACATAGCAGTCATTCACTGAAAATACATTCGTATCAAAGCCGGTGCCGACATGCCGCACCTTCATCGGCGAAAGCTCCGGAAACGCGCGCCGGACACGCCGCTCCGCTTCCCGTTCTGTCATTTCCGTTCGTTCTTCCTGTGATCTCATCGCTGATATCCTTTCTCCTGCATTACTGCCGTACGGATTTTTCTCATTCTATCAGTTTACTACAGCAGCAGGCCGGAACGCGAAAGATATCCAGGCTGAGGATAAGGAAGCTTACATATAAGCGCTCCTTTTTTCATCCGGCCGCGGGCATTCTCACTATTAAAATAGCGGGAAGGTCTTACTCCCACTTTCAACAGCCGGACCGAAGAATAGCCATAAACAAAAATAAACCGGCCGATGATGAAGCGCCATACAGAGCTCCATCATCGGCCGGTGTTTCATATAATAAACGTTCTATCTTTCGTTACTTTCCGCCCTCCGGCCCGGTGGCTGCCACAGCTTCGTACGGGGTTAAGTGAAGAAGCGTTCCTTCTGCGTGCAGACCGGTTTCATTTCCTGCCACTTTCTCTTCAAGCGGAGCCGGAAGCTCCACGGTAACGGGATGACGGCTGAAATTCGCTGCGACTGTCAGCGCCTTTTCTTTATACACGCGCCGGTACACAAACACATCCGGATGCACCTGCTCCACTTCTTCGTAGATGCCGTCCCGCAGCCAGTCTTTCCATGCTTCACTCCGGCGGATGGTGACGAGGGAGCGGTAGTAATGAAGAATGGAATCTGTATCCTTTTCCGCTTTCTCTACATTAACTACAGCGGTATTCGTATTTGATTTGAGCCAGGGCTCCCCCTCTGAAAACCCACCGTTTTTCTCTGCGGACCACTGCATCGGCGTGCGCGCATTGTCCCGGCTTCTCCGGGAAACGACTGCAAACGCCTCCGATTCGGACAGCCCTTCCTGCCGGGCAGCATGGTACTGGTCGATGGTGGATAAATCATCGTAATCGGAAAGCGACGCATACGTTACGTTCTGCATGCCGATCTCCTGCCCCTGATAAATAAACGGCGTGCCGCGGAGGAAAAAATATACCGTCGCAAGCAGTTTGGCTGTTTTCGTGCCTTGATCCGCTTCCGGAATGTACCGGCTTAAGGAACGGGGCTGATCGTGATTCTCCAGATAAAGCGCACTCCAGCCGCCCTCATTTACTTTCTGCTGGCTCCTCGTAATAGCCCGGCGGAAATCGGCCGTTGTCCAGCCGACGCTCTCAAACCAGCGTCCCGAAGGTGTAATATCCAGATCGACGTGATCGAATTCTATCAGCATACTGAAAAAGCCATTTTCCCCGGCAAATGCCGGCAGCTCCTCCGGTGCAACGCCGGGGGCTTCAGCCACCGTCATGACCTCTTCGGACTGGAACCCTTTTTCCTTCATTTCCTTCAGGAACGCATTAATTCCCGGCTGGTTCGGTTTGACGACAGAGGTGCCGTCCGACGCGTCTGCAGGCTGATCTTTGTGCACCTCCGGTTTTTTTATAAACGTGATCGCATCCACCCGGAACCCGGCAATCCCCTGATCCAGCCACCAGCGGATCATGTCGTAGACCGCTTCCCGCACCTCGTCATTTTCCCAGTTTAAATCCGGCTGCTCTTTCGCAAAGGAATGAAAATAGTACTGGCCGGTATTCTCGTCCCACTCCCAGCAGGAGCCCCCGAAAATCGAGCGGAGATTGTTCGGCGGGGCACCTGTTTCATCCGCATCCTCCCAGATATACCAGTTCCGCTTTGCCGACGTCCGGCTGGAACAGGATTCCTGAAACCAGGCATGCTGGTCGGACGTGTGGTTTACGACGAGATCCATGAGAATGGAGATGCCCCGTTTGTCAGCTTCCTTGATCAGTTTCTGCATTTCTTCCATGGAACCGAACTCCGCTGCAATCGCCCGGTAGTCGGATATATCGTACCCATTGTCTTTCATCGGGGACGCGTAGACCGGACTCAGCCAGAGGACATTAATACCCAGGTTCTGCAGGTAGTCGAGCCGCTCCAGAATACCGGCGAGATCACCGATACCGTCCCCGTTTCCATCCGCAAAGCTCCTCGGATAGACTTGATAAACCACTGCATCTTTCCACCATTGTGAAGTCATGCTATCTTCCTTTCTGTTTCTACTTTTTTCATCATTTCTGTGTACCAGCGGTAAAACATCGAGGAGAGGAGAAACGCTGCGATCGAGCCGCTGCCAAACAGAAGCACGGCGTAGACACCGTTCACACTCACGTACCAGATCAAGCCAAAGAGCAGCAGCATACCGGCTGTCAGCTTCGGCAGGCCGATCGAAAGCACCGCTGCCTTGATGATCACCTGCTTCACCGGGAGGCGGTAGTGGGCGGCAGCGAGAAAATAGTACAGTGTCACGGCCGTGAGCGGGATCAGGCTCCCAATCATAAAGAAATCGAGGACGACACTGAATCCTTTCAGCATCATGAAATCTGCCAGCCAGATAAGCCAGACTAAACTCCCGATGCCCCCTCCCTTCACACTCTGCTTGTATTCCGCGCTGAAATGAGAAAAAAACGCCTGCTCCTCCCTGCCAATGACGGTATCACGCACCGAAGAAAACAAGGCCTGCGTCGAAGGAAAAAACAGCAGTGCCATCGTGAAAAAGGCCGGCACCGCCATCCAGAAATGACCTTCCGCCATCAAATACAAGAAAAACACAGAGGGAGCCGCGCCGGTCAGCCACTGAATATTCAACTGGGCAAATCTCGATACCCATGCCGCTGTGCTGACCATTATTTCACCGCTCCTTCAGAGACGCCTTTGATAATCTGTTTCTGTGCAAAGAAATAGAAAATGATGACCGGGATAATTGCAATCGTCAGTCCTGCAAGCGCCAGGTGCCACTGCCTCGTGTATTCACCGAAAAAGGCGAACATCCGGAGCGGAATCGTCGCTTCTGACGTGCTGAGCACAAGAGACGGCAGCAGGAAGTCGTTCCAGATCCAGATGACGTTTAATATCGCCACTGTCACAGAAATCGGCCGCAGCAGCGGAAAAATAATGTACCAGAACGTCTGAAACCGTGAAGCACCGTCAATTTTCGCCGCTTCATCCAGAGACAGCGGAATGCTTTTCAGTGCCCCGTGGTACAAAAAGATCGCCAGGCTGGAGCCGAACCCGAGGTACATGAAGATCAGCCCGGCACTGTTCAGCATATTGACGGAGCCGAAAAACGACGTGAGCGTAATCATGACGGCCTGAAACGGGATAAGCATGGCCGCAACGAAAACGAGTAAAATTGCTCCGCTCAGTCTGCTTTTGTTCCGTGCCAGAGCATAGGCTGCCATCGAGGAAAAGAGAATGATGACAAGAATGCTGATGGCCGTGATCATCGTCGAATTAAATAACGCGCGCAGAAAGTTCAGGTCGATATACGCCTGAATAAAATTTTGAAACGTTGCTTCCGAAGGCAGTCCCAGCACGTTCTGAAAGATCTCCCGGTTCGTTTTAAACGCATTGACGATCATCAGATAAAAAGGAGACAGCCAGAGAATGCCGAGCAGAATGCCGGCGGTTTCCAGAACAGGAAAGGATCGTTTCTGCTTATCCGCCATTACATATCCACCTCTTTCTTTTTATTGTAATAGACCTGCGTGACCGCAATGACGGCGACAAACAGGAAGAAGATGACCGCTTTCGCCTGCCCGTAAGCCATTTCGTTACTACTGAAGGCGGTATAGACGATATTCATCGCCACCATTTCCGTGGAGTTGAACGGGCCTCCGTTTGTCAGCGACAGGTTCTGATCGTAAATTTTGAACGCGGTGGAGAGTGTCAGAAACATACTGACCGTAAACGCCGGTGCCACAAGCGGGAACGTGACGCTTCGGAACCGTTGAAACGGATTGGCTCCATCCACCTTTGCGGCTTCCAGAAGCTCTTCGGGAATACTCTGCAGGTAGGCGATGTAAATAATCATGATGTAGCCTGCCAGCTGCCAGCTCGTTAAAATGACGAGTCCCCAGAAGCCAGTCGTCGATGTTGTGAGCCAGCCGTTCAGTCCTTCAATACCGAGAATACCGCTCAAATCACCGAAGACACTGATGAAAATAAACTGCCAGATAAAGCCGAGAATCAGACCGCCGATCAGGTTGGGCATAAAGAAAATCGTCCGCAGAAGATTGCTTGATTTCAGCTTCTGCGTCACCAGAAGCGCCAGTCCGAGCCCCATGACATTTAAGACAATGACAGTGACAAAAGCAAATTGAATCGTAAACCAGAGCGAGCTGAGAAACCGCTCATCTCCTAAAAGCCGCGCGTAATGATCCAGGCCGATAAACTGACTGAATCCAAGCCCGTTCCAGTCGGTAAAGGAATAAAATACACCAACTATCAGCGGGATGAGTACAACGAGACCAAGTGCTGCAAGCACCGGAGAAAGAAACAGCCAAAACGAGACATCTTTATTCCGCATATTCACCACTCCTGCCTTGTTTCAGATTTCCCCTGACAGAGAGGCGTTCTCTCCGTCAGGGACCGGTCCCATTTACTGGCGGCGTTCTTCCCATTCGGCAATGGCGGCCTCTTCTACTTCCTGCCATTCCCGCTCGCCTGCCATATATTCCTGCGTGTAGGCACCGAGATCATCGCCCCACGCTGTCGGATAGCCGAGAAACGCCCAGCCGATCGTTTCTCCTTCCAGGGACTTTTCGTAAATATCGCGGGACAGAGAAGACGCAATAGCTTCCGGATCAAAGTTTTCGTGCGCCGGAATAAAATTCAGCAGCTCCTGCACCACTTCAATCCCTTCTTCCGATGTGTACATCCAGTTAAAGAAATCTTTGGACGCTTCCACGACTTCCGCATCGCTGTTTTTGTTGATCACCCAGTAATTCGGTACGCCGACCGGGACCTTTCCTTCTTCCCCTTCAAGCGGAATCGACATGATGCCGACGTTGTTATCCGCAAACTCCGGATCCATCTGCTGAAGCGTTGGATAAATCCAGTCTCCCTGCTGAATAACCGCCGCGCTGCCAAGCGAGAAGTACTGTTCCACCTGCTGCGAGTAATCCATGTTCAACACCGGCTGAATCGAATATTCCTGCTGCAGATCGAGCATCTGCTGGAACTGATCCCCTTCTTCAAAGGAAACCGATGGACTTTCATACGCCTCCATGACATCTCCGTTAAACTCTCCCTGCAGATACACATTCGCCAGATGGTTTCCCATCACCCAGGCCTCTGCACCCGGGAGCGCAAACACGCCTTCAATGCCGAGTTCCTCCTTCTGTTCATCCAGCGTCTGGACGGCCTCCTCCAGGTCGGCATAAGACTGAATGCTCTCTGCATCCACCCCTGCCTCTTCGAAAACGGCCTTGTTGTAAATAAAGCCGTAGCCTTCCTGGTTAAAAGGAATGCCATACACGGTTTCATCCTGCGTAATGCCGTCCAGTGTGCCTTCGAGCGCTGCTTCTGTTACCTCCATATCAGAAAGATCCTCGACATAATCCACGTAATCTTCCAGTTCTGAAGGACCTGCCAGACTGAATACATCCGGCTCATCCCCCGAGGAAAAACGGGAGCGGAGCGAGGTGAAGTAATCGGAACCGCCGCCGACTGCGCTGAATTCGATCTGCACATCCGGATTTTCTTCCTGATACCGCTCGGCAAGCTCCAGAAATTGATCACGGAATTCGACTTTCCCCTGAAAGATTTCGATGGTCACCGTATCTTCGCTGGAAGACGAATTGCTGCTGCCATTTTCCGATGCGCCGCTTTCTTCGTTACCGCCGCAGGCACTTAAAAGGACGGCACTGCTTAATGAAACTCCTGCCAGAACACTCATACGCTTTTTCACAATCATCGACTCCTTTGATTTTTCTTTTTTGGGACCGGTACCAAATCAATTCAAAAAAATATGCTTACGTTTCGGTAAACATAGTATAAACTCATTTGGTACCGGTTTCAAGAACTTTTTTACTGATTGTTACGTGGACTGCCGTTCGACAATTGAAATAGGCAGTTCATAATTCATGTTCTGCGGTTTATCTTCGGTGAACAGACGGATCATGACGTCTGCTGCCAGGCGGCCCATTTCATCAATCGGCTGATGAATGGTCGTCAGCTGCGGATACGTCAGTTCTGCAAGCGGCTGGTCGTCAAAGCCGAGGACTGCGATATCTTCCGGTATCCGGATGCTGAGCTCTCTTGCAGAAAGTGTCATGCCGGCGGCTACTTCATCGCTGCCGGTGAAAATCGCATCCGGACGGTCGTCCATCTGCCACAAACGGCGCATGACTTCCCGGCCGTCGGCAATCGTGTGCTGATCGACAAATACCCATTCCGGCCGGATCGGGAGACCTTCCTCCTCCATCGCACGCCGCAGCCCATTGTTCCGGTCTTTATCTTTTCCGTCCTCCGCAAACAGACCTCCGGTGCAGTAGGCAATCCGCCGGTATCCTTTTTCGATTAAATGACGGACACCGATGTAGGCTGCACGCTCCTGATCGAGCCGTACGATCGGGATCTCTCCTGTCTGTACATATTCATTGCACAGCATGACCGGTCCATACTCAAGGTAGGGAAGAATGGCTTCCATCTCATTTTCGACTGCTGCCAGAATAATCCCGTCCACCTGCTTCTGCTTTAACAAGTCGAGAAACTCCAGCTCCTTCTCCCGGCTCTCGCTGCTCTGCATAATAATCAGACGGATGCTGTGTTCCGACAGACGCTGCTCGATGTGATGAATGAGGTAGGAGAAAAAAGGGTTTGTTACATTCGGAATGATGAGCCCCACCGATGATTTCAGTGTGCCGCGCATACGTCTTGCCGTCGGATTCGGCGTATAGGCAAGCTCTTCCATCGCCTGGAGTACCTTTCTTCGTTTTTCTTCCGATACGCTTGGATGATTGTTAATCACACGGGAAACCGTGGATTTGGAAATGCCGGATTTTTTTACTACATCGCTGATCGTTGCCATCGTTATTTCCTCCTGTCCATTGAAACCAGTCCCAAAAATTAGTTTAGCATAACTTTCCACTTGAAGGAAAGAAGCTTCACGCGCAGTTCCTTTCTCATTTTCACACGATCTTTGAAACCATTTTCCGCGTGAGCCGGTATAATAGTATACGTGAAGGAGTGATTCATCATGGCGGAACAGCCGCCCCTCCAACTGCAGCAGCTGAAAAAATTAAAGCAGGAAATGACCCGTTTTCTCATGACGTATCAGTTTGCGCTCGATGAGATCACAACGAAGATCGAAATTCTGCAGCAGGAATTCCACTATATGAATGATTACAACCCGATTGAGCACGTCTCTTCCCGTGTGAAATCACCGGAAAGCATGCTGACGAAGCTGATGCGGAAAAACCTGCCGATTTCGCTTGCCTCCATGGAAGAGCATTTGACCGACATCGCCGGTGTGCGTGTGACGTGCTCGTTTGTCAGCGATATCTATGAAATCAGCCGGATGCTCCAGCAGCAGAAGGATGTGGATGTTCTCGAGATCAAGGATTATATTCAAGAGCCGAAAGAGAGCGGCTATCAGAGTCTGCATTTACTCGTGCGCGTGCCGGTATTCATGTCGGACCGGACAAAGTACGTCTGCGTGGAGATTCAGATCCGCACGATCGCCATGGATTTCTGGGCGAGCCTGGAGCACAAAATTTTCTACAAGTATAACCGGGACGTACCGGACCGCCTGCGGCAGGAACTGCAGGAGGCAGCAGCTTCAGCAGCCGCCCTCGACCGGAAAATGGAAAAACTTCATCTGGAGATGAAAGAAATCAAAGAAGAAAACGGTCCGGAAGAGGAAGCATTTGAGCTGCTGCTGAACAACCGCAGACTGACGCTCCCGGAAGCCTTTCTATCTGAGGACAACGACGGGTAACAGCATAAAGAAATGATGTAGTATTCCCGTAAGAATATCAAATTAAACATAGCGTGTTGACTTCAGGGGGAATAGCACGTACCATGGGTAATGTTCCCTTTAACGAGAGGAACCAATACAGATGGTTCCATGTAACAGACAATAGAGCTGCTTACAAAGCCGGAAAGACTGCATCGATATGGATGTGTCTTTTCGGCTTTTTTTCGTTTTGCTGCTGCCTATGCAGACTAAAAATAAAGGAGTGACCCCGATGCGATTTTTCATCGATCATAAAGAAAAACGAATTCACCGGACGCTTTCTGCCGGAGATGCCTGCGGGTTCAACGACACTCCAGCTGAAGAACGTGAATTTACCAGCTCGTTGTCCTATATCGAGCAGCTGGAAGAGGATCAATACGACCGCTGCCATCACTGTGAAGTGAATACGATCAGCCAGCCTGTCAAGTGAACAGGATATGTCACCCCGTAACAGGTCATTCTGCGCCGGGGTGGGGCGAATCCGTATGTACATTAAAAAAACGACGATAAAAAGGAACGAACCGGCTGCCGGCTCGTTCCTTTTCTGTATGTTTTCCACCCTCAGGCTTCCAGAACGAGAACGACGAAGCCCTTGTCGGTATCAAAGTTCCACTCGACAAAATAGTGCTCAATTTTCCGGCTTACCGCCCGCTGCAGCGGTACTTCTTTCAATACCTGCCGCTCGATCGGACGCTTGGCGAGCTTCAATTCTTCCACCACGCCGTTTTGAATCAGCTGTTTTTCAATCCGGACGAGAATCTGATGACGCTCCGCCAGAATAATCCGGTCGCTCAGCATATGAAGGTCCACACGCTCCGGACGCTTTTCCGCTTTCTCACTCGCGTCAGACAAAGCTTTTACGAGCATATCGCGGTGGATATCCGCCGGCCACTCCGCTTCCCGGACATCCTCTGTATCGAGTACACCGATCAGCATCGCATTCTCCGTGTCCAGATCCCAGTCCATATATAATTCTTTCAGTTCCAGATCCGCCGCCTGACGCAGCTCTTCAACAATGTGCGGGCGCAGTTCATCCATCACAACATCGCGCGTCTGCATGACACGGCGTTTATCTCCCTGACGGAGAAGACCTTCCTCCATCGGTGTTAAAAAGCCGCGGAGCTGCACCGTCATATATGGGGGTGCGATCGTGACGTATACTGCCTGTGGGCCCCGGCCGAAGTGGCGCCTTAACAGTGAAGTCATAAAACCGCTGACTTCTGCTTCCCTCGTTTTTTCCTGAGTCATGGTGTTTCCTCCTCTATCCTCTACCGCTGCTGGGATGAATTATTCCCGTTTTTATCCGTTATCTAACCTGCCAGTTTTCTTTTCTGCAGAAAGGGAACTTGTTTATCGTATAGAATTTAAGTATACCAGCAGCGCCCTACATAAGGAAAGCATACACTGTTTTTCCTCCTGTGCTGCGCAGAAAGAAAGGCGGGATTTCCGTGACAGAAAACGAATTAATGCTTGCTGTTATTAAAACGCTGAAAGAAGCCCGCCGCAGAGAGTTTCAGGAAATCATGGACGAGCTGCAGCCGTATGACATGGCACAGGTCTACCTTGCTCTCCCTGCCAAACACCGAAGAAAATTCGTTCATTATTTAACGGTGGAGGAAATGACCGATATCATTGAAGAATTGGACCGGGAAACGCAGCTGGAAATTCTGGATACGCTCGGAGCCCAGCGGTCGGTGAAGGTGCTCGATCTCATGGAAAACGATGAACTTGCCTCCTTTCTGTCCGATCTGGACCAGGAAAAAATGAAAGAACTTCTCTCTGCCATGGAAGCAGAGGAGTCCACCCGCGTCCGCCAGCTGATGAACTATCCGGAGGAAACGGCCGGCCGGTTAATGAACGACCGGTTCGTCTGGATCCGGCGCCATTACACCATCGGAGAAGCCATTGAAAAGCTGCGTCATTTTGCCGAGCTCGCAGAGTACCTGAACTACCTGTATGTCATCGACGAGGACCGGAAGCTCGTCGGCGTTATCTCCTACAGAGACCTGCTTCTTGCCGACGCCAAAGAGCAGGTGGAGGACGTCATGTATACACGCGTCGTCAAAGTCGACGTCTATACGGACCAGGAAGAAGCCGCGATGCTGTTAAACCGCTACGACTTCGTCTCGATGCCGGTCGTGGACGAGGACAATACGCTTGTCGGTGTGCTGACGGTTGATGACGTACTGGATGTCGTCATTCAGGAAGCAAACGAGGATATTGAAAAACTCTCTGCATCCGGTAAATCGATCGACTTCCACACAAAGCCGCTCACTGCTGCATGGCGGAGGCTTCCGTGGCTCATTCTCCTCTTATTCGTCGGGCTGATTTCCGGCGGAATTATCAGCGGCTTTGAGGATACACTCGGCACCGTCGTGGCGCTCGCATTCTTCATGCCGATGATCGCAGGCATGACCGGTAACACCGGAACGCAGTCGCTCGCCGTCGTCGTCCGCGGACTCGTTTCGGATTCGCTGACGACAAGCCGCGTCATCAAACTGATATTCAGAGAGCTGTGGGTCGGTATCATCATCGGCGTGACGTGCGCCCTCCTGATCTCCGTGATCGCTTTCGTCTGGCAGGGAAGCTGGATTCTCGGATTTGTTGTCGGCTCCTCGCTTCTCATTACGCTCATTATCGGAACGCTTGCCGGAACGGTCATTCCGCTGATTTTATACAAGCTGAACATCGACCCTGCCATCGCTTCCGGCCCGCTCATTACAACGATTAACGACATCCTGTCCCTGCTGATCTACTTTGGCATTGCGACAGCGTTTTTAGCCCAGCTCACCTGATAATAAAGGACGCTCCCGCTCGATGGGAGTGTCTTTTCTGTCTACCGAGTGTAAGCCGGCCCACACCTGCGGTTTCCCTTCCGCTTCCGACGGGAATAAATCCGTGTAGATCCATACTTTCACAGGAGGCGGTACGATGGCACAGCCACAGGCATTGACGAAAATAACGATCGAGCAGCAGGAACCTCCCCATCGGAAAGCGTACATTGACGGCTTTGAAGAAGGACTTGACTTCGGTGTCCACGGAGGCGTGAAAGAGTTCTACGGCGTTGAACCCGAAATCGAATATCCGTCCACACTCGACCACATCGTCGCAGCAGCTGGCGGCTGACTGACCGGGACTCTGTCCGGCGCGCTGGCAGCGCGTCACATTCCACCGTATCCGAACAAAGTAAAAACCGATGTCCAGGGCACGATCGAAGCGCCGGACGGCGTTCTAAAGATCACCCGGATTGACTGTCACTACCACTTAATAATCCCTGCCGGAAAACGGGAGGCATGCGAGCGGGTGCTTTCGGTATTTGAACGGGGCTGTCCGGTTGCCCAGACGCTGAAAGGCTGCGTGGAATTTCACCACACGTGGGAGATTACGGAAGAGGAGGAAGAGTCATGATCAAGGCATTGTACTTGAACGGATCCCTCAAAAACAGCAGTGAGCCGTCCCATACGTCCGCCCTGTTTCAGCATGTTACAGGCTGGCTTGAGAAAAAGGATGTCGCCGTGGAGGAAGTCCGCGTGGCTGATTACAACGTAAAATTCGGCATGGAGCCGGATCTGGGGGACGGGGACGAATGGCCGCTTATCATGGAAAAAGTGATGGAAGCGGATATCGTTGTCGTCGGCACGCCGATCTGGATCGGAGAAAAGAGCAGCGTCGCCACGCTGACAATGGAGCGGCTGTATGCATCAAGCAGTGAAACGAATGAGAAAGGACAGGGCATTTACTACAACAAAATCGGCGCCGCAGTCGTCACCGGCAATGAAGACGGTGCGAAGGAGTCGGCAAAATCGATTCTCTACGGTCTCGCTCATATCGGCTTTACCGTTCCGCCGAATGTCGACGCATACTGGGTCGGCGAAGCAGGACCCGGCCCATCTTTTATGGACACAGCGCAGGATAACGAATTCACGCTGAAAAATGCCAAAGTGCTCGCCCACAACGTGTATCATTTCGCCCGGCTGCTGAAAGACCACCCGATTCCTGCAGACGGAAACGTGCAGGAATAGAAGGAGGAAGACAATGTTTTCCCGTATGAAAGATCAAATCAATCAGTGGATCGCAAGACGTTCGATTAAAAAGCACGGGAAATCCCGCGTGTCGTCTCTGACAACGGCGGTTCCGCCGGAGCAGGCACGCATTTCTTTTCTCACCACCGCCGGCGTCCATTTAAAGGAGGATCCCCCGTTTGATGTCGATGCGGGAGACTGGGGCGTCCGGAGAATCCCCGCTGGAAGCCGCACGGAGGATCTGATGGTCACACACACCCACTACGATACCGAAGCAGCGGAGGAAGATGTGAACACCGTTTTCCCTATTTCCGTTCTTCAGAAGCTGGAGAACGAAGGGGCTGTCGGTTCCCTCGCTCCGACGCTGTTCGGCATGATGGGGTATATTCCGAGAACCGATAAATTAATGAACGAGAGCATACCGGACATTCTATCGGTACTGAAAGAAGAGAAGGTCGACATTCTCCTTCTCTCCCCCGGCTGATATATCTGCCATCAATCGGTCGGATTGATTCAAAAAGAAGTTGAAAAAGCAGGCATCGCAACGATGTCCATCACACATTTTCCGGATCTGACAGAGCTCGTCCACGCCCCCCGCGCGTTCAGCATCAAGTTTCCGCTCGGCCGCACGTTCGGCCAGCCCGGGCGCAGCGACCTTCAGGAAAACATTGTCCGGGACATGCTCGATGGACTGTCCACCCTGTCGCTCGAGGAAGTGCGTAAACTTCCGTACAGGTGGAAACGCGATTAATGACAGGCACCGTCCGGGATAGATGTTCCGGGCGGTTTTTCATTGATAAAACTTCCTGTTTCCCCGCCTTTCTTTACGGGAAATTAATAGTAATTTCCTTCGTACCTCTGTACAATGGAAAACAGATGGTTCTTAAATATGTAGAAACTCATCAACAGATGGGTTCCAGGGGGTTATGTTTTTGAGCGGAACGAAGCAGACGCGCAAAAAAATTATGGTGATGGGAGGAGATGGATTCTGCGGCTGGCCGACGAGTCTCCACTTATCAAATGCCGGTCACGAGGTTATTATTGTGGACAATCTGTCCCGCCGGGAGATTGACGTGGAACTGGAAGCAGAGTCACTCACGCCGATTCAGCCCCTCGGAAAACGGCTTGAGGCATGGGAGGATATCACTGGAAAAACAATCCGGTTCCACCGCATCAATATTGCAGAGCAGTTCGATGCGCTCCTTCATCTGCTCGTAACAGAACAGCCGGATGCCATCGTTCATTTTGCCGAACAGCGCTCGGCGCCCTACTCGATGAAAAGTGCGGCTCATAAGCGGTACACCGTCGATAACAACATGAACGCCACCCACAATCTGCTTGCAGCGGTCGTGGAGTCCGGACTCGACATCCATCTTGTCCACCTCGGGACGATGGGCGTATACGGCTACGGCACTGCCGGCATGGCTATTCCGGAAGGCTACCTTGATGTCGAAGTCACAACGG
This sequence comes from Alkalicoccus urumqiensis, assembly GCF_002993335.1. Taxonomy (GTDB): domain Bacteria; phylum Bacillota; class Bacilli; order Bacillales; family Salisediminibacteriaceae; genus Alkalicoccus; species Alkalicoccus urumqiensis. The sequence goes on along the minus strand of NZ_PVNS01000003.1, from coordinate 187,236 downwards.
AAGCCGGGGAACGTGTGGAGCAGCAGATTCTCTATCCGACCAATCCCGGCTCGGTATATCATATGACGAAGTCACAGGATCAGCTGTTGTTCCAGTTTTACAATAAAAACGACCGCATCCGCATCACAGACCTGCATCAGGGAATTGTGTGGGGAACGAACACCGAAGAAACGAAGCTCGATGAGCGGCTCATTAACCGGTTTGATTACGACGGCGACTACGGCACCGTGCTGAACCGCTTCCTCATGCAGGCAGCCGTCGGCTATCCAATGACCGTCCACGGCACCGGTGGTCAGACACGTGCGTTCATTCATATTCAGGACACCGTGCGCTGCATTGAACTTGCCATCGCACACCCGCCGTCCCCGGACGAAAAAGTACTTATTTTTAACCAGATGACCGAAACGCACCGCGTGCGCGACCTCGCTGAGATGATCGCCGGACTCACCGGTGCGGAAGTGGCGTATGTCGACAACCCGCGGAACGAAGCGGCAGAAAACGACCTGCACGTGAAAAACGAGCTGTTCCTCTCCAAAGGGCTGCAGCCGATCACGCTGAATGAAGGGCTGCTGACCGAAGTCACCAAAGTTGCCGAAGAATATTCCCACCGTGCCGATATGGACAAAATTCCAGCTCGAAGCACCTGGACCCGCTCCCACAAGCCGGGCATTCCAGGTGAAAAAGCATCAAAATAAAGGACGCTGCCTTATGAAGATTGCCATTATTACCGAAACGTTCCTTCCCTCCACCGACGGAATTGTCACCAGACTTACGGCGTCGATCCGCTGGCTGAAACGGGAAGGCCACGATATTTTAATTATTGCGCCGGACCTGGGCGTAACGGAATTTGAGGGATGCCGCGTAGCCGGCATCCCTGCTTTCACGTTCTTTTTATACAAAGACAAACAGTACTCCCTCTTCTCCAAAAAGGTCGGGCGGGAGCTGGATGCGTTCGCACCGGACGTCGTTCACGTCGTCAATCCGGCATTTCTTGGTGTCACGGGCATTTTTGCAGCAAGACGGCGGAAACTGCCACTCATCGCCTCCTATCACACCCACTTTCCGAAATATGCCGATTACTACCGTGTATCGATTTTCAAGCCGGCCCTCTGGTGGTATGCGCGTACGCTTCACAACCGGGCCCACCTAAACTTATGTACGTCGCAGACGGTGCTCGATGAACTGAAAGAACGCCGTTTTCATAACATTCATTTATGGAAGCGCGGGGTGGATACCGAGATGTACACGCCGGAACGGTACGAGGAGTCGATGCGGGAGCGGCTCACCGGCGGACAGCCCGAGAAAAAACTGCTTTTATTTGTCGGCCGGCTTGCTCCGGAAAAAGAGATCGAGACGGTCCGGGAACTACTCGATTCCTCCGATGATTTCTGTCTTGCCGTGGTCGGTGACGGCCCCCACCGTTCGGTACTCGAGGAGACGTTTGCCGGGACGAACACCGTGTTTACCGGCTTTCTGCACGGAGAGGAGCTGGCTTCGGCCTATGCATCCTCGGACGTATTTGTGTTTCCATCCACGACCGAAACGCTCGGCCTCGTCCTCATGGAAGCGATGGCTTCGGGGCTTCCGGTCATCGCGGCCGACAGTGGACCGACACGGGAGCAGGTACGCGACGGCGAAACGGGCGTCCTGTATGACGCAGACACGCCCGGAGACTTTACGCGGGTCGTTACGAAGCTTCAGGACGAAGACTACCGGCGCAGGCTCGGACAACTGGCGGCCGAAGAAAGCCGGAGTATCGGCTGGGACGCCCCCTCCGCCCAGCTCCTCTCCTTTTATGAAGAGGTGGCTTCTCCGTCATGAGTGCTTTCTTTTACCCGACCAAACGCGGCGCCCGTCAGGCAGGGAAGTACAGCATCATCGGCATCAGCTGTGCGCTGCTGGATTTAGGTGTCCTGAACGGACTGCTGCTTCTCTACCCGACGCAGCAGACGCTGCTCCTCGGCGTGTTCAATACACTCGCTTACACGGCCGCTATCTTAAACAGCTACTACTGGAATACGCGCTATACGTTCCGCGTGGATAAAGGGAAGCGGCAGTTTGCCGGCTTCCTCATCCAGGCACTCGTCAGCCTCTTCATTGCAAATGGCGTGTTTCTCTTCGGATTTCATGTGCTGCTTCCGATGACCGGGCTGCCGCTCTGGCTGGATACAAACATCGCCAAAGGCGCTTCGATGCTCGCCTCCTCGACGGCCAGCTTCTTCTTTATGAAATACTTCGTCTTCCGCGCCTGAAAACGGCGGCCGTCCCCCTGTTGGGTACGGCCGTCGTTTCTTTGTATGAGATTCGTTTTCTGGTGGGTCCGGGAAAATGCGCAGGCCGGAAAAAGGCGGACCAGAAGCAGTCGCTGCCGGACCAGGATCAGCCGGCCGCGGAACAAAAACACTGCTGCGCGGACCAACATCCCCGGTTTCCGGACCAGGCGCCTGGTTACCGGACCACCGTGAGCGCCAGGCGGAACACTTTCGCAGGTTAACCGGACCAGAAATGAGCCGTATCGGACCACAGCCGATCCGCCGGCCGCGGAAACCGTCGGAAAACGAAAGCATACGCATCGCCACAGCAGTCGTTGAGACCGCAACGCCGGGCATTCCAGACCGCCACAGGAGCAGAAAAGATCGCAGCGCCAGGAGCGGACCGCTACACCCGCGCTGAAGATCGCCACGCTGACGCCGAAGACCGCAACACCAGTACCAAAGACCGCAACGCGTTTCCTTCAGACCGCCACACTGCCGCCGAAAGCGGCACCGGACCCATCTCCCCCTGCCGCTTTCGGATCAGAATCAGCTCCGCCGCTCCATTAAGTTGATGCCGGCCCCCATTAAAAGCACACCGAAGGCGAGCAGTACCGAGATATTCCACAGCACATCTGCAGCACCCGCTCCCTGAATCGCCATTTCTTTCAGGGCATCAATCGCATAGTAGACCGGCACCGCAAACTTCAAAGAAGACACGATGACGTTGCTGACGATTTCCGCCGGCCAGAAAGCACCGCCGAGCATCGCCATGGCCGTCGCGGAAATCGGGATCGCCGCCTGCAGCTGCTGCGGCGTGCGTACGAGTCCGATCAGCAGCATGCCGAACGCGACGACAGCGAAAACGTACACGCCGGTAATGAGCAGAAGCGGTCCGGCCTGCGCCGCCAGTGGATAGCCGAACGCAACATCAAACAGGAAGAAGACGATCAAAATCTGGACAACGCCGATCAGCCAGCAGTACAGCATATGCCCGGCGTATACCTGCCATTTCCTGAGCGGGGAAATGATGAGACGGTCCCACGTTCCCGCCCGTTTTTCCGAGGCCGTATTCATCAGGCTGAACAAAATCGTATACATGACGAAGAAGAGCGTCATGCCAAACAGCACCTGCAGCTGCGGATCGTACAGAAAATCGCCTTCACCGCCTGCTTCATACGATGTGTCTGTCTGCAGGACCGGATTTTCGAGCGCAGCTTCCAGATCCTCCCGCCCGACACCCGAAGCCTCCGCCTCGCGGAGCCGCAGCTCTTCTGAAAACACCTGGCGGACGTAGCTGTCAATCAGTGGATAGAGCTCGTTTTCCACGCCCGTCAATATCCGGTAGTTTGACTCGGATAATTCCACGGCAATTGTCCGGTCTCCGCTGCGGATCGCTTCTTCCGCTTCAGCCTGCGTCAATTCCGTGATCGTGAACCGCTCCGATTCGCCGAGAAGCTCCGGCCAGGCGCCGGTCTCCTCTCCCTGTGCCGGGTAGACGGCGATATCGGCCTGCTGCGACCCACCCGGCTGGCTTCCTCCCATGAACATAATAAACACGACGGTCAGGCCGAAAAATGACAGCACGAGAAACGGCCGGCGCCGAAGCCGCTTCAGCTGCAGAGTAAATACGCGGATCATCGGCTTCCTCCTTCCCGGGACGGGAACAGCAGCACAGCGGCTGTGAAAAAGACGAGGCCCATCCCGATCAATTTACATACCGCCGGCAGCAGATACGAGACGGAAAAACCCTGCGACCACTGGAGGTACGCTGTCATCGCCGCGCCGTTCGGTGTCCACTGACCGATCAGCGGCACGATGCCCATCTGATCGACAGCGAAAAAACTTCCGCCAACAAATGCTGCGAGCGTGACGATGCCTCCGGCAAATACCGTCGCGGCGGTCTCGGTCTGTGACCGGATCGTGATCGCTGTAATGAGACTGCCGAGCGCACCGACGGCAAACGACAGCGCCGCTGTCACAAGCAGTGTCCCGAGCCAGAAACGCACCGTCCAAGCGTCAAACGCCTGAAACAAAACGGCAGCAGCTGCAAACAACAGGAGCAGCTGGACTCCGGAAAGAATCCATCCGGAGACGAGCTTGCCGCCGAGGTACATGACCGAAGGCCTTCCAGCCAGCAGAATCCGGCTGTAGACGTGCTGCTGCTTTTCCACATGGGCCTTACTCGCCGTCGTACCGGCTACGTACAGGCAGAACATCACTGCCATACCGACTGCGTAGTACTCGATCGAGGATACTGGCTCGAACGCTGCCGTCACCTGCCCGCCGAGCTCCGGCTCCTCCCCGGGCGGCGCTCCCCCTTCCTGAGCAGCGGCCGCCTCGAGCGTGAACCGCTCGGTAAATCCGTGAATGAGATCCCCGGCAATGCCTGCATACACCGACCCTTCCTCCCGAAGCGTCAATTCCACTGCGGCCCCATCCCCTTCATCGAGGAGAAGGTGTTCAAGCACGTTTTCCGTAAAGGCTTCCGGAAGAGTCAGTACCGCGTCCACCTCTCCGGACTGCAGCGCTTCCTCTGCTTCATCGGCGTCCATCTCCGTCACCGTCAGCACGTCCCGGACATCGTCATTTTCCAGGAAGGTATGAAACGCCCCCGCCGGATCGATTTCCTCCGCTGCGTCCCGGAGCGCTGCCTCCTGTGCCTCCGGCAGCTCCTCCAGCCCGTCCGGAAGCGACCTGTCGTCCAGATCGACGAGCGCCGCCTGCACATCGACCGCCTCCGTATTGCCTCCAAACACCCCGCCGAGGGCAAATCCTAAAATCGCAATGAGCAGAATCGGCATTCCGAGAATGAGAAGCAGCTCCGAGCGGTCGCGGATATAGATGAGCATATCTTTTTTAATAAACGTCCACATGCCTCTTCCCTCCTAATCCCGGAGCCTGCGCCCGGTCAGGTGCAGAAACACATCTTCAAGCGTCGGCGTCTGCACATTCACATTCGTCACCGTCACCCCGCGGCTTTCCGCCTCCTGAAACAGCCAGCCGAGAAGACGCGCCCCCTTCGCTGTCATCAGCTTCGCCCCGTTTTCTGTCAGCACGACCTGACGAACCTTCTCGTGCCGCCCCGCCTCCTCAAAAAAGGCCGCAGCCTCTCCGGCCGTCTCCACGACAATCGTCTCCTCATCCGACAAAATCTGCTTCAGCTCTTCTTTCGTTCCTGATGCGATGATGCGGCCGTTATCCATAATATATATCCGGTCGCACAGCCGCTCGACCTCCTCCATATAATGACTCGTGTACAGCACCGTCATCCCCTTCTCCCGGTTCAGCGTCCGGATCATCTCCAGAATGTACGAACGCGACTGCGGATCAATTCCCACCGTCGGCTCATCCATAATCAACAGCTCCGGCTCATGAAGCAGCGCCGCCGCAATATTTACCCGGCGCTTCATACCGCCCGAATACGTATCCACGCGCTCATCCTTCCGCTCCGTCAGTCCGACAAGCGCAAGCACCTCCGCCGTCTTCTGCTTCAGCGCCTCCCCCTTCAGCCCATACACCTTCCCGAAAAAACGAACGTTTTCCTCTGCGGTCAGCTCCTCATACAGCGCAATCTCCTGCGGAACCACCCCGAGCACCTTCCTGATTTTCTGCGGCTCGCTGATCGTGCTGATCCCATGTATTCTGACGTCACCGGACGTCGGTTTCATGAGCGAGGAAATCATGGATATCGTCGTCGACTTTCCGGCACCGTTCGGCCCGAGAAGACCGACCGATTCCCCCTTTTCCAAATAAAGCGTCACCTCATCCACCGCGGTTTTCCCTTTAAACGTCCGTACGAGCTGTTCTGTTTCCAGCACCGCCGTTCTCCCCTTTCCGGTTGATTCTACTCTAAGTATAAAAAATAGAAGACAGCGCTTCTACTGTCTCCCGTCATGTTCTTCTGCTGCAGAAAGTGACCTCCGTCACTTCTGCCGACCCCGCCGCAGGGCCATACCCCGGCCCGGCGGCTCAACACACAGGCCGGTTCCGCTTTTTCAGCCGGGCACAAACCGCCCGGCTGAATATCATGTTTCTTCTTCGTGGCGGACGGCGAAGATGGCGAGCTGGGTCCGGTCACGGAGTTCCAGCTTGTCGAGAAGCTGACTCAGCTGATTTTTCACCGTGCCGACAGATAAGTACAGTTCGGCGGCGATTTCCTTGTTATTCATTCCGGCCCCGACGCACCGGAGCAGGGCCCGCTCCCGTTCGCTCAGTTCTGGAAGCGGAGCCGCCGCTTTCTGCTTTACGTCCCCCATCAGCTTCGGCAGCACTTTGGCGGCGACCTGACTTTCAAGTAGCAGCCCGCCGTCGAGGCATTTCCGGAGGCCGGCAATCAATTCTCCGGCATCCGCGTTTTTCAGCATATACCCGCGCGCGCCGGACGTGAGTGCCCGGAGTGCATACGCTTCGTCGTTGAATGTCGTCAGCATCACCACCGGCAGCTCCGGATCAAGCGCGAGCAGCTTCTCCGCTGCTTCAAGCCCGTCCATTTCCGGCATGCGGATGTCGAGCACGGCCAGATCCACCCAGTTCCCGCCTTCAACGTACCGGACGGCCTCTGCCCCGTTCTCCGCTTCATAAACGACTCGGAAATCCGGGTCAGTCTCCATCATCATTTTCAGCCCCTGGCGCACGAGCGTCTGGTCTTCAGCGAGTAGAATGCGTATCATCGGACTCCTCCTTTTCTACGGACGTTTCCAGAAGCGGAAAAACGGCCCGGACGGTAAACCTGCTGCCGCTTTTGTCTGTTTGAAAGCTGCCGCCGGTCTGCTCCACACGTGAGCGCATCGATGTCAGACCGTATCCGCGCCCGCTGACGCCGGTTTCTTCCGATGGGTTCGATACCGCAAGACGGAGTGCTGCCCCGCCCGGACATTCCAGCGTCACGTCGACTTCCCGGCGGCTGCCGTGGCGCATCGCATTCGTCAGGCTTTCCTGAATCACGCGGTAGACAGCCGCTGTCTGGGCCGGCCTGAGCGGCGCCGTCATGACACCCGGGCCGACGGTAAAGGTTACCCGGATCAGGCTTTCAGCCTCCACCCGCCGGAGAAGCTGCATAACCGCGGCCATACCGCCTTCGTCGTTTTCGTTCAGCTTCTGCACAGCCCGGCGCGTTTCCGCCAGACTGTCGGAAGCAAGTTCCTTTAATCCGGTGAACACCGTACGCATGTCCGCCGGCGCTTTCATTGCCGCCACTTCCAGCTGCATCATCAACGCGGTGAGCTGATGCCCGACCGAGTCGTGCATTTCTCTCGCGATCTGCGTCCGCTCCTCCTGACGGGCGGCCTTCTCGGCATCGATGACGCGCCGTTTTAACTTCCGGTATTCGGAGAAGAGAGCTTCCCGTTCCTCCCACGCCTTCTGCCTCGCTGCTTCTGCGGTGTGCCACAGCCAAAGCCCGAGTGTCAGAGCTGCTGCAGAAAGAAGCGTCACGGCCGTCGGGGCGCCGAGAAAGAGAAGACTGACAGCCGCCGCTGCCCCCGGCATCCAGACGTACCATCCCGGCGCGTACCAGGCACAGGCCGCGACAGTAAGAGCCGCCGCCATCCATCCCGGTGCTCCGGGTACATCCTGATAGGCGGCGAGCGGCAGAACCGCCGCGATACTGAGCAGAGCGGATTGAAAAAGCGGCCGGTGAAGAAGCGGCTGTACAAAATAGATACCGAAATAGAGTGCGGCCATTAGAAGCACGCCTGCATTTCCTGGGCCGCGGCCTTCAATCAGGATGAGCAGCCAGGAAACCAGCACCAGCACCATCGCACTCCAGAAAAACCATGCCTTCCGCTGTCCCATGTCTCACCCTCCTCTCCTGCTACTATGAGAATACCGTGCCAGAAGCCGGATGTCGATCGCTTCCGGAGAAATGACATGTATTTCTCTTTGTTGGCATGAACTGTCTTTCTCAACCGGTGCTGGCACGATTTCAGCCGCCCCTGGCACGAACTGTCTCTGTTTTGGCACGATTCTCTTCGTTCCTGGCACGAACGCTGTTCATCCTGGCACAATCCACAATTTTGGCACGAAACTCCCTCTTTTTGGCACAATCGACACCGGTATTGACGCGAACGCCGTCTGTTTTGGCACAACAAACTAAAAAACACCCAATAACCAGGACTATTTACTTCACTTCTACTTTTTATCACACTTCGATAGTCCTGGGAGGTACAATATGAACAGCAGACAACGCATATTGATACAGGACATTGTCCGCAGAAAACAAGAAACAGATGGAAACGGGGGAGAACGATGTTTTTGGGAATCCGCACGAAGCTTTTAATCATTTCAGCCGTCCTGCTGATCGTGCCATCGATTATCATCGGTGCCACAGCCTATTCAACAGCAAAGGAAGGGCTCAACGAACAGGGAGAGACGACGATCGAAAACGCCGTCGCCCAGGCGGTTCAGCTCATCGATGCCATGAATGAACAAGTGGAAAACGGCACATTGGAGCTCGACGAAGCACAGGAGCAGGTGAAGGAATACGTCATCGGACCGATGCAGGCGGATGGGACCCGCACCATCGACTCCCCTGTCGACCTCGGGGAACACGGCTACTTCGTCATTTACGGACCGGACGGGGAGGAAATCGCCCATCCGTCGCTTGAAGGAGAAAACATGTGGGAAGCGCAGGATGAAAACGGCACCTTCCTCGTCCAGGAACAGATTGCCGCTGCAGAAAACGGCGGCGGTTTCACGACGTACACGTGGGAGTTTCCCGGAGAATCAAGAACGGGAGAAAAGATCATGTACAACGAGCTCGATCCGAACTGGGGCTGGATCGTCACCGCAGGCTCGTATATGGAGGATTACAACGCCGCCTCCCAGTCCATTCTCTGGACACTTCTCGCCACACTCGGCGCCGCCATTTTACTCGGAGGTCTCCTGATTCTGGCCTTTGCCCGCCACGTGGCGTCACCGGTCCACGCCGTCCGAAAGCAGCTGGCCGAGCTGAACCGGAACAACCTCGCACTCGAAGACCTGCCGGAAAACCGGCGCGATGAATTCGGAGAGCTTGCTGCCGGCATGAACCGCACGAAAGCGACCCTGTCAGACATGGTACGGCGAATGGCCGGCTATACTGATTCTCTGGCCTCTTCCTCCGAAGAGCTCACAGCCGGATCCGAAGAAACGACGCGCGCTGCCGAACAGGTAAGCAGCTCGATTCAGACGATTGCCGACAACGCCCGCCAGCAGACAGACACCGCCGGACACGTCCAGGAGCATATTCTCGACGTGTCGGAAGGCATCTCCTACATCCGCAGCAACATGAACCAGATGCGGACCGCCGTAGATCACACCGACACCGAGATTACAGAAGGACGCACGTCCGTCCAGAGCGCCACGGAGAAAATGGCGGTCATTCAGGAACAGACCTCCGCCGTCACCGCACGCATGAAGCAATTGGAAAGCAAGTCCGCAGAAATTGAAGGCATCTTAAAGCTGATCACCGATATCTCGGAACAGACGAACCTGCTTGCCTTAAACGCCGCGATCGAAGCCGCCCGCGCAGGAGAGCACGGCAAAGGATTTGCTGTCGTTGCCGATGAAGTGCGGAAACTTGCCGAAGCGGCCGGCAGTTCCACGGACGATATCCGCCGGCTCATCACCGATATGCAGCAGGAAGTCGGCAGCGCCTCGTCTGTCATGAGTGAAAATGAAGCCCATGTCGAAGAAGGGCGCAGCATGATGGAAGAAGTCAACGCCGTTTTCACCCGCATTGAATCGGCCAAACAGGACATGATCTCCTATTCAGAAGCCGTCTCCGGCCATATCGAAAAGGCGAACGCCAAAACCGGCGGCGCCGTGGAAGGAGCAATGCAGATGAGTGCGTCGATCGAATCGTCCGCAGATGAGATCAGCACCGTCGCCGGGGCATCCGAGCAGCAGACCGCATCGATGCAGGAAACCGCCTCTGCCGCTGCGGCGCTTTCCCAGATAGCAGAAGACCTGCACGACCTCGTCATGCAGTTTCAGCTCGACGCTGCATCCGCAGAAGAAAAAGTGGAGGCAAAGACACCTGCTGAAACGGAAGAAGAAACGCGCGAAGCTTCCTAAGAGAAAACAGACCACTTGTGGCCGGCCGGATTTCCGGCCGGCCCTCTGCATTCGATGTCCGCCGGCACTTTTGTTGCGGTCTTCAGCTGCCGCGTGGCGGTGTCACTGTTCACCGTTGCGATCTTCGACGCCGGCGTGGCGATCTTCAGCCGCTGCGTGGCGGTCCTGCCGGAACCCATCGGATAACCTGCCGCCTGCAGCCCGCGGCGGCTCTCTGCTCCAGGCAGCTGCGGGGTCATCCTCTACCTGAAAACCCCTCTTTTTCCACAAACTCACCGATCTGAAGAAGCGCGTCCCGGCGGCTGTAGCTCCCGTGGTGGATGCCGAAAGCATCCCGGCCGCTTCCAAGTCCGATCATCTGCTCGGACGGTTTCGCGTGAAGACCGGCTGCCGGCACGCCCCCAATCTCCCCCTTCTGCACGCGGATCGATGGATACGCAGGTACGTGCACCGCCTCCTCCCATCCGGCAGCCTCTGCAAGCCGCCGGCAGTGCTCGCTGCCCAGTACAACGATCCGCTCCGGCTGCACAAAGGAAAGCCGTGCCAGAAGCAGTTTCGTCACCTCGTTTTCGTCAAACACCGGGGCGCGGAGCTGTCCCATCGGCCGCACGGTCGCATGCGGAAAGTAGTCCAGATGCACGGCCGTGCCGTCGTAAAAGGAATACCCGAGCGCTTCCACCATCGCTTCGAGTTTCCCTCCTCCCGGCCTGCCGAACCAGCGCGTCGACGCACGCCCACCCGTAAAATACGTCTCCATGTACGAAAACGCTTCGTCCACTGCATCCGTCACCGAAGCGAACTTCTGCTTCTCCCGCGGCAGAAAAGTACCGTCCGGCGCCGTGAACTCCCGCTTCGACGGATTCGTGCCGATCGTTACGAGCTGTCCCTGTCCGGGGCTTCCGTACCAGAGCACCGGCGTACTCCCTTCCAGCAGCTGCTCCGATCCGTTTTTTTTCAAGCGCTGTGCCTGCTCCCAGAGAAGCGTTTTTTCGTAATCCATCGTCGTTTTCCTCCAGTTGTGTATTCTCTTCTCCCTGTTCCTGTGAAATAATAAGAGCAAACCTTTTGACGTCGGGAGGCGGATGCGATGCGCGGAAAGCGATGGCTGCAGGCGCTTCTGGGGAGTGTGCTTCTCCTCGGTGCGTGCGGCACAACCCCTGAGGAGACAGAACCGCCGGAGGAAAACGACGCTCCGGAAGAGGAGGATCTGCAGCAGGAGACAGAGGAAGAGCCGGGCGGAGAAGAGGCTGCGGAAGAGGAGCCTCCCGCGGAGAGCGCGGAATCGGAGGAGCCCCCGGATGCGGAGCCGGAAGAAGATGTTTCCGGCAGCATGACGATTCATTTTATCGATGCCGGGCAGGGCGATGCGACGCTGTTTGAGCTCGACAGCGGGGAGACGCTGCTGTTTGATACGGGCGACTATCAATCGGATGACGTCGTGGATTACCTCGGCGCCCAGGGCATTGAGGAGATTGATATTCTCGTCGGCAGCCATCCGCACGCCGATCATATCGGGCAGATGGATCTTGTGCTCGAGCAGCTGGCGGTGGACGAAGTGTGGCTTTCCGGGGCGGTGACCTCGTCAAATACGTTCGAGCGGGTGCTCGATGCGGTCGATGGTTCAGGAGCGGTATACGAAGAACCCCGGGCCGGTGATGTGTTTGACCTCGGTCCTCTGGAAATCGACGTGCTTCATCCGTCGTCGCTTTCCGGAAATTTAAACGACGATTCGCTTGCTGTGCGCATGGTTTACGGCGAGGTATCCGTGCTGCTGACAGGGGATGTGGAAGCATCCGGAGAAGAAGCGATGCTGTCCCGCGGGAAGCCCGTGGATGCGGATATTTTCCAGCTCGGCCACCACGGCTCGAACACATCGACGACACAGGCGTTTCTCGATGCCGTATCACCGGAAACCGCCATTGTGTCATACGGCGCGGATAACAGCTATGGGCATCCGCACGCCGAAGTGGTTGAGCGCGTGGAAGCGTCCGGCGCCGACCTGTATGGCACGGCAGATCACGGTACAATCGTCGTGACGACAGACGGCGCAGACTACACGGTCGAAACCGGACAGGACGGCGGCGTGGAACCGCAGGAAACGGAGGAGACGCTTCCGGAGGAGGAAGAGGAGCAGCCTGAAGAAGCGGATTCCGGCGGAGCGGCCGGCACCGTTCCGGCAGGCTGTGTAGACATTAATTATGCTTCCGCCGAAGAGCTCGAGGCCATTCAGCATATCGGCCCCGAGCGGGCGGAGCAGATTCTTTCGCTGCGTCCATTCGGATCCGTGGAAGAACTGACGCGGGTCGACGGGATCGCCGAAGGACGGCTCGCCGATATTCTGGCGGAAGGAAAAGCATGTGCAGGAGGTGCAGCCCAGTGACGTATCATGGCGTAATTGACCGGATTGAAGACAACGACACAGCCGTGCTGCTTCATGAAGAGGCAGGTACGCAGTACGACCTGCCCGCAGACTCCCTGCCGGAGGGCGTACGGGAAGGCGACCATGTGACGTTTTCGCTCGAGGAGGGTGCCGTCGTAAATATTACGGCGGACCGGGAAGCAGCAGACGCCGCCTATAAGCGCATTCAGGAAAAACAGGAACGGCTGCAGAAACGAAGCGGTGGATCCAGAAGACGCCGGAAGCGGGAACAGGACTAACGGACCTTGTCTCTCTCCCACTTTTTTCATACGATAGAGACAATGAGTTTGAGACAGGAGTGAACGATATGGATATCTCTACCGTCCAGGGACCTGGTTCCCGGGCAGCAGAATCGACGATGCCTTCCATGAATATCGGTGACCGCAGCAGCTTTGTCCGTACCCTGCAGCAGACGCTTGCCGAAAAAGGTCACAACCCATCCTCCAATATTGATGGGATCTTCGGTGCGGAAACGCTGAAGGCGGTACGGTCCTATCAGCTGGTGAACGGTATTTCCAATCCGAACGGCAATTTCTACGGCACGGCCGGACCGCAGACGCTCGGCTCACTCGGCTTCGAGCATACGCGCGGTCCGGTGAGCGCTGCTTCGCTGCAGACTTCGGCTCCGCCATTGACGATGACGGCCGGCCGTACGGAGACAGCACCTTCCGCTTCCATGGATGCCGATGCACTTCTTACGTCCGCACAGCGCTACCTCGGTACACCGTACGTCTGGGGCGGCACGACGACATCAGGCATGGACTGCAGCGGCTTTGTTCAGAAAGTCATGAAAGAACACGGTGTGGAGCTGCCGCGGACGACGGCCCAGATGTGGGCGGCGTCCGAGCCGGTTTCCTCGCCGCAGAAAGGCGATCTCGTCTTCTTTGAAACACGTTCCGGCCCGTCGCACGTCGGTATTTACATGGGCGGCGATAAATTCATCCACGCCGGCGCGTCAACCGGCGTGACAGAGACAGATATGAACAACCCTTACTGGAGCGAGCGCTACCTCGGAGCGAAACGACCGGACACTGCCTGAGCAGTGTCTTTTTTTATTTCCCCGCCAAGCGTCTGAGATGTTCAACCAGCTTCACCATCCTGCCTCGTGCCTTATTGGAGAGGGAAGCCGCTCTGATCCTTCTTCAGAAAAGGTCCGCTTCTCTGCAGGGAATGTATCACAACGGACCGCTGTATGTTCAGTAACAGCGGCTGCACGTCCGTAACTGACGGCCCGGCGTCCGCTTCTGTCAAAACGTATCACTTCTCCTTCCAAAACGTTCACTTCTCACGAAAAACGTCCGCTGCTTTCCAAAAAGGTCCGTTTCCCGACTCAGGCTGTGTGAAAGGAACCAGAGCGGGTGCTGCAGCCGTGCAAACAGCGCCCGGCTGGAAGACAACAAGCCCACGCAGGTTTCTGCCGGGCAGCGGAGAAGCCCTATCAATAATAAGAAACGTGGTAGTTAACACCGATTTAAACTGCTGCAGCCCTCAGTATGCCTATGTAGAAAAGTCTTCCGATTTTATACATTTCTTACTCTATAAAGAAAGCCCTCACCATCGAATGGTAAGGGCTTCTCTATACTGGCTTTTATCCCAGTCGCAGCGCTGTTACTTATTCAGCAGCATTGTTTTCTGCTGTATCTTCTTCCATGTCCTCTTCTGTACCTTCTTCTGTGTCTGCTTCAGTATCTTCTTCTGTGTTTTCACCTGTGTCTTCTTCTCCGTTTTCACCTGAAGCACCTTCATCTGCTGACGTGACCTCATAAATTTTACCGCCATCCGTGGATGCAATCAGGGCGCCATCCTCTGTTACGAGGATATCACGGAAGCGTTCACCTTCGTCCGTCAACAGGCGCTCTTCGCCAACGATGAGGTCATCTTCAATAACGACACGTACAACATAGTTCGGCGCTAAGCCACCGATGAACAAGTCGTCCTCCCATTCAGGAATAGCGTCGTTATCATAGAAGGACATACCACTTGGTGCACTTGTTGGATCCCAGTAATATACCGGCTCCACAAAGCCCTGCTCCTCGTGTTCTGAAATACCTTCGTTGACAAATTCACCACTGTATTCGAGACCATAAGAAACGACCGGCCAGCCGTAGTTCTCGCCCGGCTCAATAATGTTCAGCTCATCACCGGCTTCCGGACCGAATTCAACAATCCATAAGTCTCCTGTTGCAGGGTTGAAGTCCACACCTTGAATATTACGGTGACCGTAGCTGTAAATACCATCCAGTGCGTCTTCATCTTCGACAAATGGATTCGACTCCACCGGCTCGCCATCCTGCGTAATGTGAATGACTTTGCCCAGGTAAGCATCCAGGTCCTGCGCACGTTCGCGGATTGGATCATCGGAACGCTCACCCGTTGTTAAGAACAGGTTGTCTTCATCATCAAAGATAATACGTCCACCGTAGTGCAGGCTGCCATCATATGCCGGCTCTGCCTGGAAGATGACTTCGAAATCTTCAAGGGAAGATTCATCTTCTGATAGAGCACCTTTTCCGACAGCCGTTACCGTGCCGCCTTCAACTTCCTGCGCGAACGTCAGGAATACCATTCGTGATTCGTCAAAATCAGGTGCGACGGTTACATCAAGCAGGCCGCCCTGCGCTTCGTTATCTACTTCTGGTGTCCCTTCAATTGGATCTGACACAGAACCATCTTCCAGGTCTAAAATATGAAGTCCTGCTTCATCCCTCTGCGTAATGAGCAGGCGGTTTGTATCGAACTCTTCCATACCCCAGGTTACTCCAAGACCTTCTGCCACAACTTCCTCATTAAGTTCTGCTTCCGTCTCTACTTCTGGTGCTCTAGTCTGCTCTGGGAATGCCGGCTCAAACTCCGTAACTTTTGGCTGGTCTTCAGCACTTCCATCATCGACTGTATTTTCTTCAGCATCCTCGTCAGCATTCTCTTCTGTGGAATCGTTCTCATTCTCGTCAGCATTTTCTTCAGCTGGAGCATTCTCGTTCCCGTCAGCATTTTCGCCATCGTTTTCTTCTGCTGCCTCGTTCGTGTTATTCGTGTTATCTGCTGCTTCTTCGTTTGTATTTTCCTCATTGCCACAGGCTGCAACTACCAGTACCGTAGAAAGCGAGAGAGCCATCAGGCCGTTTCTCTTCATCTTTTTCATTCTGTAATCATTCCTTTCATGTATTATGTTCTTTTATGCTTATACTAAAAATATAAGTTACTTACTATATTTCCCGTTGTCGAATTGTGTAAACTTCTGCTTTTACGCCCGGCGGATAAAAGAGAGATAGGAAACTATACGATCCTGTAATATCTAATTCGAAAGGCTTATATTTATTTTTTCAAATCAGGATCTCGACGTACAGAATTTGCATTTTCTGCGTTTCTGCTTAAAGGCGAAGGCGTTTTACATTCTGTCTGTAAAAAAGAACTATCGACTTCCGCATCAGCACTTCTTCTTTGAAAAATAGTCACTTGAACTAATTCTTTATGCTTACTCCTTTCTTTTTTCTCCCATCCGTGGTATAAACAACATAACGACGTTACGAACACATGCCCCGGGTACTTTGTGGAAGGAGTCCTCTTCATGTTTACTTCCTATATCATCGGTGTGCTGACTGGCATTCTGCTGGCTGCGCTGCTGTTTGCTGTCTTTATTTATGTCGTCCGGCCGAACACGCTGTTCCGCCGGTATGACCGCCGTTTTATGCACCTGGTGGAGACATCGAACGATTTTATGTACGCCGCCCGCGTTTATCCGAAGGTGAAATTTGATTATTTAAGCCCCTCTGCCGAGAACTTTTTCGGACCCGGCAGCAACAAAGAAGCGTACGTGAGCCCCGAGGCCCCGTTCCGCGATGTTCACCCGGATGATGCGGAAATGCAGTTGAAAAAGATCCGCGGAGAAATTGACTACAGCCGGCCGATTCTGCAGCGGTGGCGCGATCAGTACGGAAACTACCGCTGGTTTGAGGAATATGCGACGCCGATTTACAAAAACGGCCGCCTCATTGCCCTCCAGGGTGTGCTCCGAAACATCGATGAACGTGTCGAACTGGAAGAACAACTGCATTATCAGCTGTACCACGATGCACTGACAGACGTGTACAACCGGACGTTTTTCGAGAAGAAGCGGCGCGAGCTCGATGAAGAAACCGATGCCCCCGCCGCTATTTTCGTCATTGACCTGAACAATCTAAAGCAGATGAACGACCGGTTCGGCCATTCCTCCGGGGACAACCTGATCTGCCTGACAGCGTCGATTTTAAAAGAAGTGGAATCGGAAACCGTCCTTCCGGCACGCGTCGGCGGCGATGAATTTGCGCTTCTCCTTACGGATACGACGATGGATGAAATGAGGCAGATCCGCTGGGACATTCTTCAGCGCGTTCAGGAAAGGCGTTTCGATGTGAAGGAAGACTGTCCGCTCACTATTGCTATAGGAAGCGCTTTCACTCCCTCCTCGCTCGGGCGGATGGAAGAGCTGTTTATGGAGGCTGACCAGAATATGTACAAAGAAAAATACGCTCAGAAAACCTCCCCGGCACAGTAGCAATATCATAAACAGAACAGACCGCCTGCCGCTGACGGATCAGCAGCAGGCGGTTTTTTACGCAGCAGTTTCTACTTGTACGTGAGCGTCGTTTTCCCGATGACGTCCCGGTTGACGACGTATGGCGGGACCGTGCCGGAAAGCACCGAGCGGACGTTTTCCGCAGCCTTCCGCTTCAGTTCCACGATCGCCTCTTCGGAATAAAAGGCGGCATGCGGCGTCAGAATCACATTCTTCCGGCCGATCAGCGGATGATCCGGTGCCGGCGGCTCCACTTCCAGCACATCCAGCGCCGCGCCGCCGATATCCCCGCGGTCAAGCGCCTTCGTCAGCGCCGCTTCATCCACGACCGGTCCGCGCGCCGTATTAATGAGAACCGCCGCCGGCTTCATCGCCTGAAACGCCGCCTCGCCAAACAGCTTTTCCGTCTCCTGCGTCTGCGGCAGATGAATGGACACGAAGTCCGACTGCTTCAAAAGATCCTCCATCAGCACCATCTCCACGCCGTACGGATCGGCATCCCCCTGCGTCACGTACGGATCATAGGCCACCACCTTCAGTCCGAACGCCTGCGCTTTTTCTGCCAGCATACGGGAAATACTGCCGAATCCCGCCAGGCCGAGCGTCTGCCCGCGGAGCCGCGAGCCCGGCACACCGACCTTATAATCCCACGTTCCCTCCGTCACCGCCTGATGCATCCGCGTCACACTTCGCGACGCATCCAGAAGAAGCGCCATCGCATGATCCGACACCTCATCCTGGCAGTAATCCGGCACATTCGCCACCACGATGCCAAGGCTCGAGGCCGCATCCATATCGACCGTATTCACCCCGACACCGTACCGCGAAATCACTTTCAGCTCCGGCAGCGCCTCCAGCACCCTCCGCGTCAGCGGTGCATACTGATTCAGCACCGCATCCGCTTCCCGGCACTGCTCGATCACTTCGTCCTCCGTGCGGCACTGGCGTAACTGAAGCTCCATCCCCGCTTCCCGGAACACCGCCTCCTCCGGCGCAAACGTATCGTAATTATAATCCGTCACCACAATGTTCCAACTCATGTTCATCACCCTTTCCGCTGCAAAATCGACGTTCCTTCCGGTGTGCCGAGAATGGCTTCATCCGCCTGGTCCGGGAAGATCCCGGTTTCCACGACACCGGTCAGCTGTTTCAGTCTGCGATGAAGTGCCGCCGGATCGCTGACATCCCCGGTCCGGCAGTCCAGAATATAGTTGTCGTTGTCTGTTACAAGCGGTCCGTTCTCTCCCTGACGCAGCACCGGCTCCAGCCCTTCTGCTTCCAGCTTCGCCTTCGTCTGCTGCCAGCCGAACATCACCACTTCCACCGGCAGCGGAAAGCTGCCGAGAACGGAAACGGCTTTGGCTTCATCGGCAATAATCAGTACGCGGCGTGCCGCTTCAATGACGATTTTTTCCCGGAGAAGCGAAGCGCCTCCTCCTTTGATTAACGCAAGAGACGGAGAAATTTCGTCCGCGCCGTCCACGGCGGTATCAAGCGAAGCGGTTTCGGAGAAGGTAACGAGCGGAATCCCCCGCTCTGCCGCGAGGCGCGTCGTTTTCTCCGAAGAAGAGACGCCCCGGATATCCAGCCGTTCCTCCAGGATCCTCCGGCCGAGGGCGTCGAGAAAATACGTGACAGTGGACCCGGAACCGAGTCCGATCGTCGTGTGGTTCTGTATCTGTGCTGCGGCGGCTTCGCCGGCGTTTTTCTTCTGCTGATCGCTCATAGGGCGCTCTCTCCTTTTTGGATGGTGTAGAACAGTTCCTCCATCTGCCGCTGATTAAACACGACGGGCACCGGGTAGAGCGGATTCGCCTCCCGGCGGGCGCGGCGGGCAAGCGCTGGAATATCCTCTGTCCGGATCCCTTTGAGCGGTGCGATATGCATTTCTTTATTCATGCTGTCGACGGTGTCCGCCCACTCTTCCGGCGTGGAGAACGGAAGGCCCGCGCCCTGGGAAAGACGCGCCAGCGCCGGCGTACAGCGGGTTCCGTACATACGGAGCACATACGGAAGAATCCGGGCATTCGTACGGCCGTGCGGAAAGCCGTATGCGGCACCGAGGGCGTGGGCTGCGGCGTGGACATTGCCGACATAGGCGCGCGTAAATGACAGACCGGCGAAGTGGGCCGCTTCGAGCATCGCGCCTCTTGCCTGCAGATCGTCCCCGTCGTTATAGGCCCGTGGAAGAAAGGAAAAAATGCGGGAGACGGCTTTCTCACTCCACACTCTCGTTTTTGGCGTCGTGCTCCTGCCGATGTATGCTTCTACCGCGTGAGTGAGCGCATCCATGCCGGTCTCCGCGGTAAGTGCCGGCGGAAGGCTCTGGGTCAGAAGCGGATCCAGTACAGCCGCGTCCGGAATGAGCGGAAAATCGTTAATAATCATCTTTTCTTTCTCTGACCGGTCGGTAATCACCGCAGCGAGCGTCGCTTCGCTTCCGGAGCCTGCGGTCGTCGGGGCACAGACCGTGTACGGCGTTTCGTGCCTTACCCGGAGAATGCCCTTCATCTTACGGAGTGTTTTGTCCGGCCTTGCCGTGACAGCACCCGCCGCTTTCGCGCAGTCGATTACCGATCCGCCGCCGACCGCTGTTATGCAGTCCGCGCCGGACTGTCTGTATACCTGCGCGCAGGCTTCTGCTTCGTCAGTGGACGGATCACTCCGGACACCGGCGAACACCGTGACCGTAAGGCCGTTTTCGCTGCAGGCCTGCTCGAACTCCGTCAGCAGACCGGCTTCTTTAATCCCGTTGTCGGTGACGAGAAGCACGTGACGCTTTCCCATGGCGGATAAAAAGTGCGGGAGACGGCGCATCGCATGCTCCCCCTCAAGTCGTACCGGTTCTCTCCAGTCAAAGCGCGGCTGAATCCTGCGGAACACCGCTTGAAACCCGCGGCTGTAAACCGTTTCGATCATCTTCGTTCCCTCCCCGGGTCATCCCTGTGCGTCTTGATACGCATTTTTCTTCTGCTATGATACACTGATACTACTTACGCAGGCAGGGCGCACCCACTGCTGCGACTCCCTCTACGATCCCGTTATGGTACCTACCCTGCTGCTCCGCCTCCGATATTCTGTTAGAGGAGGACGATGCAATGTTTGGACGCTTATTTGCGCGCGACTATCAATCCTGGCAGCTCCCCGAGTTTAATATTATGGACGCCCACCACCTGGTTCAGGCCGTACAGGAACGGCCGGCGTTCATCCGTGCGGACGATGTCCTCGGCGGCGCCGGAACGGAAGGGCGCTACGTGTTTTTCGAATCGAGCCGGGATGCCCTCTTTGTCTTCCGCTTTCCGCTGACGAATTTTATGAATGTGTATGTACACGAGCGTGGGAGCGACGGGCTGTTCGGCCGCGATGACGGCATCAAAGCGGCGAGTGTCAGTGTGTCCGGCTACAAACCCGAAGAGCACGATGTAACGTATGTCGAATGCGGCTGGTGGATCGACCACTTAAACGGATTGTTCCGCTACTTAATCGACGTCAGCAGTCAGGAGCATTCCGGACAGCTTTCAGACGATCACTATGCCTACCTGCGGCGCCTGGAGCAGGCATCTGCTGCAAAAGAAAACGACCTGGCGGACATGTTCCGCCGCTGAATATGGAAAAGGCAGCCGGGAAGCTCCGGCTGTCTTTTCCTATGCGTCCGTTTTCTCTTCCGTGCTCTGATCCAGACGCTCCTGTGCCCGCTCCCTGCCGGTTTTCACCGGGGCATGACCGACGGCTTTCCCCAGGCCGAGGGCCGGCATGTTGTTATAGATACTTTCGCGCCGCGTCACTTCATACGTTTCGTGGAAAATACCAACGGCTCCCGAGGCGGCAGACGTTCTGTAGTATTCCTGCCAGGCTTTTAAATGTTTTCCGTGATGAGCATAATCAAGCAGTTCCTCCGTTGAGCGCCAGTACTGGATAAGCGTAATGCTCCGCCAGCCGATCATCATTTCGTGGGACAAAAAACCGTACTCCTTTTTCGTGTACAGCTCCCGGAGCATGTCAGGCATCGCCTTAAAAACAGGAAACCACGCCCGGAACTGCCTCAGCTTATTGATCCGCATTCCAATAATGAACAGTGTCACCGGCTGTCCGTCCGCTGCCGTCCGTCTGCCCCGGTAAATCTTCACTCCCATATCCCTTCTCCTTTCCATAGGTACCGCCTACAGCAGATCGCGTCCTTCTTCGAGCGTCCAGTGTCCAATTCCTTCGCCGAACCGCTCCTGCAGCTCACTTTTGATCAATGTCATGCCGGCCTGATGCCTGCCGGCGCGGAACAACTCCTCTGCTTCGAGCACAGAGACCATCTGCTTCATCCACGGCTTGATGTGACGTGTCTTCTCTTCGCGGGACATCGCCTGGATCTCTTTTTCCTTCTCCAGAAGCTTCTGCACGTACGGCTGCAGCGGGGCAGCGGAAATACCGGCAAGCACCGTGCCGGGCACGTCCATTTCCATAAGACGGAGCACTTCGAGTGCGAGCACATTGCGGCTTCCTTCCCAGAGCGGCAGTACCTGGGCGTCGCGGAGAAGTCTTGGCGTGACGAAATCTTCAATGTAGCCGTTGCCGCCGAGCATCTCCATCGCTTCCGCTGCAAAATGAACTGCCTGATCCGCCGTCTCCTCTTTTAGAAGTGCCGCCATCAGCCGGAGATACCCGCTGCCTTCGCCGGTCTCCGTCCAGCCGGCGAAGAGCCTTCCGAGCGAAAACACGGCCCGCGTCTCTGCTTCCAGCTTCACTTTGAGCCGAACGAGTGTATCCTGAATCATCGGATAGGAAATGAGCGGTCCGCCGAAAGCCATCCGTTCTTCTGCGTACGTTCTCATTTCACGAAGTGCCCGCCGGGAAATACCGATGGAGGCGACCGCGTTGCAGATGCGGGACAAGTTCAGTGCTTCAACCATATACGCAAAGCCGCGGAATTCCTCCCCGACGAGAAATCCTTCCGCGCCGTCAAACTCCACTTCCCCCGATGGCACGGCCCGCACCCCGAGCTTGTCTTTGAGCCGGCGGATCACGATCCGCTCTTCGTCCTCCTGTTTTTTCGGTACGAGAAAAAGCGACAGCCCTTTCGTTCCGTCCGGAGCATCCGGCGTCCGCGCAAGCACCATCATGACATCGGCCCGTCCGGCATTGCTCGCGAAATATTTCTCGCCGTAAAGGCGGTAGGACCCGTCTTCTGTCTGGAGCGCTTCCGTCGTGTTCGCGCCGACATCCGATCCGCCCTGGCGCTCCGTTAAAAACGTCGCTCCCTCCCACGTGTTCCGAAGGGAGAGCATCGGCGTGAGCCACGAGTCTTTCTGTTCCGGCGAACCGTAGGCTTCCAGAAGGTACGCTGCTGCCATCGACAGCGTGACAGGACAGTAAAATCCAGCCTCAGCCTGGGAGACAAGATACCCCTGAAAAAACGAGTACAGGTAGCCCGGCACCTCCTGCTCCCCTTCCGGCTTTTTGTGAATGTAACGGACGATGCCGGCGCCGTAAATATCCTGCGCCGTTTTCTCATATCCTTCATTGACGTGCACCCGGGAGACCTGCCTGCCGTATTTATCGTAGCGTTCCAGTTTCGGCTCTCCCGCACGGTCGGTAAACGCGGCCCGCTCATCGACCGGCCCTGCCGTGTAGGCGCCGAGGCGTTCCAGCTGGTCATCGGCAAACGCGTGTACCGATTCCGGCAGCAGCTCCCGTACCAGTTCCTGAATCAGTTCATCTTCTTTATACCAGTTCATCCGGAATATACCCCTTTCAGCTGAGAAAAACGCGCCGGTCTTCCGCGGCAGATAGTGCGGCGGCGGTCGTAATACGCTGCGTTTTCCGTGCATCTTCGTAGTCGGACTGAATCAGCGTGCGGTCCCCGGTGCGGAGCGCCTGCAGAAACGCCCGGGTCTCCAATGTATACGGATCTTCTTTGGATACCGTTGTCGTGACCCCTTCTTTTTTTGTCCACTGCATACGGTTCGGCTCCCAGTCAATCAGGCCGCCGTCCGTCCCGGCTGTGATTCCGACACGGCCGACACCTTCCGGCAGGGCGCACGTGCTGCGGAGGGAGACGAGCAGGCCGTTTTCCATCGTCAGTTCCACCAGCTGGGCGTCCTGAACCGTACTGTCTGCTTCCGTGTGCACACGTCTCGTCGAAGAGGCGCGGATCGATGCAGCCTCCCCGAACGTCCAGCGGATCAGATCGACGAGGTGCGTCGTCTGCTCGACAAACTGTCCGCCGGAGCGCGTCTGGTCCTTCCACCAGGAAACTCCCGGCCGGTCTCCGGACCATTCGCCGGATACGACCGCCGTTTCCTGCTGAAGCACCGCTTCTTTCCATGATTGAGCGGCCTCTTCATACCGGAAGTGGTAGCCGACCGACGTCAGCAGGCCGGTTTCACGGACGCGGGCTGCGATCTCTTCCGGGATTTCCATCCCGGCATGAAGCGGCTTTTCCACAAAAAACGGAATGCTGTGATCGAGCAGCAGATGCTCCACCGGCCCGTGACTCATCGGCGGCACGCAGATATAAACGCCGTCCAGCCGGCTGTTTTCCACCATCGCCTCCGCAGAAGAGAACGCTTCTGCACGCCCTTCGGAAAAACGCTCCGCTTTCTCCCGGGACGTGCCGCATACACTGACAATCTCCACCCCGGGCTCCTTTTCCAGGCGGTCCCGGTGCACGGCAGCAAACCCGCCGGTGCCGACTATTCCAATCCGCAGTGTCATCTCATCCCTCTTTTCCTGATATTTCTTCCAGTGTGACGCAGTGGGAGCCCGCTTGCAAGCGCTTTTCTCGATTTTTCAGACAATTTATGTCAAGCGGCTGCGGACTGGCGGAAGATCCAGGGAACAGCAGCGGCTGCTTGGTGCTGGCTTTTCCGACGGAGTCTCGTTTCGAGGGGGTGTAGTCTCATATCGGCGGTTTGTAGTCCCATAACTCCCCCTGCAATTCCGATAACCCGGGTGTGCCTTCCCAAAGCATCCGGAAAGTCCAACTTCCTCCAATTACCCCCATGCACCGGCAGCCAAGCCCGCTGCCCCTCTGCCTAAACTCCCTCTATTTCAACATACGAAAAAAGACAGAAGCGCTGGTTTCCGCTTCTGCCTTCCTGCTCTCTCTTATTCCTCGAATTCCCATTCAATCGAACGCTGGGCGATGGAGTCGTACAGTGTGACGGTCCAGAGTCCCTCTTCAAACGTGACATCCTCCACGGCGTAGTGGGTGGAGGCATCGTCATCGGCTGTTTCTTCCAGTGCGAGCTCCAGTGCCTGCTGCTCATCCAGCTCCGCACCGCTGTATTCCTCCGGCTGAATAATGCTTGCCCGTTCGGCCGTTCCCTGACCGGGATATGATTCCGCAATCGCACCTTCCGCCCAGACGTGCACAAAATCTCCGGGCAGGAGCTCCTCCGGCGTGCCTTCAAACCAGATCGCGTCATAGAACGTCTCGAGTCCGCCGGTATCACTGTAGTCCTCCGGCTCCTCCTCCACGACGAGCATCCGGTCCCCGTCGATTTCTGTCACATAACCGGTATGTGACGGCGGACCCGCCTCACCTTCACTGCTGCAGCCTGCCAGAACAATCCCTGTTCCGAGCAAGATCCATCCTTTCATGTTCATCCGCCCCCTTCATCCTTCTCTTTTAATGCTGCTTTATTTTCTGCATCCTCCCGCGAATAGACAGGACGCCCTGCTTCCCGGTACTGCTTCGCCTTTTTCACGCGGCGGTAAACATACCAGCCGACAAGCGCCACCAGCACACCGGTGATTAAATACTGTACGTTCTGAAATACCATGTACACCGCTTCCAGGTTACCGAGTGTGCCGAGGTACAGCATCACTAAAGCAACCGGAAGAACACCGATAAACGTAAAAAATCCGTACCGGAGCGGCGAGATTTTATAAAATGCTGCAGCGTAGACGATGTATCCCATGCCGAGGATCCGTCCGGCAGCAATCGTCCACCCGCGGTATTTCTCCATAAACCGGATCATCCGCTGGGAGCGGGCATTCCGGACACGCCGTTCGACGAGATGATGGAATTTATTCGACAGCATATACGGAATAAAAGCGACGCCGGTATACGCAGCACTCGCACTCAGGCTGAGCCAGAGCCATTCCCAGCCGGAAGGATCCATCACATACCCATAGACGAGGAAAACGATCGCCGCCGGAAACGGAATCGAAAGCGCCTCTATACCGACACCGATAAACAAGCCGATCGTGCCTATTTCCCGGAGTGTATCCATAATTAATTGAATCATGCGGACTGCCTCATTTCTCTTTCAATCTTTTTGACCGGCTCTGCCAATTTTTCCGGTGTCATGGGTTCCAATTCCCGCTTTTTTGGGTATACATTACTAGATGTCATCCAACCCCGGTGCAAATTATAGAGAGATGGTGGTGCACGTGCAGAATAACAGCCTCAGTCTAGACTCATTATATCAGGAATATCAGAAGCTCGCGGCAGTAATTGAGCATCTGCATACAAGCGTCGTTTTAACCGATCCGCACACTCCCGACAATCCAATTGTGTTCATAAACCCTGCGTTTACCACTCTTACCCAGTATACCAAAGAGGAGGCCATGGGGCGAAACTGTCGTTTCCTCCAGGGTGAGGACACCAGCAGGGAAACGATTGAAAAAATTAAAACAGCTGTTTCCCGTCACGAAAGTATTACGGTCGAACTGAAAAATTACCGGAAAGACGGGACCCCTTTCTGGAACGAGGTCCGGATCAGCCCTGTTTATGACGAAGACGGGGAATTGATCTACTACATCGGCCTGCAGGCGGACGTCACTGAGCGGCGGCATTACCAGGACAGCATTCAGTATCATGCGACACACGATGAGCTGACCGGGCTGCCGAACCGGAAAAAATTGATGGAAACCGTCAAAGCCCATTTAACAGAAAAGAAGCCGTTTACGCTGTTATTTATTGACCTTGACTCCTTTAAAGAAATCAACGATACGTACGGCCACCTTGCCGGCGATGACGTGCTGCAGAAAACAGCCGGGGTCCTCGAGCAGACTGCTGCAGCCGGCGGCGGAAGCGCCGCCCGGATCAGCGGTGATGAGTTCGTCATGCTGCTTCCCTCTTCCCTCGGAGAAGATGAATCAATCGTCTGTGTGGATAGAGTGCAGAAAGCAGTCACGCAGACGGTTCAGCTGGACGACACAACCGTGCAGGTAGAAGCAAGCATCGGCGCCAGCCGCTTCCCGGAGGACGGCACTACGTTTGAAGCACTGCTGCGTAACGCCGATCATGCGATGTACCGGGCGAAGCGCAGCAAAGCGTAGCGGACTGCCTTTCAGCTCGTACCACAGCAGTTTCAGAAAAAAATTGACATAGTGACTGTAACCAGCCCGGGCGACACTTTCTTCCCGCGTAAGCACGCCTGATGACATACGTCCGCCGAAAGGGACTCCCCTTCCGGCGGACGTTTTTATTTCCCGGGAAATATTCAGCTTTCTTCTTCCTCTTCCTGCTTCTTTTTCTTCTCTCGGAGCGCCTCTTTCCGTTTGCGCTGCCGGTAGCCGTAGGTGCCTTTAAGAACCGTTTCCTCGTCCTCAAGCCCGGCACCGATCGCACCGATTACTGTTGCAAGAGACGTCATCAGCCAAGCCAGGTAAAAGTAATATTGAAATTCAACCGGCCGGCCGAGCCCTTCGCTGGACTCCAGCATATCTACAGGAATAAATAAAAACACCGTAGCCAGGAAAGCCGCAAACAACACCCAGTAGTAGACGAATACACCGAGAACGATCGTAAACATCGTGGATATGTTATGCAGCCAGATTAAATGCGGTTTATCCGGCGCATCCGCGGTGCGTTCCCAGAGCTGATGGGTGGCGATGATCCAGAACGTCATGGCACTTGTGGAAATAACCATTAACAAAACCGCCCGCCAGAAATCGTAGTGGTCGGCAAGCGTCCAGACGGTCGGAAAAATCAGTGCATAGGCTCCGGTCGCAAAAGCGATGGCGACGATACTTTTAAACGTCAGCACGACTTTCCACGGATCATTCGCGCGGACCATGCCTGTAGCAACACGGAAGTATCCGTTCCATATTGGAGAGGCGATGAACCGGACGGAGCCGCGGCTCTCCTTTTCTTTATTTTCATCCGTTTCCTCTTTGCCTGTTTTCCGTGTGATCGGGGTCAAATGCTTCTGCGGGCCCCGGCTGATCAATTCGCGTGAGCCGGCGCGAGTCAGTTTCTCGTTATGCGAATCGCGGATGCCGTCAATACGTCTTTGTTCCTCGTCCCGGTCTTCTTCACTGACGCCGTGGTGCATTTCACTTACCAGCTGCAGCGACGCTTCGCAGACACGTCGGTAAAGCGGATAAATACCAAGTGCCGGAAACGAAATCTGGGCAATCGGACGGGTATCGTCAACTTCTGCTACGAGAAACTCCCCTTCTTTGAAAAGCGGCATGTCCGTAATAGCGATCGTGAAGTCCCACCCTTTTTCATCAGCAATAGTCTCCGCCTGCTCCAACGTCTTTCCGGCGTCCTGTTCCACCCCTATGTAAGAATCGACAACGATATCCACTTCCCAGCTGTATTCGTTGTCCACGTACTCGGGAAGGAGTTTTGTCAGAGCGCTTGCAAGCTGATTGGAAATATCCGATGCTGCTTCCGGTGCAGGAATAATGCCGAGTGTCAGTTTCGGTTTGTCACTCTGTTCTTCACTGCTCGTTTCCATTTCTTCTTCCTGCTCTGCAGCCTCTTCCTGCTTTTCAGCGGCCGCCTGCTCATCCTTATCTTTGTTTTTTTCTCTGTTTTTCTGCTTGATGCGACCGTACATATGGTTTTTTCCCCCTTTCTTCTATTATGTATTGGAATATATCTCATACCCCTTTTTTGGAAAACATAACCTTCTCTCTGCAGGGAAGTGTTCTTCTTTTCTGGTATCGCCAGATGCAACTATGAAATCACCGGTCCGGCGACAGAAAACACTATCATCCTGAAGCCGCACGCGGCAATCGGCTCCGCTTCGTCCGCTCGAACTCCATCTGTTACAACCTGCTGTCTTTGTGCACGATTCTGAAACATTTTGGAACATTTCCGCAACTGCTTTACATTTGTAAGTGCCGGGCGTATGCTTGATTTGACCAGCCGAGAAAGGAAGAATCCCCATGATGATCTTACTCATTTTTCTCATTTACGCCGGCTGGATTTTATTCCAGCTGCAGCTGAATTTAAGTATTTTGGATAATCCGCTCAACTACTTTCCGCCGCTTTTGATCCTGTTTCTGCTGTTTTTATCCTGGCAGCAGCGGCGCAGCGGCTGATATTTCCCGGGAAATACATGAGCCTGGGGGCTTCGTGCCCCTGGCTTTTTTTCGCGTTCTTCCACGCCGGCACAGGAAAACCGGGCCCCGCTCCCGAATAAAGACAGAAGGTAGTACAAAGGAGGAGGCTCCATGCACCGACTGTTTTTATTATCCGGTTTTCTGCTCGCACTGCTCTTTTTCTTCACGCATATTTTGTGGGTGCATCCGTACATCCACCCGCTGATGAACACGTTGTTTTATACGTTCCTTCTCGGGATCGGAGCGCTCCACATCACCGCGGTGGTCGTCACGCACAGCCACGTGCTTTCCACGATTATTCCGATTCTGATGCTGTTTGCATCGGTAACGCTGTTCAGCGGACTGCCGGCCTATGAATATTACATCGAGCGTCCGGAGCGGGAAGCGCTGCTGGAAGATTACCTTGATGAGACGTATCCGGACCGCCGGTTTGAAATTCATGACCGGATGGCCACAAATGAATCCATGCATTTATTTTATGTCCAGTTTGACGACGAGCCCGATTTTTACCATGCCTACCACATTCACGATGCCGTCGCTTCCGGTGATGTGCCGCCCTCTCCTTCCGGAGGTGCAGGCGTTCCGCAGTAAGACGGCACAAAAAAAGCAGTCAGACACGCTCCTGATGGAGTGGTCTGACTGCTTTTTTTCAGTCTGTATATCCTTTTGCCTGCATGCGCTGCAGAACAACGGTCATCTCTGCCCGGGTCATGTTTTCTCCGGGAGCGAAGGTCGTACTGGTCCGGCCGGACATGAGCCCGGAACCGACAGCCTTTTTCACACTTCCTGCAGCCCAGCTGCTGATGGCGGATTCATCGGCAAATACCTTCGAACTGGCAGGCGGGCTCACGCCGCCTCTCGTTTCCGCTGCCCGGACGAGGAGGGCAGCCATTTCCTGTCTTGTAATCTCCTGACCCGGACGGAAAACGAGGGATCCCGAAGAAGTTCGGTAGCCTGCAATCAAATCGGCTTCGTACGCCGCTGCAATGCCCGGCGTATACCAGCTTCCCGCTGCGACATCGGTAAACGGCTCACGGACACCGGACGTGTTCAGCTGAAACAGTCTGGTAAGAAGCACCGCAGACTCTGCGCGGGTCACCGGACCATTCGGTACGAAGGTGGTCGCCGTGCGCCCGGCGGTAAGCCCTTGCTTTGTCATCGCAATGATCGAGTCTTTCGCCCAGTGGTTCGTAATGTCGGTAAATGTTATCTTCCGGACTATCAGCGTCTGCCCCGCGGTAAGGCCATCGCCGCTCAGCCCGTTCCAAAGGCGCAGTTTTTCTGTCGTCGTGCCGAACGTCTGTGCAATGCCGTACAGCGTATCCCCGCTCTTTACCGTGTACGTCGACTCAATGGTCACCCCGGCTGTGCCGAACATTTCACCGATCGTGACAAATCGGTAGCCGCGCGCATCCAGCTCCTGAATCATATCCGGAAGCGCATACGGCGTCCCCGGTGCCCCGGCACCTGTGTGCATGAGGACGATCGACCCCGGTACGATATTGGAGACAACCTTGTCGACGATTTCATTCTTTGACGGACCGCGCCAGTCAATCGTATCGATATTCCAGTGGAGTGTATGCGTATAGCCGGCATCACCGACCGCATCGAGCACCGCATTATTCACAGCCCCGAACGGCGCGCGGAACAACGGCTTCGTCGACTGACCTGTCAGTTCAACGGCAAGTGTCTCCGTCCGCTGCAGCTCCTGCCTGATCTGTGATGCGCTCAGCGTCGTAAAATCCGGGTGCGTGTCAGAGTGGTTTGCTACCTCGTGTCCTTCGGCGGCAATGCGCCGGATCATATCCGGATGGTGCCGCATCCCGCTTCCAGTCAAAAAGAAGGTCGACGTGACATTATACTCATCAAGCACGTCCAGAATAATCGGCAGGTTCGTCCCGTCCGCCCCATCATCAAACGTCAGTGCCACGACCTTTTCTGTTGTCGTCCCTTTCGTCACCCAATTCGATCTCGCCGCTTCTGCTTCTTCCGGATGAACGATACCCGCCGCTCCAAACAGCATCAACCCCGCCAGGACAGCCGCCATGAACCGTTTCACCGTTCCCACCCCTATTCTCATATGCAGAATATGCCGTGCATATGTATCCGGAAAAAGAGAGCGCTCTCACCTGTACCTTTATTATACTACGATCCGCTGATAAACGGGGTGTTTCCAAAAGAAAAAAGCGGCAGGAAGCCGCTTTTCACAATGCTGGTGCGATGCTTATTCATACGTCATTTTCATGATGATTCCCTGGGGATGATTTCCGAAAGCCGGGCCGAATATATTCATGCCGCCCTGATGCTCAGCAGTTTCTTTAATGCCCATCCGAAAGGAAATGAACGGCTGGTCGGCAAGGGCGAGAGCGTCGAGCACCGGGCCATCCGGGAGTTTTTTCCCGTCCAGGAAACTCCCTTCTCTTGAAATGACCCACTCTTTCAATTCCCCGTACTGGGTGTAATTCGTACGCCACCAGGAAGGCGTGTAGGTTCCTCTCGTTCCGCCGAAATCGGCCGGGGACGTCCATGTGCCGACTTCGGTCTGGTTCACCCAGCACGTGATGTCCGACGGCCAGTCCATTTTATAGTTAGGCGCCTCCGAGCAGATCTCTGCGCTGAAGGAAAGCTCCAGCGGCTCTGCTCCTCCGGGAAGACGGTTCGGAAAGCGGTATTCAACGAACCCATCCTTAAAAAAGACCAACTGTGCTTTCATCCGCTCCGGCTCGTAGAAAGATCGCGGATCGTCCTGTCTGCCGATATAGTCCTGTTCCCCGACGAGGCCGCAGTGCGGCTCGATCCGGCAGTCGTGGTACTCACCGACCGGCATCTCAATCTCCACCTGGTGGGCGGGCTCCTCCTCCTGTTCCGGATGAAGCTGTATCAGAATCTGATCGTAGTTAACCGCCGACACCTTCTGCGTGCCCCGTCCCGGCACAAGCTCCGTGGAAATCAGCCCTGCCTTCTCGAGTTTACTGACGTGCGAAGCGGTCGTGGAAAAAGGGATGCCGAGCTTATCGGCGAGTGTATTCACATTCTGCGGCTGATCGCTTAAAATCCGCAGAATATCAATTCGAGTTTCATTGGCGAGCGCTTTGGCTGCCGTCAGCATGCTGCTGAATGTGAGATCAAGCTGTTTCATCGTGCCACCACCTGCGTCGTTTTCTCCAGTATAACAGAGACCCCCGGCCAAAAGGACGGAGGTCGCCTGCTGCTTTACGTTGTTGGAGACTGCGCTTCTCTGCGGAACTGCAGCTCCTGCACGATCGCGTTGTACTCATCTTCCGTGTAGGAGTAGAAATACATAATAACCAGGCGGATCAGAGAGCCGAGCGCCGGCAGGAACGCGACGACGAAGAACAGTCCGTCCATCGTTGCCTGCGTCTGCGCCTCATTCGGCACGTAATTGATCCAGACGAGGATCATCCCTGTCAGACCGCCCGCTGCGGCTACAGACAGTTTACCGGTGAAGGTCTGACCGGAAAATGTCACTGCTTCATTCCGTTTCCCGGTTTTGTATTCCGTATACTCGATCGTTTCGGCAAGCATCGAGGAAATCAGCGGCCCCGTGGCGGTATAGAGGAACATCGTAATCGTAATAAACACGAAGGACAGAATAACACTCTGGTATCCGCTCATAAACCAGACGATCCGGACGGCGATATCGATAACCAGAATGACCATAAGCAGGTTCTTTTTCTTAAACCGCTTCGCAAGCGATGGGATAACAAAGAACCCGAGGCAGCTCGCCAGACTGATGACACCGAAGATCGACATTAAGGCAGCGCTTCCAAGATTGTACGTAAAGAAGAAGACGTTGAGCCCCTGTGTAATGTTCATAAACACATTGCAGAAAAATACGGCTAGAATGGCAAACATCGGCTTGTTGGCACGGATGGCGCGGACCGCATCGCTCATTTTCACCTTGGTCTTCGGCGGCTTTACACGCTCTTTCGTGTTTTTAAATCCGTTCAGCATGAGCGGCAGTGCCACGAGCATCAGCACTACCGTGGCGAGGAAGTACCCCTGCCCCTGATTGCCCTGCCCGAGAAATTCTGTCAGGGGAATGAAGAATACCGGTGACAGGCCGATTCCCATAAATACGCCCATGTTCGCAAACGTAATCAACTTCGTCCGCTGCTGGGAATCCTGGCTCATGACCGTTGAAAGCGACCAGTACGGAACGTCCGAGACGGTGTAGATCATGCCCCACAAAATGTACGTACTGCCGGCGAACAGAATTTTCGCCGTGTCACTCATCCCATCGAGCGGAAGAAAGCAGACGATGGTTGAGACGACGATGAAAAACGGCATAAATTTTAAGTATGGCCGGAATTTGCCGTTCTTTCCGTGCAGCGTATCCATAATCGACGCCATGAGCGGATCGTTAACGGCGTCCCATACACGGGCGATGACAAAAATCAAACTCGCGGCTGCGGCAGAAATGCCCAGGATATCCGTATAGAAAAACAGAATGTAGGAGCCGATCAGTCCGAAACTGATGCACTGACCGAACCCGTACCCGAAATAGGAGGCAATTTCTTTGCGTGTAATATCTTCTTTCACCTGCGGCTTTTCCACCGGCTGCTTTACTGCTTCTTCCATGGTCTCCACCCCTTTGTCTTAATCAAACACAAATCCATTTTTCCGGCGGTTCAGCACGCTCCGCACGGCTTCTATTGAAAATTTCGGCTGATGATCGTGATCGAGGAGGCCGTTTCCTTCCTGCTCCACATCGGCAAGCTGCGTATAGCAGAATCCCTGCACGAGCGGCGTATCCTGCACCGTGCGGATCAGAGACGCAATCCGCTCCCAGGCCGCTTCTTTTGTCTGCGGCCGTATGCCGTAGCCCCATTCGTCTTCCGCGCCGCCGAACGCAACGCCGCCGAACTCGCTGATCAGGAGCGGTTCCCCGCGGTGCTTCCAGCCGGAAGCGTAATTCTGACGGCGGCTCGTTAAGGACGGAGCGCCGTGGAGCAGTTCCTCTTCGATCTCATAACCCGCTTTCATCCTGCCGGCATCACTCGTATAATCATGAATCGTTAACAGATCCGTCAGCGTATGCTCCCAGCCGTCATTTCCGACAACGAGCCGCGTCGTATCCAGCGCCTTCGTCTGATAGTAGAGCGCATTGACGAGCGCCTGCTGAGCTCCGTTTTCATAGACCTCCGGAATGCCCCATGACTCGTTCATGAGCGTGTAGACGATGACGGACGGGTGGTTGTAATGTTTCTCGACCATCTCCCGGGCGCCGTCCAGAAGATTCGCTGCGGCCTTCCGGCTGAAGCGGTAGGCGCTCGGCATTTCCGCCCAGACGACGAGTCCGAGGCGGTCGCACATGGATAAATACCGTCTGTCAGCGATTGTCTGATGGCGGCGGACACCGTTGAATCCCATCTCTTTCACGTAATGAAGGTCCTTCTCCATCTGCTCTGCCGTACCGCTCATCCCGCGCCCCGGATAGTACCCCTGATCCAGAATGAGCTGCTGGTAGAACGTCTCCCGGTTCAGAAGCACCCGCCCGTTTTCCACGCGGATATCGCGCATTCCGGCATACATAGTCAGCTCATCGAGAGGCCTGCGGTCCGCATCGACCACCCGCAGCTCGATGTCGTATAAATGCGGTGCTTCCGGCGACCACGTATACACGCGGAAATCGGCGCTGTCGGTATCGGCTTCCAGCTCGATCGTGCCTTCTGTTTTATCCGGGCGCAGCCATATCCCGGCGGTGGTGATCCACTCTCCCTGAAAGGTAAGTTCCGCTTCCACATAGACAGGTTCTGTCACGCCGGCGAGCGTCGTATGCAGCGAAAAGCGACCGGTGTTGATGTCCGGCGTAATATGCCAGTCCGCCGCGTACGTCGTCTGCACCGCTTCCATCCAGACCGGCTGCCAGATGCCGGTGGTCGGCGTGTACCAGCAGAGAAAGTTTTTCCCTTTCCAGGACTGCTTGCCGAGCGGCTGATCGACAGACGTCGTATCCTCCACACGCACGACGAGATCGTTCCGCCCGTGCTGAAGCGCCTCACCGGCAGGCAGTGTAAACGGCGTGAAACCTCCGCTGTGTCCGCCGAGCCGCACGCCGTTCAGCCAAACGTCCGCTTCTGCATCGACAGCCTCAAAATGGATGAGCAGCTCTTTGATCTCCTCTTTCCACTCAAACGACCGGCGGTACCAGAGGATCTTCCCCGATGCCACCTCTCCGGCATCGTCAAATTCCGGTGCGCACGGAACATGAATCGTGGCCTCCCATGCGTTCCGTGTCTCGTGCCACTTTTCTTTTCTCCCCTTGTCCTCCGGATCTTCCCGGATCTCCCATTCACCCTGAAGATCATACCAGCTCCCGCGGCGCGCCTGCGGTCTCGGATGCTCCGCGGTGTCAGACACCTGCGGAACGATTGCCTCCTGCAGCATCATCCCAACTCCCTTTCTGAAAGCGTTTCCTCATTCAATAAATTCATTATTACATATAATTTAGTTTTATAACAATAAAATAAGTAATAAAAATCAAAAAAGGAAGAAAGTCTGTAGAGACTTCCGTTCTTTTCCTTACATGGCGGTGGACAAAAAAGAACCAGACAATGCCCACCTGCTTTTAAAAGAAAAGTAGGGGTTATTGAATGGGTTAGCACTTCCTGCCTGCCCCTGCAGCCGTACGCGTTCCGGAGGGAACACGAACTGCGGGACGAGAGCGGAAAACGGATTGGAGCAGCGGGGGCCGCCGGAAATTCGGCGGCCGGTGGTCCGGTGGACTGGAAAGTTGGTCCGATTCGGTACGGAACATGTTCCGATTTGGGCTGAAGATGGTCCGATAGAATGCGCTTGGTCCGGGGGAGACCGGTCCTGGTCCGGTACAGGGCTGCGGTGTTCCGATAACGAGCCGTGCAGGTCCGCGGGCGGCTGTTTCTGGTCCGGTGTTTTTCGCATGACATCAAACTGCCGCTTCCAAGCACCGTCATCTGCGAAAACCACCAGGAAAAGGAATACTAGAATCTGTATAGTGTGAAGCGGGAGCACTCCCGGCTGGAAGACAAGCTTCTGCCGGACAGCAGAGAAGCTTATCAACAGAAAGTAACGATGTATTGAACAACGATTTGAAATGCTGCAGTCCTTGCCATACCTGCCTGAAAAAGGCTTAGAATTTTATTTTTTCTTAAACGGAGACAAAAAAATGCTTCCGCTGACCTGTCTTAGATCAGCGGAAGCACTTTTTTACACTCTTTTTCCTGATAGCTACATATCCCCCAAAACGATATAAAACACCCGCACCGGCCCGTGCACGCCGACGACGAGACGCAGCTCGATGTCGGCGGAATTGCTCGGCCCGGAGATGAAATTGACGCAGGAAGGAAATGTATCCCCTGCCTCGCTAAAAGCGCGGAGCCTTCGTGCAGCCTGTGTCATCCGTGGAACGAGGCTGCTTTTCGGTACGATCGCAATGTAGTTTTCCGGGAGGAGGCTGACCGCTCTGCCGCGGCCTTCATTCCGAAGCAGCACGATGGTTCCGGAGTCAGCGAGCGTCATATCGGCCACCGACACGCCGATATTCGCTGTTCTTGCCTTCTGCATGCTCCCCTCGCCGTCCTTGTCATTCCAGACATGAACCTCCGTCTTGGACGAGGAGGGCGGCATCCATGTGGATAATCCACATTCTTCGAACCGCTCATCGCGGCTGAACATGACCGGTCCGCCGCCGAGTTCATCCACAGCATGGGAGAAAACGTCCGCTGCTTCCCCGCTCGTTGTTGTGAGCACTTCGGTATGAATGTTTGCGCTGTGGCTGATCAGGACCTGCAGCAGGCTTTCCTGATCCTCTTCTGCAAGTACCTGCTTCTGCGGGCTGCGGCTCCAGGCCGGGCGTTCCACCCGCTCCGGTGTCTCCCGGCCGAGCCGCTTCGTGATGCTGTCCAGAAAGGCGTCCTGACCGCTGATGGATCCTTCCGTCATGAGGAACCGCCTCCCTTTTCCCGGTTTTTGAACCATTTTCGGAAGCTTTCGCCGCGTGATTTCGGCAGGTTTCTAATTTCCGTCCACATTTTGACCGGTCCCGGTCCGCTGCCGCGTCCATTTTTCCCTTCAGCAAACTGATCCATCACAAACGGGACCTGCTTCCCGCCCATGCGGTAGAGCATCGAATGCCCTGCACCGAAACCGAATCCTTTCATGATAATGTTTTCTACGGTGGAACCGAGTTTTTCTTTCTCCACGATATCCTTCCGGTGTTCAATCAGCAGCTCATGCAGCGGAATCCGCACCGGGCAGGCGTCTGTGCAGGCCGCGCAGAGAGACGAGGCGTACGGCAGCTCCTTATGATCGTCGTACCCTTCCAAAAGCGGCGTGAGGACGGCGCCGATCGGTCCCGGATAGATCGATCCGTAGGAGTGCCCGCCGACATGGCGGTACACGGGACAGACGTTTATGCAGGCGGCACAGCGGATACACTGCAGCGCGCTCTGGTATTTTGTGCCGAGAATATTCGAGCGGCCGTTGTCGATGATGACGACGTGAAAGTCCTCCGGCCCGTCCCCTTCTGCTTCACGGGTCGGCGTCAGGCCGGTAACGTAGCTCGTCAGCTTCTGACCGACGGCACTCCGGCAGAGCATCGTCACCAATACGTCCAGCTCCTCCCACGTCGGTACGATCCGCTCCATGCCCATGACGGCGATCGTCGTTTTCGGCACCGTTGTCGCGAGCCGCGCGTTGCCTTCATTGGTGACAAGGGAAATGGATCCCGATTCGGCCACAGCAAAGTTACATCCGGTAATCCCGATATCAGCATCAAAAAATTCATCGCGGAGCTGCTCCCTTGCAAAGCGGGCGAGCTGCTCCGGTTCCGAGCTCTCCGTATAGCCCCGCTTGTCTGTGAACGTCTGCTGGATCTGCTCTTTATTTTTATGAAGTGCCGGCACGACGATGTGGGACGGCGGATCGTGGTCGTCCAGCTGCAGAATCCATTCGCCGAGGTCGGATTCTGTCACCGTGCAGCCGAGTTCTTCAAGCGCTTCGTTCATGCCGATTTCTTCAGACACCATCGATTTCGCTTTGACGATTTTCTTCGCTTCCTTGTCACGCGCGACCTGCTGGATATAAGCATTGGCTTCTGCCGGCGTAGAGGCAAAATGAACATGTCCGCCGCGGGCAGCGACGTTTTCTGCAAACTGCTTTAAGTAGTAATCCAGATTGTCTAGCGTGTGCTGCCGGATTTCTTCGGATAGAAGGCGCCACTCTTCCCAGTCGCCCATTTCTTCAGTCAGCACCGTTTTGCGGCCCTCGAGACGGTCCTGTGCTTCAGCAACGGCTTTCCGCATAAATGTGTTGTGGATGCCGTCGTCGACGCGTTCAAAAAAGGCATCGTTGGAGATTTTAATTCCCATGAGCCACTCCTTCCCGTGCATTCAGCACTTCGGCGATATGACGGACTTCCACCGGGTGTCCGAGCCGTTCCAGCCGGCCGCCGATATTCATGAGGCAGCCGAGATCGGCACCGATCAGCACTTCTGCGCCGGTTTCCATAATGTGCGTTACTTTGTCATCGACCATCTGCTCGGAAATCGGCAGCATCTTTACACTGAACGTGCCGCCGAATCCGCAGCACTGCTCCTTGTACGGCAGCATTTCAAACTCCAGGCCGTCGACGTGTTCCAAGAGCTGCATCGGTGCATTTTTCACACCGAGAATGCGTGTCATGTGGCACGACGTATGGTACGTCGCTTTTTTCGGAAACGATGCACCGAGATCGGTGACACCGAGGACATCCACGAGAAACTGCGAAAATTCATACGTTTTCGCTGCCACTGCCTCCGCGCGTGGCTTCCAGACGGGGTCGTCCTGTAGAAGGTGCGGATACTCCCGGAGCATTCCGGCACAGGAACCGGACGGGGTGACGATCACTTCTGCCTCTTCCAGCACCTTGATCTGATGGCGGGCAGCTTTGGACGCTTCGCGGTGATAGCCGCTGTTAAACGCAGGCTGGCCGCAGCACGTCTGCGCTTCCGGAAAGTCCACGGTACAGCCGGCACGTTCAAGAACTTCGACGACACTCTGACCGACGCGGGCGCCGTAGACGACGTCGCCGATACACGTAATAAACAGGGTGACTTTCATGCATGGTGCCTCCTTCAGCGGGCCGACAGCACATTCTGCTCCTATGGAATATCAGCCCCGGAAATATGAATGGTATGTTTAGAATACCATGTTTCTCCAGTTAATTCCTGAATCGATTCGGCTTTTTTACAGAAGCAGTGCTGGTCCGGCAGAGGGGCTGCCGCGGGTTTCGGCGGCCGGTACTCGCTGGGGTTGGGAGAGACCGCCATACCGGCGTTTGAGATCGCAACGGGAGCGGGGAAGACCGCCATGGCAGCTGCGCAGACCGCCACACGACGTGCGGATCGCCACGCAGCAGCCGAAGACCGCCATGCCGATACGGAACATCGCAACGATCACCTGTAAGATCGCCACACATGCCTCGAACACCGCCACAAAAGTGCCGGACGCTGTTGTCTTCCCCGCTTTCACACCCGCTTCCATAAACCGCGGGCCAATCCCGCCCGCCAGCTGCCCGGAGCAGAGGGGCCGCCGCGGGTTTTGGCGGCCGGTACTCGTTGGGGTTGGGGGAGATCGCCACACCGGCGTTTAAGATCGCAACGGGAGCGGGGAAGACCGCCATGGCAGCCGAAGACCGCCATGCCGATACGGAACATCGCAACGATCACCTGTAAGATCGCCACACATGCTTCGAACATCGCCACAAAAGTACTGCCTGCTGTCGTCTCCCCCGATTCACACCCGCTTCCATCAACCGCGGGCCAATCCCCGCCCGCCAGCTGCCCGGAGCAGAGGGGCCGCCGCGGAATTTTGGCGGCCGGTATCATCGAGGGTTGATCGTCTCCATGTCCCCGCTATGCAGAGATCCATCCCTCCACACAAAAAAACGAACCGCCTCCATTGCTGGAGGCGGTTCACCGTTATTCTTTCTTATTCGTTTCGGTCGTTATTGGTGTCGTCGTTTTGACGGCGCTTTTCTTTCATGCGCTGGAGCAGCTGCTCCATTTCGTCGACGATGTCTTCTTCTCCGCTCCGGTTTGCCGGCACGTTATCGTCTGCGTTTACGCGCGGATCGGCTTCCGGACGCGGCAGTTCCTGATCCGGACGGCGTTTTTCCTCCGGCACGTCCGCTTTCTCTTCCGGCAGAAGCGGCGTGTAGTACTCTTCGGTTCCGCGCTGCTCCGAGCGGGTGTCGTAGGAAGCAGCACTGGATTCGCCGCCTTCATAGGAAGACTGCTGCGCGATAATGTCGCGCTGGTAGATGAACCGGCCATCCGGTGTCATATACTTTTTGTTCATGTTCCGCGTCGTTTTATCAAAGAAGCTGTATACGACCGGAATGACAAAGAGCGTCAGGAACGTACTGCTGATGAGACCGCCGATGATGACGATACCCATCGGCTGGATCAGTTCCGTTCCTTCCCCGAATCCTGCCGCGAGCGGCACGACCCCGAGGATCGTTGTCAGCGCGGTTATCAGAATCGGACGGACACGGTCCTGAACGCCGGTTTCTATCGCTTCCGGTGTCGTATAGCCGCGCTCTTTCAGCTGGTTGATATAGTCGACCAGCACGATCGCGTTGTTCACGACGATGCCGGCGAGCACGATGATGCCGATAAACACCATGACACTCAATGGGTTCTGCGTCACTGTCAGCGACAGCATGACACCGATGATGAACAGCGGCACCGTAAACATCACGATAAACGGATATTTGAACGATTCAAACTGGGCTACCATAACGAGGTAGATGAACGTCAGTCCGAGCACGAAGGCAAGGGCAATTTCCCCAAGCACGTCATCAAGAAGCTCCTGGTCTCCGCCGACAATATACTCGGTGTTCGAGCTCAGTCCGGCATCATCCACCGCATCCTGCACCATGACGCCTGCTTCCTGCAGCGTCAGATCCGCCGCGTAGCGGACATCGACGTCCACCGTCGGCTCCTGATCGGCCCGGTTAATCGTCGGAGGCGCGCTTCCTTCCTCCGCCTCGGTCACTTCAGACAGCTCCACAAAGCCGCCCTGCTGATCCGGGATGAGAATGTTCTGGAACGCCTGCTGGCTGGAGAGCACATCGTCCGGGTAGCGCACGTTCACCGGCAGCGCATCCTCCCCTTCAAGCTCAAGCGTTCCGGCGGTGACACCGTTCGTTGCATCCAGTACCGATGCCCCGATCTGTGCAGGAGCCAGACCCTGCTCCCTCGCCGCTTCACGGTCCACCGTAAGCTGCAGCTCCGGCGACGTCGCATCAAGCGTCGTTTCCACATTGCGGAAATCATCGACATCTTCAAGCTCCGTCACAACATCGGCCACCGCTTCTTCCAGTCGGTCATTGTCTTCATCCTGGAGCGAGAACGAGAACGTATTCGGGTCCCCGCCGAAACCGGCCTGGGCAAATGCCTGCACGGTAATTTCCGCTTCCTCGTCGACCGATTCTATATCACTTTCAATTTCTTCAATGAAATTAAACGACGTTACGTCCCGGTCGGCGGCATCCACCATCGTCACGATGACTTCCGCTGTATTGGTACTGGACGTTACCCCGCCCTGGGCGGAGCTGGAGCCGATCGTACTTAAATACGATTCCACTTCATCGTAGCCGTCGATCTCGTCTTCCACAGCCGCAACGGTTTCTTCTGTGCGGGTGAGAAGCGTTCCTTCCTCATGCTCAATTTCCACAAGGAACGTCCCTTCATCCGAGTCCGGCAGAAGGTTCACACCGGTAACAGCGAGTCCGGCTGCGCCGACGCCGAGCGTGATGAGCGTAATCAGAATGACTACGAGACGGTAGCGGAGCGTCCATTTCGTTGCCCCGGCAAGCCGCTTCATGTACCACTTTTCTTTCCGGGCCGCTTCCAGATTCGACTCCGGCGTACGGAGAATCCGGCTGGCGATCATCGGTACGACCGTCACCGCTACGAACAGTGAAGCAAATAAACTGAACGATACCGTAATGGCAAGCGGTGCGAACAAGTCGCCGACAAACCCGGTGACAAACACGATCGGCAGAAAGACCGATGCGGTGGTCAATGTTGAAGCGGTGATGGCGCCGGCGACTTCCCCGGTGCCGTCCGCCGCCGCTTCACGCGGCGTTTTGCCCATCGACAGATGACGGTAGATGTTCTCGATGACGACAATGGAGTTGTCGACGAGCATCCCGATTCCGAGGGCGAGTCCCCCGATCGTCATAATGTTGAGCGTAATATCGGTAAAGAAGAACAGCGCGAATGTCGCGATGACGGAAAACGGGATCGCAATCCCGATAATGAGCGGTGTTTTCAGGTTGCGCAGAAACGCAAACAGAAGCACCATCGCGAGAATTCCCCCGCCGATCAGGGACAGCATGACGCTGCTGATTGCCTCATCGATGAATTCGCCTTCGTCGTATAATACGGCGGCGTTTAAGTCGGAGAAGTCATCCTCCTCCAGCTGGTCATCAATCTCATCGCGCAGAAGCGATGCGGTTTCCGACGTATCTGCTTCCGACTCAAACATCACATCGAGCTGAATGGAGTTGTCCTGGTTCAGGCGGGTGATGACGTCCTGATCCTCCGTCGTCTGCGCCACCTCGCCGGCATCGCTGATCGTCAGCGTCTCCCCGGTTTCGGGATCTTCCGTGACGACGAGATCCTCCAGCTCCTCAAGGGATGAGATTTCACTCAGAAGACGTGTCGTAATCGTCTCCCCTTCGTCCTCGTTAACGATCGTTCCTCCCGGAAGCGACATCTGGCTTCCTTGAATGACGTTGACGATATCCTCCTGTGTGAGATTGTTATTCTGAAGTACATCGGTGTCTAAAACGACGTCGTATACTTCATCGATCCGCCCCGATTCGTCCACGGAAGCAACACCCGGTACGCGGGAAAGCTCCTGCTGCAGGTCAGCAACATCGTCCTGGAACGCCGTTACTTCCTCGTCGGATGACGCGACCGCGAGCTGCATGCTCGGGAACATCGATGGATCGAACTGCAGAAACGCCGGCTGGCCGGCCTCATCCGGCAGTTCGGTCTGGTTAATCGTGGATATGATATCATTTTCCACATCGTCTATGGACGTGGAGTACCCGAATTCCATAATAATGATGGACGAGCCTTCCTCCGTCTGGGAGGTCAGCTGACTTAATCCGGATATGTCCGATAAATCATTTTCCAGCGGTTCGGTCACATCTGAGAGCACCTCACTCGGTCCGGCCCCCGGATAGCTCGTAACGACTGCCGCTGCAGGCGCTTCAATATCCGGAAGCAGCTGGACCGGCAGGCGTGTCAGCGACACCGAGCCGAGCAGCAGTAAAAGCGTCATAATCACAATGGTAAATTTGGGACGCCGTATCGAAAACTTCCATAATTTCATTTTTATCATCCGCTCCTTCGATCTTCTCATTACCCAACAACGTGTTGTACAATAAAAAAGGTATCACAAACTAGTTGACCCGTTCAACCAACAACCCTTCGTCCGTTGTCGGGCAGAAGCCCGCTCACGATATGTGTTCGTTTTTGTTCACAAATAGAAAGCTCTACCTGTAAAGGAGGTCGTTTTCCATGCAGCGGTCCGTACCCGAAGAAACAAAGCAGACGCTTCTCGATGCATTCTGGAAACTATACTGCGACAAACCGATTGAGAAAATCACCGTCCGTGAAGTGACGGACACGGCCGGCTTTAACCGCGGGACGTTTTATGTGTACTTTACCGACGTCTACGACGCTCTCCGCACGATTGAAGATTCCATCCTGCCGGGCGAAGAGGAAGTCGAGCGTCTGCTGGAGGACCACCGCATCGAGCAGGACTTCCAGACGAGCATGCAGGAGTTTATGCAGTTCTACGAAACGCACGGCGAAAAGTTACAGGTGCTTCTCGGACCAAACGGCGACCCGACATTCGGCGCCCGCATGAAAAAACAGGTCCGCAGCTACCTCATCCAGGCGACCCCCGAACTCCGGGACGCCGATCCAAAAACACAGCTGCAGTTCGAATACTTAATCGAGTCGGAAATCTCCTCGCGCCTCGGCGCCCTCACTCTCTGGTTCCAGCGCGGCAAGGACCTCCCGATCGAAGAGCTTCACAAACTGATTTACAATATGATTCACCAGGGGTCACTGACAACCGCCTATGAACTGCTGGAGAGAAAGGATGACCTCTCATGACGAAACCATACATCGGCATCGTGCCGCTCTACGACGAACACAAAGACAGCTACTGGATGCTCCCCGGCTACATGAAAGGCATCGAACAGGCCGGCGGTATTCCTGTCATGCTCCCGCTCACAAACGATCCGGAAACCCTCAAAGACCTCGCCGCCCGCTTCGACGGCTTTCTTTTCACCGGCGGCCACGATCTCGGCCCGGATACGTACGGCGAAGAGCCGCACCCCGAAGCCGGCACCCCATGCCCGGAGCGCGACACAATGGAAGCAGCCCTTCTCCGCCATGTGCTTGATTGGAACAAACCGGCGTTTGGTATCTGCCGCGGTCTGCAGTTTTTTCACGTCTACTTCGGCGGCACGCTCTATCAGGATCTGCCGTCGCAGCGTTTCTCTGACGTGGTGCACAAACAGAAGCCGCCGTATGATGTGCCTGTGCACACCGTCGATATTAACGAAGGATCGCCGCTTTCCGCGGTGCTCGGTACCGGACGGATCCGGGTGAACAGCTACCACCATCAGGCGGTGAAGCTCCCGGCCGCACCGCTTGAAACTGCGGCGGTTTCGCCGGATGGACTGATTGAAGCCTCCTGGCATCCGGCGTATACGTTCTGCCTTGCCGTCCAGTGGCACCCCGAGTTCAGCTGGCAGTCGGATGAACACAGCCGGAAGCTGTTTCACGCTTTCGTTCAGGCATCGTGTCCGGCTGCCTCCGCGCTGTAGCACGCTTTTTCCGCTGCCGGAATCCGCGTCTCGAGCCACTCCAGCATACGTTCGGTCGTATTTTCCCGGTCTTTGTCATCGAGCAGGCTGTGACGCCCGCCGCTGACGAGATGGATCGTTTTATCACTCGTGCCGAGCTGCTCCAACAGCTTCCTACTGCCGGAAGGCGTCGTCGCGCTGTCGGCGGTGCCGTGCAGAAGGAGCATCGGTGTCTGAATCTGCTCGTATTTTTTCCAGCTCTCATGCGTGACGTTCGCTCCGTCCGAAGCCGTCACCCAGGAAAGACCCCGGTCATGAAGCAGCGGATCGGCTTCCAGCTTCCGCCGCTCTTCCGGCACCGCTGTAAGCGAGCGGCTTACATCCTCCGGAGTCTGATTCTGCGGCAGATAAAACGTCGGAATCAGCCAGCCGAGCACCCGCGCG
The DNA here is from genome assembly GCF_002993335.1 of Alkalicoccus urumqiensis. Classification (GTDB taxonomy): domain Bacteria; phylum Bacillota; class Bacilli; order Bacillales; family Salisediminibacteriaceae; genus Alkalicoccus; species Alkalicoccus urumqiensis. The sequence goes on along the minus strand of NZ_PVNS01000003.1, from coordinate 142,330 downwards.
GCGAGCCGCTTTTTCCAACCGACACGGTAAAGAAGTGCCGGAGAGGCAAGTATAGCGCCGGCCGCACGGGATGGACGCCGGAGCAGGCTCGCAGCGGTAATGAGGCCGCCGAGTGAATGTCCGTAGAAAAAGAGCGGCAGGCCTTCTGTTTCCAGCTTCGTCCGTGCGGCGAGGTGGTCCTTCACCGAATCCCGGACACTGACGGCACCGCCCGCCCCGGGAGAGCGGCCGCATCCCCATAAATCAAAGGCGTACACGCTGATGCCCCGCTCCACGAGCTTTGGGATCAGCCGGTTGTTCTGATAAACATACCGTTCGGCGTAATCGCCCCAGCCGTGTGTCAGAAGCAGCGCCGCCCGCGGCTTTTCCGCGCGCCAGACGTAGCCTGCTACCCCGGTTCCGATATCCCAGTTTTCCGCGCCGGTGCGCGGCACCTCCTGCATCCGTTTCCTCCTCCGGCTGTCGGGCCGGAACAGCCTGGTGCCGATACGTGTATGACGGAAGCGGTACACGCCCCAGACGGCCGCAGCCGCTGCGGCTCCTCGTTTTATCCAGCTCATCTGCTTCAACACCCTTTCTGCATTCATTATACCTTCCTGTTACATTCCCTCATTCGACGAAAATGTACCGTCTATTTTTGTGAAAAAACGGTTAAGGGCGATACCGCCTGCATCTGCGGCCGTCCGCGTTCCGGCGGCCCTCTGCTTTCGAGCCGTTCGCCGTTTTGTGAGCGGAGGGCTGCGGCGGGTTCGGCCGCAGCGGTTATTTGGGGCTTGGGCTTGTCTTTCCGGCGGAGTCCAACTTCTGAGCCGGTTTGTCTCACAACGGACGCTGCTATTCCGACAACTGCCCCTGCCAGTCTCACAACTCAGCGGTCTATTCCCGCAGCACACTGAAAAAGTCCAGCTTCTCCATGCCGCGGCAGACGGCTGAAGGAAAGACAAGCTATAGCAGCCCGACTTTTCTTCAGAAGGCGCACGGCTCCAGGCGCAGCCAACATCACAACTAGACAAAAAACGGCTGCGGACGCTCCTGTGAAGGAACCGCCGCAGCCGTTACATTGAAGGCCGGATTGGTTCCAGCCTCCGTTATCCATTTAAACACTCGGGTTTTCTGCTTTTGCATTCTCACTTGCGGTCAGGCCGAGCGTTTCGGCGTTTTCCGCTTCCAGCCGGCGGAGCAGCTCCGGATGGTCCATCAGCTTTTTGCCGTAGGACGGCACCATATCCCGGATTTTCGGCTCCCACTTCCCGATATGATCCGGGTAGCAGCGCTCGAGCACGTCGAGCATGACCTGCACGGCCGTCGATGCCCCCGGGGATGCTCCGAGAAGGGCGGCGATCGATCCGTCCTCCGACGTCACGACTTCCGTACCGAACTGAAGCGTACCTTTGCCGCCTTCTTCCGTATCCTTGATTACCTGCACGCGCTGGCCGGCAGTGACCATTTCCCAGTCCTCCGCCTTAGCATCCGGAATAAATTCCCGGAGCTCGTCCATGCGCTTCTCCTTCGACTGCAGCACCTGCTGAATCAAGTACTTCGTCAGCGGCATGTTCTTCGCCCCGGAAGCAACCATCGTAAACAGGTTATCCGGCTTGATCGACTGGAACAGATCCAGCATCGAACCGGTCTTTAAAAACTTCGGCGAGAAACCGGCGTACGGACCGAACAGAAGCGTTTTCTCTCCGCCGATATAGCGCGTATCAAGGTGCGGCACCGACATCGGCGGCGCGCCTTCCTTCGCTTTCCCGTACACTTTGGCGTGATGCTGTTCGATGATCTCCGTGTTTTTGCAGGAAAGGAAAAGCCCGCTCACTGGAAATCCGCCTTTCTGACGTCCTTCCGGAATACCCGATTTCTGCAGCAGGTGGAGGCTGCCTCCGCCTCCGCCGATAAAGACGAACGGGGCCGTATGGTACTCGATCGTCTGATCCGCTTCGTTTTTCACCTTCAGCTCCCAGAAGCCGTCTTCGGTCCGGACGACGTCTTCCACGCTCCGGTTGTACTGGACGTCCACCTTCTCTTCTTCCAGATGCGTAAACAAATCACGGGTCAGTGCGCCGAAATTGACGTCGGTTCCCGTATCAATCTTCGTTGCAGCGATCGGCTCGCGGGGTTCCCGCTTTTCCATGACGAGCGGCATCCACTGCTTCAGCGTATCCGTTTCTTCGGAGTATTCCATGCCGTCAAACAGCGGGTTTTCAATCATTTTCTCAAAACGGTTTTTCAAGAAAGTCACGTTTTTCGCCCCGTGCACCAGGCTGATATGCGGCAGCGGACGCACGAAACGCTCCGGCTCCTGCAGCAGACGCTGGTTGACGAGGTACGACCAGAACTGCGTCGATACGCGGAACTGCTCGTTCACCTTCACGGCTTTGCTGATATCGATGGAACCGTCTTCATTCTCTGTCGTATAGTTCAATTCACAGAGGGCGGCGTGGCCGGTTCCGGCATTGTTCCATTCGTTCGAGCTTTCTTCTCCGGGTTGGGAGAGCTTTTCAAACACTTTGATATTCCACTCCGGTTCCAGCTGCTTCATCAGCGTTCCGAGTGTGGCACTCATGATTCCGGCACCAATTAAAATCACGTCTGTTGTCGGTTGGTTTCTACTCATGATCCCTCGATTACACCCCTAAACTCACGGAAACGATACCCCCTGCACCGCCTCCGGATCTATTTGTCGTTTTCATGATTATATCATTGTTCACTATCGAACAACATAAATCCTGCACTATATATTATAGTGCCCGGGGCATGAAAACGCAATCAGACGTCCTACGTCGGTGCCGGAAAACTCAGCGCCCCATCCAGCCGCCGTCGACTGTCAGCACGTGCCCGTGGATGAAATCCGCTGCTTCCGATGCGAGGAAAACGACCGGCCCTTTGAAATCTTCCGGCTGTCCCCAGCGCCCGGCCGGGATCCGCTCCATGATCTGGCGGCTTCTCACCGGATCCTCGATGAGCGCTTCGTTCATATCCGTGGCCACATATCCCGGGGCAACGGCGTTCACGTTGACTCCTTTGGACGCCCATTCGTTGGCAAGCGCCTTCGTCAGCTGGGCGACAGCTCCTTTCGCCGAAGCATACGCCGGAATAAACAGTCCGCCCTGAAACGACTGAAGCGAGGCGATGCTGATGATGCTGCCGCTTCCCTGTTCTGTCATGACGCGGCCGGCCGCCTGACTTAACAGCCACACCGCTTTCAGCTGAATGTTCATGACGAGCTCCCAGTCCTCCTCCGGGAAATCGACGGCGGGATGCCGCTTTTGAATGCCGGCATTGTTGACGAGAATATCGATCGTTCCAAACCGGTCGACCACTTCCGGAATGACCGCTTTAACCGCGTCGCTGTCCTGCAGGTCGCACTGAATGACGTGGCACGTCCGTCCGAACGATTCGACCGCTTTTTTCGTCTCCTCCGCGCCGGAACGCTGCACGAGTACGACGTCCGCTCCTGCTTCGGCAAGTCCTTCGGCTGCTGCTTTACCGATCCCCCGCGCGGCTCCTGTAACTACGGCCGTTTTCTGAGAAAGGGAAAAATTAGTCATCTGCATCTCCTCCTGGTTTTGTTGTCGTTGATACGCTCTTTTCCACGGCGCGCCGCGTATCGGCGAAATGATCCTGAAGGCAGTCCGATACCGCTTCTGCATCCTGCCGGCGGAGCGCCTCGTAAATATCCACGTGCGTCTGCATCAAGTAAGCCTCAAAGCCGCTTTCCTCCTCAAAACGACGTACCGTCGCAATGATCATCGCTGTGAGAATAAGCCGGCGCATGCCCTCCCACACCGTCCGCAGCCGGTGGTGGCCGCTTGCATGAATGATGGCTTCGTGAAACGCCATATCTTCAAAGGCAAAAGCCACTCCGTCCAGACGGTTCAACGCGAGCCGCATCTGTTCAATATGGTAGGAAAGCGACGCCAGAAGCGACGGATCGCCTTTTTCCGCGCACCGCTCCACCGCAAACCGCTCGGCAAGCAGGCGGATGTCATTTAATTCCTCCACGTCCGTTTCCGTCATGCCGCTGACGACGGCGCCGAGGCGCTCGAGGGAGACAAGCCCTTCCGCTTTTAAAATGCGGAGCGCCTCCCGCGCCGGCGAACGGCTGACGCCGCAGGCCGAGGCAATGCTGTTTTCCGACAGCACCTCCCCGGGTCCGCGGATACCGGCGATAATCTCGTAACGAAGCTGCGCAGCTGCCTGCTCTCCTTTTGAGCCGGGAGCGACGCGCGTAACCGGAAATTCCATTCGTGCACCTCCTTTATGTATACGTTGTATACAACGTATGGTAGTTTCATTCTACACAGACAGCAGGGAAAATGAAAGCCATTTATTAAAAAGACAATCTGAACCTCCTAAAACCGCTCCAGGGTCTTCACCACTTCTGCAAAGCGCCCCGGCCAGATCGTTTCTCCATACAGCTCCTTCAGTTTCTCTGCAGAAACCGGGCCTTCGCCGAGCGTACTGTGACCGTCCTGCACAACGACGACGTCAAATCCGCGCTCAAATGCGCTTTTACACGTCGCATCGACGCAGTATTCGGTCTGAAGCCCGCAGAGCACCACCCTCGTCGCGCCGAGCCGTTCGAGTTCTTCCTGCAGATTCGTCTGGTAAAATGCACTGTTATGCGTTTTCTCAATGACCGTATCCGCTTCTTCCGGCGATATGCTACGGTAAAATTCCCAGGCAGCGCTCTCCGGCTCGAGCAGGCCTCCCGGCTCATCGGCATGCCGGACGAATACAATCGGCACCTGCTGCTGACGTGCCTGCTCGATCAGCCCGCTTACGGTCTGCAGAACGCGGTCTTTTTCATAGGGCCCTGCCTGTACAAGGCCTTCCTGTACATCGATCACGATAAGCGCACTGTTCATTTCCATCCCCTCCTCCCTCTACTTTCTTGCTTTTCCCTCCCGATTCCTGTTTCACGTAAAACGACCTCTGCTATACTACTAAAAGAAAAGGAGGCAGCGGCATGAGACCGAATTTATTTGATTACGCCGGCAGCGAACTGTCGCAGGACGCGTTTTTCTGCTGGCTGTTCGCCCATCTGGAGAAAGACACTCCCGGCCCGGCGGCGGATATTTCCCGGGAAATACTCACATATATTCATGAGCGGGCAGAAGTACTGTACCGCACGACACTCCCAAACCTTGCCGCCTCCTTCGTTACCGTCGAGCGCCAGGTGCTGCAAATCGATATTCTTCTGACGTGCACGTGCCCGGACACCGGCAGAAAAACCGCCGTCATTCTCGAAGATAAAACGGAAAGCGGGGAAAGCCGGCCACACCAGCCGGAATACTACGCCCGCCGCCTGGAAGGAAAGCGCCGGTTCGACCACGTCATCCCTGTACTTTTAAAAACCGGATTCACCACGAAATCCGACGAAGAGAACTACGCTTTACGCGGCGTCGTTTTCATCGGGCGACATGCCCTCGATTCGTTTTTCCAGAAGCACGAAAAGTCCGTTGAAAAAGACGTTATTCTCTCCGACTGGCGGGGAATGTTTCAAAGACGGTATCTCCATCCGGCTGATGCCGCCGAAACATGGACACCGCACCCTGAAGACACCCTGCCGGACGTACTGGAAGAGGGAAAAGCCTTTCCCCCGGAGCTTTTCTTCACAAGGCTCACCGAAGCATTGTTTCCTGAGCCGATCGCGAGCCTCACCATGAAAACGCACCGCCGGCAGGGCGCAGGACATGCCGACTGGCACCTCGAATGGAAGCGGCCCTCATGGATCAGCCGGGTCAACGGCTTTTCCGTGCGCATCTACTTCATCTGGGACGGACGCCGGTGCAGCCTCGTCGTGAAAACGGCGCCGCACCCCTACCGGTCCAAAAAGCGCCTCCGCGATGAGGAGCAGGCCGCCTATGAAGCGGTCCGCAGCCATGTGCAGCAGGAACTGGATCTTCCACCCGGATGGAAGCGGACGAATCACTTTCTGCAGACCGCCCGTTTCAAGGAGTTAAATGAGCATACGATCCACCATCTTCAGCAGGTACTGCCGCAGCACATCCGGCAGATTGCAGCTTCCATCGATCAGGCACTTCCTATCTAAACGGGACGTGCGGAGTCCCTCGTTCCATGTTAGGATAGGAATTAGCGTGACCATTACATTTAAAGGAGTGGAGAACATGAACCAACAGCATTTTGACAAGATGAAAAACGGAAACGGATTTATCGCAGCGCTGGACCAGTCCGGCGGAAGCACGCCGAAGGCTCTTGCCGCATACGGCGTTCCGGAGGATTCCTATTCAGGCGAAGACGAAATGTTCAAGCTGGTCCATGACATGCGGACGCGCATCATTACGTCTCCTGCATTCAACTCCGACAAAATTCTCGGCGCCATCCTGTTTGAGCAGACGATGGACAGAGAAATTAAAGGTCAGTATACGGCGGATTACCTCGCAGAGAAAGGCATCGTCCCTTTCCTTAAAATCGACAAAGGCCTCGCCGACAAGGAAAACGGCGTCCAGCTGATGAAGCCGATCCACGATCTCGACGACACGCTCCGCCGTGCCAACGAGCGGAACATTTTCGGAACGAAAGAGCGCTCTGTTATCCACGAGCCGAACGAAAAAGGCGTTCAGGATGTCGTCAAGCAGCAGTTTGAGGTAGCGGAAAAAGTGATGGATGCCGGTCTTGTACCGATCATCGAGCCGGAAGTCGACATTAACAGCTCCGACAAGGAAAAATCGGAAGCGATGCTTCTCGGCGAAATCCACAAGCACCTCGACGGACTCCGGGACGATCAGAACGTGATGCTCAAGCTTACGATTCCGACGAAGGCGGATACGTACAAGCCGCTCGTCGACCATCCGCGCGTCGTGCGTGTCGTTGCCCTCTCCGGCGGCTACTCCCGCGATGATGCCAACGAGAAGCTGAAGGAAAACCACGGCCTGATCGCAAGCTTCTCCCGTGCGCTCGTCACCGACGTCAGCGCCGATCAGTCCGACGAAGCGTTCGACAAAACGCTCCAGGAAGCCGTCGATTCTATCTACGACGCCTCCGTCAACAAGAAATAACTCCGTTTCTGCCGCTGGAAGCCCGCCCTGCTTCCAGCGGTTTTTTTGAAGTAGTGGACGTTTTTGGAAAGACGTGAACCTTTTTTCTAAGAAGCGGACGTTTGGAGGGGGCGAGCGATACATTTTTGAAAAAGTGGACGCCGGCGCCCCCGCTGCGGACGCAGCATCCGGTTTTACGAACGTATGGCGGCGGGTTATGATACATTCCCCCTCCGGAAGTGAACGTTTTCCGATCGGCTGTATGGTGATCCAGGCCAGCGGTTCTTTCCCCCAGTCCGTTTGACATCCTTCCTGAACAGGAGTACATTCAAATCAATCCAACGGCAGTCGGTAACGAAAGGCAGGAATCGAATCATGGCAAAACGGCACCGGAAACAAAAACAGAAACGGCAGTTTGCAGTCATCGGACTCGGCAGATTCGGCGGCAGTGTGTGCCGGGAGCTTCACTCGATGGGGCACGAGGTCATGGCGATCGATATGAATCGGGAAAAAGTGGAAGAGTACCGCCCCTTCTCCACCCACGCGATGCAGGCGGACAGTACAGACGAGCGCTCACTCCACAGTATCGGCATCCGCAACTTCGAGCACGTCGTCGTCGCGATCGGCGACAACATCCAGGCGAGTATTTTAACGACGCTCGTCTTAAAGGATGAAGGGGTGCCGCACGTCTGGGCCAAAGCGCAGAACCATTACCACCAGAAAGTACTCGACAAAATCGGTGCCGACGTCGTCGTCCACCCCGAATTTGATATGGGAAAGCGGATCGCCCACAATATCGTCTCCGACAAGGTCATTGATTTCATCGACCTATCGGATGACTACAGCATGATCGAGCTCCGGGCAACGAGCGCCGTGGACGGGGAAACGCTGAACACGCTCCATCTCCGCGCAGATTACGGCATTACGCTCATCGCCATCAAGGACGGACAGCATATGAACGTCTCCCCCGGTCCGGATGAGCCGATCCGCGAAGGCAATATTCTTCTTGTCATCGGCCATAACAATGACCTGGAGCGGTTTGAAGAGAAGGTGCTTTAACGAAGAGGAGGAGATCCGATGAAAGCAGTGGAAATGAACGCATTCGGCAGCCCCGACGTCCTGCACCTGTCAGAAAGAGAAACCCCATCCCCCGGTCCGGACGACGTTCTCATCCAGAACGCCGCGTCGTCCGTCACATTCGGCGATGTCTACGCCCGCCGCTTTCATAAAGTGACGCCGGCGACGTTTACGATGCCGCTGCCGCTTCTTCTCCCGGCGAAATTGATGATGGGCTGGAGGAAGCCGAAGGTGTCGATTCTCGGAAGCACGTTTTCCGGCATTGTCCATTCCACCGGCAGCAATGTCACCCGCTTTTCCCCCGGAGATGAAGTGTTCGGCTATACCGGCCAGCAGTTCGGGGGTTATGCGGAGTTCATCTGCCTGAAAGAAACCGGCGTTCTCGCCAAAAAGCCGCAGCGTCTGTCGTTTGCAGAAGCCGCTTCGCTTCCGTACGGCTTTCTGATGGCGTACAGCCTGCTGAAAAAAGCGAAGCTCCGCCGCGGCGAATCGGTGCTCATTATCGGCGCATCGGGCAGTATCGGCTCGGCGATGGTCCAGCTTGCCGGGGAAGAATTCGGCGCGGAGGTTTCCGGTGTGGCACGACATGAAGGAACGGCTTTTGTCCGCTCGCTCGGTGCGGCGGACGCCTACGACAGTGACGTGCATGTTTCCGGCGAATGGGGCGCCGGCTACGACTTGATCGTCGATATTCCGAACGTTCTCCCCTTCTTTATGGCCAAGCCGCTTCTCACGTCCAATGGCCGGATGATGAAAGTGAGCTTTACCGGCAGACAGGTGATCGAGAGCCTGAAAACGCTGCGGCGCCGCCCGCGCCTTCTGACACGGCTCGCTTCCGAATCCGCAGGATCCCTGGAAAAAATTGCCTCGATGGCCGAAGCCGGGACGATCGCCCCCCGGATCGACCGGGTCTTTCCGCTCGACGGAGCAGCCGACGCTCATACGTACGTGGAATCGACCGCTCATCAAGGGGCCGTTATACTGGAGATTCAGGATCTTGCCGGCACCGCCGTTCCCCCTGTTTCCGGACCGCCCTCGGTGACAGACCGCGCCAACAGCCCGGATGCGTAAACGCTGCTCCGGCAGCGCAGGTAATAAATCAACTTTTTTTGATATAAACTATTGCGCATTCATTTCGGATGTCGTATAGTGATGATAACATCAAAAAAAGTTGATCCAACGACTGGAGGAATACAGATGAGCCTGCCCGGGAAAGATACCACTTCTCTGCCCGACCTTGAAACATACGAGAAGAAATTCAAAGCCCTCGCCGATCAGAAGCGCCTTCACCTGCTCCACCTTCTCTGTAACGACGGACCGATGTGCGTCTGTGATATCGCCGAATACATTCACCTGCCGCAGTCCAAGCTGTCGTACCATTTAAAAATTTTATATGACGCCGGACTGCTGGACCGCGAACAGCGCGGCACGTGGAACTACTACCGGATCCGGAATGAAGCGATGAACCACCTTCTTTCCGACGAACTGTGCTGCCTCTTCCGGGAAAAAGGATAGCCGCTGCCCGGGCCTGATCCAGGCAGCAGCTCTTTTTTTCATCCATACATCAAATTTATTTGATTTAATAAAGGAGGATGTTCCATGACAGCAGCGATTCATACTTTTTTCATGCTGATGCTGCAGCTGACCGTGCTGTTTTTTGCGTTTTCGTTTCTGCTTCACCTGCTGCAGGTGTTTATACCGTACGAGGCCCTGGAGCGCCGGCTGCGGCGGGCTCCCGCTTTCGCCGGCGGGCTGCTTGCTTTGTTTCTCGCCTTTATTACCCCGTTCTGCTCGTGCTCGACGATTCCGCTCGTCGTACAGCTGCTGCAGAAAAACATCCGTTTCGGTGTGGTGATGGTCTTTTTGTTCGCTTCGCCGCTTCTCGATCCGACGATTTTTTCCGTCATGGCTGTCTTTCTCGGCTGGGAAACGGCCGTCCTTTATATGATTATCACCGCTGCGTTTTCGCTCGGCATGGGTTTACTTCTGGAAGCACTCGGCATGGAGCGGACCGTGAAGCAGGTTGTCATGAGTGGATACCACTCGGAGAAAAAGACGTTCTCCTGGCGTCGGGCGTGGGAGGAGACGTGGGTATTGATGAAAACCGTCTTTCCGTACCTGACGCTCGGTGCCGCTGTCGGTGCCGTCATCCACGGTCTGGTCCCCGCCTCGTTTATCAGCACACACCTCGGCGGCGACGCCTGGTGGCTCATTCCTGCCGCTGCGGTGATCGGCCTGCCGCTTTACATCCGCGTATCCAGCATGATTCCCATTTCACAGATGTTTATTGCCGGCGGCATGGCAGCAGGACCGGTAATGGCGATGCTGATCAGCTCCGCCGGGGCCAGTCTTCCGGAACTCGTGCTGATGAAAACGATTTTTAAATCGGAAATGATCGCTGTCTTTGTACTGTCCGTTCTGACAATGTCGACCGTCTCCGGGTTTTTGTTTTATCTTTTTTAGGAGGTGTTTTTCATGTGGTCCAATGTATTCGGGCGGAAGCCGGAAAAAAAAACTGCTGCCAGGTGGAGATACGGGAGAAACAGGAGGTGGAAATGGATGAGAGACGCGGAAAGCCGGATGGAGAAACGGCGGACGACGAGCCGCCGTCCCGCTGATGTCAGACGTCGTTTTCTTTGGAGTGGATGATGCGCCGTACGAGTGCGGCGAGGGCGCTGAAGCCGATGATGGCGGCGATGATCCAGAAGATGACCTGGAGGGAGTCGTTGGCGTAGGCGCCGAAGTAGGCGTACATGAAGGTGCCGGGCGTCTGGCCGATGGCGGTGCCTATGAGGTAGGGAGTGATCCGGATGGCGGTGAATCCGGCGGCGTAGCTTGCGATGCCGTAGGAGGTAATCGGGACGACGCGGCTCAGCATGACGGCGTAGATGCCGTGGCGTTTGACGAAGGTATCCATCCAGTCGAGTGCTGCGGCGGGGACGATTTTCTCAATGACGGGCCGGCCGAGAAGCTGTGCCAGGTAGTAACAGAGCACGGCGCCGATCAGGGCGCTGGCCCACGACAGGAGGCCGCCCCACCAGAGTCCGTAGATCATGCCGTTCGCAAAGGTGACGAGAAAAGTTGGGATCGGTGCGATGAGGACGGCGATCGTCATAAGAATCGTCGAGACGACGGGCGTCCACCAGCCGAAGGAGCGCAGATAGCTGCTGATGGCTTCGGTGTCGCCGCTGGAAAGCTCCCGGACCGCTTCGGTTGTGAAGCTGCGTACGGATGGGAGGAGCATCAGAAGGCCTGCTGCTATGGTGATAACAAGAAAATAACGGTATTTTTTCGGCATAACAAGACGTCCTTCTTTCCTCAGTGAAAATCATCGGTAATTGTTCGCCGCTTACTTCTGGCTGTTTTTTCGGAGCCTCCGGCATCCGTGTGCCCTTCGTGTTATTCCCTGGTATAACCTTGAAATAAACCAGGCAGAAACCGCCTGGCCTTAAAAGAAAAGAGAGGTTTGTTTAATAGGTTCCCGCTTTCTGCCTGCACCTGCAGCCGTACGCGTTCCGGAGGGAACGGGCTCAACTAATTCCTTCTTCCTTCCGTCAGAAGGAATGGATTTTCGCCTCGTTCGGATCCTCCCGGAGTCGACGGCCTCCGGTTTCGGCAGGCAAAAAAGAAACGGTATTGCCTTATAGACATCGATCCTGCTACGGGTCATCTGTTCTTCATCCTAATTCTAATACGCTTCGGAGCGTTCGGCAGAGACGCCGGTGGGATCAAGCGCAGTCTGAAGATCCTTTCTCAGGGCGCAGGCCATGAGAAATAGCTGAAGACAAGCCCACGGCAAGCTTCTGCCGAAAAGCGGAGAAGCTCTATCAACAGAAACAAACGGTACATGGAACAGAACACTGAAATGCTGCAGCCCTTGGCATAACTACTTGAAAGAGGCTTTGAATTTTATACATTCTTACCCTAGTACAAAAACGCTCCGGCATAATTTCTCCGGAGCGTTTTCTTACGTGGCGGCAGGCGCCCAGTGGAGGGCGTTTCTGCCGGCCTGTTTCGCTTCGTACATCGCCTCGTCGGCCTGCTGGTACACCGCTTCAAAGCGGGAGCCCGGTGCCACGCGGGAGAGGCCGATGCTTACGGTGATCTGCTGCGGCACGCTGCTGATTTCCATGGAGGAAAGGGCCTTCTGAAACGCCTCCGCGCGCATCGCTGCCTCTTTCGGCGGTGCCGGAAGCAGAATACCGAACTCTTCGCCGCCGAGACGGACGACTTTTTCGCGGTCCGCGCCGAAGTGTTCTTTCAGCAGGGAAGCAACGGCTTTTAACGCATAATCTCCGCTCACGTGGCCGTACGTATCGTTCAGCTTTTTAAAATGATCGATGTCGAGGAGCAGAAACGTCCCGTCCCAGTCTTCGCGTTCTTTTTCGTAAAACTCGAGAAACGCGCCGCGGTTTAACAGCTTGGTTAACGGATCGGTCCGCGCCATCTCCTCCAGCTGCTGCTCGTAGGCCCACTTCTCCGTCACGTTGTTCCAGACGAGAAGCCGCAGGTACTGCGAGCGCCGGTCGAGCACCGTCACCTGCACCTCGAACACCCAGCCGTGGTGCTGACAGGTGATCGCTTCACTCCGGCCGGACGTCAGCGCCTGCAGGAGCTCCGGCTGATGCTGAAACAGGTGGTGGATGCTCTCCGTTTCCGGCTCCCGGTCTCCGGATGCACCGAGCGCGAGAATGCGCCTCCCGGACTCATTTACTTCCACGAAATCCCCCTGCTCGTTAATCAGCATGATCCCTTCAGACAAGTTTTCCAGAATCACCTGGCGCGGCACCGGCCACACCGTGTTGAAATCGAGCCTCCGGTAGAGGGCGATCAGGATCAAGCCCGTCGCTGCGTTGGCAAGCGCAAACAGCCCGGGGATCTCCCAGCCGAGAAGCGGTACGGTGACTATAATGAGCATCGGTGTCGCAATGATGAGCGCCGACAGCCGGTACGTTATCCGGAAGCGCTCAGGCACGTCCCAGCTGCTCCGCAAAAGCAGAATGACTGCGACGAGAAGCAGCACGTAGGAATACGTGCCGAGAAGCGAATTGAGGAGAGTCGAACTCGTCGAGATCTCCGTATAGCCGGCGACAAGCTCCACCGTTACGCTTTCCCGCATCCAGCCGTGGTAACCATCCGTAAAAATAAGAATAACATCCGCAAACGTGGGAAGTGCTGCGATCGTCATCCAGCGGACGGTCCGCCCAGAAGACTCTTCGTACAGCTCCAGAGCGTAGCCGAACAAAAAGACCGGCGCGAACATCAGCGAAATCTGCTGAAAGTTTCGGAGCCAGAGCATATCCCGCGGATTGTGCGCATAGAGCTCCAGTACAGTAAGAAGGACAAACACACCGGAAAGAACGGCCGCCGCTGCCAGCAGTAAACGCGCCAGCTTCCACGGAGGGCGGAACAGTAAAACGGCAACGAGAATCGATAAAAAACCAAGCAGCGCCAACAAAAACGTATATGGATCGAGCCAGTTCATTCCGCTGAGACCCCCCTGTTTCACCTTTTGTCTGATTTATCTTACCATAAAGAGGAGGATATACCGCACAATGAACTATGTAATTCATCATATTTTTTACCAATCAGGAGTTTCGGACTATGTTCCAGCTCATTTATTCGGGATAGATTGGTCAAAATACCGTTTTCAAACAAGATTCATGCTTGAAATCAGGAGAAATCCCGCTGCCGGTTGGCACGGGCAGATATGGTCTTCCGTGGATGCAGGTTATTTGGAAAAAAGCGGACCAGCATCGGGCGCTGCCGCACCAGAATGAGCCCTCCGCGGACGACGGCGGCCGCGTATCGGAACAAAAATAGCTTTCACCGGACCAAGCGCGTTCTACCGGACCAGCTCCAGCTGAAATCGGAACATATCCCGCACCAAACCGGACCAACTTCTCAGCCCACCGGATCACCGGCCGCCGGAACCCGCAGCGGCCCATCTGCTTCCAACAGAACGCTGTCCCGGCAGAGGGCGGGCGGTTTCCAGCCCGCAGTCATACGTGGTTCCTCCCGCCGGCTTCTTTCATATCCGCTTCCAGCCGGTCCGCCCACGCCTCCTGGTACGCCACATGCTTCTGCTCTTTCATCGCCGCAGCCGTCTCCAAAAGAAGCGGATGCGCCAGCGAATCGAGTCCCGCGAGCCGCCCGGCCGGAAGTTCTTCCGTCGACACGAAGCGTCTGTACACGTCTGCGCCCATACGCCACAGCACCGTGTTCTCCGGGAAACGGGAAGCAATCTTCTCCGCAATCTGCAGCCCTTCCGGATCCAGATCCCCCGAATAATAGAGCACGGACCCGGAAGCAGCGAGCAGCTCCAGAAGCACCCATCCGGACGTACGAAGCTGACCGTGCGTGCAGAGAACCGGCGCTTCCGGCACCGCATCCATCAACGTCGACGCAACCGCCGCATTTTCCACGATCCACACGATGTTTCCGCGGGCAGGCGCCGCTTCCGTCAGCATAACCACCTCCCGGAGCGGCACATTCAGAACCGTCCCCGATTCCACCGCCGCCTGCCACACAGGATGCTTCATTCCATCCTTCCACCCCACGACATTCTGCACCGTCACAAAACTCCACAAATCATCCCGCAGCACCTTCCACTCCGCCAAAAGCGCCGTTTCCGCCTCACCCGACCGCGGAAACGCCTCCTCCTTCTCCAGCAGACGATGCACCGCCAGCAGATGAACGAGCAGCCGGCCTCCGACTACCCCCCGGTCAAACGCATGCGGATTTCCCGTCACCTTCTCCGCAAACAGCGGCAGCCGGATCCAGTCATGCGGCTGCTTCAGATACCCATACGCCGCCTCCAGCTTCTCTACCCACCCTGCGAAAACGTCCTTTTCCGAAAGCGCCAGTGTACGGACCCAGCGGGCATCCTTTGCATGATCCTGTATCCAGTCGAGATACCAGGAAATCCCCTCGTGACGATGACGAAGAGAAGCAAACAAAGCCGTCTCCGCTTCTGCTTCCTGTGCCGCTTTCTCTTTAGTTGAAAGAACCGCTTCACCGTAGTAGGCCTCCAGCAGTTCGGGCAGGGAAAACCCTTCAAACACCGTCGACTGCAGCTGCCGTTCGACGGTTTCCAGTGAAAGGCGCCTGCGGGTCAGCTCCTCCTCCGACAGACCGAGAAGCGACGCCGCAGCCGTCCGCTCCTCGGGGCGGAGGCTGCGCAGGTCGACCGTCCCGCCGACACGGCCGAGCGATTCGTATTTCCGGCGCAGACGTGCAAACAACGCCTGCAGCGCAGGATCATCGTTAAGCAGTCGTATCCGGTCCATTCTCCATCCCTCCCGGCGTTAACAGCTTTCTCCGTGCCCCGTCCCACGTGTAGCGCATGACGGTGACGAAGTCAGCATTTTTCGGCCGCAGCAGCTCTGCGACGGCGAGCGAGGAGACGGTGTCATAGTCGCCCCAGAGCGCCTGTGAATTCATGATATAGTCGAAGCCGAGCTGCTCGACGACTTCAAACATATCGCGGATATTCATGTCATCAACGCCGGCAAATGCCTCGTCGAGCGAAATGATGTACGGCGCCTGGGCAGCTGCCTCCTGGTAGCGGGAGTAGGCGGCGGTAAACAGCGGAATGTACATTGCCATCGCTTTCTCCCCGCCGGAAAATCGGAAGAAGGCATTGTCAGTCAGCTCCCGTTTCACCCCTTCGTTCTCCCGCTTAAACGACAGCTCAAACGCAAACCACTTCCGGTAATCGAGAACCTCCTTTAACACCTGAAGCAGTGTCGTTCCCTCCTGCTTCAGCTGCAGCATCTCCTTCGCCCCGGCTATGCGGGATTGAAAGTGCTGCGTGATCCGGTCTAAATCCTCCTCGCGCAGGTACTTGCTGTCCCGCTGCAGAAGCGCCACCAGATCCTTCGTATCCATCTCCGCCTCCGACTCGGCGCGCTGCGGTTTCCAGGCGACGGAAAAAAGCAGTCCCGATGAGTTATCCCGCTCGGACATGATCGCATCCATCGCTTTGACCCAGCGCGATGCCCGGCGGATGCGGCTCCGCAGAATCGTGCCGATATGGTTCATGATAATGTCTTCATACAGCGCACGGTCCTGCTCATCGAGGTACCGCTTCTGCTCTTCATACCGCGAAGCCGCTTTCTCCGCCACATAGTACGGAGTGACCGGGCTTCCCTGATCGTACAGCTGCACGATGCGCCGGTCTTTCGCCTGCTGAAATTCGACGACGTACGCTTCGTACGCTTCGGGAACATCCGTGAGCGCTTCCGGAAGCACTGCTTCCTCGGTGCGGTGCGCCATCCGGTATTCCGACAAAACGCCCTGCTCTTCCAGAACGGCTTTTGTCAGCTGCTCCAGCAGCTTCGGTTTTTCAAAGGAAGAAAGCGCTGATTCCGTCTCCTGAAGTACGCTTTCGGCCGAATCGTTTTCCGGAGCAATAAAGCCGCGGCGGACTTCCTGCTTCACGGATTCCTCCCACGCTTTTTCCATCGCTGTCCAGAACCTATGCTTTTCTCCGGCGCCATCCAGCTGCTCCTTCGTACGCTTCAGATCTCCGCGCACTTCCGGACGGCTCCGGATCACTGTTTCCAGCTCTTCTTTCGCCTCATGAAGCCGGCTGCGGACGAGCTGAATCTTCTCCCGGAGCGCATCAGCCCCTTCGAGCTTCAGCTGCTCCTCCAGCGCCGAAGCCTGATGCCGGCTCCGTTCCGCCTGGCTTTCTGCAGCATGTTTTTCCCCCTGCAGGTAGTCGAGCTCTTCTTCAATATCACGAAGCGTTTCCTGCAGGTCACGTTCCCTGCTCTGGAGAGCACCGAGGCGGACGGAAACGTTCTGCAGCTCCTGCAGCATTTCCTGATACGCCTCCATCTCCTCCGCCGCCTCCCGGACCGCTTCGGCTGTGAGATCGAAGGAGAACAGGTGGGAATACGTATACAGCTTCTGCTGCAGCCGGCCGAGCTCCACCTGAACCTGCTTCCACACGGCATCTGTCTGCTCCAGCTGCTCCGCCTGCAGCGACTGCTTTTGTTTCAGCTGCTCCATTTCCCGGGAAATATCTTCAACGATCATATTTTTCGGAAACACGCTTTTCCAGTGCCGGATCCGCTCCAGCTCCGCATCTTTTTCCGCCCTTTTTTCCAGGAGCGCTTCCTCCTCCTGTTTCAGACGTCCGATCTCCTCTTCCAGCAGCCGGAGCTGCTCTTCCCGGTGCCGCTTCCGCGAGGTCCGGCCGATGTAGCGTGCCTGTTCCTGCTTCGGCGCATGTCCCTGAACCGGCCCGAGCTGATACGTCCCGTCCATTCCGACTGCTATTCCCGCCTCACTGACATCCAGCGGAATCGACTGAAGCACTTCCGCTGCCACAGCGGCCGGTACCGGCGATCCGGCTTCAACATCCGCCTTCAAATAGTCGGCAAGCGTCGGGACGAGCATGCGGGCATCCGGAACGAAAACGGCGTCCTCCACCGGTGTCACCCGCTCCGCTGTCAGCAGACTGTCGAGAATGCCCGCCTCCGCGAGCGCCGCTTCAAGCTGTGCACGCTCCGCTTCCGGCACTTCCTCTTTAAACTCCACCGCTTCATAAAACGGCACCGCTCCCGTGCCCTGCCGCGCGAGCGTTTCCCGGTGCTGGACCGTT
The DNA here is from genome assembly GCF_002993335.1 of Alkalicoccus urumqiensis. GTDB lineage: Bacteria > Bacillota > Bacilli > Bacillales > Salisediminibacteriaceae > Alkalicoccus > Alkalicoccus urumqiensis. The sequence continues at coordinate 124,639 of NZ_PVNS01000003.1, read as the reverse complement.
CCCTCCGCACGTTCGGGCTCGATCATCTTCCTCGAAGCCGTGTCCTCATAAGTCGCTTCGGCCTGCCGCTTTTCCTCCTGCTTCTGCCGGACCGCTTCCAGCACCCCGGCCCGCGCCTCCTGCACACGATCCCGGAACCGGTCGATGCGCTCAAACAAAAGATCCGTCACACCACTGTAGTCCGTCTCGTCTTCCAGTCCCTGAAGCAGCCGCGACACACTCCGTCTCTCCTCCTGCGTCACCTCAAGCTCCGGCCGCTCCGCAATCCACTGAAATACAGCATCCTCCAGCTTCTGCAGCTCCTCGCTGTACCACCGGCCCGCACGGCGGTATTCCTGCACCGTATAATCAAGCGCCTGCTTCTGCTCCGACGACATCCGCTCCAGCTCCCGGAACCGGACCTCCTGACGCTCCTTCTCCTCCAGCAGGGCGAGCGCCTCCCGCAGATGCTCCCGGTGGCCGCGCACCGCCTTATTCCACACATCAAAGCTGTGATCCTTCTCCCCGAGGCGCTCCAGGTCCTCTCTGTGCGCCGTGTGGGAGGAAAACGACGCTGCTTCCGCCGCCCCTTCCATATCCAGATACAGATCAGCCCGGCGCTGTTTCTCCTGCCGCTGCTCCTGGTTGACGTCATCGAGGCCGGCCTTTTTCACGCCGTACTCGCGCTGCTTTCCGTCGCGTTTTTCCTCCAGCCGCACTGCTTCTTTCTCGTAGCGTGCCGTTTCTGTCTGTATTTCGCCAAGGCGTTTTTCCAGCGCCCACACTTCATGGTGCTGCAGCTGCTCCTGCTCCGTTTCCAGCCGATCCACCACGGCACGCTGCATCGTTTCTTCCTTCTCGAGTTCTTCCGCACGTGCAGCTAGCTCCTCCTCGAGGGCGGTGAGCCGGTCTTTCTCGTCTTCGGCACCGGTGCGCTTTGCCGACGCCTGCTTCCACTTCGCCGCCCGCTCTGCGGCGACGTAGCGGTTATAGCGGTCGTAGGCGGAAACGACCCGGCCGGCCGATTCTTTTTCCTGACGGAGCTGTTCGATCTGCTGCTGCGTCTGATCCATCTGCTCGATCGTATCGGACAGGTAGCGGATCTCGTCATCCTTAAGCGGCGGAAGCGCCGACTCAAGAATTTCATAAATAACTGTCGGCTTAAAATCCTTCGAAAGCTTCGGGCTGCGCAGCTGAATGAGCAGCTTAATTAAATCTTCGTACGCCTCCATGGAGTGAAAGCCAAATACATAACGGTTCACGAGCTCCATGTATTCTTTCTGCGTCTTTACGACGTGCCCGCCGGAGGCAATCCGGTTTTCCAGCTCTTTTTCTGACAGCGGAATTTCTTCCCCGGTATGGGTCAGTGTAAGCGGAAAGTCGACTTCCGCCCGGCGGTTGTCGGTAATCAGAAAGTACCACGATTTCATCGGCTTTCCGCGGCGCGCCTGCATACCGATGCCGGTCGTTATGTACTGGCCGCTTTCCGGCTTTATGTACTCGAGGAACAGGTACCCTGTCCGCTCTTCGTGGCCGGACACTTCTTTTTCGCCGAGAAGGTAATCCTCCATCCGCCTCGCCCGGGATCCGAACGGATCAAGCCGGTCCGGTGATTTCCGGCCGTCGAGAAGTACCGGCAGAATGCTCTGCATCGTCACCGATTTACCCGATCCGTTCGCTCCGCGGAGCAGCAGTTTGCCGTCTTCAAAAGAAAATACTTCTTTGTCGTAGTACCAGAAATTCACCAGGCCGGCCCGGTTCATCTGCCATTGTTCTCCGCTCATGAGTCTGCCTCCCCGTCTTCATAATCGTCCGGATACGTGCCGGCAAGAATACCGGCAGCCGGCTGTACGTAGATCATTGCCTGATCGTGCGATTCCACGGCCATCTCCCACGCTTTCATCGCTTCCAGGCATTCCTTTTTCACCGCCTGCACTGAACTTTCCCGCAGGTACTTCGCCCAGCCGCTCCCAAAGCGGCGCCGTGTTTTCTCAAGCAGCGCCTCAAACTCTCCGTGTGTCAGAAGCACTTCGCCGGTCTCGAATACCTCCAGTGTCCCGCGCTCCTCGTGCAGTACCGAAGCCAGCTGCAGCAGCACGTCCGAGACGGCCTTTGTATCCGGAAATACGGTCTGGGACGGCTTCGGATGGTCCACCGTCAGCAGCGCCGTATTTTTAAACACCCGGAGCCGGAACGGGGAGTGCGATTCAATATCCTCCATCAGCCAGCTCCGGTGCGTGCGGATATACAGAAAATCAGCATCATCCGCCCCTTCACGCTGCACGGCCGGGGTGAAAAACAGCTTCCGGTAGACGCGGCGCCGGCGCTCGTGGTCGCGCTGCATATCCTGCTCTGCCTGCTGAACCGCATCCACGCCGGAAAACGACGACAGCGGGGCCGGAAACGCACGCAGAAAATAGCTGCCGTACACCGTCGTTTCATAGAGCACTTCCTGCTCCTGATCCATATCAAACGGCTGCAGATGGCCGTCGACGAGCCGGATAAGCTCCAGATCTGTCAGCGCTTTCAACGCGCGGATAAGCGATTTGCGGTGGGTATACACCGTCCAGTCCACGTCTTCTTCCATCTGCCGGATCTCTTCTGTCAGCTCGGACAGAAGAAACTGCTCCTCCACCGCCTTCTCTTCCAGAAACGCCATCGCCGAACAGAACAGCACGTAGTCCCGCTTTTCCTGAAAGCCCGCAAGTCCCATCCAGGCTTTCGGTTCCACCGGGATTTTTTCCAGCTTAATAACGTGGGGGTGGACGAGCAGGTGCAGACCGAATTTATCCTCGATATAGCGGCGCAGCACTTTTTCTCTTTCCCGGATGAGCTGGTACGCCTTCGGTTCGCGGCTTCGAAGCACCCAGAACTGATGCAGCAGAATATCCAGAGCGTCGACCGCTTTCTCATCAAACATAAGGGTTCTCTCCTTTAATCGTAAACGTCACGTCCGGCATCGTCATGACGCCATCCTCTGCCGGGAGCGTAATGCGGGTGCCGCGGTGAATGGCCACGTGCACGGAAAAGCCGTAATCCGTTTTCACTGTCCGTTCCGGATGCGCGGCGGCGCGGCCGATCCAGGCGAGAAGCATTTTGCGGACTTCCGGCTGCACGCGCTCTACTGTGGACAGCGTGAGCGGCCCGTCGGAAAAATACGTATCGATGAGCCGGCGCTCCTGTTCCTGCTCCCGCCGGACTTCCTGTAAATAAGCCTCTTTTTTCGCTTCATTGGACTGCAGAGCTCCGGCTTTCGTCTTTTCCCGGTACTGGCGGACACGCGGTTTTATAGGAATGACTTCCGGCGGCTGATCCCACACGTCCTGATGAAGCAGGTCGGTCGTATCCCCGCTCATGCGGAGGTGACGCACGCTCTCCGGACCGAATACCATGCCGGCGAGACGGTGCGCCTCTTCGATCGTGCCGGTTTCTGCAAACATCCGGCTCAGGTGAAGGTACTCCTGCCGGCGGCTCTGGTGCTCGTGGCGCCGTTCACTCAGCCGCTGCACGTAGCGCGTGATGCGGCGGATCATTTCGTTCGTCTGAATCTGCAGCATCTCCAGCTCGCTCTGGCGGCCGTCGGAGCCGATAAACCAGTCCAGCACCGCCTGCCAGAGGCTGCGGAATTCGGTTTCCCAGCTGTCGATATCCGAAGCGGAAACGTCCTCCAGCCTCGGCACGCCTCTCCGGTGTTCGATGAGCGTCTCGATAAAGAGCGTCATTTTTTCCGGACGGATCTGTTCCAGCTGGTCGATGATCTGGAGGGAGGTGCGCTGCAGCGAGATAATGAAGTCGCGCAGGTAGGTGGTGAACTGGTTTTTGTAGACGAGAAAGGCGTCGCTCTGCATGCGCTGGTCGGTTTGTTCGCTGTGTATGTAGGCGACGTAGTCTGCGGTGCTTGTGCGGATCGTCTGAAAGGACTGAAGAATGTCTTCCCACAGCCGCATGGAAGCCTCGGTGCCGGAGGGGAGCCCGCCGGTGATTTCCTGGTTGAGGCGGCCGAGGTTGTCGAGCAGCCGGTCGAACTGGGATTTTTCGAGGGAACCACCGAATTGTTCCTGGTTCATCGTTTCAAGCTGGATGGTCATGCGTTCGATTTCGATCGTGTAGGGGGTGGCCTGGTAGCGGAACCGTTTCTTTTTGTACTCTTCGATCGTGCGGGCGTTTGTCATGTCCTGCCGCGCATGGAGGTTGCCCCATTTGACGAGCTGGGCGAGCTGCTGGAGCAGGGTGTTTTCGTCGGTTTCGGCATAGGCCGGCAGCGACTGCAGGTGGGCGAGGACTTCCTCCGGGGCGAGGTAGTCGCGCATCCGTTCATGCTGGATGTAGAAATAGCGCAGGACCGCACGGTATCCGGACGCATTTTCTGCGGTTAAGTAGCTTGCTTCGGTGAGCTTTTTCATCGGGCTGAGCATCGGTTCCGCCTCCTTCTCGTTTTAGTATAACGAAGGAGGTCATCAAGGTCTATGCAGTACGTTGTTTAACTTCTGCCCAAAACAGGAAATTGGGTGTGTAGAACGACTACTGCGTATAAAAGGAGACGATACACATGGACCAGAAACAACTGCGCGAACGAATTGAATCGATTATGGAGCAGCATGCGATCGGCACGCTTGCGACCGTGGAAAACGACAAGCCGCATACCCGCTACATGACGTTTCTCAATAAGGATTTAACGCTGTACACGCCGACGAGCCGCGAAACGCACAAAGCCGAGGAAATCGACAAGAACAACAACGTCCACATTCTGCTCGGCTACCAGGGTGACGGCATCGGCGACGAGTTCGTCGAAGTAGCCGGCACAGCGTCCATCCGCGACGACAAAAACCTCGTCGAGGATCTCTGGTTTGATGACATGAACAACTGGTTCGGCGGCAAAGAGGATCCCGAGCTCATTTTCCTCGAAATCAAGCCGGATTCGATCCGCCTCATGAACAAAAAAGGCGAAGCACCGAAGAGCCTGGATCTGTAAGAGTATAGGTAGAAAAAGCTTCCGGCGGTCCTCATGGGACTTCCGGAAGCTTTTTGCTGCTGACATAAACCATGCAGAAACCACCTGATCTTAAAGGAAAAGAGAGGTTTGTTGAACAGGTTCCCGTTTCCTTCCTGCACCTGCAGCCGTAAACGATCCAGAGGGCATAAGAACTGCTGGGCGAGAGCAGGAGACGGCTTGGAGCAGAGGGGGCGCCGGAAGTTTCGGCGGCCGGTGGTCCGATGGCCTGGAAAGTTGGTCCGGTTTGGTGCAGAACCTGGTCCGATTTCGACGGAAGTTGGTCCGTTACGAAGCGCCTGGTCCGGTTGAACCTGTTTTTGGTCCGATACAGGGCCGGCGTGTTCCGAAAACGAGCCATGCTGGTCCGCGGGCGGCTGTTTCTGGTCCGGTGTTTTTCGAATGACATCAAACTGCCGCTTTCCGGCACCGTCATCTACGAAAACTCCCAAAAAAAAGAGAGAATAGAATGTGTATAGTGTGAAGCGGTAGTCCTCCCGGCTTTAAGACAAGCCCACGCAGGCTTCTGTCGGGCAGCGGAGAAATTCCATCATTGGAAGCATCGTATCTCTTTTATTTCTTCTGGACCATAGAGAATGTCTGTTAACAACGTAAAAACGACGTCTCTACACAGAATCTTCATATCTGTCTGCGAGAATGAAGACAGAAGCAGAGGAGGAGGGGTTCGTATGATGGATGGATCCATGGGAAACTGGTTCGGCGGGTTTATGGGATTTGGATTTTTCTTTTTCCTGCTTTTCACCGCGCTGATTGTGTATCTGATCTGGTCGATTGCTGCAAAAGGATCGTCTTCTTCTGCCGGGCGGAACGAAGAGTCCGCGGAGCAGATTTTAGAAAAACGGTACGCGCGCGGAGAGCTTTCGGAAGAGGAATATGAGCGGATGAGAGCGAAGCTGAAAAACAAGTCATGAGATCAAGGGCGGCAGACATTTCTGCCGCCTCTTCTCGTTTAAGGGAGGCTTTTTTGTATCGCCGGGGCCCTGGCGGCCAGAGGCATGAAGTGGTGGACGAGCATGCCGCTGAAGGCGACGGTGACGAGCGTGCCGGCACCGATCGGTCCGCCGAGGAGAAGGGCGAGAACGAGAAAGCCGATGTAGACGGCGGTGCGGGAGCGGAAAACAGTCGTGTCTGCGCGCTGCTGGATGAGAAGAATGAAGCGGTCGTCCGGCACGGGAGCGACGCGCGTCGTCAGGTAGACAGCGGTGCCGCAGGCAAGCAGCAGCAGACCGGCGGCGAATGCAGTAGTCTGCTGCATCATTCCGGCAGGCTCGGGAAACTGCTGCAGCACGTACAATCCGCTGTCGAGGCCGATGCCCATTAGCAGCGCAGTGATGATGCCGGCTGCTTCAGGGCGGCTTCGGCTGAGCAGCGCATTTATCGTAATTAACAGGATGGCGATGACCACTTCCCAGCTGCCCGGCGTGAGTCCGATCGTTTCGGACAAGCCGACGAGCATGGCAACGAACGGGGACGCTCCGAGATCGGCCCGCACTGTCAGGGACGCTCCTGCAGCGGAAAGAAGCAGACCGGCGGCGTAATATACATAAATCATAGCTCCTCCTTTTTGTTGCATATGCAATAAAATTATCGTACACTGAGTGTAGCTTATTTTTGTTGCATATGCAACATTTTCAGAGGAGGAGAGCATGAAGGATATTTTACGCGACATCGGCGTCATCGCGAGGGCGCTCGATTCCATCAGCAACGTCGAGTTTAAAGAAGTGGCGCTGACCAAAGGCCAGTATTTGTATCTCGTCCGCATCTGCGAAAACCCGGGCATCATCCAGGAAAAACTCGCAGAAATGATTAAAGTCGACCGGACGACAGCAGCCCGTGCCGTGGCCAGCCTGGAGAAAAACGGATTCATTGAAAAAAAGCCCGATGAAACAAACAGAAAAATCCGCCGCCTGTTTCCAACAGCGCGCGGAAAGGAAGTCTATCCGTTCATTATCCGCGAGAACACGTATTCCAATGAAACCGCGCTGGAAGGCTTTACGGAAGAAGAGATCCGGCAGCTGTCGGCGTACCTTGAGCGCGTACGCGATAACATCGCATCGGACTGGGAGCTCGTGAAAAAAGGACAGAAACGTCCATATTAGAGGAGGAATCGAGGATGACAGTAGAGTTAAAGCCGTGCAGCAAACAGGACATAGAGACACTCGCAGCCATCAGCCAAAAAACCTTTCAGGAAACGTTTCAGGAGCAGAATACCCCCGAAGACCTCGACGCCTACCTGCGCCGTGCGTTTTCCACAGAACAGCTGCGGCGCGAGCTGGAAACAGACGGCACGTCCTTTTATCTCCTGTATGAAAACAGCGCGCCGGCAGGATACCTGAAGCTGAATACCGGCGGGGCGCAGTCGGAGCCGATGGGAGCCGACGCACTTGAAGTGGAGCGGATCTACGTGCTCCAGGCCTTTCAGGGACGCGGGTTCGGACGGCTCCTTCTCGATGAAGCCTTCCAGAAAGCACGTGATGCCGGCATGAAGCGCATCTGGCTCGGTGTCTGGGAAAAGAACGAGCACGCCATCGCCTTTTACGAACGCCGCGGCTTCGTAAAAACCGGCAGCCATTCCTTTTTCCTCGGCACAGATGAGCAGACCGATTATTTGTATGCGGTGGATCTGTAAGAGAAAATCCGTATAACCGCTTGAAGGCAGATGGGCCGCCGCGGGTTCCCCGGCGGCCGGTCATTCAGCAGATGCCGGTAAGATCGCCACAGCAGGAAGCAGGACCGCCACGACAGCAGCTCAGACCGCCACACCTGCGCCCGAGATCGCCACGCCGGCCTTCAAGATCGCTACGATCAGCGCCGACACCGCCATACGACCGGCGAAGACCGCAACGAAACCGCCGTAAACCGACGCTGCCGCCCCCTCCACCAACAAAAAAACAGCCCGCGGTGCGCACTCCCGCCGCGGGCTGTTCCAACTTATCCGTGTACCTGTTTCACAAACGCTTCTGCCTTCGTGCGTACGGCGGCGAAATCGCCGTCCCCCGCTCCGCGCGTGATGTCCCCGCCGACACCGGCCAGCACCGCTCCTGCGGCGAACCAGTCGTTTACGTTTTCCAGCGTAATGCCGCCGGTTGGCATGATCGACACCTGCGGAAGCGGCTGCTTCACGTTTTTGATGAAATCCGGCGTAAAGGCACTGCCGGGGAACAGCTTGACGACCTTCACCCCGTGCTCCATTGCCGTCACCATTTCCTGAATCGTCATGCACCCCGGCAGGTACGGTATGTCGTACCGGTGGCAGAACCGGGCCGATGCTTCCTGAAACGACGGGCTGACGATAAACTGGGCCCCCGCAGCCACTGCCTGCGCCGCTGTTTCACTGTCGAGGACCGTCCCTGCACCGACGACCGCCTTCGGAAAACGGCGTTTCACCTCCCGGATGATGTCCGGGGCATCCGGGTTCGTAAACGCCATCTCCAGAAGACGGATCCCGCCAGCATAGCAGGCTTCCGCGGTACGTACCGCTTCTTCTTTATCCGCTCCGCGGATGACGACGGCGAGTTTTCCGCGGAGCATGTCTGTATAAATCCGGTGGGAAAACATCCGGTCCGCTCCTAGACGCCCGAGTAGGCGGAGAAGCCGCCGTCGATCGGTACGACGATGCCGTTGACGAAGCCGGACGCTTTCGGCTCCAGCAGCCAGAGCAGCGTGCCGAGAAGCTCGTCCGGCTCGCCGAACCGGTGCTGCGGCGTATGCTCGATAATCTTCTGCGCCCGCTCGGTGTAATCGCCGTTTTCATCCAGCAGCAGCTCACGGTTCTGCGCCGTCAGGAAAAAGCCCGGTGCGATCGCATTGACGCGGATGCCGACTTCGGCGAAGTACGTCGAAAGCCACTGCGTGAAGTTGCTGATGGCCGCTTTCGCCCCGCTGTAGGCCGGGATCTTCGTCAGCGGGCGGTACGCGTTCATCGACGAAATGTTGATGATCGCCGCGTGATCCTTGCCGACCATATCCTGGGCGAACACCTGCGTCGGCAGCAGCGTACCGATAAAGTTCAGCTGAAACAGCTTTTCCACGGCTCCTGAATCCAGGTCAAAAAATGTCCGCTGCTCGCTGTCCTTCATATCTTCGAGCGAAAGCTGCTCGTTTGTCGTCGTCGCTTTCGGACTGTTGCCGCCGGCGCCGTTAATTAAAATGTCCACCGGTCCAAGATCCTGATGAATAGCTGCGCGTGTCTCTTCCAGCCCCTCTTTACTCAGCACATCGGCAATATATCCTTTCGCCGTGCCGCCCTTTTCCTCGATGGCACGGACGACGCGGTCGTTCGCCTCCTGATCGATGGCAAGCACGGCAATTTTGGCGCCGGCTTCCGCGAGCGCTTCACTCATCACCGAGCCGAGCACGCCGCTCCCGCCTGTAATCGCCACAACACGTCCGGTCAGATCTACCTGCAGAGGTAATGTCATTGGGCATTCTCCTTTTTTTGTAGAGTGTGGATGATTCCGTTCAAATACGTGGCACCGAGCGCGCGGTCGTATAATCCATAGCCCGGCCGCCCCGTCTCTCCCCAGATCATGCGGCCGTGGTCCGGACGGATCGGTCCGTCAAACCCGACTTCATGAAGCTTCTCCAAAACGGCGACCATATCAATGGAGCCGGCATGAATCGAGTGTGCCGTTTCCTGAAACGAATAGCCGCTTTTCATCCGCTTCACGTTCCGGGCGTGGACAAAGTGAATCCGTCCTTCTGCCGTTTCGATAATTTCCAGAAGGTCGTTTTCCGGATCGGCGCCGTACGAACCGGTACAGAACGTGATTCCGTTACTCGGGCTGTCCACGCGGGTGAGCATTTCCTTGATCCGCGTATTGCCGTTGATGACGCGCGGCAGATCAAAGATGCGCCACGGCGGATCGTCCGGGTGGATCGCCATGAGCACGTCCTCCTCTTCCGCCACGGGAATGATGCGCTCGAGAAAGTACACCAGGTTGTCCATCAGCTGATCCTCGTCAATTTCTTTGTACCCGTCCATAATCGCCTGCAGTTCATCGGTCTGGTAGGAAAGATCCCACCCCGGAAGCGTCAGCTGCCCGCTTAACGGATCGATATCCTTCAGCGTATCCTCGTCGTATTTCAGCGAGTTCGATCCATCCGGAAGCGCCGCGGCCATTTCCGAACGGGTCCAGTCAAACACCGGCATAAAGTTGTAGCAGATCGTTTTAATACCGGCTTTCGACAAGTTCCGGATCGTCTGTTTGTAATTCTCGATCCATGTCTCCCGCGCCGGTTTCCCCATCTTAATGTCTTCATGCACCGGCACACTCTCAATCACGTTGAGACGCATCCCGTGCTGCTCCACCTTTTCCTTCAGCTGCATAATCCGGTCATACGGCCACACCCCGCCGGCCGGAATGTCGTAAATCGCGGACACAATCCCCTTCATATCCGGAATCTGCCGGATATTCTCCAGCGTCACCGGATCATCGTCGCCATACCAGCGGAAACTCATTTCCATATTAACCCGCTCCTTTACGTTAAATTGAAATACGCTTTCGCATTCTTGTAGCAGATACCTTCGATATACTCCTTCAACAGCGCTTCATCATTCGGCGCCTTGCCATCGTCCACCCAGCCGCCGATCAGACTCGACAGCAGCCGGCGGAAATATTCATGCCTCGACATCGACAGCACACTCCGCGAATCCGTCAGCATCCCGATAAAGTGGCGGATAACCCCGATACTGGCAAGCGCCGTCATCTGATCAATCATGCCGGCCTCATGATCGTTATGCCACCACGCCGTCCCGAACTGCACCTTGCCCGGAATGCCGCCCTCCTGGTAGTTGCCCGCCATCGCCGCAAGCACCGGATTATCCCTCGGATTGAGCGTAAACAGCACCGTCTTCGGCAGCGCCTCCTTCGAGGCCAGCCGGTCCAGAAGCGCCGCAAGCGGCTCAGCCACCGGCGCATCCCCAATCGAATCAAAGCCGCTGTCCGCCCCGATCTCATGGAACTTCTTCGTATAATTGTTGCGCAGCGGCCCGATATGCAGCTGCATCGCCCAGCCCTTCTCCGCATACTTCTCACCGAGGAACAGCATCGTGTGCGTCTTCAGCTTCTCCGCTTCCTCCTCATTCAGCACCCCGCCGTAAAGCCTCCGGGAAAACAACGCCGCTGCCTCGCGGTCGCCGGTCTCCTTATAAAACATGCGGTTGATTCCGTGATCGGATGCACGGCAGCCTGCCGCATCGAACGCATCGATTCGTTCCGACAGCGCTTCGAGAAAATCATCGTACGTTTCAATCGGCTTCTGCTGTATATTGCCAAGCTTTTCGACCCACGATAGAAACGTCGGTTTTTCCGGATGGATCGCCTGGTCCGCCCGAAACGACGGCGCTGCGGTAAACGGAACGTCCGCCTGCTGGAGCTTCCGATGCGTATCGAGCGGGTCCGCCGGATCGTCTGTCGTACCGAGAAATTCCACACGGCTTTTTTTCAGAACCGAATGCGTCGTCACGCCGCCCGAAGAAAGCATCTCGGCTGTTTTTTCGTAAATATCATCTTTCGTTTGATTGTTCAACAAACTATTTATATCGAAGTAACGGGACAGCTCCAGGTGCGTCCAGTGGTAGAGCGGGTTCCCGATCAGATTCGGTACCGTATCCGCCCACGCGTCGAACTTCGCTTTCGGATCCGCGCTGCCGGAGATAAGCGATTCCTCGACTCCATGCGTGCGCATCGCCCGCCATTTGTAGTGGTCCCCGCCGAGCCATACGTCAGTCAGATTGGAGAACGATCGATCTGTGAGAAGCTCCTCCGGAACGAGGTGATTATGAAAATCGATAATCGGCAGATCCTTCGCATAGTCATGGTACAGCTTCTTCGCCGTCTCCCCTTTTAACAAAAAGTCCTCCTCGATAAACGTCTGCATGTGTGTCACCCCCACTTAATTGTTTGACTAATAAACTAATTATAGTTTAACGCGTTGATTTCTGTATTGCAAGCCCTTTATTCTTTCTTTTCCGGATCTTCACCTTTCACACTCGTTCCGTACTTCTCCCGGCGTTCTTTGCCTTCGAGAATCTCTTCTTTCGTCTTCGCAATTTCTGCCTGAATCTCTTCCATCCGCTCCGAATCCAGCTCGTAAAATTTCATCGCAATAATAGAAACGAGCCACATGAGGACCGGAATACCGAGAATCGCCAGCAGTCCGACGAAGAGCAGCCCGTCTGTCAGTGTGTCATCGACCGTCGGGAATTCATCCCGGAAACCGATCACGGCAACGAGTCCACCGACAATTGCCGGCGCGAGCGAGGAGACGGCTTTATCAACGAGAGAAAACAGGGCACCGAGCATTCCCGGCACGTACCTGCCTGTGCGGTACGTTTCATAGTCCGCCACGTCGGCAATCATCGGAATAACAATCGACGGGCCGAGCGTACTCACCCCGCGTCCAACGCTGTAGAGGGCGAGGAAAACGACCGTCAGTACACCGAATTCCGCCAGCGTAAACTCCTGCGGATCGAACAGATAAAACAGGACAAACAACGTCGTAAAGGCAATGACACCAGCCCAAGAAGCGGCGACGAGCGTTCGTTTTAAGCCGCGCTTTCGTGCGTACATGACACCGAGATACGTAATGAGAAGACTCGGTGCGATCGCTATCATCGACACGGTGCCGCTTAAAGCAAAGTTGCCGAGAATAATACCGAAGAACATCACCTGGGCGACCTGCTGCTGCATGACCTGACCGGCAAGTTTATCCGTAGAGGCAGCCAGGACGAGCATGCGGATCGGCCGGTTGTTTTTTAAAATCGGCCAGTAATCACGGAAGCGCACTTTCGGCGCAAAATCAGACAGGCCGAAAAATTCCTTCTGGTCCTTCGACCGGATCGCAATGACCGCAAGCACCGTGAAGATGGCTGAGGCTGTCACAACGATCGTATTTAGTTCGGCGAAGAACCCGAGTGTGAAATCTCCATACTTTTCGACAAGGTACGCGGCGACGAACAGCTGCCCGCCGGTAAACAGCAGTATGTTGTAAACCGAGTCAAAAATCGTAAACAGCGGGCGCTGCTTCGGGTTGTTTGTCAGCACCGTCTGCGCTGCGCGCGTCATCGTCGTCTGCATCGTGTAGCCTAAAATGTAGATGGCATGAATCAGAACGAAAAATGGCAGCTGAGCGGCGAGCGGCAGCTCGTGCGTCAACGTAAACATGAGTAAAAACGAGACGGCGAGCACAATGTTACCGAGCACCATGATCGGACGGAATTTTCCGAACCGCGTTTCCGTTCTATCCACGATAAAGCCGATAATTGGATCCGTGACGGCGTCAAACGCCCTCATCGCCGTTAACACGGTACTGACGATCAAAACGGAAAGCCCGGCAATGCCGGTGGCGTAGTATGTGACAAATCCCATTGCGAACAAATAAATGTTGGTAGCCGTGTTATTCAGGGCGAAAAATGCTATCTGCCACATTTTGGCGGAATGGTACTTTCCCGTGTAGACTTTCTCTTCAGCGGACATCGAATCACCTTCCTGTCATAGAATCTGCAATCGCTTACAATTTCTGTCGAAGACCTCCTTTTAATTAATTTGTTTATCAATCAAACTATTAATTGAATTATATAAGGAGGTCCGGGTAAAAACAACCCTTTTCTGCGAAGTTTTTTTCTCTTTTTCGACATTTTTCTCTGCATGCCCTTTCGACAGAACGTGGAAAGATTTGCTATAATAGAAGAATAAGTTTTTCGGGTAAACATATTGAAAAAGAGAAAGGAGACTGCTGCTGTGAATACTGGAGATGCTGCCTATATAAAGAAAATGAACCGGCGCATACTCATGGAGGAGCTGATTAAAAACGGCCGGCTCTCCCGGAGTGAACTGTCGCGTGCGACCGGACTGAACAAAGCGACTGTATCCGTACAGGTGAACGACCTGATCGAAGAGGGCTTTTTTGTCGAGCGGAGTATCGGGGAAACGACGACCCGCGGCAGAAAGCCGATTTTACTGGAAATCAACCGGCAGGCCGGCTTCAGCATCGGGATCGACATCGACGCCGACAGCCTGCTGATCGTGTTCGCCGATTTCAACGGGACGGTCATTCAACAGGAAAGCCACGAACTCCCGTCCCAGGAGATGGAGGATATTACAGCGCTGCTTGAGGAGCTTCTGACACCGAAAATCCGGGAGCTGGAGAAGACGTACACACCGCACGGACTCGTCGGCATCGGCGTCGGCATCCACGGCATCGTCAGCACCGACGAGCAGATCGTCTACTCCCCCCGCCCCCACTGGCAGGATCAGGAGATCGAACAAAAGCTTGCGGAGCTGTTTCAGACAGAGGTGCACATCGACAACAACGCCAATTTGAGCGTGTTTGCCGAGCAGGTCTATTCGGAGTTCATCAGCGACCTTTTCTGCCTGACGCTGTACTCCGGCATCGGTCTTGGCATCATTCAGGACCATAACATTTACCGCGGCTACCAGGGCTTCGCCGGGGAAATCGGCCATATGATCATCCAGCCGGACGGGAAGATCTGCGCGTGCGGCAACCAGGGCTGCTGGGAGCTTTACGCCTCCGAGCGGTCGCTGAAACAGCAGCTCGAACAGGAATATCCGCTGCTGACAGAAGCGGAACGGATTGAAAAAGTATTCCAGTCCTCATCCTCCGAGCCGCTTCTCGCCTACTATATTAAATATCTCGCAGCCGGCGTGAACAACATTATCAACATTTTCAACCCGGAGAAAATCGTCATCAACGGCTCGATTTTTAACGAGAATCCGGAGATCATCGGCATGATCCAGGAGAAGCTCCATTCCCGGTTCAACCACTACCGCGAAATCCGCACCTCCACGATCGGGCGTCCCGCGTGTGCCCTCGGCGGTGCCGCGCTCGCGTTAAAAGAATACTTCGACATTCAGATCATGGTCCACCACGATCAGGACCTTCACCTCGAACCCACCTCCTGATCCCACCTTTCAGATTGTGGAGCCGGGAAAGAGCGGCCATCCAGTTGTCTAAAGCCGAATAATACGATGAACCGAACGATGAGGAACCTCCGATAGTGGGTCCTCACCGTTCGGTTTTTTCATGTGGTCAAAAGCTTTTGTTTCAGCCTCCTGCTATGGGACTACCGACGGACGACAGCTGCAATCATATATGTACAATATTATGTGCATTATATTGTACATATATTTAGTCATTTCATTGGCTTTACGGTATAATTAAGAAAAGTCCTCCATGCAGGATAAGAAAGGGAGTGAGGGTCATGGTCACAAAAGAATTTAACTCGCAGCAGATTTATGCGGCCAAAGAGTTACGCACCATGTCTCAAGCTAAATTATTGGAACTGCTGGAACGAGAGCGGAAGCTGGCATTTAATTTTAATAATGTGACAAAGGTAACGATGCTGGAAATTAATACGTATAATGAATTGATCGACCGGCTGGAAAAGTTGGAAGCAGAAGTGGAAAGCCTGGAGATGGAACAGCGGTATGGGAACCGTCGGGATCCGGACGAAGCGCCCGGGCAGTGGACATCAAAGCCTGAAGGCACATCTTTAGCCGAGTGGTACACCCGGCAACAGGGAAAGTCCCGGTAAGGATAGACTCCATATGGAAGAAAAATACCACCAGGATTTTTTCAAAAAAGACCTGCCCCGTATCCAACAATTTCTTCAGCAGACATCGGCTGTTTCCGATCCTGAAGCATCCTTTTATCTATTAGTGGACCAATTAGAACAAGAAATTCAGCGCTTGAAACGGTCGCCGTATCAATTGTCCAAACCACTCCAGCATGGCCGGTCGGCAGCTCTGGGGTATTATGCATGCAAATGGTTTTCCTCTCCCCATGTGCGGGGCATCAAAGGGGCCAAACCCGACATGCGGTTGATTTATAAATACGATGAGAATCATACATGCATCTACCTGAAAGCAGTAGGATTCCGTCATGAGCCGCCGCCGATCTATAATGAAAGCGAGCAGCGAAGTGACAGGTTTGATTAAATCATAGATAAACAACTATATTTATAAAAGCCTGAGAGAGCACTATCCCCAGCCTTCTAAAACCGAATACTACGACGTCTAAAACCTCTACAAAACCAACGAAACCGAACGATCCTGAAACGCTGATACGAGAGACAGGGCCGTTCGGTTTTTAGTGTTATAAGGTTTTGGCAGAGCGCCAGCCGTCGTTGTGAGACTGCTGCACGCTGAAACCGGACACTGCTCCAACTCCCCCTCTCTCTTCTTCCGCATGCCAAAAGCCGGACACGTCTGTGCCCGGCTCTGCCGCTGGTACGGTTATTTTTTGTAGCCGAACTCCGGAATGCTGCTCCAGCGCTGCTTCAGGTACTGGACCGTCATTTTCGGCTCGCGGGAGCGCGTGAAGATCCCCTTCTTGTTGCCCTGGGCCCGCATAATACCGAACTTCGTCTGGAAATCGGCGAAGTTCCACAGCTGTTCGCCGACGAAATTCGGGAACTCGTCGAAGACGCGGCTGTTCATCTGGTAATACTCCTGCTGGTACTCCTCCGAAAACGGTTCGCCGTACGGGCTGTGGAAGCCGGCGACGGTATCCGCTCCGTACTCCGTATACATGATCGGCTTCTCCGGATGCTTCTCCGACCACTCTTTCAGCTCGGCGCGCGTTTTCTCCTCCGCCGTTTTCAAATCGCCGTTCTGCACATACCAGCCGTAGTAGCGGTTTAACGCCAGCACGTCCACGAGCTCCGAGCTTCTGTCCGCCTTCGGTGTCGCCATCATGATGTTCACGTACGTGCACGGACGGTTCTGCGGATCGAGCGAGCGCGTCAGATCAAACAGCGGCTTGAAGTATTCATACGCCCCGTCGGCATAGTTGGCCGCCTCGTTGGCAATCGACCACATGACGACCGACGCATGGTTTTTATCCCGCGCCACCAGTTCCCGGAGCACCTGCTCATGGGCCTCGGACGTGTCGAGCACCTCCCACGTATCGTCGGTGAAATCGCCGCGCTCCAGCGCAGAAATATCGAAATTAAACGACGCCATCAGGCCGACTGCCGGCGTTTCGTCGATCACCACGATCCCTTCCCGGTCACAGAGGCGCATCATTTCCTCGGAGTACGGATAGTGCGACGTCCGAAAAGAGTTCGCCCCCATATCCTTCATGAGGCTGATATCCAGCACGTTGTACGCCTCGTTCAGCCCGCGTCCGTTCACATACGTATCCTCGTGCTTACCGAATCCCTTGAAGTAAAACGGCTTCCCGTTAATGAGGAACTGCGCATCCTTGACCTCCACGCTGCGGATGCCGAACGGCTCCTCGTAGACATCGACAACCTCCCCGTCGTTCACCCCTTCGACACGCGCTGTATACAAGTAGGCCTGAAGCGGTTCCCAGAGATGCACTTGTTTCACGGAAATCGACGTTTCCGCACCGGCTGCTTCTCCCACTTCCACTCCGTCCTCATCGATCAGAGTGACCCGGATCTCATCGAAGCTGCCGCCGCTTTCCACCGAGACGTTCACATCGGCACTGCCGTTCTGCAGATCCACTTCGGGTGCGATCGTAATATCCTGAATGTACGTTTTCGGCGTCGTGTACAGACGGACCGGCCGGTGCAGCCCGGCGTAGTTGAAGAAATCAAAGTTCTCATCCACATTGCGGATCAGACGGCCGTCATCGGTCTTCTTCTCCGAATAATTGCCGACAGGAAGCGTCGTGTGGTCGAGCAGGTTGCTGATGCGGATCGTCAGCCGGTTTTTTCCCGGCTCCAGATACTCATTGAGCTCCGCTTCAAACGGCATGAAGCCGCCTTTATGGTACGCCGCCTGCTTTCCGTTCACATACACCCACGCCTCATGCGTCGCCGAACCAAAGCGGAGCACCACGCGCTCGTTTAGCAGCGCCTTGGCCACACTGAACTCCCGCTCGTACCAGAAGTACCCGCTGTGTTCACGCACGTCGCGGTCGACAGTCTGATCATTAAATGATGCCGGGACAGCCATACGGCGGTCGGCAGGAATCGGCGATGCCGGATCGACCGTTTCGGTCTCCCGGTCAATCATAAACTTCCAGACTCCGTTTAAATCAGTCAGTGTGCGGCTTTCTGTTGCGATTGGATATAACATATGTGCATTCCTCCATTATCGTAGTTTCCGCCCGGTATCAGCGGCTGATATCCTGATTGAGCTGAGCTGCAAAACGCTGGACTTCCGCTTCCGAAAACGACGCATTGTCGCCGCGGACGAGATGGTTCATGGCACTCAGGCTCTCTGCGAAAGCGGCGGTTTCCTCCGGTGATTGGTGCGTCTGTATGCCGTGAAGGACACCGGCTGCGAAGGCGTCCCCGCCGCCGATCCGGTCCAGAGGCTGAAAGGTCATGCCTTCCCCTTCGGTGACACGGCCGTTTTCATACACATACCCCCGGAGCGTATGTCTCCCGTCATCGTGGATCGTACGGTCGGTGGAGGCAGCGCTCCTGACGCCGTATTCCTCTTCCAGGCGGCGGTAATAGGCCCCGAGTCTGGACGAAAGATCCCCTTCTGCTTTCTCCCAGCCGAACAGCCATTCGAAATCTTTCCAGCCGGCAAAGCAGTGATCCACATACGGAAGGGCCTTTTCCACCCAGGCAAGCGCTCTCGTGTGACTCCACAGTTTGCTGCGGTAATTGATGTCCAGGCTGATCCAGACCCCTTCTTCCCGGGCTGCCTGCATCAACTCCAGACTCCAATCGGCCGCGCTGTCACTCAGCGCCGGCGTAATGCCGCTGAGATGGAGCACCTCCACTCCCTGTACATACTCCCGCTTCACCGGTTCTTCTGTCAACGCCGTAAACGCACTCGGTTTCCGGTCGTAGATAACCTGCGACGGGCGGATGGAAACCCCTTCCTCCACAAAATACAGACCCATCCGTCCGGAACCTCTCGACACATGCTGCAGATGGACGCCGTGCCTGCGGAGAGAACTCGCCGCAAGCGTACCGATATCATGCTCCGGCAGCCGGCTGATGAGCGAGACATCGTGCCCGAGTCCACTAAGCGCACAGGCCGTGTTCGCCTCCGCCCCGCCGATATGCACCTTCAGCGAATCCGCTGCCGCAATCCGTCCGGCCTCCGGCGGCGTAAGACGCATCATTACTTCCCCTGCCGTAACGATCGAAGCCATCACATCTCCTCCTCT
This sequence comes from Alkalicoccus urumqiensis, assembly GCF_002993335.1. Lineage (GTDB taxonomy): Bacteria > Bacillota > Bacilli > Bacillales > Salisediminibacteriaceae > Alkalicoccus > Alkalicoccus urumqiensis. Next base: position 105,528 of record NZ_PVNS01000003.1, on the reverse strand, counting down.
CTCTTTTTAATTTGTTTACCATACAAACTAATTATATTTTTATTCTAAATCGTCCACCGGAAGAAATCAAGCCTTATTGTCTGAAATCTTTTTCGCCCTTCTGTTATGCAACAGGTCGGAGTCGTTATGCATATTCCATCCAACTTCCTGCATACGTGCGGATGCGGATCCAGGAAAAGAAAAAAGCAGCACCGATCCCGTGAAGGATCAGTCCTGCTCTTTCGGTGGAAGCCCCGCTCCCTCCCTTACGAGAACATACTTCTGCACGCCGTCTTCGTCAAAGGCGAGGAGCCTGGCCCCGGCCGGGATCCCTTCGATGCCGAGCCGTGTCAGCACGGCGAGGCCTTCTTTGGAGCGAAGGTCTGCTTTCACGGCGGTACAGATGCCGGAGCGCTTCGTTCCGTCCTGCTCCCAGAGGATGCCGCCGTTTTCCAGGCGGTGGAGAACGGCGGAGCCGGGTGCGAGCGCGATGCCTTCGGCGGCGAGGACGTCGACAGTCTCCTTTGTCCAAAGAAGCGCCGGCTCCTCCCTAAACGGCGCGGCTGCGGCGTCCATACGCACTTTTTCCAGCCGCTCCTGTTCGGCCTGAAGCTCGCGGTTTCTCCGGTCGACCCGCTGGCTCCACGTGTTGGAATACTCCTCCGGCTGAAACGTATCGCGGATATGGTGGATGAAGGCGGTGCCTTTCTTGTCCTTTGGTATTTCAAACTGAAGCGGCTGCCGGTCGAGCGTGAGATAGAGGTAATACCGGGAGGAGCGCGTTTCGATCTGCACGGCGCGGACGAGTGGGAAAGCGGCGTGCAGCAGCACGACGTCCTTTCCTTCCCGGCTCAGCACGTAGAGCGTTTCGTCGGAGAAGACGAACAGCGCTTTTCCGGAAAAGGCGTCCCGCCGGGAATTGTAGGCGTACAGGACCGGTTCGCCTTCCGACATGGCACCGGCGAGCGCCTCCACTTCTCTTCGCAGCAGCGGAAGGTCCCGCCGCACAAACGGTTTTAAGACATACCGGCAGTAAGCTTCTCTGTTCACTTCCATCCCTCCCGTTTCGTATCGAGGCGCGCCTGCTGCAGCTGATCGAAGTAGTCGGTGTACGCCGAAGTGCCGCTGTAGGAAATCATTAAGTAATCGACCACCCGCATCATGCCGATGTACATCAGCGCCCGTTTTTTTCCATTTTACCATAGAGGGATACTCTTCTGAAAACGCCTCCTTGTTCCTGCCTTCTGCCAAGAATAACGATGGACAGGCTGATAGCTGGCAGCAGGGCGGAGACCGGTTTAGAATACAAAGAAGACGCTCAGAAAATCAATGAAATGAGGGATAGCTATGCACATCCAGCTGATTCGAAATGCGACATTGAAAGTCACTTACGCAGACAAAACCTTTCTGATCGATCCGATGCTCGGCAGTCAGGGAGCTTACGAGCCGTTTCCGAACGCCGCCCGTCAGGATCAGTACAATCCGCTGGCTCCGCTCCCGGAACCGGTGGAAGCTGTTCTGGACGGCGTCGATGCGGTGATCGTCACCCACCTGCATCTGGACCACTGGGATCCGGCCGCTGCAGAAGCGGTTCCAAACGAACTGCCGCTGTTTGTTCAAAATGAGACAGACAAGACCACGATTGAGGAAGCCGGGTTCACCAATGTCACCGTGCTCGGAGAACCGTCTTCCTTTGACGGCATCCGCCTCGATAAAACCGATGGCGAGCATGGCCGCGGCGAGATCCTGAAAATGACCGGCGAGGTATGCGGCGTCGTGTTTTCGCATCCGTCGGAAAAGACGCTGTATATCGCCGGGGATACGGTGTGGAATGAGAAGGTGCGCGCGGAGATAGACCGGCATGCGCCGGAGGTGATCGTCGTAAATGCGGGGGACAACCAGTTCCATGAAGGCGGTCCGCTCGTGATGGGTGCGGAGGATGTGCGGCAGACGGCGGAACAGGCGCCAAAAGCGGCGGTTGTGGCGGTGCACATGGAAGCGGTGAACCACTGGATGCTTTCTCGTGAGACGCTCCGGTATTCGGCGGAGGCGCATGGCTATGCCGACCGGCTGTCGGTGCCGGAGGATGGGGAGACGCTGAGGTTTTAAATGGCCGAGCGCTCCTCCAGACGCAGCGGGGAACGTAATATCATTCTTCGTTCCTTAGAGGAAAGAAAATCGAAGTAAGCCGGAATACCATTTATAAGATCAAGGAGGACTACATAGAAAAAGGATGACCCCTGCTATGATGCGGGAATCATCCTTTTCTCATTTTACGACGGTTCGACGACAATATCGATGCTTGTGGGAAGATAGACATCCGTCGTTTCCCCTTCTTTTTCATACGAGAAATCGACTAACAAGGTGATGGTATAAACACCTGCAGGAAAATGGTCTGCTTCACCATATGTTTCCTTCATTTTTTCCTTTTCTTTTTCTGATTGTGTTCCTAGTGGATAACCTACTTCACTTAATTTAAAAGTGTTTATTTCTAATGCTTCTCCTTGAGCAAGAGTGGAGGTTTTACCTAATGTTTCTATTTCAGGAAATGTGATATGACTACGCTCATAATCTGTTATGACATAATTAAAGGGTGCTGCGGCATGATATAACTCGATGTTTTCTCTTTGGCCTTTGTAAGTCAATAACCCTGCAATATCGAGCGATTGGCCCTCTTGATAAACTTTCTTGGCTGAAGTGAGCGTTATTTCAAAGTCACCCTCTTCGGTCGTGGCCGTGACTTCCCCTTCATCGCTGGTGCTTTCCGTATTGGCAGCCTGTGCCTCTTCGTCATTTGTCTGTCCGTCGGTTTGACTGCAGGCGGTGACGACAGCAAGCAGCATGCATGCGGTCAATCCCCTGCGCAGCGTACGCATACGACCTCCCCCTTTGTGAAAATATCCTCTGCACTTGCTTTTCTCTGCAGATTTTTTTGTGATCTTCTCACTGTATTTGTCGGGAGAAGAAGGGTATACGTTTCACGATGTCGGATATTTTTACCATTTATCATGGGGAATGGTGACAGTGTAAGCCTGTTTTTAAACGGATCCTCAGGCTGAATGTTCTTGATCCGTATGGATATCACTTAAAATGCCGTCATGTCGAATCTGCACCGTGTTCCTCTCGATAACCTGCCTCTCCCGCGTCGGGCCCGCCTTACCCGTGCCTCTTCGGCAGCCGTACGCGGAAGCGGGTTCCGCTGCCTTCTGCGTCCGAGACGTCGATCGTACCGCCGTGGGCATGGACGAGTGCGGCGGCAATAGAGAGCCCGATGCCGCGTCCGCCAAGCTCCCGGCTGCGCGACTTCTCACCGCGGTAAAACCGGTCGAAGACGAAGCGCTGTTCGTCTTTCGTCATGCCGATGCCTTCATCTTCCACGATCAGCTCCACCAGGTCCTCCTGCTCTGCGATCCGGAGCTGCACCGTCCGGCCGGCGGGGGTAAATTTCCACGCGTTATGAAGCAGGTTCTGCATGACTTGACGGAGGCGGTCCGGATCTGCTTCCACCTCCTCCGCCCGGCAGTCCACCTGCAGAGTGACGCCCTTTTCCCGGAACATGGCCTGGACGTCCGTTTCCAGCGAGGTGGCGAAGTGCGTGAGGTCGATGCACTCGATCCGGAGCGACCGGCTCCCCTGCTCGGAGGCGTACAGCTCCTCCATCTCGCCGACCAGCCGGACGAGCCGCATGAGTTCTGCGTGGCTCCGTGCCAGCCGCTCTTCATCCGGCTGCATCACCCCGTCCTGGAACGCTTCGATCTGGCTCCGCAGTGCTCCGAGCGGCGTCCGCAGCTCGTGCGCCAGGTCCGCGGTAAACTGCCTCCGGCGAATGTCCTCTTCCTCCAAATAAGCGGACAGCACCGACACCCCTTCCGCCAGCTCATCCAGCTCTTTTACGCCGTAGTCCTTCTTCTCCAGCTGGCCGTTTTTCTGCTTCAGCGCCTGAACGTCTGCACTGATCTCCCGCAGCCCGCCGGTCATCCGTCTGGAAGCCAGGTGACTGAGCAGAGCGGCTGCGGCGAGCAGAAGCACCCCAAGGCCGGTCAGCTGGAAGACCATGTCGCGGAGAAACTGGCGTTCTGCACTCCCGGGACCTGCCGGGTACGTCACTTCCAGCGTGCCGACCTCTTCTGAACCGGCGTACAGCGGATACGTCCGCTGTTCCCCGCTGCTTCCGGAGCCCATCATATCCTGCATCATGCCGCCCATATTACCCATGCCTCCCATACCGCTCTCCACTTGAACGCCGTTTCCATCGTACAGGACGGCCGAAATTCCCTCCTCCATCCACAGCGTATGCGGCAGCATCGGCGATATCTCTTCGAATGACCCTTCGGCTTCGTATGCGGCTTCAATTACTCTAACTATCTCCTCCACCCGCTGTTCCTGCTGGTCCGTTACGTAGTCGCCAAAGTGACGCTCGACGCTCCAGAAGACAAGCAGGCTCAGCAGCAGCAGACTTCCGCCGGCCAGCAGCAGTCCGAAGGCGAAGTACCGCTTCTGCACCGTATTAAACATCCCGCTCCCCCCGGAACCGATAGCCCATGCCGAACACCGTCTCCACCCACTCCGGATGTCGGGGATCCACTTCGATCTTTTTGCGGAGGTTTTTCACGTGTACGTCAATGCTCCGTTCGTATCCTTCAAAGAACAGGTCCTCCTGCACCTTCTCCAGCAGCTCGGCCCGTTCGTACACCCATCCCGGATGCCTGGCCATCGCCGTCAACAGCCGGTATTCAATCGGCGTCAGGTGCACCTCTTCCCCGCCGCAGATCACGCGGCGCTCGTTCAGCCGGATGCGCAGCCTCCCGCCGCCGAAGGACCACACCTCTGACTGCTCCTCCTGCTTCTGAAACCGGCGCATAATAGCCTGGATCCGCACCATCACTTCCCGCGGACTGAACGGTTTGACGACGTAGTCATCCGCCCCTAAAAGCATCCCCTGCACCCGCTCCTCTTCCGCGGACTTCGCACTTAAAATAAGCACCGGTGTATCCGCTTCTCTCCGAACTTCCTGGAGCACCGATTCCCCGGAGAGATCCGGAAGCATCAAATCGAGAATAATAAAATCCGGCCGCTTCACACGGAACTGCTTCAGTCCGTCCGCGCCGTTCAGCGCATACGACACCTCATGCCCATCGCGGACAAGGTACGCTTCAAGCACTTCCACCATCGAATACTCGTCCTCCACAATCAGCACGTGCACACACACCACCCCCGGTCCGTTTTACCCAAAGTATAGCACGCCCGCCCCGTGCGCCGGCATTTCTTCATCACATCTTCATAACCTGCGCCGCCACCTTCATACGATATACACACCCTTCCCCTACACTGTAGATAAGAGGAAGGATCCTCCTCTCATCCCACTACCGGAAGGAGCGACCGATCATGAAAAAACGACTGCTCATCACCCTCATTATCGTCCTTGGACTCGCCGTCCTGACTGCCGCCGGCGCCGCTGCAGCACAGCCGGGCGGATTTATGAACATGCCGTGGCAGGATCACCCGCACGGGCAGATGATGGAAAACGACGATCTTCCAATGGGACCATTTGACGGCGGCATGCATGGAGACCGCACCTTCCATGACGACATGCACGCGCAGATGGACACCATCATGCAGGAAAACGGCGGCTGTCACGGTTACCAGCAGGAGAATACCGAAACAGCGGAATAGGTACGGAGACGAGCAGGATTACGCTCATGACGTACCGCAGCAGCCGGGTAGACAGCGCCCGGCTGTTTTTTTGATGCAGGAGAAGGTCGCAACAGCGGCGGTCAAGACCGCCACGAGGGCATACAAGATCGCAACAGGAGCAGGTAAGACCGCCATACCAGGAGCAGATCGCCACACCTGCGCCCCAGATAGCCACGCCGCCCTCGAAGATCGCAACGATCAGCGCCGACACCGCCATACGGCCGGCGAAGACCGCAACGAAACCGGCCGAAGTCCATTCCCGCAATCACAGGACACCGCTGACATTTCCGCTGCTCTCATTCCACAGGCCGGTCCAGCTGCGCCGAACTGCGTTCGATCATAGAGACAGCTTTACTGATCATCCAGAAAAAAGTGGCAGAACCTGCTCGTGTTTGTCCCAACAACATTCACGATAAAGGATCTGCCACTTATTTTTCATTTTGTCCGCGTATTCGTCCACAACACGTCGCGGTGGTGCACCAATAACTATTTGTAGATGCAGTCAGCCATCCCTTTCATCTACAACAAGCGTATCTGTCTCTATGGTCGTTTCTCCATCCTGCAGTTCGCCGCTCCTCGTTGATAAATCAAAATCAAGGTAAACAATATCTCCCTGGTTGATTTCATCAACAGCTATAGGACTGCCTTCTCCATCGATGACCTCCAAATCTTCTGTTCGTTTTACATGGATCAGCCGGTAAATGGATTCAACCTCTATATCCTGTTCCTGGTAGTATTCCATATAGGGTTCCGAAATATTTAATGTGATGCTGTCCTCCTGACCGCTGTCGTTAACATGGCTCCTCAGGGCGTGATCAAAATCATCCAATGCTTCGCTTTCTATATTGTTTTCCCCCGAGCACGCAGTGAAAAGAGCAAGGGGCCCCGCTATGATTAGGAATATCGAGTAAATTCTCCTCATTATTTAACCCCCCATACTGAAAGTTATTTCTACTTTAGAAGACGGTATCTTTTCAACAAACGTTTCGGGTAATGATTACTCTTAATACATGGTTCGTGCAATTATTCTCACTAAAAACACACCACCAGGTCGTAGACTCTTCCTGCCTTCACGATTCATTATTAAAATCTGAAGCCGCCCTCCTTCCCGGTTGGCGGCTTCGCTCTCCTTAATCGTTTGCACCCGCTCCCGCAGCAGCTGAGCGTCCCACACCATACATAAAAGCAAACGTGAATGTATAAATTAGTACTACCCGTGACTAAAAACAGCGCCCCGGGCATGAGGAAAAAAGGTAGATGTGTGTAAAAGGGTATTCAGGAAGTGGAGTGGATTAACTGAGAAGCTTATTCTGGGGACAGGTCGTCTAAATACGAAAAAAATTCCTCTTCATCCGTCGTTTGAAAAATTAAACCGTCATTGTCAAAAACAAAGTATGCTGGAACTCCGGAAGGTTCTAAATCCGTATAATGTGCGTCGTCCGCATTACGCGCTTCACCCGTTCGATTACTTAAAACATGTTTGTACTCTGGAGAACGTAGTCTGCTTACTAGTTCATGCACCCTTTCCTCGCTCTCTACCATAGCATAAGTGGCGTATTCACCATCATTTTCCGTAAGCAGGGTTTGATAGGAGGGGGAGGATTCTTCACTGCTGTCATTCGAGTTTGAACATGCAGATAATAGAATGAGTATAAACAAAAGTGTGTATCGCATTATTTCAGCTCCTAAAGTGTATCCTTCAAAGTCACGTGAACTTATACAAGGGTGCCACCAGCTTCCTTAATACTACAGCCGTGCTTTTGTTCATTGTTCACAACATGACCCTTCTCCCTTTTAGCTGCCGGAGCCGGCGGCTTTTCCTTTGTATCACTCATTACATTTCCTCCACGGCCACCCGTGTCCCCCCGAGCAGGTCATGCAGCATCCGGCGGTCGGGCCGTGTGGATGCGAGGTAGAAACTGACGAGCAGCCCGGCGCCGAGCGTGAGCGTATACAGCAGCACGCCGCCCAACGTCCGCAGCAGCATATGCCCGGCATGCAGCCGGCTTCCATGCACCGGGGTGATCCGCAGCCCGCACGCCCGTTTGCCGACGGTCTTTCCTTTCCAGAGAAGCGGCAGCGCTAGAAGGAGAAGAAGTTCGACAACGGGCGGCGCGAAGTGAATCGTGGTACCACCGGGAAGCGGAATCGACGGGAGCGGTCCGCCCCGATCCAGCACAAGGAAAAGGCCGATCACCAGATTCACCCCAATCAGGAAAAAACCATCGATAAGAGCAGCACTCAGCCGGACATCCAGCCGCGGCGCCTGTTCCATGCCATCCCCTCCTCCGTTTTATTTACTGCACTGTCTCGTTTTTAAAGCGGCCGATCACGTGTGCGTACACCCGCTGTATCAGCTTCAGCAGGTAGTAATACACCAGCACATTGATCGCAAGCGAAAACCCACGCACCGTCACACCGCCGCTTCCCTATGATACTCGAACCACCGCACGGGAAATCCGTACGTGCGGCTGAATCCTGACGCAGATACCCCGAGGTCTGGAAGAAACACCATCCACCCCGCCAGCAGATAGCTGAGAAAGTAGATATTTTTATAAAGCTTCCAGCTGCCGCCAAAACATACACACCAAGCAGTCCGATCCCGAGCGTCCCGGCGAGATAAAGCATCACATAGCGGACGTCGCCGAAGGGATACGAGCCAAACCCGAGCACCACCAGCAGCAGAAAGATGCCGATCACATACCCCACCTGCAGGGAATGCTGCTTCATACTCTCGCACTCCTTGTTCCATTCCCTTCAGTATATCACGATTTCTGTTTACTGGAAGTCTTTTTCCTTTTTCTATCATCAAACGTCCCGGTTCAGCCACAAAAAAAACAGCCCCGATAGAGGCTGTCATTCGGCTTGATCCGCCGCCGCTTTTTCTATTAACGCTTCCAGCTCCGGCACCATACCCTTCACCGCTTCCCCCTGATACACCATCACCGGCACACCAAGGTAGCCGAGCGCCTCCACTTCCTCCTGGTACTGCGCATCCTCCCGCACATTACGCACCTCATACGGCACCCCGCGCGCATCCAGCGCCTGCTTCACAAAATTGCATTCGATACAGTCGTTTGTTGTGTAAAGACGTACACTCATACGTACCCTCCTTAAAAAATCAACGCGTCTAGTAGTCCCCGTCCCTCTCCTGTTCGGATGTGCTATAGTGGTACACAGAGGAGGGAATCGAGATGAAAAAACACATTCACGTCGTAGCCGCAGTTATAGGAAACGAAGACGGAGAGCTTCTCTGTGCCCTCCGCAGCCGCCAGATGTCACTACCGAACGTATGGGAATTCCCCGGCGGTAAAGTAGAAGACGGCGAAGACTACCAGGCAGCGCTGGAGCGAGAAATCGAAGAAGAGCTCCACTGCACCATCACTGCTGGTGACGTGTTCCATACGCATACACACGACTACGAAAAAGTAACGGTCACGCTTCACTGCTTGCACGCAACGATCACGAACGGCACACCGATCGCCTCGGAGCATGCGAAGCTGATCTGGATGCCGACAGAGCAGCTGGACTCCCTTTTATGGGCACCAGCAGACATTCCCGCCGTTGAATCCCTTCAAGCCGCGGCCGTTCGCTAAACCTTTTCCGTCAGCTCTCGGTACAATAGCGGCGGAACGGGCTCTTCAAGTTGCATCCGAAAGGAAACCGGGCGCTCGCCCTCATAGCTTTCCACACGCACTTCCCCCAAGTAAATAAACGGCTCCGGTTTATTCCGCTCGATCTCTTTATACTTTCGCACGAATAAATGGAGCCGGTTCCCTTTCGCTTCGTGGTGAATCAGATTTTGTCCACGCTTCGACGCCTGCGCCATGTTGTTCGGGCTATCCCACAAAAACGTCGTCGGGCTTTCCAGCTCGTCGTGATAATTCAATCGCTCTTCTACCGAAGCGTCCTTATGCAAATCGACGAATAAGAAATAATCGTTCCCGTTCACGAGCAGGCCGGATCCTCGAAACGAGGAATGGCTTTTCTCGAAGTTCGACAACAATGCAGCATCACGCATCTTATACTGCGTGCCCGCATGGAAAAACGGCACGTGATCCGTTACTGCGCCGTATTCCTGCTCAAAGCGGTGCAGTCCGTACTCCAACACATCCTCCAGCCAGCTTACATAGACGTCGTTTTCCAAAAAGGTGTCCATGACGTCCGTTCGCACGAGCACCTCTTCCTCCCAGGAAACGAGTGCCGGCTGACGGCTTTTTTCGCTGTCGTCTAAAAAGTGCTGAGCAAGGGTTCGCATCGCGTGCCGAACGGTCGCTTCTTCCACCGTTTCCATCCAATGAAGCACGGCTTGTTTGGCTTGCTCTACCGTGATCGTACGCTGTTTCAACAGCACCGTCAAAATCGCTGCTTCGTGCGGTCGCTTGAGCGGCAGCAGTTTCGAAAGCGATTCATACGCCTTCGCCCACCTGTCGTCTGCAAGCATTTCCGTGAGCGGCGTTTCCTTCTCCATTTTGGCGAGAAAATGCAAGTAACTTCCGGAATGTTGGATGAAAAGAACCGGATCCGGCGCGCCTTCGTACGTATGGTAATCCATGAGGCGATACGGCGGTTTGCCGTGGCGGATTTTCTTGAATTCGACATACGACGCACGTAAATATTTCATGCTCTGAAAAGATTCCTGATCGAGCTGCGCTAAAATTTGCTGCGTCGAGATTTCATCCATTTGCACATGCACCGGCCCGGGTAAATGCGCAAACCCGGTCGCAACCGCCACTTTCAAACTTTCTTTATCGTAATAACGCTGGCCGTTTAGCGCGAGCGCAACGAGAAAGGCGCGGCTATGATTGCCGATAAAGTCGAGCACCGTTAAAAACTCTTTTCCGGGATGCTTCCGAAGTCCCCGCCCTAACTGCTGGATAAACACGATCGGTGACTCCGTTGGACGAAGCATGAGCACAAGGTTCACGCTTGGAATATCGACACCTTCGTTGAATATATCGACGGTAAACACGCATTCCAGCGGATCGCTCTCATCTTCCAGCCGATCGATGACGCGCTCACGCTCGGCGGCGTGATCTTCTCCGGACAGCGCCGCACTTGGAATGCCCCGCTCTGTGAATTCCTTCGCCATATACTTCGCATGCTCGACGTTTACGCAGAAGCCGAGCGCCTTTCGCTTCGTGCCTTGATGACCGTAAAAGTACAGATGATGCAAAATGTGATCGACGCGCGCGTGCACCTGCAGCCGGCGTGCGATTTCCCGCTGCTCCGACGCACTCAAATCACTTAAATCAATATCCTCTACATCGGTAATGCCGAAATAATGAAACGGCGCCACAAGCCCATCTTCCAGCGCATCGTGCAGACGGACTTCAATCGCCGCGTTGTGATCAAACAGCTCAAAGACGGAGGCGTCATCGCTTCGCTCCGGCGTGGCCGTCATGCCGAGCATGAAATCCGGGGTGAAGTGCTGCATCACTTCCTGATACTGCGGCGCGGCGGTATGATGCGCCTCGTCATAGACGATGTAATCAAACGCATCCGGCGAAAACGACTCGTACCTAGTCGCCATCGTTCGAATGTTCGCAAAGACGTAGTCTGCCTGCGCTTCCTTTTTCGTCCCCGTCAGCATGCCAAACGTTCGGTTCTCCCGGTGCAGCAAGTATTCGAACGTCTCCTTTGCTTTGATTAAAATGTCTTCTCGGTGCACTAAAAACAGAAGACGCTTCGGTTTCACCCGCTGCACGTCAAACGCAGCCATAAACGTTTTGCCTGTTCCGGTCGCTGCAATGACAAGGCTTTTCGTTTCTCCAAGCTGACGAAGCCGCGCTAAATTATCCATTGCCCGCCGCTGCATCTTGTTCGGCACGACGTATTCCGAGCGCATTTGCAAGACGTGCTGCTGCGGGCGCAGCCGCTGCACCTCTTCGTACTGCTTTTCGTAGTCCCGTAAAAAGTCCTCCGACAGCGTATGGCACGCATCCCACAGCAGATGGTACTCCTTTAGCACCCGCTCAACGAACGGCCGCTCTTTCTTAGAGATAATCTCCACGTTCCATTCCACATTCGACTTCAGTGCCGAATGCGTTAAATTCGACGAGCCGATAATAATCTTGTAGCTGTCATCGTATTCAAATATGTACGTTTTCGTATGAAAGCCACGGTTCTCATCGGTGACGAACACGTTGATGTGAATATCCTGAATTTCCTGCAGCCGGCGAAGCGCCTTCGGATCAGTGAAATTCAAGTACGTCGACGTCATGATCTGCCCTTGCTTGCCTGCTTTCACCGCTTCATGAATCGCATCCAACAGCAGCTGCACCCCGCTGTAGTTGACGAAAGCGACGCCGAAATAAAACCGGTCGCACGTCTCTAACGAATTCGTCAGCTCCTTTAATAACGTTTCACTCTCATTGTTGACTAACAGCCGCTCTTCCACACGATCCGCCCCTTTCTACCTATGACCTTATTGTACATGAATTGGAACAATCATGTAGAGATGTGTGTTAGATCCAAGCTTGCATCACGCGTCCAAAACAAAGACAATAAAGACAGAATAAAGGAGGAATGCCCGATGTGTGCCTTTTGTGAGCTGACGTCCTGGGAAATAGACAATGAACTGGCGTTTGCCATCTATGATAAATACCCGGTTTCCGACGGGCATGTGCTGATCATACCGAAGCGGCACACGGCCGATTATTTCGACTTAACGAAAGAAGAGCAGGAGGCGATGCATGCGCTCATGGGTGACATGCGGGAGCGGCTTCTCACCGAGCGGGAGCCGGACGGCTTTAACGTCGGCATTAACTGCGGAGCGGCGGCCGGCCAGACGATTTTTCACGTACATATGCACCTCATTCCGCGCTACAGCGGAGACATGACCCACCCGGAAGGCGGCGTGCGCGGCGTCATCCCCGAAAAGCAGAAATACTAGGAGGCACGGCATGACGCGCATTGCACTGATCCAGCAGAACTTTATCGACGAACTTATATCCGAGGCGGAGCGGGCGGAGACGATCTACATCCTCGTCTCCTTCGCCATGAACTCCGGCGTCTCGCTCCTCCTTCCCGCTCTGCGTCACGCGGCCGAACGCGGTGCAGAGATCAAAATCTGCACCGGCGACTACCTTTACATCACCCAGCCCGGCGCACTGGAGCAGCTGCTCGAGCTGGAAGCACACGCCGAGCTCCGCCTCTGGGAAAGCCGCGGCCGCTCGTTTCACCCGAAGATGTACTGGTTTGACCACGGTGCAGAGCGCACGCTGTACGTCGGTTCGTCCAATCTGTCCAAATCTGCGCTCTCGACAGGGGTGGAATGGAACCTCGGTGTCTCGGGAGAAGAGGCGGAAACGGCTGTCCAGGAAGCAGAGGAAAGCTTTCTCCGTCTTTTTTACGATGAACAGACGATCCCGCTGAATGCCGAGACGGTGAAACGTTACCGCAGCCGGCACGAAGAACACCGCGCCTCGCTTCCGCCGTGGGCGAAAGAGACGACCGAAGAGAGCGAAACGCAGCTGATGTACGGCGTGGAATCCGGCGCAGGGTACGGAAAAGAATCCCCGCCCGTCTACGAGACTCCCGTTGAACCGCACGGGCCGCAGATCGATGCGCTCGAGGCGCTGAAGACGACCGTCGAAGAAGGCTACCCGCGTGCGCTCGTCGTCATGGCGACCGGTCTCGGAAAAACGTACCTCGCCGCCTTCTTTGCCGTCGGCTACAAACGGATTCTGTTCGTCGCACACCGCGAGGAAATTCTCACGCAGGCCGCCGCTTCCTTTCAGCGCGTCATGCCGGAAAAAACGGCAGGCTTCTATGACGGGAAACGAAAAGAAACCGAGGCGGACTTCACGTTCGCTTCGGTGTTTACATTCGCCGGCGAAAAGCGGCTGCAGCAGTTCCCGCCGGACGCGTTCGATTTGATCATCGTCGACGAGTTCCACCATGCCGCCGCAGCTTCCTACCAGCGGCTTCTGGCGTACTTTCAGCCGGAGTTTCTTCTCGGACTGACGGCGACGCCGTACCGACTCGATGGAAACGACGTTTTCGCCCTCTGTGACGGGAACGTGGCGTTTGAGATGGACTTTACGGAAGCGATTGAGATCGGGGCCCTTGCGCCATTTTCGTATTACGGCATTTACGATGATACGGATTATTCCACCGTCACGTGGCTCGGCACGCGCTATGACGCGGAGGAGCTTGCGGAGGTGCAGCTGCAGGAGCATGCAGCCGCGCAGGTGTATGAAGCGTGGGAGAAGCACCGGCAGACGCGGACGCTTGCGTTCTGCTCGTCGATCCGGCAGGCGTCGTTTCTTGCGGCGCACTTTCAGCAGATGGGCGTCCGCGCCGAAGCGCTCCATTCCGGACCGGGAAGCATGGCGCGCGAGGAGGCGGTTGCGCGCCTGCACAACGGCACGATCGACGTCGTGTTTACCGTCGATCTGTTCAATGAGGGTACGGACATTCCGGCGGTGGATACGCTCCTGTTCGTGCGCCCGACGGAATCGCTCACGATCTTCACCCAGCAGATCGGCCGCGGCCTCCGCCTCCACGATGGCAAAGAGCGCTGCCACGTCATCGACCTGATCGGCAACTACAAAAACGCCGACACGAAGCTGCAGGTGCTGAGCCGCGAGCCGAACGAACGGAAAAAGAGCGTCGAGCCTGCCGTCCCTTCCTTCTGTGATGTGCACCTAGAAACCGGCGTCATTGACCTGATTGCCGAAATGAGGCGGCGGCTCCAGCCGAAAAAAGAGCGCATGAAAGCACTATTCCAGGAGCTCAAAGAAGAACTCGGCCGGCGCCCGACCTACCTCGAGCTTTACCGGCTCCGCTTTCAGGGGCGCTACACTATCCGCCCGTCGTTTCCATCGTTTCCGGACTTTCTCCACGCCGCCGGTGAACTGAGTGACACTGAAGCCGCCGCGCTTCACGAAGGCGGCGACTGGCTCCGCATGGTGGAGAAAACAGCGATGAGCAAAAGCTACAAAATGGTCGTCATCCAGGCGATGCTCGCCCGCGGGCCGGCGCGCTGGATGGAGCCGATCACACCGGAGGACACCGCCCCGTTCTTCCTGCACTACCTGACCGAAACACTGTACCGCAGACAGGACCTGCAGGACAAAGCCAACAAACACTGGAGCGAAGACGACCTTCCCGCCGTCATCCGCACGCTGCGTCAAATGCCCTTTCCCAAACTCGGCGCCCCGGCCGTGTTTGACGGAGAAACGCTCGACACTGGCCTCCACGTAACCGAAGAGAACGCAGCCATTCTGTACGACTGGACCGACCAGATCAGTCAGTATCGGCTGGAAACGTACTTTGAGAGGAAGTATGAGCGGAAGGAATGAAGAAGAGCCGATCCTGTGGGGGATCGGCTTTGGGTTTTGTGGGTGGGAGTTTCGTATAAGTGGGATTATGTTAACATGTGTATTTTAACTGTGAAGTTCGACGAGGTTTAAATGGATATATTTTTCACACTGAGGAAATACATAAACACTATATTCCCAAGAATTTTGCTTTCCACCAACTATAAATAGTATAGGCTCAGGACATTTGTAATTTGGGTTATTAGAAATACTAAACATTTGTTTGATGTCTTGATTACTCAGTGTTGAGCTGTTATCAGGATGATAGTGCCACTCACCAAGATAATATGTCTTTTTGTTCCATAACCTGTCCAGCTTTTTTTTAATACCTTTGATACCTCTTAAAAACCACGTTCGGCCACTTTTTGAACCAGGGGGAGCTTTTAATAGTTCTGAAATATATGCGCAATCAAGTTCTCTTGAATATTTACCAGCTAATATACCTCCTGTTTCATTTGGATATGCTAATATACATTGTTTTTGAATTTCAATTAATAAATAGCCAGGTATGTATACTTTAAACCTTTGACTTTGTTCAGCAAATATCAAATCATTCATCATATACCTCTTCATTAACTAATTTAATTCCTTCAAAACTGCCTTCCATACTTTTTTCATATTCATGGACTTTGAATAGGGTTCTATGTTCTTCTTTATTTATCTTTTCTAAAGTCTTAATTGCAGTTGCAGCCATGATCCAAATATCATCAATTCTGGCAGGGAAAAGAGGATGCCAACACCCTAATCCTTCTCTTGGTAATTGTACTTCTTCAAATTTTGCTCTTTCCTCAAGTAACCATGGATCCACCAAACTTCTAAAAAAATTGTACTGAAAACTAAAACCATAATTACTGAATATGAACAGTCTTTCTCCGCCAAACCCTAAAGATATTGAAATAAATTGCGCTTTTTTTGGCCAGCTGTTTTGCTGTAAATATTCTAAAACTTCATCTTCACCTGTACAGTCCAATATTAAATTATATTTTATTAACTCATCTATGTTTTTTTCTACATTATTTTTTATTGTTCCTGAATAGGCTGTCACCTTCCCATGAACGGATGTTTTATTTAGACGTTCAGCTAATTCTTTTGCTTTACTTTTGCCTACTTCTGTTAACAATAAATTATGTCTTGTGAGATTCCCCATTTCCAATTTGTCGAAATCAACAATACCTAATTTTTCTACTCCAGCCCTCGTCAACAACTCTCCAATAGATGAACCGAGGGCCCCTGCTCCAATGATTAATATTTTTGATTCGTTAATAGGCTTTGGTAACATTCCACGGCTCATAACTGATTTCTTAGACCAATTGAATGAATCCATCCATTTAATTTGTTCTTGCCCATTAATATTTATTCGATGTTTATTCTTAGTCATGTTACTAATATTTAACTTAGTCCCTTTGGAATTAGAACTATTATCAAAGGAGTTTGAGATTTCAACTCCCTTCCAGAAGATTTCAGAATAATCTTCGTTTAATTTATCCTTAATAGGAAAACCAATTAAGATAATATGAGCCAGTTTATTTTTGAAATTGTGACTTTTCTTGATTTTTCTTAAAATATCTAATAATTCCACTCCTTGGTTTCTGCAAATGTTTGTTAATTCCCCCCAAGTGAATGGGGCTTGCCACGGTTTAATATGCGGTATTTCTTTCAAAATGACCCAAGACCCTGAAATTTTTTTTACAGGTTCATATTGAGTGGGGTAATTTCCCCAGTTCACTCTTCTAACACATGTTCCATTGAGTTTCTGATATTTTCTCACTAATAAAACACCATTGTTTAATATTGAAAAAGTGACCAAACCAAATTTAATATCTAAAGAATTCCAAAATTTAAATGTTTGGACTGTCTCTGAAAAACCTACCTTTAGTGGGGAAGCTTTTGGAAAGTCAACCAGCTCAAAAGGTTCATTTTCAGAAGTAAGTGTGTTAGTGGAAGCTGCAATTAACCATTCTATTGCTCTCGTTACATACCAATATAGACGCTCTTCCTCATCAAACGGTTCCTGGTTAGGTACCAGCTTTCCTAACGTACTTACATTTGCATCAAGGCATAAAAAGCCCCTTCTCCAAGGATGCTCTTTCTTTCCTTCTCCATTATACATTTGATGAGGAAAAGTATGAGTTAGGCTATTACTTTTAGAGGGGAAAAAATGAATATCTCCTTTAGGATAATTATCGTCAAGTAATATATACCACTCTGTTTCTCTTGGTATAACAGCCGTTTCTATTTCATCTGAATACAATGAGCAATGAATAACCCATCTATTTATGGACTCTTTCCATTCTAGGTCATTAATTATCTCTATTCCGTCAATAAATTCAGTGGCTCTTCTACCTTTTAATAGTCGCTCATTAGGAATTCTCTTTACTGACATCCAAATCTCCCACCAGAAACTGATTCTGTAGGCTCAGTTCTTGGAGTAAATCCTGATTTTTGTGCCTTAGGCGGTGGAGGGAACTTAGAACCAAATAACTTACCCCATAATTCGATACTTTCTACTTTGTCAGTACTGTCTAAGGCCTGTCTTGCTATCGAAGCAGCTTCTTTAACTAGATCATAAAATTCTTTATACTCTTCTTCAGTAATACGTTTAAATACATCATGTTCTGGTACCCCGTGGTCTTCAAGGATAGGCTTTTTAGGGTGGTTTGATACTATGTTTTCTAATGTGAAGGTAACGCCATTAGCAATGGAGTCTGTATGATCCGGACAACATAATCCTATTAAATGCTCTAATGGATACCCCTTTGGATATTTAGGTGCCGGATTTAATTTTTTCCACCATTTCAATGCTTTTACTACATTTACATAGTGTCCATTACATGTCGCGTTTTTGTTCCAAGTCCATTCAATTTGAGCTAATGGATCGGTTTTTTCCCAAATCCCTGCTTCTCGATCAGGTATTAACAATGGTTCTGTCTTCCAAGTGGGTTCATCAACTACTTTTTGAGTCTTCATACTCCATGATTTAGACAAAGACCAATTTTCCACTTCATTCAAAGCAAAAGATTTCGATACACTTTCCGTTTTCAATAATTCTTTTTGAGCTTCTGAAGGAGCAGAAGTAATTACTAAATCTAACTCAACGTAGCTAAGTTCAATACCAATAGATCGGCCCTGCATTTTATATTTATCCTTATAATATTTCTCTAAAAATGGTAAAAATAAGTCTAGTGCTCTCTGAGGGGTGTAATCATCCTTATCTAGATTCGTAACAACGATAACGTCTACATCAGACTTACTCCCATTTTTAGGTCGAACAGCAGTTGCTCTCCTATAACTACCTTGCAAGAATGTGTTAACAATAATTGATGAGGTATCTTCATCTTCTAATAATCTATCTCGTAAGGTGTTATGACCAATTTTCAAATCATTTACTTGATTTTCAGTTAATCTTATACTTGTCAAAAAGTCACTAAAATAAGATTTCACTTCCATCATCACTCATCCTCTCTACTTTTTACGGTAAATTGATAGATTCACGATATTCTTGTGCTATTTCAAAATCATATTCATATAATGTTATTTGACCAAAGCTCCTTGAGAGTTGTCCTAAAATAAACCAAAAACCATTTGGTGCTGCACCAAAAATATGATATCTTTTTTTCCTATCTTCTGGAGGAAGATTTTTTAAGGTCCGCAATATTTCATTAGCAAGATGCCTTGCATGTACTCCCCCTTGGATGGAACTAGCGTTTGGCCCATCTTCGAAGTAAAATCTTACTTTTGTTTTCACAGACAAACCTTTATCGCTAATATAATTCTCAACTTCTTCTAGTGCTGAATGAGTCATTTCTATTATAATCGCTATATGTTCTCCATCTTCATTTAGCACCTCTTGATTAACTTTCCATTGAGGATATTGCTCTTTAGAAATAGTAGAATCCGATCTCCATACTTCACGCCCAGTTAAACCCTTTTGTATAGGAACAGCTTTTACTCCTGACTTAGGATCAAGATAATATCCAGCTGTAAAAGCCACGCTTGAATGCGTGTCTAAGTGTATACAATAACTCCCTCCTTCAGTTAAATTTTGTGTCAAAAATTCATCGATTTTTCTTTTGATGTCCTCGTTCCATCCAAAATTCTCTTTTAAATGACGCCCTTCAAAATGTTCTGATAAACAAATCATTGAAGAAGTATTATTTTCCATATTCCTTGCTCTATGCATAAAACTTCTTATTCCTATAGGAACTTCCTTAGAGAACATAATGTTAGTTCCTGTCCATAATCTTTCATCTTTGCAAATTTGTATTAATTCTTCTTTATTAAATTTTGTCTTGCCTTCTTGGAATAGTCTTGCCAACAGACTAATGTAAGGGTTAATACGCTGAGTAGCATTTATAGGTCTCAAACCTACTGATGAAAGTTTAGAGTTTAATAAATTCACTAGATTAGAGTAAGTAGAAGAATCACTAGATATTCTGATCAGTTTTATAATACTTTCCAATTCCTTATCGTTTTGAACATCCAAATGTTCTTTTAGCTTTTCTCTGGCTTTTGCTACATGAGATTTATTTTTCTCATCAAATAGAGTTTCCAATCTGAAAGACCCATCTTGAGTATCAATTAATCTAGAAGTAGAAAGTACATCATTGGGGTGAATAGTCCAGGGTGTAACCAATATTGCGATTCCGGGTTCATCTTCTGTGTTTAATGAGAAAGAAGCTTCTTTAACCTTTTTTAAAAAAGAAAACTTAGAGGCATTGATAAATTTGGGATCCATTAAATTATCTAGTGTGATGCTCCCCCCATAAGTTACATGGTATTTAACTTGATAATACTCTCTTTTAATCAGATTGCCTTTAAAGTCTTTAATCGGCTGTTTATATCTAATAACTACATCATCAAGGGATTTTAATTCCATATCCTCATAAGAAATAGTATCAATATTAGAATTTTCTTCCAAAAATTCACAAGCTTTTAACCAAAAGAAAATCTTTTGATAATCATCTCCTAATTGTCGAGCTCTTATTGGGTTTGCCATAATTAATTTCTCCTAGGATATATTTTCTAAATTTTCAATATAAATAACTATACATCATTTGAAGTTCCTTTGGAAATTAAAAGGATTAAATCCCCCGTTCATAAAAGTACACTTTTCCGAACGGTAAAAAGCAACTTGAAAACTACATATTACTATGTCCAAAAAACTCACTTCCTTATTTTCGAACGTCTGCTTTTCTAAATAGACTTTCCCGAACGTTATTAACAGTCGATCTAAAAAATACGCCTCCCCCTTATAGACGAACAAAAACCTTAAAAAGATTCGAAAATTCCGACATTTCATCTCAAATCGTTCAGGGTTTTTTGAAAGAGCCTTGAACGGTGTCTGTTTCTATTCTAATTAATCGCCCAGCTCATCCGATTCACGAGGACGTTTCTTGACAGTTCGCTGTTGAGGTTGAAGACCCTAATCCGATCAGTTCAAAAATAACGTAAGTGATGCTGACGATGTACAAGGCATCGCCAATGTTGGCAAAACGATGGCCCAGTGAGCAGCAAGTTAAAATTTCGATTCAGTTTCATTATTCAGTTCCCCTAAGAAGTCAATTCGTTAATAATCTCTACTG
Organism: Alkalicoccus urumqiensis; assembly: GCF_002993335.1. GTDB lineage: Bacteria > Bacillota > Bacilli > Bacillales > Salisediminibacteriaceae > Alkalicoccus > Alkalicoccus urumqiensis. The sequence continues at coordinate 84,947 of NZ_PVNS01000003.1, read as the reverse complement.
AAGGAGATGGATCAAATTGGACTAATTGTCATATCAACTGCTGCTTTTCGATTGAAGATAAATCTTGGGGGACTTCGATTTATCGAGAAGTTTGATTATTCCCATTATACGTCAAGCTGTTGGAAAACAAATGGATATATGAGAGAAGTTTGGTTATAGTAAAAGAAAGCTTCATTTTACTGCCAATACATCTGAAATAGTTTAATTCAATATAAGGGGGTGTATATATGTTTACTACTAAGGAAGCGAAAATTCTTGATGGCACACCAAATTACTTGGTGATTGAAGAGTTAGGGAGAATAGATTCTTTAAAGCATTTTGAAGAAATTTTATACGAAATGAAGAAACATATTAGGGGGCACGCTATTCCGTCTGCTTCGATTGTCCTGAATGAAAAAGATGCTAAACAAACTCAATATACAATTCTACTTGAAGAGCTTAGTTATCAAAAACAAGAAACCCAATATTTTTATAAACGTGACCTCACTTCTTTCGAACTACTCAAAATGAAAGCATCTCTTGAAATAAAATCACTGGAAGAAACTACGAGTGATGTATTTATAAAGACGTGGACAGCAGCTAGTTCCGGTTCTCTGAATGCTTCCATCTCTTCAAATTCCCTTTCTGTCGAAAAAGAATTTGAAGGGATGAAATCTGAACTTGGCTCGGATTATAAAAGAAGTTGCCTGGTTATTTTTTATGAGAATCAACCTCTAGGGGTGACAATGCCACAAATTGAGCAGGGAACTATTGATGAAGGTAGATTGTTTTATTTTGGAATACTCCCGTCTTTTCGTAACAAAGGTTGGGGCGAATATCTTCATAAACTTTCGCTGCATCTTCTCAAAAAAATGGGTGCCAATTATTATATTGGGGCAACTGGACAAAATAACGTTCCCATGCAGCGAATATTTCAAGCTAATGATTGTGAACTGATTGAAAGAAAGTTTATTTACAAATTAGTAGAACAGAATTAGATGAAAGCGAAAGTAAGCGAGGAATATGAAATTTAAAGAATGGAGTTAACTAACAGAGCATCAATGTTAACTTCATTTAGAAGGTTTATATTTTGTCGAATGATCGGTAGCTTTTATTTGTGATATTTTATATTTCTAAAAACCAGTTCCTTCAATTAAATAATTCGAGTTTCTTTTATAACTCTAAAACGAGCTTCACTAATTGGAAAACTCCGAGTGCGATTAGAAATAGGCTGCCCCCAGCGGAGAAAAAAGTGAGGATACGATGCAGATTTATCTTTTTCGCCCCCATCGTGAAACAGCCAAGAAACAATAGCCAGGTGATCTGTAGAGAAATGTGCGTTATTCCCACATATAGATAGTGTAAGTAAAGTGAAATCTCCGTGTTTTGCAAAAATGATGGAATTATAGTCACATATAAAAGCAGCGGCTTAACATTGAAAATATTCAGCAAAAATACTCGGGTGGTCGTAATAATTTTCGCTGGAGGTTGAGTGACTTTAAAGAGATTGCGTAAAATAGAAACACCTAAATAGATCAGCATTAAATAACCAATCACCTGAATCACAGAAAAAAGCTGTGGCAGTTCGAGGAGGAGGGTGGATATACCCATTGCTGCGAGCGAGGCATGTGCAGCAATACCGAGGACAGTTCCAAGTATCACTCGATATACACCACTGAACCCCTCTTTTTCAACGGCTGCAATTGTAAGCACATAGCTAGCTCCAGGGGAAATGATGAATGGCAAAAGCAATGCAATATATGTATATATATCAATCACCTGCTTTCATCTTCTGTAATTCTTTATTTCTTTGGTTTATCTATCCTTCTCTTCTTCCTTCTATTGGTGGAATGATGATGCATGTACGATAGAATATCGATGAACGTATTTCTAAACACGTAAAGGGTATACGTTCTGACTCGGTCACTGCTCTTTTCTCATGGTTCTACTTTTTGAAAAAGGTTTATTCTATGGTTCAAGCATTCCTTTATAGAGTGTATATTCCGCGATTGATTAGACTTAGTATTGAGGCAGCGGTTCTCTCTACTTACTCAGAACAAAAAATATCCTCGTATACCTCATCAGAAGCTGTGCACGTATACTAGGCTTCTGTCTGGGATACCTCCGAAACGTCTTTCCGATAGGTTTTTCCTTTCCACAATAGTAGAAAAGCAATTGTTAATCCTGTCAGCGCAAATGCTGCGATAACGTTTTGAATGTCAAATCCATTTGCGAGCAGCAGGGTGACGCCTGCGTACGCGATGGGATCGAACCCGTTCATGGCTAAGAAAATGACACTCATGACCCGCCCCATAATTCGTTCATCGGTTTTTTCATGTACGGAAGTAAAGAATGGAATATAAACGAAAACCATGGAGAAGCCGATAAGGAAAGCAAGTCCGGCCAGAACGAGCAGGTCGGCTGTCTGGCTGAAGATAAGTGCGGTCACAAGGATAGCGGTCAGTCCGATAATAGACGTCACGCCTCTTCTTTTTATTTGTACTACCCCTAAAAGAGCCGAGCTGAAGAGCATCCCCGCTCCCAATGCCACTTCTATATAACTCAAGTTGATCGGCGATCCCCCGTGCACCTCTACGAGAATGGGGATACTGATTTGTATTGCACCGAATGCAAAAAAGTTCAGGGTGATCAGAACGAGAATTCCTGTTATTAAAAAGGTGCTGTACTTAATATGGTAAAAACCTTCCTGCAGATCTTTCAACGGAGTTTGTTTAACCTGATTTTCAGGGGCCCCTTCGTTTAAAAAGGGAGGGAACATCAGCACGGCGGAGAGAAAAACGACGAGGAAGGCGGTGAGGTACCCGGCAGAGACCCCGGATGCTTCCATCACCGCTCCTGCTAAAACCGGTCCTGCTATGATTCCTGCCTGACTGGCGCCCTGGTAGAAAGCGTTCGCCTGCTGTATCTGTGACGGCTGAACGATTTTGGGTATGAGCGAAGCGCTCGCCGGTCCGGAGAACGCATCCAGCGTGCCAAACAGCATGCCGAACAGAATCAAATACAGCATAGACATCGTATCGGCGCTGTGAAGCAGGAAGATGATAAACAGAAAGATGCTTTGTGCCATACTGGTGCTGAACATGATGGTCGTTTTCTTCAATCTGTCTGCCAGGACACCGCCGAATACCATCATCGCTAATCGGGGGACGGTAATGGCGATAAGGACCACACCCAGCAATTGGGAGGAGCCTGCTTCAGCGATGACGTACCAGGCAGTTGTCATGAAAAACATGGTGTAGCCCATGACAGCGAGAAAGCCGGAGCAGAGTATAAACGTAAATGTTCTGTTGCGAAGGATGGATCGTTGTTCCACGATAATTTACCTCCATTTCACTTAGTAAATGTAAGGTTATCCTGGGACGTAACGTCCTCCGCAAGGGGTAATAACTCTTTTTATGGTTTCGACCTGCCGTTTCCCTCCAGCTACGCCTCTTCCCTACCCGTTTCCTCCGCTGCTATTTCCACTGCTTCTGTCAAAAAGCCGATGATGCGCTCTGGTAAGGCAGCTATATACGGCTGGAGCCGTTCGTTCAGCTCATCGGCTTTCCGGTCCTCAATCTCCCACCCTTTGACGTATGTATGCAGCTTCAGTTCCCGCAGCTGCTGCTGCACCTGCGGATGATCCGGAGCGTACTCGTGGATAAGAGCCTCGTGCACGACGCTCAATATGTCCCGTGTTAGTCTGTCCAGTTCCTTCTGCTTTGATTTATCTGCAGGAAAAAGGTGATCGACTGCTTCTTTAGAGTAGTAGTCCATAAATATTTCTTTCTGTTCGTTTTCCAGAAGCATGGAATTCATGAGCAGCAGGAAGATTTCTGCATCAGTTTCCTGCCCCTGGTCTTTAATAGACTTAATCCGTGCAATCATCTCCAGCGAAGATTCAATAGTGTCTCTTTTCTGCCGCAGAATTTCCTCCTGCACATCGATCATTTCTTCAAAGGAATATTTGGGTTCATCCACCTTTTCTTTAATTTCCTTTAAGGAAAGGCCCAGGCTCTGCAATAGCTTGATATGATGAAACCTTTCAAACTCCCTCGTTGTGTATATGTTCTGCTGCTTTTCGTTTTTCTCTCTAGGAACTAAAATACCGAGCTGCCTGTAGTGCCTTAACGTGCGGATCGATGTATCTGCGATCTCTGCAAATTTACTGACCGTCAATTTCATCTTTATTCCCCTTTTCCAGAAGCTGCGACGTTTTTCGTGGGCGGCGTTTCTCACCATGATCTTCCGGTACTTCGTATTTCCCGCTCCCCTTCCACCACGTCATCGCTCATGTGGTAATGGTGCGTGATTTCCGGTTCGTCTTCAAACGTGACCAGCAGCAGGTACAGACTGTCCGATGGGGCTGGACTTTGTCTGATTTCCCAGTTTCTTTCCGGATACGTTTCTTCCAGGTGGGCATCCAGCATGTCGATCCGCTCCGGCACTTCTGCGTACAGGATCGTATATGGACGGATTCCCCAAAACGTAATTCCTGCGGCCAGGACGATGATGAAAATCGACACAAACGCTCCCAGCAGGACTTTTTTTTCACTCGGAATGAGTACCATTCCGGCGAATAAAACAGCACTGATTCCGGCTGTCGCATACGTAAAAACCCGCTCGATATGATTCACCTGCGTACCAATGTAATGGTGATAAAAGACAAGAAGTACACCCATCGCCATGAGGTAAACAAGTAAACATATCCTTCTCCAATGAACATGACGAAGCATCCTGAAAAACCCCTCCCTGCTATATTCATGTCCGCTGGCATAACGGCCGTCCCTGCCTATTGCCTAAACGGAATTCCCGTTTTCTCTTCGTCTCTTTTCTGCTGTCCCCCTGCACGTATATAAACTGACATATTTTTCATATTACATTTTCGTTCTACGATAGCACAAACCGATCTGTATGACGACCGCTGCCGGTAGAAACGTCGTTTTAAGGCGAAAGTTTTCCAAGTCAATAACACAAAGTCCATAAAATGACGATAATTGATTTCTTTCGTATTAGTGATATAGTTACTTTATTATTGTTGTGTACAATCTTTTTGTATCTTTTTTATCACGTTTTGGGAGGAATTGGCTTGAGCGTTTCGCAGGCACTTTTAAACGCAATGGAAACGAAGCTGGTGGTGATTAACCGGGAGGGGCTGATTCTGTACAGCAATGGGAGCTGGGATCAGTATATTCATCAGGTACTTCCGCAGGTCGCAGAGGATCCGTCTGACCGGAACTATTTCCGCTTGATGAACGTACTGGGAACGAACATTTCTTCCTACCAGATTCTCTCCATTTTCCACGGGGTGAATGACTTGTACGAGCAGGATTACCGCTGTCCTGGTTCTGCGGAGGAGACGTGGTACCGGCTGAAGGCGGTGCCGCTTGGGGATGACGCGCAGTCGCCGCTACTTCTGATTTCACATACGGACATTTCGCAGATGATTTTCTATGAGCGGAATGCGCTTGAGGTGATCGAGTCGATGAATGACAGCTTTGTCGTGCTGCATAAGGATAATACGGTGAAGTTTATGAACCACCGGGCGGAGCTTCTGCTTCGGAAACCGCGGGAGGAGATGCTGAATGTGGATGTGCAGGAAAGCCTCGGCATTCAGCTGAACCACTTTTTAACTTCCAAGCTTACCGCGGCACGGGAGACCCTTCTCCGGCAGACGTTTGACTACTATGCCGAGGAGCGGAAATCGTGGTTTGAAATTACGCTGCTTCCGCACCAGAACGGGGACGTCGCGTGCTTTTTTCAAAACATCAACGACAAGATGATGACGCTGAAAACGCTGGAGGAAGGCCGGTATTTTGATAATCTTACGTCGCTGCCGAACCGTGAGCGGCTGACCGGAGATCTGGAGCTTTTCACAGCGGAGCGGACGCCGTTTACGATCGTGACGCTCAGCATGAAGGATTTTCAGGAAACGAACAATCTGTACGGCCATGAGGCGGCCGATCAGCTGCTGAAGGCGATCGCCTTTCGTCTGCAGAAAGCGTTTATCGACTACCGGATTTACCGCTACACCGGGGATGAGTTTCTGCTTATTCTGGACGATGCGTATTCCGGGATCGACATGCAGAAATCCCTGCAGCAGCTGGAGGAGTGCCTCACGGAGCCTTTCCCGATCAATGATGCCGCAGCGCTTCCCGTCGACTTCCGGAAAAGCGTCGTCACCTTTCCGAAAGACGGCGACTCGCCGTTCCGCATTCTGCAGGCGGTGGATGCTGCAAGGCTCAGCCTGAAAAATGGGAGCGCTTCTTCTTCCGAGATCCTTTTTTATACGCCGGAGCTCGGGGAGACCCATCTGCGCAGCTTTCTCATGAAGCGGGATCTTCTGCCGGATGTCGACAACGGAGCTGTCTCCCTCGTGTATCAGCCGCAGGTGGACGGGCAGACCGGCAGCATGACCGGTGTGGAGGTTCTCGCGCGCTGGGAGCATGAAGAAGCCGGGCCGATCTCCCCCGCCGAGTTCATCCCCGCAGCCGAGAAAGCGGGGCTCATCAGCGAATTCACGCTGAAAATCATCCGCCGCGGGCTGACGCTGCTTCAGCAGCTGCGGGCGCAGCATGCCTTTTCGGGCACGATGGCATTCAACCTCTCTTCCTCGTCGCTGAAAGAGGAGGCCTTTATCGATACGCTCGCTTCTCTGCCGGCAGCGTTTGACCTGCCGCCGTCCAGTATTGAGCTGGAAATTACCGAAACCGTGGAGCTGACGTCGGATGCCGGCATTCCCTCCCACTTAAAGCGGCTTTCGGACGCCGGTTTCCGCATTGCGATCGACGATTTCGGCACCGGCTATTCCAAAATCAACTACCTCGATCAGTTTCCGATCCACAAGATTAAAATCGACCGCTATTTTGTCGAAAAAATTCCTGCTTCCAGGAAAAAAGCGCCGGTGCTCGATGCCGTACTGGAGCTCGTCCGAAGTGTGAATCTGGATCTCTTGATTGAAGGCGTGGAAGAATCCTATCAGGTGGAGTACCTGCTCGCCAGAGACTGCCGCTCGTTTCAGGGCTTTTATTTTCACCAGCCGCTGCGGGAGGACGAGCTGCTGTCGATGATGGAGGAAGAACGTCTGAAATGATGCCATAGAAGAATTATGTACGGAAAGCACTTCTTTTCCTCTGACCAGGAGTTTTCGATGAAACCATAAAAGGGCTTCTTCCCCTCTCCTGCGTTGACAGAATGGAAGAATCAAGCCCTTTTCCGTACCTTTCTATTTCATTTCCGTCTCCGTACGCACAATCAGCACATCACAGGCGGCATGCCGGGTAACATGCACCGATACACTGCCCATTAAAAGCCTTTCCACGGCATTTAACCCGGCCGCTCCAATAACAATTAAATCGACGTCGTGTTCCTGGGCAACATCTTTTGTAATTTTTACTTTTGGAGAACCGTAATCGACAATGACAGAAACGTCCCGGAGCCCTTCCTTTTCAGCCAGTTCCTGGTACTCATTCATCATCCTTATCGCATGCCGATGCCGGTCGTCTTCGGAAGAAAGAGGCTGATTACTGGGTCCCACAGCAGCAGTGGTATGGGGTTCAATGATGTGAACCAAAAGCAGCTTTGCCCCGTGATCTTTTGATAAGACGACGGCTTTCCTAAACGCTCGCCTGGCTTCGTTCGATCCATCCACCGCCACCAGGATGGTACTGTAACGAAAGGTCATACTCATCTCCTCCTCGTAAGTGCAGATGGCGTTCCAACCAGCTTATCGAGACGTCTTATTTCCTCCATTATCTCATGTTTTATCTGTGGAAACTGTGTGAACTACCCACCACTTAGGTTCTTCCTAACCTTGAAGTGGGGGCTTCTTGGGAATTAGATGCTTCTACTAGCCATCTATGTTGACCAAGCTACCCCTCTTGTTCCAAGAGTTGATAGTGATAATTAGTTATTTGCTAATAAGCGAATGCCTTCGTTTTTGATATTGAGTGCTGAATTATGGTCTCTGTCTCCAATATAACCGCACGAACAAGTGTATGTTCTAACACTCATTGGCATAGGTTTTGTACTCCTGCAAGACGAACACATCTTAGTAGAAGGGAACCATTTATCTATTTTGATAAGTTGCTTCCCTTGTTCTTTTAGCTTATACACTAAAAAAGACGTAAACATTCCCCAACCATTATCAGCTACGCTTTTGCCAAATTTAAAGGCTTGCGACATTCCTTTCATATCCAAGTCTTCAACGATAACTGCATCATAAGCAGTAGCCAAATCTTTCGATTTGTGGTGAAGGAAGTTTTTCCGCTGGTTGGCAACTTTCTCTTGGATTTTGGCAACTCGAATACGTTGTTTGTGCCAATTCGAAGAACCTTTCTTCTTTCGAGAAAGTTTCCGTTGTTCCTGGGCTAATTTTTCGAGCGTTTGACGGTAGAATTTCGGGTAATTGGCTTTCTTACCCTCACTGTCGACAAACAATCCATTCATCGCAAAATCTAACCCAACAACGTGTTCGACTTTTTTGTATTCAACTTCCTTCTCGTACTCTGTCAAAATCGAAATATAATATTTTCCGGAGGCAGTGATGGATAGGGTGCAGGACTTGATGACGTATTCCGAAGGAATATCTCGGTGTTGTTTGATTTTAATTTTTCCCAGCTTCGGCAATTTGATATGACCATCCAATAACTGAACGTTTCCATTGACGACATTTGTTGTGTAGCTTTGCTTATGTCGTTTTCTTTTGAATTTTGGAAACTTAGCATCCCCTTTGAAAAAGGATTTGTATGCTTTGTCCAAGTTTAGCTGTGCGTTTGCCAGTGCTAAAGCGTCGACTTCTTTTAACCAATCAAATTCTTTTTTGTATTTAGCAGGCGTGGGGTGTTTGACACGTTTTAACGCTTCTTTATCATTTTTTAGCTTTTCGTATGTTTCGATTCGTTCTGCCAACATTTTATTGTAGACAAAACGAACACAACCGAACGTTTTTTGCATCAGTATAGCCTGTTCTTCAGTTGGGTATAGTCGAAATTTGTAAGCCTTGTTGTGCTTCGTCATATCAAATCACCTCACTTTATACCTTGATTTTCGATATACTTTTTCACTACTTCAATAGGCGCCCCCCCTGTTGTAAGCAGACAAAAACTCCTCGACCAAAACATCTCTTTCCATAATTTCTCTCGAACAAGAGGAAATTCTTTTTTGATAAGCCTTGAACTCGCACTTTTGTATGCGTTAATAAACTTCGATAACTCCGAATTAGGATGAGCTTTGAATAGGATATGGGCATGGTCTATATCGTGATTCCACTCGACTAACGTGATGTTGTAACGTTCGCCTAAAGACATAAATTTATCCTTGATGTACTCTGAAACATCATCGTCAATGACATCTCTTCTATACTTCACGACCAACACGAGATGATAATACATTGAGAACACTGAATGGTTATTACTATCTAAATCCATTGATGCATCAGCCCTTATATAATATACGACTGATTTTATCATATATAGGTGAAAAGTAAAACGCTTTGGGCTGTCGCCCAACCGAAATTCATCTCCCCCTTACCGTTGGGCTGCGCCCTTCACACGCTTGAAGAGGGAGACTTCTTTCGGAAGTTCGTTAAAATTGCGGAAGCAGTGAGGGTCAGATGAACGTACAGCGCACGTCTTGAAATCGTGCCGGGAAACGATGCAGATCTTTTTGTTTACCCCGTCGTTTTCATCCTTCCTGCTTTGTCAGCCAGGTTCAACCTGCGTTTTCCATACAAAAAGAGCGGCGGGAGAACCCCAGACCGCTCTTTTTTATTTTGTCTGCGCTTCCAGTCAGCCGCTTCATTTTCCGGATCCTCAGGAATAACCATTGCCACCACAAGCTGCCAGCAGTACAGCCATGGCGGCAAACATCAAGAAAGAGAACTTGAGCTGCTTCACAGGGATCCCTCCTTTCTTCCAAAACAAAGAAACAAGGAGATTGTATGTGAACGGGCCAGAGCCCGGGACGCAGAAGCTTTCGGTTCAGTCACTGTGTTATCCGCCTGAAAAACTTTCCTTTACTTCTTCTTTTCCTTTTACCGTTAAACTGAAACGGCTTCTAATAATGAGAAAAACACTTCTTGCTTTCATAACAATTCGTCATTTTCTTCCTGTCCTCCAGCTTTATTGTTTGTACAGTGGTTTGGAGAGCATGAATAAAGGGAAAATAAAAGAAAGAATATTCAGAAAGGAAGAGTGCTTATGTCTGTTCATATGAACGTGTATCTCAAGAATGAGAATGCAGCAGAATCGCTTAAAACCAGGTTGCTGCGGTACCACGTCACAGATGTATTCATTGAAGAAATTCCTGAGGAGATGGACAGTAAAACGCCGTTTATTGCTACAGGTAGTATCGGCGGGAGCCCAGGTAATGTTCAAGCATTCACATCGTTAAGAAACATCCGGAAAAGGCGGGGAAGAAACAAAAAAGACTATCCACATTACCTTCTCTCATTCCGAGCCTCGGAGGAAAACAAGCAGCGGATATTAGAAGAACTTAAGAAAGCTGACGGCTATATAGAGAAAAGCTTAACGCAGTGAAACTGTTTTTGTGGTGTTGCTGCAAAATCTCCATAAGGTCAAGATAAATGCTTTCCAGAAGGTAGCCCAAGTGCTATCTTCTTTATTTTCCGCATTCAATTATCCTTTTCCCTCTAACAATGCCCTTTCTTCCTGTATTAATGTAGAAGCAGCGTACAAAATGGTAAAATGGAGGAAACACTTACGAAGCAGGAGGCGGTTTTGATGGTGCCACGGAAAATTGCGTCGATTCTCCTTGCCCTCCCTCTTTTTGCTGCGCTGTATGCGGTGTTTTCCGCTGATTTTAACTACGGGCTGCTGACAGCCGTTGTGCTCGGTCCGATGTTTATGTTCGTGCAGGTCTTTCTTTATGGCCTGCCCGCCATGCTCTTGATCGAGTGGGTCAGCTCGTTTTCGCCGGCATACAAGACGATATGTATACTGCTCCTCCACGTCGTAGGCGCGTTCGTTTTCAGCCTCTTTCTCGCCCCTCCGTTCTCTCTATGCTCCTGACCTTATCCCTTACGCTGTTCGCCGTCGACTGGCTTCTGCGGCTTCGGGAGAATCGAGAAAAAACCAAGCCAGCCGCCGCTTAAAGCGGAAACGGCCCTTTTGGAACCGGATCCTATCCAAAGGGGTCGTTTTTGATTGATCTCTTCTGCTGTATACAGCGGCGCTTTCGTTACGTATGATGAGAGGAAGAACGCCACCGCCGGGCGGCTTTCCTTCTGTATGCGTGCATATATGCATGCACTATCAGGAGCTGTGATAGGCGGAAAAGAAAGGGGAAAAAGCGATGCAGGAGACGTACAAACATTACCAGCTGCTCATCACGTTGGAGGAGATCGAGCCGGCCATCTGGCGGCGGCTGCATGTGCCGGCCAACATCTCGTTTCACCGGCTGCACAAAATCATTCAAGCCGCATTTGACTGGCAGGATTACCACCTGTACAGCTTTGAATTTTCCGATTTTTTGATTATCGAGCCGGGCGGAGATTTTTCGTTTCATGAAGTGGAGAAAGCGCCGAAAAAAGTGAAAGTCGAGCAGGTGATGGAACAATACGAGGAGTGTGTCTATGAATACGACTTCGGCGACGGGTGGCTGCACCGCATCACGCTCGAGGAAACGTTCGAGCTTCCGGTGAAAGAGGTCGTCTGCACCGGTGGCGAACGAAGCCGGCCGCCGGAAGATGTCGGCGGCCCTGGAGGCTATGCGTACTTCCTCTCCGTCATCCGCTCCCCGGAGGACGAGGACTATGAGAACATGCTCGCCTGGGCGGAAAAAGATACGAACGGCAGAAAGTTTGACCCGGAGTATTTCTACCGGGAGAAAGTGAACCGGAAGCTGAAGCGGGTGTAGGTTGACGCGGAAATGCGAAGCATGCGGAGAGCTTATGGGAAAGATACCTTTCCTTATAGGCTCTTTTTTTTGTTCTGCCCAGGCTCTTCGGGACTGCTTGAATGAACGCTCTCCCATACATCATGTGCAATGGAACTGCTGACCTTCGTCGAAAGCGTCACGAGGAAACTTCTGTCACGATTGGTTCGTGTTCAGAGATGATGTCGACATGATGTTCTTCGCAGGCTAATGAATAATGCGTTATTTGCTTTCCCTCCAGGTCAAACTTTTTTTGAACATAATCCAGATAGTTTGATTTTGAATAGATTCGAAATGTTTCGCCTTCAAACGTTTCTCCATTGTCCCAAACCGTATAATCATCGTAGGTGACCGAATACGTAATATAATTCGGGAAATCGATTTGGAAGGTTGTCACCTTACTATCCGGATCAGGAAAGAGGAGTAAATCAGCTATTTCCTTACTTCTATTCACAATGATTCTTAACGATGTATCCTTCGTTCTTGGTTCCGATATCGCTTCAAAATTAAAGAAATAGCCTGACTCGTTCACTTCGCCTGTAAATTTCACATTTGTCCCTCCATCTTTTTACGGATGACTTTCCTTGATAGCTGAAACAATCCGTGCAGAGGCCTCCGCGTTTCATAAAGCTTCCCGCGACCGGCTTGCTACACGGTAATCTCATAGAAACGATAAGTTTCTTTAATATGACCGATTCGCTGTAAAGCAGCGTTCTTCCTTTTTTATTATGAAAGTCGTTTTGAAAAATACATCCCTGCCGCCGCAGGTCTGCTCTACCCTTCTGTCTCCTGTGAACCGGCAGGCTCGAGGACCATCTCGTCCGTATACTCCTCCTGATCCTCCTGCCACGTGACTTGCACGTGGATCGGATTCCCTTTTTCCTCCTCATATACAAAATCATAATTGCTCAGCAGCATTTCAAGGCTGCCGTCCTCCGGCATGTAACTTAAGCTGGTGCTCGTGCTCCCTCCACCGAGTCTATCGATCCACAGCTGTACTTCCACTGACTCGATATCTGCGCTGTCGCCTGCATGCTGGACCTGCAGAAGCGCCTCTTCGGAGATATTTTCTGCGGCCGGGTGCTGCTCTACGAACAGCTCCGTCTCCCAGGAGTCGGTTTCTGCTGCAAACACGTATTCCTGCAGCGTTTCGCCGGAGCATCCGATCAGGATCAGGGGCAGTGCGGCCAAAAGCAATCGTTGTTTTCTCATGTGCGTCTCCCTTCCTGAATCGTTCGTGTCGTAAATGTACGGGCGGGAAAGGAAAAACGATTCATCAGATGCACGAAGAAAACCGGCTCCGCCCAATCATCATTCACTTCTCAGCAGTTCCATTGCGGTCTTTGCCCAGCACGTGGCGATGTTTCTGCCTATCGTTGCGATCTCTGTTTTCAGTGTGGCGGTCTTCTGCTCCCGCGTGGCGGTCCACCCTTGGTATGGCGGTCTTTATCCAGCCCATGGCGGTCTGACATGCCGGCGTGGCGATCTTGAACACCGCCGTTGCGATCCTTGATCTCCGCTGCATTTCTCCGAAACGGACGCTTCTGCGCCCACAAAAACGCGCAGAGGAGATCATCACCAAGCTCCGGCAGACCTTTGAGCAGCGGACAGAGACGTACGAGCATAGCGGAGAAAGCGATCGATGGAACAATCGGTGAACTGCCGCATCCCTTGGCACACCTGCCTGGAGAAGGCTTCGGATTTTATGTTTTCTTATACTACGAAGAAAGCCGGCTCCCCTGTCTTCGGGAAGCCGGCCGGTTCTATTACGCTTTGCCGCGGTAGTTGACGTTGTGGGTGGAGAGAGTATCGTCTTTGCCGAACAGGAAGTGCTTTTCCATGTCCGGGGAGTACTTCGAGTTGACGGCTTCTTCGCCGGCCGCTTCGGCGACTTCGCGGAGCATTGCCGGCGATCCGCCGCAGCAGAGGCCGATGTAGTTGATTCCGGCATCTTTGGCTTCCTTCGCCCAGGCGGCGAGCTCGTACCGGTTATGGTACAGCGGATCGAGCGACGTCGGGAACGTTGTCTCGGTCGGCAGATGGCAGCTGCATCCGGCATCCGGCAGGTTGAAAAACGTCGGATGCTCTTCGGTCGTCCGGTACGGCACCGGCAGGCCGGCGACGTAACCGTCCACCTCGGCGCGGATTTTTTCCAGGTACGGCTGCATCGTATCCGGGCCGCGGAAACAGTTCATGCCGACGACGAGTGCCCCTTTTTCCGAAAGCAGACGGCAGGACTCTTCGACCGTGTACCCGTCCCGGAGGATGTTTTCGCCCATGAGTCCGAGTGTAATAACGGCAGGCAGCCCCTGGCGCTGAATCTCCTCGAGAGCGATGACGGCCTCTTCGTGGTAGTAGAAGGTCTCGCCGTTGACGTAATCGACGCCTTCCTCTTTGCACCAGCCGATCATCTCCGCAAACATGGCGCGGACCTTTTCACCTGTCGCGGGATCTTCGGGGTCGAAGATGTTCGTGTTGGAAATGTTTCCGGCGACGAGTGCTTCTTCTGTCGGGTGCTCTTTGGCGACTTCTTTGGCCAGACGGATCGCCTGCCGGTTCAGCGGCTCCAGCACGTCCTCCTTGCCGATGATGCGCATTTTTTCGCGGTGGGCGTTGTACGTGAACGCGAGCACAACGTCGGAGCCTGCGTTCATGAAATCGCGGTACGTCTGCTTTAATGCCTCCGGATTTTCAAGCGCCACCTCCGGCACAAACGAGCCCGCCTGCAGATAGCCGCGGCGCTCCAGTTCAAACAGGTACCCTTCTCCGGCAATGACCGTTCCTTCTTCCAACCGTTGTTCCAGACTGCGTTTTGCCATGATATCTCCTCTTTCTCCTTATCAATTCTGCGCCCAGGGCACAGGGGAAGGCCCGAACAAATTTCGAGTAGCCTGCAGAATACACCGCTGAAGGAGCAAAGTCAAGAAAGTTGACAGAATTGTTTTACTTGATAATGATATCTTTTGTTTCTGTTTGAATCGATCGTGATTTTCATTTAAAGTCGTGCATCCAGATCGCTTATTCGGCTGGAACGAACCGTTTTTAAAAATTTACGTACGCTGCTTTTTGAACCGATCTCCCGGCAGATCACCGCGTAACAGACATCGACCAGAGTATCGTGCTGAAGGGGCATTTCTTCCTCGTTAGGCACATGAATTGTAAGATGCTCGTCGACCACTACTTCGCCAATATCATAATCATTACTGCAGATAATGCCAACATTTAGTAATAGCGCAGCAGCAATACAGTGCATTTCCCCTAAATCATTTGTATGTTTGATTCTTCGTCCCTCTGCTTCTTTCTTCCGGTCCAGTCTCCGGAAGGCCTCCCTGATATCTTTGACATAGCTGTCATACACAGCGTAATCAGCGTCAGAAAGTACAGCTTCATCCTCTGGATCAAACAGTTTCCACTTTCCCTGAGAAATATAAGTCTTTACACGTTTACGTACGCTGGAAAGCTGAAGTTCTTCCAAAACTTGCTGGTGGATATATACTGCTTCATATAGGTTCGACAACCATTCCAAAACATTCTCTTGACTGTAAGCCGCTGCTTCGATTAACACATTTGCATCAATGAATGCCGCATTGTCAGTCTTCATTCTGCCGATCCTTATAAGCTGCTTCCTGCTGATATTGTTCAGCGAGCGCTGGTGCATAAGGTGATAGTTTATTGGCAGCGCTGAGCTTGTTCAATTCCTGCTCCTTTACCATCTGGTTGACTGCTTTTTCATAAGCGGTAAAGTGCTGTCCCCGGAGCGGCATATCCAGAGGGGTGCGGTTCAGCCCCACAGCTTCCCGACATTTTCCCCATTGTTCTTCTGTCCATTTGAGGTGGACCGGCTTCTCATTTAATTCTTGAAGCCTTCGGGCTACTGCCTTGTACGGCACCCCGGCCATGTCTGCAATATGAATGACTGCCATTTCCGGTGTATAGGCTTTGCGGAACTGTCTCCACAAATACTTCGTTAAGGCTTTCGGCATCATCACAGCGGCGGCGAATCGATCTGCTGCTCGTTCGTGGTCGAAGTTGGGATCATCTCCGGCATAAAGGGATCCTTTTGTTAAATGCCACAGCTCATGAGCAGCAGTGAAGTAACGCATGCGCAGTGGATGGTACGTATTTATAACGATAAACCGCTCGTTTTCTGATGACGTAAGAGCGGCACCGAAATACCCCGGGTCTTCCACCCAATGATAAATCACATTCGCCTCATCTGTTACAAGCTGTTCAATAAAAGCACCAATAAATATGTCATGCCCAAGCGTTTCTTCAAGGTAATCCTGAGCAAAGGCTTCTGCAATCTGTTCTGCTTTTTCCTTTGGATTCATGAGCCTTTCTGTTCCTTTATATTCAGATAATCCTCCACGGCAAAAATAACATTATCCAGTTCTCGTCTGGAACGTCGGTTTGTTAACTCGCCGCGCAGCTGTACATGCAGTTTCCCCTTTTCTTCCCGGGCCAGTAGTTCGGATACTGAAAGATTCATGAGTGCCGCTGTCTGTTCGATGTGATGAGGCTGAAACGTCCTTCTTCCTGCCAAAAGATGACCAACCAGAGCTTTGCTTACATGCAGTTGTTCCGCCAGCCACTCATATGATTTATTTTCTTTTTCAAGCCATTGCTTAAGACGAGTACGAACCAATTCCTGCGTATTCATCGGAACACCTCCTGTTGTATACATAATTATATCAAAAATTGTATTCATGTATACACTGGTGTCTCCAGGTTCTCTTTCATTATCCCTTTCTTTTCTTCCTGTGATAGGATAAACAAAAGAAGGTGGAAACGTATGCGGTTATTTTTAGTCATGTTTTTCCTGGCGGCGCTCGCGGCGCTGTCAGCGGTCGACTGGAAGACGGTGGAGATTCCGGGCAGTACTGAAGAACAGCGGAATCCGCTCGTCTCCGCGGAGGCGGTCGTGTCGGAAAACGACCTTCACCCGCGCGTGGAGGAAGCCAAACAGGAGCTGCTTCGGCGGGCGGAGGCGGAGAACATCCGCCTCGTGATTACAGAAGGCTACCGCTCCCCGGAACGCCAGGATGAGCTGTATGCAAGAGGCCGGTCGGCCGGCGGGGATATCGTCACCCATGCCGCCGCCTGGGAGTCGTACCACAACTACGGCCTCGCCATTGACTATGCGCTCGAAACCGACGACGGGCTCGTCTGGGACACGGAAACCGACTTCAACGGAAGCGGCGAGCCGGACTGGCTCGAAGTGGCCACCATCGCCAAGGATATCGGCTTTGAGTGGGGCGGCGACTGGCACGGCTTCCGCGACTACCCGCACCTGCAGATGACGTTCGGCCTCTCGATCGACGAGCTGCAGCAGGCCCGGGAAACCGGCACCGCTGAATAAAGCGCCGCCCCTTTACGAAAAAGGAGCGGCGCTTTGTCTATTCCATGTATCGATTCATGCAGAAACCGCAGAGGCTCCCTCTGCACTTCCCCTGCATGATAAACGACGTTATTCCGTAAGTATCCGCTCCGCTTTTTCTTCGTCCGACAGGAACACATTGTACTGCACCGGCGGCAGCGCGATGGTTTCCTCCGCTCCTTCTTCCCGACTGTAGTGAACCACCGGATGGAGCGTATAGAAATCATAGGCTTCGTCCTCAACATCAAACGTGATGCTTATGTCCTCCCGGCTTCCTTCCGCCATTTCCAAGGCCGGCTCGAACTGGTAGCTCAGTACATTCTGATTGTCGCTGATTTGACGGAGGTGGATCGTTTCCGCAGCCTCATTTTCTAAAGCAGCCTCAAAGTGTACATCCTCGTAGGTCACTCTATAGTCATCCAGCGTCCCGAACACTTCCGTATAGTGAGAATCGGATCGCCTAAAGGACATCTCTCCAAACGTATGCGTCTCTGTCGTGCCATCTGTAAATGTCACTGTCATATCTTCTGTCGTTTCCAGCCCGGTATTGTCATAGCGGACATTCAATATAATGTTGAGGAGGATGTGACCGGAATGCTCTCCTCCGGTGCTGACACGGACATTTTCGACCTCCATTTCCTCATTTGCAAAGGTGATCGATTCGATCGTGTCTTCCCTCCATGCAACCGACGCATCCACCGGCTGCATCGCAAACATATTGATCGATTGTTCGCCGGTGGTATCACGCAGACTATAGTAATTAGCTCCTATTACTGCCTCACTGCCGGAAGAGGGGGCTTGAGAATCATCGCTTATCGTTCCCATAATGACCAGCACCACACCAGCTAAAGCGGCTCCCGCAATGAGAATCGCGACAACTCTCTTCATATATTTAAAACTCCCTGTTCTCATAAATTAATAATAAGATACTCTTAAGAACATATCATTTGTTCCTTCATTCAACATTAACTGCTTTTGTACAGTCTATAGTTCCTCCATCTATTAAGTCCACAGCCTCTTCGAAAATAACGATTAGTATACTAATATCTGCTCAAAAAGCGCCGCCCCTTTACGAAAAAGGAGCGGCGCTTTGTCTATTTCATATACCGGTGTTCCCGCAGCTGGTGCAGGCTTTCGATATCCTGCTTCAGCTTTTCCCCGTTGTTCGTCTCCCGCACCTTTTTCCGCACGAGCTCCTCGTTGACGAGACGCTTCACCGAGAGAACGTCGGTTTCCTTCGTCAGCACGTCTTCCTTCGAGTTGAAATGCTGGTGGGCGACGAGCTGCATGCCGTACGAATTGTACAGAAGCGTGTAGCCCGCAATCCCCGTCGTCGACTGGTATGCCTTCGAAAAACCGCCGTCGATCACGATCATCTTCCCCTCGGCCTTAATCGGATTCTCCCCGTCGATTTCCTTCACCGGGGTGTGCCCGTTGATGATGCGCCCCTGATCCGGGTCCAGATCGAACTCCTCCAGCATGCGCCGGCACATCGTTTCATCCTCCCGCAGCGAATAATACGGATTCTTCCGCTCCTTGTGCGTCGCCTTATCCTGGATGAAATACCGCTCAAACGTCGTCATCTCCCGCTTGCCGAACAGCGACGAATTCTCCCCCGTCCACAAATACCAGATCATGTCGGTCGCGAAATCATCCGTCTCCTCCGGGCGGGCAAACGAGTCGCGCACATACCGCTCGAACACGTCGAGCAGTTCGCGCCCGGCGTACGCCGTGCCCTCGATATCCATTTCTTTCATGCTGCCGTCCTCTTCCAGCGGAATGCAGCCGTGAATCAGCAGGTTGCCGTTATACTTCAAGTAAAGACTGCCCTTTTTCATCAGGAAGTTCATGTGGCGCGTCAGTTTCTCGGAGTGCTGGATGGAGAACAGCAGCTTGTCGATCACCTGCTGCTCCTCGTCCAGAAGTGCAGTCGGATCGGCCGGATCCACGGTGGCAAAGCAGCCGTTTTCGATCGGGTACGTTTTCCCGTGGATCGTTACTTCGCTGCTGCCGTAGTCAACGCGCTCCAACAGCAGCCGGTCCTCCATATGCAGGCACGGGCGCCGCTTGATGATCGGACTTTCAAGCTTGAACTGAATGATAGCGATCGCCTGGTGGATTTTCGTAATCTGCAGCTGCTCCTGCTCGGTCAGCTGGTCGTCCTCGGTACGCTTCGGGCGGAACGGCGGGTTGTCACCGTAATATTTTTCGGCGAGGTTCAACAGCGGCCGCAGGTTAATGCCGTAGGCGTCTTCAATGATGTCCAGGTTGTTGTAGCGTGCGCAGATGCGGATGATGTTGGCCAGGCACACTTTGGAGCCTGCGTAGGCGCCGATCCAGAGCACGTCGTGGTTGCCCCACTGGATGTCGAGCGAATGGTAGTTGATGAGCGTATCCATGATTTTGTGCGGGTCGGGCCCCCGGTCGTAAATGTCGCCGACGACGTGCAGATGGTCGACGACGAGCCGCTGTATGGTATAGGCGAGGCCGATGATCAGGTTGTCCGCCTGTCCGAAAGCAATCGTCCGCTCGAGCATCTTTTCGTAGTACTCTTTTTTGTCGTCGAACTCATCCTTTTTGTACAGCAGCTCTTCGACGATGTAGACGAACTGCTGCGGCAGCGCTTTGCGGAGCTTGGAGCGCGTGTACTTGGAGGACGAATGCGAAATCAGCCGCAGCATGCGCGCGATCGTTTTTTCGTACCATTCCCCGAGCGCTTCCTTACTCGTGAACGTACTTTTGACGAGCTTCATTTTCTCCTCCGGGTAGTAGATGAGCGTCGCAAACTCGTTCATCTCCGCTTCGCTCAGCTCCCCCTTGAACACATCGGCGATTTTCATTTTCACGTTGCCCGAGCCGTTCCGCAGCACGTGCTGAAACGCCTGGTATTCGCCGTGCAGGTCACTGACAAAATGCTCCGTGCCCTTCGGCAGATCCAGAATCGATTCCAGGTGAATAATCTCCGTCGCCACTTCCTCTTCACTGCCGTACTTTTTCGCCAATAGATCCAGATACTTTACATCCATCCCGAATACCCCCTCTGTCCTCCTGCAGGACAGCCCCCGCAGCAGGCCTTTTTCTTCGTGACAGTTTTGTACCGATGTATCTCCAGTTTATAGCAGATCCCGGTATGGAACCAGTAGAAAAAGGAAAAATTTTCAGAATTGGATGGCATGCCGGGCGGTGAACTGCTGCCCGGCGGTGCGGCTGCGCGGAGCCGTGCTTATCCGCCATGGAGTCCCACTACGAAGAGATCGATTCCCACAACGGCCGCTTCGAGTCCCATAACTCAGCCCAGCGCTCCCACTACAGAGGGGGCCGTTCCCACAGCGGCCGGAAAGTCTCACTTTCCCAGCCGAAATTCCCACACCGACGCCCGGTATTCCCACTCCGCACCGAAAAAGTCCAACTTCCCCATCCACCGGCAGCACACCCCGCTGCCCTCCGCCGATACCGGTCACCGGTCTGAAGCAGATGGCGGGCTCCGCCCGCAGTATTCTTATCCGCCATGGAGTCCCACTACGAAGAGATCGATTCCCATAACGGCCGCTTCGAGTCCCATAACTCAGCCCAGCGCTCCCACTACAGAGGGGGCCGTTCCCACAGCGGCCGGAAAGTCTCACTTTCCCAGCCGAAATTCCCACACCGACGTCCGGTATTCCCACTCCGCACCGAAAAAGTCCAACTTCCCCATCCACCGGCAGCACACCCCGCTGCCCTCCGCCGGAAACGGTCACCGGTCTGAAGCAGATGGCGGGCTCCGCCCGCAGGTTTCCCGCTCTGAACAGGCCTCGATGCATCCGGATGTCATTTCTTGAAAGAAGCCCAGCACGCGCTAATGCTATCTCAGCGATACTTTGGTAACCATCAGCCGGCTGATCAGGACACAAGATACAGCGGCAAAAAAGCTGCTGCCTTTCTGAAAGGACGGAGAGCGCCTGACAATGGAGGAGTTTGAAAGAATATTGGAAGAAAGCGGGGAAGAGCGGATAACAATATTAACCGACTTGGATATCGAGGCCTTCTTTTTTCGAAACGTGAGCGAAGAACCTCTGAAAGAAGATGAATCCGGCAGTGTGAAAATGGATGTTTGTACGATTATAGTAAAGGACGAAGAAGAGGCGTAGGTATGTCTGTCCAGAGGCAGCAAAGCTGCCCGTCTGCTGAAACAAGCAGCCTTCCCCTCTCCCCTCCTGCATACAGAAAGCCGTTTTCGTTTTCTCCCTCCGGCCTGTCGTGATAAACTGTCTGGGGATAACAAAGGATTTCAGGAGGGATACGATGAGTCAATTTACTGCAGAGAAAAAGGTAACGCGCGAGGAGTTTATGGAGCTTGCCCAGAGCGGCATGCGGGAGCTGTTTGACGCGGGGCCGTACAAAGTGGTCGACGGAACGAAAGGAAGCGAGCTGCATCATTTCGTGTACAATACGCAGACGCACGACTGCTACCTGATCGATCTGCGTACGAGCTACGAGCTGCTGGCCATGTTTTATGCGGGCGGCGACAAAGAAGGCGTGGAAAACGCGCTGAACAATATCGCCACCTCGGCGGAATAACGAAAGCGGCCTTCCCGGAAGACGGGGAGGCCGCTTTTTTTACAGTAATTGTGAGAGCAGTGAAATGCCGACTGCAATGATGACGACGGCGGCAATAATCCGCAGCAGGCAGCCGACACTCCGCAGAATGAGCGGAAAGAAGGCGATAATTAAAATGACGAGAAGCACCAGCGTAATCGGATCCATGAAGAACCTCCTTGTGATTCGTCCTGTCTGTTTCTACGTGCATCTCCTCCCCCACGTTACACCCCACCCGCCCTGTACTGCAAACATGGAAACATTTTGCAGAATGTGTCACAACGTGATATACTCACAGCGTGACATACTTAGGAGGCACTATATGAGCTACGCAACCGAACACCTGCGCAGAAAATACATCCCGATGTCGGAAACGGCGTTTTACATTCTGCTGAGTCTGGCGGATGAGCCACGCCACGGCTACGGCATTATCAAATACGTGGAGCGGCTGACCGCGGGCCGCCTCACGCTCGGCTCGGGGACCGTCTACGGCACGGTGACGAAGATGACCAGAGACCAGCTTCTCGTCGTCTATGCAGGCGGCGGGCGCAGGAAAACGTACGAAATCACCCCGGCCGGCGCCGAGATTCTGCGCCTTGAAACCGAACGGTTAAAGGAGCTGTACACGAACGCCGCCGCCCATCAGGAGGGATCCCCGTGACCGAAACGACATTCCGCCCATTCTGGAGCTTCCACATCCAAAAAACCGAAGCCTGGCTCGCCTCGAAGGCCGAAGAAGGCTGGCGGCTCACCGGATTTCAGCCGAAAACGAGCCGCTTCACCTTCACCCGCGCCCAGCCGGAGCACGCCACGTTCGCCGTCAGCTTCGACCGCAGCCGGAACCATCCGCTCCCGCACGCCCTCGAAGAAGACGGCTGGCACGTCGCCTCAAGACGCCGGAAATGGGCCGTCTACGCGAACGAAAAACCGTCCCGGGACGTAAAAACGACGATCGTACGGGACGGTCTCGAATCGAGAAACAGCCGCATTGCTGCAGTCTGGTGGATCTACTTTCTATTTATCGTGCTTTCCCTCAGCATGCAGGCGGCCATTTTTCTCCCGCTGTATCTGTCCGATGCGCCGGTGACAGTCACCCGCGTGGAAAGCCCGCTCTGGATCGTAACGTACACCGCCCTTTTCCTGCAGATTCTTGTTACGGTTCTCGGTGTGTATCAGCTCCTTGCACTGAAGCGCGAATCGGCCCGCCTTTTCCAGCAGAAACTGCCGGCGGAGGACACGGACGGAGCCGGGGTGAAAAAGCACCGGATGAAGCCCGGCTGGATGTATGCGCCGGATAAGCTCGAAGCGTGGCTCGAGCGCCAGGAAAATGACGGCTGGCATCTGGAGAGCGTCCGCCCCGGCGGCATCCGCTTCCGCTTTACCGACCGCAGACCCGCCGAGCGTTACGCCTACGAAGTGCTGTTTGAAGGGCGCGCCGATGCCGGCGCCCATCAGTTTCACGAAGAGGCCGGCTGGGAAAAAGTGTACGCCTCCGGCATGGTGTGGCAGAAATGGTCGATCTGGCGGAAAGCCTGCCGCGCCGGAGAACCGAAGCCCGTCATGCATGACACGGCAGAAGACCGGAGCCGTGCGGCGATGCGCGTGACGAGAACGTACACGATTCTGTTTCTCCCGATCGTGATGCTGTTTGCGCTGAACTATTTTTCGTTTATCCTCCCGAACGCGCTCGAGGAGGGCAGCGCCTCGTTATCCGGTCTCGAATGGTTCAACGTCACCGTCTATCCGTTTGTGATGATTTTCTTTTTCAGCTCCGTCGTCCGCGTCTGGCTGTACTACTTCCGCGAGCGTAAGCCGAAAGATTCATCTTTCACCTGATCGCCTGCTGTATGTTTAATGCCATCCATAAAAAGGTAAAGTCTTCATACATTGGATGATGAAACATAGAGAACAGGAGAGAATGAACATGAAAACGTTAATGACAAGCGCCGCGTTACTCTTAACCGGCATTCTTATACTCAGCTTCACGAAACAAACCGCCGCCGCTGCGGGGGAAGCAGGCTCCATGCAGGCCGCCTGGACCTACTACCCGGGTACACTTGCTGTCTCGCTCGTACTGACGGTCCTCGGCCTGTCCCTGTTTTTCTGGAAGCTTATATCACAGAAGGAATCCTTGCAGCAGTAAGGGTTCTTTTTTTGTGCGCTGCCCCCCTTAAATGAAAAGTGAAAATTAGTGAATGGGTTCCCGCTCCCTGCCTGCGTTCCGGCGGAAGCCGGAGCAGAGAAGCGCAGCTGCGGGGGAGTCTAACTTCGGAGCCGATTTCTCTCACAACGGACGCTTCCGCTCTCACAACTGCCCCTTCCAGTCCAACAACCCGGCGGCCCATTCCAACTCCATTGCCATCGTCTAACTTCTCCCACCTATATTCCAACTTCTCCGCCTACTATTCCCGCAGTGCCCCGGAAAAGTCCAACTTCTCCATGCCGAAAGCGAAAAGCAGGTGCTGCAGCTCTCAGCATGCTTATGTAAAAAAGTCTTCAGATTTTATCCATTCCAATAAAAACAGCTCCCGGACGGTCTGCCGGAAACTGCTTTTTTTCTCTCGATTACAACAAGAATTCAACTTCCTCCAGCTCTTCCCGGAGCGCCCTTTTCCTCGGATATTCCTTCCGGAGCAGCTCAATGAGTTCCTTCACGAAGCCCGCTCCGGTAATCCACGCGTACTTCATGAGCAGTTCCGCGAGCCCTTCGTAATCGCGGCGGGTCGACGCCTTCGCTGCCTCCTGCATGACATGGGTTTCGATCATCCGGTAGACAAACGCATCGTCCTCCGGCAGAAACGCCTCATACATCGACAAAATGAGCTCCGGCTCTGCTTCACATACCGCCTTCAGCAGGCCGGTCAGTCCCTCCTGCATGCAGATATGAATGAACAAATGCGACTTCATGGGAATTTCTGCCATCAGCCTCTCCAGTTCCTTATCCCACGCATTTTCCGGCACGACTGTTTTCCAGACGTTGTACAGCCCCTCGGCCGCCGGATCGGATAACGGCCCCAGCAGGCATTCCTTCACAAACGCCCGCGCCGCGTCTTCTGCTCCGGAATCCCGGAGCAGATCCGCTTTCGCCATGAGCAGCAGCTCCCGCTCCATTCCGTCCGGTTTCCACGCGAGCTCCTCATCCAACAGCGCCAGCGCTTCCTTCATCTCGCCGCGCTCCCACTTCGACCACACCAGACCCATTAAAAAGCCCGGCACCTTCGAACGATGCTTCTCCCGGAACGCCTCGGCCACCGCCGGATCCTCATGCAGCTCCAGCAGCTTCCCCTCCAGTATAAGAAGCTGCCGTTCCTTAAATTCTTCCTTTTCCGGTAAAACGAGGAATCTACCGGTCTCCAGCGCCTCCCGAAACAGGTTGTGGAAACGCGGATTCACTTTCGTCAGCGGCAGACTGGCACTCATCAAATCAAACCAGAGCGGATCCCTGAGGTTTTTGATGCGTTCCATCATCATTCCTGCGATCTCCTCCTGCTCCTTCGGGGCCAGATAGGCGTCTTCCCCCCAGAACATGTCACTTAATGCTTCCGCCGCTTCTGCCTGCAGTTCGTCAAAAGATGTGCCCTCCAGTTCGTCCAGCAGCACAAGGTACAGCCGGAACGCACGGACCGGCTCCCCGTCCTGCTCCAGATTCCAGGCCCGGTCCAGTACCGACTGGATACGGTCTGTCTCTGCTGCTTCCAAGGTATCCCGGAACGGATTCTGCGCTTCCTTCAGCGCCGCACGGATCCGCCGCACCGCTGCTTCCACCTCGTCCTCTTTCGATGAATGCGAAAACGAAAACGCCTCATCCAGCCCCGGATGCTGTTCCATCCACTGGAGCACCCACTCCTCCAGCTCTGTCCGTTTCAGCTTTTTCAACTGTGCCTTCCGCTCGTTATACCACTTCTTTGTACTCATCACCGTGCCTCCTGTCTGTCTATCCACTGATTTCGATTCGATTCCGTGCCGGGAAAGTCCTGTTCGATTATGTAGTTATCGTTTCAGAATGAACACAAACTATTTTATTCATCCTGAATGCTATTTTTCATCCTTTAATTTCCTTTATTCTATTGAATTATAAGACTAATATTGTAAAATTGGGTTATTCGTCTATTTTATTAGGTTTATATACTCATTATTTCCATTCAGGAGGGATGTCTTTTGTTACAAAAAAGATTAATAATTGTTGGTGGTGTTGTCTTACTGGCAGGGTGCTCCGACCCATATACTGCTCACAAAAACACCATTACTTCTTTATTCGATGAAGGAAACATCGGCGAAGCTGCTGAAGCAGCTGATACTGCTTTAGCAGATGAAGAATTGGAAGACGAACAGCGGGAAACCCTGCGTAATGAAATAGAAACCGCAGCCGCCGATTTACTTGAGGAGATCAACACGTCTCTTGAAGAAGACGTTTCTAATTATGAAGACTACATAGTTTCTTTAAATGGCTTAGATGCTCTTCCTGTATCAGACCTCGACCAGGAAATCCGCAGCACTTCTGAAACGCTGGAGCAGATTGAAGAATCTGTGACGAAATTCGAGTATGGCATGGAATTTAAAAGCACAGATGAATTCGACCGTGCAATCAGACACTTGAAAGAAGTCGATCCTGTCGCAAAGCAGTATCACGAGGACGCTGCTGTAGAATTAGAGAATCTGTATGCCGGTGCCCTTGATCAGGAAATAGCAAAAGCGGAATCAGAATATGAGAATGGATTAACCAAGAAAGCAATGCAGACATTAGAGGACGCAGAATCCGAGTATACAAGTAATGAGGTTTCTTCCGACCTTATTGAAACTTATTCAAAAGAAGCGGTATTGGAGGATATTGAAGCTATCCGTAAATTAGAATCGGAGGGGCAGCTGGATGAGGCCCTCACACTGCTTCAGGAAACGAAAGATTATGCTAAAGGAAATACAATGGTGCTGGATAATCTGGAAACAGAATTGAATAATACCATTACTGCTTCAAAAAAAGCGGAATTGGAAGAACTTCTCGAATATACGGATTACCGCTATGACGAATTTGACGATGTCACTATTTATGTACCTTCCGGATATAGTACAGAGTACATCGAAATTCCCCGCCACGGTGTTGCGTTTTATCCGAGATTGAAAGTTGGCGACTTAGGCTTTGAAAATGACCCTTCTATCTTTGGGGAATTTTATATGGTTCTTGGCTTTCATAGGGACAGCTGGATCTTTTTCGAACAGATACAATTCATTGTAGACGGAGAGACAGAAACATGGTTTATAGAGAGACTCGATAAGCAGACAGATGTAGACCGCGGTATTTATGAATGGTATATGGCAGCAAGCCATAATACAGTTTACAACATGGATCAGTATATCGAGTTTCTAGGAACGATTGCAGAGTCCACTACAGCCAAAGTCCGCTTCTCCGGTCAGGGTACTGTAGAACATACGATTACCGAACAAGAGAAGAAGAATCTGGAACGGATGCTCGAGCTTTACGAATCGTACGAACAGCTTGTACAAGGTCCCGAATAAAGATATTTCGGATAGGGATTTTCTCCCTACGACCTTACCCGCTTTCCTCCATCAGCTCTGAAAGGGTTTCTTTTCCGTCTTCGGTGATGCTGTAAAGCGTATGGGTGTCTGCGCTGTCCATGAGCGAGGCGCTGTCTTCCGAATACCAGAGGAAGTAGGGATCGGTATCCTCTTCTCCGATGAGCGCGATCTCATAATCCGGGGCGGCGATATCCACCATCCCGTCCACCTGGTCGGCGCTGTTGATGATGCCGGCCCAGGCGGCGATGTCTTCGTTTGTGTCATATACCTGCTGCAGCTCTAGGTTTTCTGACTGAAAATTGTCGGTCGCATACAGCCGGATTTCGTCGATGTCGTCCGGATTCACAGCATTGTTCAGATTCCCGGACCCGCAGCCAGCTGCAAAAAGCAGCCCGGCGCCGAGGCAGAATCGGTATGTTTTCATCTCAACTGCTCCTTCCGATGGAAATGTCATTTTCCATTGTACAGGAAATCGGGTCAGGGCGTACAATGGAGGTAAGACGAAGTACAGGAGGGTTATCGATGACGGTTCTGGTTGCGTACGCGACGATGAGCGGGCATACGGAGGAGCTGGCGGAGATGATTCAGGAGCGGTTGGAGCAGGCAGATGTGACGGTCGTGGTGAAAGAGGCGATGGATGTGGAGGTGTCAGAGCTTCGGGAGTATGAGTTGATTGTGGTCGGTTCGTTCACGTGGGGCGACGGGGATGTGCCGGAGGAGATGGATGATTTGTACGGGGATCTGGAGGATACGGATTTGTCGGGGCTTTCGTTTGCGGTGTTCGGCTCGGGGGATTCCGGCTACGCGCATTTTGCGGGCGCGGTGGATCACCTGACGGACGCCATCCGGCAGCAGAACGGGACGCTGGTTGCGGACAGTGTGAAGGTGGATATCGACAATGATGTGGACGAGACGGAAGAGCTGATCGATGCGTTTACGGAGCAGATCCGTGCAGCGCGGGAAGATGGGCGCTGGTAGGCACTTTTCGAGGAGGGGTACCATCGGGAAATTCGTGTATGCTTTGTGTATTGCAGCTGGTATGATTCTTGCGCTGTATGTGATCGGCGATGCGCACTGGGAGATGGAACAGGCGATCCAGGAAAACGACCAGACGCCATATCCTTTTCTGAAAATGGGGCTCGCCGGTTTTCTGTTCGGGGTGCTCGTGGAATGGAGGAAGCTGCGCTCGGTTTTCCAGGGGGAGATCGGCGTCGGCTGGATGATGGCCCCTGCCATTGCGCTGTTTCTGTTCTGCATGGTACCGTCCTACTACTGGCTCTACCTGTTCGGCTACAGCACCGGCTTTTTCCACAATCTCCTTTACAATACGGAGACAAACATCGCGCTGGTGATCCTATCCGGTATCCTGTTTACCCGCTCGCTGCGGCAGAACGTGTAGCAGCAGCAAAAAAACGGAACCTTCCTGTCCGGCGGAGGTTCCGTCTTTTCGTGTCTGGAGGCAGATGGCGGGCGGGGGTTCGGCCCGCGGTTGCTGTTTCGGTGCTTCGAAAAACGTCCGCTTCTCTTCTGGAAACGTCCATAACTGAACGCTGTACGTTCATATCTCCGGGGTGGACGTCCGTAACGGAGCGGCCGGCGTCCACTTCGCTAAAAAGGGATCACTCCGCCGCTCAAAAACGCACCGATCTCCTGGAAAACGTCCACTTCTCCCCCAAAAACGTCCACTGCCCCAAACCAGACAACCCTCCAAATACCGGCCGCCGAAACTCCCGGCGGCCCCGCTGATCCAAACAGCTCTCGGCTCCAAAGCAGATGGCGGGCGGGGGTTCGGTGCTTCGAAAGGGAGCTCTCTTCATTGGAATGTAACGAACTTCCTTCTATTCTTCATCTTCCGTATCCTTATCACGTGCTATCTTTTTTTCGATTCTCTGCTCTAATGCGCGAATTTGTTTACCTACAAATATTTGACTGATGACGAGGATGACGATCGTATAGACGATCAAAAAGACAATCAGATCCAAAAAGAAACCTCCTCCATTTGACACTCCCACCCCTAAAGGGGCAAGCTCTACACCTTACAGTGTGAAGAGTGGGATTCTTGAATGATTAAGCGTTCGCAGTCCATTTCTGTTGTAAGTCCCTCTGCCTCTGTTTCATCTTCAGCGAAAACGTTATCCTCCGCTCCCGGGATGAAAAGGGAGTGCTGACGAAAATCTCAATTTAACAGCTATTTTAACATATATTTCTATTTATTGATTCTAGTACTTTCTATGTTCATTTGTGTGCTTTGTACCGGCTGGTGCAGCCTGTGCAGGTAAAAGAATCTTTTCACACGCGCAGTTATCTTTTTCGCTGATAGGAAAACGCAGCACTTTTTGGGGGGAGTCGGCGGGTTTGTTTCGCGGTGATGCCATTTTAATGAGGACAGGTTATAATGAAGGCATCATTTTTCAGGAACGGGGGAAGTCTAATGAAGGAGCATGTGATCCGCGGAAGAGTGAGCAAAGTCAACAATACCTTTGTCGTCAGCATCCCCGCCGAAGCCCGGGAATCGCTCCGTCTCGAAATAGGAGATGAATTAGAAGCAGCGTATGATCAGGAAGCAGGCACGATCGAGTACAAAAAAAGCAGAAAGCCGCGTTCCCTTCCGGAAGGAGTGCGTCCGGATACGGAAGAGGCGATGAACCAAGTGATGTCCCGCTATAATCATGCTCTGCGGAATTTGAAAGATCGGTAGAATCCTCTCTTCGGAGGTTCATGCCGGAAAAATTGTGATATCTTTCGGGAAAGACACGTTTTCTTCCTGCAATGAATGCACCTATCATTCTTTTGACCTTAAAAAGCAGCAGGCCGCTGATGAGCCTGCTGCTTTTCGTTCGTTGCTGGAGGTTTTTTTCGGCGGGTTGAAAAACGTTCACTTCTCTTCGGAAAACGTCCGTAACTCAACGCTGTACGTTCACAACTCCGGGGTGAACGTCCGTAACGGAGCTGCCGGTGCCCACTTCCTTCAAAAGGTATCACTCCGCCGCGCAAAAACGCACCTATCTCCCGGAAAACGTCCACTTCTCCCCGAAAAAGGTCCACTACCGCCACCAGCAACCTCCAGAGACCGGCCGCCAAAACCCCCGACGGCCCCGCTGATCCAATCAGCACACGGTTCGAAAGCAGATGGCGGGCGCAGTTCAGCCCGCGGTTTCCCTAACCCGCTCACTCCGCTTCTGCCCGTACGAGTTCGAGGCCACGGGCGATGCGGTGGACGTTTTCGGCGAGGCGTCCGGCGAAAAGCAGCTCGCGCGGGTCAGGGGTGCGGCTGCTGTCGGGGCCGGCGAGCGTGGAAGCGCCGTACGGCGTGCCGCCGACCGCGTCGGCCGTTAAGTATTCAGGATTCTGCGTGTAGGGAAGCCCGACGAGCACGAAACCGAAGTGAAGCAGCGGCACCATCGTCGTCAACAGCGTCGACTCATGCCCGGTATGGATCGAGCCGGCGCTGGTGATCACGCCGGCCGGCTTGCCTTCCATACTGCCATCCGCACAGAGGCTTCCCGCCTTCTCCAGAAAAAATTTCACCTGCGACGGCATCATGCCGTAGTACGTCGGAAAGGCGAGCACCAGCCCGTCCGCCCGGCGGAGGTCCTCCAGCTCCGCTTCCGGCGTCCCGGTCTGGTGCTCCCGCTGTGTCTCGTAGCGCTCCCTCCGGCTGCCGAACGAGGAAGCCACACCGGCCGACGACGAAACCGGATCCGACGCAGCGGCCGGCACCTCCTCGTTCCATTCCGGAATGCGCCGGAGCCGTGCGCTGCCTTCCACCGCGGCGGCCGCCGCTTCCGCCATCGCCTGACAGTGACCGTAGGCGCTGTAGTACAGGACGAGAATCTCAGCCATACTGCGGCGCCTCCGTCCGGCCGAGCGCCGGCGAAAACTGCGTGCTGCTTGAAGTCGACGCCACCCAGCTGCCGTGATGATACACCCCCCGCTCCTCCGGAAGCGACGCGAGCGCTTCACCGAGCGAGAACGCATCGACGATCATAAACGACGCCTTCTCCCCGGGATGAATGCCTTCCGGAAGCCCCATCATCTCCTTCGGCACCCGGCTGATCATCTCCGCGAGCGTCTTCCAGTCTTCCGGACTGACCATGTGCGCCGCATAGCCCGTCAGCTGGGCAATCTGAAGCAGGTCGCCCCGGCCGAATGGATGGAACGGATCCACCACATTATCCGAAGCGGAAGCAAGCGGAATGCCCGCATCCAGAAGCTCCCGGATACGCGTCGTTCCCCGCCGGACGAGCCCGCGGTCCTCTCTTCCCTGCAGGTACATATTCGCTGCCGGAAGCGTCACCGCCTGAAGGCCGGCCGTCTTCATCAAACGGATCATCTCCGCGGCCTCGTCCTCCGGCACCGCGCTCAGCGAGCAGAGGTGATCGACCGTGACGCGGCCCTCCATGTGATGCAGCATCGTTTTCGCCGCAATGGTCCGGACGGTCTGCACGGAGGGGTCGTCGCTTTCGTCGGTGTGCACGTCGATCGGAAGCCCCGACTCCCGGGCGTAGTGAAACAGCGCATCAATCGCCTCTTCCGGCGCTTCACTCAGGTGCGGCGCCCCGCCGAGGCCGTCGATATTCATCGCCGTCACCTTCTCGATGCGCCGGTGGTCCTCCTTGTTGTACGGGAAAAACGGCAGCATCGGATAAATCTCGATCGTCATCCACGGCGCAAGCTCCTCCTTCAGCGCCAGCGCACAGCGGATGCCCCGGAACGTCGTCTCCTCATCGGCACGCGTATGAAAATCAATGTGCGTCCGAATCGCCGTCGTTCCGAACGAAAGCGCACGAAGCGCCGTTTTCCGCATCCGGGCGAGCATATCCTCCTCCGTCACCCCCGGGGCAAACTGCGCATAATTCGCCACCGCCTCCCCGAGCGTCCCGCTTTCATTCCCGACACTCGCGTACGTATGCGACTTATCCAGATGCATATGCACATCCGCCGCCGACGGAAGCAGAAGCCGTCCGCCCGCATCGACCACACCCGCCGCACCCGGGAGCGCCCCCGGCGACCACGCATCCGCAGGCCCCGGCTCATGCGGCACCACCGCCTGCACCACCCCGTCCGTCACCGTCACATCCACACAGCCACGGACCGGATCCAACACATTTTTTATCTTCATACACCTACCCCTTCCTTGGAAAATGACGTTTCTTCCGGGATCGTTTCGACAAGGACCGACCCGCCCCGCACCACCCAGCGCGGCTTCGGCTGCAGGCGCAGCGCATCCGCTGCCCCGGATACCGGTAAAATGATACAGTCCCCGGGAGCACACGGTTCCAGCGTTCCGTTCTGCCCCATAATCTGTGCGCCTTCTGTCGAGATCATGCGGATCAGCTGCCGCATTTCCTCAGCGGACGTCAGCTGGGCGGCGTGTGCCAGCATATGGGCGGCCTGCAGCATCGAGGCACTTCCGAGCGGATAGAACGGACTTTTCAGATCGTCGTGGGCACAGGCAGTCGGGATGCCTGCCTGAAGCAGCTTCCGGACTGGCATAATCCCGCGTCCGGCGGGAGATCCGGGCGTTCTCCCGATCACTGCGGTATTGATAAGCGGGCAGACGACGAGACGGATCGCTGCCTCTTTCAGCTGCGGCAGCAGACTCGCCATTACCGCGTCATCGTAATGCTCCATCGCATTGCAGTGGCTGAGCGTTACGCGCCCCTGCATGCCGCGGCGGATCGTTTCACCGGCCGCCGTTTCGATAAAGCGCGACGACGGATCGTCGGTTTCGTCACAGAAGATGTGGACGTCCGTGCCGTAAACCTCGGCTGTATCAAAGCAGAACGCAAGCGAGTCCCGCCCGGCTTGAACAGATGCTTCCAGATGCGGCACGGCACTGAGCGCATCCACGCCAGCTGCTGCCGCCGCTTCGAGCTGCCGCTTTCTTTCGGATGAGGAAAGCCCCTGCTGCGGAAAACCCGTCAGCTGAAGCTGAAACGACGGAGCGACGCGCTCTTTCAGCGCCAGAAGCGCCGGGAGTGCCGTCTGCTTCGGGTCGGAAATATCGACCATGGCGCGCGCAGCGAGAACGCCGTTTGCCATCAGCTCCCGGATGACGGTTTCCGCGCGTGCGGTGACGTCTTCTTCCGTCAGTTCCTGCTGCAGCCGGCTCCAGATCGAAATGCCCTCCTGCAGCGTCCCGCTTTTGTTTTCTTCTTCCTCCTGCAAAAGCGCCGTGTCCAGATGAATATGCGGCTCGACAAACGGCGGAAGCACGAGGCCGCCCGCCGCATCGAGCACGTCTGCGCCGGCGGGAGCCGTGCCCTCGTGGCGGGTGAACACACCGTCCTGAATGAGGAACGGCGCCGCCTCTCCATCGAGCGTGACGCCGTTTGTTATCCAGAGTAGAGACATGCGGCTTCCTCCTTCGGCTGCGTGCCTTTCGTCTTGCCCGGATTCAGCAGGTTATCCGGATCGTTCTGCTGCTTCGCCTGACAGATTTTTTCGACCCATTCGTCTTTGCCGCCTTCTTCCAGCAGGTACGTGTGCGGGCTGCTGACACGCATGCCGATGTCGCGCATCGCATCCATCATGGCGTACAGCCGTGCGGTCGTCGTGTAGCGGACGATGAGCTGGGAGCTTGGGACGAGCATGCCGCCTGCGCGGATCCACTCCAGGTGAAACACGATCTCCTCCCCGAACGCTTTCTGCAGCGCGCGGATCTGCTGGCGGTACGAGTGCGGCGTGAACCGCGCCTGAATGTACGTATCCCCGGGATGCTTTTTCAGCCACCACAGCGTCACGTGGTTCCAGACGAAATCGCTCAGCCGGATGCTGGACGAAGCATCACTGCCGGTATGCACGGCCTGGTGTACGGCAGCCGCGTGCGCCGCCTCTTCCAGACCGCCGGGGGACGTCTGGTATAAAACAGCTGCCTTTCCCGGCACGAGCCGCTCCTCCCAGCCGGTAAAGACTGCCGGTACCGGCGCTTCCACGACGGAGACGACGCGTTTTTTTATGTCCGAGCGGGCAAGATGCTCAGCAAACCCCGTAGCATCAGCAAAGGAATCAAACTGTGCCCAGCCGTCCACCCAGTCCGTTTTCGGCGCGAGCGCCAGCTCCACGTCGAGAATGATGCCGGAAATGCCGTAATGGTGGATATATGCTTTTAGTTCCCCGCCGCGGATGTGAAGCACGCGCGGCGTTTTTTCCATCGTTAAAATCGTCAGACCGAGGACATTCCCCTCATCCCAGAGCGTGCCGTACGTAATCGACCCGATCCCGCCGGTGCCCCCGGCGATAAACCCGCCGAGCGTCGACGTCATGAGCGTGCTCGGGAAAAAGCGGAGCTCCAGATCCTGCTTCCGCAGCTCCCGCTCCAGCTTTCCAAGACGGATGCCGGCCTGAAACCGGCCGATGTCTCCATCGATGGAGAGGATCTGGTTCATTTTCGTCATATCGAGCAGAATCCCGCCGTACAGCGGCACGATCTGGCCGTAGTTGCCGCTTCCTCCCCCTTTTGGAACGACGGGAATGCGCCGGTCCGCCGCGAATGCAAGCAGCCTGGTCACTTCCTCTGTGGAAGCGGGAAAACAGACGCAGTCCGCAGACGCGCCTTCAAGCTCTTCTTTCAGCACCGGCGAATACCAGAAGTAGTCCTTCGACTGTTTCTGCACCTGTGTCTCTTTTGTCAGCATGCGCATATCCGGAAATGCCTCTTCCAGTTCCTTGATCCAACCTGTCTGCATCGCGGTTCCTCCTCTTTTGTGCCGTGCTTGTTCCTGCTTTTTGCAGGGGCGGGCGGTTTTCAGCCCGCGGTCTCCGGTTCTCTTTCCGTTACGGCGGGCCGCCGCTAGGCTTCGTGCTGGTGCAGCTCTTCGGAGATGGTGCCGACCCAGTCGCTGAATTCCGGGGAGCTGCGGAACCGTTCGTTCCGCTCGTAGTCCGGGATGCGGTGTACCTTCGTGATGCGTCCCGGGCCGGCGGACATGATGGCCACTTTCGTCGATAAAAACACCGATTCAAACACGTTATGTGTAATAAACAGGACGGTCATCTCCGTCTTCTGCCAGATCCGCAGCAGTTCGAAATGAAGGTTCTGGCGCGTCATTTCATCGAGCGCGCCGAACGGCTCATCCATCAGCAGAAGCTTCGGTCGCGCGGTGAGTGCCCGCGCGATGGAGACGCGCATCTGCATGCCGCCGGACAGCTCGCGCGGAAGCGATTCCTCGTAGCCGCTCAGCCCGACGAGATCCACCGCCTCCTGTGCTTTCTCACGCCGCTCTTTTTTGCCGACGCCTTTTAATTCGAGCGGCAGCGCCACGTTATCGAGCACCGGACGCCACGGAAGCAGCGTTGCGTTTTGGAAGACGAAGCCGATATCCTCTTTCGAAAGCTCTTCGCCGTTCATTTCAATCGAGCCGCTCGTCGGTTCACTGAGACCGGCGATCAGCTTAAAGATCGTCGATTTCCCGCACCCGGAAGGGCCGACGAAGGAGTAGAATTCGCCTCGCCGGATTTCGAGGTTCACGTTCTGCAGGGCGGTCGTGTCGTTGGCGTAGACTTTGCCGACACCGGTGAGGGTCATCTGGACGGGGGTCTGGACAGCTGTATTCATGAGAGGGCCTCCTCTTTTGGCTTCGTCTGTTTCACGTGAAACGTGCTCATTTCGGCAAATACCCCGGCGAGCTCTCCGCCGAGGCGCTCGAGAATGATGCCTCCGGTTTCTTTCGTCGCACGCGCAGCGTCTCCGGACGTGCCGCACGCCGTTAAGTCATCCGCTGTCCAGGCAGCGGCCGGGCTTCCTTTAATGTCGATCACTGCATGCGGCGTGTACGTTTCCGACGGCGCCTTCTCCATATCCACCCACCGGGATTCAAGCGCGAGGATCAGCGATGTTTCCACTTCACCGCCGTGAATGCCGAGGCGGAGCTCGTCTTCGCTGATCAGTCCTTCAAGGGCTGCCCGGCCGTCCATGGCGTTCACGCGGAACACGTCCAGGCCGGTGTCGATGCGGATCTCACGTCCCATCATGTTCAGCAGGTCGTTGTTGCCGCCGTGCGAATTGAATAAAATGAGCCGGGAAAAACCGCTCTCCTTGACGCTTCTGGCAAGATCCATAACGACGTGCTGCAGCGTCTCCGCCGTCAGCGTCATCGTGCCGGAGTGGCCGAGATGCTCGGTGCTTTTGCCGTAGGCGAGCGGTGGCAGAAACCAGACGTCTGTATCGGCTGAAAGCACTGCCGAGGCTTTCTGCAGCAGTCCTTCTGCGATCATCGTGTCGGTGTAGACCGGAAGATGCGGTCCGTGCTGCTCCACCGCGCATACCGGCAGAACGACGGCTGCGTTCGTTTTGTCCAATGCCTCGATATTCCGCGTGGTGAGCGCCGGCAGAAACCGGCCGCTCCACGCTTCGTGATGATCATACATCCCAGCGCCTCCTCTGGCTTTACTCGTTTTTCCAACGGACGTGTCTAAACGATCAGTCAATAAAATCAGAAACAAACACGTCGGATGCTTCCATGCCGCTTTCAATGACGCCGAGTTCGGTCAATTGATCAATCAGCTGCTGCCAGCGCTCTTCGCTCATGTAGCCGACGCCGTTTTCCACGGCATCTCCGCCGTAGACGTGCTCGTCCATCTGCTCGGTTGCATATTCCATCTGGTCGGTGGAGCTGTCGTTATCCGCCAGATCGTGCACGTAGTCATACACCGATTCCGGATCCTCCTGGAACTGCTCCCAGCCGCGCACTGTCGCATCGACGTAGGCCTGGACGAGCTCCGGATTCTCCTCGTAAAATTCCTCGGTCGTAAACAGGACGTCGCCGTAGTTCTCATAGCCTGAGTCGGAAATGAGCAGCGTGCCGACATCGACCCCTTCCTGATCGAGGTAGTACGGCTCGGACGTGATGTACATCTGGGACGCGGCGTCGCTGTTGGAGACAAATGCCGACTGGTCGCCGCTGTATACCGCGTTCTGCTCCTGCTCAATGTCGGTGGAGGCGACGAGGTACTCCCAGTAGCCGGCGCCGGCGCTCGTAAAGATTTCGAAGTCTCCGGCGAGGTCGTCAAAGTCCGACACGTCATGCTCGCCGTGGTACATAATGCCCTGCAGGCTTTGCTGGAAATTGGCCATCACCGCCACGAGCGGAATGCCCTCCTCGATGGCCAGCAGCACCTCATCGCCCTGTGCCATACCGATCTCGGCGTTTCCGGACGCAACGATCGATACCGAAGACACTTCCGGTCCGCCGGGATCTGTCGTCATGTCGATGCCTTCTTCTTCGTAATAGCCTTCCATATCCGCCATGTACTGCCCTGCACTCTCAATCTGCGGGAACCAGCTCGTCACCTGCGTCATTTCTGTCAGTTCCGCCGATGTGTTTTCCGTCTCATCGGCCTGTGCACTTTCCTCGACCGTATCGTTTTCCCCGCCGCATGCACTAAGGACCGCCACTGCCATCAAACCTGTCACCGAAACCAATACCTTCTGCTTTTTCATCTGTTCATTCCCCCTGGATTTAATGTAAAGTCAGTCCTGCTTCAGCTCGGAGTCATGCCACGAGCGGAGAAGCCGGCTGGAAAAATAGTTGACGGTCAAGAAAAACACAATCCCGAACACCGATGCTGAAAGCCCGAGCGTAAACAGGTACGGCGTCTGCAGCCGGGATGCGGCCACGGTAATCGCGTAGCCGAGCCCCCCGGATCCGCCGGAGCCACCCGCAATATACTCCCCGACGATCGCCCCGATGACCGCGAGTGTACACGAAATCTTCATGCCGCCGATGATGAATGGCAGCGCCGCCGGAAACCGAAGCTTCCACATCACCTGCCAGCGCGATGCATTGTACAAATGAAACAAATCCTTCATGTTCTTCTCCGTCGCATTCAGCCCGATCAGCGTATTCGACACCATCGGGAAAAACGCAATGATAAACGCAATCATCATAATCGCATTAAGCCCCGAGCCGAACCAGATCACAATAATCGGCGCAATCGCCACCACCGGAATCGTCTGCAGAATAATCGCGTACGGATACAAGCTCCGCTCCACCATCTTCGAACTGGCCATCAACACCGCCGCCCCGATGCCCAAAACGACGCTCGCGATAAAGCCGACAACGGAAGACAGCATCGTGGACAGAACCGCCGTCTGCAGCCGTTCTGCGTTTTCCGCTGCCGCGATAGCAATGTCGGTCGGTGCCGGCAGAATATACGGCGGCACGCCGGTGATCATGACGACCGCCTGCCAGAGCAGGATCCCGATCAGAAAGGCCGCGGCCGGCGGAAGCACCCGTCCGCTGATCTCTCGTACTTTTCCGGTAAAGCGCCCCGCCTCTGTCCGTTTCTGTCCGGCTGTATCCAAACGCTCCTGCTTCACGGTATCTGTTGCTGCCACACTTTCCTGGCTCATGAATCATTCCTCCTTAAAAGTCGTTCCCCGTCCTTACGAGGACTGCTTTGCGCTGAGCGCTTCGTCCCGCACGGCTTTGTCCGGGAGCTTCCCCTGATTCAGCAGCTGATACGGATCGTTGGTTTCCTTGCGCTGCCGGATCTCCTCGAGCTGGAGGTTCCAGCCCCCGGCGCCGAGCAGGCAGGTGTGGGGATCGTGTGTCGGTGCGCCGATGTCGTTGAAAAAGGCGATGACGTCATACAGCTGTTCTTTGGATGTATAGCGGACGAGCGGCAGGGCTGCCGGAAGGAGCGTGCCTTTGTCCCGGAGCCATTCAAAGTGAAACAAAACGTCCTCCCCGAACCGCGCTTTGATCGTGTCGATCTGGCTTTTGTAGGTGTCGGGGGAGAAAAAGTTCTGCAGGTACGTCCACTGCGGGTCGGCTTTCAGCGCCCAGAGTGTCGTATGGTTCCACGTAAAGTCGGAAATGCCGAGGCCTTTCCGATAGGAGGCAGCGTCGGATTCATAGACCGGACGGCCGCCGGAGGCTTCTGCGAGCTCCCGGACGTCTGTCCGCTCCGTTTCGGACGTTTCCGTGAAAACGAGGTGATCCTCCCCGGCGATGCTCTTTTTTAACGGAAGGAAGAAGTCACCGATGCCTTTTTCCATCGTACTGACGAGCCGCTTTCGGAGGGCGCCTGCGGCAAGCTCCTGGGAAAACGTAAGCGCGCTGTCGAAATCCGGAAACGAGAAGATCGTCTGCTCCCAGTCGGTCTTCGGCTTCAGCGGGATCGTCACTTCCAGCAGCAGTCCGTTCACGCCGTAGCTGTGAATGTAGTGCTGCAGCTCTTCCCCTTCCACTTCCAGAAGCCGCACCTCGTCTTCGACAGTCATGACGACGGCAGAGAGCACGTTGCCGTCCCAGAGATTGCCCCACGTCACCGAGCCGATACCGCCCGATCCGCCGGCGATAAAGCCGCCGATCGACGCTTTGGCAAAGGTGGACGGATAAATCGTCAGCTCCTGATTCGTTTCCGCTGCTTCCTTTTCAATCTGTTTGATTTTCGTGCCGGCCTGCACCCGGGCTTTTCCTTCTTCTATATGAAGAATCTGATTTAATCCGCTTAAATCGACGACGATGCCGCCGTTCAGCGGAATGGCCTGCCCGTAGTTTCCGGTACCGGCGCCGCGCACCGTTACCGGCAGGCGCGCTGTCGCTGCTGCTTCGAGCGCACGTTTTAATGTCTGATACGACTGCGGCCGGATGACCGCCTCCGCCCGTTTTTCGCGAAGTTCTTCGGCAAGTACCGGCGAATACCAGTAGTAGTCTTTGGAGAGCTTTTCCACCTGCGTGCTCTCCCGCACGATCTCTCCTTCGTCCATGACGGACGCTATTGCTTCGATCGCTGTCATTGACTCCAGCCCCCTTTTGATTGTGCCGGCCGGAACCGGTCTGTTGAACTGTCCTCATCGTATGGCACAACGGCCGACGGGTCATTGTGCAGAATGTCCAAGCACAGCCGTTCAATTGTGAAAATAGTCAGTCAATTTAAAGGGCACGGAGATTTTCTTCCGTACCTCTTCCAGACAACCCGGATCATGTATGCGCTTCCTTTTTCAGGGGCTATTTCCGTTTCCATACCAAAAACGCCGGCATCACGGGTTTCCCCGGATACCGGCGCCTTTTCTGCCGATGGAAGAACAGCGCCATCCACTGCTGCTGATGCGGTTGTCATATTCTCTTGCAGAAAAACATAGCGTTTTTTTGGAACGACAGCGGAAAACAGAATGCGGGTTCTGTTTCGGCAGGGTGAAAAACGTTCACTTCTCTTCGGAAAACGTCCGTAACTCCGCGCTGCACGTTCATAACTCCAGGGTGGACGTCCGCAGCGGAGCGATCGGCGTCCACTTCTTTCAAAACGTATCACTCCGCCGCGCAAAAACGCACCTATCTCCCGAAAAACGTCCACTACCCCCAACGTTCAGAGACCGGCCGCCGACTCAATCTGTTCACGGTTCGAAAGCAGCTGGCGGGCGGCATCCAGCCCGCGGTCTCCTCTCCGCCCTCATGCATCCAGCGCCGGCTGCCCTTTCTGAAGCACCGCTTCCATGTCGGCCGTTTCCAGCGGCCGGCTGAAATAATAGCCCTGCATGCTCGTAATCCCATGCTTCAATAAGAAATGGTACTGCTCGTCATTTTCGATGCCTTCTGCCGTCACGTGCACATCGAGCTCCTGAAGCAGGCTGTTGATGCCGACGAGCACGCTCGCATTGAACGCATCGTACGGAATGTTTTCCATAAAGCTCCGGTCCATTTTCACTACATCGACCGGCAGATGGCGGAGCCCGTACAGCGACGCCGTCCCTTTCCCGAAGTCATCCAGCGCCGTCCGCACGCCGCGGCGGCTCACTTCTTCAATGAACGTAACGAGATCCGAGTCATCGTAATGCACCTCGCTCTCGGTAATCTCCATCTGCAGCTTCTTCGGGGAAACGCCGGTTTCCGAAAGCACTTCATCCAGCACGGTCAGAAACGACCGATACTCCGACAGCTGCGCCTTGGAAACGTTCATCGACACGTACAGATCCGGCCGTTCCTGCTCCTGCCAGCGCTTCAGCTGCCCTGCACTTTCCCGGAGCACCCAGCGGCCTGCCTCATGAATGACGCCGCTCTCCTCCATCAGCGGAATAAACTGATTCGGAAACACCTCGCCGTACACTGGATGACGCCAGCGGAGCAGCGCCTCGGCTCCCTGGACCTTTCTGCCGCTTTCATAAATCGGCTGGTATACGAGCCGCAGTTCCCCGCGGGAGAGCGCCTTCACCAGATCCCGCTTCAGCGTCTCCCGCCGCGTAAATCCATCGGCAAGCTCCATCTCCGCATAGACGGCCGCACGCGCTTTCCCCGTCTGCTTTGCCTCATACATCGCCTGATCCGCCGCCTGCAGAAGCTGCGACAGCGCCTCCGCATCCGCCGGGTACGACGCCACCCCGACGCTCGCCGTCACCGACGTCACCACCGAACCAAACCGGTACTCCCGGCTCACCACATCCACCAGAAGCGCCCCCGTCTGCTTCAGCCGATCCACCGGCGCCGCCTGCGTCACCACCACAAACTCATCGCCCCCGACACGCGCGAGCATCGCCTCCTCCCCATCAAAAAACGCCCGGATCCGCCGCGCCGCTTCCTGCAGCAGCAGATCCCCCGTCTCATGCCCCCACGTATCATTCACCTGCTTAAACCCATCCAGGTCGAAATAAAACAACGCCGCTTTTCCGTGCTTTGCCGTAAAGTCCGTGAATGTGTGCGTGAGATAAAAGCGGTTCCCGAGCCCGGTCAGCTGGTCGTGGTACGCCAATTCCGTAATCTCTTCGTGGGATTTCTGCAGCTTCTCGAGCATGCTGTTGATCTCCTTTTCCAGATCCTGCGTTTCAATGAGGCGCGAGGGAACATGGATCCGCGTTCTCGTCCCGCGGCGCTGATCCAGCTGCACGTCCTGAAGCTGCAGTGCCACCTGCGAAATCGGCCGGACGACGTACTTGCGGGTGAGAAGCAGCACGAGCAGAAGTACGCCGAGAAACACGATGCCTGCTGTCTGTTTCAGCTGCTGCAGGTGCTCCAGCTGGGAGTTGTAAATCGTCTGATTTCCGGCGATGCTCAGTTCGAGCGGCTGTCCCGCGTCCTGCGTCTGCAGGCGGTACGTCCGGCTGATCCGGTCCGATGCGGCCACCGCATCCCCGCGCGCAGCAGACTCGGCTGCAATATCGATCGACAGAAGCTCCCCGAGGTTTTCAATGTACGTTTCATCCAGCATCCGGCTCATGATCATCATGCCGGCCGGGTCCGACCCGTCGTTTCTCGTAATCGGATGCACCGCCGCCATCATCATGCCGTCTTCTGCAGCATGAATGACGACCGGATCCCCTTCCTCCTCGTGCTGACGGAGAATGGCTTCCGCCGTTCCGCTTCCGGGCAGACCGGTTTCGTAGTAGAGCGCTCCTGATTCATCGAAAAACGCTGCATGCTGCACGCGGATATTTTCCAGCATCTCTTCTTCCAGATTCATGTCAATATAGTCGTCGTTTTCGTTCCGGATGAAGTCGTGTGTCTCGTTCCACTCCGACCAGTCAATCAGCTGCCGGTGCAGCGCTTCCTCTTCCAGCTCCAGAAAATTCGCCGTCCGGCCGACATTTTCCTCGAGCACTCGTGCGTCGTTTTCCTTCGCTTCCTCCAGCAGCATCGGTGACCCGACGCCCTCCACCACAATCACTCCGCCGAGGCAGAGCACCGCCGTCAGGAGCAGTACCATCGTCCTTATTTTCATGAGCTGCGCCCCGCTTCCCCCATTATTTCAAGTTATATCGGCATAAATCGACATAATTGTTAGTCCTTTGGAGGATAATTATGTATTTTT
The DNA here is from genome assembly GCF_002993335.1 of Alkalicoccus urumqiensis. Lineage (GTDB taxonomy): Bacteria > Bacillota > Bacilli > Bacillales > Salisediminibacteriaceae > Alkalicoccus > Alkalicoccus urumqiensis. Next base: position 41,839 of record NZ_PVNS01000003.1, on the reverse strand, counting down.
ATTATTGGTATTACTTCGTGAACCCAGAGAAAGGGGAAAAAGTAGCTTCTTTCGATAGAAGCTTTCGCAGGGCGCCGGTGGTACACTCATATCACTATAATCGAAAGGAAGGGTGCGGCGTGAACAGCTACTGGATGCGGTGTACCTATTCGTCGTCAAACGGATTTGTCAGATACGGCGTTTCCGGAAGCGGTCCGCCGCTTGTCCTCATTCACGGAACGCCCTGGTCGTCGTTTAACTGGCGCCACATTATACCGGGGCTGAGTGAATTTTTCACCGTGTACTACTACGATCTCCTCGGCTACGGAAAGTCCGAAAAACCCGAGGGAGATGTGTCCCTCGGGGTGCAGCATGATCTATTCAAGGCGCTGTTAAACGAATGGCAGCTCGAGGAGCCGATCGTCATCGGGCACGATTTCGGCGGAACGACCGCCCTCCGCACACATCTGCTTCACGGCGTGCCGTACAAAAAGCTCGTCTTGATCGACCCGGTTGCCATCGGTCCGTGGGGATCGCCGTTTTTCACCCACGTTAATCAGTACGAGGCCGCCTTCCGCGGACTGCCGGATGCGATGCACGAAGCGCTCGTTTCCACGTATGTCCAGGGGGCCATGTACCAGCCGATGCCGGAGGATACGCGCCGGGGCATTCTCCATCCGTGGCTCGGCAGCACCGGCCGGCCCGCCTTCTACCGGCAGATTGCCCAGGCCCGGCAGCGCTACACCGACGAGATCGAGCCGCTGTACGCCTCCATCCGGATGCCGACGCTGATCCTCTGGGGGAGAGAGGACGAATGGATTCCGGTGGAAAAAGGGCGCGCACTCCACAGCCGCATTCCGGGCGCATCGTTCTGCATCATCCCCGACGCCGGCCACCTCGTTCAGGAAGACCAGCCCGCCGTCCTGCTCGGGAAACTCCTGCCGTTTCTGCTGGCGTAGGGAGCGGCCGCCGGAAACCCCGGCGGCTGTTTTTTGTCTCTGCAGGGCGTTTAATGAGCCAGCATTTCCTCCCGGATTTCTTCTGCGTTCATGGAAGCCGGGTAGTACGTCGGCCAGTTGGTGACTTCATCCAGCAGCGCTTCCCGGTCGTCTCCCCAGTAGAGGTGGAAGTGGTGGGCATCTGTCGGGAATATCGCGTGGTCGCTGAACTGGATAAATGCCGGCATCTCGTCATCGCCGTCTTCCTTCGCGAATATGTAGCGGACACCTCGGTTTCCTGCTTCGTAGGTAAGTACTTCATATCCATCGTACGCATAGGCGGCTTCCATTTCTGAATCCCCGGTTCGGAACGTGAACGTGCCGTCCTGAATATCGATCTCATCCACATCGGTCTCGTATCCGGTCTCGTAATACTCCGTGTAGTCCTCTGCAGTCATCGTTTCATCTTCTTCCGCTTTCTGCTCCATCACTGCTTCCAGTTCGCCTTCCTGAAGGTAGGGATAAACCGACTGCCATTCCCCTTCCCAGTCTGTCAGTGGCCGGTCCTCTATCTGCTCATCCTCAAAGTATCCGTCGTAGATCGCCTGGTCCTCGTCATCATGACTGTGATCGTGGTCATGATCGTGATTATGATTGTCATGATCATGATCGTCGTGGCTGTGGTTGTTGTCATGCTCGTGGTTATCTTCATGTTCATGATCGTGGTTGTGGTTATTTTCGTTATCATGGTCATTTTCAGCTTCGTTCTCTTCCTGAGTGCCGGAGTTGTTTTCCTCCTCATTCTCCTCTCCGGCTTCTTCTTCCTCTACGTCGTTCCCGGCCTCCGCTTCTTCTGCTTCGGCATTATTTCCACTGTCTGTGCTGTTTTCCTCTTCCGTTCCGCAGGCGGTTAGAGCCAGCGCCAGTACAGAGACAGAAAGGAACAAAGATTTCTTTTTCATTTTTACCACTCCTTAAATCGAAATCATTACGATTTATAAGTATAGTGGTTCTTTTACACAGATGCAAGAACTTATTTTTCCCAGCATCTGCATCACCCTGTCCAACCCCCCGCGTTTTCCCATGTACGAAAAAAGAGACCCGCACCTCTTCAGGCACGGTTCTCTTTTTCACATGTCCACTTCCTGCCTCCGTCTGGCTTCCCGCCAGCGGTGCAGCAGAATAATGGCCCAGATGAAGCCGGTGATCGACATGACGTAGTACACGGTAAACAGCTCGCGGTCGAGCGTCGTCAGCATGCCTTCGACGCCGATCAAAAACAGCAGTCCGGCAGCGGCAAGCATCGTGACAAAACGGGTGACAGCATTCACGAAAAGCACCTCCCGTGGATGGTAAAAACGGCCGGCGTTCCTGATGTTATTCCGTTACCCGTTTTCCTCCGAATCATGCCGGCAGGATGAAAAAGACATCGATCGGCTCAGTTACGATTCCCTGCTGCCGGACTTTCCCCAAAAATAGAGAAATCCGGCGGCGGAACCGATGCCGAGAAGCGAGAGTACCAGCTGCATGCAGCCACCTCCTTTTAAAAATACGTTGTCCGGAAAGGATTCGAACCTCCGACCTACGGCTTAGGAGGCCGTTGCTCTGGCCAGTATACTTACAGCCGGAGCGGCCATTCCATTTTCCGGCTTTTCGTTGTTAGCCCCAGTGATTCGTAGAAGGCGACGGCCTCCCGGTTGGCGTCTGACACGCCGAGCTCCAGACAGTCGACGTCCAGCTTCCGGGCTGCCTCCCGGGCATGTTCCATCAGCAGGCGGCCGATTCCCTGCTTCCGATAGGCAGAAGCGACGCCCAGGCTGTGAATCATCAGAAACGTTTTGGCATGCACAAATGTATTTTCCTCCACTTTTCCCTTTTCTGCCGCAAGAAAACCGGCGATGCCGCCATCCGCTTCGGCCACCCAGATGTATTCCTCACCGCTCCGGATCTGACGCTCGAACGCAGCTTTCTCCACCGGGGCGGGGGTGTCCCGGTAAATGTCGGGGCGGAGCCGGACGTGCACGTCGTGAACCTCCCGGAAGAGCGGGAGAAGTGCTTCATAGTCCCGTATGTCTGCGGTACGGATGACCGGTTTCATCCCACCTGCAGATGTTCCATGTATGGCTCTATTCTAATTTGTGTCATCCGCTTTCCTCCTTTTCTACCGGTACTCCTCCCCGCGTTCTGCGGCGTACAGCGCTCCGTGCTGTCCTTTTTCAAGCCGGCTCCGCAGATAGTCGGCGAGCGGCTTGTCGGTACAGTAGACGTAGCAGCCTTTCTGCCCGCGGGTCATGAGCGTGCGGTACGTGTTTTTAATGATGCGCTCCGAAAGCGCGGCGGCCTGCTCCGGATCTTCCTTCTGAATTTTTTTGATGCCGCGGAGCGACTGGTCGGACTTCGCTCGTTTGCCGGGATCGGTGATAAGACGGCCGTTTTCCATGCGCAGGTCGTCCCCGATGATGACGCCGGTGTAGTCAAATTCCAGGCCCTGGCTCGTATGGATGCAGCCGGCCTCGTGGACAGACGTCTCGTCGATCGCCCACGTCTCGGTGTTGTCCAAGTTCCAGCTGATGGCGAAATCGTGCTCCGGCAGCACGATGTCCGGGTACTCGGAGGACGTGCGGTGCTTTTTCGGCCACTCCCAGCAGTAGCCGGCGAGAAGGCGTGCTTTGTTGCGGACGTTTTTCGCCTTGATTTCGGCGAGCAGATCGTGCGGGTCGGAAAACACGCGGAAATCGTAGTCCATGCCCATATCGTGCGCGTTTGCCGTTTCGCGGATGCCGAGCACGTCATCGAGCCAGGCGATGTAGCCGTCGGAACCGTCGCAGCGGAACTGGGAGTGAAGCGTGCCGCTCGTTATCTCCGCCCCGGCTGCTTCCGCAAACCGGCGGATCTCCGCGGTGCTTCCTTTGTCCTTGAGCGTCACGCGCTGCGCTTCATCGATAAAAAACATCGAGAACTTTGCAGCGTGGATGATCTCCTTCGTCTGGTTTTCCCCGAGATGCTGAAACATGCCCGACTTTTCGTTCAGCCGGTGGGCTTCATCAACGAGAAGCGCATCCAGCTCATTTTCACCGGCCTCCGTGTAGCTGCCGGATCCTTTGAACAGGTTATCGATACGCGTTTTCTTCACGTCTCCCTTCAGCTTCGCCGCATACACGCTCCGCGGCGCCGCGTTTTTTGTCACGTACTGGCACGTAAGCTCTCTGCTGGTGAGGGCTGCGAGCAGGTTGACGGCGAGGACCGACTTGCCGGTGCCGGGCCCGCCTTCAATGATCATCACCTGCTTCGTGCCGGTGGCGGCCGCCTTTTCGGCAAGCTCCCGCGCCGTTTCGAAAACGACCTTCTGCTCGTCGATCATCACGAACTCCTCGTTCCCCCGCAGCATGCTGTTCAGCGCGTCCTGGAGCGATTTGGACGGACGGATCCGCCCCTGCTCGATCCGATAGAGAATGTCCCCCCGGTCGCCGGTATGGATCCAGCGCTTTAAAAACCGGCGCAGCTTATCGACGTCCCCTTTCCCGAACACCGGCGCAAGCGCCGTGTAGTCGGCATACACCGGATCAGTAAGCGGATCGTCTGCCTGCTCCCGGTAATTGTGCAGGTAGGCGCACGGCACGAGGTGAATGTTTTCCTCCTGGACGTGCTGGTTAAAGTCCTCAATCAGCGCCGCATACGACCACGCCTGATACGACGGGTGCGTCACTTCGCGGAGCGTGCCGCCGAGCGCTGTTCGGACCACCGCCTCCTTGCCCTCCACCTTCTCCAGTGCCGACCACTGCTTCAGCTCGATCACGACGACCTGCTCCCGGTCCTCCGCGTAGCCCGAAAGCAAAAAATCGACACGTTTCGACGTCTGCGGAATGCTGTATTCAATCGCCACGCCGGCATCCTCCGGAATGGCCTCATCCAGCAGCACACGGTACATGTGCAGCATCGAATGATCCCACGAACGGATCTCCGCCTCCCCCGTTGTGCGGCCGAGCCGCTCCTGGAACCGCTCCAGAATATGCATCACCAGCACGTCCTGATCGACGTGCTGCAGAAACTCCTTCTTGCTTGCCTCGTACACAATCATCGTCCTCACCCTCCACTCTCCTGTCTTATTTCTCGGAGACTCCCTCCAATTCCTTTCGGAAAACGACGTTTTCTACAGGTGCTTCCACCCGCCTTTCCCTGTATCATGGAAGAAAAGCAGAGAAATGGAGGGAAAGATGATGGGGTCCACGCAGAAGAAGCTGCCGCTTTACGTGCAGATTAAAAACAAACTTATCACCGTCATTCAGGAGGGCGGCTGGCAGCCCGGGGAGGCCATTCCATCGGAGAGCCGGCTGATGGAGCAGTACAACGTGAGCCGGACGACCGTGCGCCAGGCGATCCGGGAGCTGGTTCACAACGGCATTCTGGAAACCGGGCGCGGGACACCGGCCCGGGTTAAAAAGCGCCCGGAGGAAGGAAGTCCGAGTCCCGGAGTCGTTCATCATGAAATCGGCACCGCGTTTGACGTTTCTGTGATCCGGAGCGGTGAGAGCAGGCTGCATCCAGCAGCGAAACAGGCGCTCGGGCTTGCCGATGGAGACGTCGTTTTTTTCATGGATCGTCTCCGGCTGGCGGATGGGCTGCCGATCGGCATGCAGCAGTCGTTTTTTCCGGCGGCGGTTGGTGAGGTGGTCGCTCCGGAGGCGGGGACGGCGTTTGATTATTTTGCGGTTCTCGGCCGGCGCGGGATTTACCATACGAGTATTCAGGAGCAGGTGTCGGCGTGCAATGCGACGCTGTATGAGGCGGACCTTCTCGGGATTTCTCCGGGGGAGGCGCTGGTGACGATTGAGCGGACGACGCTCGGGCTGGACCGGATGCCGCTGGAGTACAGCTTGATGAAGTATACGCCGGCGGGGTTCCGTTATTCGCTGGAAATCGATGCGTTTTCGCCGGATGACTTATTGTAATAGGTTTTAACTTGTTGTAACATGTAGGCAGTATCGTACGAGGAGGCCTGCAATGAGTAAGTTAACGAGTATCCGCCATGCAAAGACGCAGATTGATCTGGTGCGGCTCCGGAAGTACCGGCTTGACCGTGTGCGCGGGCAGCTGAAGCGGCTCGGGTACGGCGGGATTGTGATTTTTGATCCGGTGAACCTGCGCTATGCGGTCGGCAGCCGGAATATGCAGGTGTTTATGCTGCGCAATCCGGCCCGGTATGTGTTTATTCCGACGGAGGGGCCGGTGACGCTGTTTGATTTCCCGAACTGTGAACACCTGTCGGACGGGATTGAAACGATCGATGAGGTGCGGCCGGCTGTGACGCTGTCCTACGTGGCATCCGGGGAGAACCTGCACGACAATGCCCGCACGTGGGCCCGCGAAATTGCGGACTTATTCCGTACGCATGCCGGTCCCGATGAGAAGCTTGCGATCGATTACGTTCCGTCAGCCGGAGCGCTCGCGCTGGCGTCGGAGGGCATCGACATCGTGGACGGCCAGGAGCCGGTCGAGCATGCCCGCAGCATTAAGAGTGAGGAAGAGATTCAGGCGATGGCGATTTCTGTCCGGACGGCGGAGGAAGGCATGATCCGCATGCAGCAGGCGCTGGAGCCCGGCATGACGGAAAACGAACTGTGGGCGCACCTGCATCAGGTGAATATATCGCAGGGCGGGGATTACATTGAAACGAGGCTGTTAAGCTCCGGCAGCCGGACGAACCCGTGGTTTCAGGAATGCAGCGACAAAGTCATCCAGGACGGAGAGCTGGTGGCGTTTGATACGGATATGAACGGTCCGTTTGGATATTTCACGGATATCAGCCGGACGTTTTACTGCGGAAGCGGCCGGCCGACGGATGAGCAGAAGCGGCTGTACCAGACGGCGTACGAGCAGATTCAGGAAAACATTGCGCTCTTAAAGCCGGGCATGTCCTTCCGCGAGTATGCGGAGAAGAGCTGGAGGATCCCGGAGGAATTTTTCCCGAACCGGTATTTTACCGTAGCGCACGGCACCGGCCTCAGCGGCGAGTACCCGTACATCGTCTACCCGCAGGATTTTGAGGAAAAAGGCTACGACGGGATCATCAAGCCCAATATGGTGCTCTCGGTGGAGAGCTACATCGGCTCCCCCGGCGGAAAAGAAGGCGTGAAGCTGGAAGAGCAGCTGCTCGTCACCAAAGACGGTGTCGAAAACTTTTCCGATTTTCCTTTTGAAGAAAAGCTGCTTCGTTCGTAAATAGAAAATTGTCTTTAGGTGCCCGGATCATTTCAGATCCTGGCACCTTTTCGGACCGGGAGAAAAACGACGTTTTCTGCGCCGTGACGGGATATGTCACACTTTGTTCAATATTTCACAATCATTTCTGTGCACCACGTGCTATAGTAAAAGTAGAAGCAGGGATGCCCTCTTTCATCACGCAGCGGCGGCGTTCAGTCGGGCTTTTATTCTAACGAAAGAAGGTGCGGGCCATGAAAGCGGTGGTTGTCAGTTCCGGGAGTAGAGCAAACATTGATGTGGTGGAAAAGGAGCTCCGCCCGCTGGAGGCGGGAGAAGCACTGGTGGACATGGAGTACTGCGGCGTATGCCATACCGATCTTCACGTCGCGGCAGGGGATTTCGGCAAGGTGGACGGGCGGGTGCTCGGTCATGAAGGCATCGGCATCGTGTCAGAGACAGCGCCTGATGTCACGAGCGTGAAAAAAGGCGACCGGGTCAGTATCGCCTGGCTGCACGAAGCGTGCGGCAGATGCGAATACTGTACGACCGGACGGGAAACGTTCTGCCGCAGTGTGAAAAACTCCGGCTACAGCGTGGACGGCGGCATGGCCGAGCAGTGTATCGTCCAGGCCGATTTCGCCGTGAAAGTACCGGAGGGGCTCGACCCGGCGCAGGCGAGCAGCATTACGTGTGCGGGCATTACAACGTACAAAGCGATCAAAGTCGCCGGCGTGCAGCCCGGAGAATGGATTGTTATTTACGGCTGCGGCGGTCTCGGAAACCTCGCCGTGCAGTACGCCAAGCACGTGTTTAACGCCAAAGTGGCCGCGGTGGACCTGAACGATGAGAAGCTGGCGCTCGCCAAAGAATCCGGCGCCGACATGATCATCAATCCGGAAACAGACGGCGGCGCGCATCACCTTCTGCAGGAGCAGGTCGGCGGTGCGCATGCAGCGGTTGTAACCGCAGTGTCGAAAGCGGCGTTTAACTCCGCCGTAGATGCTGTCCGCGCCTGCGGCAAAGTCATCGCCGTCGGCCTGCCGTCGGAAACGATGGATTTAAGCATTCCGCGTCTCGTCCTCGACGGCATTGAAGTCATCGGCTCCCTCGTCGGCACGCGGCGCGACCTCGAAGAAGCCTTCGCGTTCGGCGCCGACGGAAAAGTCGTTCCCGTCGTGCAGATGCGCCCGCTCGATGAGGTGCAGGACGTCTTCGAAGAAATGGCACAGGGCAAGATTCAGGGACGCATGGTGCTGTCCTTTCAGTAAGAGAAAACGCAGCCTCCGGAGTACCAACGGGGGCTGCGTTTTTTTGTTCTAGGAAGACGCTGGCCCTTCTTTCACCGCATGAAATACGATGAAATCGGCGCAGCGGAGATCTTCCTGAAAAGCGGGGTATTTCTCGAGCATCGCCGGGGACGGCTTAGGCTCCTCGACGGCTTTCAGCGTAAAGCCTGCGCGGAGAAGCGTCATGATGTAGGTCGTCAGTGTCCGGTGAAACAGAAGCATGTTTTCCTCCGTGCCGAAAGGCTGCTCGTACACGCCTTCTTCAAAGTAGCGGTCCGTTTTCCAGTAGAGCTTTTCTCCGGCGTCGTTTTTCACCCAGCCCCCGCCCGGAGAAATGAAGCACGGATGCAGAATGGAGAACACAAAGGCCCCGCCGTTTTTCAGCACACGGTGGACAGCCCCAAAGGCCTCTTCTATGTCTCCGAGGTCCTGCATCACCATGTTCGAGATGACCGCATCAAACGTTCTGCTGTTTAAAGAAGCGAGCGTCTCCGCGTTTTCCTGTATGTAGTGAATGGGCGCTGCCGGATCCGTCCGTTCTCCGGCGATCGCAAGCATCCGGGACGACGCATCGGCCGCTGTGACGACGGCTCCTGCTGCAGCGAGCTGCCGGCTGAAATATCCTTCTCCGCAGCCTGCGTCCAGAATATCTTTCCCGTCTGCATCACCGAGAAAGCGGTGAAGGACGGGATTGAGGAGGACTTCTTTGTGAAGATCCCCCTCTTCGTGATGGGCCGCTGCGTATGCCTCCGCAAAGGTGTTCCATCTGCGGATGGATTCATTGGTATCGTCGTTTTTCATCGCTTTACCACCTTTCTCCAGAGAAGCGTTCCTTATCCATTCAGGCCGAGTTGTTTTTTACTTCGCGCTCCAGCCTGGCCACCTGCCGCTCCAGTGTCTCCACCCGGTCCTCGAGCCCGTCCACCACGGTGATACCGATGGCGAAAACGAGCGCAATAACCGCAGGGAACACTCCGGGGAACTGCAGTGCCCAGCCCAGGAAGTACAGTATCACGATACTGACCAGCAGACACATAGCGTAAACTTTCAAAAACTTGCGCATGGCTTTCCTCCATTTTTGCGCCCCTTGACCTTTACGATCATCGCGCTTCTAAAGTGTTCTTCGTTTTCATTCTTCTTTAGTCTATCATGGCGGTATCCAATCAGGGGAAACATACGGCTGGTGCCGGATGATCGGTTTCTATTCTTCGCCCTCCAGGTTCTTCACCTTCTGCTCCAGCGCTTCAAGCCGGGATTCCTGTTCGAAAAAAGCCGTCACTCCGGCGGCCAGCACGAGTGCAATAACGGCGACGAACATCCAGAAGTTCTGCAGGATGGCCCCAAAGAACACCACGATAATAGCGCAGGTGATGAGACATATCAGGTAGATTTCCAAAAAATTTCTCATCAAATCCCTCCAGATCAGTATTCACCTGCCACAATTTTACCATATATCTGCCAAATGCGGTGATTGAATGAAATCCTGCACTGCTTTAACATTCGCAGCAGGCTGGCCTGCAGTGTCCGAGTCTCACTTCAGAGGGCTGGAGTCTCATAACGGCAGGGGCCATTCCCATAACTCCGCCTTCCATTCCTATAACTTAGGTACCCGTTCCCACACGGGGCGGAAAGTCCAACTTTATCAACAACTATTCCAACTTCTCCACGCATTTTTCCCACTACGCACCGGAAAAGTCCAACTTCTCCATCCACCGGCAGCCAAGCCCCGCTGCCCCCTCTGCCCGGACCGTTTTCTATTCCAGCCATACCGTGCACAAGGGCGGGCGGCGAAAACAGTCTCGGCCTAGCGCGTGCGCATGATCCATCATGGTAAACCATAAAAAAACGCTCCCGCGGTCACTGCTGCGGGAGCGTTTTTTCTTTTCCTGCGTTACTGCGCCTGCCGTTCGTCGGGAACGGCCTGGGCTGCCGGGTCTTCGGGCGTCCGCCCGGCGAGCTTGTCCATGAGGACGGCGATGGCGCCGTCACCGGTTACGTTCGCGCCGGTGCCGAAGCTGTCCTGCGCAAAGTAGAGGGCGATCATCATGCCCATCGCAGCCTCCGAGAAGCCGAGCATGGAGGTCAGTACACCGAGGGCGGCGAAGATCGCGCCGCCGGGAACACCGGGTGCTGCCACCATGATGATGCCGAGCGCCAGAATGACCGGCAGCATCGTGAAGAAGCCGGGTACGGTGTAGCCGTCAAGCACGGCCATGACGGCGACCGCACAGCTGACAATCGTGATAACACTGCCGGACAAATGGATCGTTGCGCTGAGCGGCACGCTGAAGTTCGCCACGGCATCGTTCACGCGGTTCTTTTTTGTCTGGCGGAGCGTCACCGGAATCGTCGCTGCAGAACTCATCGTACCGAGTGCGGTCACGTAGGCCGGCAGCATCGTTTTAATCAATGCGAATGGGTTCTGCCCCGTTGCCAGTCCGGCGATCGTGTACTGAATCGTGAGCCATACCCAGTGGGTCAACACCGCGACAGCGAGCACCACGCCGAACACCTGCAGCGTCTGCAGCACGGTGCCTTCTGCGGCCATATCGACGAACACGCCGGCGATGTAAAACGGAAGCACCGGAATGACGGCCGTGTAAATGACCCTCTCGATAACCGTCCGTCCTTCATCGAATACACGCTTTAAGCCGTCGAGCTTCAGTGCCGCAATGGCGATCCCGAAAATAAACGCCAGCACGAGCGCGGTTAAAATATCCATGAGCGGCGCCAGTTCGAAGCTGAAAAACGCTTCCGGCGCTGTTCCTTCCTCCGGTGCGCTGCGTCCGTCTGCCACAAACGGCATGACAGCCACTGCAACGAAGAAGGCGAGAACACCCGCTGTAATCGTGGAGACGTACGCGGTGCCGACCGTCGCCCCGACGAGCTTCGAGGATCCTTTGCCGATACTTGCGATCCCGGAGCCGATAAAAAAGAGAATGATGAGCGGAATGACGAAGTTAATCCACTCTCCAAAGATGCTGGTAAACGTCACCAGCGAACGGATCAGCCAGTCCACCCCGGACAGGCCGATACCAATACCTGCTGCAATCCCGATCAGCAGCTTGATAATCAGCTTCATATTGTCTCTCTCCCCTGTATTGTCCTCATGTAAAGGACAAATGTTTTTCCTGTGTGTCTCTATCCTGCCAAGAAGGGGAGGAGATTGCAATAGAATGGAAAATAGTCGAAATGTTCCGTTATATAAGCGCTCACAGCGGGGTTTTCGTATTAAATTGAGAACAGCACGCTCCGCTGTGGAACGTGCTGGGTGTTTCACGTGAAACATATTCGTTATCAGCCGGACTGCTTGGCACTTAACAGTGTAACCGTGGCAAGGATGAGGACGAGACCGAGAATCTGCATCAGACCAAGTGAGTCCCCCATGAACGCGACGCCGAATACCGAGGCGGTGACCGGCTCCACCATGGCGACGACGGATGCAGTGGTCGCTGTCGTACGGTTCAGCCCGATCATGTACAGAATAAAGGAAAGACCGGCACCGATCACCCCGAGAAGAATAAACCAGACGAAATCACTGGAAGTGGCCGCAGAAAGCGCCTGCCCCCGGTCCATAAAGGCGAACAACACGATGGAAAACGTGAGGAACGCGATCGTCAGCGTCGTCTGCGGCTGTCCGATCACCGAGGCGTTTTTGAAACCGAAAATAAACAGCGCGTAGGATACACCGGCCGCAAGACCGAACGCGGCGCCGATAAGACTGACCGAAAGCTCACCGAAATCATATGCACCGGTCAGGAAGAAAATGCCGACGAGAACGCCGCCGATACATCCCCACTTGAACCAGGTCGAGCGCTCGATCCGCAGAATAAAGGAAACGAGAAGCACGAAGATCGGAGCGGTATACATCAGCGTCGCCGCAACGGCGACACTCGATTCCTCGATACTGAGAAAGTAAAACGAGAAATTCCCCGCCACACCGATACCGGCGAGAATGGACCAGATGTACAGTCCTCTCGAGCGGACGTGCTCTCCGCGGAGCTTCAACAGAAACCAGACGATGAAGAATAAGAGACCGACCGCCCCTCGGTAAAAGGAGATCACCATCGGATCCCAGTCTCTTTCAATTAATATATCTGCAATGCCCCCGCTGATTCCCCAGAACATCGCCGCCAGCATCACCAGGCCAACACCTAAAAACCGCATAAATACCTCCTTTATTGAAACCACTAATGAAGCTTTCTTTTATACTTTTCAGGGCGGCCGCACACCACGGCACATCCCCAATACTAAAAAGTCACCCTTCGCCCTTGTTCATACCCCTTATACGCACACTAAATCCCCTTTTTTTCCCTTTTTTAATTATGTGAAAATGTGTGATGAATTCCCGGAACGAAACAGCCCAATGGCAGGTGATCTGCTCCCCCGCCACAGCGCCGGTTACACAATAACACAAAAAAGCCGCCCTCTAGGAAAGGACGGCCTGCCTTCGTTATTCGTTGACGACCATGATGTGCTGACTGTTATAGAGACTGACGAGATCCTGCTGCACCGCATCTGTAATGAGATACGTCAACGAGCTCGACGGCGTCACAATGTGACTGGAAAAAGTGTTCAATTTATCCGACGTGACCATACCCAGAACTTCGTTGGAAATCGACGCCATTTTCCGCTTGATGGCCGCCTCCCCAAGACTCGGCACGCTGATGCCGATCTGCGGATCAATTTTATGGATACCCATCACATAGAGGTCTGCACGTATGTTATTCAGCGCTTCTGCCGTTTCCACACCGAGGTTTACCATCGATTCTTTAAACAGCGCACCGCCAATCATGATGACCTCGACATCCTGATGATTCGACAGCCCCATCGCAATCGGCGGACTGTTAGTTATCACCGTCGCTTTCAATGACAGCGGCAGCTGATTGACGAAATGCAGGTTCGTCGTTCCCCCATCGATTAGGAGCACCATATCATCTTCGACAAATTCGACTGCTTTTTTCGCCAGCTCCATTTTCACTTCATTCATGACTTCTTTGCGCGTAAAAAAGTCTTCTACCGGCGGACCGATCCGCAGCGCTCCGCTGTGCACCCGCCGCACCAGGCCGTTCTTATCCAGTTCCTTCAAATCTCTTCGTATCGTGTCCTCGGAGACAGACAGCCGCCGGCTCAAGTCTCTGGCGATTACTTTCTGTTCCTCATTTAATATATCGAGTATTTTCTTCTGGCGCTCTTGTTTCAGCACGGCTGATTCACCCTCATTCTGCTTCATTTTCTTGCCTTCATCTTACCATATTCAAGAAAAAACATGCAAAAACAGACGTCTGATGTGCATAAACGGGCATAAAAGTGCAAATTAAGTGTTTACATCTGCATGTTTACCGATTATAATTTATTCAAACAGGCAAAGGGAGGCACCAACATGCAGAAACATGCAGTTACCATTGCACCGTCCATTATGAGTTCGGATTTATTGAGCCTTGAAAAAAGCGTCCGGGAAATTGAAGCCGCCGGACTAGACACACTTCACATTGACATTATTGATGGCGCTTTCAGCCCGAGCATGCCGCTCGGTATTGATACCGTCAAACAGCTTCGGAAAATTACGTCGATGAATTTCGATGTTCATATTATGGCGAACGACAACGAGTTTTTTATCCAGGAAATGCTCGATATCGGCGTCGAGCAGATCACGTTCCATTTAGAAAGCAGCGTCCACGTGGACCGCTACCTGAACCTGATCAAGCAGAGCGGAGCAAAAGCCGGTGTCGCACTGACGCCGAGCACTCCCCTCTCTTCACTGGAATACATCCTGCCGCAGTGCGACACGGTGCTGCTCATGCTCATCAACCCGGGATTTGCGACCGTGAAAAGCGAGCAGCAGGTCGTATATGCCGCGGAGAAAGTGAAAGACCTGCACGAGTTGATCCAGAAACGCGGTCTTTCCACACAGATTGAAGTCGACGGCCGGGTGTCGCTGGAAACCATCCCGGAACTCGTTGCCGCCGGCGCCGACATGTTAGTCGCAGGAAGCACGAGCCTTTTTCTGAAAGGAAACAGCCTCGGAGAGAATAAAAAGATCATGGAAGCAAAAATTGCAGAAGGCATGCAATCAAAGGAGGGCGTTCGATAATGAACTACACAGAAGCACAGAAAGGGATTACCGAAGAAATTCTTCATACGCTCGGTCACATTGAGAGCGAAAGTGTCGACGATCTGCTCGCAGAGATTAAAAAAGCAGACAAAGTCTTTTTCGTCGGCGTCGGCCGGGTACTTTTGTCCCTGCAGGCCATCGCCAAACGTCTGGCACACCTCGGCATTAAAACGTACGTCGTCGGTCAGATTACAGAACCTGCCATTACAGAAAAGGATCTGCTCATTGTCGGCTCCGGAAGCGGTGAGTCCGCCTTCCCGCTGATCATTGCTCAGAAAGCAAAGAAATATCAGGCGCGCGTAGCCCACATCGGTGCCAATCCGGACTGCTCGATGAAAGAATACTCGGATGTATTTGTCCGCATTCCCGTCAGCACGAAGCTGCAGCTGCCGAACGAAGTTCCTTCCGTCCAGCCTATGACGAGCCTGTTTGAGCAGAGCCTGCTGCTTCTCGGCGATACGCTCGCACTGATGCTGATCCGCGAACAGGACATTGATATGCCGAGCCTGTGGGAATACCACGCCAACCTGGAATAGGATCAAAAGAAACGAACGAGGAGAAAGGGGCGGAACACATGAAGGCACTCCACTTTGGAGCGGGAAACATCGGCCGGGGTTTTATCGGCCTGCTGCTTCACAAAGCCGGCTACAGCGTCTGTTTTGTCGATGTCGACGAGGCGGCGGTTCAACGGCTGAATGACGAACAGGCCTACAAGGTAAAATACCTGGATGATGAAGGCACGACGGAAACCATCTCCACTGTGTCGGCATTAAACAGCCGGACACAGGAAGAAGAAGTGGTCCAAAGCATTGAACAGGCGGATATTATTACGACTTCCGTCGGCGTGCAGAATTTACCGCGCATTGCACCGGTACTGGCAGAAGGGCTTCGCAGGCGGACCGCCGACAGCAGCAAAAAACTGAACGTGATAGCCAACGAAAATGCCGTGTACGCCTCCTCCACGTTAAAAAAGGAGATTGAAAAACAGGTCTCTTCAGAAGAGATGGAAGCGATTCTCGGGCAGACCGGCTTCCCAAACACCGCTGTCGACCGCCTGGCACTGACGTCAGAGGAAGAGTCGACGACAGCGCTTGTGGAACCGTCATTTGAGTGGGTCATTCACACCAAAGATATTGCCGACACCGGACTTCCCCGGATTCCGGATGCCTCTTATGTGGAGGACCTGGACCCGTATATCCAACGGAAGCTCTATATCATCAACATGGGTCATGCCGCCGCTGCCTACTACGGATATCTGCACGGATATACGACGATTCAGGATGCATTAACGCATCCGGATATCCGGCAGTTTGTCTCAGACGTCATGCATGAATCGGCCCGCTACTTTGTGGAGGTTTTTCCCATCGCCGAAGCGGAGCTGGAGAGGTATATTAAAAAGACACTCCAACGATTTGAAAACCCGAACATCAGCGATTCGGTATTCCGCGTCGGCCGCGCTCCTATGCGGAAACTGGGGCCGGACGAACGGATCGTCACTCCGATGACGAAGCTGCACAGTCTGGAGCTTCCTGTTTCCCATCTCATCACCGCAGCCGCTGCAGGATTTCACTTCACCGCAGCAGAGGACGAGGAAGCCGTCCGCATTCAAACGATGATTTCGGAAAACGGCATCCGCCGGACCGTGGAGGACATCACCGGCATTACCGATACCCGGCTGCTCGACCAGCTCGCCAGCCGGTACGAAGAATTGACATTGAGTAAACGCATGAACGGCTACCTGAAGAAAGGATGAATCACGATGCTGAGCGCATATTTAGAAGAAACCATTCAATTTAAGGACACCGTTTCCTCCTGGGAGGAATCCATCCACATCGCAGCCGCACCGCTGCTTGCCAAAGAAAACATTAACGACAGCTACGTGGACGATATGATTTCCAACATCCACGAATTCGGACCTTATGTGATTATCGTTCCGGGCATCGCCATGCCGCACGCGCAGAATAAGGGCGGCGTTCTGGAAAACGGTATGTCTCTTCTGAAGCTGGAGAAACCCGTTGCTTACCCCGAAGAGAAAGAAGTCAAGATCGTCATGGTGCTGGCTGCCACAGACAGCTCGGGTCATTTAGAACTCATTTCCGATCTGGCTTCGGTTCTGGCCGACGAAGAAATTCGGGAAGAGCTGGAGAATGCCCAAACGAAAGACGAGGTTCTCCGGATTATTGACAGCGCTGAGTAACTTCAGCGTAGAAAATAATTTAACCGCTTACAAAATAACCGTTTCTCTGTTTCAAAAACTACTTTCCTGAAAGGGTGAAAAGCTATGTCCACACCATTAGCGCAGGCGGAAACTTCCGCACCAAAGTCGTCGGCACGGGCGAAAGTTCAGGCATTCGGCGGGTTTTTAACGAATATGGTCCTTCCGAATATCGGTGCCTTTATTGCCTGGGGGATTGTCACCGCCCTCTTTATCCCAACCGGCTGGATTCCGAACGAGTATATGGCTGAACTGGTCGGCCCGACGATCGACTATCTTCTGCCCCTTCTGCTCGCTTATACCGGCGGACGGATGGTCGGCGGACAGCGGGGAGCTGTCATGGGTTCCATCGGTGCGATGGGGCTGATTATCGGCGCAGATATTCCCATGTTCCTCGGAGCCATGATTATCGGTCCACTGGGCGGCCTGCTGATTAAAAAGTTCGACAGCCTGATCGAACATAAAATTCCAGCAGGGTTTGAGATGATCATCAACAACTTTTCCATCGGGATCTTAGGCTTCTTCCTGATGCTGCTTTCCTACACAGTGATCGGACCGGTCATCGAAGCAGCCAACGGCGGTGTAACAGTGGCTATTGAAGCACTGGTTGCGACCGGATTCCTGCCGCTTCTCTCGTTAATCAACGAACCGGCAAAAGTACTTTTCTTAAACAACGTGATCGACCAGGGGATCTACTACCCGCTCGGCCTGCAGGAGTCGGTGAATGCAGGAAAGTCGATTTACTTCACCGTCGCTTCCAACCCGGGACCGGGTCTCGGACTGCTTCTCGCCTATACATTTTTCGGAAACAAAATCGCGCGGAGAACTGCTCCCGGTGCGATTGTCATCCATTTCTTCGGCGGGATTCACGAGCTGTATTTCCCGTACGTCCTGATGAAGCCGCTGACCATTCTTGGTGTCATCGCAGGCGGTATGTCCGGTATTGCCACGTTCCAGCTGTTTGATGCAGGTCTGGTTGCAGGACCAAGCCCGGGCTCCATCTTTGCTTACCTGGCACTGACACCTCGCGGAAGCTTTATCGGTATCATCGCCGGTGTCCTTGTTGCTACCATCGTTTCGTTCATCGTCACGTCCATCATCCTGAAGCTGGACCGCCGCTCCGATCAGGACGATGACGCACTGAATGAATCGATCGAAAAATCGAAGTCCATGAAAGCAGAAGGAAAGCAGGCGTTTGCTTCTGAAGAAGCAGCACCAGCGAAAGAAGTAAGCAAAATTTCCTTTGCCTGTGATGCCGGTGCCGGAAGCAGTGCACTCGGTGCAACAACGTTCCGTAAAAAGCTATCCAAGCAGAACATCGACGGCATCGAAGTAAAGCACTACCGGATCGAAGACGTACCGACGGATTCCGACATTATCGTCGTACACAAAAACCTCGTCGACCGGACCGAGATGTCCTTTAAAGATCATGAGATCATTGCCATCGACAACTATATCGGCGACCCGAAACTTGAAGACCTCCTCGACAGACTGAAAAAAACCAACGAAGCATCCTAATCAAAAACAGCTGGAAGCAGATACGATGCTTCCAGCTGTTTTTTAAATCCGCTTCAACCGTTTCTCATATTCTCCGGCCTCATCCTCCCCGCGGAACAGCACCGTCGTAAACCCGTGCTTTTCGTACAGTGCCCGCGCAGCCGTGTTCGCCGTATCCACACCGAGCGCCATCTCTGTGTACCCGAGCGAGTCGGCATACGCGGTCACAAACCGGAGCAGCGCCCCGCCGATCCCCCGGCCGCGGCAGTCCTCCCTCACGATCATCCGCGACACATACACCCGTTTCCCCGCAATCGCATACGCCGGATCCTCGTGACGGAACACAAGCGACACCTCCCCGAGAAAACGACCTTCCTCGACATAGACAAAGGTGTACCGGTTGCCGGTGAGAAGCTCTTGAAAAAACCACGCATCCAGCTCGTCGTTTTCCCCGCCTTTTCGTATGGGGGCACACAGCTCCCATTCCTCCGGGGCGAGTCTCCGGATGTGTTTCTCGTCTGCACGTGTCATGTTTCTTCCTCCCTGCTACTTGCACTTTTGGGCGAATCCTACTAAAGTATATAAAGATACGCACTGCTTATTTTTTAAAAAGAAAGGGTTCCGATAGAGATGAAAGAGAATTTCTGGCATGAGCTGCCGCGGCCGTTTTTTGTGCTTGCTCCGATGGAGGCGGTGACGGATGTCGTGTTTCGTCACGTTGTCAGCGAGGCGGCGCGGCCGGATGTGTTTTTTACTGAGTTTACCAATTCCGAGAGCTACTGTCACCCGCGCGGCAAGGACAGCGTGAAGGGGCGGCTCACGTTCACTGAGGATGAGCAGCCGATCGTTGCACACATCTGGGGCGACAAGCCGGAATATTTCCGGCAGATGAGCATCGGCATGGCGGAAATGGGCTACCGCGGCGTCGACATTAACATGGGATGCCCGGTGCAGAATGTGGCCGCAAACGGCAAGGGCTCCGGCCTGATCCGCCATCCAAAAACCGCGGCCGAGATCATTCAGGCGGCGAAAGCGGGCGGCCTGCCGGTCAGTGTGAAAACGCGCCTCGGCTATACGTACGTTGAGGAATGGCACGACTGGCTGAAGCATCTGCTTGAGCAGGACATTACGAACCTGTCGATCCACCTGCGGACGAAAAAAGAGATGAGCAATGTGCCGGCGCACTGGGAGCTGATTCCGGAAATCAAAAAGCTCCGCGACGAGGTCGCTCCAGAGACGCTTCTCACGATCAACGGCGATATTGAAGACCGGCAGCAGGGCGAAGCGCTTGCGGAAAAGTACGGCATCGACGGCGTCATGATCGGACGCGGCATTTTCCACAATCCGTTTGCGTTTGAAACGGAAAAGAAAGAGCATACGAGTGCCGAACTGCTCGATCTGCTGCGGCTGCAGCTCGATCTGCACGACAAGTACTCCGAAGAGCTGGAGCCGCGTCTCTTTAAGCCGCTCCGCCGCTTTTTCAAAATTTACGTGCGCGGCTTCCGCGGCGCCGGCGAGCTCCGGAACCGTCTGATGGAAACCGAATCCACCGACGACGTCCGGGCTCTCCTCGACGAATTCGAGAAAGCGAACGGCTTTCAGGAAGAAAAAGGGTTTGCCTACTCCAACTAACGAGAAATGACAAGCTGCCTGCCGGTTCATTGCCGGCAGGCAGCTTTTTTGTGTCAGCGCCGGGCGGGTTCGGCCTGCGGTAAATACAGGTTGGTCATTTCCCGAATGAAAAGGTTTATTTTCTTTCATGAAATGGAATATACAAGTAAAGATGAAAAATGATAGGTCAATGATTAAAATTTTCTCAGCTGAGGTAGGGAAGACCGTTCATTCTTTTCACTTTAAAACTTTTCGATAGGAGGTCATCAAATGGGTTGGATTATTACGTTGATTGTTGGAGGTATTATTGGATGGCTTGCTGGAGTGGTTCTTGGTAAAGATATGCCTCTTGGTATTATTGGTAATATTATTGCCGGTCTTGTCGGTGCATCGATCGGTAACTCGCTCGGGTTGGATATTGGACCGTCAGTCGGCGGTATTAGTATTGTCGGCGGTATATTAGGTGCTATCATCTTGATTCTTATTGTTTCATTCGTGATGAAAGCTGTAGCCGGTAAGAAAAAAGCATAGTATTGCTTGATAAAAAGGAAGCGGCTGCCGCCGCTTCTTTTTTTGTTGTCATGATTGAAAATACATGTAATCGTCACGTGTGAGTGATTCTTACGCACTTTTTCGGGGGGACGATCCGGAGGTGTGTTTCACGCAGCGGCATCGTTTCATCGTCCTCCCTAACGACTGCGCGGATGCATCTGTCATCTATACCGCCTCCAGTGAAGTAACTATTATACGTGGTTGATGTCCGTTTTTTCAGATTCAAACACCTGGTTAAGCCAGGTTTCTGACACTCGATACGATTTCGGCCGGTGATTCGTAAGATGAACGGCCCCCTCCGCTTCGAGACGGCTGGCCGCCTGCTCTACTTTGTAACGGGAGTGGCCGGAGAGGTTCATTAAGGACTTCAAC
The DNA here is from genome assembly GCF_002993335.1 of Alkalicoccus urumqiensis. Classification (GTDB taxonomy): domain Bacteria; phylum Bacillota; class Bacilli; order Bacillales; family Salisediminibacteriaceae; genus Alkalicoccus; species Alkalicoccus urumqiensis. The sequence goes on along the minus strand of NZ_PVNS01000003.1, from coordinate 21,073 downwards.
GTATGCGGTTCATCTTCTTCTACAAACACATGCATGTATGTCATCAGACGCAGAAGCTCGGCTTCCTCTTTCTTTTCCGGCCCGCCCCCGCTTTGAAAAAACGCCTCAATACGCTCCATTTTCGCTGCGTTCATCTCTAAATCGTCGATTACTTCTTCCTGTCCCTGTGCCAGCAGCTGCAGCATGTCCATCAGATAAAAGGTTATTTCCCCCTGGTTCAACGGGTCCGGTATGGTTTCCAGCGCTTTATAATACGTCGATTTATTTTTGTTCACCATATAGGAAAACACGACGGCAGAATACTTCTCCAAATACTTGGATACATAACTTCCAACCAGAAGCCTTCCAGTCCTTCCATTGCCATCATAAAAAGGGTGGATATATTCATAATAGTAGTGAGCTGCCATAAAGCGGTAAAGTTCCGGCTGCCTGTCATCTTCTAAAAATTGAATGAGGGAGTTCAGCCCCTCCATAATTTCAACTTCCGAAAGAAGGCCGATGTGTGTGGTTTTCGTTCCATCGTTTACTTCTACATACCCATTCCGAAAGAGAACACCATCCGGTTCGTCCCCGCTTTCGATTTCTCCAGAAACCAGCTCATCATAGAGACTGCGGAAATCACGAGCTTCCCTAAATGGCTTGATCGTGTCAATGAACAAATACGTCTTCATCAAGCCGTTAAACCGCCTGCGCTTCGCTTCAGATTGAAGGACATCGGTGAGCGCCTCTTTCAGTTCGTTCTTCGTGCTGCGCACGCCTTCGACCGCATTATTACTCTGCGCTTCGTTGACAATCAACTTATGAAAGTAAGGCTCCACTACAAAAGCAGGCAGACGGGCAATGAGGGAAGTTATGTTGGAGCTGTTTAAGAGTACTCGGTTATTCAATATCATTAATGAAGGGACATTGACGTAAAACAACCCATAGGACTCCGGCATTTTTTTCCCTTTTCGAAAGCCTCTTATTTTCAGCCCTGTGTCAAAACTTCCATAGTTTTCTCTGCGTTTCTTTATTTCTTCCTGATAAGCCTCGTTCCCTTTTTTATAAAAAACCTTCGATAACCGCTCATATTCCATCCTTTTTCACCACCTCCATTTAAAAAAACAGCTTTTTTTAAATTATACACTGTATTTTATTATTTCAAATAAAATTTTTTCTCTTTTTTTCCTTTATCGGTACATATATTCTTCAATATACCGGTTTTTATTTAAATTTATTATTGTTTATAAACTTATTGATCAGTCTCTCCTGCCGGTCGGGTGCAAAAAGAATCTGCTGCGGTCTCCAGACTGGCCGTGGTAACGTTAGAAAATGCTGTGGCGGTCTGCACACGCCGCACGGCAGTCCATCCCGGCGGCCCTCTGCTCCAAAACCAATCCCTGCTCCGGCAGATATGGTCTCCTGACACGAATATCTATCACCATAATACTCTCCTTTGTGATAGCTTATGTGCTATCATATAAATATAATAACTGCGGAACAAATGTAAAAAGATTACAGTGGCCTTTAAAATAGAGGAGAAGATATCCATGAGTCATGCATTCAACAACTATGAACAAGTTGTAGGAAAAGCGCATATTGATCGGTTAAAGCAGGAAGCAGCGCTGGCAGCAGCCATCAAAACGAAACGGCAGCAACAAGGGTTGTCGCAGCAGGCACTCGCCGATGCGATTGGCAAACCTAAATCAACGATCGGCCGGATTGAAGCGGGGATCACCGTCCCTCAAGTCTCCACATTATTAGCCATTGCTAACGTACTGCACACGACCTTTTCCATTGGAGAGCATCCAACGGATACGAATGATAAAGTATCGTTATAATAACAACAGGCTGGGACAACCAGAAGAAAAAGAAGCCCTTACCATTTTTGGTGAGGGCTTTCTGTATGAGTGGTCGGCTTCTGCCAATGACAACAACCGCCTGCTGGGTGCAGGGCCTCAGCTGACTGCAGCGAAAAAACGCCCCTTTCCGAAAAAAGAGGCGCTTCCTGCGGTTAAATATTCTCCTGCTTCAACGTGTCGATAATATTTTCCTTCTTGATCTTCGCGGTGGCATACAGCATCGATGCGCCGACGACGGCGAACACGGCAGCCGCTGCGTAGAGCATGCTCAGCCACGGCAGGGTAAAGCTGTAAACAAACGTCGTGTTCACCGACTGGTGGATGAGATACATGATGCCGATGCTGACCGGAAGGCCGTATAGCAGCGCCTTCAATCCGTAGAAAATGCTCTCGTAGTGGATCATCTTCCGGAACGACGCCGGCGTCATGCCGATCGACTGCAGCATCGCAAATTCCCGTTTTCTCAGCGCAATGCTCGTCGAAATCGTGTTGAAAATATTCGCCACAGAAATGAGCGTAATCAGTGCAATGAAGCCGTACGTGAACACCTGGACGAGGAGGACGAGCTGCTCCTGCCCTTCGCGCGACGTATGCACGTTGTAGATCGACAGGTACGAGTCCGACAGCGCCTCGATGTCCTCCTGCGTCTTCTCTGGATCCGTGCTCTCCACGTACAAATACGACGTCGTCTCAACGCTTTCCTCCACCGTCAAGTCCTCGAACACCTCCTCGGACACGATCAGCGCCAGCTGGCCGGGCCCGCCGGTCATCACCCCGGTCGGCAGCTCCCCGGTCAGCGCCGCCATCGTCACCTCTCCTGCCGGCAGCCTGTCACCGGTCTCCATGTCCTCCGCGTACAGCTCCAGCGTGCGGCCCACCGACGCCTGGATCGGTGCCGCCTCCACGCGCCGCGTCGGTGTCCCCGTCTCATATACCATCGTATCGATGAGTACCGCCGGGAGGTCCTCCCCCGGAGCGAGCGCCTCCACGTCCACGCCGATCGTTTCGGCATACGCCGCAAGGGACGATTCATCCAGCCCATACACATTGACAAAGTGGGGAAAACGACCATCCTCCAACAGATCCGGCGCTTCGCTTACCTGCTCCTGAAGCGGCGCTGCCAGATGCTCCTCCTCCACCATCGCAGAGTAGAAGGTTTCGTTCACGACCGCCGCACTCGTCACTTCCTCGAGCGACGTGACCGCTTCGGTGAAATCCTCGTCCGCGTCATTCAGACTGACCTGAATATCATAGTTCAGCTCCTCCTGCGAGAGCGTCATCGATTTTGTGAGCGCATCGGTAAAGGAGGAGACAGACAGGAACAGAATGATACTGACGACGAGCGAAAACACCGTCACCCGGTACTTTCGTTTGTTCCGTTTCATGTTCTTTAATCCAATCTCGCCTTCAAAGCCGAACAGCCTGCGCGTCAACGGGGAGCTGCGAACCTGTTTTGTCGTCAATTTCACCTCGTTCGTCTGCCGGATCGCATCGATCGCTGCTATTTTCGACGCTTTCCGCGCCGGCAGGTACGTGGAGATGAAAATCGTCAGTGCCGAAATCCCAGCCGCCGTCAGCAGCATGCCCGGTGTGACGCGGACGAGAAGCGGCACGGAGACATTCAGCGCTTCGCTCAGAAGCCGGTTCACAAACCAGAACGTCACGGCCATGCCGCCGATCCCTGAAATCACGCCGATCGGAATGCTGATCAGACCGATGACTGCTCCTTCGAAAAACACCGAGTTGCGCTTCTGTTTTTTCGTCGCGCCGACGCTTGCGAGCATGCCGAGATGCCGCGCACGTTCGGAAACGGAAATGGCAAATGCGTTGTAAATAAGCGCCACGGAGCCGAAGAGAATGATCCCCATAATGATAGCTGCCAGGGAATACATCGTCGTCTGGATGTTTTCGTTGTTCGAAACTCCCATAAAGCGGAGCAGCTCCTGATTGAAGCTCACCGTCTCCGGATTGATGTTCGCTTCGTCGGCCACCTCGTAGGCATGGTCATACAGCGACCGGTCCACGTCGTTTAACAGCACGAGCCCGTTCACGGCGCCGGTTCCGGCGAGAGAGTTGTCATCCATGTACGTCACCGCGGTATACCCCGGCGACCAGGACGGCTCCCACAGCGGGCGGTCGATGACGCCGACGATGGTGTACATTTCTTCCCTGGTGCCGCGGATCTCCTCTCTCCGCTCATCGTCTACGACGTGCAGTCCCATCTCCTGATCAGCCGGCGTGTCCGGCTCATCGAGCAGCACGCGCCGGCCGACGTCGAAGGAGGCTGTTCCGCCAATGGCGTATGCTTCTTCCGCCTTCATGACTTCTTCGGAGAGGACGATTTCCCCGGGCGCTTCCGGGAGCCTCCCCTCCTGGACGGAAAGCGGCATCCGGTCGAGCCCGCTCTCATTCAGCTCACGGACGAAAACATACGGCTTGTAGCGGTTCGTGCTCGCTTCGAACACTGCATAGCCGCGGTCGCGCGAGAGGATCAGTTCGTCCGTTGCCTCATCGCTGCGGACCGCCTCGGCCTGATGCGCCTGGATGTCTGCGTACTGCACGTGCCACTCGCCGTGGTCATGAATGTGCTGGCGCTCGAGCAGGTCGATAAACGAGATGATGAGCGTGGCTACAGCAGTGATCATGGCCGCGGAAATGATTGTACCGAAAATGGTGACGAGCGTCCGCCGCCGGTTCTGCTTTAAGTGACGGAGCGTCAGCTGGTTGATGATATTCATGGCCGGAGAACCTCATCTTTGGCAATCACGCCGTCTTCAATCGCGATGACGCGGTCCGCCTGCAGCGCAATCTGCTCGTCATGGGTAATGACGACGAGCGTCTGGTTGAAGGTTTTGTTAAACATCTTCAACAGGTCCATAATTTCGTGGCTGTTTCTGCTGTCGAGGTTGCCGGTCGGCTCATCGGCAAGCATGACCGTCGGATGGCTGATGAGCGCCCGTCCGATCGAGACGCGCTGCTGCTGGCCGCCGGAGAGCTGGTTCGGCAGGTGGTCGAGCCGGTCCTGGAGCCCGAGCGCGGTGATGATGTCCTGCAGGTGCTTTTCTTCCACCTCATGCTGGTCCAGAAGCACCGGAAGCGTCATGTTCTCCTTCACCGTCAAAATCGGGATCAGGTTGTAAAACTGGTAAATGAGCCCGATCTGCCGGCGCCGGAAAATGGCGAGCTGGGTTTCGTCCAGGCTGTAAATGTCCGTCTGATCGACGATGACCTTTCCTGATGTCGGACGGTCGACGCCGCCGAGAAGGTGAAGCAGCGTCGATTTTCCCGAGCCGGACGGCCCGATAATAGCGGTGAATTCGCCTTTTTTGATGCTGAAAGAGATGTTGTCGAGCGCCTTGACGGCGGTATCGCCGCTGCCGTACACCTTCGACAGGTTTTCTACGTGTAAAATGTCCATAAATGATGCCCTCCACTGCGTTAGGATACGTTCAGCATAGACGGGCAGCATGACGATCCGGTGACTCCAAAGTGACAATATTGTCACCCGGCGTCTTGTTAAAACACGTGCTTATGAAACGTGATGCGGAACGTCGTCCCTTCCCCCGGCCGGCTTTTTACGTCGATATTCCCCTGCTGGCCGGTAATGATCCGCTCGGCAAGCGCCAGCCCGATGCCGACGCTGTCCTCCCCGGTATGGCGGCCTTTGTAAAACCGCTGGAAGATATACGGGAGATCCTCTTTCGGGATGCCGTCCCCGCTGTCCTGAATGACGATTTCCGAGTAGAGGGCATTTTCTGCGGCGGTCACTGAAATCGTCCCGCCTGCCGGCGTATGCTCGACGCCGTTTTTCACGATGTTCATCAGCGCTTCCGCCGTCCAGTTCACGTCGCCCTGAAACGAAGCGCCGTCCTCTCCGTGGACGAGAAGCGACTGCTCCTTCAGCTCAGCCGGAATAGCCAGCGGCTCGAGCGCCTTGGCAATCAGGTCCTTGAGCAGTACGGTCTCCTTTTTAAACTGAATCGAGCCGGCGTCGATTTTAGACAGCTTCAACAGCGCCGAGACGAGCCATTCGATCCGCTCCAGCTGCACGGAAATGTTGTTCGTAAACTCCCGCCGCTTCTCCTCGGAAAGCTCCGGCGCGCGGAGAAGATCCGCCATAATCACCATTGACGTCACCGGCGTTTTCAGCTGATGTGAAATGTCCGAGATCGCTTCGGTCAGCGCCGTTTTGTCCTGTTTCAGCCCCGAACGCTCCTCGGCGAGCATCGATGTCACTTTATATATGTCGTTTTTCAAAATGCTCAGTTCGCCCTCTTCGTTATCCCGCACGTCGAGCGACACGTCGCCCGCGCTGATTTTTTTCAAATAGCCGGACAGCGTCTCCAGCTTCTTGTACCGCCGGAACGTAAAGAACAGCGACGCGCCGATCAAAAGGACGGCAAGTACCGGAACGAGGACCGGCGCCGCAGCAGGCAGCAGCAGAGCGAGGACCGACGCTGCGGCGCTGATGCCGATCATCACGAGAAGCAGCAGGCGGATTTCCCGGTTGCGGAGCATATCAGCCGTCCACCTTGTAGCCGATGCCGCGGACCGTTTTAATAATCTCCGGCTTGTGCGGATTCTCCTCAAGCTTCTCCCGGAGGCGCTTCATGTAGACGGTGAGCGTGTTGTCATTCACAAAATCCCCCGCCACATCCCAGATGCGCTCCAGCAGCTGCGCCCGCGTCAGCACCTGGCCGACATGATTTGCAAAAATGAGGAGCAGCCGGTATTCCAGCGCCGTCATATCCACTTCCACGCCGTGTTTGTAGACGTTCCCTTCGAGTGTATGTACCGTCACGTGCTTCAGCTGAATGACATGCTGCGGCTGTTTTTGATAGCGGCGGAGCACCATGCGGATGCGGGAGATCAGCTCGCGCACGCGGAACGGCTTCGTGATGTAGTCGTCCGCTCCCATATCGAGCCCCATAACGACGTTCACTTCCTCGTCGACCGCTGTCAGAAACATCACCGGCGTATCCCCCGCTGCTTTAATCATACGGCACAGATCATAGCCGCTCCCATCCGGCAGCGACAAATCCAGAAGACACAAATCAATCGAACCAAGCTCCCCGCGGATCACCTCCTGCGCCGACGCCGCGTCGGCACACAGCACCACCGAAAAGCCCTCCTGCTCCAGCGAATACTGCAGCCCCGACGCAATCGTCCGGTCATCCTCCACCAGTAAGATTCGCACATCCTCACCCCGTTTTCCGTAGTCGTAAACACACTTACTATACAATTGCAGGAAAGAAAAGTAAATGCAGCCGGAGAGCTGGGGCCCGGCTGCAGCATGGGATCGAAGCCGGTATCATTAATCAAACCGGCGTTTTTTATATATAAGGATGGTCAATCCTACACTTACCACGACCCACATTGATAATACGAAGAAAGGTTCCCCAACGGCCTGGCCTTCCCTTAGGTTTAGAAGCAGCTGGCCATATTGTTGATCCGGCAGATAGCCCATCACGTCAATGACCAGTTCGGATTCAATCATCGTTTGAATGATCTCTCCCATACCGAAAATAAATAAAACAGGGATGCCAATAACCGACGTTTCCATGACTGTTCGGGAAACAAGACCAACGATGGTCCCGAGACTGATAAATACCGCGAGACTTATTAGTGTCGCTGCAGCTGCAAGGAGCGTTTGATCTGGCATAGAGATGTTCCCGATGAAAATGACCGCCACAATCATCATAATACTGAGAACCGTTGAAAGTAAACTTTTTCCAATAAAAATTTCCGTGGTGTTTAATGGAGAAAGAAGCAGCCCCCTCAAGGTGTTCTTTTCTTTTTCTTCCGCAATGACTCCTGCTTGAATGAAGGAACCAACGATTACCATCGACAGGATGATGGGTAAAAAGGCAGCTGTTGTTTCGATTTCTCCTTCCTGGTTTAACATGAAAGCAAAGAACAGCGGCACGATTGCCGTCGAGAGCATATACGCATTTTTCAGCAGATCACGATAATCCTTCATAAATACGGCCTGGATGCGTCTGATCGAAGTCATTAGAACAGCTCCTTTCCTGTGACTCTGGCAAAAATGTCTCCCAGGGTCGGTTCATTGGAGTGCACCGACGCCAGCTGCTGACTGGCGATCACTTCCCGAATGCGCTCTGCTCCTTCGGGATTCTGACCGACAAGCTGTTCCCTTCCATCCTTCAGTAAAAGAAGGATGGAAGAGTCCGAATGATTGACCCGCAGTGTCCGCGGCGGCCCCTGCAGCTGAATTTTTCCTTTATTTAAAAAAGCGACACGATCACAGATTCTTTCCGCTTCATACATGTCATGGGTCGTTAGGAAAACGGTGGTCCCTTCTTCGTTTAACGTACGCAGTATACAGTGAATCCGTTCGGTGCTGACCGGGTCCAGAGCAGACGTAGGTTCATCCAGAAATAACAATTCGGGTTTATGCAGGATGGTCCGGGCCAGAGTCACCCGCTGCTTCATCCCCTTCGACAGCTTACTGACCACCTTCGATTCTTCTCCCGTTAACCCGACTTCATGCAGCACTTCAGCAATACGGCTATAGGACAAGCCGTACAGATTACAATATAATTTTAAATTGGCATCTACCGTTAAGCGTTCATACAGGCCGGTGTTATCTGTCAGTACGCCAATCCGCTTCATCTGCTTTGGATCCTTTAGAGCTTCTACAGCATTTCCAAACACTTGGACGCTTCCAGACTGGTAACCTTCTTGAGCTGTCAGCAGCTTAATGGTGGTCGTTTTTCCTGAGCCGCTTGGCCCTAAAAACCCAAAGGTCTCTCCCGCCTGAATAGAAAACGACAAATCATCCAGCGCCCGCTTCCCGTCAAAATCTTTACGAACATTCGACACTTCAATAATCTCGCTCATCATTATTTCCCCTTTCCTGCTTTCGCAAATGACTACCTTCAGTCTAAAAGGAGCTGATGATAACAGCATTAAATCAAGCATAGAAAGAGTAGATAATGGGATGAATGGAGCTATAAGCCTGTGAACAGAACGAGAAATTGACGCACCAGACCGGTTTTCCAAAGAATCATTCGCTATTATTTCCCGGGAAATAGTTGTTTACATCCGCAATACATCCTTTAGATCCTGCAGCTTTCCTTTGGATAATGGGATGTTGCTTTTATTCGTGTCGTCGAGAATTAAGCTGTAGCTGTTTCGCGTCCAGGTCATTACTTCCCTCACCTTCTGCAGATTCACAATATAGGAGCGGTGGCAGCGGAAGAACCCGAATGGCTCCAGTCTCTCCGTTAAGTGCTGCAGCGTAATTGTACACGGAAAGGATCCTCCTTTCACGTGCAGCTGCACCGTGCCATCCACGCTTTCCACATAGTCGATCTCTGTAGGATCAAACAGGATGATTTTTTCTTTTACCTTCGCTGGAATTCTTTCCAAATGAACCTGGGAGCTCGCTTCAGGCTCCGACTGGTTCATGTCATCCTGTTCTTCGACTTCCTCCTGCTCTTCCGACTCCTGTACATCCATTTTCTTTAATCCATCTTCATGTAAACGGTATACATCATTCGTAATAAGGATGGCGCTCTCCATATTACTCGTAAGAATGAAAGCAGCTCCCCCTTTTGCTTTGTACGCATGAATTAAACTCCGGAGGATCACCTTGCTCTCTAAGTCAATATTCTGGTCCGGCTCTTCCAAAATTACCAGATCAGGGTGGTGAAGAAGGGCCCTGACAAACGACAGACGCTTTCTTTCTGAAAACGTCAGCATTTTAATTCTTTGCGCCTTTTTACCGAACAAATTGATTTTATGTAACCATGCCTCAATATCTGTCTTTTGGCCGTACAGACGCTGGTAAAATTTCAAATATTCATAAGGGGTTAACCGATCATAAATCCCTTCCTCATGCTGCACCAATCCAATTCGGTGACTGTACTGCTTCCAGCGCGAAGGGAGGGAGTCCGTTTGACCAAAATAAAAAACGGTCCCTGAACCAGCGTCCTGTCCGGTTAAGATGCCAAGTAATACTTTTCCTACTATATGGTCGCATTGGACAGCGGCTACTTCCCCCTGATTCAGCTGGAAGCTGAAGGGATGAAACCATACCTTATCTCTATCGATTTTACTTAGGTTTTGTATGGAAAGGACGGGCTGCTCTGCCATTCAAATCACTCCAGAATGAATCAAATTCTTTTCCATCCGCTTGCTCGAGGAAGCACACAAAAAGGAACATACGTTCTGCAATATGTTGACCGTTGATATGAAGCCTTCACAGGCACACAGCTCCATTCACTCCAATCTTTCTTCTTTTCACTCTCCAGTTAATGCTGTAATCATACGTTCCTTTTAAACTAACAAGGAGATTTATTCTTCTGTCATAAAGAAATCCTTTACATGCAGGAAAAGCAACAAACGAAGAAGGTCAGGCAGCGAATGACCGCAGCAGCATCATACTGAAAGGTGGGAAGGAAATGTTCACACAGAAAAGAAAATATAAAGCCGGGAACGGACGACCGCTGAAGAAGTTCCGCTGGTGGCAGCCGTTCTCCCGCGCCCTATTTTACCTGCCGTTGACAAACGAGATGGGTCAGCAAATGGTGTTAGCTGTTGACGTATCCTATTGGCAGCAGTTTTTCTCCAATGATGGTAAAGGAAAGGCCCACCTATACCTCGACGGCAAACATTACGCAGTATCCAGACTCCCGGCCTCATTTCCCTTGGCAGGAGGCAGGATCGAGGTTGCTTCCAGCCTTTTTGGGCTCAAGCGCTGTCACCTCGTCACGGATGAAGGAACGGTGCAGCCACTTATCCCGGATCCACGTTCTGCTGAAGGCCGGCGTGCCCGCCTTGACCGAGAGCATCCGACGCTAAGCCGGTGGATCGGAGTGGTTTCGTTAGGGATGGTTCTCCTCCCAATCGTATTCGCTGTCCCTCAAGTGATCGAATCCGTTACACAGATTCCCTCCGCAGCTAAACACTTCGGAACCTTCGACTCCCCCATTCATCTGCCCATGTGGACGAACATCGGCCTCGGACTCTGCGCCGCAGCAGGCAGCGTGGAACGAGCAACGCGGCTAAAATGGAACGCATTTCTCGACGGCAGCCTATAGCATGTATAAGCCATCGCTTCTATGTATCTACAGCCTCCACCGAACCAAGTCCGCCATTACTCGATACGTAGTACGCACATTTTTTCATTAGTAAGGGTGCTTCCGCTACCGTAAGCACCCTTACTATACCATCGATAGAGGTTAGGAAAATCTAAATAGAATTTCACTTATTAATTTTTGGTATTTATCTAATTCTTGATCGACTAAATTATCGAATTCTTCAAAAGGTCTCATGACTGAATACTCTACTATTTGAGTTAATAGATTTTTGTTTTCGTCAAATGATTCATATGGAATGTTTGCAATACCATAATGGAAAAGGTTATTTCTTAAATCAGAATTTATTGGAACAATAGTTTCCCTAGCATTAATTAATTCGATAATACTAGGGTGTTCTTCTGTAATTTTTGGTACTTTCTTTAACAATAAATCCAACCCCTTTATTGACAATAGATAGGAACAAAATTTCATTCGATAGTAGAAATTTCTACGGACTCCTAATACCACCGGCAAAATGTCTCTAATGAAATTATTTTGACAGTAATAATTATATAAAAATAGTTGCCAATATTTATCTTCTTTATTATTAAAAGCATTAAAACGCTTAGAGTCCTTAAAGTAAACGTCTTGGTGAGTAAAATTATCTGTAAAAGAAAAAATTTGATGTGGAGACTTGCTTACTGGATAGATACTTGCTTTGGAAATATAATTTGCAAGAATCCTGCCAAACTCTTTTATTACAGAGTCAATAATTTCATTATCAAAATACAGAGTGTTTAAATTTTTAAACAGCTGGTAAGTATTGGCATAATCTATATTTCTAAATGAATAAATTCCTAAATCATGTTGCCCAAATGATTTTATAATTGCTTTTTGAATTAAATTATAATTGCCAATTAATAATTCATTAAAAAGATCTGTGTCATCTTCTAATTTTGGAATAACTTTATTTTTTTTGTAATCTGAGTATAGCTTTAGAGCACTACGATTTTCTTTAACTAATTTTTGTACAGAGTTTCCTTTTATATCGTTGTACCAATTTGAATGAACTTTGTTCGTTCCTTTATGAAAATAATCTAAACCATCACACAAAAAGCATAAATAAGGAATAAGAGACGTTGAAATGTAGGCAGTTATTTTAGCATCTGAATTCTTTAGTCTATGCAACACTTCATATACTTCTTGAACTTCAATTAATAATTCTTGGTATGCAATTTGTTTCAATTCAATTGTTTTCAGATCACTCACAAGTTATCTCCTTTCATATAATACAACAATCCTTAAAAATTACCCATCATCTCCAAAACCTCATTTACTTATGATACGGTTCCCCCTTCATAATCCGAAACGCGCGGTACACCTGCTCGACGAGGATGAGCTTCATGAGCTGGTGGGGGAAGGTCATGTGGGAGAAGCTGATGCGGTCGTCGGCGCGGGAAAGGACGCTTTGGCTCAGACCGTTGGATCCGCCGATGATGAAGGCGATCTGGCTTTTGCCGTGGATGGAGAGCTGCTCCAGCTCGCGGGCGAAGGCTTCCGAAGTGCGCTGTCTGCCGGCTAGATCGAGCGCGATGACGTGCTGGCCGGGTTTGACTTTGCTCAGGATGCGCTCCCCTTCTTTGTCTTTGACCTGTTCCACTTCCTTCTCGCTCATCGTCTCCGGGGCCTGTTCGTCGTTTACTTCGACGAGCTGCAGGCGGCAGTAGCTGGAGAGCCGCTTTTCAAATTCGGCGATGCCCTGCTTTAAATATTTTTCTTTCAGTTTGCCGACGCTGATAATCGTAATCTGCATAGTGGACTCCTTTGCTGCGATTTTCTCTAGTGTACCACGCAGCGCCTTCCCTCCAAAAAACTCCATGCATGCTATTTTCCTCTATCTACAACAAGTTTTCGACATTCACCCTTTCCTGCCATACCTCATAGAAAAAGACAGCCCGCTAAGGACTGCCTTTCTTTCCCTTATAAAATACCGATCGTGTTCAGCAGGATCACGACGGCGACGGAGATGACCGGGATGAGGACGGCGACGACGAAGATGTCTTTGTAGCTGTCCTTGTGGGTCATGCCGGTGATCGCAAGCAGTGTGAGCACGGCTCCGTTGTGCGGCAGCGCGTCGAGGCCTCCGGAGGAAAGCGAGGCGACGCGGTGGAACGCTTCCGGGCTGATGCCGGTGTTCATGGCGATCTCGTAATACTGCGCGCCGAGTGCTTCCAGCGCGATGCCCATCCCGCCGGAAGCGGAGCCCGTGGCACCGGCGAGGACGTTGACGGCGATCGCTTCCGAGATGAGCGGGTTGCCGCGCACGCCCATGAGAAGCTCGGTCAGGTTCTGGAACCCGGGCACTTCGCGGACGACGGTACCGAAACCGACGGCAGCGCTCGTATTAATGATGGCAATGACCGAGCCGCCGGCCCCGCTGTTCATCGCCGGAACGAAATGTTTCACCATCGTTATGTTTAACAGCATGATCAAAATAATACCGGATAAGAGCGCGACGACGATATCCCAGTCGAGCAGGTTCAGTGTGAGAAGCACGGTAAGAAGCGGCAGCACCGACAGAAGAAATGTCGGTGTTCTTTCCGGACCGCTGTCCTTCTGCTTTTCCTTCGGCTCGGTGAATACCTCTCCGGCATCGCGGAGCTTTCCTTCCCGCCAGCGCAGGTACAGGTAGCCGCCGACACTCATGACGATGGCCGCGATGATTCCCATGAGCGGCGCTGCGGTTGCGCTCGTCTCAAAGTACGGAATCGGAATCAGGTTCTGAATCTGCGGCGATCCGGGAAGCGCGGTCATCGTAAACGTGAACGCGCCGAGTGCGACGGTGGCTGGAATGAGCCTCCGCGTAATGTCCGCTTCTCTAAAGAGAGACAGCGCGAGCGGATAAACCGCAAACACGACGACGAACAGGCTCACCCCGCCGTACGTCAGTACCGCTGCGGAGACGAGCACGCCGAGAATCGCGCGCTGTGTACCGATTACTTTCGTCAGCGCCACAGCGACCGAGCGGGCCATGCCCGTATCCTCCATCAGCTTTCCGAAAATGGCTCCGAGCATAAACACCGGGAACCAGTCCTGCGCAAATGAAACGAAGCCGCCCATGTACGTGTCGCGGTACGCTTCCAGTAAATCGAGTCCGCCGGTCAGTGCGACGACGCCGGCTGCGATCGGCGCCACCCAGATAATCGACCAGCCCATATAGGCGAGGATCATCAGTGTCGCGAGACCGAGAAAAATACCTAGCATGTCTATTCCCCCTCTGTCTGTTTCACGTGAAACACGGTGTTACACACGTTCCAGAATGACGGCGATGCCCTGTCCGCCTCCGATACATAAAGACGCCGCTCCGTACCGCGCACCGCGGTGTTCGAGCTCCTTCATCAGCGTGTAGAGCACGCGGCTGCCGCTTGCGCCGATCGGATGACCGAGGGCGATGGCTCCGCCGTTTACGTTCGTTTTGTCCCGGTCGATCTGAAGCTCTTTTTCGACGGCGAGGTACTGGGCCGCGAAGGCTTCGTTTACTTCGATCAGGTCGAGATCCGAAATATCGAGGCCGGCTTTTTCCGCAGCCTGACGGATCGCAGGTGCGGGGCCGATGCCCATGATATGCGGGTCAACGCCGGTGACGGCCCAGGACAGGATGCGCGCGCCCGGCGTGAGGCCGTGCTTCTCGACCGCGTCTTCCTCGGCGAGTACGAGTGCTGCTGCTCCGTCGTTAATGCCGCTTGCGTTTCCGCCGGTGACGGTGCCGTCCTTCTGAAAGGCAGGCTTCAATCCGGCGAGTTTCTCGACCGTCGTGTCGTCGCGGATCCCTTCATCGGCGTCGACACGCACCGTTCCTTTTCTCGTCTCATACTCCACCGGAGCGATCTCCTCGAGGAAGCGTCCGGACGCCCGGGCGTCTGCTGCGAGCTTGTGGCTCCGTGCGGCGTAGTTGTCCTGCTCCCCGCGCGTAATGCCGTATTTCTCCGCCAGGTTCTCCCCGGTGATGCCCATGCCGGCACCGATATGCTCGTCCGTGAGCGCCGCCCAGAGCATGTCATCAAGCTTCGGCGCACCGAGTTTCGTGCCGAACCGGCTCCCGTGCAGCGCGTACGGCGCCTGACTCATGCTCTCAACGCCGCCGGCGAGCGCGATACCCCCGTCGCCGAGCAGAATCGACTGTGCCGACGAAATCACCGCCTGCATGCCCGAGCCGCACAGCCGGTTGACCGCAAGCGCCGGACTCGACTCCGGCACCCCGCTCTCCAGCGCAATATGGCGGGCCAGGTACGGCGCATTCTTCGACGAATGAATCACATTCCCCATTACCGTAAAATCCACCAGCCCCGGCTCCACGCCGCTTCTGCGCATCGCCTCCGACGCCGCCGTCACACCAAGCGTTGTCGGACGCACATCCCGGAGCGCCCCGCCGAACGTGCCGAACGGCGTCCGCGCCCCTTCCAGTACATACACGTGTGTCATCGTAACCTCTCCTTTATAAAACGAACGTTTCTATCTGCCTTCGGTGCTTGTCGGTATGTTCACCGGTGGCCGCGCCTCTTCCGTCCGGCAGCTCCATCCGGTCTATTTCTGCTTTTCTACTGCGTCGTGTAACCGCCGTCGATTAAGGCCGCCTGTCCGGTGATGCCTTTTGCTTTCGGGCTCGCGAGAAACAGTGCGTAGTCGGCGATCTCCTGCACGGCGAGCAGCCGCTTCTGCGGCACGAGCGGGTAGATGACCTCTTCGAGCACTTTTTCTGTGGAAACGCCGCGGTTTTTGGCCAGGTCGTTCAGCTGGTTCCGGACGAGCGGCGTGTCGACGTAGCCCGGGCAGAGGGCGTTGACGGTGATGCCGTGCTCTGCTCCTTCCAGGGCGGACACTTTCGTCAGGCCGACGAGGCCGTGCTTCGCGCTGTTGTAGGCCGCTTTGCCGGCAAAGCCGATGACGCCGTTAATCGAGGCCATGTTTAAAATCCGGCCGAATCCCTGCTTTTTCATGATGGGAAAGACGTGCTTTGTTGCCGCAAACGGCGCGGTGAGCATGATCTGCACCATCTGCTCGAACTTTTCCGTTGGAAAGTCTTCGATCGCGGCGACGTGTTGCAGGCCGGCGTTGTTGACGAGAACGTCGAGACGTCCGTAAGTGTCCACGACGGTATCGATCGTCTTTTGAATGTCGGCTTCCTTCGTCACGTCGCAGACGAGACCGAGGGCGTCGTGCCCACCTTCCTGCAGGGCCTGTGCCGCTTCCCGGACCTTCGTTTCGTTGATGTCGCTCAGTACAACATGGGCTCCGTCACGGGCGAATGCTGCGCCGATTTCGTAGCCGATGCCGCTTGCTGCTCCTGTAATAAGGACGGTTTGTGTCATGGGGGTTCTCTCCTTTTTAGACGGTCATTTCTTTGACGTTTTCTGCGACGGCGAGCGGAGCGCCGGTGGCTTCGGTGATTTCGTCGATCGTCCAGCCGGGGGCGGTTTCGACGAGGGTGAGTCCGGTTTCGGTGACGTCGATGACGGCGCGGTCGGTGATGATGCGGTCGACGACGCCGGTGCCGGTGAGCGGCAGGCTGCATTCCTGGACGATTTTGGGTTCGCCGTGTTTGCTGACGTGGTCCATGATGATGACGACTTTTTTGGAGCCGTGTACGATGTCCATGGCGCCTCCCATGCCTTTGATCATTTTGCCGGGGATCATCCAGTTGGCGAGGTCGCCGTTGGCTGCGACTTCCATGCCGCCGAGGACGGCGAGATCCAGGTGTTCGCCGCGGATCATGGCGAAGGATTCCGCGCTGTCGCAGTAGGAGGCGCCTTTGGCTTCGGTGACGATTTCTTTGCCGGCGTTGATGAGGTCGGGGTCGACTTCGTCTTCGTACGGGAAGCGTCCGATGCCGATGAGGCCGTTTTCGGACTGGAGGACGACCTGTTTGTCCGGATCGATGTAGTTGGCGACCATCGTCGGCATGCCGATGCCCAGGTTGACGTACATGCCGCTTTCCATTTCCTGTTCGGCGCGGCGGGCGATCTGTTCACGGAGTGCTGCTTTGTCTTTTTGTACGGCCATCGTTTAGTTTCCTCCTTCTGCGGTGCGTTCGCGGATCGTGTAGCGTTCGATGCGTTTTTCCTGTTTTCCTTCAATGAGACCCTGGACGTAGATGCCGGGGGTATGGATGTGATCGGGATGCAGCGTGCCGGCTTCGGTAAGCGCTTCCACTTCTGCGATCGTAATGTCCCCTGCCGCTGCCATCATCGGGTTGAAGTTTCTTGCGGTTTTGTTGTAGATCAGGTTGCCGTAGGTGTCGCCTTCTGCGGCGCGCACGAGGCTGACGTCTGCTTTCAGCCCGGTCTGGAGAAGGTAGTCTTTGCCGTCGAACGTGCGGACTTCCTTTCCTTCGGCGAGCGGGGTGCCGACGCCTGCCGGGGTGTAGAAGGCCGGAATGCCGGCGCCGCCTGCGCGGATCCGCTCGGCGAGTGTGCCCTGCGGGGTGAGCTCGACTTCCAGCTCCCCGGCGATCACCTGGCGCTCGAATTCTTTGTTTTCGCCGACGTAGGAGCCGATCATTTTATCGATCTGCTTGTTTTCGAGAAGCAGGCCGAGCCCCCAGTCGTCCACGCCGCAGTTGTTCGAGATGACGGTCAGGTGCTGGACGTTCGAGCGGACGAGGGCGAGAATGAGGTTCTCCGGAATGCCGACGAGCCCGAACCCTCCGACCATGATCGTGGAATAATCCTGAATATGCTGTACTGCTTCATCAAATGACGTATATATCTGTTTCACATTGTCACGCTCCCTTCCCCCTTCCTGTAATGCAAAAAGCGTGCCAAGAAAGGAAAAGGCGCCGTGCCGCCTGCTTGTGTCAAAATTGTGTCGGCGCTGTCCAGATTTCTGGAATGACTTTTGTGAAAGGGATGAAAACCCTTACAAAAATGCAGGTGCGGCAGGGAGTCCAGATTTCTGGACACGATTCCGGAAATCTGGACGGAAGGCTGGCGGGATGCATCAGGCCGGCTCACGCAGCTGACGCATCGACCGTTTGATGGAGAGGCTGCGAAGCAGGCCGGCAAACAAAACCGAAAACAGCAGGTAGACGACGCCGACTCCAGCCGCGAGCTGAGGCGGTGTCAGAAGCTCGGCTGAAAAGCCTGCTGCAATCATCGCGAGCCCCATGGAGGCCTGCTGGATCATCGCAAGCATGGCAAACAGCGGACCCCGCTTATCCTCCGGAAAGGCCTTCATCATCACCGTATCAAAGCAAATATTGCTGATTCCCGCTGCGAATGTGATACCGACGGCGGTGAGAGCACCGACGGCGAGCATGGAGGAAGTACTCAGCAGCAGGTGGCCCGCGCCTTCCAGCGCGATCGTGACGATGCCGAGTGTGATCAGATGGGTTTTCATCATGCCGGCAAACAGCGTGCTGAGCATTAACCCTGTACCGAGTGCTCCATACATTATGCCGACACCCAAATCACCTGCTTCAAATATGTCCAGGGCAAACAAGTTAAAAATGACGTTGTCGACGCCGTTCGCGAGCGGCATCAGCAGCATAATAAGAAGCAGGCTTCTCATCAGGGAAATCCGCAGGAAAAAGGACAGCGGAATCGCTTTCGCTTTCGTGACGCGGGGATCAACCGCCGTTTTCACCGGCCGGCAGCGGAGCAGCGTACAGGATGAAGCTGCGAGTAAAAGGGCGTGCAGAAGAAACAGCAGCCCGGTGCCGAACACAAATGCCAGTATGCCGGCACTGACCGAGCCGACGATTAAGGTTAACCCTGTCATCGTCTGCTCCATGCCGTTCACCCGTCGAATGTGCTTCCGGTCGACCAGTGCGGGAATCGCGGCAAAGCGGAGCGGCTGGTAAACGCCCTGCCCAAACGAGAGGACAGCGGTCGTGATGTAATAAAGATAGATCGTATCGGCTGTTGCTGTGAGTGGCAGCAGCGCGATGGGGGCACGGAGCGCATCGATGACTCTCAGGACGTTGATGATGGTCGTCCGGGTCGATAACACGCCGGCGAGCGGCGCGGCGGCGACTGCCGGCACCACGAGACAGGCCATGAGCAGGCCGACAGCTGTTCCGGATTCTGAATAGAGATAAACGGCCGCGAGAATGGCTACCTGGGAAAAGCGGTGCCCGGTGCCGTTCAGAAGCGCTGCATAAAACAGCGCCGCATAGTCTTTTTCTCTTTTTAGTATCGACATCACGATCCCTCCTCTTTCATCTATTTAGATAATTATCTAAATAGATTGTTGAAAAGCAGGCCGGCAGTTTACCAGCCTTAAATGACCCACATTTCTTTTGGATTCCGTTCGTAATATCCCTTTTCCCGGTAAAAGAAATGGTTCATGATTAATTCCCGCCGCAGGGAAGCGGTGTCCTCATACCACGCGGCGAGCACTTGATTCATTTCCGCTTCGGTATACGTTTTTTCGGTCAGCTGCTCGGAGAGGTAGGCTAATACGACCAGCCGCTTTTTATGTTTGGCCGGCAGCGCCTTGACGGTTCCGTCCGGATGAAGAAAGGACTGCAGTACCGCCGCTTTCTCTTCCTCACTGACGAACAGCTCCGGATCCGTGCGCAGTCCGATCTTCGTCACAGAGACTGCCATCTGCTCTAACCGCCTCTCGTGCAGATGATAGTAAATTGTATTCCGGTCGCGCCGCTGGTACACGAGGCCGACATCTTTCAATTTATGAAGGTGATGGGAAACAGTCGCGTGTTTTAACTGCAGCTGTTCTGCCAATTCCCCGCCGGCTCTCGCCCCGCGCTGCAGTATCGCCACAATCCGCAGCCGATTTTTATCCCCTAACGCTTTATGAAAAGCTTCCAGCCGGTCCAGCTGCATGATCCTTCCCTCCCTTTACAAATGTATCTATTTAGACATTAGTCTAAATAGATACATTTGTAAAGAGCGTTGGTTTCTTCCGGCACCTTTGAAAACCAGCAGCCTGTCTTTCAAAACGATGAGATTTTGAAATTGTGCATACTATATAGAGGGTGTGCGTGAAGGACTCGAAGAAGTGGAGGCGTTCTTGGAGCAGATCCATGCAGACGGTCAATAAATACGTCCTCCTCCGTATCCTGAAACCAATACGAAGGAGGACGATTTTATTTTCGTGCAGCTGTCTATTTTTTGGTTTGAATGGTCACTTTCGGATCTCTATCTGCAATCACTTCAACTATATCACTTTCGGTAACATACACATGATGATACGCCGTTTTTTCTGGTGGCAGAAAGATTCCCACTGCCTCCCTGGTCCATGCCAGTAAGGAAGAATCCTCCATTTTAAAGAAAGGCCAATAGTACTCTGTTACCCCTACTTCGTTAAGCTTGTCATCAGCAGTGCTTTTTATATCAAATCGCATGACCTCAGGAGTTTGAACAACAGCATAGACATCCCCCTCAATTCCTTCCGCATTAGGAATTTCAGGCCGTTCATAATCAATCAAGTAAAAATAATCATTATCTTCCAAAACAATATGAAGCTCATGTCCTTGTGCTATAGAGTACAGTTGCATTGCATCATATTCACCAAGCTTTCCAGAGATGCTTAATGTGTGATTCGGAATAGGATTCCAAAAAACTAACGGTATAATTTTAAACCCCTCCATTGAATGGCTTCTCGTATAAAATTATTTTTATTCGTACCTGATTTTCTCCTTTCGTGCAGCTACAGAGAATGTTGCTTGTTTAGTACTATGTGATGTGTGTAATGTCATCGCACCAGAAATTGGAGGTATCGTATTTAGATCTATTTTTTGGTTTGAATGGTCACTTTCGGATCTCTATCTGCAATCACTTCAACGACTTCATCTACGGTAACATACACATAATGATTTGGTTTTTTCTGTTTTGGCATGTGTATATCCACGGCATTTCTAGTCCAAGTTAACAGTGAAGAATGTTTCACCTTAAAAAAAGGCCAGATATTATCTGTTATCCCTTCTTCTTCAAGGATTTCAGAAGAGCCCACCATTAGGCCCGATCGCATGTGTTCAGGAGTTCGAACAACCGAATAAACATGATCAGTGGGAAAAAGTTCAGACATTTCATAGTCAAACATTTGACACTCCCACCCCTAAAGGGGCAAGCTCTACACCTTACGGTGTGAAGAGTGGGATTCTTGAATGATTAAGCGTTCGCAGTCCATTTCTGTTTTGAACAAACTTCAAGGTTAGGGTGTGTCATC
>NZ_PVNS01000026.1:1853-4985 GCF_002993335.1 Alkalicoccus urumqiensis | reverse complement strand
CTCAAAACTGGATAACGCGTCGATCCACGAAGATCAGTGTCCTGGTGTTGCCGTTGTTCTTGGTTAAGTCCTCGATCGATTAGTATCCCTCAGCTTCACGTGTCGCCACGCGTCCACCCGGGACCTATCTACCTTCTCATCTCGAAGGGATCTTATCACTTGCGTGAAGGGAAATCTCATCTTGAGGGGGGCTTCATGCTTAGATGCTTTCAGCACTTATCCCGTCCACACGTAGCTACCCAGCTATGCTCCTGGCGGAACAACTGGTACACCAGCGGTGTGTCCATCCCGGTCCTCTCGTACTAAGGACAGCTCCTCTCAAATTTCCTGCGCCCGCGACGGATAGGGACCGAACTGTCTCACGACGTTCTGAACCCAGCTCGCGTGCCGCTTTAATGGGCGAACAGCCCAACCCTTGGGACCTACTTCAGCCCCAGGATGCGACGAGCCGACATCGAGGTGCCAAACCTCCCCGTCGATGTGGACTCTTGGGAGAGATTAGCCTGTTATCCCCAGGGTAGCTTTTATCCGTTGAGCGACGGCCCTTCCATACGGTGCCGCCGGATCACTAAGCCCGACTTTCGTCCCTGCTCGACCTGTATGTCTCGCAGTCAAGCTCCCTTCTGCCTTTGCACTCTTCGAATGATTTCCAACCATTCTGAGGGAACCGTTGGGCGCCTCCGTTACTGTTTAGGAGGCGACCGCCCCAGTCAAACTGCCCACCTGACACTGTCCCTGGCCCGGATCACGGGCCGAGGTTAGGATGTTCAAACAGCCAGGGTAGTATCCCACCGATGCCTCCCCCGAAGCTGGCGCTCCGGGTTCCAAGGCTCCTACCTATCCTGTACAAGCTGTTCCAACACCCAATATCAAGCTGCAGTAAAGCTCCATGGGGTCTTTCCGTCCTGTCGCGGGTAACCTGCATCTTCACAGGTAATATAATTTCACCGGGTCTCTCGTTGAGACAGTGCCCAAATCGTTGCACCTTTCGTGCGGGTCGGAACTTACCCGACAAGGAATTTCGCTACCTTAGGACCGTTATAGTTACGGCCGCCGTTTACTGGGGCTTCAATTCAGCGCTTCTCCCGTAAGGGATAACGCCTCCTCTTAACCTTCCAGCACCGGGCAGGTGTCAGCCCCTATACATCGCCTTGCGGCTTGGCAGAGACCTGTGTTTTTGATAAACAGTCGTTTGGGCCTAGTCACTGCGGCTCCCCCGGGCATACACCCCAGGGAGCACTCCTTCTCCCGAAGTTACGGAGTCATTTTGCCGAGTTCCTTAACGAGAGTTCTCCCGCGCGTCTTAGAATTCTCATCCCGCCTACCTGTGTCGGTTTGCGGTACGGGCACCGGTTTCCTCACTAGAGGCTTTTCTCGGCAGTGTAGAATCGGGGTCTTCGGTACTGTATTTCCCTCGCGGTCACCGCTCAGCCTCGTGGAGCACGGATTTGCCTGTGCTCCGGCCTTGCCAGCTTCGACGCACACTTCCAATCGTGCGCACACCCTATCTTCCTGCGTCCCCCCATTGTTCAAACGGAAACGCGGTGGTACAGGAATCTCCACCTGTTTGCCATCGCCTACGCCTTTCGGCCTCGGCTTAGGACCCGACTTACCCTGAGCGGACGAGCCTTCCTCAGGAACCCTTAGGCTTTCGACGGAGGGGATTCTCACCCCTCTTTTCGCTACTCATACCGGCATTCTCACTTCCAGGCGCTCCACCGGTCCTTCCGGTCCGGCTTCTCGGCCCCTGGAACGCTCCCCTACCACGGACACCCGAAGGTGTCCATCCATAGCTTCGGTGATACGTTTAGCCCCGGTACATTTTCGGCGCAGAGTCACTCGACCAGTGAGCTATTACGCACTCTTTCAATGATGGCTGCTTCTAAGCCAACATCCTGGTTGTCTAAGCAACTCCACATCCTTTTCCACTTAACGTATACTTGGGGACCTTAGCTGATGGTCTGGGCTGTTTCCCTCTTGACTACGGATCTTAGCACTCGCAGTCTGACTCCCGGAGAGAAGTATCTGGCATTCGGAGTTTGACTGAATTCGGTAATCCTGTAGGGACCCCTCGTCCAATCAGTGCTCTACCTCCAGTACTCTCGCTCCGAGGCTAGCCCTAAAGCTATTTCGGGGAGAACCAGCTATGTCCGAGTTCGATTGGCATTTCACCCCTACCCACACCTCATCCCCGCACTTTTCAACGTGCGTGGGTTCGGGCCTCCATCCAGTGTTACCTGGACTTCACCCTGGACATGGGTAGATCACCCGGTTTCGGGTCTACAACCACGTACTATATCGCCCTGTTCAGACTCGCTTTCGCTGCGGCTCCGCCTTTTCGGCTTAACCTTGCACGGGATCGTAACTCGCCGGTTCATTCTACAAAAGGCACGCTGTCACCCGTAAATGGGCTCCAACTACTTGTAGGCACACGGTTTCAGGATCTATTTCACTCCCCTCCCGGGGTGCTTTTCACCTTTCCCTCACGGTACTGGTTCACTATCGGTCACTAGGGAGTATTTAGCCTTGGGAGATGGTCCTCCCGGATTCCGACGGGGTTTCTCGTGTCCCGCCGTACTCAGGATCCACTCCGGAGGAGGGGCAGTGTCGAGTACAGGGCTGTTACCTTGTCCCGCGGGCCGTTCCAGGCCGCTTCCTCTACTGCTCCTCTTGGTAACTCCAATGGAGTGTCCTACAACCCCGGAAGGGAAACCCTTCCGGTTTGGGCTGTTTCCGTTTCGCTCGCCGCTACTCAGGAAATCGCGTTTGCTTTCTCTTCCTCCGGGTACTAAGATGTTTCAGTTCCCCGGGTCTGCCTTCCGCTGCCCTATTGATTCAGGCAGGGATCTCATCCCATTACGGATGAGGGGTTCCCCCATTCGGAAATCTCCGGGTCAACGCTTACTTACAGCTCGCCGGAGCATATCGGTGTTCGTCCCGTCCTTCGTCGGCTCCTAGTGCCAAGGCATCCACCGTGCGCCCTTTCTTCCTTAACCAATACACATACCGCTGGTATGTGTTCTGGACGTCGTTTCAGTCTGGCATTCCAAGACACCCGGAATCACTCGCTTTTATCAAACGATGATCCGGTGATCTTCGTGTTTCTTGCGTTATCCAGTTTTCAAAGGACGC
>NZ_PVNS01000026.1:0-1753 GCF_002993335.1 Alkalicoccus urumqiensis | reverse complement strand
CTCTCAAAACTAAACAAAAGAACAAAAGGAAGGTCGATCTGAGCTTGATGCTCCTTAGAAAGGAGGTGATCCATCCGCACCTTCCGGTACGGATACCTTGTTACGACTTCACCCCAATCATTTGTCCCACCTTCGGCGGCTGGCTCCAAAAAGGTTACCTCACCGACTTCGGGTGTTACAAACTCTCGTGGTGTGACGGGCGGTGTGTACAAGGCCCGGGAACGTATTCACCGCGGCATGCTGATCCGCGATTACTAGCAATTCCGGCTTCATGCAGGCGAGTTGCAGCCTGCAATCCGAACTGAGAATGGCTTTTTGGGATTGGCTCCACCTCGCGGTCTCGCGTCCCTCTGTACCATCCATTGTAGCACGTGTGTAGCCCAGGTCATAAGGGGCATGATGATTTGACGTCATCCCCACCTTCCTCCGGTTTGTCACCGGCAGTCACCTTAGAGTGCCCAACTGAATGCTGGCAACTAAGGTCAAGGGTTGCGCTCGTTGCGGGACTTAACCCAACATCTCACGACACGAGCTGACGACAACCATGCACCACCTGTCATTTTGTCCCCCGAAGGGGAAAACTCTGTCTCCAGAGCGGGCAAAAGATGTCAAGACCTGGTAAGGTTCTTCGCGTTGCGTCGAATTAAACCACATGCTCCACTGCTTGTGCGGGCCCCCGTCAATTCCTTTGAGTTTCAGCCTTGCGGCCGTACTCCCCAGGCGGAGTGCTTAATGTGTTAACTTCGGCACTAAGGGCATCGAAACCCCTAACACCTAGCACTCAACGTTTACGGCGTGGACTACCAGGGTATCTAATCCTGTTTGCTCCCCACGCTTTCGCGCCTCAGCGTCAGTTGTAGGCCAGAAAGTCGCCTTCGCCACTGGTGTTCCTCCACATATCTACGCATTTCACCGCTACACGTGGAATTCCACTTTCCTCTCCTACACTCAAGTCCCCCAGTTTCCAATGACCCTCCACGGTTGAGCCGTGGGCTTTCACATCAGACTTAAGAGACCGCCTGCGCGCGCTTTACGCCCAATAATTCCGGACAACGCTTGCCCCCTACGTATTACCGCGGCTGCTGGCACGTAGTTAGCCGGGGCTTTCTCGTGAGGTACCGTCAAGGTGCCGGCCTGTTCGACCGGCACGTGTTCTTCCCTCATAACAGAACTTTACGATCCGAAAACCTTCATCGTTCACGCGGCGTTGCACCGTCAGACTTTCGTCCATTGCGGATGATTCCCTACTGCTGCCTCCCGTAGGAGTCTGGGCCGTGTCTCAGTCCCAGTGTGGCCGATCACCCTCTCAGGTCGGCTACGCATCGTCGCCTTGGTGGGCCACTACCCCACCAACAAGCTAATGCGCCGCGGGCCCATCTTCCAGTGCGCGGAACAAGTCCGCGCTTTTACAGCCGGTCCATGCGGACCGGTTGATTATCCGGTATTAGCCCCGGTTTCCCGGGGTTATCCCAGTCTGGAAGGCAGGTTGCCCACGTGTTACTCACCCGTCCGCCGCTCATTCCACCGGCATCACCCCGAAGGGATCTGCCGGCTTCCTGCGCTCGACTTGCATGTATTAGGCACGCCGCCAGCGTTCGTCCTGAGCCAGGATCAAACTCTCCGTAAAGTGTTTGAACTGACAACGCAGCTTTCGCTGCATCAGACGGAATCTGGCTTAGATTCCAAATTGAAATTGAACAGAGAATGTGTCATTCTCTTTCCTTCACTTTTGTCTTTTGTTTAGTTTTCAAAG
>NZ_PVNS01000025.1 GCF_002993335.1 Alkalicoccus urumqiensis | reverse complement strand
TACCGTTTTTCCGCTGTGCCCGTACGTCTCCACCCACTGCTCACATGTCTGCCGGAACTTGATGATGCTCTGCTCCATGAAGGTGGCGCGTGTTTTCGTGGGCGCAGAAATGTCCGTTTTGGAGAAATACAGCGGAGATCAAGGATCGCAACGGCGGTGTCCAGGATCGCCACACCGGAGAAAAAGATCGCCATCTCTGAAGAGGACACCGCCACACGAGAGGCAGATCGCCACGTGGGAGCAGAAGACCGCCACACTGAAAACAGAGATCGCAACGATAGGCAGAAACACCGCCACGTGCTGGGCGGAGACCGCAATGGAACTGCTGAAAGCTGTCAAAAAAAGCTGCGGCTGGTCGCTTCATCGACCGCCGCAGCTTTTCCTGTCGTTCTGCCTGCTTACACCGGATACGTCCAGAATCGTTCGGTGTGAAGCATATCTTCGATAAAGTCGGAATTCGTTCGTTTCCGCACCTGCTCGATCAGTCCGGCTGTCTGGGAGGCATGAGCCTCGATGACGGCAAGCTTCTGCTCCCGGTAGCCGGAGACATCATGAAGCACATCCGGCTCGCCGATCGCTTCCACACTTCCGTCGGCGAAAGCGATCGCGTGCACGACGGGACGGTTGTTTTCCGGAAGCTCACGGACAGCACGGATAACCGCTTCGCCGGTGGCGTCGTGATCCGGATGTACCGCGTAGCCCGGGTAGAAGGTGATAATTTTCGACGGCTGAATCTCATTGATGGCATCCGACAGGCGTTCGACGAGTGCCGCCTGGTCGGTAAATTCCACCGTTTTGTCGCGCATGCCGAACCGGCGCAGGTCCTGAATTCCGAGGAGCCGGACTGCTTCTTCGAGTTCCTTTAAGCGGATGTCGGGAAGGGTCTCCCGGTTGGCCATCACCGGGCGGCCCATGTTGCGGCCCATTTCACCGAGCGTCAGGCAGATGTAGGTTACCGGTGTGCCGGCTTCGGTATGGGATAAAATCGTTCCGGATACGCCGAACGCCTCGTCGTCCGGGTGCGGGAAGATGACTAGTACATGTTCGTTACTCATAGCTGGCGTCCGTCCTTTCTATTTTCGGAATGGCGTTTCACTAAGTTCAAGGGCGCAGGCGAGACGTCCATCCGGATCGTGGCCGGCAAGCAGAAGACGTCCGTCGGGATCAATCTCCCAGTCTGTTAAGCCTTCGGCGTACACCCAGCCCTGCTGCGTCTCCAATCCCACGCGGTACGGGCCTTCGCCGGTAATTTTTCCGTGTACGTATTGAAAACGGAGGTTGCGTACGAACGCGCCGGCGGAGAAAAAGGATTTGTCGTTATGGGACGCATACGCTCCGTTTGTCGTCTCCACGTGAATATACACATCTTTTCCGGCCAGCTGCTCCAGTTTTTCCTGCACTGCTTCTACCTGTATCGTGTCCATTGATTTACACGCCTCCTTTAACGAGCGGGGCAGACGCGTACTGTTTCAGTACCTCTGCCATCTCACTCATTCCGGATCTGCCGTAGACAGTTTCCGCGTCTGAGTTGTAGTTGGTATTGGTGTTTACGTCATAGGTAAACGTGTTTCCATCCGCATCAGTAATCTGCTCGATGCCGGCGAAGGAAATGCCGTTTTCCTGAAGAAATGCTTCGTATTTGGCGATAAGCGGACTCTGGAAATCGTCGATGATTTCAAACGGCGGCCGCTGCGGGGTTTCATCCACCGCGCAGGCGTCGGCCGGACAGAGTTCAAATCCGCCGGAGGTGTCGACGCGGACCGCGTATAAAAACTTCCCGTCGATAAACTCACAGCGGGTAATGGTATTGTCCGGAGCATCGATGTACTTCTGCAGCAGCATGACGCCGTCGATGGAAGGCTCCAGCATATTCTGCGAAAGTACCTGTTCGAGCTCCTCTGTGCTGTCAAAGCGCTTGACGCCGAGGCCTTTTCCGGCACGGTTATGCTTCGTAATAAACGGCAGCGGCATGTTGCGGGACGCTTCGATCAGACGCGTATCGCCGACGACCGCCGTCGTTTCCGGCACGGGAATATCGTGGGCTTTCAATGCTTCGTACTGGGCTGCTTTACTCAGCTCCAGATAAAGCGCACGGCTTCCGTTCAGTACCGTCCGGTTGTGGCGCTCCAGCCAGTTTAACACGGCTGCTGTAAGCTCCGGCGCATAACGGTGGCCGCGGGAGTGGGAGGAAGCGCTCATCCGGTTATAATACACGGCATCCGGCGGCGTTTCATGAAGCGGTACTTCTCCTTCATGAAGGTGCCACGTTTCATACGGGACGTCCCGCTTTTCAAGCTCCGTTTTCAGCGGAGCGGTCCACGCATCGTTTTCGTGGAGAATAATCACTTTTTTCATGTTGTTCACGACCTTTCTCCATGCTGACCCTATTATACCAGCCTGAATGGCGGAAGCAATGAAAGCGCCGCTCCGGTATCCAAAGGAAAACAGCAGGCCGCTCTAAAAAACAGCAACCGTTTTCGTGTGTATAAAGACTTATAAAAGGTATAAAGTCCTGCATTCAAGTGGGTGGTTATCCGGTATAATGAGGAATGGAGTATAACGAAAGAAGGGGGAATAAGGACAGAATGCGCCATTCAATGAAGGGGAAATTCGTTTTGTTTGCCGGTGGGCTCGTCGTCGCAACGATGCTGGTTACATCGCTTGTGATCTACTGGCAGCTCAGTGCAGGGATCGAACAGTCGGTCAACGACAATGCGGAGGCGACGGTCGTCGACGCGGAACGCTACATACAGGAATACATGGAAAAGTACAGCATGACGGTGGAAGGACTTGCCTCGGACAGCCGCGTACAAACCTATCTGGAAGGAGGAGCGGATGCGGATGCCTCGTGGGAGGCGGTCAGTGCAACGCATGAAACATACGAAGCCCGGGATGAAGGCATTCAGCTCATGTATGTCGGAAGTTCGGACGGCACGTTTTTGTCGACACCGGTGATCGAGGTGCCGGACGATTTTGATGCAACCGCCCGACCGTGGTACGAAGAAGCCGAGGCAGCACCGGAGGAAGTCATCTGGACGTCGCCGTACATCGACGTGGAAACAGAAGAACTCGTCATTACGACAGCGAAAGCCGTTCAGAGCGGCGGAGAGACGCTCGGTGTCAAAGCAGTCGACCTTTCCTTAAACGATATGGCCGCTGCCCTTGAACAGACCGATATCGGCTACAACGGGGAGCTCTCCCTCGTTGATGAGAACGGTATTTTCATCGCCCACACGAATCCGGAGCGCATCGGGGAAGGGCTTCCGGAAGGATCACAGCTTGAGACGGCGGTCGCCGGCGATAGTGCCGGCTCCGTCACTTCCAATGAAGAAACGGCTTATTTTCAGGAGATCGACGGCTTCGGCTGGACGGTGCTCACGGAGTATGAAAACAGCGAACTGTACGCGGAGCTTGCCACGACGCGGAACACGTTCATCATTGCCGGTCTTGCTGCTGTGCTGCTGGCCGTACTCGCTGCCTATGCGGCGGGAACCCGCTTTACAAAGCCGATCGCCGAGATGAAAACGCACGTCCAGCGTCTGGCAGACGGTGATTTGACCGCTTCTGTCAATGTACGTTCCCGCGATGAAGTCGGTGAACTCGGCCACGCGGTCAACCATATGACTGAAGAACTGCACGGCCTGATCACATCGATTCAGCAGTCGGTCGGCGAAGCCCGTGAAATGGCGGAGGATTTAAGTGCCGTATCCGAAGAGACGGTCGCAACGAGCGATGACATGTCCACCGCGGTAACCGGGGTGGCGGAAGGCGCTGCCCGTCAGGCGGAGGATATTGAGAAAACCGGCGGCCACATGCAGTCGCTGTCCGGCCGAGTGGAAGAGGCCGGACAGCGCGCGGATGAGATGAGCCGTCTGTCTGATACGATCCGGGAAGCAAACGATGCCGGATCGGCCAGCATGAAGGCGCTGAGCACAGAAGCGGAAGAAACGGCCGCCGTCTTTACACAGGTGCAGGACGCCGTCCAGCAGCTGACCGGGCGGGTCGCCGAAATCGGTACGGTCGTGCAGACGATATCCGAATTTGCCGATCAGACGAACCTGCTCGCGCTGAACGCTTCCATCGAAGCGGCGCGTGCCGGTGAACACGGCCGTGGTTTTGCGGTCGTCGCCGATGAAGTCCGCCGTCTCGCGGAACAGTCGCTGAAGGCGACAGAGACGATCCGCGGCACATTAAAGCACGTCGAGCAGGAAACCGACGCCGTCTCCCGGGCCGCACAGCACGCCGGCGAGCGCCAGGAAGCGCAGCAGGGCGCGGTGAAGGAAACGGAATCGTCGCTCGCTTCGATCATCACATCCGTGAACTCGCTCCGCAGCGTGATCGACGGGCTGTACGCGGATCTGAAAAGCGTGACGGCAGGGAAAGACAGCATGGAGGAAGCGATGACAAGCATCGCCGAAGTCTCGGAAAACGCCGCGGCGACAGCAGAGCAGGTTTCTGCCTCTGCCGCGGAGCAGGTGACGGCAGTCGAGCAGGTCGGGCGCACGTCCGAGAAGCTCAATGATTTAAGTGCTGCCCTGCAGCAGAAAACGAGCCGCTTTACTGTCTGATATTTCCTTGTGCCAAAGCGTCTCCATCCGTATAATGAAAACTAGGAAAAGCGCCTGTCGACTGGATCTCCGGCCGGCAGGCGCTGTCTGTTTATAAAGGAGTGGAAGCTGATGGCGAAAGGTATTATCTGCCTTGGAGAGGCACTGATTGATTTTATTCCATTGGATGACAACAATGAAACATTCCAAAAAAGCCCCGGCGGCGCACCGGCAAATGTAGCGGTGGGCCTTGCAAGGCTAGGAGCGGAAGCCCGCTTTCTCGGAAAAGTCGGCGATGATGTGCTCGGCCGCTTTTTAAAGGAAACGCTCGATTCGTACGGCGTCGATACGTCGACGATGTACATGACGAAGGATACCCGTACCGGCGTCGTTTTCGTCACGCTCGGGGAAGGCGGCGAGCGCAGCTTTGAGTTTTACATTGATCCGAGTGCGGACCGTTTTCTGCAGGAAAAGGAAGTGCCGGAAGCATTGTTCACGCAGAATAACGTGCTTCATTTCGGATCGATCAGCCTGATCAGCGAGCCGGCGAAGTCGGCGACGAAGCGGGCGGTGGCGCTGGCGAAGGAGCACGGTATGCTCGTTTCGTACGATCCGAACCTCCGTCTGGGACTCTGGCCGTCTTCGGAAGAGGCGAAGCGCGGCATTGAAGAGATGCTTGGGGAGGCGGATGTGCTGAAGATTTCGGAGGAGGAGCTGGAGTTTCTCACCGGGGAAACGGACATCGAGAAGGGTGTCGGACGCCTGGATGCGTACCACATTCCGCTTATTTACATTACGCTCGGGGCGGAAGGAAGCTGGGCGTTCATTCAGGGGGAGGAGCCTGTGCACGTGCCGGCGAGAAAAGTGAATGCGGTGGATACGACCGGCGCAGGGGATGCGTTTGTGAGTGGTCTTCTGTATCAGCTGCACCTGCTTGATATGCCGCTCCGGGATCTCTCTCCGCAGGAAGCGGCGGACATGGCTTCGTTCGCTTCTGTATCCGGCGCGCTTGCCGCCTCGACAAAAGGTGCGATGACGGCGCTGCCGACGCTCGAAGAAGTAAAAGCCGCACAGAAGGAGGGACAGTCCTGATGACCGAAAAAGAACAGCAGCTGCACCAGAAAGCATATCAAGCCGTTCATGAAAAGCGGAAGCTGGTGGAATCGGATCCGTATCGTCAGGCGTTCCACCTGATGCCGCCGTCCGGTCTGTTAAACGATCCGAACGGCTGGATTCACTGGCAGGGCACGTATCATTTATTCTTTCAGTGGAATCCATTCCAGCCGGATCATACCGATAAATTCTGGGGACACGTCTCCTCGGAGGACCTCGTCCACTGGCGGGAGCACCCGATCGCGCTCGCGCCGAGTGAATGGTACGAAAAGGATGGCTGCTACTCGGGAAGCGCCGTGGAAAAAGACGGCCTGCTTCACCTCGTCTACACCGGCAATGTCAAAGACGAAAACAACAACCGCGAATCGTACCAGTGTCTCGCGGTATCCAGGGACGGCGTGCGCGTCGAGAAAAAAGGGCCTCTCGTCGACACGCTTCCGGAAGGCTATACGGCGCACTTCCGCGACCCGAAAGTATGGCAGGAAAACGGCCGCTGGTATTTCGTCATCGGCGCCCAGACCGAGGACCTTACCGGACGCGTGTTGCTGTACCAGTCGGACGACTTTGAAAACTGGGAGCTCACCGGCCCGCTTGCCGGCTCCGGCATCAACGGCCTCGGCAGCTTCGGCTACATGTGGGAATGCCCGGACTACTTTGAACTCGACGGCACCGGCGTGCTCATCTTCTCCCCGCAGGGCCTGGAGACGCGCGGCGCCCACTGGCAGAACGTCTACCAGGCCGGCTACTTCTTAGGTGCCGCCGACCTGAACGCACCGTCGTTTTCGCACGGGGAATTTATCGAGCTCGACGAAGGGTTCGAATTTTACGCGCCCCAGACAACCCTCGATGAAAACGGACGCCGCATCCTCATCGGCTGGATGGGTGTACCGGATTCGGATGAAGCGTATCAGCCGACGGTGGAAAACCACTGGATCCACTGTCTGACGATTCCGCGGGAGCTGAAGCGGGAAGGGGACTACCTGCGCCAGGTGCCGGTAAAGGAACTGGAAGCACTCCGTACTGGTGAAGCGCTGGAAATGAAAGCCGATCCGTCGCGTACGCCGGAAGTGGCCGTGACGCCGGCCTCGGAACTAAAAATAAACGTGCGGGAAGCGGAAAGCTTCCAGCTGGAACTCCGGGACGAAGCGGTGTTTTCCTACAGCGCTTCAGACGGCCTCGTGACGCTGTCCCGTCCGGCATTTAAAGACGGGAAAACAGAAGAGCGCCACTGCTATGTGGAAAACCTGGAGGAAGTGCATCTGTACATGGACCACTCCTCGCTGGAGTTTTTCCTGAATGACGGAGAAAAGGTCATGAGCGCGCGCTTTTTCCCGAAGCCGGAAAACAACGTGATCCGCATCCGCGGAGACAAAGGAAGCATGCACTGGACATCGTGGGAATTAAGCGAAGAGGAATAAGAAGAACCCCGGAGGCTTCGGCTTCCGGGGTTCTTGTTGATGGAGGGAGGTATGGCCGGGATACGGAAAGGTGCGTCACGTAAACGGCGTGCCGCGTCACTTTCGGGATAAAACGCGTCAAAGCGGGTGCCTGCCGCGTCATTTGGCCGGGTTCCCGCGTTACGTGCAGGACAAATTGCGTCAGAACCGGCGGAGCGGACGCACGGGTCAACCAGGCAGAAGAAAGAGGCTGGGACAAAACAGCCTTTTAAGACAAAAAAACGTTGCGGATGATCCAAATAGGATCGTCCGCAACGTTTTGTTTGGGCAGGAAATCGATTCTGCACCCTGCTGGCAGTGTATTTTCGTAAATTCACCGCCAGGAGTGCAAAGCCGATGTCATTTTTCACTTGCGCTTTGCCTCTCACCGACATTCTAGTGAAACGCAAATTGGCCTTCAAATTTCCAAAAAATGGTTCTGCCTCCACTTTACGCTTTGCGTGCCTGGAAATTCTGAAACGTTTTTCGATATTGTTTTGGTGTATTGCGTGCAGCACGTAATTGTTTTTGCACTTTTGCATCTTCGGCGGCTTCGATCTGCTCGTCGTATTGATCGACCATGCGGGAAAGCGCCTGGGTTATCTCTTCGAGCTCTTCCGAAGAAAGTTCTTCGGCATTTTCCCGGGTGATGGCAGGAATAATATCCTGTGCGAGAAGTTCTTCATACAGCTGATTCGATTTCTCCACTAAGGAAGCACTGTAGCGCAGAATAGATTTTTTCCAGACAAAGGTAAATTTATTCGCATTCGCTTCGATCTTCGTTCCGTCAATAAAGATTGCCTCGTCATCAATGAGCTTTTCTTCCACCAGCTGGTATCGGAATTGGGTGAAGCACTGACGAAGAAGCTCTTGTGCTGCTGGATGCACACGAAAGCGATTAATGGTCTGGTAGCTTGGCGTATATCCCTGCGCCAGCCACATCATCCGAATACTGTCTTCTAATAATGCTTCTATTTTCCTTCCGGAAAACGTGGACTGCGTATAGGCACACAGAATAATTTTCATCATCATTTTGGGGTGGTAGGCCGGACAGCCGGTGCCACGCTGGAACGCAGTAAATGCTTCTTCCAGGATGCTTTCCACCAGGGAATGAACGGCAAAGGCAATATCATTCTCTTGTAATTGGTAAGCGAAATCGAGCGGCAAAATTACTTGATTCATGTTATACTCTTTAAACATAAGGATACCTCCGAATTTGTTATGACTTGGTCGTTCTAACTTTATTCGAAGGTATCCTTTTTTTTATGTAAAAAGCAAGACCCGATGGTCTTGATACAGAGAGGGCTCCTGGAACCACAGGAGACGCCTGCGGGAAAGCAAGCGAGAAGATCCACCGCCGGCGAAATTCCGGCGGTTAGCTGATGCCTTGCCCGCGGCAAGCGACTGTTGGTGGAAGGATCGCCCTCTTATAAAGAAAAGCAGCTCTTACCAATAAATTTTGGCGAGAGCTGCTTTTTTATCGAGGGGGTTTTGTCCCAGCCTCTTTATTATTACTTAATTGCTATTCAGGCGAGTATTTTTCTAATGCTTCATCTTTAATCTCTGAATAGAGTTCCACGTGTGTAGAGTCATCTTTCATAAAATCAACACCATCTAGCTCTTGTACAGTGCGCAGTGTAGTTACTGACTCCTCAATCACTTCCCCCCCCCCTACGCTATATTTTCCGAAATCTAAGCTGACAATACCATTGTCTAATTCTTCATCATCCCCATACCTGAGAAATAATAAATATTCTCTGCCTTCTTCCATTGGTACGTATCCTTCAAGTTGTTGGTATTCACCGTTAAAATCAACATAGTAAGGTTCAGAAACTATAGTTTCGTCCCCTTCATTGTAGTTACTACCTGCATGCACTTCTAAGATTTCCACATTAGTAAGTGTACTAACGTAAGCTTGTTCTTCATCTTCATAGCCTATTCTTTCGTTTGAATTTACTCGTACAGTTACAATATCCTCGCTATCTGTTTCTAAATCTTGTAAATCATTTGGAACATTGTAATCAGCATGAGGAAGCCGTTCACTAATAGGAGTGTCACTGGATAAACTATCTGTTTCTCCATTATTACAAGCAACTAAGAGCAACAACCCGATTAAAGGAAGATATTTGTTCATTAATGTTCATCTCCACCTTAATATTGATATCTCAAATTATTTTTATCTAACTGCGTATAGTCGTTAAAACAAAACTGACCTTGTTTCATAACTGTTGTAGAAGTTGCATTATTTTGGTGAGTCAATCCCATCGCATGTCCAAATTCATGCATAGCTGTCTTATTATAATTACATGCAATAAAATTATCTGCTGAAGTAGAAGTAGCATTAATATAAATTGTACCTCCTGATGAAGCTCCACTACTATTAGGACTCCATAAGCCATAATAACCATCTGCACTACCGGAAGTAGATCTGGCAGTAATATTCTGACCGGAGGTAGTTAATGATAAATTAATACCTGAAGTAACATCATTTAATTGTGAAACTGCATGGCTAAAAGCAGAACTATGAGCGCTGTTAGAGGTAGCATTATCCCAAGTTCCAGTCGGAACATTGGAAACAAAATCATAAGCAGCCGATCCTGTTAAGTCGTTGGCGGTAGCAGTAACAGGTGTGACAAATAATAAAGCGGCGAAAATCATCATTGTAAGTCTCTTTTTCAATTCAATTTCCCTTTTCCTTTAAAATTAGTAAAAAAACAAAATCACAGCAGCTGGATACGGATAATGCATACCTCCTATAATTATTTATAATTTTCTGAAAAAATTATATGAATTTAAAATACCATATATTTGGTATAAATACAATCGAAAGTAACATATTATACCAAATATTCACACATTTTAGAATATATTTATATTTTATGTAATTATTACATAAAATTTTTGCCTTTGATTTTCATATTTTCTACTCTGCATATTACAGTTTATATGTTAAAAGTGCGATTACAAATAAATTTAAAATAAGCAAAGAGGCTGGGACAAAACCCTAGCTAATAGCCCCTCACCAGCAAGTTGGTGAGGGGCTTCATTTATGCATCATTTTACTACACAAAAAGAACACCCTTTGATATTGTTAAGTTACCACACAAAACA
>NZ_PVNS01000024.1 GCF_002993335.1 Alkalicoccus urumqiensis | reverse complement strand
CAGACGGAATCTGGCTTAGATTCCAAATTGAAATTGAACAGAGAATGTGTCATTCTCTTTCCTTCACTTTTGTCTTTTGTTTAGTTTTCAAAGGGCTTTTCGTTTCCGCCGCTCAATTTGGCGACTTCATTAATATATCACGATAACAAGCATGAGGTCAAGAGAATGTTGAAATTCTTTTTTCCGTCTCTGCTGTTCCGCGGCCGCTTTTTTCGGCGACAAGAAATAATATACCATCCTGAAGAATTCCGGTCAAGGATTCTTCAGGATTTTCTTTTATTTTTTCTCCGCGCTCGAAATACCGTGTGGCTGCTGGTATTCAGGAAACTCTCTCTATTAGTAGAATGTCGTGCCTCTCACGCGGGCTTCGCGGAGAAGAAACCAGTATTTTGCGCGCTCCGTGCGCGCAAGTGCCTGAATATCCTCGCCGGCGTCCAGCGAATTTTCCAAGTAGGCTTCGTGCTGATCGAGGCGGGTTTTTATTTGATCAAGATAATAAATTAATTCATCGTCTTTTGTCCGGCGGAGTTTTCTCTTTTTGGCTGCCATGATGATTCCTCCCCGTTAAAATTCCCGGCGGCCTTCAATGGCCTTGGAAAGTGTTACTTCATCTGCATATTCCAGATCGCCGCCGACCGGCAGACCGTGCGCCAGCCGTGTCACTCTGATACCCGTCGGTTTGACAAGCCTGGAAATATACATTGCTGTCGCTTCCCCTTCAATGTTGGGATCGGTTGCGACGATCAGCTCCTGCACCTCTTCATCCTGGAGCCGCTTCAGCAGATCCGGGAGGTAGATATCCTCGGGGCCGATGCCGTCCACCGGAGAAACCGCACCATGAAGGACATGGTAAAGACCGGTGTACTCCTTCATCTTTTCCATGGCAATTACATCTTTAGACTGCTCGACGACACAGATCATGGAGCGGTCTCTCGACGAATCATCACAGATGCGGCACGGGTCGGTATCGGTAATATGGTGGCACACAGAGCAGTAAGTGAGCTCTCTTTTTACACTGACGAGAGCCCTGGCGAAATCCAGAACGTCGTCTTCTTTCATATCCAATACATGAAACGCCAGTCTGGCTGCGGTTTTCGGCCCGATGCCGGGCAGGCGCATAAAGCTGTCCATCAGTTTAGCTATCGGCTGTGGGTACTGCATGTCATTCCTCCCGTGTAACGGCCCCTGCTCGAAAAAAGGCTGCTCCCCCTTTTACATGTCAGTGGAGGAACAGCCGGGGCTGTATGCTGATGTGGTCTGATCGTAAACCCGGACTTACATCATGCCCGGGATGTTCATTCCTTTTGTAAACTTGCCCATCCGCTCTTCGACAAGCTCGTCGACTTTTCCAAGTGCTTCATTTGTTGCAGCAAGTACGAGATCCTCGAGCATTTCCACGTCATCCGGGTCGACGGCTTCTTCGTTCATTTGAATATCAAGAATGCGCTTGTCCCCGCTTGCGATGACTTTCACCATGCCGCCGCCGGCCGTTGCTTCAACGGTTTCTTCTTTCAGCTGCTCCTGCGCTTTCGCCATATCCTTCTGCATTTTCTGCATCTGCTTCATCATATTACCCATGTTTTTCATTTTCATCGTCCTCTCTGCTAGTAATCTATCGTTGTCTTCATGCTATCTTATTCTTTAATTTCGAGCAAATCTTCACCGACCAGCCGGACGGCTTCATCGATCAGCGGGTTTTTTTCTTCTTCTGGAGGAGCTTCCTCCCCGCTTTCTTCATTATCTTCGCCTGACGGGGACGTTTTCTGCCGTTTTTTAAAGTTCTCTTTTACTTTCTCCCAGTCTGCTTCCAGAATAGTCAACAGCGTCACCGCTGCGCCGAACTGCTGCGACGCACTGGATTCCACCAGCTCCCGGAACTTCTCATCGATCATGCTCCGGTGCATTTCGTTTCGGAATACGAGCACCACGTATTCCTCTGAAGCCGCCGTCGGCTGACAGTCATTGAGCCAGGCGGAGGCAGGCATGCTCTGCTTCTTCACCTGCTCCAGCACGTTCCCCCAGCTGGACTTTACCTGCTGCAGCTGCGGCTTGGTGGCATGCTCCAGCATCCGCTCCACCTGCTTGGCGACAGCGCGGCTTTTCTGGGACGGGCCGGTATTTCTGCTCCGCTTTTCCTGTTTGACAGGCTGCTCCGCCGCCTGTGGCTGGGAAGCAGCTGGGACACCTTCCCGCTGCAGCTTCTGCACGGTCCGCTCCAGGTGAACGATCTTCTGCTCCAGTGCTTCCACGGTAGAGCTCTGCGGCGCCGATTCTCCGGAAGCCGGAAGGGCTGTCGTCTGCTGGGACGCCTGCACAGCAAACATCTCGAGAAACAGCTGCGGATGCGTAGCCCACTTCATCTCCTGCTGGAAGTGATTCAGTTTCTCCATCATCTGAAACAGCCACGCCTGCTCCAGCTTTTCGCTCAGTTCCCGGAAGGAATCGTCGCCGTGAAGCCGGTCCTGCGATTCCTCCAGCTGCGGCGCGGCTTTTACCATTAAAATATCCCGGAGCAGGAAAATAACGTCCTCCATCAGCCGGTTTGCATCTTTTCCCGTCTGCATCATTTCATCGATCATCTTCAGCGCTTCACCGACACTGCCGCTGTGCACCGCTTCGACGAGCTCATACAGATGCTCCTGGGAAACCGAACCGATAATCGCCAGAATATCTTCTTTTGTAATCGTTCCTTCCGCAAAGGATACGGCCTGATCGAGCAGGCTCAGCGCATCCCGCATCCCGCCCTGGGAAACGCGGGCCACAAGGGAAAGCGCATCCTCCTCCACCGCGATCTCATCTGCTGCGACAATTTCCTGCATCCGTGCAAGCATCGCGTGGGAGGTAATCCGCTTAAAATCGAACCGCTGGCAGCGGGAGATAATCGTGAGCGGAATTTTGTGCGGCTCTGTCGTCGCCAGAATGAACATGACGTGCGGCGGCGGTTCCTCGAGCGTCTTTAACAGCGCATTGAACGCGCCGGTCGTAAGCATGTGCACCTCATCAATAATGTATACTTTGTACGCTGCCGTATTCGGGGCGAAGCGGACTTTGTCCCGGATATCCCGGATCTCGTCCACGCCGTTGTTGCTGGCTGCGTCAATTTCCATGACATCCACGATGCTTCCATCGGAAATGCCGCGGCAGATATCACACTCGTTGCACGGCTCCTCTGCCGGCGCGTGCCTGCAGTTGACGGCTTTGGCCAGAATTTTGGCAGCACTGGTTTTCCCCGTCCCCCGCGGTCCGGTGAACAAGTACGCATGCGACAGCTTCTGCTGAACGAGGGCGTTTTTCAATGTTTTCGTAATATGGTCCTGCCCCGCGATATCTTTCAGCGTATGGGGCCGCCAGACGCGGTACAGCGCTTGATAGCTCATCGGCCGTCAGCTCCTTTTCCTCCTTTATATTATACGCATCTCCAGAGGGGATTTCAAAAGCATTCTCCCTGGAAAACGACGCTTTTTTCCGGCTTTTTTCGTAAATGGGGAAAGCGCCGGAAGGTCCGGTTCTGCTGCAGGGTTTTCTATAGGAAGTCCTTTTTCAGCTGGCTGCTGCAGGGTCAAAAAAACCGTTACAGCTGCTGCCGTAACGGTTGGTGGTTTTCATTATAAATGCCGTGCACCTCTCCTCGACCACAGGCTCTCAAGCGTTACCCAGGCAGTTTGCTCGATCCAGGCAACTCCACGGCACACGGAAGAACCTGCTTACTGCTGCTTCCTTCCGGACCTGACAGGATTCACAGGATTCCGTTGCGTGGAACCCAAATGTCAACACCACTTACCTGGGGCAGACCATGAGAGCCGTGCGGCCTCAGAGAGGAATTCAGCCTCGCTGTAGCGGATTGCGAGTACAGGGCACCGCTGCCTCCCCGCCTAGCACGACAAAGTTGATAACATATTCAGGCGTCATTTTGACGCGACTTTCAGTATAGCGTTTCTGATTTTAGAATGCAATCATTTCGCAGAATCTGATTCGTTTTTCTCAGCTTCCTGCTCTTTCTGTGCAAGCTTCGCCATTAGAATGTGCGGCGGTGTATGCATGACATGCTCGATCGGCATATTCAGCTTCTCACTCATCATCTGGGCGGTTTCCAAAGAGATTTGATTCGGTCTCACGTCGTTTCGCCTCCTTTTTCTTCTGACGGATGCCGCGGAAAAACTGCCGCAGCATCTCTGCGCTCTCTTCCTCCAGGACGCCCGCAGACAGCGACGCCTGATGGTTGAAGCGCTCATCCTGGACCAGATTCATCAGCGTCCCGCAGCAGCCGGCCTTCGGATCCCACGCAGCAAACACGACGTGGTCAATCCGGGACTGGATAATCGCTCCGGCGCACATCGGGCACGGTTCCAGTGTCACGTAGATCGTACATTCTTCGAGCCGCCAGCTTCCGATGGTCCGGCACGCTTCTTCAATGGCAATCATTTCCGCATGGGCACTTCCCTGCTGGTCACATTCTCTGCGGTTATGGCCCCGGCCGATTACATCTCCGTCGAAAACGACGACGGCACCGATCGGCACTTCCCCGATCGCCTCGGCTTTCGCCGCTTCCTGTAATGCTTCTCTCATCCATGTTTCTTCTGACACGAAAGACGCTCCTTCCACTCTCTTTTCATCGTAGCGCGCGAGCACGAATCTGGCAAGAGGGAACTTCGGGCTGGTTTTCCCCGCGAAACAAAGAAAAACAGGTGCCCGCCGCCGTTTTCCGGCAGAGACACCTGTTCCTGTCCGCCGGAGACTGCTCCGGCATAGTTTTCTACGTTAACGGATCGAGCGCGGGTTGAAGGCATCCTTGAACCCTTCCCCGATGAAGTTGATCGCAAGGATCGTAAACGTAATGGCAAGACCCGGTGGAATCCAGACCCACCACTGCGTCCGGATGACGTTCGGATCGCGCGCTTCCGTCATCATGTTCCCCCAGCTCGGTGTCCCCTGAGGAACACCGAAGCCGAGAAAGCTGAGCGCCGTTTCCGCAACGATCATGACCGCGAGAAGCAGTGTCGCCTGCACGATAATCGTCGTCATGACGTTCGGCAGGATGTGCTTGCGGATCACTTTAAACGGGGTGCCCCCGATCGACGTCGCGGCCATAACGTACTCGTTTTCCTTCTCCGACATGACCTTACTGCGCACAACACGAGCGGCACCAGTCCAGGAGAGAGCACTCAGGACGATGATAAGCGCCCAGATGCCCGCCCCGCGGAAGATCGAGGCCAGCACGATCACGAATACGAGAAATGGAAAGTTCATGATGAAGTCGGTAAACCGCATCAGAACGGCATCCACCCAGCCGCCGAAATAGCCGGAAACGGAACCGACGAACGTCGCAATGATGACGATCGCAAACATACAGACGAAACCGATCGTAAGCGATGTCCGCGCGCCGTAGAGAAGAAGCGTCCAGATGTCTCTTCCAGAAGAGTCGGTGCCTAAAATATGCCCTTCTCCCGGAGGAAGACCACGGCTCATGATATCGACACGGCTCGGATCATACCCTGTCAGAAGTGGAGCTGCATAGGCCATCACCGTGACGGTAATAAGAAAGGCAAGACTGATCATCGCCAGCTTATTGCTGAACAGCTTCCGCCTTGCAATCGTCCAGGGGGACTGCTTCTTCATTTTTACTTTCGCTGCATTTGTCTCTGCTGCTTCCAAGATGTTTCTCCCCCTTTACCCGACCCGGATTCTTGGATCGATGATGCCGTACAGTAAATCTGCGAGCAGGTTCCCGATGAGCGTCGCCACCGACAGCATTAAGAAAATAGCCATGACGACAGCGGAATCACGGTTGCTGATGGAAGCGACGAGCAGCTCCCCGATCCCCCGGTAGGAAAAGATCGTTTCAATAATGACCGCGCCGCCGATAATGCTTGCGATATCAAAACCGAACAGCGTTACGATCGGAATGATCGAATTCCGCAGAATGTGCTTGTTGTAAATCGTATTTTCATCCGTTCCTTTTGCACGCGCGGTGCGGACGTAATCCTTCTGCGCACTTTCCACCATATCGTTACGCAGAAACTGCGTGTAGCTGGCCGTCGTCAGCATCCCGAGAACGAGCGCCGGAAGGAACGTATGGTAAATCTTACTTCCCCAGTACGCCATCGTCCCCTGCTCGAGCCCGGAGCCGACACTTCCTGTCGATGGGAACCAGCCGAGCTGGAAGGCGAAAATAAAGATGGCAAACAGTGCGGCGACAAAGCTTGG
This sequence comes from Alkalicoccus urumqiensis, assembly GCF_002993335.1. Classification (GTDB taxonomy): domain Bacteria; phylum Bacillota; class Bacilli; order Bacillales; family Salisediminibacteriaceae; genus Alkalicoccus; species Alkalicoccus urumqiensis. Next base: position 12,631 of record NZ_PVNS01000024.1, on the reverse strand, counting down.
AATAGCAAGCATCAGATAGTTGACGCCCTGCACAGCATAGTCACCCTTGGTATACGGATTCCGTCCTGCATATTTCCCCATATAAAACGCCAGTATGTAGGTAATAATTAAGGACATGACGGAAAGAAGAATCGTATTCGGAAGTCTCGTTCCGATCAGCTGTGTCACATCCATCTGGTGCTGGAATGACCGTCCGAAATCCCATTGAAGAATGTTGGCCGCCCAGCTGCCGTACTGTACATGAATGGGATCATTCAGTCCGAGCTCTTCCCGACGCTCTTCAATATATTCCGGATCTGCATTCGTAGGATCAATCTGCCCGGAGAGGGCATCCCCCGGCATCGCTAATGCCAGGGAAAATACCACGATGGAGACCATGAACAGGATAGGAATCATGATGAGAATACGGCGTAGCGTATAAATTAGCATGGTCATTTCTCCTTGCTGGTAAAGTTACGGGAGAATTACTCCTCTTCGACGTACCATTCGTGTGCGTCACCGGCAGCAGACGTAACGTCAACAGAGACACCACCGACATTGCTGTTGATGCCGTAGATATCTTCCGGAGAGTTCAGTGGAAGCATCGGCAGCTCTTCGTTTACGAGCTGGAACCACTCCTGGTACACTTCCTGACGGTAGTCACGGTCAAGCGCTTCTTCAGACAGACCTTCTGTGAGAAGCTCATCCGACTCTTCGTTTACCCAGCGGGTGTAGTTCCACAGATCGTCGGAGCGCCACAGGCCGGATGGATCCGGGTCGGCTGTCGCCAGTCCCCATGCGCCGAGGAATAGGTCGATGTTTTCATCATCGCCTTCAACGAGGTCATAGAACAGGTTGAATTCGTAAAGCTGTCCGTCCATCAGCTGTGCGTTCAGTCCTGCTTCCTGAAGCGTCTGCAGAATGTACTGCGCGCGCGGCTCAGCGATATCTGCCGGCACATCCATGGCAGCAAGGTTCAGCACAAGCTCATTTCCGTCCGGATCTTCCACATAGCCGTCGCCGTTAACATCTTCATAGCCGGCATCTGCAAGCATCTGCTGGGACGTTTCGATGTCGAATTCATACTGGTTCAGCGTAGACTCATCCGGGTAGGACCAGCGGATGTTGGATTCCGGTGCATTGATGACCGTGCCATAGCCTTCGGAGAATTCTTCGACGATACCTTCACGGTCAATTGCGTGCGCAATCGCATGACGGAGCTCTTTATCCTGCAGCTTCTCACGATTCATGACATTCTCTTCGCCGTTCCACTCGCCCAGCTTGAAGCCGAGGTAGCCGTAAGAGAGTGCTTCGATCGTTTCAATCGTGACATCTTCATTTCCTTCAAGCGGTCCTGCCTGGGACGGCTCAAGTTCAATGATATCTACTTCACCCTGCGCAAGCAGCTCGCCTGCCTGTGCGCCGTCTACGATGCGGTACGTCACTTCATCGAGGTTCGGTGCACCTTCCCAGTAGTCTTCAAACGCCGTAAATTCAATCTGCTCTCCCGGTACGATGTTGGAGACTTCAAACGGTCCGAGGCCGACTGGATTCTGGCGGATCTCTTCTGCTTCGCCCATTTCCGCAATGTCGACGCCTTCGAGGTGTGCTTTCGCCATTGGATAGGACCAGAGGTTCTCCAGGTTGTTTGCACGCACTTCATTGAATGTCACTTCCAGCGTATAGTCGTCCACGACGTTGACGCCTTCAAATTCTTCTGTTTCACCGGCATTGTATGCTTCAAAACCTTCGATGCCTTCTACCGTGTAGGCACGCGGTCCCTGGTAGTCCGGGTGGCCGATCACTTCGTAGGCAAACTCGAAGTCTTCTGCCGTCAGCTCTTCGCCATTATGCCACATAACGCCTTCTTCAAGAGTAAAGGTGATTGTACGGTTGTCGTCCGACCATTCCCAGTCCGAAGCGAGCATCGGCTCGAGCTCAAAGTCGTTATCGGAGTTTACATTGTAAAGCGTACCCTGGTTGAAGATCGTGAGTGGATAGCTGTCATCCGCGCCTTCGTAGAATGCCCAGTCCATCACACCTGCAAATGGAGCTGTGTACCCGTATGTAACGGATCCGCCTTCAGACGGCTCGCCGCCTTCGTCTGCGGTATTGTTTCCTTCTTCGGCGTTTTCTCCGTCTGTATCGGCGTCCGCGTCTGCGTCTGCGTCCGCATCAGCATCTGCATTCTCTTCCTGTGCGTCGGCGTTGTTGCCGCCGTTGTCCGTATTGCCTGTGTTGCCCTCATTGTTTTCCCCTTCGCCGCCGCATGCTGCAGCAATCAGTGTTGCTGAGATGAGCGAGGCGCCGAGTAGATACTTGGATCGTTTCATTCCCATTTCCCCCTTCAAATTGGTATAAAAATTATGTGGTACCTGGCCGTCAGCTGAAGCACTGTCTACTCGTACAGCAGACAGGAAACGCGGTGATCGCGGTTCACCTCCTTCAACTGAGGTTTATCAGCGCTGCATTCCGGCATCGCCTTCGGACAGCGCGGGTGGAACGGACAGCCGGTCGGCGGATTCTGCGGACTCGGCACATCTCCGGAGAGAATGATCCGGTCACTCTTTTTGCGCGGATCCGGCTGTGGAATAGCGGAGATCAGCGCCTGCGTGTACGGATGCTTCGGATCGCGGTAGATATCTTCTGCATCTGCTACCTCAACGAGATTCCCGAGATACATGACACCGATCCGGTCGCTCATGTGCTTTACGACACTCAGGTCGTGGGCAATGAACAAAAGCGTCAGATTGAATTCCTCCTGCAGTTCCTTTAACAGGTTCAGCACCTGCGACTGAACGGATACGTCGAGCGCGGATACCGGCTCATCGGCGACGATCAGCTTCGGTTTCAGCGCGAGCGCCCGGGCAATGCCGATCCGCTGGCGCTGGCCGCCGGAAAATTCGTGCGGATATTTGTAGTAGGCATCCGCGGGAAGACCGACGCGTTCGAGCAGCTGCATGACTTCATCTTTTAGTTTCGCTTCGCTGCCGTAGCCGTAATTGACAAGCGGTTCGGAAACGACGCTTCCGACCATCTGGCGCGGGTTTAACGAGGCGTACGGATCCTGAAACACCATCTGGATATCCTGACGCAGACTGCGGAGCTCGGAGCCTCTCAACTTCGTAATATCTTTTCCTTCAAACGTGATTGAGCCGGCCGTCGGTTTAAACAGACGTGTAATCGTGCGTCCGGCGGTGGATTTTCCGCACCCGGACTCCCCGACAAGACCGAACGTTTCGCCGCGTTTTAAATCGAGCGAGATGTTATCAACGGCTTTAACGTCTCCTACCCGGCGCTGGAGCAGACCGCCGCGGACCGGATAGTATTTCTTAAGCTCGTGGACCTGAAGTAGATACTCTGTCGATTCCTGCGTCATGAGCCCACCCCCCGCTGCTTCTGTTCATTTGGGAAACTGGCGTCGTATAAGAGGCAGCGTACGGCGTGGTTTTGTGCTTCCTCGCCGAGCTGCGGATCAATTTCCCGGCACTTGTCCATCGCTTCCGGACAGCGGTCGACAAACCGGCACCCCTGCTGCGGCATATTTTTCAGCGATGGAACGATACCTTTAATCGTGTCGAGCTCTTCCTGCTTTTCATCCATACGGGGAATCGAGCGGAGAAGCGCCTTCGTATAAGGGTGCTTCGGATCGTGGAAAAGCGTGTCCACGTCTGTATCCTCTACGACCTGGCCGGCGTACATCACAACAACACGGTCCGCCATTTCCGCGACCACACCGAGATCATGTGTAATCAACAGCATCGCCATACCGACCTCATCCTGAATTTTCTGGATCAATTCGAGAATCTGGGCCTGCACCGTCACATCAAGCGCGGTCGTCGGCTCATCGGCAATGAGAAGCTTCGGCTGGCAGGCAATCGCCATCGCGATCATCACCCGCTGCCGCATACCGCCGGACAGCTGGTGCGGGTATTCATTCACGATCTGATCCGAGCGTGAAATGCCGACCTGATCGAGAAGCGACACGCTCCGCCGGCGGATTTCATCCGCTTTTAGATCCGTATGATTCATGAGCACTTCATCCATCTGGAAACCGATTGTCAGCACCGGGTTTAATGCGGTCATCGGCTCCTGGAAGATCATGCTGATATCGCGTCCGCGGATATGATTCATTTCCTTATCAGAAAGCATCGTTAGATCCCTTCCCTGAAAACGAATCGCACCCTTATCGATTTTTCCGTTATGCTTCGGCAACAAATCCATGATCGATAATGACATGACACTCTTGCCGCAGCCGGACTCTCCGACGATGCAGACGACTTCTTTCGGTTTTACGGAAAACGACACGTTGTTGACGGCATAATGCATGTCTCCATCGATCGTAAATCCGGTATGTAACCCATCCACTTCAAGCAGCGGTTCCTGCTGATTCATGATGCACCCATCCTTTACCTGTTTTCTTCCGCTGGACCCCTATGTATAAAAATCTCACAATCCACTGATTTTTGAAAAAATTTTCATTATTCCGAAATAGGGTTTACTTAGTCTACCATACCGTTCTGTCAGGCGGCACCCAACCAAGGTACTGTTTTTTTCGTGAGGCTAAGTAATATGAATGAAGACTCATTCTTAAGGCTGAAAAAAGAAAGATATAGGAACAATACCCCTTTTCTGCCAATTCCCATTGACCCAACTCGTATTATAAACAACCAATTGCATAATTGTATACCATTTTCAGAAATTTTCTTACAATGTTTTTTAAATTCTTTTCCGCTTACATTTCGTTCAAAACGGGAATGCAAAAGTTTCTGCTTCTGTGTGGATGCTTTTTTCCATCCTGTATCACTTCGGTTTTCGGTGTATATTCATAAAATATATTAGTATAGTTGAATAATTATTCATATATGCTGTTTGTTCTACGTGGACATTGTTACTTTTCTGTCTGCCGAAAAAGGTAATCAGCCTGATATCGCATATTCCGAAATTTTCGATTATCGAAATAGTTTGAATGTGCACATTTTGCTCTTCTGTATAGTTATAAAAAAACGACCATCCCGTAAAGGAAGGTCGTTTCTTCTGTATTTTTCTATATTCTTCTGTATCAGTCGCGTCCGATGTGTGTTCGTCCGCCCATATACGGCTGAAGTACGTCCGGAACAGCAACGCTTCCATCTTCCTGCTGATAGTTCTCAATGATCGCAGCCACCGTTCTTCCGACGGCAAGACCGGATCCATTCAGCGTATGAACGAATTCTGTCTTCGATTTCGCCTCCCGCTTAAAGCGGATATTTGCACGCCGAGCCTGAAATGATTCAAAGTTACTGCAGGAGGAAATTTCTTTATAGTCCTCATAGCTCGGCAGCCACACTTCAATATCGTATTTTTTCGCTGCCGTAAAACCGAGATCGCCGGTGCACATGTTCAGCACGCGGTACGGAAGTCCCAGTTCCTGGAGAATGGTTTCTGCGTGGGAGGTGAGCGTTTCCAGCTCGGCATAGGAATCTTCCGGTTTCGTAAAACGGACGAGCTCTACTTTATTAAACTGATGCTGGCGGATCAGGCCGCGTGTATCCCGCCCGGCAGAACCGGCTTCAGAACGGAAGCAGGCGCTGTACGCCGTGTACGCTTTCGGCAGGTCCTCATTCGTTAAAATTTCGTCGCGGTGCATATTCGTCACCGGCACTTCCGCCGTCGGGATAAGGAAGTAATCCTCCTCCTGAATCTGAAACGCATCCTCTTCAAACTTTGGCAGCTGTCCGGTACCGGTCATGCTGTCCCGGTTCACCATATATGGCGGAAGCACTTCCGTATAGCCGTGACGGTCCTGGTGCGTATCCATCATAAAGTTAATCAGCGCGCGCTCCAGCCGTGCGCCGAGCCCTTTGTAGAAGACAAAGCGGCTTCCGGTCACTTTGGATGCCCGTTCAAAGTCGGCAATGTCCAGCTCCGTCACGAGATCCCAGTGAGCTTTTTTCTCAAACGAAAAAGATGGTTTCTCGCCCCACGCACGGATCTCGACGTTATCCTCTTCGTCTTCTCCCACTGGTACATCTTCGTGGGGAATGTTCGGAATGGTCAGCAGAGCGTAATCCAGCTTTTCCTCGATCTCCCGGAGCTCTTCATCGAGTTTTTTAATTTCGGCCGATACTTTTTTCATTTCCGCAATGACATCAGAGGCATCCTTTTTCTCTTTTTTCATTTCCGATATCTCCTGAGACACCGTATTTCTCCGGCTCTTCAGCTCTTCTGTCTGCTGAATCAGCTCCCGGCGCTGGGTATCGAGCTCTTCCACGTGATCCAGCGCAGAAATGTCCTCATTTCGTTTCGAAAGCTTTTCCCGTACCCCGGCCATGTCCTGACGCAGCACTTTAATATCCAGCATGTGTAATCCTCTCCTTTAGTAATTAGAATGAAAAAACGCCCCTGCACGATATGTGCAGGGACGATGAATAACCGCGTTGCCACCCTGGTTGAGGCATGAATACCTCCAGCTTCATCCGGTAACGGCGGAGAGGCCGGGAGTATAAACTCCTGCTCCAGGATGGATTCCCAGGCTCTTTCACCGGTTCGCAGCAGCCACCGGCTCTCTGAAGAAAGAGTGTTCTGGTACTTGTTCCTTTCAGCGCATCATGTTTGTTTAAACAGCCGGTTCCGCCAGCGACTCGCGCACCATCTGAACAAAGTACTGATGGAAGCGGTCGTCATCTGTCAGTTCCGGGTGGAAGGAGCAGGCGAGGAACGGTCCCTGCTGGGCAGCGACGATCCGGCCATCGTACTCTGCAAGTACGTCCACCTGCGTGCCGGTGGTACGAATGATCGGCGCACGGATAAATACCGCTTCGACATCGTCACCGATACCTTTCATGGATAGCAGTGCTTCAAAGCTCTCCCGCTGACGGCCGAATGCATTGCGCTCCACGGTCATATCCATCACCGAAAGATGAGGCTCTGCCTGGCCTGCAATTTCTTTTGCCATCAGAATGGCTCCGGCGCAGGTCCCGAAGATCGGCTTTCCTGCTGCGGCAAAAGCTTTCAGCGGCTCATAAAATCCGTACAGATTGATGAGGCGGCGCATCGTCGTGCTTTCTCCCCCCGGAAAAACGAGACCGTCCATCTGTTCGAGCTGCTCTACTTTCTTGATGACGGTCACTTCGACATCCGGAGCCTCCAGTGCCTTGACGTGTTCACGGACAGCTCCCTGTAATGCTAATACGCCGATGTTCATCATCGAACCACCCTTTCTTTCCCTATTACCAGCCGCGGTCCTGCATACGGTCTTTCGCTTCCAGTGCGGAAATTTCAATTCCCGGCATGGCTGTGCCAAGACCTTTGGACAGTTCCGCGATCAATGCGAAATCTTCGTAATGTGTCGTTGCTTCTACAATCGCCCGTGCAAACTTCGCCGGGTTGTCCGATTTGAAAATACCAGAGCCGACGAACACGCCGTCCGAACCGAGGTGCATCATCAGTGCGGCATCCGAAGGCGTTGCAATACCGCCTGCTGCGAAGTTGACGACCGGCAGACGTCCGTTTTCACGAATATCCTGCAGGACGTGGAACGGTGCACCGAGGTTTTTCGCTTCCGTCATCAGCTCATCGTCAGACATGTTCAGTACTTTGCGCACCTGGCCCTGGATGAGGCGCTGATGGCGTACTGCTTCCACGATGTTTCCTGTTCCCGGCTCCCCTTTTGTACGGAGCATGGAGGCACCTTCTCCAATACGGCGTGTCGCTTCCCCGAGATCTTTCGCGCCGCAGACGAATGGTACCGTGTAATCCGCTTTGTTCAGGTGGAATACTTCATCCGCCGGTGTGAGTACTTCACTCTCATCGATATAGTCCACGCCGAGTGCTTCCAGAAGACGCGCTTCCACGATGTGGCCGATACGGGCCTTTGCCATCACTGGAATCGATACCGCATCCCGCACTTCCTCTACGATCGTCGGATCAGCCATGCGTGCTACGCCGCCGGCAGCACGGATATCGGATGGAACACGCTCGAGTGCCATAACGGCTACGGCACCGGCTTCCTCCGCTACTCTTGCCTGTTCTGCATTGATGACGTCCATGATGACGCCGCCCTTCTGCATTTCTGCCATTCCGCGCTTGACGCGGTCAGTCCCTGTCTGTTTTACCATGATGATCCCCTTTCCGTCCTTCATCTCCATCTGCTGGAGACGGTGTGCTGCATTTATCGAAATCGTTCCTCTTCTATTATAACGAATCAGCGAGTGAAATCATCCGGAAATCACTCGGAACTGCAAAAATAATTCATTGACCTCAGCAGTTAATTCTAACAGAGCCCGGGGCCGCTTTCAAGCCTTCTGCACGGCGTTAGAACCAGCCGCGGACGGTCGTAGAGACGTTGCTCCAGAGACCTGCAAAAAAGGAGCTGATGTTCGACATCGTCAGTGACATCCATCCAGCACGTTCGACTGCGTCTGTCGTAACGATGTCCACCGTCATTTCCGCTTCCTCTGCCCCCGGAAGGTAGTTAATTTCCCGGTCACCGGTATACTCGAGGACCACCTGACCGACCACTTCCCCTTCTTCGACCGGAGCTTCGAGGGCGCCGTCTTCCGTCAGAAGACTTTCATCCATCTCCACGCGGGAGGTGAACGCCTCTTCCTCTCCATCCTGAACCACCATGGAAACCGCGTCGGTCGTAATCAGTCCGACCTCTTCCTCGAGTCCTTTGGCCACATCGAGCGTTTCCTGTCCGGACGGCGTTGTGCCGGCCGGGAACACTTCAGCTTCTTCAAAATTCTCAAAGCCCCACTCCATGACGCTTTCTGTTTCTGTAAAGCGGTGGCTTTCCGAATCCGCTCCCATTACCACACTGATCAGACGGCGGCCGTCTTTCTCTGCCGTGCCGGTAAACGTATAGCCGGCAGCGTTCGTGTGGCCCGTTTTCAATCCATCGATCGGTTCGTAGTCAGAGTCCGGCTGCTGCGTACCCGGAAGCATCCAGTTCCAGTTCATCATATCGACCGCATCATCGGTTCCTTCACGGAACGTCATCTGCGGAATGCTCGCTGTATCCAGCACCTCCGGGTAGTCGCTGATCAGCCGGTAGGCAAGTGTCGCTGTCGCTTCGGCGGACATGTAGTTATCCTCTTCAGCACCGGTGCCTTCAGGGTGATCCCCTTCGAGCAGGCGGTTCGGCAGACCGGTCGAGTTAACAAACTGAAAGTCGCCGAGCTGCTCTTCAAACACTGCGCTCAGTTCGTCAAGGCCGTATTCCGATCCGGCTTCTCTCATCAGCTCGCCCATGCCGATTTCCACACCGCGCTCATTCATCTGCTCCACAAAAGCCCCTTCTGAGCCTGCGATGTGCTCTCCGAGTGCCATCGTGGAAGCATTGGCGGAATAGATCGCAACGGACTCATACAGCTCCTGGACGGTATACTGCTGGTCTGTACGCAGCATCACGTTCGAGAGCCCAGGGTTATGCGAGAGATCTGCGTGAAAATCGCTGATGCTGATCTCGTCGTCCCAGGAAAGGTCGCCGTTATTGATCGCTTCCAGTATTAAATATTCGCTCATCATCTTTGTCATGCTCGCCGGCGGCAGCGGATGATCGGTATTTTGATCAAACAGCACCTGTCCTGTTTCTGCATCCACCAGCATTAATGTCTCGACAGACGGCTGAAATTCAGCCGCTGCCGGAATTGTCCCAACGGTAAGTACGGCTCCTGCGGTAATTCCGGCAAGACCCAGTTTCATTCGTGCTCCCCTCATTGCCATGCAACTCTCCTTCATCAGCGGTTCTGCTGTAGTTCTATCAGATCCCTGTCTTTTTCAGGGTGGACGTACTGCGTATTTTCAACACATACATGCGGTATTTTATCACAATGCGGGTAAAAAAAATAGATAGGGGAGACCCCTATCTATCGTCGCAGAAACGGCATAACAGCGCAGTTATTACGAATAGTTCGGTGATTCTTTTGTGATCTGTACGTCATGCGTGTGACTTTCTTTCAACCCGGCGTTGGTAATCCGAATAAAACGTCCCCGCTCCTGCAGCTCTTCGATCGTTGCTGTGCCGCAGTAGCCCATGCCTGCACGCAGACCGCCGACGAGCTGGTGCAGTGTGTCCTGCAGCGGTCCTTTGTAAGGAATACGTCCTTCGATCCCTTCCGGAACAAGTTTTTTCTCTTCTTCCTGGAAATAGCGGTCCTTGCTTCCTTTTTCCATTGCACTGATCGAGCCCATGCCGCGGTAAACTTTAAACTGGCGTCCCTGATAAATTTCCCGTTCTCCGGGGCTTTCGGATACACCGCCGAGCATGCTGCCGAGCATGACAGCGTGACCGCCTGCAGCGAGTGCTTTTGTAATTTCACCGGAATATTTAATTCCGCCGTCTGCAATGATCGGAACGCCATGTTTTCTCGCTTCTGTCGCACAATCGTATACGGCGGTGATCTGCGGCACGCCGATACCGGCCACGACGCGGGTCGTACAGATGGATCCCGGTCCGATACCGACTTTAATGATGTTCGCGCCGGCTTCAATCAGTGCGCGGGTTGCTTCAGCGGTAGCGACATTGCCGGCTACGATGTTCAGATCCGGGTAAAGACTGCGGAATTCTCTTACTTTTTCAATGACGCCGCGGGAATGCCCGTGTGCTGTATCAATGACGAGGACATCGAGTCCGGCTTCGACGAGTGCTTTTGCACGGGAGTCGGCATCGCCCCCGACACCGACAGCAGCACCGACGACAAGGCGGCCCTGTGCGTCTTTGGCTGCCTGTGGAAATTCGATAGCTTTCTCAATATCTTTAATGGTAATGAGCCCTTTTAGGCGGTTTTCACTGTCGACAAGCGGCAGCTTTTCAATACGGTGGCGCTGCAGAATATCCTGCGCTTCCTTCAGCGTGGTGCCGACGGGAGCCGTCACCAGGTTGGAGCTTGTCATCACTTCTTTGATCGGAATGGAGTAATCTTCAATGAAACGGAGATCCCGGTTCGTAATAATGCCGACGAGTTTTTCATCTTCATCTGCGATCGGCACACCGGAAATACGGTATTTTCCCATCAAGTGCTCTGCATCGAATACTTGGTGGTCTTCAGTCAGGTGGAAGGGATTTGTAATAACGCCGCTTTCAGACCGCTTCACGCGGTCAATTTGTTCAGCCTGCTCTTCAATGGACATGTTCTTGTGCACAATACCGAGCCCTCCGGCACGCGCCATGGCAATCGCCATATCTGCTTCTGTAACAGTGTCCATACCGGCACTGATGACCGGGATGTTGAGCTTTAACGTTTCAGAAAGCTCCGTTGCGACAGACACTTGATTTGGTAGTACATTGGACTCATCCGGAAGCAGCAGTACATCATCAAATGTCAGACCCTCTTTTGCAAACTTATCTTCCCACATGTTTCATTCTCCTTTCCCCTGCCTGAAAATATTATCAGTAGATTAACAATCACATGTACAATAGTCAAGAAAATGATCATAGTTCAACTATTCACACTATTCAAAGAGACAATTATCTCCTAAATGAACCATAGATACTGGAATAGATAGGAGGAAATGAGAAGAAAGAGACCGAATGACAATAAAAAAGCCGCGGCCCTGAAAGCCGCAGAAAATCCGGGAATTCATTTTTCCAAACGAAGGATGCTGGTATCTATGGAAGAAACGGCAGCTTTTGCAGGCCTGAAGAACCAGGCTGCTGCTGGTACCGGTTTATATATAAAGGGGCGTTTATTGAATGGTGTACCGCTTCCTGGCTGCACCTGCAGCCGGACGCGTTTCGGCTGCCGAAGCGGGGAAGCGCAGATGCGGCGGAGTCTCACTTCAGAGCAGGTTCGTCTCATAACTGACGCTTCCGTTCTCATAACGTAAGCGTCAAAGAATAAGTAAATAGAAGACAAAAAAGAAACCCTCCCTTTCGGGAAGATGGTCGAACAGGTGGAAGGACGGCGGCGCTTCTCCAGGCCTCGGCGGAAGCTTGCCGTGAGGCTTGCCTCAGCTATTTCCCAGACCGGTCCGGTCTAGGAAAGGATCTTCGGACGGCGCTGATCCCATCGGCGTCCCCGCCGGGCCTTCCGAAGCGCCGCTTTATCGAACAGACGGCTTCCTATACGAGCAGGTGCCTTGTTATTTCTGGCGCAGCGAGTCGGGAAGGGAGTCGGACCAGGGAAGATAGACTTCCAGTCCGTCCGCTTCCATCGACGGCAGGTTCGGGAACATGTCCATTAGATTGGTCAGGGACGCTTCCGGATGCAGACCGTTCGCTTTCGCCGTATCGATCAGGCTGTACACCGCCGCACTGACCCGCGCTCCCTGCGGGGTTCGGGAAAACATCCATTTGTTCCGTCCTACGGCAAAACTATGGATGCCCCGTTCCATCCGGTTGTTATCGATGGACCGGGTTTCCGGCTGGAGATCGTGGCGGATCGGTCTTTCCTGATTCAGGGCATACTGAAAAGCCTTCGCAAATCTCGATTTTGGAAGGTATCCGGCCTGGGAGGTGCGGACAACGCTTCGTTTTAAGAAGCATGGCTCCGCGCGGCCGCGCCGCAGACCAGAAGCCAGCTGCCATGCGGCTCAACCCATAGGCCGGCTCCGCTCGTGCGTTCCGCCGGACGACCTGCGTCCGTGCGGAAACACAAAAAAAGACACCACCGTCTGGTGGTGCCGGGTGACCCAGCCGCGTCCTACTTTTGCAGGGGGAGAGCCCCCA
>NZ_PVNS01000023.1 GCF_002993335.1 Alkalicoccus urumqiensis | reverse complement strand
CTTTCCAAGTAGTAAACTAAGTATAGACGATCATCCGGGAAAAAGGGAGAAAAAAAGACAAAGAAGACTAGAAACGTCCACAAGGACGTTTCTAGTCTTCATCAAGGACTTTTTCAGTGGCCCCGAATCGATCCGGGACGGCCTTTTTTGTTTAGGAGAGTGGGGGGTATCGGCAGCGGACGACCGAATCGTGAAAATGAAGGCTGAAACAGCGGTTTTTGGACCAGGAATTGTCTCCAGACGTAACAGGAGCGGCTTATTGCAGAGTGCCGGGCGGTGCCGCGGAAGACCGCAGTATTTCATTCCGGCTTAGAACCTGAAGCTTCCGTCTGCCTGGAAAGAATAGTAAAAGCGTGCGCGTTTTAAAGAAAAGTAGACGACCGCCCTCATATGTTTTCAATCGTTCTGCCAGTCGACGAAAAAGCGCCGGAAAGGGAATGGCGCAGAAGAAATATAATGGACGGAGTGAACCTTTAATAAACTGCCGGGAAAACCAGCTTTGCAGTCCTTAAACAACTTCCCTGCATGTGTAACTTTCTCAAAAACAGTTCAATAGGTTTACTGCATACTAAAATAGGAAATATGACAGTACAGCAGGACAGTTTTTTTGTGCTGTCTAAATAGAGAAAGGGGTGAGGAAAGGTTCAGCGTTGTCTGAACCGCAGATTATGGCTAAATGGCTGAAGAAATCCATCGCTGCCTCTGCCATCAGTGCAGCAGGCTATTACCTCAGTAAAGAAGAGAACCGTCAGAAAGTGGCACATTATGCAAAGCGTGCACTTGCGGAAGTAAAAGGAGAAACGAAAGAGGACCGTAAACCTGATTATTATGAGAAAGTAGGGCATTCCGATCCGGAAGACCTTCAGGATAACTCCATGGTTGATGAAGGTGCCCAGTTTTCCGTCAATTACTATAATGAGAACATTAAAGATTCCGATAACAAAAATCAGCAGTCCTGATACCTGTCTATCCTGTCGTATAAAGCGGCAGGATAGTTCTGTATAATATTCCACATTCCAGGGAGGAAAAACGAATGAAAAAGCTCCTGAACAATGTCGATCAAGTCGTGGAGGACATGCTTAATGGAATGGCTGCAGCGCACAGCACCTATCTCCGTCGTCTGCAAAATACGACAGTGCTCGTGAGAAAGCAGTCACCGGTAAACGGAAAAGTCGGGATTGTCAGCGGCGGAGGAAGCGGTCATGAGCCGGCACACGGTGGATTCGTAGGCAAAGGCATGCTCGATGCCGCAGTAGCCGGTGAAGTATTCACCTCTCCTACACCGGATCAGGTGTTTGAAGCGATAAAAGCCGTCGATGGGGGAAAAGGAGTTCTTCTTGTCATCAAAAACTATACCGGCGATGTGATGAACTTTGAAATGGCAGCAGAAATGGCTGAAGCGGAAGGGATTAACGTCCAGCAGGTGGTCGTCAATGATGATGTTGCTGTGGAGGACAGCTCCTTTACGAGCGGAAGACGCGGGATTGCCGGAACAGTTTTTGTTCATAAAATTGCCGGCGCTGCAGCTGAATCCGGAGCGGACCTGGACGAAGTGAAAGAAACGGCGGAAAAGGTAATACACCATGTCAAGTCGATGGGAATGTCGCTCTCACCCTGTATCGTTCCTGCTGCAGGCACTCCGGGATTTGAGCTTGCTGAGAATGAAATGGAAATTGGAACAGGTATTCACGGGGAACCGGGTGTGGAGCGGACAAGTATTCTGTCGTCAAAAGAAACTGCACGGCTTCTTTTTGACAAAGTGCAGGATGATCTCCACCTTCAAAAGGGAGACCGGGCAGCTGTTTTAATAAATGGTCTCGGCAGTACACCGTTAATGGAGCAGTACGTTTTTACCTCGGATGTGAAAGAAATTCTGGATGAACACGGCATTGAAACAGCAGACGTAATCGTCGGCGAATGGATGACGTCTCTTGAGATGGCGGGTATTTCGCTGACGCTTCTGAAGCTGACCCCGGATCTGGAGGAAAAGCTTTTTGCTGAAGCGGATACACCGGCAATGAAGCGTTTTGCAAAATAAACGGCGGAGGTGCTCATGTGGATAAACAGATGGCGGCAGAATGGCTCAAACGCTTCGCCGAAACGGTGGAGAAAAATAAAGAAGAACTGACGAAGCTGGACCAGGCGGTCGGCGACGGCGACCACGGCATTAACATGAACAGGGGACTTCAGGAAGTGCTCCGCAAAATGGAAGAAGTTCCGGCGGATTCGCCCGGAGGCGTCGTGAAAGCGGCAGCGATGATCTGTATAAGCAAAGTCGGCGGCGCTTCCGGCCCTCTTTACGGGTCCGCACTGATGAAAATTGCCTCTGCGCTCGGTGACGAAGAAGACGTGGAGGGCAAACAGCTGACGAAGGCACTCCGCGACGGAGTGGATGCAATTAAGAAGCGTGGCCGCGCAGAAGAAGGCGAAAAAACAATGGTGGATGTCTGGGAACCGGCCGTTCAGGCACTAGAACAGGGCAGCAGCTGGCAGGAGCTGACAGAAATTGTGAAAAAGGCAAGAGACAATACGATTGATATGAAGGCTACAAAAGGCCGGGCAGCCTACCTCGGAGACCGTTCCATCGGCCATCTTGATCCAGGGGCGGTCTCCTCCAGTTACTTTTTCCTGGAGCTCGCCTGTGTCATGGAGGAATCATCATGAGCAGAACAGGTCTGATCTTTGTATCCCACAGCAGAAAACTGGCGGAGGGCGTCAAGGAACTTCTCGAAAATATGCAGCCTGAAGCTGTAACCGCCGCCTGCGGCGGAGAGGAGGACGGAGGGATTGGAACGAATCCGGAAGTGATCCAGCGCGGGATTGAATCGCTGGAGGGCTGTACAGAAGCAGTCATTTTAACGGACCTCGGCAGTGCATGGATGAATGCAGAAATTGCTTCGGAGATCAGCTCCATCCCTGTCCTCCTGGCTGATGCGCCTTTAGTGGAAGGCGGGCTGGCTGCTGTCGTGGAAGCCGGATTCGGTAAAGATGCAGCTGCAGTGAAAGAGGCAGCGGAAAAAGCCTGGGACATGAGAAAAAGCACGTAGTTTCATGCGTGTACGGCCCCGAAAAATACCTGAGCAAGAAGAAACAGGGAAAGAACTTTCCATTTCCCCCTCTCCCGTGCTAAAATAACGTGAGACGATTCAAGGAGGGGTATTTTATGGCAGTAAACCTGCGAGCTGATGCAACACCAAACCCAAATGCGATGAAATTGACTGCAGATCGTGTGCTGTTTGAAGGTTCCGGCAGCGCATCATTTAAAAATGCGGAGGAAACAGATCACCCGCTTGCAAAAGAACTTCTCACACTCGACGGAGTCGACAATATCTTTGGTTTCCAGGATTTTGTTACCGTCAATAAAGAACCGGACGCAGAATGGGATGCACTTCTCCCGGAAGTGGAAGCTGTCTTTAACAAAGTATACGGCGAATAAAGAAAGCTTGATAAACATTCCTGTAACGTATGGCCCGGTAAGGACGTATCTGACGTCTTTGCCGGGTTTTCTTATGCTTTCAATAGAGAAAGAGTCGACGGATCGGAGGGATACATAGTGGAACAGACAGAAATACTTGAAGACAGCGGCCTGCAGCGCGGACTCCACGCAGGTCTTTCGATTGCTTTCGGTTACATGCCGGTTGCGATAACGTTTGGACTGCTTGCAGGCTCCACTGGACTTACAGCTGTGGAAGCGGTACTGATGAGTATGGTCGTTTTTGCAGGAGCAGCCCAGTACATGGCACTGTCCATGATCGCGCTGAGTGCGGGGGCACTGGAGATAATTCTTGCCACGTTTATCGTAAATATCCGTCATTTGTTAATGAGTGCATCGATCCATGAGCGGACGGAGAATACATCCAGACTGTACCGTGCCGGGATGGGCTTTTTCATGACGGATGAAGTATTTGCTGTCTCTTCTGTGCAGCCGGCACCCGTTAAAGCGGCCTTCGTGCTTGGTACGGGCATCAGTGCTTATACGAGCTGGGTCGTGTTTACCGGCGTTGGGTATTTTTCAGGCGGTCTGCTGCCCGGAGTGGTACAGGAGAGTATGGGAATCGCTTTATTTGCCCTGTTTATTGCACTTCTCGTCCCTTCGATTAAGCAGGAGGGAAGGCCGGCGCTTATCCTCGCGCTGATGGGAGGTGGCTTTCACTTTGTGTTCCAGCTTTTTCTGGATACCGGATGGGCATTGATGGGGGCTGTTATCGTTTCGGTTGTGCTTTACGAACTTACTGCAGGGAGGGGTAAGAGCCATGAGTGAATCACACATTATCTGGATGATTATCGGCATGGGGCTGGTAACGTACATTCCGCGGATCCTTCCGCTCATTACTGCTGCGTCGGAATCCTGGCCGGACTGGCTCCGCCGCATGCTCACGAGAGTACCGTACGCTGTGCTGGGTGCACTGATTTTTCCGGGAATTCTTTATTCACTCGACAGTATGGCAGCTGCCCTTGCCGGAGGCGTGGCAGCCCTGATTCTAAGCTGGCTGCGGGCACCGCTGCTCGCAGTCGTCGCCGGTGCTATTCTTCTCGTCACCCTGCTGAGACTCAGTACAGGACTTTAAAAAGCCGGTTAATCTCAGATCAGATCGACCGGCCGTACCGCTTGGAAATAATATCGTAAAAGCCGAGCGAATTGTACAGGCGCTTTGTCGCTTCGTTATTCATGCCGGTTTCAAGCTCAATGCCTTTCATTCCTTCTTCTTCCGCCCATTGAAGGACGCGCAGAAGAAGTTTCCGGGCAATTCCCTGCTGACGTTTTTCTTTCAGCACATATAAATCATTCAGCCATATGTACGTGCCGCCTTTATCAAGTGCAACGCCCTTATTCAAAAACGCGCAGCCGACAAATTCTCCGCTGATTTCCGCTGCGAAAAATTCAGAAGCGCAGCTTTCTGAAAGAGCAAGTGAGACGGTGGATTCGAGTTCATCCATGGGGGGAGGGCTGCTCAGCTGCTCCATCTGTTCCATCATCAGACCGGCGAGTTTCTGTATCGTTTCTTCGGAAGCTGGTTTAGTAATCCGGTAAATTCTCATCTGCTGACACACTCCTTCATCACAGTCCGTTCATGGAATTGACACGGGGATGCGTTTTCCAAGGTAGGATTTTCAAAGCAATCATGATATAACTAGTACAGGTGCATTCGTTTTATTATACTATGTAAAGGAGCCACTACGATGGAACAATTTTTCTCAACGTTTTCGGCCCGGGCCATCTGGACACCTGAACTTATACTTATTTTAGCATTAATAAGTGCTGTTTACTTTCTAATGATAACAAAGTGGCGGCACCGCTTACCAGATGCAGAACCGGTACCGGTAAAAAGACGCGTCTATTTTCATCTCGGTCTGCTCGGGGTGTATATTGGTTTCGGCGGACCGCTTTATGTTCTCGGACATATGATGCTCAGCATGCACATGACTGCTATGGCAGTTGTCTACTTAATTGCGCCTCCGCTTTTAATACTCGGCATGCCTTCCTGGTTTTTTGAAGGGCTCCGCCCGTTTAAGCTGCTGCGCGGTATGTTTGTTGCTGTCGGCTTTCCACTGATCGGTCTGCTTTCGTTTAACGCAGCATTTTCTGTCTACCACCTGCCCGGTGTGTTTGATTACCTTTTAACGAACGAAGGGCTTCATAACGTGTACCAGCTGGGAATGTTCGCCCTGGCGCTTCTCATGTGGTGGCACATTATTCCGCGGGTAAAAACACGTTTCCACCTCTCTGAGCTGAAGCAGATCGGCTACATGGTAGCAAGCGGCGTATTGTTTACACCGGCCTGCGCGTTGATTATCTTTGCCGGCGAGCCGCTGTATGCAACGTACACCGATCCTGCAGTATGGTCCCAGGCGATTGCCTACTGTTTGCCTCCTGGAGCAGATATTCCTTATTCGCTGCTGAGCGGAAGTCAGTCACTGACATTCCTTTCCCCGACCAACGACCAGCAGTTCGGCGGTGCATTAATGAAAATTGTTCAGGAGCTGGTTTACGGCATCGCGATCGGAGTTTCGTTCCGTGCCTGGATGAAGCGGGACCGGGAAGAAACACCGAAAGTAGTGCATCAGGAATATGAAATGTACGAACCGAATGCGCAGTAAAGGAAGGGTACCCATGAAAAAATTAGGATTGCTGCCACTTCTTCTGGCTGTTACCGGATGCAGTTTCCTTTACGAAGATGCATCCGAATCGGCGGAAGGGGAAGCGGTCATTGACGTGACGCAGGCGGAAGAACCGTGGGAAATTGCGGAGCTTGAAGCGGTCAATCAACACGAAGAAGATGTCTCTACGTCCGACCTTGAAGGCGGATGGTGGGTTGCCAATACGATTTTTACACGCTGTCCGACCGTCTGCACTGTCATGACACCAAATATGGCAGAACTGCAGGCGGAAGTGATGGAAGAGGGCATGGATGTCCGCTTTGTTTCCTTCACCGTGGATCCGGAGTTTGATACTCCGGAGCGGCTGGAGAGCTATGGGGATTCCTACGGTGCGGACTTTGAAACGTGGGATTTTCTGACCGGTTATTCAGCCGAGGAAATCAATGAACTATCCATGGAATCATTTAAAGCCCCGCTGCAGGAAGTGCCTGAGAACGAGGACATCATGCATCCTACGCGCTTTTTCCTCATTGGACCGGATGGAATGATTCACCGGATGTATTCCGGAGAGGACAACTTCGACCTTGAACAGACGATGGACGATTTAGCAGATGTGGCGTCTTAAAGACAGTACTAAATAGGAAAGCCCGGGGGACACTATACGTTGTTTCCCGGGCTTTTTGATGGTTATGCGGCTGTTTCATTTTAGAGAAGCATGCCGGCATCCTGCATGGAATGTTTTTCTTTCCATGTCTCTGTGTTGGGATTTCGAAATAGAGTTTGATAAACTGAATGGAGGAGGTGCTGCTCATGCTTGAAAAACGAAAACCGCTTCAAGTGAGAGATGCTCAGCGGATGATGCTCGAACACGCCGCTTCTTTACATACAGAATGGCTGCCGCTTGAAAAAGCTGCAGGCCGCGTTTTAGCAGAAGATGTGACGGCAGATGCCGCTGTTCCACCGTTTGACCGCTCTCCGTACGATGGATATGCTGTACGGGCGGAGGATACAAAAGGGGCAGGAAGAGACACACCGGTTCATCTGCAGATATTGGAAACGATCGGTGCCGGGAGCGTTCCGGACAAGGAAGTCACCCCGGGCACTGCATCCCGGATTATGACCGGTGCAATGATTCCTTCCGGGGCGGATGCAGTCATCATGCTGGAACAGACATCCAACGACACATCAGGCGAGATGGCGGTTTACCGGGAATGTGCAGCAGGAGAAAACATCGTCCGGAAGGCAAGTGAAATGGCGGAAGGAGAAGTTGTCGTGACGAAAGGAACGACGGTCCACCCGGGAGTTACGGCGGTACTCGCTGCGTTCGGTCACAGCCGGGTGCTTGTCAGAAGACGGCCGAGAATCGGCGTTATCGCTACCGGCACGGAGCTTCTTGAACCGCACGAAGCACTGGAAACAGGAAAAATTCGAAACAGTAACGCCTACATGGTGCTCCATCAGCTTGCAGAAGCAGGAGCAGAGACTGTATATCTTGGAAAGCTTGACGATGATCTTCCATCAGCTGTCCGGAGTACTGGAGATGCGCTGGAAAGTGTCGATGCGTTAATAACGACCGGCGGCGTTTCTGTCGGCGATTTCGATTTTCTCCCGGAGGTGTACAAGCAGCTCGGCGCAGACGTGCTGTTTAACAAAATTGCCATGCGTCCCGGCAGTGTGACCTCAGCGGCAGTTATCGGAAAGAAAGTTCTGTTCGGTCTGTCCGGTAACCCGTCTGCCTGTTTCGTCGGTTTTGAACTGTTTGCCGGCCCGTGGATCCGGGCTTCACAGGGGGACGAAGCACCGTACCTTCAAAAGGGGCGTGCTGTACTTGGAGAGGATTTTTCAAAACCGAATCCATTCACCCGCTTTATCCGGGGTACGTTTCACGACAGTGGCAGCACTGTCTGCGTGCCTGCGGGCATGGACAAATCCCAGGCAGTTACTACACTTGCGCACACATCCATTTTAATCGTGCTGCCGGGTGGTACAAGAGGATATCAAAAGGGAGATGAAGTGGATATTCTTTATCTGCATTCGTCTGGCTCTCAAGAACCACTGCATCCGGAAAAAAGAGCCGGTTCATGAGAATTATACAGGCAGCCGGCTATTCCAGCTCCGGCAAAACGACGCTCGTCACGCTGCTTACGGAGTGGTTTACGAAGGAGGGTCTGGCAGTCGGAGTCGTAAAGCACCACGGCACGTCTTCCGCCGTACCGGAAGAAGAACCGGGAACAGACACCTACGCTCATTTGAAAGGCGGAGCACAGGCAGTGACACTGGCGACAGAAGGGGGTCTCCGGCTCACCTGTGCCCGGCAGGTCCCGCTGGAAGAGCAGCTGGACATCATGAAGCGGCTCGGGATGGATATTGTGCTGATCGAAGGATGGAAAAACGCTCCGTATGCCAAAATAGAAGTAGTGAGAGAAGGGATCGAGCGGCCGCCGCTCGAAAACGTGAAAGCAGTCGCAGGAGTGCCCGGGGGAGAGAATGCTTTCTCCTGGGAGGAACTGCACAACTCCTGCGGCAGACTGGGGGAATGGGTGTGGAAAACAAGCGATATTATATAACGGATTCGCCGTTAAACCCGCTGGAGCTCCAGCAGCTCGTGACGAAGCCGGAAGCAGGGGCAGTCAACTGTTTTATCGGAACGGTGCGGGAATTTACGAAAGGCCGGCGGACGCTGTATTTAACCTATGAGGCGTATGAGAAAATGGCAGAGAAGAAACTGGCGCAGATAGGCAGTGAAATTCAGGAGAAATGGGAGGAAACAGAATGTGCGATTGCTCACCGGACAGGACGGCTGGACATTTCAGAAGCAGCGGTCGTCATTGCCGTTTCCTCTCCTCACCGCCAGGCTGCGATGGAAGCATCCAGCTATGCGATTGAGCGAATTAAAGAGATCGTTCCAATCTGGAAGAAAGAACAATGGGAAGATGGGACGGCCTGGATCGGCGATCAACTGGAGAAGAATCGATATCCCCGGGGCGGACCGGGAAAAGAGGAGCTGGAAGAATGAAAATACTCTTTTTCGCAGGATTAAAAGATCAGACCGGCACGGAAGAAGTCGTCTGGGAGAAAGACGAAGCCACTGTCGGTGAAGTACGGGAGTATGTTTTGTCTCTCTTCCCTCATGCCTACACAGTCAAGCAGGCAATGGCTGCTGTGAATGAAGAGTTTGTACAGGAGACAGATACGGTACATGCAGATGATACGGTCGCATTCCTTCCGCCTGTCTCCGGTGGGTAGTATGGAACATGTGCTCCGGATTCTCGTATTTGCAGCAGCAGCGATTGTGCTGTATGGTGGACTGTTAAGAGCAGGTGCACCTATGGAAGGTGCCGTCCTCGGTGGTCTGGGCGGTGCTTTCTTCATAGAGTGGCTTTTTATGCGAATACTACAGCGAAAGCAGGATAAATCATCGTAATAGCACTATCCGCAGAAGGATAGCTGCGCGCAGTCCATCTTCAGGAAGGAAGGATATAACCATGTCACAGGAAAAAGCAATGAATAAAATGGCTGGACGGGTGCTCGATGGGTACAGCAGTGTAAAAGAAGGAGAGTTCTCCAAAGCGAGACAGCTGCTGGAACCGATGGTGCCGATGCTCCATCGGGAAGAGAAACCAAACATACAGCTTCTCAGCTATACGGCGATTGCTCAGATCGGCGATAAAGATGTGGAGGCTTTTCTGAACACCTGCGAAACGCTCCGCCCGCTTACACCTCAGACGAAAAAAGAAGAAGCGTTAAAGCAGCGCGTCGACGATATGTTTGTCGAGCTGATGGATGTGCTGAATCAGGAAGAGAGGCCGTAAGCCTCTCTTGCAATTTTTTTAGTACTAGGTCATAATGATACGTATCAAGAGGCAGTGAAGGAGGTTCCATCCATGCGCGTTGGAATTTGGGGAATGGGGACGTATGTTCCGGAAACAGTAGTAACAAATGAAGATCTGGAAAAGAAGATGGATACATCGGATGAATGGATCCGTACGCGTACCGGTATAAAGGAGCGCAGGATTGCAGGTGATGATGTTGAAACCTCTCATATGAGCTACCATGCGGCGGTTGATGCGCTTCATAACGCCGGCATTTCAGCATCAGAGCTGGACATGATTATCGTAGCAACAGTCACGCCGGATCAGAGCTTTCCGTCGGTATCTTCTATGCTGCAGCATCAGCTAGGAGCGGATAAAGCCGCCGCAATGGATGTCTCTGCCGCATGTGCAGGCTACATTTACGGGATGGTAACGGCAAAGCAGTTTATTGAAACAGGGACATATAAGCACGTATTGGTGATCGGTACGGAAAAATTATCAAAAACGGTAAACTGGCAGGACCGGAATACCGCGGTACTGTTTGGAGATGGCTCCGGAGCTTCCGTACTCGGGCCGGTAGCTGACGATAAAGGCATCCTTTCTTTCGAGCTGGGCTCTGATGGCAGCGGCGGTGCGCACATCCGGATGGATGATTATATTTTCATGAACGGACGGGAAGTATTTAAATTTGCTGTCCGCCAGATGGGGGAATCCTGCATCCGCGCGGTGGAAAAAGCCGGGCTTACGAAAGAAGATGTCGATTTCCTCGTGCCCCATCAGGCAAACATACGCATCATGGAAGCGGCCCGACAGCGTCTCGAACTCCCGGAGGAGAAGATGTCAAAAACCGTAGACCGCTACGGCAATACCTCTTCTGCATCTGTTCCTCTTTCGTTAAAGCATGAATTGGATGAAGGACGAATTAAAGATGGAGACTTAGTCGTGCTCGTTGGTTTCGGTGCAGGTCTCGTATGGGGTTCCATGGCACTGGTATGGGGAAAATAACGATTTGAAGGAGGAGCGCATCATGACAAAGAACAGAGTTGTCATTACAGGCTGCGGAGCAGTAACGCCGCTCGGGCTGAATATTAACGATACATGGGACGGAATTAGAAACGGCCGCTCCGGCATATCGGAGCTGACAAAATTTAAAGAAGCAGAATTTCCAGCAAAAGCGTGCGGGGAAGCAGCTGATTTTGATCCGGGTAACTACATGGATCCAAAAGATGCACGGAAAATGGACCGGTTTACGCAGTTTGCAGTAGCCGGGGCTGCGATGGCACTGGAAGATGCTGGATATGAAATCACAGAAGAGAATGCAGAGCGTACCGGCGTCTGGATCGGTTCCGGTATCGGCGGGATGGATACGTATGAGAAGCAGTTCCGTATGTATGAGAAGCGGGGCTACCGCCGTGTATCGCCATTTTTCGTTCCGATGCTGATTCCGGATATGGCATCCGGACAGGTGTCGATTACATTCGGTGCAAAAGGAATCAATTCCTGTTCCGTAACAGCGTGTGCGTCCGGAGCAAATTCGATCGGAGATGCTTACAGGGTCATTGAGCGCGGGGAGGCGGACGCGATGATTACCGGTGGTGCCGAGGCGCCGCTTACCGAGATGTCGTTTGCAGGTTTCTCAGCTGCCAGAGCACTTTCCACGAATCCGGATCCTGCTTCTGCGAGCCGTCCGTTTGATAAAGAGCGCGATGGATTTGTTATGGGGGAAGGAACCGGAATTCTCATTCTGGAGTCTCTGGAATCTGCCCAGAAACGCGGCGCACACATCTATGCTGAAATTGTCGGATATGGGGCCACGGGAGATGCCTACCATGTGACAGCTCCTGCACCTGAAGGGGAGGGTGCTGCCCGCGCCATGAAGCAGGCGCTTAACCAGGCAGGACTGGACGCTCATTCTGTTGATTATATCAATGCCCACGGAACGAGTACGGAATACAACGATCAGTATGAGACAACGGCGGTAAAAACGGTGTTCCAGGACCACGCCTACAACCTGTCGATGAGTTCCACAAAATCCATGACAGGGCATCTCCTCGGCGCGGCCGGGGCAGTGGAGGCAATCTTTTCAGTGAAAGCGCTGGAAGAAGGTCTTGTTCCGCCTACGATTAATTATGAAAACCCGGATCCCGAGTGTGATCTGGATGTCACGCCGAACGAGGCGAAACAAAAGGACCTGCAGGTTGTGATGAGCAACTCGCTCGGTTTCGGCGGGCATAACGTCTCGCTGCTGTTTAAAAAATGGAGTGAGTAAGATCGTAAGCATTGTTGAAAACGATACGCTCTATAATAAAAAGCTTCCCGCTGTCTAATCTGACAGCGGGAAGCTTTTTTGCTGCAATTTCGTCATTCACGCATTCCATGACGCTCGGAGGCTGCAGTCTCATCAGACTCTTCGTCTGAATCTTCCAGAGCGAAGAATTCGTCCATCAGCTCAATGTTGGAATCAAAATCCGGTTCCAGCACCGAGCCGGCGTGGCTGTAAGTAGCATATTCATAGCCGCCTGCTTCCGGAATGGTAATCGAATCAAACGATGTACTGTCACCGTTTCTAACGAAATCTCTCGCATAGGAAATCAGTCTTCCGTTACTCAGGCTCGTGTTGATAAAAGGTTCTATCGAGCCGAGGAGCGCCGGGACCTGTGTAATGCCGGAAACGCTCAAAAGTTCATTCTGAAGCACCTGCAGCATCTGCTGCTGCCGTGCGACTCTGCCGAAATCATTGTTTGAATCTGCACGAAAGCGTACATATTGGAGCGCTTCTTCTCCATCCATTAGCTGCTCGCCTTCATCAAAATCGATCAGCAGATCTCCGGCGCGATCTTCATAATACATGCGGTCTTCGACTTCCACTTCAATGCCATCCGGCGCCAGTGTGTCAACGACTTCTTCGAAACCGTCAAAATCAACCTGCGCATAGTGATCCACATCGTAATCAAAATTTTCCTTGATGGTCTGGCGGAGGAGTTCCATGCCACCGTAAGCAAATGCAGCATTGATTTTATTTCTGCCGCGGCCGGGAATATCGACGTACATGTCCCTCATCAGTGAAGCCATTTTTACGTCCCCGGTGGATGGGTGATACTGCCCGAGCAGAATCGTGTCCGTCCGCTCTGCGCCGTTATCGTTATCGACACCAACGAGGAGAATGGAAATATAGTCGAGGGAAGAAGATTCCTCGTCGGCATCCTCATCCTCTGCTTCTTCGGGATTGAATTCAATTTCTTCTTCGGAAGGGACGCTTTTCCCTTCTTCTTCGAGCTGTTGTATCGTACTTTCTCTTGCGCGGTCATATTCGCTGACAGCCCAGGAGACTGTCATCACACCGCCGAGAATCAGCAGAAGTGTAAACAGCAGGCCTGCTTTCCACCAGATGCTCCGGCGCTTATTTGTATTTTTGGGCATTTCCTTCACCTCAACAAATGTGATTATACCAGACTTTTCTGTATAAGGAGAAGGAAAATGCAGAAATTACCCAACTTTTGTCCCTGCTCATCGTTTTCCTCTTCCAAGGCCCATTGCACGTTCTGCTTTTTTCAGCATTTTCTGGGCACGCTTTGATGCTTCTTCAGCCCCTTTATCCAGAATTGCGTCCAGCTCTTCTGATTTCATCAGCTCATGGTATTTCTTTTGAATCGGCTCTAGAACTTCCACGACAGCTTCAGCTGTATCTTCTTTAAACGGCCCATATCCCGCACCTTCATATTTCTTTTCCAGCGTTTCGATGGATTCACCGGAACAGAGAGAATAAATCGTAAGAAGATTGGAAACACCTGGTTTGTTTTCCGGATCAAAGCGGACAATACTTTCCGAATCCGTAACAGCACTGCGCATTTTTTTCCGGATCGTCTCCGGCTCATCCAGCATAGAGATATAACTTTTGGCTTTCGGACTGGATTTGCTCATTTTTTTCAACGGATCATTTAAAGACATAATTCTGGCGCCGACTTTTGGAATACGCACTTCCGGAATCGTAAATATGTCATTGTACTGGGTGTTGAAGCGGTGGGCCAGGTTTCTCGTCAGTTCCAGATGCTGCTTTTGATCTTCTCCGACTGGAACGACATCCGTTCCGTACAGCAGAATATCTGCAGCCATCAGCGGTGGATAGGTAAGGAGAGCTGAGGAGACAGCTTCTTTGCCGTCGCTTTTGTCCTTAAACTGCGTCATTCGTTCCAGCTCGCCGATATAGCTGATACACTGCATCATCCAGCCGAGCTGTGCATGGGCAGGGACCTCAGACTGGATAAAAAGCGTTGCTTTTTCAGGAGAAATACCTGCTGCTATGTATAGAGCCGCCAGGCTGCGGATGTTATGTTTTAACTCTGTTTTTTTCTGTGGAACCGTAATGGCATGCTGGTCGACGATACAGAAGAGACAGTCCTCTTCATCCTGCATCACAGCAAAATTTTTCATGGCACCTAGGTAGTTGCCGAGTGTCAGTGTGCCGCTCGGCTGAATGCCGGAGAAAACAGTTTTCATATCAGTCACCTCGTCTATAGATTCACGTTACGTTTTCAGGTAAGAGATCCCGGCGGGAGAACACAAAAAAGCCCACCCGTCCCCTGAAAATAGGGACGAATGGACCGCGGTACCACCCTTATTGCGTATATTACGCCGCTTCATACAAGAAGTTATGCAGATAACGGATGCACTCCGGAGCAGTCTACTTCCATTCAACTGCCCAGCTGACAGGCCCATTCTCCACCGGGGTATGATCTGCTCGCAGCTGCCGCAGACTCTCTGAACATACTGTCCGGGAATACTCTCCCTGATAAACGCTGATACGTATACAAGTACTATATCGGATGCAGATCAATTACGCAATAGTTACTCAGCCGCTGAACGTAAAGACTGCATAGCTCGCACCAATATAAAGAAGGACAGTAATAAGCGATGGAAACACATATGATTTCCGACCCGTATCCCTTCTCTGAACATACCAGATGCCGGCAAGAACAGCTGCATTCATCAAAATAACGGCTCCGGCCGAAACGGCTGTGACAGGGTGAATGACCGCCGCTGCTGCACCGCCCCGGTAGGCAATGTCAATTACGAACAAAATGAGCATATTAAACACGTTGGATCCGAGTATATTTCCAACTGCCATATTTAAATTTGCAAGCTGTACGGCTACGATGACGGTTGCCAGCTCAGGAAGCGAAGTAGCTCCGGCAATCAAAAATGTTCCGACAAAACTGGAGCTGATGCCAGTCGCCTGTGCGATTAAATCTCCAGTAATGGATAAAGCGGAGCCCGTTACAAAGATAACGAGTGCTGCAGCGGCGAATCCCCATTTAGCCCGTCGCAGCGAAATCGCCTGCAGCTGGCTCTCCGTCAGTTCTGCCCCTTCATCGGGCATGCCGGACGTTTTTGAAATCCAGTACATCCCGATACTGTAAAGAAGCACAAGGATATATACTTCGATGCCTGCCCCAAGAAAAGTAATGCCTGAAGGAAACAGGATGGCCGTGAGCATCCAGAGTGCCATTACAAGCCCGAGCCCGCCTGTTTTCAGCTGTGACCGGTCCGCTGTGGAAAGCATTTTTTTCCGTCGGTATACGATATCTACGCCTGCGAGAATAAACATGTTAAACAGATTGCTTCCAAAAACGTTACTGACGGCAATATCCGGATTATCGACCACAACTGCAGTAAGGCTGGTTGTTACTTCAGGAAGAGAAGTGGCGCCGGCAAGAAGAATCGTGCCGGCCATCATTCCACCGAGAGACGTGCGCTCTCCTATGACATCAGCATAAGTGGAGAGCCTGACCGCAGCAATAACTGTAATGACCGCGGAAACAGCAAAGATCGCATAAATCATTATTTTCCTCCCATTCCGGGGAGTCCGGAACACAAAAAAAGACCTTTTTACACAGGTATCCCGTGTAAAAAGGTCTTGCGTACTTTAAGAAAAGCGCTGCCGCCCGAGCCCTGAGGCTGTCCTGACGAACGGCAGACCTATCGGCCGCTACTCCCCTTCTTATTCAGACTAAGGATAGCATGTCCTAAAAAGAGATGCAACTTCCTAAGCGGACTTTCAGGAGCCGGCAGTGACTGCCAGCTGATACTGTCCTGCCGATTTTTCGATCATCCGGTCCAGTTCAACGAGCAGGCTTTCCGCTTCCTCCGGCGCAATTTCCTTATAATGATGGCCGCCGCCTGGCTCTTCATCCGCTTCATCGGCCAGAGCCACCACCTGCTGCAGTGCTTCTCTTTCAATCGAATTATCGGGCAGAAACGAATCTGTATGAAAAAGAACGGCGAGCGAAATCTGTTTGGCCGCAGCAGGATGCTCTCCAAGGCGGATCAAAAGCTTGTGGGCACGTTCCGCCCCTTTTATTGCATGAATGTCGTTCTGTTTGTACAACTCATAATCCCAGTGACCGTTCCGATACCATGTGTAATGACCGATATCATGTAGAAAAGCTGCTTTACAGGCGAGATCCGGATGCACGCCGTACAGTTTGGCAAACTTGAACGCATGATAAGCAACAGCCACCGCGTGCGCCATTCCTGAACGTCCAACATATTTCTGCGTGATCGGATGCTGAAATATTTCCTGCAGTGTTACTCTGCTCATCGTTACGTCCTCCTTTGATTATATTTATTGACGAATGCATAATTTATTCCCGGCAAATCTTTCTTTGAAACGTAAGCAGAAAGATATATTAGATATATGTTACACACATTATATAAATATGTCAATAAGCAGGATAGGAGGGGTCAAACGAAAGGTTTATGGAAAAATCTCGAAAATGTATTGGTAATACAGCATCTTAAATGTATAATTTTACTTGGCAGAGAAATAGCCAGTTTTTCATATTAAATGTACTTACTATACAGAAGGCAGGTCAGCAGCATGAAAAAATGGATGATTTACATATCAATGGCAATGCTTGCAGCAGGTTCCAGCACCGCTTCCGCCGAAGAAGAGCAGGAAATACTGAATACACATGACGCAGCTAAAAAAGAACTTTCAATCATTAAAAAAGAGTGGCCGGAGAGTATCGCAAGGTTTACGTTTGATTCAGGCTATACATTTGAGTATCCGGACGCCGTGCGCGGTGTCTTTGTAACAGGTCACTCGGCAGGCGGGTCCCGTTTTAACGATCTGCTGGATTTATTAAATTCCACTTCGCTGAACGCTATGGTGATTGACGTAAAGGAAGACGACGGCTACATTACTTTTGAGCCCGAAGAAGGTAATGATTATCTCGATATTTCTCAGCCGCTGATCAAAGATCCTGAAGGAATGATGACGACACTGGAAGAGAATGAAATTTATCCTATTGCACGCGTCGTCGTATTCAAAGACAGCATTCTGGCGAAAGGCCGTCCGGATCTTTCCTTTACTCAAAACGGTGAAGTGTGGACGAACGGCAGAGGGGAAGCGTTTGTTAATCCATTCCTTCAGGAAGTATGGGATTATAACGTGGAAGTAGCAAAGATGGCTGCAGAGATGGGATTTGAAGAAATCCAATTTGACTACGTCCGCTTTCCGGAAGGGTTTGAAAACCGCGATGATCAATTGGATTACTCTACTGGTCCCTATGAGGATGATCCCGGCACAAACGTAGAAAAGCGAGTGGATGCTGTGACCGATTTCGTTGCGTATGCCCGTGAAGAACTGGAGCCGTATGACGTGGATGTGTCGGTTGATATTTTCGGCTACTCTGCAACCATTTCAGAAGCTCCAGGCATCGGACAGAACTTCTCCAGAATTTCAGAAAATGTTGATGTCATTTCTTCCATGATTTATCCGAGCCACTGGGGTCCTTATTTCGGCATTGATAAGCCGGATCTATATCCGTACGAACTTGTCGATGAATATGCCCAGGTGGAAAACGACGTTCTCGATGCACTGGAAGATCCTCCGGTTTCACGGCCTTGGCTGCAGGATTTCACTGCTTCCTATCTTGGTTCCGGCAACTACCTGAATTACGGAAAAGCAGAAGTAGAGGCGCAGATTCAGGCTCTCTATGACAATGGAATTCATGAATTCCTCCTTTGGAATGCCGGGAACCGGTATTCCGGAAGTGTTGATTATATGCTCGGAATGACACCGGAAGAGCTTACAGCAACATCCGAAGAAGATGAGGATAGCGAAGAAGAGGATGAGGGCGCTTAACAGAAGGATATGGATGAACAAGAGCGGCTGATGCGTTTATTCGTACCAGCCGCTTTTTAAACGGCGTGAATGTACATTAAAGCGTCTTTTCTATCAGGGAGGAAAGCGTTATAATAGAAGTGAATGGAGGGGTTCTGCATGCATTGGTACGAAAAACTCAATCAATACTTTCCAGATGACGAAATGAAATCCAAAGAACACATCGAAGCACTGCTCCGGGATAAAGAGCATATTTATAAAAAGAGCGAGGATCAGTACCACGTTATGATGTATGTAGAAATGGAGGACTTTACCTTTATTGATTATCTGTTTGTATCTAAAGCAGCACGTGGTAAAGGAATCGGCCGCAAACTCCTCAACCGCCTGAAAGAGCGGAACAAACCAGTTATTCTTGAGGTGGAGCCCGTTGATTACGAAGACACGGATACAGAAAAACGACAGCGGTTTTACCGCAGAGAAGGATTTATGCATGCTTCCTCCATTGGGTATAAGCGCCGTTCTCTGGACACAGGGGAAGTAAACAGAATGGAAATCCTCTTCTGGACGCCGGAGAATGAGAGTGAAGAGAGCATTTACAAAAAAATGTGCCACACGTACGAAACGATTCACAAGTACAAGGACGTTGATTTCTACGGTAAGCCTTATGAAGATGTAGAAAAAGCCCTGACCTATAATGATGATGAATCCTGAACAGTGTATTCAGTGAAAGGAGTGAGGGCAATGAAAGGCAGACAGGCACTTCGCAAGAAAAAGAAAAAGCTGCTTTGGAGAGATCTTCTTAAGCGGAAGCTCGGAGAAGTAAATGGACTTCCGAAAAAAGAAGAACCAACTCCGCCGCGCGCAGCTTCCTGATTGATTGTCGTTCAGCTTCGTCTGTCATTCAATAACTCATTTTTAAAGAGGCTGGGACAAAACCCTAGCTAATAGCCCCTCACCAGCAAGTTGGTGAGGGGCTTCATTTATGCATCATTTTACTACACAAAAAGAACACCCTTTGATATTGTTAAGTTACCACACAAAACA
>NZ_PVNS01000022.1 GCF_002993335.1 Alkalicoccus urumqiensis | reverse complement strand
AGCCACTGCAAACCACACGACTGACAAAAAAACCGCCCGTTTCTCCAAGGTTGGGGAGAAACGGGCGGTTTTCATATGAGATCCTACGATACGAAATGAAAAATCGCT
This sequence comes from Alkalicoccus urumqiensis, assembly GCF_002993335.1. Classification (GTDB taxonomy): domain Bacteria; phylum Bacillota; class Bacilli; order Bacillales; family Salisediminibacteriaceae; genus Alkalicoccus; species Alkalicoccus urumqiensis. The sequence goes on along the minus strand of NZ_PVNS01000022.1, from coordinate 20,088 downwards.
AGATTTTCAGTGGCCCCGAAATTTCCGGAGGCTTCTTCTGTATACGTATTAACGGGAATACCACTCAACGATGAGGGCTTCGTTAATTTCTGCAGGAAGCTCGGAGCGTTCCGGCAGGCGTGTATACGTTCCAGTCAGGCTGTTCTCGTCGAAATCGAGGTAAGCAGGAACGAAATCATTTACTTCCAGAGCGTCTTTTACAGCGTCCATGCTCTGGGACTTCTCACGAAGAGAAAGCTTCTGACCCGGCTGTACGCGGTAAGAAGGAATATCTACGCGTCCGCCGTCTACAGTTACGTGACCGTGGTTTACCAGCTGGCGTGCGGCACGGCGTGTGCGTGCAAAGCCCAATCGGTAAACGAGGTTGTCCAGACGGGATTCGAGAAGCTGCATGAAGTTCTCACCGTGGATGCCGTCGCGCTTACCGGCAATCTCAAACAACTTGTGGAACTGACGCTCGTTCATGCCATACATGTGGCGCAGCTTCTGCTTCTCCTGAAGCTGAAGTCCGTATTCTGTCATTTTCTTACGGGAATTCGGGCCGTGCTGGCCTGGTCCGTAAGGGCGCTTTTGAAGCTCTTTCCCTGTTCCGCTGAGTGAAATGCCCAGGCGGCGGGAGAGCTTCCAGCTTGGTCCTGTGTATCGAGCCATAATTGAGCTCCTCCTTCAAAATAAAAAGATTGAGTCAAATAAACAGATTCGTAATCCCATTCTTCATGTCATTTCATTTTAGGCATCTTCGCCTCGACAGCTAGAGGTTACACAATACCCCTCGAACGATACGGGAATGAAATGAGCACCAAGATGTTTACGCAGGCTGCCATTTGCACAAATTCCAGTATATCGAGTACGGCCGGTGGTGTCAAGTACGTTTTTTTAACAGAGAGAAAGGGAAAGGAACGTGTGAAAATCGGCCGTCTGGCCGCCGGGATTACAAGTGATGCTGCAAAGCGTTCGCAAATGCTTCAATTCCCTGCTGATCCTCTTCTGAAAAGCGGCCTGTTCTCGGACTGTCGATATCAAGAACGCCGAAAATAGAGCCGTTTTTAAAGAGTGGAACGACGATTTCCGAGCGGGAAGCTGCATCACAGGCGATGTGTCCAGGGAAAGCGTGAACGTCTTCTACACGCTGTGTTTTTTCTTCTTTTACTGCTGTTCCGCAGACACCTTTTCCGTAAGCGATATGCACACAGGCAGGGAGGCCCTGAAATGGACCGAGGAGCAGTTCCTCTTCTTTCCAGACATAAAAGCCGACCCAGTTGACATCGTCAAGAAACTGATTGAGAAGCGCTGATGCATTACTCAGGTTGGCTGTGGTATCCGTTTCTCCTTCCAGCAGGGCATGAAGCTGCCTGACGAGCAGATCATACTGGTCTGTAAGAGAACCTTTATATTGTGTCGATTCAAACATGTGATTCATCTCCTTTTCGTAATTCCTCGCGCTGTTCCACGCGGAGTAATGAATGATACGGATTATACCACGGCGTCTTACCGTTCAAAAGCTTGAAGGTGCGAGACGGTTTCGGCAAGCTCTGCACAGACCTGCTTGGAGGCATGGGCATCTGAACCGTAGACGAGAGGAATTCCCATACGTGCAGCAGTTTCGGCTGTTTTCCCGGGCGGGTACATTTCCCCACAGTCCGGCTTATATCTGCCTGCAGTATTGATATCAAGAGACATCCCGTACTGTAGTACAAGATCCAGCACTTCAAACTGCCATATTTCATCTGAAAAATCGCGCGGGAAGCGTTTCTGAAATTTGCGGACTAGCGTCATGTGACCGATACGGTCCGGCTTATACGTGCCGAGGTCCGCCTGGATCGATTGTTTAACCTGTTCAAAGTAAAGCGCATATACAGCCTGCAGAGAACCTGCTTCTTTCACGATTTCACCAAATGATTCAGGGCTGAAGTCGATGCAGTGGAAGCGGTCATTCAGCGGAAGGAAATGGACAGACAACACGGCATCATCAAGATAAGGGCCTGCCTCATCAAGGAGAGCTTTTGTTTCTGCTTCATAGCCGTGGATATAATCTACTTCAAGTCCCACCTTTATTTCGATATCGTTTTTCCATTTCTCTTTTGCCGCGGTAACTGCCTGCAGGTACGGATGCAGCTGTTCGGAAGCCATGCCGCTGTCCTTTCCGGGTACAGGATCGTCAAACGTGCGGGGGAGAGGGGCGTGTTCGGTGAATGTCAGCGACTGGGCGTCGCGTTCTTTCGCCGTATGAATGTAGCTCTCCAGATTATCGGCTGTTCCATGCGGACAGAAGGGAGTGTGTATGTGGCCGTCGTGCAGCTTCATTTTCAAGATGCCTCCTTTGGAATAATCGTCCATCTAAGGAAAAGGATAGAGGAATTAAGGAAATTATAGAATCTCGTAGTCCATTTGCGTCTTTACATGATAAGATAGAATATAAGTATCGTTTCCCGGGTCCGGACAGAGCAGATAGAAGATCAGGACAGGACCTGAAAACTATTATTCAGTACATAAAAACATTCGTCAACGATATAGCAGTGTAAGTGGAGGAGGGTCCGGATGAGCTATCTGATTTATGGTTTCATTATTTTAGTGGCTGCGGTCGTAATTTACGGAACGTGGGCACGCAAAAACATTTACAGGGATGTAGACCGGCTTGGTATACGAAAAGTGGAGTTGATGAACCGCCCGGTTAATGAAGAACTTTCAAAAATGAAAGGGCTCAGGCTTTCCGGAGAAACCGAGGAACGCTTTGATGAGTGGCGGTCTGAATGGGATCAGCTCGTTACGGTTCAGCTTCCGGATATTGAAGAAAAGTTATTTGATATCGAAGAGTATGCCAATAAATACCGTTTCGGCAGAGCCCGGAAAGAAGCGGATGAGGCTTCGGCGGATCTCGATAGAATAGAAGAACATATCGACCAGCTGATTGAAGAAGTCCATCACCTCATACATAGCGAAGAGCAGAACCGGCACGACATTGAGCGTATCCGGGAATTCTATGAGGAGACACGAAAGAAGCTTTGGGTGCAGAAAGGAACAATCGGTGAAGCTGCACCGAAGATTGAAGCGGGTCTGGATGAAGCGTTTGAAGGATTTGCCGAGTTTGAAGAGCAGACGGAGGAAGGGAATTACTTTCAGGCCGGTGAAACATTGATGCAGGTTCGTGAAAAACTCGAAGAGCTTCATTACTGCATGGATGAAATTCCAGCAAGGCTTCTTCTTGCTGCAAAAGATCTTCCCAAACAGATTCAGGAGCTGGAAGCTGGTATTGAAGAAATGAGCCGGGCCGGCTATCCGGTGGAGAAATATGAATTTCATATGCTGATGCAGTCTCTCAGAGAGCGCTGTGCCAATGCAGAGCAGCAGCTGTACAGACTGGAAATCGATGAAGCCAAAGAAGAAATTTACTTTGTGGAGGAATCGATTGCTGCAGCTTACGATGACCTGGAGGCAGAAGCTCATGCAAAGATCGCAGCGGAACAGCTGATTGATGAAAACAAGCACCATCTGCGGGATCTGCCGCTTAAAATGGAAGAACTTAAGTCCGAATGGCGGAATGTAAAAGAAAGCTACAGGCTGACTGAAGAGGATGAGAAAGAACTGGATGAGCTCGACGCCCGCCGCAGAAAGCTTGCGACAAGCTTCGCGGTACTTCAGGAATCAGCGGAAAACCGTCAGCAGACCTTTGTGGAACTGGAACGTCTGCTTCACGAATGGGCAGGAGAACTCGAAGCGTTTAATACAGCGATGGAAGAACAGAAAGATAAATTTGCCCACCTCCGCAGTGATGAGCTCGCGGCTGCCTCCGAGGTGGAGGAAAACAGAAAAGCACTCCGCCGTCTGAAAAACAGACTCCGGAGGTCTATGCTTCCGAAAACATCGGAACTTCTCGCAGAGGAGCTTCAGGATGCCGAAGAAGCAGTGACAAGAGCGCAGGAGTCGCTCAAGGAAGTGCCGCTCGATATGACAACCGTACGGCGTTCGATGGAAGAGGCGGGCACAGCAGTCCGTCACGTCACGAAAAAAGGCAATCAGCTTCTCGACACTGGAGAGATGGCTGAGCGTGCGATTCAGTATGGAAACCGCTACCGTACCAGACACGATGATGTAAACATTATGCTGCTGCAGGCAGAAGACCGCTTCCGCCAGGGATGGTATGAGGAATCACTGGAACTTGCCGTTGAAGGAATCGAAAAAGTCGACCGGAATGTTCTGGAACGACTGGAGAAAGAATCGGCTGAAAAGAACTCTGTAAATGAATGATCCATCTTTCCTTTATGATTAAAAGGACGGCAGACCGTGCGAATCGTCTGCTGACTAACTGCATTGTGAAAGAATGAGTACAGGGAGAAGCGTCCGCCGCTCTCCCTGTTTTTTTACGCCGGTAAAAAGTATTTGATGCGGACAGCCGTCGGTGGTCTGTGGTGCAGACTTCATCTGCTTTTTAACGTGAAACAGGAAGAGGCGGCATCGTCCAGCGAGGAACCTGTTCAACAAAGAGGAAGTGTGATACGATTTTCCGGTGAAAGGAGCGAGAATGTTGATTTATCTAGATAACAGCGCTTCAACGAGACCTCATCCAGAGTGTCTCGAAGCATATACAAAAGCAGCTTCTGACTACTATGCCAACCCTGCTTCTCTTCACCAGGCAGGCGGGGCCTCAGAAAAACTGCTTGAAAAAGCCCGCACGCGTGTGATGAACCTTCTTGGAGTGAAGCAGGGAACGATCGTCTTTACTTCCGGAGCGACAGAAGCGAACAACCATGTCTTCACCGGTACTTCAGAAAATCGGACCCGTCCGGGACACGCGATTCTTACGGCTGTGGAGCATCCTTCTGTAAAAGAAGCGGCAGCAAAGCTTGAGCGGAAGGGATGGGAGCTGACGTGGATCTATCCGGATGATCAGGGAAGAATCCGGCCGGAGGATGTAGAAGACGAAGTCACCGGAAAGACGGCGCTGGTCAGCGTCATGCATGTCAACAATGAAACGGGGACGATTCATCCCGTGGAGGAAATCGGGAAACGGCTGCGCCGGTACCCCGGGGTCCGTTTTCATGTTGACGGTGTGCAGGGAATTGGAAAAGTGCCGCTTTCCCTTGAGGAAGCCGGTATCGATTACTACAGTCTTTCGGCACACAAGATGCACGGGTTGAAGCAGAGCGGCATTTTATATGTCCGCAGTCCGGAAACACTGGCACCGCTGCTGCACGGCGGGGCACAGGAAAAGGGCCTCCGGGCAGGCACTGCGGATCCGGCAGCGGCAGCGGCATTTGCCAGGGCACTGCGGATGGCTAAGGAAGAAGAAGAGAAAAAACGACGACATCTGCGGGGCATGATGATCCAGCTTGAAGCAGAGCTTGAGAAGGATGATTCCTGCAGGCTGCATCGTTCCCCGGAAAGAGCGCCGCACATTTTAAGTCTATCTGTGCCGGGGAGAAAACCGGAGACGGTCGTGCATGCCATGGCGGAAGAAGGCATTATTCTTTCCACAACTTCCGCCTGTTCCTCGAAGCACAGCGACCGGAGTGCTGTTCTCGATGCATGGGGCCTTCCGCCGTCATGGAGTGCCTCTTCTCTACGTATTTCGTTAAGTACGGAAAATACGCAGAAGGACATCGAAACATTTCTTCATGCCTGGAAGCGGGTCATCCCGTCACTGGCTGTTTCCGGCTGAAAAGGTCCCGGGCAGGGATATAGAAGTAATTGAAGCAGGAGGTACACATGCGAACGCATTCCATTTTAATTCGTTATGCTGAAATGTCCGTAAAAGGACGTAACCGGAAACGATTCGAGAAGCAGTTGGATAAAAATATCCGCAGAGCGCTCGGGCACCTGCCGGATGTGAAAACGACAAGGTCCTATGGCCGTATGTATGTTCATTTAAATGGAGAAGAAGAAGCCGAAGCGCTGGAGTCACTGAAGCATGTTTTCGGTATTTCATCATTCAGTCCTGTCACGAGAGCGGAGCTGGATACAGACGATATTCTCAGAGTGGCAGCAGAGACTGCAGAGCGGCGCTTTGAAGAGCAGAAAGGGACATTTAAAGTTTCTGTACGCCGGGTGAATAAATCATTTCCTACTGGATCGCAGGAAATGAATGGAGTGATCGGGAAAGCGGTGCTGCAGCAGTTTCCCGCACTTTCTGTTGATGTTCACCGTCCGGATATGGAACTGTCCGTTGAAATCAGGGAGGACGGCGTCTATGTATGCGGCGAAACGATTGCCGGCGCAGGAGGCTTTCCTGTCGGTTCGAGTGGCAGGGCGCTGCTTTTGTTATCCGGAGGGATCGACAGCCCCGTGGCAGGATATTCCGCCATGAAACGCGGCGTTACAATTGAAGCAGTCCATTTTCACAGTCCGCCCTACACGAGTGAGCGGGCACTGGAAAAAGTGAAGTCGCTCGCTTCCTCACTTGCTGCTTATGGGCCGAGGGTACGGCTTCATATTGTGCCATTCACCGATGCACAGCTGAAAATTCACCAGCAGGTGCCCGATAACTGTGAAATTACGGTAATGAGACGCTTCATGCTCCGTATTGCCGAAACCCTCGCTTCAGAGCGCGACATAAAAGCGCTCGTTACAGGGGACAGTCTGGGTCAGGTGGCAAGTCAGACACTGGAATCGATGTATGCGATCAATGCAGTGACGACAATGCCGGTTCTCCGGCCGCTGATCACACAGGATAAGCTGGAAATAATGGAAACAGCAGGGAAGATCGGGACGTACGAAACTTCGATTCTTCCTTTCGATGACTGCTGTACTATTTTCGTCGCGCCGGACGCGAAAACAAAGCCGAAAGAAGACAAAATTTCCTATTATGAAAGCTTTCTAGACATTGATTCCATGGTGGAAGATGCTGTTTCCCGGACAGAAGCAGTGATGCTTCCGGAAAAAGAAGCTTCTGCTATGGATGATTTCATGTAGAAGCGGCGTGTGGTGCAGGCAGGAGTTTTTTCTTGCCTGCACCACTTTTTTCCACGCATAATAGAGAGGAAAGGAGAGACGGACATGGCAACTTTATGGTATGGAGGAAAAGTCCGCCCATTAACAGGAGCGGATGTTGTGGAAGAAGCGGTAGTAACAGAAAACGGGATTATCTGCGATATTGGAAACGAGGACGAACTGCGTACCTGCTGGCATGGATTGTTTTCAAGAGAGGTTAATCTTGCCGGAGGTGTTATGTACCCCGGTTTTACTGACAGTCATCTGCACATGATCGGCCACGGGGAAAAATTGTTGAAGCTCGATGTGTCTGAAATGACATCCATCGAGGAAGTAACAGAAGCACTCAAGCAGAAAGCAGCACGTACTCCTTATGGCAGCTGGATTCTAGCTGAAGGATTCAACGAAAACTTGTATGAGGGAGCCCGGGTGCCGGACAGAACAGTGCTGGACAATGTATCCACCGATCACCCCATCATGCTGACGCGGGTGTGCCGTCATGCGATGGTAACAAACAGCTTTGGTCTGCAGCTGGCAGACATTCATGCTGGAGTTACGAGCCCGGCAGGAGGCAGAATTGAACGGGACAGCTCTGGAGAGCCGACCGGCTACCTGCATGACCAGGCTCAGGAACTGCTGAAAAAAGTGCTTCCGAAAGTAGACCGGGGCTATGTGCAGAAAGCGATGCAGGTATCGCTGAAAGACCTTCACCGGAAAGGAATTACGGGGATACATACAGAAGACTTGTTTTACTACCATGATCCTGCCGATACGTTAACGTTGTTTTATGATCTGTTTCAGGGAGCGCAGAAAATGAGGGTGGAGCTGCTCGTTCATCACGAAGCGCTCGAAGCCGTGCAGCAGGTGAAACAAGAGCATCCCTGGGTCCGGCTGAATACGATGAAGCTGTTCGCCGACGGAGCGCTTGGCGGGCGGACAGCACTCTTGTCTGCACCTTATGCGGATGATCCGTCCTCCACAGGAGTTGCTATACACACGCAGGAAGGGATGGATCAGCTGATCCGGAAAGCGAGACGGTACGGAATGCCTGCTGCCATTCATGTTATCGGAGATGGAGCGCTGGAGATGGCGCTTGATTCTATTGAAGCATATCCTGCACCTCAGGGCACGAGGGACCGGCTGATTCATCTTCAGGTAACGAGGAAAGATCTCCGGGAGCGGATGAAAAAGCTGCCTGTCGTTCTGGATCTGCAGCCTCGCTTTGTCGTGTCCGACTTTCCCTGGGTTACAGATCGACTGGGGGAGGAGCGGATGAAAGACAGCTTTGCCTGGAAGACACTTCTCGAAGAAGAAATCCGCTGTGCAGGCGGTTCGGATGCGCCGATTGAACCGGTGGACCCACTGCTCGGTATTCATGCAGCTGTCATGCGGAAACTGCCGCATGAGAACCATGACGGATGGCAGCCGGAGCAGAAGCTGACGGTAACGGAAGCATTAAGACTGTTTACAGCTGGTGCAGCAGAAGCGGTGTCGGCAGAACATACGAGGGGAACGATTGAAAAAGGAAAATGTGCCGATTTTACGATATTGTCCGAAGATCTCTACGATGTTCCCCCGGATGAGTGGGAAGCCCGCTGCAGTGTGGAAAAAACAGTCGTTGATGATACAGTCGTTTACGAGCGGAGAAAGCAGAAAGACAGCCTCAGTTAAAAGGCTGTCCGTTTTCTTCCGGCGGTCAGAGGAAGCTCCGCTTCAGTTTATTGTAGAATAAATTATCTTTCATCCGCAGTGTTTTTACTGATTTGTCCGAAACGCGGATGGACAGTTCACGGCTGTGCCGGATGCCCATCGCCTCGTTATCGATACCGATAATCGGATGGTCGTTGCCGTCCTGAACAATACTGAGACGCAGTTCCCGCTCTTTACTCAGAACGAGAGACGAGCCGAGTGTCCGGTATTGATTGTTGTTTAAGGAAGCCATTTCGGTCAACTGCATGGATGGCAGTTTTGGGTCTACGATCGAGCCGCCGAGCGATTTGTTATAGGCGGTGCTTCCTGTCGGACTCGAAACGAGAAGGCCGTCTCCCCGGAAGGTTTCCAGATGCAGGGCATCCACATACACATCCATGACGAGTGTTTTAATAATATTGGAACGCACAGAAAGTTCGTTTAAACAATGGAAACTTTTATCGCCGTCAATCGTAACTTCCAATGTCGGATAGCGGAGAACCTCCACCATATTTGTCTGCATGGCAAGTTCCAGCCGCTCCAGGTCTTCCGTGGAAAAATCAGTGTAGAAGCCGAAACTGCCGTCATTGATGCCGATATAGAGTGCATCATCCCGGAAACGTGTTTTCTGGACGGCCTGCAGAAAAGTACCGTCACCGCCGAAAGCAGCTATGATGTTCGCTTCTTCAGGTGAGTCTGCCATCGTAAATCCGTATTTTCTGCCGAGTTCCCGGACACGCTGGACTTTTTCCTCCAGTTCGTCGGTTTTTTTGTAAAATAAATAAACGCTTTTTCGATCGTTCATGGTGGACGACTCCCTTTCGTAGCAATAGTAAAAAAATACTTACGTCTCTATCATATCAAAAGTCCGCTGGACACGCAGTAGAGATGAAGAGGAGGATGAACATAATGAATGCAAAACGCTGGATCGCACTCGCAGCCGCCGCCGCGCTTCTGCTCGTTTCCGTTTCGGTCAGTCTCGTTACAGGAGCGTTGCAGACCGATGTGTCAGGTATGTTTGATCAGGAAACATCAGGAATGGAAGAAAGTATCGTAGAGGAAGGAAGCGGCGCCGGAAAGGCAGCGCTGATTCATGTGGATGGCGTTATCCAGGCCGGAGGTGCTTCTCCATTCGGCGGCGGGTACAACCATCAGCTCGTGCTTGATCAGCTGGACCACGCGGCAGAGGACGCCTCGGTGGACGGTATTATCCTGCGCGTGAATACGCCGGGCGGCGGCGTTGTGGAAAGCGACGAAATCTACGATAAAATTGTTGAAGTTCAGGAAGAGTATTCAAAGGACGTTTATGTATCGATGGGCAACCAGGCAGCAAGCGGCGGCTATTACATTTCAGCTCCGGCAGCGCAGATTTATGCAAATCCGCAGACGATTACGGGGTCACTCGGGGTGATTATGCAGTCGTTTAACGTCAGTGAGCTGGCAGAAGAGCTGGGTATTGAAGATCAGACGATAAAAAGCGGTGAATTCAAAGATATAATGTCTGCTACAAGAGAAATGACGGAGGAGGATGAAGATATTCTCCAGGGAATTGTCGACGATGCCTACGAGCAGTTCGTCACCGTCATCGATGAAGGAAGGGACAATTTGAGCCGCGATGAAGTGATGTCGCTTGCAGACGGCAGAATTTATACCGGCAGCCAGGCAGAGGAAAATGGATTAATCGACGGCCTTGGTAATCTCGATGATGTGATTGATGCGATGAGGGAAGATACCGGACAGGATCTTACGGTTGTAGAATATGCCCAAGGTTTCGGATTTGACTCCTTCTTCGGTATGTCACTCGATTCTCTGTTTGAACAGCGCCGCATTGATCAGCTCACCGGATGGCTCGAAGATCAGCAGGGGCCTCAGCTGATGTACCTTTACACGGATTAGGAGGGAGAATGGAGATGCAGTATGTAAAAGCAGGGTTCTGGATACGTTTCTGGGCCTATCTTATTGATATTATTTTAACTGGATCGCTGAGCGGTGCCATTGTCTCTCTCTATTTCCTGGCGTCGGGCGGAGCGGATGTGTCCCTCGCGGTATTTACGCTCAGTGGAATACTAAGTGCACTGGTTACGTACAGCTATTTTATTTTGATGACCAAGCTGCGCAGGCAGACGATCGGGAAGCAGATTTTCGGGCTTTATGTTGTTCACAAAGACGGATTCGGTTCGTTGTCCTGGAAGGATGTCCTTTTCCGTGAGTTGATCGGAAGGTTCATTCACCGCTCTCTCTTTATCACAAATGTTCTCTATCTGATAACGGCGTTTCATCCCGAAAAGCGGGGAATTCATGATTTCATCGGTGACACCATCGTTGCCCGCGAACCCGGGGAAGCGCTGGAGCCGGTCTACAAAGAAGAGGAACCTGTGTTATCCTGATAGAGGACAGTTAACTTAGAGGAGGCCGATTCATGACTTCAGTAACATTTAAAGAAAAGCCAATGACGCTGGAAGGAAACAGTGTGAAAACAGGGCAGCAGGCGCCGTCTTTTACCGTGCTTGCGCCGGATCTCTCGGAGAAAACGTTTCAACCGGAAAGCGGAACGAAGACGTTAATCAGTGTCGTTCCTTCCGTTGATACAAGCGTATGCGATCAGCAGACCCGAAAGCTGAATGAGGCAGTGGATCAGCTTGGAGACGCGGAGATCTGGACCGTCAGTGCAGACCTTCCTTTTGCACAGCGGCGCTGGTGTGCTGCTGCGGATCTGGAGTCCGCACATATTTATTCCGATCACCGGGATCTGGATTTCGGAACAAAGTATGGACTTGTTATGAAAGAGATGCGTCTGCTTGCAAGAGCGGTTTTCGTCGTTGATGCGCAGGGAACCGTCACGTATTCGGAAGTAGTACCGGAAGTGAGTTCGCATCCGGACTACGACAAGGCACTTGATGCATTGAAGCAGGCATAAAGAAATACTATTGAACAGGCAGAAGCTGTGATGCTTCTGCCTGTTTTCATCGTTTCCTGCGGTCGTTCCTGTTTACAGAACCGAAACGCTTTTCACCAGGGAGAAGTCGTGGTATCCTGTTTTGTTGGAAGAAGCACAAAAAAATGAGGTGTCCATATGGCCGGAATGACAAAAACTGAAATGTATTATGATGTGCTGGATCAGGGAGCGGCCCTTATCCAGAAAAAAGAAGAAAAACTATACCTGGAAGCACTTGCCGAAGCAGGAGAAGCCGTTTTTCAAGGCAGGGCCCCGGGGAATTTAGAAAAAGAGGAAGAAAAGCAGTGGAACAGGCTGTTAAATGAGCTGCCGGAAGCCTCTGAAAAAGAAGAGATCCGACGTGCTGTACAGCTGGCGGTATTAAAAGGTATGAAAGAGGCGGTGCAGCCCCACCATGCACTTACGCCGGATGCCGTCGCGGTGTTTGCGGGATTCCTTATGAATGAACTGACGCAGAAAGAAACAGACGATCCGCTGCTTCTATGGGATCCGGCAGCCGGCGCCGGCAATTTAATGACTGCCTGTGCCAATCAGATGACTAAAGACGTTCATTTTATTGGTGCAGAGCCGGACGAGACATTGATGAAACTGGCTTTTATGAATGCGAATCTGCAGGGGCATCATATGGATCTTTTCCATCAGGACAGTGTATCCCAGCCGGCGGTTGATCATGTTCACGGAGTCGTCTCGGATCTTCCACTCGGGTATTACCCGGATGATGAGACAGCCTCCGGTTTTGCCACTGCAGCAGACGAAGGCCATACGTATGTCCATCATCTGCTGATGGAAAAGGCCGTGCGTCACGTCAGAGAAGGAGGATTTCTCGTATTCCTGGTCCCGAATTCATTATTTCAGTCGGAACAGGCTCCGAAGCTTCATCCGGTGATCAAGGAGCAGGCCTCTGTCTATGCCCTGCTTCAGCTGCCTTCGACCATGTTTAAAACTCAGGATGCCGGGAAAAGTATGTTGATTCTCCGGAAGACGAAAGCCGGAATTGTACCGCCTAAGCAGGCACTTCTTGCCGAGCTTCCATCGTTTACGCGCCAGGAGGCACTTGCAGATATGACCCGTCAGATTTCTGACTGGATTAGGGAACACGTGTAACATCTGTACTACTTTAAAATATTATTTAATGCATACAGATATAATGTATGTGAAGAAAATGCTTTCATTTCAGTATTTGAATGAATGTATTGTGTAACAACGTTCCTTTCTGTTATTGTTATAACAGAACTTGCAGGAGGATCGTGCAGTCAAACGAAAATCAGATTGTGCTGCTTTACGGAACTGCAGGATTTCACATGAGAAAATGAAGGAGCGATAACGACATGGCGAAAATCATGGCGATTAATGCAGGCAGTTCTTCACTGAAATTTCAGCTGCTGAATATGCCGGAAGAAACGATTATTACAAAAGGTCTGGTGGAACGGATCGGGTTGAGCGATTCGGTGTTTGCCATTGAAGTAGATGGCGAAAAGAAGAAAGAAACGAGCGACATTGCCGATCATGCAGAAGCGGTGAAAATTCTTCTCGATAAATTGACGAAGTACAATATTATTGAATCACTGAATGATATTGATGGTATCGGCCACCGTGTCGTGCACGGAGGGGAGAAGTTTAATGATTCCGTCCTGATCACTGAAGATGTTATTCAGGGAATTGAAGACGTTTCAGAACTTGCTCCGCTTCATAACCCGGCCAACCTGACTGGTATTCGTGCTTTCCAGGAGATTCTGCCGAATATTCCATCTGTGGCAGTGTTTGATACAGCATTTCATCAGACAATGCCGGAGGAATCCTACCTTTACAGCCTGCCATACGAATATTATGAAAAATACGGAATCCGAAAGTATGGTTTCCACGGAACGTCCCACAAATATGTTTCTGAGCGTGCTGCAGAACTGTTGAACCGTCCCGTGGAAAACCTGCGTCTTATTTCCTGTCATCTCGGTAACGGTGCATCGATTGCTGCCATTGAAGGCGGCCAGTCCATCGACACATCCATGGGCTTTACGCCGCTGGCTGGTGTAACGATGGGAACGCGTTCCGGAAATATTGACCCTGCGCTGATTCCTTATATTATGGAGAAAGCAGATTTAAGTGCAGAGGAAGTAATGGACGTGCTGAACAAGCGGAGCGGTATGCTCGCGCTTTCCGGTTTTTCAAGCGATCTGCGTGATATTGAACAGGAAGCTTCCGACGGCAACGAACGTGCCCGTCTCGCGCTGGAAGTGTTCACATCCCGAATTCACAAATATATCGGTTCCTACGCCGCCAGAATGCACGGCCTCGATGCGGTCGTATTTACAGCAGGAATTGGTGAAAACAGTGATGTTATCCGGTCTCAGGTATTAAAAGGGCTCGAATTTATGGGCATTTACTGGGACCCGACTCTGAATAAAATCCGCGGGCAGGAAGCGTTTATTAACTACCCGCATTCTCCCGTCAAAGTACTTGTCATCCCGACGAATGAAGAAGTTATGATCGCCCGGGATACGATGCGCCTCGGTACAGAAGCATAGCGTTTATAGTATAAAAAACCCTTCTGCCGATCGGGCAGAAGGGTTTTTTGGAGCAGTGGGTATCAGGAATTTCCATTTACCTGCTCGGTTCGCACGATGAGTACATCGCATGCAGCGTGGCGGGTGATGTGCTCAGATACACTGCCGATCAGGAACCGTTCCACGGCATTAAGCCCTGTAGCACCGGTCACGATTAAGTCCACCTGATGTTTCTTTGCCACGTCTTTAGCAATTTTCACTTTTGGAGAACCGTAATCCAGAATCAGGGTGACATCCTTTACTCCCTGATCGTGGGCAAGGCGCTCGTATTCTTCCAGCATGTCTCGAGCATATTTCTCTGCTTCAGAGAAAATGGTCCGGTCATAGTGTTCCACGGAGGCGAATGTGCGGGTATCTACAATGTGGGTCAGCAGCAGCTTGGCATCGTGATCTTTTGCGAGAAGTGCGGCTTTTCGAAAGGCGCGTTTTGCTTCATCTGAGCCATCGACAGCAACAAGGATAGTGTTATAGCGGACGGTCATGCCGATCCCTCCCCGATAAATGTAGTAGATAGAAGCCCGGCTTCGTCTTTGTGGACTCCTTCACTTTTCATCTTCCCGAAAGTAAACGCTTCAAACCTGTTTATGCAGATAAGTTGTGTCCGGAAAAGATCTGTATAACAATAGAGAAAGAGTTGCAGAAAGGGGTTCAATTCATGCGCCACGCTATTATAACCGCAGGAACAAAAGGACTGGGTAAAAAGACGAGTGAAATGCTCCTGAAAGAAGGATACTCCGTCACGATCCAATACCGGAGTGATGAAAAGGCCGTCGAAGCCTGCAGGAACGAATGGGCCGATTATACAGACCGGATTTCCTTTGTGCAGGGGGACGTGCAGAATCCCGAAGATCTCCACAGGCTTGCAGATGCTGCGGTGGAATCATTTGGCAGGATCGATGCGCTGATTCTGAATGCCGGGCCGTATATCTTCGAGCGGAAGGCTGCCGCTGACTACAGTGACCAGGAATGGCATGAAATGATCAACGGCAATTTAAATGCCGCTTTTTATATGCTGAAAAAAGTAATTCCGATCATGAGAGAGCAGCGGTTTGGACGAGTCATTACTTACGGTTTTCAGGGGGTGGACCATTCTCCTGCCTGGCTGTACCGCGCAGCATTTGCAGCAGCAAAATCCGGACTCGCCTCGCTGACAAAATCAGTAGCAGTAGAAGAAGCGCCTTACGGTATTACGGCAAACATGGTCTGTCCGGGCGAAATTTTAGGAGAAATGAAAGAAAGTTCCATTGCTCACTCCCGGACAGTTCCGGATGAGAAAACGCCGGTCGGCCGCTCCGGTACGGGGGAAGATATAGCGAGAACTATCCGCTTTCTGCTTGATGAGAATGCGGATATGCTTACCGGAAGTGTGATTGAAGTGACAGGTGGAATGGATGTCCTCCATAAACACCGCTCTTAGCGTACCGGTACGACCTGCAGTTCTTTTGGATAGGCTGTCAGGACTTCGGCGCCGCCTCCTTTAATGACGAGATCATCTTCAATGCGTATGCCGATTTCATCAGGGATGTAAATACCCGGTTCGATCGTGAAGACGAGACCTGGTTCAAGCGGGACCTGACTGGAAGCATCCATGGAAGGTGCTTCGTGAACGTCAATTCCCATGCCATGCCCGATGCGGTGGGGAAAGAAGCTTCCGTAACCCGCGCCGTTGATCACCTGCCGTGCGGCCGTATCTATCTCACCGCATACAGAAGCATCGGATGCGGTCTCCACTGCTTTCAGCTGGGCGGCCAGCACAGTCTGATAGATTTGCTCCTGTTTTTCCTCCACATGTCCGTAGAAGACGGTGCGGGTAATGTCAGAGCAGTACCCTTTCCATTTGACGCCGAGGTCCATCAGGACATTGTCTCCGGGCTTCAGTTCACGGGTGCCCGGCACCCCGTGCGGATCTCCGGCGCCTCCTCCGAACAGGACCATCGGCTGAAAGGACATTTCTCTGACGCCCTGCTTTTTTAAGTAATGCTCGATGCCTGCAATGACCTCCATTTCCGTAATGCCGGTCCGGAGTAGACGGACCCCCTCTTCGACGCCCTGGTCTGCAAACGCTGCGGCCTCCCGGAGTACAGCGAGCTCTTCCGGCGTTTTCCGCTGACGGAGCGAAAGAATGAGTTCATCCGCTTCCGTAAAAGCTGTATCCGGCAGTGCATCTGTCAGGGCAGTCAGCCTCCCCCAGGAAATGCTGCTTTCAAGACCAAGTTTTTTAATAGATCCGCACGCTTTGGCAGTAAGTGCCCAGGGGTCATCCCCATCCTCATATGTAAAGATACCGGCTTCAGGAAAAACATGGTGAATCTGATTCTTTTCCATGGCCGGACATATAACGGATGGAACACCGTGAGCCGGAATAACTACGCCGATCAAACGCTCATGCGGGTCTGCATCAAAACCGGAAGCATAAAAAACATTGGACCGTGTCTGGACCAAAAGAGCCTCCAGGCCGTATTCGTTTACAGCCGTCTGTAGATCTTTCCATTTCTTCATCCAAATCTCCTCCTGCGGGCCATTTGAGCTACCCATATCATCGTTACTTTCTGTCTACTATCGTACCTTATTTTCATTTTGATGAATAGATTAACCGGAGCCCGGGTAAGAGGGAGGAAGAATGGTTAACTAAGGGAGGATGACAAACATGAAAATTTCTTATCACGGACATTCTGTAGTAAAAGTAGAGACGAATGGCACAAATATTTTTATTGATCCTTTCATTACCGGTAACGGTCAGTGCGATCTGGAGGCGGATGATACGAAAGCGGATGTGATTCTGCTGACGCACGGACATAACGACCACGTCGGAGATACGGTGGAAATGGCAAAACGAAATGATGCACTTGTTGTTGCGCCGTTTGAACTGGCAACGTACCTCGGTTTTCAGGGAGTCAATGCGCATCCAATGCATATCGGCGGAAAATACGAATTTGCATTCGGCACGGTGAAACTGACGCAGGCGTTCCACGGTTCTGCCTATACCGAAGAAGAAAACCAGCGGATCGTATATACCGGCATGCCGGCGGGCATTCTGTTCAAAGCGGAAGGAAAAACGATCTATCACATGGGTGATACCGGCCTTTTCTCTGACATGAAACTGATCGGGGAGCAGAACGATATCGATCTGGCTTTTGTTCCGATCGGAGACAACTTTACGATGGGACCGGAAGATGCAGCGCTTGCATCTGACTGGATCCGTGCAAAAACAGTTGTACCGGTTCATTACGACACCTTCCCGCAGATTGAACAGGATCCGGAAGCCTTTATCAAAAGCCTGAAGCAGGCGGAAGGCAGAGTCATGAAAGCGGGCGACAGCATCGACCTGTAAAAAATACAGATAAACGCCCCGGCTGCACCATAAGAGGCCACTGAAGATCTTAAGATTTTAATTAAACGAAAATAAACTCACAGAAAAAAGACGACCAAATTCCAATTTTTTGGATCTGGTCGTCTTTTTTTCGTAGGGTAAGAATGTATAAAATTCAAAGCTTCTTTCGAGCAGCTATGCCAAGGGCTGCAGCATTTCAGTGTTCTGTGCCATTTATCGTTTGTTTCTGTTGATAGAGCTTCTCCGCTTTTCGGCAGAAGCTTGCCGTGGGCTAGTCTTCCAGCCGGTCGCTGTTTGCACGGCTGCAGCGCTCACTCGCTCGAGGTTCCTTCACCCCTGCCGATGAAAGCAAAGAGCAGCTTTCGTCGGCAGGGGTTCCAGGACTGGTCGCTCGTGACCAGGGCGCTTCCGCTTTTCAGATTCCCTCCGGAACGCGTACGGCTGCAGGTGCAGGCAGAAAGCGGGAACCTATTCAATAAACCTTTCTTTTCTTTTGAGACCAGGCGGGTTCTGCCTGGTTTATTTCAGAGAATGCGTGCCCAGAAAGCTGTTCATTGCTAGCTGGTGAAAGTCCAGTCTGAGTAAGTGCCAGGACGCTCAGTAGCTGACAGGCAGCTGGTGGAGAAATCCTAAGGTTGGAGCCCTGTGACAAAGTTACTCCTTGCGGAGTGCGAGCAACTTAACAGGTCGTAACTTCAAGTGAATCTTGCAGCCTCGACAATTAGAGCCCTCTTCGGAGGAACAAGGGAAGTCGAGCCTCTATTCTTAAGGCGAAGACCATGGAAGGTGCGCAGATCCTGGAACAGCACCGAAGAATCCCTCGGGGTATGGAGAGCGACATGTTAAGAAAGGAATGAATGGAACTGGGGAGACCCTCCTCGGTCACTTCGTAAGAAGTAAAACAGACACCTATAAGCGTGATCCGTGAAATGGTGGATGGGCTGAGAGGGAGTCGGAAGGGGTCATAGTACCGATCATAACAAGAACAACAAAAGCTTGTTTAGGGAAGGACGGCGGAAGCCAGTACCCTACTTCGTTCACATGTTGGAAGGAGGTAAGAGCGAGTGAATGCCCATAATGCGGCTAACTACGCCAATGTTGGAAAAGCTCGAGAACTTCAGAAAACATTATACCTTTGTGCCAAGGTAAGGAAAACCCGTCGGTTTCATGCTCTGTATGATAAGATTTATCGTCCCGATATTTTGTGGGAAGCATGGCAGCGTGTAAAGCGAAATAGAGGGAGTGGCGGGGTAGACCGGCAAACATTGGAGGACATTGAAGAGTACGGAGAAAGATGCTTTCTCAATGAGCTGTATCTCGATTTAAAAGAGAATCGATACCATCCAAAGCCGGTTCTTCGAACGTACATTCCTAAGAGTGATGGAAAGAAGCAGAGACCGCTTGGTATCCCGACGGTGACAGACCGAATTGTTCAAATGGCGATGAAACTGGTGATCGAACCGATCTTCGAGGCGGATTTCCAGGAATGCTCCTACGGCTTCCGACCAAAACGAAATGCGCATCAGGCGATCGAAGCGATCCGGAAGAAAAGCCGGAAGGCACATTGGGTGTTAGACGTCGACATCCAAGGATTCTTTGACAACATCAATCAGGAAAAGTTACTCAAACTTGTCGAACAGCGTATCAGTGACAGAAGGGTGCTTAAATTGATCCGAAAGTGGTTAAAGGCTGGCATCATGGAGGAAGGCAAGCTGAAAAATGCGCCCACCGGCACACCGCAGGGTGGGGTGATTTCGCCTCTGCTGGCAAACATCTACCTGAATGCCATGGACCAATTATGGCAGAAGAAATTCCGCCATCTTGGTACGCTGATTCGCTATGCCGATGATTTTGTCATTATGTGCAGGCGAAAACGGGACGCACTGGAAAGTGCGCAAGCAGTTAAAGCCATTATGAATAAACTGGATCTGTCGATCCATCGGGACAAATCAAAATTAGTGAGTATCTGGGATGATAAAGAAGGGTTTGACTTTCTCGGACTTCATCACCGAAAATTCCCTGTCCGCAGGAAAGGCGGACGGACGTTTTACTTTATGCAGCATGTGCCATCGCACCAAGCCATGAAGAAGATGCGGGCGAAAATCAAAGCCTTTACCGAACCGCGCCATAAACTTTATATGGATATCCGCGATCTGGTAGAAGGACTGAATCGCAGACTTCAGGGGTTTAAGAACTATTACCAGCTGTCCCCGATGGGGAAGAAGTGGTTAAATCGTATCGACTGGTATGTACTAACGCGCCTTAAACTCTTTAATAACAAGAAAAAGAACCGGCGTAAGAAACACGCCCACTACAAAGAGGTGGAGGAGATCCGCTTCTTATTAGTGAAACTCGCGGGTTAACGATCGTAACGCCAAAGGAAGAAGAACGTCGGAAAGCCGTATGAGGGAAAACCTCACGTACGGTTTGATGAGGGGGAGCTGAAAGTAATGAGAATGGGCCAAGAGGCTGTTCTCTGGAAATCAGTTCTCTACTCTACAGGAAAGTATAAAATTCGAAGCCTCTTTCCCGTTGGTGTGCCAAGGGTTACAGCGTTTCAATCGTAGTTGAAATCTGGGAGGAACCTTCTTATGATAAACGTATGCGTTCACTCCAATCTACCTCTA
>NZ_PVNS01000021.1 GCF_002993335.1 Alkalicoccus urumqiensis | reverse complement strand
ATGGCCGTTAACCTGAGGAAGTACCAGGCTTCCTCAGGTTATTTTGGTCCCTATGATAAGAAAAGGAGAATCGATTCGCGCATCGATTCTCCTTTTTACATGTTTAGAAGGCTTTTGTCTCAGCCTCAAGTTAATTATAAACGGAATTTCTGTACGGCCTGCTGCAGATCTTCGGCCATCGTGCTGAGCGTTTCCGCGGAGGCGGAGATCTCCTCCATCGAGGCATTCTGCTCCTCGGCAGATGCGGCGACGGACTGGGAATTGTCGGAAGCCTGAGCCGCCGTTTCTTTGGAGATGCGGGAGCTGGACTGCATATCGCCGGTGCTTGCCGTAATCTGCTGCACGGCAGCGGATACTTCCTGCACCTGCGCGCTCACGCCGCTGATCGCTTCGTTGATGGATTCAAACGCATTTCCTGCGCTGTCTACATACTCACGGCCCTGCTCGACCGACGTCCGGCCGTTATTGATCGCATGGACGGAGCTTGTGACTCCGGACTGAATTTCTTCAATCAGCGTGCGGATCTGCTGCGCGGAGTCACCAGACTGCTCGGCAAGCTTCCGTACTTCATCTGCCACAACCGCAAAGCCGCGGCCGTGTTCGCCGGCGCGGGCAGCTTCAATCGCTGCATTTAATGCGAGAAGGTTCGTCTGTTCGGCTACATCGGTAATAAGATCAATGATGCTTCCGATGCGCCTCGATTTCTCATCGAGCTCTTCGACACTTGTGGCCGCTTCCTTTGTCGTGCTGTCGATCACGGTCATCTGACGGACGGCATCGCGGATAACGTCCGACCCGCTTCCAGCCTGCTCCGACGTCGACTGGGCCGCTTCATTCACCTGCTCCACGCTCTGCGAAATCTGCGTCATGCCGCTTGAGACGTCTTCAATATTGGCTGACAGGCTGTCAGCAGCGGAAACCTGCTTTTCCGCACCCGCAGACAGTTCCTGAATCGATCCGGTGATGCTCTCCGTCGCACGGCCGGTTTCTTCGGCGCTTGCATTCAGCTGTTCGGCGGACGCCGCCACCTGCTGGGACGTGTCGGAAATCTGTCCGATCAATTCCCGAAGATTGGAGGACATGTCGTTCATGTAGCCTTCCAGCCGGCCGATCTCATCGTTTGACCGGGCAGGAAGCTGATCGACAGAAAGATTTCCGCCGCTGATTTCCCCGGCATTTCTCATGACGCGGTGAATGCTGGAGGATAAGTAGCCGCTGATAA
Organism: Alkalicoccus urumqiensis; assembly: GCF_002993335.1. Lineage (GTDB taxonomy): Bacteria > Bacillota > Bacilli > Bacillales > Salisediminibacteriaceae > Alkalicoccus > Alkalicoccus urumqiensis. The sequence continues at coordinate 20,810 of NZ_PVNS01000021.1, read as the reverse complement.
ACCAGATAAGCACGCCGCCGACCAGCGCGGCAATAATGCCGGAAATAATATTCGTCATCCCGGCAGAGGCGAGTGCATCATTGGCCGAATCGCCGGCATCCAGCAGGTCCTCCTGAACGGATTCACCAAGTGCTACTGCAGCCATTGCTCCGTCATCACGGAGAACATCGAGCTCTGCGAGGTCCTCTTCAGTGGCACTGCCGGATTCTGCATTCATAAGCGTTTCATCAAACCGGTCGTTGACCTGCACCACTTCCCGAAATAATTCTTCCTGCTCTTCATTGTTCAGATTTGCCTCAAGTGCAGTAAAGTATTCAGCCAGCTGTTCATTCCAGCCGGCGACCCGTTCTTCGTTGTACTCTCCGGTGCGCAGCTCGCTTTCAATCTGCACATACTTTGCACGGATCAGGGAACCGACGTCTGTCGCGACAACCGCCCGTTCCGCACGTCGTTCCAGTGCGTCGATTTCCGAGTCCACGGTGTTAAGTGCAATATAACTGCCTACCATCCCGATGACGAAAACGAGCAGAATGATACCAAAAGTAACGAGCAGCTTCATGCGAAGGGCTAAATTGCGCCAGACGTTCATGTTTCATTCCTCCTGAATCAGCGTTTCAGCTGTCTTATGTAGTTCTTTAAATATACAACGAAATTACTACAAAAACAATGAGTAAATCGTAATCAACCGAAATAACAGCAGAAGTCACAGTCCAAAGTCTTAATTCGAAAAAATCACAGGAGTGGATCCTGAAGAAACGGTAAAAAGCCTGACTTTCTCTTTCGTCCGCAGGGGGAAGTTGTCAGCGGGAGGCAGAACCCCCGTGGCAGTTACGTGGCGATGTTTAAGATTATCATTGCAGTCTTTGCCGAGGGCGTGGCGGTCTGCAGCTGTTGTAAAGGTCTCCACCGCCGGCATCCTTTCCCGGGCCCAGGCAGGAAAGCGCCGTCTCCGCACAAAAAAACCGCCTTCTCAGGCGGTTTCAACGAACGGTATCAGCGGCTGAGTGCCTTTTCGAGTGACTCTTTAATGCGTGCTTCGTCGAACGGTTTTACGATAAAGTCGACCGCGCCTTTTTGTATGGCATCGACGACCATGTTCTGCTGTCCCATTGCCGAGCACATGACGACTTTCGCGTCCGGGTTCGCTGCTTTGATCTTCTCCAGTGCTTCAATGCCGTTCATCTCGGGCATCGTAATGTCCATCGTAACCAGGTCCGGCTTGTGCTCATTGTACAATTCCACTGCCTGCTGTCCGTTTTCTGCCTCGCCGATGACGTCATATCCGGCATCGGTCACCATTTTTTTCAGGGTCATACGCATAAAAGCTGCATCATCAGTAATAAGCAGAGTAGCCATGAGAATAGAGTCCCTCCTCTAAAGGTTATGTATACAGCGGTATTAGGTACAATGTAATGATATATACCGCCATTCACTTTCAAAAGTCCTTCTTATTATGCCATATTTCTAAGTCGAAAGGAAGAGTAACCCCAGAATTATGTCAAAATTGGTATAATAACCGGGAAACGGTTGAACAAACGGCTTCCAGGGAAAGAGAAGAAGAGCGGGAAAGGAGGCCGAGAATGGCAGAAACATTTCACAATGACTGGCAGGAAAAAGTCGGCGGCGAGTTGAAGAAAGAATACTTTGAGGAGCTTCGTGCCTTTCTGCGGGAGGAGTACCGGAATCACAGTATCTATCCTCCGAAAAACGACGTCATGAATGCCTTTCATGCCACGTCGTATGAACAGACGAAAGTCGTCCTGCTCGGACAGGATCCCTATCATGGGAAAGGACAGGCGCACGGCCTCAGTTTTTCGGTGCGTCCCGGCGTCAAGGTGCCGCCGTCGCTCGTCAATATTTACAAAGAGCTGAATGAAGACCTGGGGCACCCTATCCCGGAGCACGGCTGTCTGGAACCATGGGCGGAAGAAGGAGTTCTGATGATGAACACGGTCCTCACCGTACGGGAAAAAGAACCACACTCCCATAGGGGAAGAGGCTGGGAGACGTTTACGAACGAAGTCATTGACGTACTTAACAAACGGGAGGAACCGGTCATCTTCCTCCTATGGGGAAAGCCGGCGCAGCACAAAATGGAGCGGATTGACACGGAAAAACACCACGTGCTCACCTCCCCGCATCCAAGCCCGTTTTCTGCAAACAAAGGCTTTTTTGGCAGCCGCCCGTTTTCCAGAATCAATGAGATCCTCAAATCACAAGGACAGGAACCGATCAACTGGGAACTCCCGGTAACCTGGAAAGGAGAGAACGACTAATGACATCCATCAAAGACACGGTAAAACTGCACAATGGCGTCCGTATGCCGAAACTCGGCCTCGGCGTCTACAAAGCCGAAGCAGGGGACGAAGTCGAGACAGCTGTGAAAACGGCGCTTGATACCGGGTACCGGAGCATTGACACAGCGGCGTTTTACGACAACGAGGAAAGCGTCGGAAACGCACTGAGACAGACATCCGTACCGAGAAAAGACATTTTCGTTACGACGAAAGTGTGGAATGACCAGCAGGGGTATGCGGAAACGATGAAAGCTTTTGCAGAGAGCCGGGAAAAACTCGGTCTCGACGTGATCGATCTGTACTTAATCCACTGGCCGGTCGGAACCCTCTATCCGGAGACGTGGCGTGCGATGGAGGAGCTGTACGAAGATGGGCATGTGCGCGCGATCGGCGTCAGCAACTTCAAGATCCATCATTTAAAAGCGCTGCAGAAAGCGTCGAAAATCAAGCCGATGGTCAATCAGGTGGAATTTCATCCATGGCTGTACCAGGAGGATCTGCTGAAGTACTGCCGGAAGGAAAAAATTCAGCTGGAGGCGTGGAGCCCGCTCACCCGCGGGAAAAAGCTCGACCACCCGGTGCTCCTCGATATTGCGAAAAATCATGGTAAAACACCGGCGCAGGTCATTATCCGATGGGATCTGCAGCATGACATCGTCACGATTCCGAAATCCGTCACACCGGAGCGGATCTGTGAAAACGCCGCCGTGTATGACTTTGAACTGACAAAAGCCGAAATGAAAACGCTCGATGCGTTAAACGAAGATCTCCGTTTCGGCAAAGATCCCGACGAGTTTTCCCGCGAAGGCTGAGAGAGAGAACAGTTCACGTGAAGAGAGGGGAATGGTACGATGAAGAAAGCAGGTTTTATCGGAACGGGTGTCATGGGGAGTGCGATGGCCGGTCATTTAATGGACGCCGGCTTTGAGGTGCATATCTATACCCGCACGAAGAAGAAAGCCGAACCGCTCCTGGAAAAAGGCGCGGTCTGGCAGGAGGATCCCGCCTCCCTCACGAAAGCAGTGGACGCCGTTCTGACGATGGTCGGCTATCCGGAGGACGTAAGAGACATTTACTTCGGTGAAAACGGCATTCTCGACAACGGAAGAGAAGGAACGCTGCTCGTCGATCTTACGACGTCGCGTCCGGATCTCGCCGAACAAATTGCCGAAGAGGCGTCGAAGCGCGGCATGCACGCCGTGGATGCCCCGGTTTCCGGCGGGGACGTCGGGGCAGAGGAAGGAACGCTCGCCGTCATGTCCGGTGGAACGAAAAAGGCCTTTTCGCTTGCGGAACCGCTGTTTCACGCGTTCGGACGCCGCATTGAATATATGGGCGGACCCGGGGCCGGTCAGCTGACGAAAGCCGCCAATCAGATTGCCATTGCCGGGACGATGATGGGCGTCAGTGAATCACTCGCCTTTGCCAAAGAATCCGGACTCGACCCGGATCAGGTGCTTTCTGTCATCGAAACCGGAGCAGCCGGAAGCTTTTCCATGTCCAAGCTTGGGCCGAGGATGCTCTCCGGAGATAATGAACCCGGCTTTTACATTAAACATTTCGTCAAAGACATGCGCATTGCGATTGAAACTGCGCGTGAACTGGATCTCGATCTGCCGGGACTCGAACAGGCGGAAAAGCTGTACACAAAGCTGATGCAGGAAGGCTGGGAGGACGCCGGGACCCAGGCACTGTTTCAATATTACGTGAAAAACCGCTGACAGCGGGGGAAAGGGGGACGCCGGATTGGTTCATCGATTACGCTGGAAGCTGTTTGCGTTCATGCTTCTAGTTTCGTTCGTTCCGATGCTTCTCGTCGGTGTCCTCGGATATACCGCCCAGAAAGAGGAACTGCAGGCGCAGGCGGAAGAAACGCTCGTGCATCAGAATGAGCGGCTGACAGATGAGCTTGCGCGCCATCTGGAGGAACGGTTCCAGGACGCGGAGTACCTGGCACAGAATCCGGTCATCCGCGACCCGCTCACACTCGAAGCGCAGTATAAAAGCGAATTGTCCCGTTTTCTTGACGTGCACCCGATGTACCGGGATGTGTTTGTCATCAATACGAACGGGATCATTATCGCCGACATCCACAGTAGGCTCCGGAGTCAGGACGTCCGCGACCGCCCGTGGTTTGACGACGTGCTGGAAGGCGAAGGAAGCATTTCGAGCGTCTACCGCTCCCCACTTCTGCAGGAGCCCGTCATGGTCATGGCCGTGCCGGTGTTCGATAACAGCGGAAGCTTCAAGCGCATTCTGCTCCCGGCATTTGATATGGAGCAGTTCCACGAAGAAATGACCGCCTTTATGGAAATGGACGACAACGCCTGGGAAGCATCAAGTTTTCTATTAAATGAAGACGGGGATATCATCACCCACCGCGACCCGGATCAGATTCTGGATGAAAACTTCCTTCAGGAAAGCGGCGTCACGCAGCAGCAGCTCGAAGCGAGCAGCGAAAATGGCACCATCGTCCACCGGGAGGATGGCCAGGTGCTCGCTTTTTCCCGGATCCCGTCCTTTTCCGGATTCGATCAGACATGGTATGTCGGTGTAGAAGCAGGAGAGTCCGCCTTCAGTGAGCCGCTCAGCAACCTGCTCCGCCAGTATCTCGTCCTGTTCGGCATCGTCCTGATCGCGCTGTTTGCTGCCGTCCTGTGGCTGTCGCGAAGACTCGAGCACCCCGTTGCCCAGCTCGTGGACAAAGCCGGCATCGTTGAACGCGGAGGTACATATGAAAAGGAATTCCGCGGAAGCTACCGGGAAATCGACGATTTGAACCGGGCCTTCGACGCGATGGCGGAAAAGCTGTCCGCGAGAGAACAGTTCCACCGCCGGTCCACGCTCGTGCTGGAATCCACCGACAACGGCGTGTTTGCCTTTGAACGGGAGAGCGGGAGGATCACGCTCTGGAACCGCCGCTGCCGGGAGATGTTTCAGCAGCAGGCACCGCGGACGATCGGTGATCTCGCCCAGCGTTCCAGTGCGTTCGCAGATATCAAGCCGTACTTAACGTTCACAAGGGAACCTTTGAGCCGCGAGCTCCAGCTCGAGGAGGACGGGGTGCAGCGTCACTTTCTTATCTCCATGGCACCGCTCGAGCAGACCGGGGAGGATGAATGGCTCGTCCTGTTCTTTGATCTGACAGACAAGCGGCGGGTGGAGCGGGAGATGATCCGCTCCGAGCGGCTGAAAGTCGTCGCCCAGATGGCCGCGGGTTTCGCCCATGAAGTACGGAACCCGCTCACGACGATCCGCGGCTTCATCCAGCTCGCCCACCAGAACAATGCACCGATCAGCCGGGAGTACTATGAGCTGGTGATCGGCGAGATCGACCGCGTCAACAAAATTATAAAAGAGCTTTTAAAAACAGCGGATCCCGACCCGGAGGTGGAGGAAGGGAAGGTGGATCTGCACCAGGTCGTCCGGGACGTCGTAACGCTTCAGGAATCACAGCTCCGGGCCCACCAGGTCTCCTGGCGCGTGCAGCTGGATGACAGCGATGCGTTTGTCTGGGCGGATAAAAACAAATTAAAGCAGGTGCTCGTCAACCTCGTCCAGAACAGCATGGAGGCAATGACGGACGGTGGGACGATGACGATTACGACGCTCACAGCCGAAAACGGCAGCGTCATCACGATTCAGGACACCGGCATCGGCATGGATGAAAAGACGATCGAGCGGCTCGGTACCCCGTTTTTCACGAACAAGGAAACGGGCACCGGTCTCGGCCTGACGATGAGCTACCGGCTCATACAGGAAATGAACGGATCGGTCGATGTGGATTCCGCGCCCGGTCAGGGAACAACTTTCACGATTTATCTTCCGCATTACAGGGAAACAGGGTAGAAGCATAAAAAATATTGAGCGCGATCGACTATACTTATTTAGAGGTGATTGCATGGCACAGGCACTTGTAGCCGGCGCGACCGGCCTGATCGGACGTCATTTGACAGAAAAACTGCTGGAGAGCGGACTGTATGATCACATTCACGTCCTTACCCGCAGAAGAACGCCGTTTTTTGAAGAAGAAAACGTCACCGAACACATTGTTTCCTTTGAAGAACTCGACGAACAGTCATCACTGTTCGAAGGCATCGATGATGTCTTTATTGCGCTCGGTACGACGATGCGCAAAATGAGATCGCGCGAAGGATTTATGCAGGTGGATTACCACTACCCGGTCCGCATTGCAGAAACGGCCGGAAAAGCCGGCCTGCAGCGGCTGTTTGTCGTGTCCGCCATGGGAGCGGACCGGGAAGCACCTGTTTTCTACAGCCAGGTGAAGGGCAGCATGGAGGAGAGCCTGATGACGCTCGACCTTCCGGCGCTGCACATCATCCGCCCGTCTCTCATTACCGGAGACCGGTATGAATTCCGTCTCGGCGAAAAGTCCGCCGATCTGTTGACGAAGCCGGTCCGCGGGCTGATGGACGGACGTCTTGTGAAATACAAGCCGATTCCGGCCGAAGCGGTGGCGGAAGCGATGGCGGCCATTGCCTCCATCGACAGCCGCGGGCTGCATATATACGAAAACGAAGACCTGCATGCGATCCACCGCTCGCTCCATCCGGCGTCGAAAAAGAAAGCCGGCAGGTACAGCCAGCAGTGGAACCTGGATTCGATTTTTAAAGGCGGCAGTGAATCGAAGCAGTTCAGCCAGTTTCTCGTGAATACAGAGACGGATCTTTCCACGCTGAAATTAAAGCTGGATAAACTCCGCCAAAAAGAAACGCCGGATATTGACGGCTGGGTGCAGGCCGTGGAGCGGATGCAGATGATCCGCATGAAAGTCGGCGAAGTAAGCGCGTTTGTCGCCTGTCTGAAAGCGCAGGATGTTACGGACAAAGAAGCTGATCTTCTCGGCGGCAAGACGAAAGAGCTCGCCTCCACCTACGGGCAGCTGCAGTCGATCGTCGACGAAGCACTGCTTTCGATGACCGATGCGCAGTGGGAAGAGCTGATGAAGCACGATGAAATGAAGGAAATTGAATTCAACCTGGAAGAGCGCCGCAGGCTTGCGGAAGAAAAGCTTCCGGCAGATAAAGAGCAGCTCATCCAGCAGCTGTCGGTCGACGGCTACCACGCCTGGGGAGATCTGTACGATCAGATCGTCGGACGCATGCGTGTCGTCATCCGGGAGAAAGGCCGCAGAAAAGAGCTGTCCGTCGGGCAGGCGGCGAACCGTCTCTCCGATAAAAACCGCGGCGTCCGCCGTCAGGTGCACGATAAATTTGAAGCTGCGTGGGACGAAGAGGCCGACCTGTTCGCCTCCACGCTGAACCACCTTGCCGGCTACCGCCTCGCCGTGTACGAAGCGCGCGGATGGGAAAACGTGCTCAAGGAACCGCTTCAGATCAACCGCATGAAGCAGGAAACGCTTGATACGATGTGGGAGACGATCGAAAAGAACAAAGATGCGTTCGTCGGCTACCTGCACCGGAAGGCAGAACTTCTCGGCGTGGACAAGCTCGCCATCTATGATCTGGAAGCGCCGATTTCCAAAAAAGTGCCGCAGGTGAGCTACGATGATGCAGCCGACATGATCATGAATCAGTTCGGCCGCTTCAGTCCGAAAATGGCCGATTTCGCAAAAACGGCGTTTGAGGAACAGTGGATCGAAGCGGAAGACCGTGACGGCAAGCGTCCGGGCGGCTTCTGCACGAGCTTTCCGATCCGCGAGCAGTCGCGTATTTTCATGACGTATGACGGCTCGGCATCAAACGTGGCGACGCTGGCCCACGAACTCGGCCACGCCTACCACCAGCACGTCATGAACGACCTGCCGCAGCTGTCGCAGAACTATGCGATGAACGTAGCGGAAACGGCGTCGACGTTTGCAGAAATGATCGTGGCTGACGCGTCGGTGAAGCAGGCGGACACAAAAGAGGAGAAAATTCAGCTGCTTGACGACAAGCTGAACCGGAGCATCGCGTTCTTTATGAACATCCACTCCCGCTTCCTGTTTGAGACGCGGTTTTACGAAGAGCGCAAGAGCGGTCTCGTCAGCAAAAAACGCCTGAACGAACTGATGGTGGAGGCACAGCGCGAAGCGTACCGCGACTCGCTCAGTGAATACTCGCCGACGTTCTGGGCGTCCAAGCTGCACTTCCATATTACCGGCGTGCCGTTCTACAACTTCCCGTACACGTTCGGCTACCTGTTCAGCATGGGGATTTACGCGCGTGCTGCGGAAGAAGGCGCTTCGTTTGAAGATGATTACACCGCCCTTCTGCGCGACACCGGCCGCATGGACGTCGAGGATCTTGCCGAAAAGCACTTTGGGGTGGATCTGACGAAGCCGGAATTCTGGCAGAAAGCGATCGATGTCGTGAAAGAGGACGTGCGCACGTTTATGGAACTGACGGAGAAGTAATCCTGGTTCTCAAGCCGCTGGACGGGGTAACCCGCCGGCGGCTTCTTTCTGGCCGGAACGCAGTTGTTCAGCGGACGGTCACAGACTCCGCCTTTTGTAAGCGGCAGGAACAAGGTACAATGGAAGCAGGAAAGGAGTGTCTTCTCATGGATATTCCAGCAAAGCTGGTAGTTGAAAAAATGGAGCACGAACTCGCGCAGCTGAAAGCTTCGCTTGAAGGGAGCGGCAGCGATCACCGGAATCATGCCCAGGCACTGAAAACGTACTGTGATCTGCTGCTGGATTCCCGCCATACCGGCACGTATTATAAAGCAGAAGCGGTGCAGCACGCCTCCGTATCCGACGTGCGTCCGGCACCGGAAAAAACGGCCGCGCCGAAAGCGCAGCCGCAGGAAAACAAAAAGCCGGATACAATTTACGATGAGGGGAACGAGCCGAAAAGCGACAGTCTGTTTGACTTTTAGCGGTTCCGCCGCGGCGTGCCGTCCGGAGGATACCACTCCACCTGTACGCCGTAATGGCCGGATTCTTCATCGTCGAGGTAGTCCGGCACAATATCGGTAACCGTCAGGCCCTGCCGGATCATAAAGCTCAGCACCGGGTCTTTTTTCTTGCCGGACGCGACCGCTTCGACGTAGCTTTCCACATCCATGCCGCTCTCCGCGAATCCGGGGATCCGGCATACAGCTGCATAGCGGCGGAGACCGAGCTTCTGGACGAGTTCTTTTCGCGCCGTGTAGAGCGCATCAGCTGCGCCGCGGCCCCGGTACGCCGGACGCACGCACACATCAATGCCGTACAGTGTATCACCGTCCGGCTGGTGGGTGCCGCGGATCATCCCGTTGTCTGAGATTTCCGCCCACGTATGCCATCCGTCCAGATTCGTACGGAGCGCTGTGGCTGAAGCCGCCGGCTCTCCATCAACAAAGGCGATCATCGCGCCTTCCGGGAACGTCTCCACATGTGCGGCAATTTCCTCCCGGGACCACCACAGATCCTCCGGAAACGGGGGAGGGAACGCTTCTTGTTGAATCAGGAGCAGGCCCTCGTAGTCATCCAGTGTATACGAACGCACCGTCACCATGTCTCATCATCCTCTCTTCAGGGGTCTGCTTCTACTATAACCGCAGGAAAGGAAATCAATCCATGAAAATCATGTTAATGCTCGGAGCAGCAGCCGCATTTCTCGCCGTCGCCATCGGAGCCTTCGGCGCGCACGCACTCGCTGCCCGTCTCGAAGCGAACAACTACACCGCCACCTTTGAAACCGGCGTTCAGTATCATATGTTCCATGCCTTAGCCATCGTCGGCACCGCCTTACTCAGTCAGCACCTTTCTTCCAGCGGACTCGTTACCGGAGCTGCCTGGTCGTTTGCTGCAGGTATCGTCATCTTCTCCGGAAGTCTGTACGTACTGAGCCTGACAGGTATCAAAATCTTAGGCGCCATTACTCCGATCGGAGGCGTCGCCTTCCTTGCCGGCTGGGTGCTTCTTTTCATCGCAGCACTGGCCGAATAGAAGAACGTATGCAGACGCTCCGGATCCGGGGTGTCTGTTTTTGAAAGTACAAGAAAGTATAAAGTTCGAAGCCTCTTTCGAGCAGGGAGGCCAAGCGTTACAGCATTGCAATGTTCTGTTCCATGCACCGTTTGTTTCTGTTGATGGAGCTTCTCCGCTATCCGGCAGAAGCTTGCCGTGGGCTTGTCTTCAGCTATTTCTCATGGCCTGCGCCCTGAGAAAGGATCTTCAGACTGCGTTTCATCCCACTGGCGTCCCTGCCGAACGCTCCGAAGCGTAGTAAAATAGAGATGAAATACAGAGTCTCCGTACCAGGAACGAAATGTATAAGGCAAAATTGATCCTTCCTACGCAACTGGATGACAGCAATTTCTATACAGAAAGGGCCGCTCCTATCAAGCGTTTCTTTTCTAGCTGCCGAAACCGGAGGTCGTCGACTCCGGGAGGATCCGAACGAGGCGAAAATCCATTCCTTCAGACGAAAGGAAGAAGGAATTAGTTGAGCCCGTTCCCTCCGGAACGCGTACGGCTGCAGGTGCAGGCAGAAAGCGGGAACCTATTCAACAAATCTCACTTTTTTTTGATGTTGACCGTTGCTGGTGGTCCGCAGAGCTCCATTTCTGGTCCGGCGTTTTCCGAATGACATCAAAACAGCCGTCTGTAAACAGCTGACCCGTCAATCACCGCGGGCCGACCCCGCCCGCCATCTGACCGGAGCCGAAGTGGATTCCGGAAAGACTGCCGCACGTCCCGCCGGTATTCTGTCTCTTCATAATAAGAAAAAGCTGACTCCCCGAAGGAATCAGCTTTTTTGTCTTTCCTATACCGCAAAGAACGGATCGATTTCGTCTTTTTCCATCGTCTGGCCGACGTAGAACGTGCCGAACTCGCCGTAGCGCGCGCTCACTTCATCAAAGCGCATCTCGTAGACGAGTTTTTTGAATTCGAGGACGTCGTGGGCAAACAGGGTCACGCCCCATTCCCAGTCGTCAAAACCGACGGAGCCGGAGATAATCTGGCGGACACGTCCGGCATACTGCCGTCCGATCATGCCGTGGCTGCGCATCATCTGGGAGCGTTCCTCCATCGACAGCATGTACCAGTTGTCATTGCCCTGGCGGCGCTTATCCATTGGATAGAAGCAGATGTACTTCCACTTCGGCAGGATCGGCCGCAGGCGTGCCTGAATTTCCGGATCCTCCGCCGGATCTTTTTCCGCCGGCAGGTAGTTGCTCAGCTCAACGACCGAAACGTAGGAGTACGCCGGTGTTGTGAATTCTGCGAGGCGCGTTTTGTTGAACGCCGTTTCAATTTCCATCAGCTCGTCCATCGTCGGACGGAGCCAGAAGAACATGATATCCGCTTTCTGTCCGAGGATCGAATACAGGCCGTGGCTTCCTTCCAGATCTGACTGCACCTGCTCCCATCCGGAGAGAAGCTGCTTGAACTCGTCTAAAATCGAGCCGCGCTCCTCGTCACTAAGCTTCTTCCATTCTTTCCAGTTGATCGTGCGGAAATCGTGGTAGCAATACCACCCATCCAACGTTTTTGCTGGTTCTGCCATGATTGTCACTCCATTCATCAGTCATTCATTCCACCGCTTATTATACTAGCCGCGGTGGAAAAAACCAAACGGAGTGTCAGCGGGAGCGCTGGACGAAAGCCTGAACGGCTTCCACGTGCCGCCGGGAGCGGCCGGCTTTGCGCTGGGCGCGCACTTCTGCCTCCAGTACATCTTCCAGCGGCTGCTCCATGCCGAGGCGCATGTTTTCCTTCATGAGCCCGTAGGCCGGAAGCGGTGCCTGGGCCAGCTGCTGCAGAAACTGCTCCGGCACATCCGGTGAAAGTCCCGTAACGAGCCCGGCCTGAACAGCTTCCTCTGGAGAAATGCGCCGTCCGGAAGCGAAATCAAGCGCCCGGCCGTATCCGACGATCCGCGGCAGAAAGTAGGAGGCGCCAGCATCCGGAACGAGTCCGATCTGCAGGAAGCTGAGAGCCGCGTAAGCTTCCGGGTGCATCCAGCGGAAATCACACGCAAGTGCGATGCTGAGTCCGGCACCGACGGCCGGCCCGTTTAAGTAGGCGGCGGTCGGCTTATCGAGCCGGTCCAGCAGCAGAAGCAGCCGGTTGTACGTTTCATCGAGGTACGTGCCGTGGTCAAACGACGCCATGTCCTCGAGCGGAATGCTTTTTAAGTCGGCGCCGCTGGAAAACGACCCGCCGCTTCCCGTCAGCAGGATGACGCGGACATCGGTATCTTCATGCGCCTTCGAAAACGCCCGGTACAGCTCTTCGTGCATGGCTGTGTTGATTGCATTTTTCACTTCCGGACGGTTCATGCGGATGACGGCCGTGCCTTCATGGACTTCATATTCTACGGTACTCATCGTTCATTCCTCCATTTCGTTAAAGGGCTCTCGCTGTCACGGCACCATCGTAGATCGCTTTTTTCGCATCGAGGCCGAGCGCATCGGCCGCGCCGCCGATAATGTGCACCTTGTGCCCGGCAGAACGGAGCGCTTCGGAAAGCGACGTGTTCATTTCCTGACCGGCTGCGGTAATGACGGTATCGGCCGGCAGGAGAACCGGCGCTCCGTCCTTTGTCACATGCACGCCCTGTTCATCGATCCGGTCATACTGATCGATGCCGCCGAAGAGCTGAATATTCCGCTCCCGAAGCTCCATGAGCGTCGCCCACCGCGTCGTTTTTCCGATGCCGCGGGCAAACGAGCGACCGCGCTGCACAAGGGTGATATCGCCGACGCCTTCTGCGTGAAGGAACAGTGCCAGGTCGCAGGCGATCCCGCCGCCTCCGAGAATCACGGTACGCCCGTGGACATCTGCCGTGCCGTCGAATACCGCCTTGTAGGATACTGCCCGGTCAATTCCCGGAATATCCGGCGTTCTCGGGATAATACCGGAAGCGGTTACAATTTCATCCGCCCAGTCGAGAAGCGGATCCGCTGCGTCAATCCGCGTGGAGAGCCGGATATCCACACCGAGCCGGGTGAGCTCCACGTTGAAATAGCGGAGCGTTTCGTAAAATTCCTGTTTCCCGGGAATCCGCTTCGAGTAATTCAGCTGACCGCCGATTTCCTTCCGCTCATCGACGAGAACGACGTGATGGCCGCGCAGTGCCGCCATCCGTGCCGTCTCCATGCCCGCAGGTCCGGCTCCGATGACGAGTACGTTTTTCGCCGTTTCCGCCGGGATGAACGGCAGATCCAGCTCACGGCCGGCTTCCGGATTCACGAGACAGCTCGCCGGTTTCCCTTCAAACACATGATCCAGGCACGCCTGGTTGCACGCAATGCACGTATTGATCTGCTCATAGCGGTCTGTCTGCGCCTTCGCCAGAATATCCGGATCCGCGAGAAACGGCCGCGCCATCGATATCATCTGCACCGCTCCGCGCGAAAGCACCTTCTCCGCGTCCCGCGGATCGTTGATGCGGTTACTCGCAATGACAGGAATATCGACAGCTCCGGCAATCTGTTCCGCGACCGGCACGAACGTCATGCGCGGCACTTTCATCGAGATCGTCGGCACCTTGGATTCATGCCAGCCGATGCCGATATTCAGCGCATCCGCGCCGTTTTCTGCGAGCTTCTCCGCCCATAAAAGCGTCTCTTCCTCTGTCGTACTTCCTTCGATCAAATCAAGTCCCGACATACGAAAAAGCACCGGGTAATCGTCCGGAACGGCGCTTCTCACTGCACGGAGAACCTCCAGCGGGAAGCGGAGTCGTTTCTCAAATGTGCCGCCCCACGCATCGCCGCGCCGGTTGGTGACAGGGGAGACGAACTCGTTGATGAGGTAGCCTTCCGAGCCCATAATCTCCACGGCGTCGAAGCCGGCCTCCCGTGCGCGCCGGGCGCCGTCGGCAAATGCCTGAATCGTCCGTTCGATATCCGCCTCGGTCATCGCCTCCGGTACGTCCGGATTGATCGGCGCCTGCAGGGCGGAAGGGGCCTTCGACGGGAGACCGGTCATCGCCGGATACGCATAGCGCCCCGCATGAAACAGCTGCAGCGCAATCGCACCGCCCTCCGCATGCACCGCGTCGGTTACCGGCAGCCACCGCTCTGCCTCCTCTTCTTTATAAATCGTCATAAAATCCTCGCCGCCGCCGCTCCCCTCCGGAACAACCGCCGCACCTCCGGTCACAATCAGCCCTGCGCCGCCCGCTGCACGACGCCGGTAAAACTCCGCAAGCCGCTCCACGCCGCGGTCCATTCCCTCCAGACCGACGTGCATCGACCCCATCATCACACGGCACCGCAGCCGCAGCGAATTAATCTCGATCGGTGTAAATAACTCCATCATAGACCCTCCCAGGAAAACGACGGTTTCTAAACGTGCACCGCCGCCAGTAAATGACTGAATGTTCATTCATTATTGCCAGTATACCGCAGATTCTTTCATGCGTCAGTACCATTCTGAAAATTAGAACTTTCCGAAGTAACCCTTTTCATCGTTTTTCATTTCGCGCAAAAAGGGGTATGCTTGCTGTAACGGTATTTTTAGAGGAGGAATTAGTGTGAACGATATGTTTACAGGAATCGCCCAGCAGGTGAAAGAAGCGAACCCGGCCATCGTTTTTCCGGAAGGTAATGATGAGCGGATTTTAGAAGCAGCGGTACGTCTCCAGGCAGACGGCATCCTGCAGCCTATTCTCGTCGGCAAAACTGCCGATGTCCTGGCGAAAGCAAAAGAAATCGGGCTCGACGGCTCCGGTCTCACGGTGCTGGACCCCGATAACTACGATGCGTTCGATGAGCTCGTCGATGCGTTTGTTGAGCGCCGAAAAGGTAAGAACACGAAAGAGGAAGCAGCAGAAATTCTGAAAACGCCGAACTACTTCGGCACGATGCTCGTCCACACCGGCCGCGCAGCCGGACTCGTGAGCGGGGCGGCGCATTCCACTGGGGACACCGTCCGTCCGGCGCTTCAGATCATTAAGACGAAAGAAGGCGTAAAGAAAACGTCCGGCGTCTTCGTCATGGTGAAAAACGACGAGCGCTATATTTTCGGCGACTGTGCGATCAACATTAACCCGGACAGCAATGATCTCGCGGAAACGGCTGTGGAAGCAGCGAAAACCGCGAAAGTGTTCGGCATCGATCCGAAAGTTGCCATGCTCAGCTTCTCGACGAAAGGTTCCGCTGTAAGCGGCGAAACCGAGCGGGTTGTGGAAGCGACGAAGCTGGCGCAGGAAAAAGCGCCGGAGCTGAACATCGACGGCGAATTCCAGTTTGACGCTGCGTTTGTACCGAGCGTTGCGGCGAAAAAGGCACCGGACTCTCCATTAAACGGGGAAGCGAACACGTTCATCTTCCCGAGTCTGGAAGCCGGAAACATCGGCTACAAAATTGCCCAGCGTCTCGGCGGATACGAGGCGATCGGCCCGATCCTGCAGGGACTGAACAAACCGGTCAACGACCTCTCCCGCGGCTGCAGCCAGGAAGACGTCTACAAGCTGGCACTGATCACAGCCATGCAGAGCCTGCAGAACGATTAATATTTTACAGAGAGCGCTCCTTTTGGGGGCGTTCTTTTTTTGTAGACTTTACGCTTTTTTGGGAGGCGCTGCGAGGCGGAACACTGCGCAGCCGTGGCGTTCAGCCGCTTAAAGCGGCTTGGACTATTCGATCGGAGCGAGAGCCGGCCCCTTCATTGTGGGACTGAAAGAAGCCGTTGTCGGAGCGGAAGCCCTCGAAGGGAGACAAAACGGTCCAGTTGTATGGCTCGCCCCGGCCGCCGGATCGTTCTTAAACATGCCTGGCCATCTTACACGAAAGAAAGTTCCTTCAATCGGGATAAACCATTCCTTTCAGCAGAACCATCACCGGTAACCGCGGGCGGAAAGGCGCCCGCCCCCTGCCCGAAGCGGGAAACGGACCTTTTTGGAAAGCAGCGGACGTTTTTCGGGAGAAGTGAACGTTTTGGGAGGAGTAGTGATACGTTTTGACAGAAGCGGACGCCGGGACGTGTGTTACGGACGTGCAGCCGCCGTTACTGAACGTACAGCAGTCAGTTGTGATACATCCCCTGCAGAGAAGCGGACCTTTTCTGAAGACAGGGCAGGTCGGCTGCTTTTATTCCGGCAGAAAGAACAGAAAAAAGCTTCCGCGGCGTGTCAGCGGAAGCTTTTTTAAACGAAACGTTGGAAATCATCAAGCGGCTATGAGGAAAGCTCGGCCCAGTGCAGCCGGGCTTTTCCGTTGGTTTTGCTCTGATAGAGGGCGTTGTCTGCGCAGGAAAAGGAGTGGTACGGCGGATCGGCGAGTGCACACGCGCCGCCGGAGACGGAGAGTGCCATGCCTGGGTAAGTCAATCGGGCAAACCGCTTCAGAATCCGCTGGAACAGCGCGTTTGTTTCCGGCACCGTCGCTTCCGGCAGGTACAATAAAAACTCCTCGCCGCCCCAGCGGGAAGCTGTGCCTTCCGGGGGCATTTCCTGTTGAATAATACCGGCAAGCGACTGGAGAATTTCATCGCCGGCCGGATGACCGTACGTATCATTCACTTTTTTGAAATCGTCTATGTCGAGAAGAAGCAGCTTACCGGAGGTGCGCTCTTTCAACAAAGATGTCATGGCACGGCGGTTGCAGAGACCGGTCAGCATATCGAAAAACGCCATCCGGTTCAGCTCGCCGAGCAGCTCCTGGTTCCGCTTAAAATATTGATAAAACACGTAAAACGAAAAGCCGGCCATAGCTGCGGCGTTCAGTCCGAAAAAGATGGTCAGCGCGCTGTAGGACAGCGCCCCGGTATCTGGAGGCGGCAGGAATACGCACGCGCTGAACGCGAGCGCTGAGATGGGGATGACAACCATCATCTCCTTTTTCGAAAACGAAACCAGGCCGAAGATGGGATAAATAAATATGTACAAATAAAAGCCGCTGTAGGAACCGAGCGTAAAGGAAGCGGCGGCCAAATGCAGCAGCATCTGCAGAAAAATGAGCAGACTTGCCATTTTTGTGCGACGGGTCAAACCGGTAAGCCGGAGCAGCAGAAGTACGGCGCCGCCGGCGGTATTGAGCAGTCCGAGAACCGGAAGTCCGAGGGCGTAAAACAGCACGCCCATGATGATATACGTGCCGATAATGCCCGGAAGCATGCGGTGGATATCTTTGTATGTAAATTTATACTGCATGGATGTCTGCATGGGGGCACTCTCCCTCAGGATGAAATAGGCATACAACTTAATGCCTATATCATACCTCTTTATACAGGAAAAACATAGAAATAAAGCCTGTACAGGACTGATTTCACGTCTATAGTCCCGTGAAAAACCCCAGAGAGTTAAATATATGAAGCACCATGTCAATTAGTAAACTAATACAAATATTCCGAAAATTCCTTGTGGAAGGGGAGAATCCCCCTTACGATAAACGTACTCAGGAGGACAAATAAGCGGCTTTATGCTTCCAGACGAGCCGGCTGTACTGTTTTTTCTCGAGCAGCTCAAAGAACAGCAGCGCCCGCTGGTAGCATTCGCTGATTTCCTCCGTGGGTGCCCCCATCCGTTCCAGGCATTCCCCGCGGTAATGGTACAGCTGGCCGAGCAGCGACATGTTTTCCTGCTCGATCGACCGCCTGATCCCCCCGGCGATCACGTCCAGTGCTTCCGCGGGGCGCCCGGAATCAAACAGTGTTTTCGCTTTGTTGTACATGACCCGGATAAGGAAAACATCCTGATCCACCTCGTAGATCGGGCCGCCTGGAGGCGTGAAGCTTTCCAGAATCTTATCGTAGTAGTACAGACTCTGCTCGGTATTCCGGTCGATCGCGTACAGGTAGGCAAGGGAGTTCATGACCCGGATGTGCAGATGATGGCGGCGCAGTTCCATATCGGACTCTTTTTCCAGCATCCCCCGGAGAACGGCGATCGTCTTCCGCACGGCCCAGCTGCCGCTGTGAAAGTGGCTGATCGCTTCAAACCAGTCCAGGTAGTATCCCATGGAGCGGCTGACGTCATGCGTGTTCCGGAATTCGGTGATTTCTTCAATCACCTGGTCGTGCTTCCGCTCCCGGGCTGCGTGTTCAATCGTGTCGACAAAAGCGACCTGATCCGGATACCCGGGCTCTAAAAAAACATCCGCTAAATAAGCAAAGGAGGTGTCGAGCCGGAGCGCCAGATAATACAACGTGTCGACTTTGGGCAGCACTGCCCCTTTTTCCATCTGAGAAATGGCACCCTGGGTACAGATGCCTTTCCCCAGCTGACGCTGGGAGAGTCCTTTCGCCATTCTGAGTTCCGCAATTTTGGCACCGAGTCGTTTTCCATCCATAGCACGTGACCTCCCTTTCTTCTACGTTCTACTGTAGCGCAGAAGAAGACAGGGACAAAGGAATATGGGAAGACCCTGCAGCTTATTTCCAATAAAGTCCCATAGATAGCAGGAGAATACTACTATAATAGAGGAGTCGATGAATGATGAAAAAAACAGCAGCACTCAGTTTCTTTGCCGTCGCCGTGATGATCCCGGGAATTGCCGCCGCCGACAGCGGAGAGGAGAATGAATACTTAATCCAGTTCGACGGTCCGTCCGAAAAAGGTCTGCTTCAGGCATTCGGCGTCGAGGGAGATGATATTCTCCATGAATACAATGAACTGCCGGTATACTTAGTGGAATTAAACGACGGTCAGGCAGAGGATCTGGAAAATCATCCGCATGTCGTTTCCTTGGAGGAAAATGCGGAAGTGCAGGCGCTGAACCAGGAGGAGCCATATGGCATCGGCCAGATTCAGTCGGATGAGGCCTACGAACTCGGCGTGGACGGTGCGGGCATGAATGTTGCCGTACTGGATACAGGAATTGACGCGTCCCACGAAGACCTGGAAGGAAATGTCGTGGACGGCTACTCGGTTTTTACCGACTCGGAAAACAGCGATCCGTATATGGATGGGAATGGGCATGGCACACACGTGGCCGGCACGGTGGCAGCGGTCGATAATGACCTCGGCGTCATCGGTGCTGCACCGGAAGCAGATCTGTTTGCGGTGAAAGTGCTCGATAACGACGGCAGCGGTTCGCTCGCCGGCATTGCCGAAGGGCTGGAATGGTCCGTGCAGAACGATATCGACATCATTAACATGAGCCTCGGCGGTTCCACCGGCTCGTCCATTCTGGAAGAGTTTACGGATCTTGCCTACGACGAAGGCGCGCTTGTCGTCGCAGCAGCCGGTAACAGCGGAAGCGGATATGGTTTCTTTAACACAGTCGGCTATCCGGCGCGGTACGATTCAGCAATGGCCGTCGCAGCCGTCGATGAAAACAATCAGCGAGCAAGCTTCTCAAGCACTGGTGCGGAAGTAGAAATTGCCGCTCCTGGTGTCGGCGTAGTCAGTACGGTACCCGGCAATGACTATGCTGCGCTTGACGGCACATCCATGGCCTCCCCGCACGTAGCCGGTGCAGCAGCGCAGGTATGGCAGGCCAAGCCGGAGCTTACGAACGAGGAGCTCCGCGCGCTGTTGAATGAAACTGCAGAGACACTCGATTCCACCTACTACACAGGCAACGGCCTGATCCAGGTGCAGGATGCGATCGACTGGTAAAATTTAGTGATTAGTATACTAATATCTTTTTCGGATTCTGCTCTTGTTTCAAGGGAGAAAAAGAACTAGACTGAACATCACAGAAAACAGGAAGGGGGAGAACCACATGCGGATTTTTGTTATTGCAGCGCTGTTGCTCGCGTTCGCCGGCACCGGAACAGCAGGTGCAGCCGACACTGTCGAAACGACGTCCGAGTTCACAACGCAGAATCAGCTCGTGCTTCCTTACGAAGACTAATTATTCCCCATACCGTGTGTAAAAGAAGCTGCCCCTGCCGCCCCCCTGCGGCAGGGGCAGCATTCATTTTAGGAAGCTCCATGCTGGAAGGAGGTGATTGGGGTGAAGTGAAAGCACGGGTTCATCATTCTATTTTCCGGAGGATTGTGTATAGGATGCAGTGACAACGTGGATCCTTCTTCTACACCAGAAACGAAGGAAGGGATTGTATATTCGGCTATTGAAGCAGTCGAAGAAGCACAAGAGAGAGATTTGGAGCAGGGGAAACAAAGGGACCGGAATGTAGAAGCCTTTAGTGAGCTATATCCTCCAGCAAGCGGAAATATTCCGGAGTTTCCTTCAGAGACCATCGCGGAGAATTATGACCTGCTTTATGAGAAATCTGTGGAAGAAGGCAGGGCTTTAAGTAGAAGCAGATATTCTTACGAGTTAGTTGAAACAGAGAATGACGATTTTTTACTTTTTCAAGTGGGGACATATCCGATAGATGGAGAATATTCTATTCTAGGTGTGCACGAAGTTCCACAGGAAGTGGTATCTTATTTTGAGCGCATTCATTCAAGTAATCAAGAGGAATGATCTGCTCCTTCTTAAGAGGATAAGAAAACAAAAAAATGATGCGGCAGTCTGGTTCCGATATTCATCGGTGCCGGGCTTTTTTCATTTTGTCTGAAAGCAGACGGGATTTTGACACTCCCACCCCTAAAGGGGCAAGCTCTACACCTTACGGTGTGAAGAGTGGGATTCTTGAATGATTAAGCGTTCGCAGTCCATTTCTGTTTTGAACAAACTTCAAGGTTAGGGTGTGTCATC
>NZ_PVNS01000020.1 GCF_002993335.1 Alkalicoccus urumqiensis | reverse complement strand
ATGCTCAATATCCAGTCGCAACAGCGGAGAGGTCACACCCGTTCCCATGCCGAACACGGAAGTTAAGCTCTCCAGCGCCGATGATAGTTGGGGGCTCTCCCCCTGCAAAAGTAGGACGCGGCTGGGTACTTACATATGGGGCCTTAGCTCAGCTGGGAGAGCGCCTGCTTTGCACGCAGGAGGTCAGCGGTTCGATCCCGCTAGGCTCCACCATTTTTATATTTTTTGGCGGCGTAGCTCAGCTGGCTAGAGCGTACGGTTCATACCCGTGAGGTCGGGGGTTCGATCCCCTCCGCCGCTACCAATTTCATTACGGAGGAGTACCCAAGTCTGGCTGAAGGGATCGGTCTTGAAAACCGACAGGGGTGTCAAAGCCCGCGGGGGTTCGAATCCCTCCTCCTCCGCCATTTAAGGTCCAGTGGTGTAGCGGTTAACATGCCTGCCTGTCACGCAGGAGATCGCGGGTTCGATTCCCGTCTGGACCGCCATTTTCACTTCAAAAATCACTCGTTTTGCGCTATAATGACAAAAGAGTATTTTTGAATGTAAGCTGCCGAAGAAATTCGCAGCATGGTGCCACCCGTTTTCTTGACAAGAAGCAAGAAGGTCGAGAAGGCGAAAGAGAACGGACCGGAGCGCACTCAAGTGCGTGAGGAAACGTTCGAAGGAAGCTGCCGAAGAGATTCGCAGCTTATTGTCAAGAAAACATGGAGGGGTAGCGAAGTTGGCCAAACGCGGCGGACTGTAAATCCGCTCCTTCGGGTTCGGGAGTTCGAATCTCTCCCCCTCCACCATTTCCATAGGGGTATAGTTTAATGGTAAAACGAAGGTCTCCAAAACCTTTGATGTGGGTTCGATTCCTACTACCCCTGCCATACATATTCTGGCGGTTGTGGCGAAGTGGTTAACGCACCGGATTGTGATTCCGGCATTCGTGGGTTCGATTCCCATCAGCCGCCCCATGATATATTATTTATGTTAAAGGGCTATAGCCAAGCGGTAAGGCATCGGATTTTGATTCCGTGACTCGCAGGTTCGAATCCTGCTAGCCCTGCCAGTTATGCGGGAATAGCTCAGTGGTAGAGCACCACCTTGCCAAGGTGGGGGTCGCGGGTTCGAATCCCGTTTCCCGCTCCATTTAATTTGATAAGCGCCCGTAGCTCAATTGGATAGAGCGTCTGACTACGGATCAGAAGGTTAGGGGTTCGACTCCTCTCGGGCGCGCCATTTTTGCGGGTGTAGTTTAGTGGTAAAACCTCAGCCTTCCAAGCTGATGTCGTGGGTTCGATTCCCATCACCCGCTCCATTTTTTTGTCCTGAATCGTCTATTCAGGGCCTGTAGCTCAGTTGGTAAGAGCGCACGCCTGATAAGCGTGAGGTCGGTGGTTCGAGTCCACTCAGGCCCACCATGTTCCACAGTAGCTCAGTGGTAGAGCTATCGGCTGTTAACCGATCGGTCGTAGGTTCGAATCCTACCTGTGGAGCCAGACGGCCCGTTGGTCAAGTGGTTAAGACACCGCCCTTTCACGGCGGTAACACGGGTTCGAATCCCGTACGGGTCACCATGTACGAGCCATTAGCTCAGCTGGCAGAGCATCTGACTTTTAATCAGAGGGTCGGAGGTTCGAATCCTCCATGGCTCACCATCTTATTTATTCCACTGTCTCCTTCCGGGAGGCAGTTTTTTGTTGTGATCTTAACTGGCGGGAGCCGGCGCAGGCACGGCACTCAGTAACCTTATGTTAGATCCATGCGGATCTGGTGTATCAAAGCGGAAGATCTATTCTGCCTGAACACTCCTGTCACCTTTCATTTTCTCTGCAGTAAAGCGTGATGAAAAAGCAGTCATTTTGTGCCTCTCCGCTTTGCCCGGCTCATGAAATCTTTCGGAAAATAGCAGATTCATAAGTAGATGAATCAGTGAAATGAAAGAAAGAGAACATTCTGCACACGGGTTGTTAAATATGAAGAAACTCGTCTTGATATCCAATTATTGTTTATACATGCGTGAATAGAGATTGTATTATGTAAACAAAGCTCGGCGCCTTATGCTTGTAAGGAAATGTGTCATGAAAGCGTTTCATTTTTCAGAATATTGTCTGTATTTAGGAGAATGTGCTCAAATAAAACACAGAGAATTCGACATTTTTTTGAGCATAACTGTTGTGTGAAAGAGTTTTCACGTGTTTTAATAAAAAACATTAGCTGAAAACAGCTTACTAAATCGAAACGGAGTGTGAATGAATCATGGCATTACGTCAGGACAATAAAAAGTTTCATACGCTACTGAACAACGAATGGGTTGGTAGCAAAAGCGGAGAAACAGTTGAAATTTACTCTCCGGACGATCACGTAGTAACTGGAGAAGTTCCTGCACTGAGTCAGGAAGAAGTAGACAAAGCCATTACACAAACCGCCGATGTACAGGCGAACTGGGAAGCAACCGAAGGACATGAACGTTCTGAACTGCTTCACCGCTGGGCGGAAGAACTTGAAAAAATGACAGATGAAATCGGTGAAATGATTCACCGTGAAGTAGGAAAAACACTTTCTTCTGCAAAAGGAGAAGTGAAGCGGACAGCACAGCTGATCCGTCATACAGCAGAGGAAGGTCTCCGTACGCACGGAAGCTTTATCCAGGGTGACGCGTTCCCGGGAGCTTCCAAGTCAACAAAGGCGATGGTACAGAAAGTACCTCACGGCGTAGTGCTGGCGATTTCGCCTTTCAACTACCCGGTGAACCTTGCAGCGTCTAAAATTGCACCGGCACTGATTACGGGTAACACCGTGGTGTTTAAGCCGGCTACACAAGGCGCGGTCAGCGGACTGCTGATGGTGGAAGCACTTGTGAAAGCAGGACTGCCTGAAGGAGTTCTGAATGTGGTGACAGGCCGCGGCTCGGTTATCGGGGACTTTGTAGTAACTCATCCGAAGGTAGACATGATTACGTTTACCGGTGGTACAGCTACCGGTCAGCACATCGCTAAGAAAGCTTCCATGATTCCAGTCGTTCTTGAACTTGGAGGAAAAGACCCTGCGATTGTTCTGGATGATGCGGATCTGGATAAAACAGCGAAAGAGATTGTCGGAGGCGCACTCAGCTATTCCGGACAGCGGTGTACAGCGATTAAGCGTGTTATGGTCGTTGACAGCGTAGCGGATGAACTCATTGCGAAAGTAAAAGAGCAGGTGGAAGCACTGAAAGTAGGCCCTTCCAGTGAAGGAGCCAACGTAACACCGATGATTGACCAGAAGTCTGCGGATTACGTCGTGTCTCTGATCGATGATGCAAAGAATAAAGGTGCGACGGTCGTGACGGAAGGCAGTCAGGAAAAGAACCTGCTCGGCCCGACGATCCTCGATAACGTGACAGAGGATATGGAAGTAGCCTGGGAGGAACAGTTCGGCCCGGTACTGCCATTCATGCGCATTTCCAATGAGCTTGAAGCAATCGATCTGGAAAGACGGAACGCTTACGGCCTGCAGGCAAGTATTTTCACAAAGAATCTGGAGAATGCCTTTGCCATTGCAGATAAGCTGAATGTGGGTACGGTGCAGGTGAACGGAAAGACGTCCCGTGGACCGGATCACTTCCCATTCCTCGGAGTCAAAAGCTCCGGGCAGGGTGTCCAGGGTATTGGACGGTCCATCGACTCCATGCTCCGCGACAAAGTAATCGTACTGAACCTGTAAGAGATAGAAAAAAGCTGCGGCCCCGTGCCGCAGCTTTTCTTTTAGTTATCCGGCATATCATCGACCGGCATATCCTGCATTTGTGTTTCATCCACCGGAACCGCTTCGTTGATCACTTCTTCCGGAACAACGATGTCTTCCACTTCATTGAAATCATACATCGTCATGTCGACTGTCTGATCCATCGTGGTCGTCTGATCCATCATCGTCATCTCCATCGTCATTTCAATGGTTGCTGCTGTCTGATGTTTCGTTTCTTTATCGATGTGCACCGTGTAGTTAAACTGCTGAACATCGACCTCTTCCATCATATCCATCATCTCGTCGACACCTTCCATGTCACCGGAGAACTGCTGCATTAATTCCTGCATATCGAGCTCTTCCCCGGAAAGGTGGATAATGTATTCTCCATCCGTCTCTTCCATTTCCACAGACGACACATATTCCTGCATCTGTTCAAGCTGCTGTTCAGGGTTCATCTGCATATCTGCTGCAGCGAGAATGTTTTCCATCTCTTCCTCGGGTATCTGCATCCAGGAACCCATCACCGGCTCCTCCATGAAAAATCCATCCTCTTCGTGGAAGTAGGAAGTATAGGACATCGCCTCTTCCTCCCCCATCATGGACATCGTCGTCTCTTCATAAAAAGCGAGCGGCGACTGCGTGATTTCCATCATGCTGCTGGTGGAAATATCCATCGCATCTTCGCCCATCTGCATGGACTGTTCTACGTTTGCTTCCGCACGGTAGGACTCTACTTCCTCCATCGTTTCCGTACTATCCAGAAGAATACTTTCGACATCTTCAGAGCCGCAGGCACTCAGCAGAAGAAGCGCACTCCCGCCGGCTGTCAGAACTGCTTTTTTCATACTATCCCATCCCTTCTCTTTCATTGTACGAAAAAAACGAGAAAATGTTTCCGGTCTATTGCAGGAAACATAAAAAAAGTATACTATTATCAATAGTGATAATAATATCATTAATGAGAATGGAGGGATGAAGTTGAAGCGCGAAGAAATCATTCTCCATCCGCTGCGGATGCAGATCATCCAGGCACTGCTTCACCGGCCGATGACTCCTGCCGAACTGCTGGCACAGACGGAGGCTTCCCAGGCAACGTTATATCGGCACCTGCAGCTTCTGGAAGATCACAGCATTATCTATCCGTTGGAAAAACGGCCGGCAAGGGGAGCGGTGGAAAAAACGTACGCAATCGAACCGTCCAAAGCGTCGTTTTCTGCAGCAGACACAGCAGCGTGGTCCAAAGACGATCACCTTCACGCACTGACGTTATTTACAGGGCAGCTGATCCTGCAGGCATCGGATTATCTTGATTCCGAAAATCTCTCACCTGAAAAAGACGGGTACGGCTTCCATCAGGTGGATATGCAGCTTGAAGAAGAAGAGTGGCATGCTTTCCTTCAAGAGTATGCACAGCTTATACAGAAATATCATCAGAAATCCACGGACAGCGGCCGACGGTACACCGCCGCAGGCATGCTGATTCCGGAGAAAAAAAGGAGGGATTCCCATGGAACTGCTTGACACTTTCAACATGCAGCTGCTTCTCCCGCTGCTTCTGCTCGATTTCGTCCTGAAGCTGTCCGCGCTGATCGCCTGTGTACGACAGGAGATGACAAAAGAAAAGCGGGCACTCTGGATCATCATCATCGTTTTCATTAACTTTCTCGGACCAATTCTATATTTCCTGATCGGCAGGAGAAACGCATGATGCACATCCGGAATGTATCAAAATCATTTGGGCGCGTGCACGCAGTCAACGATGTTACGTTTTCGATAGCAAAAGGCAGCTGCACTACACTGCTCGGACCGAACGGCGCAGGGAAAACGACGCTTCTATCGATCGCCGCAAAGCTCCTGTCGGCGGACAGCGGTACAGTGGAAATCGATGGAGCAGCCGGAGATCTCCGCCGGCATATCGGATTTCTGCCGCAGTTTCCGCAGTTTTATTCCTGGATGACCGGATCAGAATACATGATCTATGCAGGAAGGCTGCATGGACTGACGAAAAAGGAAGCAGCTTTACGGAGCCGGGAACTGATGGAGCAGGCCGGGCTTACAGAAGCCGAAGAAAGAAAAATAGCAGGCTGGTCCGGCGGGATGAAGCAGCGTCTCGGGATGGCCCAGGCGCTCATCAGCCGCCCGTCCTTTCTCATTCTGGACGAGCCGGTTTCGGCGCTTGATCCGAAGGGCCGAAAGGAAGTGCTTACGCTGATGGAGGAATGGAAGGCATTCACCGGTATTCTTTACTCCACGCACGTATTGTCCGATGCGGCAGTCGTCAGTGATGACGTCGTTTTTATGCAGGACGGAAAGATCGTACTCTACGATACGATGGAAGGGGTCCAGAGCCGTGCCGGCAGCAGCAGTATCCGCATTGCCGTCACCCCGTTAACTGACCATTGGTGCCGTGATCTGGAGCGCGCTCCGTGGGTCCGGGAACTGCGTCAGGAAAACGACGCCGTCATCGTGCAGCTGGAATCCGGGGAAGGCGCGGACCGAAAGCTGCTTCACTATGTAACGGAGACAGGCGTGACGTTGACACACTGGGAAACCTACCGGCCGGCACTGGAAGACATTTTTCTGGAAGTGATGCAGTCATGAGTGCGTTCTGGCTGATGCACGCAAAAGAATGGAAGGAGAGTCTGCGCAGCTATCGTCTCATCTGGCTGCCGGTCGTCTTTTTAATTCTCGGCATTTCCCAGCCGCTGACGATGTATTATATGGAGGATCTGCTTCAGGCGGCCGGCGGACTCCCGGAAGGGGCGGTGTTTTCCATGCCCGAGCCTTCAGCTGGGGAAGTCATAGCGTCAGTTCAGGGTCAGTTTAACCAGATCGGCGTTCTTGTTCTGGTGCTCGCTTTCATGGGACAGCTTTCCGGAGAGCGGAAAGCGCAGACAGATACGATGATTTTAGCCAGACCGGTTTCATGGGGAAGTTTTGCAGCAGCAAAAGGGGTTCATGTGATGGGAATGGCTGCGTTCTGCTACGGTTTAGGCACAGGGGCTGCGGTATATTATACTTCTGTTCTTTATGGAACAGTGCCTTTCCATGATGCAATTTCGGCAGCAGGACTGTTTCTGCTCTGGCTGCTTCTCGTCAGTTCGCTTCTTCTTCTCTTTCAAGTGCTTTTTGCTTCCGGCACCGCGGCCGGATTTGTGACGATCGCTTCGGCGCTTCTTCTTTCGCTTGGGAGCAGTTTTTTTGCAGAAAGACTCCCATTTCTTCCCGGAAGACTTTCCTCAGTCTCCAGTCAGCTGTGGATGCAGCAGCCGGTGGAAGGGCTCCTGGGAACGGTTTTATCCGGAGCGGGACTGAGTATCGGACTCTTTTTCTGTGCTGTCTATCTGTTCCACCGACGTTCTCCTGCCTAAAAATTCGAACTATTTGACAGAGATGCTAGAATGAGCGCGGTATCTCATGTAAAATGGAGGAGCAGGGAGGAATACACCATGACAGA
The DNA here is from genome assembly GCF_002993335.1 of Alkalicoccus urumqiensis. Taxonomy (GTDB): domain Bacteria; phylum Bacillota; class Bacilli; order Bacillales; family Salisediminibacteriaceae; genus Alkalicoccus; species Alkalicoccus urumqiensis. The sequence continues at coordinate 23,206 of NZ_PVNS01000020.1, read as the reverse complement.
AAAAGAACGGGAACTACTACTATTAATTGAAAAAGAAGGAAGAATGCCGGCGGAGAAACTGGCCAAAATGCTGGATCTGCAGCTGAATGAAGTGAAAGGGATGCTGGAGCAGCTGGAGAAGCGGAGTGTCATCCTCGGTTATTCTGCTATTATAGACTGGACAAAAGCAGTAGGAACGGAAATGGTCACGGCGATGATTGATGTGAAAGTGACCCCTCAGCGCGGCGTCGGTTTTGATGAAATCGCGGAGCGTATTTATCGTTTCCACGAAGTGAAAGCGTGCTACCTCATGTCCGGTACGTACGATTTGTCGGTGGTGATTGAAGGCAGAACGATGTCGGAGATCGCCAATTTTGTCTCCGAAAAACTGTCGACGCTCGATTCCGTCATTTCCACAACGACGCACTTCCGTCTGAAGCAGTATAAGCATGACGGCATTATCTTTGATGAAGACGACGATGACGATTACCGGATGGTGGTTTCGCCATGACCGATGTGACCTCTACGCACAACGTTCATCTATCCGATGCGGTGGAGCGGATTCAGCCGTCCGGCATCCGCCGTTTTTTTGACCTTGCGTCGTCCATGGAAAACATCATCTCACTCGGTGTCGGCGAACCGGATTACACGACGCCGTGGAATGTACGTGAAGCAAGCATTCATTCTCTTGAGCGCGGCATGACGTCTTATACAGCCAATGCCGGGCTTCCCGAGCTGAGAGAAGAGATCAGCCGCTACCAGATGGAGCGGTTTCACACGCCGTATGATCCGGCAGAAGAAGTTATCGTAACCGTTGGTGCCAGTGAGGGCCTGGATATTGCGCTCCGCAGTGTCGTCAATCCCGGCGACGAAGTGCTGATCGTGGAGCCGTGTTTTGTTTCCTACGCACCGCTCGTCTCGCTCGCCGGCGGTATTCCTGTCGCGGTGCCGACTCGTATGGAAAACGATTTTCAAGTTGATGTGGAAGACATCCGCAGCCGTCTTACGCCGCAGACGAAAGCACTGATGATTTCATTTCCGAACAATCCGACAGGGGCGGTCATGGGAGCCGAAGAGCTCGAAAAAGTGGCGGCCTTGACGATCGAGCATGATCTCATCGTGCTGTCGGATGAAATTTATGCCGAGCTCTCCTACGACCAGACCCACGTCAGTACAGCTGCGCTTGCAGGCATGTGGGAACGGACGATTTTGATCTCCGGGTTTTCCAAGTCGTTTGCGATGACCGGATGGCGCGTCGGCTATGTCTGTGCTCCAGCTGTCTATGCTCGGGCGATGCTGAAAATCCATCAGTATGCGATGATGTGTGCTTCGACGATGGCGCAGTATGCCGCTCTGGAAGCAATGCAGAACGGACGCGTGGAAATGGAGGAAATGGTGGCAAGCTACCGCCAGCGCCGGAACTTTTTCGTGAAGTCGCTCCGTGAGGCAGGACTCTCCTGTCATCAGCCGGGCGGCGCGTTTTATGCATTCCCATCGATCCGGGCGACCGGGATGACGTCCGAAACGTTTGCGGAAAAGCTGCTTGTAGAGCAGCACGTCGCGGTCGTTCCGGGCCATGTGTTCGGTGAAGGCGGCGAAGGACATATCCGCTGCTCCTACGCCGCTTCGATGAGCCAGCTGGAGGAAGCAGTGGATCGAATTGCAGTATTCGTGAAGGATCATGCCTGAATCTTTTTGTGTTTTTTGAGAAACCATGATATAATTGCGAAGTTAAAAAATATATAGGAGTTGTTTGCATGTCAGGTCAATACGAAGCAGGAAGTATTGTTGAAGGAAAAGTCACTGGAATCAAGCCATTTGGTGCTTTCGTTGCACTGGATGAGAAAAAGCAGGGACTCGTTCATATCTCCCACATCGCCCACGGCTATGTAAAAGATATCAACGATGAGCTGTCGGTCGGAGATACAGTAAAAGTAAAGGTTCTTTCTGTCGATGAAGAGTCAGGTAAAATTTCTCTTTCCATCAAAGAAACGCAGCCGAAGCCAGAACGCCAGGAGCGTCCACGCGGCGGAAGCGGCGGCGGTGGCGGAGCTAAGCGCGGCGGAAGCCAGCAGCAGAGCCAGCCGCAGGGATTCAACACGCTTGAAGATAAGCTGAAGGATTGGCTCAAACAGTCCAACGAAATTCAGGCAGACCTCAACAAGCGTATCAAAAAGTAAGATTCCAGCTTTGATTCAACAAGCCTTCCACGGCTTAGAAATACCCGGCGGACACCGTGTCTGCCGGGTATTTTTGTGTTTTCTTTAAAAGGGAAGGGGTTACGCGGAGAAGCGTCGAACAACAGAAAGAACACACATAATGGAGGGGAAAAGATGAGCTATGAACAGAAAACGAAACAGACCGATGAACCAGTGGAGGATTTTCTGCAGCGTATCCCAGATGAAACCCGGAAAAAAGACGCGTTCCGTCTGAAGACGATGATGGAAGAAGAGACCGGCGCCTCCCCTGTCATGTGGGGTGAGTCCATCGTCGGTTTTGGATACTATTCGTATACGTATGCTTCCGGTCATTCCGGGGAATGGATGAAAGTCGGTTTCTCCCCGCGGAAAAAAGAACAGAGCCTGTACCTTGTTCAGGAGGATCCGGAACGGGAAGTGCTGTTAAAACAGCTCGGAAAACACCGTAAGGGTGCGGCCTGTGTGTACATTACACGTCTGGAGAACGTGGAGGAGAACGTCCTGCGGAAGCTGATCCGCTCGTCCTGGAACTATATGTCCCGAACAGATTAGTTGAACTATGCTCTGGTTCGTCGGATAATAGGACCGGACACAGAAAAGGAGAGGATTGCATGGATTCATTCGTTTATCAAAACCCGACAAAACTCATTTTCGGCCAGGGACAGGTCCAGGAACAGCTGGTGGACCAGCTTCAGCCATTTGGAAAAAAAGTACTTCTCGTCTACGGCGGAGGGAGTATTAAAAAGAATGGCTTATACGATGAAGTAACCGCGATTCTGGAAAGCCACGATTTTGATGTGGCTGAACTGAGCGGTGTGGAGCCGAATCCGCGCCTTTCCACGGTACGTAAAGGCATTGAGAAAGCGAAGGAGCATGAGGCAGATGTGCTGCTCGCCGTCGGAGGCGGGAGTGTTATCGACTGCACGAAAGCCATCGCTGCCGGAGCCGAGTACGACGGAGACGTCTGGGATTTCGTCACAAAGAAAGAGAAGCCGGAGAAGGCGCTCCCGTTCGGAACGATTCTGACGCTCGCAGCGACCGGTTCGGAAATGAATTCCGGTTCCGTTATTACAAACTGGGATACGCATGAAAAGTACGGATGGGGAAGTCCGCTCGTCTTTCCTGCATTCTCGATTCTTGATCCGCTGAACACGCTCAGCGTGCCGGAGAACCAGACGGTGTATGGCATTGTCGATATGATGACGCACGTGCTCGAGCAGTATTTCCATCCACAGAACAACACACCGCTTCAGGAGCGGATGTGCGAGGCGGTACTGAAAACAGTGATTGAAGCAGCGCCGGAGCTTCTGAAAGACCTCGAGAATACCGCTCACCGTGAAACGGTACTGTATTCAGGTACGATTGCGCTCAACGGAACGCTGCAGATGGGGACCCGCGGCGACTGGGCATCCCACAACATTGAGCATGCGGTGTCGGCAGTATATGACATCCCTCATGCCGGCGGTCTCGCCATTCTCTTCCCGCAGTGGATGCGCCACCATAAAAAACTCGGCCGTGAAAAGCTGGTGCAGCTTGCAGAGAGAGTCTGGGGCATCGCTCCTGCCGGAAAGTCAGAGGACGCGCTTGCAGAGGAAGGTATTCAGAAGCTGGAAGCCTTCTGGACGTCCCTCGGTGCACCGTCCCGGCTTGCAGATTATGATATTGACGACAGCCGGCTGGAAGAAATCGCTGATAAAGCGATGATCAATGGTCCATTCGGTAACTTCAATAAACTGAATAAGCAGGATGTGCTGTCGATTCTGGACGCGTCCCGCTGATTGAAAAAACAGTCCGAGCCGGTTCCTTTCTGGAGCCGGCTTTTCTTCACAGCCCCTGATGAAAACGTCGTTTTGCTGAAGGGGAAATAATTTTAAACGTGTAAGTGCTTACAGTAAAAAGCTGGATAGTTGATTCGAAACGGCTGTGTTAAACTGTTCTTGGGACTACTCGCACGGTATCTGCCGGTACAACCGGCATACTGCAGGACATTACATTACATGGAGGAATGATCGTATGACTACATCTATCTCGTTTGACTATTCGAATGCTTCATCGTTTTTGAGTGAACATGAATTGATGCAGCAGCAGGCAGCGGTACAGGCAGCACATGATGCGCTGCACCAGGGGACAGGCGCCGGGAGCGATTTCTTAGGCTGGGTCGACCTTCCGGTAAACTACGACCGCGACGAATTCGACCGCATTAAGAAATCGGCGGAAAAGATTCAGTCCGATTCTGAGGTGCTTATCGTGATCGGCATCGGTGGTTCATACCTCGGCGCGCGGGCTGCGATCGAAGCGCTGACGCATACGTTCTACAATGAGCTTGACCAGGATAAGCGGAAAACACCGCAGGTTTTCTATGTCGGCAATAACATCAGCTCCACGTACGCCGTGCATCTGCTGGAAGCGATTGAAGGCAAAGATGTTTCCTTGAACGTGATTTCGAAGTCCGGTACGACGACAGAGCCGGCGATTGCGTTCCGGATTCTCCGGGAGTACGTAGAGAAGAAGTATGGCGTAGAGGAAGCACGGCGCAGAATTTACGCAACGACGGATAAGGAAAAAGGAGCGCTCAAGCAGCTTGCTGATGAAGAAGGCTATGAGTCCTTCGTGATTCCGGATGATGTCGGCGGCCGTTTTTCCATTTTTACCGCTGTCGGACTGCTTCCGATTGCTGCGGCGGGACTGGATATTGATGCCATGATGAAAGGGGCAGCGGATGCCCGGGAGAAGTATTCAGATCCTTCTATCGCCAAAAACGAAGCGTATCAGTACGCTGCAGCCCGCAATGCCCTCTATCAGAAAGGGAACCTGGTGGAGCTGATGGTGAACTATGAGCCTGCGCTTCACTTTACGGGCGAGTGGTGGAAGCAGCTGTTCGGCGAAAGTGAAGGAAAGGACGGCAAAGGACTGTTCCCTGCAGCAGCGGACTTTTCTACAGATCTTCATTCCCTCGGACAGTATGTACAGGACGGACGCCGTGAACTTTTCGAAACCGTTCTTCATGTGGAAAAGCCGGTGGAGGAGCTGACGCTTCAGCGGGAAGAGAAAGACCTGGACGGACTGAACTATCTTTCCGGCGAAACGATGGCATTTGTCAATGAACAGGCGTACCGCGGAACGCTGCTGGCCCACCTGGACGGCGGTGTACCGAATCTGATCATTCATATTCCGGAAATGAACGAATACACCTTCGGCCAGCTGATCTATTTCTTTGAAAAAGCGGTCGGCATCAGCGGCTACCTGCTCGGCGTGAATCCATTCGATCAGCCGGGAGTGGAAGCATACAAGAAAAACATGTTCGCGCTTCTCGGCAAGCCGGGATTTGAAACAGAAAAAGCAGCGCTCGAGCAGCGTCTGCCGAAAAAATAACCTCTTTTTTCAGCAGAGAACGCCGGAAACGGTGTTCTCTGTTTTTTTATTAAAAGGGAGTACGAATCGAATAATGCTTTCCGCCAGGAGTCGTTCAGGATTTATTTCCAGCAGAGCAGTGGCCGCCCGCCTCTCCGCCAGGGTATGTTACGGAAAACAGAAACAATACAAAAAAACGGCTGCGGCGAGTCCTATCTGGACCGCCGCAGCCGTTTGCTGCAAAATAACCTTATCTTCCTGTTTCTTTATCCGACTGCTGGTCATCGTCGTCATCCAGCGGGTCTTCAGAAAGCACATCCTCTTCAAGCTTCCGTTCCTGACGGAGATCTTCGAGTGCTGCATAAATACGCTGCCGCTCCAGTGGAAGTGATCCATCACGGAGCTCTCCGAACAATGCTTTAAATAACGCATAGATCATAAAGAACATAATGATCATGAACGGGAAACCGCCCAGTAAGGAAGCTGTCTGCAGTGCGTTTAATCCGCCTGCAAGCAGAAGAACGATCGCAAATGCGCCTTCAATGATTCCCCACGTAATACGGAGCTGAACCGGTGGGAGTGGATTTCCCTGCGATGTCAGCATACCGATAACATACGTACCGGAGTCAGAGGAAGTAACGAAAAAGACAGTTACTGAAAGCATTGCTACGGCAATAAGAAGACCCGAGAGCGGGAATTCACCGAGAAGGGCGAAGAAGCCCTGTGCTTCATCTTCCAATACAGCATCCAGCAGATTCACGCCGCCGAAGTGCTGCGAATAAAGAGCAGCTCCCCCGAAGACACTGAACCAGACCATGCTGACAAGCGTCGGAACGAGCATGACGCCGATCGCGAAGCTCCGGATCGTCCGTCCTCTGGATACCCGTGCGATAAAGGAACCGACGAACGGTGCCCATGCGATCCACCAGGCCCAGTAGAAAATAGTCCAGGCTTCATACCAGCCTTCGGTTCCCTCTCCAGCTGCGTCCAGATTGAAGGACATGCCGATCAGGTTCTGCAGATACGAACCGATGGAATGAGTCAAGGAGTCAAAAATAAACAGTGTCGGACCGAGAATCAGCACGATAATCATGAGCAGTCCCGCGACGGAGATGTTAATCTGACTCAGCCATTTAATCCCTTTATCAATACCTGTCGTGGTTGAGATGATTGCAAGGGCTGTGACAACAACCACAATCATCACCCAGAGAAACTCGCTGTTTTCCCAGCCGAACAGTGTATTCAGACCGCCGCCGATCTGAAGGACACCGAGACCGAGTGATGTAGAAATACCGAACAGCGTAGCAAGGACACCGATAATATTTACCGTGTTGCCCCAGCCTCCGTTCAGGTTATCCCGGCCGAGAATCGGCTCCAGCGTGGAGCTGAGCATCATCGGCAGGTTGCGCCGGTAGGAGAAATAGGCAAGTGCGCAGGCGACGACAGCGTAGATTGCCCACGGATGAAAACCCCAGTGAAAGAAAGAGTACTGGAGAGCCAGGTGAACCGTCGACTCTGCACCTGCTTCACCGAACGGCGGCCAGTCGTAATGATTGAGCGGTTCGGATACACCCCAGAAGAGGAGACCGATACCCATACCGGCGCTGAAGAGCATTGCAAACCAGGAGCCGAGTGGATACTCCGGTTTTTCATTATCGCCTCCGAGCTTAATTTCCCCAAGAGGGCTGATAATTAAAAAGATCGTTACAATTAAAAAGATGCTGGCTCCTAGAATAAAGGTCCAGCCGAGAGTTGATACCATCCACGTAAATGTGGCGTCCATGTAGTCACCGAACCCGGGAAGCACAATACCGGTGATGACAAAGGCAACAGCAAGTATTAAAGAAATTATCAATACGGGTGTTTTTAATGCGGCGGAAAACGATGTAATGCCTTTAGTTTCCGTAGTTTTTGCCATGCTGGCACCTCCTGTGTATTCATAGTTGTCTCACCTTAACAGCGTATGAGACCTTTGGAGGGAACGCAATGTGCAAAATTGTCGAAAAAGATCGATAAACCTATACATATCCTCGAATAACGTCGATTATCTCGCCGAAGGTGTGTTTTCTTTAAATATGAAGAAACACGGAAGTGATTCCATGCTGAAAAAGCATGAATGAATCGATTTCCGCCGCAGAAAAACAAAAAAGACAGCCGAAGAAACGGCTGTCCTGATCCTAAATAAGTTGGTGGAGCATAGCGGGCTCGAACCGCTGACCTTTTGGCTGCCAGCCAAACGCTCTCCCAGCTGAGCTAATGCCCCTTGCACGAGAAATAATATACCATACCTTTTCCTGATCGTGCAAGAGTTTCCGGAAATTAATCGAAAACGACAAACAAAATATACCAGAAAACGCCGGCAGCAATGGCGGCTGCCAGTCCGGAAACGACGTTTTCCTTCCGGATCTCCCGGTGTTTAATTCCGTCAAAAATGATCCAGCCGACAAACATTGTCAGCGTAAAAATCAGTGCTCCGATCATTCCGCTCACCTCCGCTTGTTCTATGCTAGCAGAAAGAGATATGGATTGCACCAGAAGTGTGACAAATTCGAAACGATCGATGTTCGAAGAAGGAATCCGGCGGAAAAAAGGGTAAACTATAGAGAAGGTTTTTTATAAGGAGGGATCGGTGTGTTCTCCTATTTGTATCACCCTGCTATCCGCCTGATGGACGGGGCTGGTCTGAAAAAAATGAGGGAAGCGTGTGTCAGCCGGCTGCCGGAGGGGGAGATTCTGGAGATCGGCTCGGGGAGCGGGGCCATGTTTACCTCCTACATTCCGTCCATGCGGGTGTCGGCGGTGGAACCAGATCCGGTTCTCCGCCGTATCTCCATAGGACAGGCAGAAAAAGCGGCGGCCGAAGTTCACGTGATAGAAGGAAAAGCGGAGAAACTGCCGGCTGCGGATCATACGTATGATGGTGTACTGTCGTTTCTTGTTCTCTGCAGTGTGCAGAATCTGCATGACAGCATCTCGGAACTTCGGCGCGTGACGCGCCCGGGAGGTAAAATTGTCCTTTTTGAGCACGTACGTCCGAAAGGAATGAAAGGAAAGGCTGCGGCACAGGCTGCGCCGCTCTGGGCTGCCTGCTGCGGCGGCTGTCAGCTGGATCGACCGACAGACGATGTGCTGCTCCGGAGGAAGTGGAAGCATGTGGAGAAGAAGTCGTTCTCCGTGTTCCGATTCATGGAGCTTACGATGCCGGATGACGAAAACTGACATATCAACTGAACGCGAGGAGGAATCGTATGTATACAAGTTTACGCGAAGCGATAGCCGATCTGGAAGCGGCAGGTCACCTGGTCCGGGTCACGGAAGAGGTGGATCCGTATCTGGAGATGGCGGCAATCCAGCTGAGAGCCTACGAGCAGGAGGCTCCGGCGATTTTATTTGAAAATGTTAAAGGAAGCTCGATGCCGGCTGTAGCCAATTTGTTTGGAACGATGGAGCGGAGCCGGTTTTTGTTCCGCGATACGCTGGAACGCGTCGAACGGGTGATGGAACTGAGAGAGAACCCGCCGAAAGCGCTGCAGGCACCGTGGAAATATACTGGAGCGGCTGCGGCTGCCACCAACGCGCTTCCGTTAAAGCGGCTGAAAACGTCTCCTGTGGGATTGAAAGAAATCAAGCTGTCCGATCTGCCGCAGATTCAGTCCTGGCCGATGGACGGCGGAGCGTTTATTACGCTGCCGCAGGTATTTTCCGAGGATCCGGACCGGCCGGGAGTGATGAAAGGGAACCTCGGTATGTATCGTGTACAGATCAGCGGAAATGAGTTTGTGCAGGATGAAGAAGTGGGGATGCATTATCAGATTCACCGGGGTATCGGCGTCCATCATACGAAAGCGGCCGAAAAAGGGGAGCCGCTCCGCGTGAGCATTTTCATCGGTGGACCGCCGGCGCACACGCTTTCAGCTGTTATGCCGCTTCCCGAGGGGATGAGTGAGTTGACGTTTGCAGGGCTTCTTGCCGGACGCCGCTTCCGCTGGAGCCGGGATGAAGAAGGATCGGTGATCAGTAACGACGCCGATGTCGTCATTACCGGGGACATTTATCCGGGGGAAACAAAGCCCGAAGGACCATTCGGCGATCACCTCGGCTATTACAGTCTGACGCATGAATTTCCGTTAATGCGTGTCCGGAAAGTGTATGCCAGGGAAGACGCCGTCTGGCCGTTTACCGTTGTCGGCAGACCGCCCCAGGAGGATACGACGTTTGGGGAGATGATTCACGAACTGACCGGCGGCGCCGTAAAACAGGAGATTCCCGGCGTAGAGGAAGTGCACGCCGTCGATGCCTCCGGGGTTCATCCGCTTCTGTTTGCCGTAGGAAAAGAGCGGTACACACCGTATCAAAAAACGAAGCGTCCAGCAGAACTGCTGACGATTGCCAACCGTATTCTCGGCACGGGTCAGCTGAGTCTTGCCAAATATATGTTTATTACCGGTGGGGAAAACGTTCCATCCGCACAGGATGAGCAGGCGTTTCTGCAGTATGTGCTGGAGAGGGTCGATTTTACGAGGGATCTTCACTTCCAGACAAACACGACAATTGATACGCTGGATTATACGGGAGGGACGCTGAACGAAGGAAGTAAAGTCGTCATCGCAGCGTACGGCGATAGAAAGAGAGAGTTGACAGAGGAAGTTCCGAAGGCACTCGCGGAAGCGGCTGTCGTCCGGAAGGCGCATATGGTACTGCCGGGTATCTGTGCCATCGAACCGGCGGAAGGTGTGCAAATGGAGGAGGTGCAGAAGGCATTGGAGGAAGCAGGAGGCTTTGATTCGCTGCCGCTTCTGATTGTCTGCGACGATGCCGCTTTTACTGCCGCTTCTATGGAGAATTTCCTATGGACGACCTTTACACGGAGCAGTCCGGCGGAAGATACGCACGGCCTGAACGAAACGATCCGCGATAAGCACTGGGGCTGCACCACTCTGCTGATTGATGCCCGGAGAAAGCCGCACCACGCACCGATGCTCGAAAAAGATCCGGAAGTGGAAAAAGCCATCGAGCGTCTGCTGGTACCGGGTGCAAGCCTGCATGGTATTTTAGCGTAATCAGTACGTGTACAAGTGCTGCACATAGGATGGGAGCGGTACTTCCTGAAGGAGGCTCTGATGAAGCTCAATCGTCCGCCGTTTCGGAAACCGGACAAGGCCTTCTTCGCTCAGCCGGTGCAGTGTCTGAGAGACCGCTTCCCGGCTGGAGCCGATCATGTAGGCGAGTTCCTGCTGCGTGAGTGGAAGCGCAATCGGCTGAAACACGGTGTTCTCATTATAGGTGCCGTAATGGTTAAACAGCATTTTCAGAAGATGAAGCAGGCGGTCTTTCACGCTCCGGAGGGCCAGCTGCTCCATCATTTCTCCGCGTTCCCGGAGTCTTTCACTTAATATCTCCAGAATGCGTTCTGTGAGCACGGGATATTTTCGTGCGAGCTGATGGTAGGACGCTTCCGGAATAGTACAGATCAGCGCGGGCTCCACTGCTTCAATGTACATGTTTTCTGTGCCGAGCGAGAAGGTGGAAAGGCAGCCGTACGTAGATCCAGGACCGAGAAGACTGTAGCTGAACTGGCGGCCTTCTTCATCGATTGTGTACAGCCGGACGGTACCGGTTTTTACAAATGTCAGTTCCGGACGGACGGACTGCGGGTCCTGGATGATTTCCCCGCGGCTGACATTTTGATGGCGTATGTGTGCAGAAAACTCATCTGCGGCATCGGCAGGAACGTTTTCAAGAAAACCGATCTTCGAGAGGTACCAAAGTCTGGACCGATCCATAAATGATGCTCCTTTCTTCCTGATTCCTTTCTTAGAAGTATAGCTTGTTTTCTTTATATAGACATCTTCTTTCGAAAAATTAAGACAATAGTCACTGTCTGAAAAATGACTTTCAATAAAGTCGTTTTCTCCGCCGCCGGCCTGGCGATTGTGAAAAAACACCAAAGAATACCGGATGACTGGGCATGTATGTAAAATCGTGATAAGCTGTTTCTGGAAGGAGGGATGACCGTGAAAACGTGGAAAAAAATCACTGCTTCACTCGCAGCGCTGGGCGTATTAGGAGCCTGCGGCGGAAGCGGTCTTGATACAGAATCGTATGACCCGGGAAGCTATACTGCGTCCCTGCCGTCGTCGGAAGGCGGCGAAACGGAGATCTTTACAGATGACCGGGCGGATCTATATTATTACTTTACCGGCGTCACCTGAAGTGTCTGCCTTTCCCAGCTGGTTCAGCTGGATGAGATGGAAGAGGAACTGGAGGAGCTCGGCTATACCGTCTATGGCATCAGCCCGACGCCGCCCGATGTTCATGAAGAGTATGCTGCAGAGAACGACCTCAATATGGAACTACTGAGTGATCCGAATGGCGAGGTCGGAATTGAGCATGGTTTCATTGATGAAGAAGAGGAAATGATTTACCGCGGAATGATCGTGGTTCAGCCGGAATCCGGCGAAATGGCCGTGGAAGTGGATTACCTTGCCGGTGACAACCAGGAGGAAGTACTCGAGCTTCTCGAGCAGATGAATCCGTAACGGGTTTCGTCCTTCTCAAGCATGGGAATAGACATTCTAGACTTCGAATCTCTGAAGGAGGATGTTTATGACGACGCACATGCAGGTATATTTCACGAATGAAAACGGCGCGGAAGATCTGTCTACGAGCATTCAGAAATACAACGTTTCCAACGTCCGGGTGGAGCACATTCCGGATCTTGAGGAAAACCGTACCATGATGATGATTCCGGCAGGATCCATCGGCAGTGCCGGTTCTTCACAGGGTGGACAGCCGGGGCTGTTCGCTTCGTTTCAGGAGCTGCGGGATTCCCTCATTAAAGATAAAAAGCCGGCTCCGGATTATCTGCTGCAGTTTGACGTCGCAGATGAACATAAGTCCGAGGTGCTGGAAGAGATTAAAAAAACAGACGGGTATGTGGACAAAGAAATATCCGATAATTAAAGAAGGAACCGCCGGCCTGCTGACCGGCGGTTCTTTTTCCATCAAAATTGGAAGGAGCTGATACATATGGATGTACGGAATATATACTGTGTAGGCAGGAATTACAAAAAGCACGCAGAAGAGCTTGGAAACGATGTGCCGGAGGAACCGCTGTTGTTCATGAAACCGACCCACAGTCTGCGTACAGAAGAGAAGGCGGTGCTGCCATCCGGGCAGGGAGAGGTGCATTATGAAGCTGAACTCGTTCTCCATATTGGCGGAATGTGGGAAAAGGGGTCCCGGGCGGAGGACCTCATTTCCGGCATTTCGACTGGACTGGACCTTACGCTTCGTGAGCTGCAGCAGACACTGAAAGAGAAAGGAAAGCCGTGGCTTCCGGCAAAGGGATTTCTCGGAAGTGCACTTACAGGTCCGGAGCAGCCCTTACCGGAGAAGGAGCTTACCTCCTTGTCTTTTTCCCTCGAAATTAATGGAGAAGAAAAACAGCTCGGATTTACTGCAGATATGATTTTTCCAATTCAGTATCTGGTGGATACGATCGGGCGCACGTATGGACTGGGACCGGGGGATGTCATTTTTACCGGTACACCGGAGGGTGTCGGGCGGATCCAGTCAGGAGATGAAGCCGTGCTGTATCTGGAAGGAACGGAGACGGGGCGCTTTACCTTTACGTAAGCAGCACCCTCGATAGATAGAAAAAAGGACGGAATCGAAAACCGATTCCGTCCTTTTTCGTGCTCGTTTACTATGGTGTCCAGATTCCTGTGGAGTAAAGGAAGATGGCAAGAATAGCAAGTGGTGCCACGATACGCAGAATCCAGATCCAGATCGTTCCAAGCGTCGTTTCGCCAAAGTCGGACGCTTGAAGCGCATCGCTTTTCTTCCATCCCCAGCCGATAAACAGGGCGATAATCATACCGCCGAGCGGCAGGAAGATGTAGGATGCGAGGAAGTCCATGGAGTCCAGAATGCCATTTTCCCCGATAATTGTGACGGTGCTCCAGGCACCAAAGCCGAGGGAAGCGGGAATACCGAGGACGAAAATGATCGACCCGATAATAACTGACGCCGTTTTCCGGCTCCAGTTCATCTGACGCATGAAGTAGGCAACGGCCACTTCGAGAAGCGAGACGCCGGATGAAACAGCTGCTGCAGACAGAAGGAAGAAAAACAGCAGACCGAAAATCGGGCCGACCGCCAGGCTGTCAAAAATCTCCGGCAGAACGACGAAGACAAGCCCAGGCCCGGAGCCCGGTTCAATGCCGAACGTGAAGACGGCCGGGAAAATCATGAGGCCGGCGACGATCGCAAACAGAGAATCCATCGTCGCGACACCGGCTGCCGCTCCCGGAAGCTTTTCTTTCTGCTTCAGGTAGCTGCCGTACGTAATCAGCGCCCCCATACCGAGACTTAAGGAGAAAAAGGCCTGACTCAGTGCAGCGATATAGACGCCGGGATCAGCCAGTGCACTCCAGTCCGGGGAGAAGAGAAAGGCCATTGCTTCCCCTGCTCCGTCGAGCGTCATGCTGTAACCAGCAAGAATCAGAACGAGAATGGCAAGCAGCGGCATCAGAAGCTTGTTTGATTTCTCGATGCCCTTTTTGACGCCGACAAAAACGATGCCGACGGTAATAAACATGAACAGGAACTGCCACAGAAGCGGGAACACTGCTCCGGTGTGGAAGCTGCCAAAGAAAGCTTCCGAACCTCCGGCTCCGGCAAGATCCGGTCCACCTCCAAGGTATTGCAGGAAGTAGTAAATCGACCAGCCGGCGACGACGCCGTAGAAAGCAAGAATGATGAAGGCCGATGCGACGCCGAGAAAACCGCCGATGACCCACGGTTTTCCCGGGGCAAGTGATTGAAATGCGCCGACGACGTCGGACTGTGCACGCTTTCCGATCGTAAACTCTGCCATGACGATCGGCACACCGATCAGTGCAATACAGATTAGGTAAATCAGCAGGAACGCTGCCCCGCCGTTTTCTCCGGCAACATAGGAAAAGCGCCAGATATTTCCGAGGCCTACAGCAGAACCAAGCGCGGCAAGCATAAAGCCGAGCCTTGAGTTCCACTGCTCCCTCATTGGATTGGATGTACTCATCTTATTGTTATCCCCCTTTAAAACGTTGAAGTGCCAAATAGTGCGAATATTACTATAACATATTCTTGTCAAACGAAAAGCATTATTTATGATCTTTTTTGAAAATCTGAAAATATCACCGGAATTTTCTATAATTTGAAAAAAGAAATGAAAACTGGATGCAGAGCTGTGCACATAGCTGGTGCTCATCTAAGGGTGTCAGCAGGTCAGCGGATTTGACGGCTGACGCATGGAGAAAGAAGACTGTGCGGCTCCGCTGCCGGAAAATCAGCTGGTAAAGCTGGAATCGTTGTTATGGAAGCTGGACTAATCGGCAGAAATGGGAGCCGGCCCCTCCGCTGGTAGACTGGAAGGGGCATTTAGAGGAGCGGCAGCTGTCGTTGTAGAGCTCACCGCCCCGAGGACGCTTCTCCAATCCTCCCTGCAGACGTAAAGCTATTCTCTTTCTGTTGTTCTCCCTTTACACCGCGATGCAGAAAGCATCTTTTCTACAGCAATATCATTGCGGGAAAGGAAGCGGCATGAGAAACTAAAAAAAGATTACTCTGACGGTGGTGATAGTGGATGGGCGTATATGCAGCACAGATAATACAGACACCGCTGCTTGCTTCGGCGGCAGTGAAAGCAGGAGAAAAATGGATGACAACAAAAGAGATTGAATGGGTGTCGGTCATGGAAATGCCGGTCGAAAATTTTGTCCGCGAGCGGGAGTTCGTTCTGACAACCGGTATTGGCTGCCGCGGGGATGTGGATTTACTGGAGCAGTTCGTCCGTGACGTCATTGAATCCGGCGCTTCGATGCTCGGCATCGCAACCGGCCGGCACGTATTTGACCTGCCGGACCGAATCATCCAGCTTGCAGAGGAAAACCAATTTATTCTGCTTGATATACCGTGGGATATCCGCTTCGGCGATATTATTTCCACCGTGATCGAAGAAATTAACAGCGGAAAAAAAGACGAACGGCAGCTGACAGAAGAGATCCGTCAGGATTTTCTGAACAACGTCCTTCATGACGGCGATCTTCAGGACATCGCCGAAGCGGTTCACCGCTACATCAGCCTGCCTACGATGATCACCGAGTATGACGGAACGATGCGGGCGTATTACCACGTAGAGGACAGCACCCTGGAAGCGGTCGAGCAGAAAGCCTGGAACCGACCCGAATCGTACGAAATTGATCAGATGCTCGGCGCCTACAGCGAGCACCGGCTGCATCCCCACATTTACGTCTATGATGTCGATGGGGCCAGATGGTGCCGGATCCTCGTCAATACGAACCACCGGAAGCAGGGTTTCCTCTGGTTCCGCCTGGAGCCGCTCCAGGAGCTTACCTGGTTTATGATGAACGTACTTGAGCACGCAGTGACATCCTGCGCGCTGTTCTTCGTGAAGGAAAACGCCGTCGAGATGACGGAAATTCGTCTGAAAGACAATTTCATCCTGCAGCTGGCCAAGCAGAAAAATGAAGAAACGCAGCTGATGCGCTCAAAAGGCGAGCTTCTCGGATACGACCTGAACCTGCCTTATCTCTGTATCGTCGGAGAGATCCGCCTGAAAGAGGAAACGGAAGATTTTCCTTCCTTTGTATCCGACAACCCGCCGACATCATCGCTTCAGAACACGAACTACTACATTCAAAAAGAAATTCATAATGCAGCCAGGTTTCTAAGTAAAAAAGTGATGGCCACTTTCGATGAAGATGAAGTAATCATTTTCCTGGAAACCGACCATCACCTGTACACCGAAACAGCCAACCAGTTTCTCGATGCCGTCGACCGCCGGCTGTATGAAATGCTCACCGAAGTAGAGCTCTCCTGGGGCATTGCCTCCAAGCGCGAACAGGACAACGGCTTTCATGAAAGCTACCGGGAGGCGAAAACGGCGCTTGATATCGGCATGCGCCAGCATGGCAGCGGCAGACGGACGTTTTATAACGATACCCGGATTAACCGCGTGCTTCTGGCGATATCGGATAATGCTGACATTGAACAGATTGTAAGAGAAACGGTGGAGCCGCTTGCAGCCTACGATAAAAAGAGGCAGACGGATCTGATTGAAACATTTATGGCGTACAACAAATACAATGGTAACGTCAGTCAGACGGCCAGAGCGCTTCATCTTCACCGGCAGTCCTTAATGTACCGGCTGCGCAATATCGAATCGCTCACAAATATATCGCTCGTTGACGCCGACGACGTATTTCTGCTCGAACTCGCGATCCGGCTCTGGCAGCTCCGGGATATGAAATCGCCCGGAGCGGAATAACCTTATATTTTACGTCAAGCACCCCCTCCGGATATTCGAGGCCACTGATAATCTCACGATTTTAATTGAACGAAAGTAAACTCACAGAAAAAAGACGACCAATTTCCAATTATTTTGGAGGTGGTCGTCTTTTTTGTCACTATTGTCTGTTTTTTCTATTTTTCTTGCGATAGCTTCAGTATTCTTTTGAGATTTACTGTAAATATGGCAATCGCTCCTTGTAATTCCATGCCAGACAGCCCCGAGGAAATGGCTGCTTCATACCCGTGTCGGTGCTTTATAAGTACACACTGCTTGTTCTTGTTTATGGAACTCTTTTGATCATTTTTATGCTTTTTATCCCAGGCTCAATCAGACGAAACGAAAGACGGGGACGCCTGCGGGAAGAGCATGAGGTGAAGACCCCGCAGAACATCCAGAGGATGCTCGAGGAGGCTGAGGCCATGCCCGCGGCAAGCTTCCGTCTGTAGTGCAGTCTGATTTCACTAATTGAAATGGTTAAAGTTTCTTTTCGTATATCAAATTGTCTTAATAGAGATTTTTTCAGCAGCCTCGGATATTCCGGAGGAGGTGCTGTAATAGAAACACAGCTGTGCAGATCTCCACCCTGAAATGCTGGATTATAAAACGCTTTCACACAGATTGAGCAGAGGGTCTCACACAAAGTGTCCAATATAAAAATTTAAATCTTCATACAATTTGCACATCATATCCATCCGGCGGAACGGATATGATACAAGTACACCAAAAAAATCACTCGAATTTATAAAGAGAGGGTGGATGATATGCTTCCATTTGATATCCGGGAGTATCAGGAGAGACTGCAGAAAACGAAAGAACGGATGGCAGAGAAGAACATGGAAGTGCTTCTCGTAACCGATCCGGCCAACATGAATTACCTGACCGGCTATGATGCGTGGTCGTTTTATGTGCACCAGATGGTTATCATTATTATTGATGAGCCGCAGCCGATCTGGATCGGCCGGTATATGGATGCCAACGGTGCGCGTATTAAAACATGGATATACGATGAAAATATCATCTCCTATCCGGATTACTATGTTCATTCCGAAGTCTACCACCCAATGACCTTTATCGGAGAAATTCTGCAGCAGATCGGGCACGGCAACCGCCGGGTCGGTGTTGAAATGGATAACTACTATTTCACAGCAAAAGCGTTTATGAAACTTCAGGAAGCACTGCCAAACGCTGTTTTCCAAAGCGGCGATCTTCTCGTCAACTGGGTCCGGATCGTAAAGTCCGATCAGGAAATCGAGTATATGACGAAAGCCGCGGCCATTGCAGATAATGCGATGACCCACGGAGTGGAGAACGTGCGCATCGGCAACCGGGAGAACGACGCTGCTGCCCACATTGTCTATCATCAGATTACGGGAACGGAAGACTACGGCGGCGAGTACACCTCAATAGTACCGATGATTCCGTCCGGGAAAAACACCGGCATTCCGCATCTGACGTGGTCGGATCGTCCGTTTGAGGAAGGGGATTCGACGATCATTGAGCTTGCCGGATGCTATCAACGGTATCACGTTCCACTTGCACGCACCGTCAGCATCGGCACACCGGATGACCGGCTGGCACGCCTGACTCCGATCGTACAGGAAGGCATTCAGGCTGTGCTGGAAGCTGCGAAGCCGGGAGCTACCTGCAGTGATATGGAAGAGGCATGGAGAAAATCCATCAGCCGCTACGGCATTGAAAAGGAAGCACGTCTCGGCTACTCCGTCGGCCTCGGCTATCCGCCGGACTGGGGTGAGCATACAGCAAGCCTCCGCCGCGGAGATACGACCGTGCTCGAAGAAAACATGACGTTTCATCTTATTCCCGCACTCTGGTTCGACCATTACGGTCTCGAACTGAGTGAAACGCTCCGCATTACAAAAGATGGATGTAAGACGTTTTCCAATTATCCGAGAGAACTTGTCGTGCAGCATCCATTCCTTTTAAATCAGCAGAGCGGGGAAATTTCATAAATAAATCCGAAAACTAACACACAGGAGGTCATTCCAATGACAAACAAAGATATCCGCATGGGCACAAAATCAATATGGGCAGGAGAGCAGGACTATCTCGCTTTCGGCGCGACGCAGGTACCGGTCGTGCACAGCGTCTCCTACGGCTATGACGATATGGACGAATGGTACGAAGTAGCGGTCGGCAACAAGAAAGGCCATATTTACGGGCGTAATACGAACCCGACCGTCGAGGCATTTGAAAACAAAGTCCGCATTCTGGAAGGCGCGGAGCATGCAACAAGCTTCTCCACAGGCATGGCGGCGATCAGCAACACGCTCGGTACGTTTCTGTTCCCGGGAGACCGGGTTGTCTCCATCAAGGACACGTACGGCGGTACGAATAAAATCTTTACTGAATTCCTCCCGCAGCTGAACATCGACGTTCAGCTCTGCGACACCGGCGATCACGAAGCTATTGAAGCGGAGATTGAAAAAGGGTGCAAAGTGCTTTATCTGGAAACACCGACGAACCCGACGGTGAAAATTACGGATATTAAGCGCATGGCGGAAGCCGGAAGAAAAGCCGGCGCGATCGTTATCGTCGATAACACGTTTGCAACACCGATCAACCAGAATCCACTGGAGCTCGGAGTGGATCTTGTTCTCCACAGTGCGACGAAGTTTCTCGGCGGCCACGCGGACGCACTCGGCGGCGTCCTTGTCGGCTCGAAAGAACTGGTGGAGAAAGTGTATCACTACCGGGAGATCAACGGGGCGACGATCGACCCGATGGCAGCCTACCTGCTTCTGCGCGGCATGAAAACACTGAAACTCCGCGTCGAGCGTCAGAATGAAAACGCACAGAAAGTTGCCGAATACCTGCAGACAGTGGATGTTGTCGAAGGCGTTTATTACCCGGGCCTTCCCACACACCCGCATCATGACATTGCCAAAGAGCAGATGAGCGGATTCGGCGGCATGCTCAGCTTCAGTGTAAAAGGCGGCGTCGATACCGTACGCCATCTTCTGCCAAAGCTGCAGTTTGCCAACAGAGCTGCCAACCTTGGAGCGGTTGAAACCATCGTCGGCCCGTCCCGTACGACAAGTCACGTAGAGTGTACGCCGGAAGAGCGTGCGGCAATGGGTATTCCGGAAGGATTAATCCGCTACTCTGCGGGAATTGAAGATATTGAAGATCTGATCGGTGATCTGGAGCAGGCATTCCAGTCACTGCCGGAAGAGATTCTTCAATCGACTTAATGTACAGGAGGCGGTCTGCATGACGGTAAAGATTGCATTTGTAGGATTTGGGGGAGTCGGACAAGGACTTCTCCGCATCCTCCAGGAGAGAAAAGAAAAGCTTCAGAAAGAAGAAGGTCTGGACACCCAGGTAGTTGCCGTGTCCGATCTGATGAAAGGCTCGGTGTATGATCCGGAAGGTCTCGATCCGGAGGAACTTCTCCGTCTGGCCTCGGAAAAACGTCCGCTCGATGAATACAACGGCAGAAGTACAACGGTAAAAGGCCTCGACAGCCTGGAAACGATCCGTGATACGAACGCTGACATGATTGTCGAAGTTACGTTTACAGACGTAAAAACCGGTCAGCCGGCGATTGATCACTGCCGGGCAGCATTTGAAAAAGGAAAAAGCGTCATTACGACAAACAAAGGACCGGTGGCGATTGCCTACCAGGAGCTTCAGGAGCTTGCTGATAAAAACGGCGCTTTCTGGGGCTTTGAAGGAACGGTGATGAGCGGGACACCTGCTCTCCGTCTGCCGCAGGAAACCCTCCGGGGCAACACCATCCGGGAAATCTCCGGCATTCTGAACGGAACGACGAATTACATGCTGACAGAAATGGAAAAAGGTCTTTCTTATGATGGTGCGCTCACGAAAGCGAAGGAGCAGGGATTTGCAGAAGCGGATCCAACGAGCGACGTGGAAGGGTACGATGCCCGCTATAAAGCGGTCATTCTCGCCAATGTCATTATGGGCGTGCCGCTCAAAGCAGAGGATGTAGCATGCACCGGCATTACCGAAATCACGCAGGAGAAGCTTCAGGAAGCCATTTCTGAAGGAAAGCGGCTCCGGCTTACCGCAAAAATTACGCGTACGGAGAGCGGAGTAAAAGCAGCCGTTTCTCCGGAAAAGCTGGCGCAGGATAACCCGCTGGCAGGTGTCCAGGGAGCGACGAACGCCATTTTATATGACTGTGACCTTGCAGGCCCGATCTTTTTAACCGGTGCCGGCGCAGGACTGACAGAAACCGGATTTTCCCTATTGATCGACCTGATTCATTCCGAGAGACGAAAAGCCGCGGTGAGACAGACGTAATCATGAACTGAAGGAAAGGCGGTGGCAGGTATGCAGACGAAAGTGTTGTCGGCAAAAATGTATGTGCACGGTGAGTGGGTCAGTCAGACGGAGACATTCGATGTGTTTGATCCCCAGAACAATGAAGTCATCGCGAGGGTGCCGAAAGCATCGGCCGCGTATGTAACAGATGTCATCGACCGGGCGGCAGAAGCGTTTCATTCGATTTCCTCCTGGCCGGTGCACGAGCGGATCAATGTCCTGAACCGGGCAGCGGATTATATCGAATCCCACCGCGAGCGCTACGCGTATACGATCGCCCGGGAAGGATCCAAAACGATTACAGAAGCCAGAGGAGAAGTCTCCCGTGCCGTACAGACGATCCGGATCAGTGCAGAGGAAGCACGCCGTATTAAAGGGGAGACGATCAATTTTGATCAGAAGGAAGGCAGCGAAAACCGCACCGGCTACTATTTCCGTTTTCCGATCGGTGTCATTGCCGCTATCACTCCGTTCAATGATCCGCTGAACCTTGTCGCACACAAAGTCGGCCCGGCCCTCGCCGCAGGGAACCCTGTGATCGTCAAGCCTGCATCGGTGACACCGCTCAGTGCGCTGCTGATGGCAGAAGCGCTGCATCAGGCCGGTGTCCCGCGTGGATTCCTTGCAGTGGTGACCGGATCCGGAAGCGAGCTCGGCGATGCTCTCGTCAAGCATCCGGAAGTAAAGATGGTTTCCTTTACCGGCGGAACAAATGCCGGGGACCGGATTGCCCAGTCTGCCGGCCGCAAAAAACTCAGCATGGAGCTCGGGTCGAATTCCCCGGTCATCGTCATGAATGATGCGGATCTGCACGATGCAGTCAAATCGACCGTATCCGGTGCGTTCGCTGCAGCAGGCCAGAACTGCATTGGAGTGCAGCGCGTCTATATTCAGGAAGAAAGCTTTCAGGAATTTGCTTCGCTGTTTGCAGAACGAACGCAGGAACTGCAGGTCGGCGACAAGCAGTCGGAATGGACGGATGTCGGCCCGCTGATTAATGAACAGGAGGCTGTCCGTGTCGAAGAATGGGTGCAGGAGGCTGTAAATGCCGGAGCACGGATTCTCGCCGGAGGGCGCCGCAATGGAGCCTTTTACGATCCGACGGTTTTAACGGATGTGCCGGTGGACTGCCGGATTTACAAAGAGGAAATTTTCGGTCCGGTCGTCATCCTCGACCGTGTTGAAACACTTCAGGAGGCGGTAAGCCGTTCCAACGATGTCGACTACGGTCTGCATGCAGGTATTTTCACCTCGAACATTGACCAGGCATTCTACGCCGTGCACCACCTTCATGTCGGCGGAGTGATGGTCAATGACAGCAGTGATTACCGAATCGATGAAATGCCGTTTGGCGGAACGAAAGATTCCGGGCTCGGCCGTGAAGGAGTTCCGTCCTCCATTCAGGAAATGACAGAACCGCGTGTCGTATGCTTTAAGCTGACACAGCCGTGGTCCCTGTAATCCATCAGAACGACGAGATATAGAGAAAGCGGACGCTCCTTAATAGAGTGTCCGCTTTTGTGTGCATTTATGGCAGGTTGTGGATATACAGGGGGCTGTCTGAGAATGCTTCTATCTTCAGGCATCGAGGTGGAAAGGCAGTATTTAAAAAGCTGGCCAGCTGTACTGGGCTTCTCTTCCGGTGGATGGAGAAACAGGAATTTGGCAGTACGTTGTGGGAAAATCGGGCGGCGGAGCTGGAATATCTGCTGCGGGAGTTGGACAATTCGAACCGAGTGGGAACCGGTCCGGTCTTTGTGAGAACGGGAGGAGCAGTTGTGGGATCGGAAGCAGCCGTAGAGAGACTTCATTCTATTGCTGCGGGGATTCAACTGCTGCCCGGCAAAATGGGTTTGACGGGTAAAAAAGCCGGCTATAGACGTAGGGGCCACTGAAAATCTAGCGATTTTTCATTTCGTATCGTAGGATCTCATATGAAAACCGCCCGTTTCTCCCCAACCTTGGAGAAACGGGCGGTTTTTTTGTCAGTCGTGTGGTTTGCAGTGGCTAC
>NZ_PVNS01000002.1 GCF_002993335.1 Alkalicoccus urumqiensis | reverse complement strand
ATACGTATCAGCCGGATCCGATCCGCCAGGTGTTCATCCCCAAAGAAGGCGGAGGTAAACGGAAGCTCGGCATTCCAACGATCCGGGACCGTGTGGTCCAGCAGGCGCTGGTACAGGTGTTGACGCCACACATTGACCCGCACTTCTCCGAACACAGCTATGGATTCCGTCCGGGAAAGAGCGCACACGATGCGATCCGGCAGGCAGCTTCCTACCACGAAGCGGGGTACCGCTACGTGGTGGATATCGACCTGAAACAATACTTTGACACGGTGCAACATGACAAACTGATGCATCTTGTCGAACAGTTTATTCCGGACTGCTCGATCCTTCAGCTGATCCGCCGGTTTCTCCGGGCAGGCATTCTTCTCGGTGACAGCGTCATGCCGAACGGCATCGGCACGCCGCAGGGCGGTAATCTATCCCCGCTCCTCAGTAATATCTACCTCCACGAGTTGGATAAGGAGCTCGAGCGGCGGGGGCACCGCTTCGTCCGCTATGCCGACGACTGCAATATCTACGTGCAGAGCCGGAAAGCAGGAGAGCGGGTCCTGGAGAGCGTGACGACGTTCCTTGAAAAGGAGCTGCATCTGACGGTGAACCGGGAAAAGAGTGCCGTCGGCACTCCGACCAAACGGAAGTTTCTCGGCTTCTGTCTGCAGGCTCTCCCGAAAGGGAGAACCGGGATCCGTCCGCACCGCCGGGCGAAACAGCGGCTGAAACAAACGCTACAGAAACGCCTGTCGCGGAAGCGGCCGGGAAAACTCATAGATATCCTCCGGGAGGTCAATCAAGTGCTCCGGGGATGGATCGCCTACTACGGGATCTCCAGGATGAAAAACTATATCCAAAACCTGGCCCAATGGGTTCGCCGCCGATTCCGGCAGCTGATCTGGAAGCGGTGGAAGAAAGTTAAAACCCGCTACCAGAAGCTGAGGAAGCGCGGTATTCCGACGGATAAAGCCTGGGAGTGGGCCAATACCCGAAAGGGTTACTGGCGTATAGCCAAATCGCACATCCTCCACCGCTCCATCACGAACGAAGCCCTGCACAAGGCAGGGCTCCTCCACATGAACGCGTTCTATACCAAAATGCATGAACGATTCCACGAAACTTATTGAACCGCCGTATACGGATCCGTACGTACGGTGGTGTGAGAGGACGGAGGGGAGAACCCTCCTCCTACTCGATTGCATTTTTACCCTCCTGACCAGGTAGTATTCGTGTACTTAGAAGATGTGTGGAAGAACAGAAAACATCATCCTGTAGAAAAAAATGCGTACATACGTTTGACATACGACGCAGTATCAGTCGATAATAGACAAAGAGGAAAGTGAAAACCGTGTCATTGTATGGTACAGTGAGACAGGTGATGTGACGGAGAAAGGGGACGTTTTTGTGAGTAAGGAAGCTTTTCAATACAACGATGATGCGATCCAGGTGCTTGAAGGACTGGAAGCAGTCAGAAAACGCCCGGGAATGTATATCGGCAGTACGGACCACCGCGGGCTGCACCATCTTATCTTTGAGATCGTCGACAATTCCGTCGATGAAATTCTTGCCGGCTACGGAAACTGGATACAAGTCGTTATTCATAAAAATTCGCAGGTCAGCGTGTCGGACAATGGCAGAGGCTATCCGACCGGAATGCACGCGACAGGAAAACCGACGCCCGAAGTTATTTTAACGGTGCTTCACGCCGGAGGTAAATTCGGTCAGGGCGGTTATAAAACGAGCGGAGGTCTGCACGGTGTAGGTGCCTCTGTCGTCAATGCGCTCTCTAAAAGCCTTACGGTGGAAATTCACCGGAGTGGAGTCATCCACCGCCAGTCCTTTCACGACGGCGGCAGACCTGCTACAACACTCGAGAAAAAAGGGACCACGAAAAAGACCGGAACAACGCTTACGTTTGAACCGGATGCTTCTATTTTTCAAACGACCCAGTTTCATTATGAAACAGTAGCAGAGCGGCTGAGAGAAGCGGCTTTTTTATTAAAAGGCGTGACGATTGAACTGATTGATGAACGGCACGATCAAAAAGATACGTTTTATTTTGATACCGGGCTTGAAGCGTTTGTTGATTATTTGAATGAAGATAAAGAGACTCTCCACGATGTTGTTTCCATGGAAGGTGTCCATGACGAAATCGAAGTCGATTTTGCATTTCAATACAACGATGCCTATACGGAAAACCTGCTGTCATTTGTGAACAATGTACGGACGAAAGACGGCGGAACTCATGAACTCGGTGCCAGATCTGCAGTAACGAGAACAGTGAACGAACATGCGAGAAAACTCGGGCTTTTGAAGGAAAAAGATAAAAACCTGGACGGAAGTGACATCCGGGAAGGATTTACCGGTGTATTGTCTGTGCGGGTGCCGGAGGAACTTCTTCAGTTTGAAGGCCAGACGAAGAGCAAACTCGGATCTCCAGCGGCAAGAGCTGCGGTGGACCAGGTGATTTCTGCGTCCCTCGTTTATTACCTGGAGGAAAATCCGGATTTCAGCAATCAATTAATCCGTAAAGCCGTCCGGGCCTCCCAGGCACGCGAAGCAGCAAGAAAAGCACGTGAAGAGGCGAGAAGCGGGAAAAAAAACCGGCGTAAAGATGCTATGCTTTCCGGAAAACTGACGCCGGCACAGTCCCGGGATGCTTCGAAAAACGAACTGTATTTAGTGGAGGGGGATTCTGCTGGTGGTTCGGCAAAGCAGGGCCGCGATCGGAAATTCCAGGCGGTTCTTCCCCTCCGCGGAAAAGTCATTAACACAGAGAAAGCGAAGCTTGCCGATATTATGAAAAACGAAGAGATCCGCACGATGATCTACGCGATCGGCGCAGATGTAGGCGCTGATTTCGATCTGGAGGCAGCCAACTACGATAAAGTTGTTATTATGACCGATGCGGATACAGACGGCGCTCACATTCAAGTGCTTCTGCTGACCTTTTTCTACCGGTATATGCGTCCGCTCATCGAAGCAGGCAAAGTGTACATCGCTCTGCCGCCGCTGTACAAAGTGTCTGCGGGCAGCGGAAAGCGTGAGAAAGTGGAATATGCCTGGGATGAAGAAGGTCTGAAATCAGCTGTTAAGAACATCGGCCGGGGATATACAGTACAGCGCTATAAAGGGCTTGGGGAAATGGATGCGACACAGCTTTGGGAAACAACGATGAATCCCGAGACAAGAACGCTTGTTCGTGTTACAATAGATGATATTGCCCGCGCAGAAAGACACGTTTCTACGTTGATGGGAGATAAAGTAGAGCCGCGCAGAAAGTGGATTGAAAGCCATGTCGCATTCGGCTTGAACGAAGATACGAATATTCTTGAAAATGACAGCCTGTATGTAACTGAGGAGGAATAGCCGTTGGCACAAAAAGAACGATATCTGGATATGCCCCTCGAGGAAATACTCGGGGACCGTTTTGGAAGGTACAGTAAATATATCATTCAGGACCGGGCTCTTCCGGATGCGAGAGATGGATTAAAACCCGTGCAGCGGCGTATTCTTTTTGCGATGTATACAGAACGGAACACGTCGGATAAACCTTTCCGTAAATCAGCAAAAACGGTCGGTAATGTGATCGGTAACTATCATCCGCACGGGGATTCGTCCGTCTATGAAGCGATGATCCGGCAGAGTCAGGACTGGAAAATGAGAGTGCCGCTCGTAGAGATGCACGGAAACAACGGTTCTGTTGATGGTGATCCACCGGCTGCGATGCGTTATACTGAGGCAAGACTCGCACGGCATGCAGAGGAAATGCTTCAGGACATCCAGAAAGATACCGTTGACTTCATGCCGAACTTCGATGATTCGCAGGAAGAACCGGTCGTTCTGCCGGCAGCATTTCCAAACCTGCTGATTAATGGCTCGACGGGAATCTCCAGCGGATATGCGACAGATATCCCCCCCCATAATCCCGGTGAAGTGATTGATGCAGCCATCGCGCAGATCGACCGGCCGGATATCCCGGTGGAGCAGTTAATGACTTATATTCAGGGCCCGGACTTTCCAACAGGCGGAATCATCCAGGGTGAAGAGGGCATTAAAAATGCATATGAAAAGGGCCGGGGAAAGGTTGTTGTCCGGGGAAAGGCAGACATCCAGACCGTCCGCGGCGGAAGAAGACAGATCGTTATTGAGGAAATACCCTTTGAAATCAATAAAGCTTCTCTCGTAAAAAAAATGGACGAGCTCCGCATTGATAAAAAAGTGGACGGAATCGCAGAAGTCCGGGATGAAACGGACCGAACCGGCATGCGGATCGTCATCGAACTTAAAAAAGAAGCCGACGCGCAGGGAGTGCTTCACTTTCTTTACAAAAATACCGACCTGCAGACAGCGTTTAATTTCAATATGGTCGCCATTGCGGACAAAACGCCGACGTTAATGACGCTGCCGAAGCTTCTCGATGCGTTTATTCAGCATCAGAAAGAAGTGATCGTCCGAAGATCCCGTTTCGAACTGAACAAAGCACGAGACCGTGCCCACATTGTCGAAGGATTGATGAAAGCTGTTTCGATACTGGATGACGTTATTGCGGAGATCCGCAGAGCGCTCGATAAACAGGAAGCTAAAACGCGTATCGAGAAAGCGTTTGGATTTTCGGAAAAGCAGTCAGAGGCAATCGTGAACCTGCAGTTGTACCGATTAACCAATACCGATATCGAGACGCTCGAAAAAGAGCAGAATGAACTGCACAGACAGATTGCTCAGCTGGAAGAGCTTCTTTCATCTGAAAAAAAGTTAAAGAATCAGATGAAAAAAGAACTCCGCAGTGTAAGAAAACTATTTTCAACTGAACGGCTTACTGCAGTGGAAGCGGAGATTGAGGAAATTAAAATCGATCTGGAAGTGATGGTTCCTTCAGAGGACGTCCGCGTCTCACTGACAAAAGAAGGCTATTTAAAGCGTTCCAGTCTGCGGAGCTTCATTGCTTCAAACGGTGAGCAGCCTGCAATGAAAGAATCCGACCGGATGTTATTTAATATGGAACTGAATACAACCGACACACTGCTCGTATTTACAGCTTCCGGTTCGTATTTATATATTCCTGTTCACCTTATTCCAGAGATGAAGTGGAAAGACTCCGGGCAGCATATCGCAAATATTGTGCAGATGACACCTGATGATAAAGTTGTTGATACAGCTGTCGTAACAGACTTCAGCAAAGAGGACAGAGAGCTTCTTTTCTTAACAAAGAACGGCATGATTAAACGGACACCGCTTCAAGAATATAAAGCCCAGCGCCATTCCAAAGCGCTGATGGCGGTTAAACTGAAAAAAGAGGATGAATTGACCTCCGTCCGGACTGCATCAGCGGATAGTGACGTTATCTGTATCACCCACCAGGGTTACGGTCTCCGCTTCGGACTGGATGACGTTTCTGCTACGGGTATACGAACGAGCGGCATGAAAGCTGTTAATCTTAAAGACTCAGATTTCTGCAGAGCACTCGTAGCAGCTTCAACGGATAAAGATGAACTAATTCTCTGCACCCAGCGTGCAGCAGTTAAGAAAATGCCTGTATCAGAACTTGAAAAGCAGGCGAGAGCAGGGCGTGGAGTACGTGTATTAAAAGAATTAAAAAAGCAGCCGCATCGAATCATGTTCGGCGGGGTAGTGCCTGATAATACAGAGATTGTCATTATTACAGCCGATCAGTCGGAAACAACCAGGCGTGCGGATGCACTCCGCACCTCGGACAGATATCAGAACGGTAGTTTTCTTGTAGATACGGCAGCGCACGGAGAAGTGCACGACGTCTTTTTCCGCAGTGTAGAAGGCAAATAAAGTAGAAGGGTGCAGCCAAGCGCTGCATCCGACTCCTTAGAGAGTACTTTTAGTTTCTGCTAATTACTATACAGTAATATACCACTGTAAATAATATATAATAAACAAAAGTAATGCAGCAAAGGAGTGAGACGATGCCTTTCGGCTATAGTGATCATCTGCGGAAAAAAGGAATGAAAGAAGTAACGATTGATGAACATGTCCGGCAGCTTACGTATTTTTTTCATTATCTGGATTATACGTATAAAAAACAGAAGGAACTGTATGAGATCACACCGAAGGACATCCGACAGTACCTTCAACAGAAAAAACAGTCTGGATTAAAGGTATCAACGCTAAATAAAATAATTTCCATTCTGCATCATTTTTTTGATTTTGCATGGGATAACAGCCTGGTTGCAGTTGATCCAGCTCAAAAAATTAAGCATTTTAAATCAGAAATGCAGAAAAAGGAACCACTGACCTGGGAAGAAATCGACTATGTACTTACTGAAAAACTTGCTGAAGATATACCTGATAAGCATAAAATTATTTATATCCTGGCCTGCAGCGGGCTGAGACCGGAGGAGTTCCGTATCAACCGCAGTCATCTGCTCAGTGAGAAAGATACACTAAAACTTTTCGTCAGCAAGGAAAGTCATGAAAGAGTTATAACGATCAGTGGTGAGGCTGCGAGCATTTTAAAGCGATATAATGATGGAATTGAAGGGTCCTATTTAATTTCTTCCTACACACGCGACGGCGAGGAAAAGCCGATACAGCGGATGACCATCGGTATACATTTGAAGAAGGCTGCTCAGCTGCTTGACCGGGAATCTTTCACGACAAATGAAATACGGAGAGCACTTGCAGTCAAATGGACGGAAGAAGACGGATATGAAGAAACTGCAGAAAAGCTGGGAATCGATAAGCTGAGTTTAATGAAGCTGTTGTCCTGAGATTTTTGTTTTATCTCAAAATAAAAGTATACTTTAATTTATGAGACAGTAATTACTAAATCTTGATTGGTTCGCATAATTTATATTATGTAAACTAGATGAAAATATAAAAAGAAAGGAGCCCGCTGAATGATCTGCAGACTCCTTTCTTCTCTTTACTTATTATAAAACGATTCTGGGATTTGACCAAATGTCCGCTGATGATATAACAGCGGTTCTGTTTCGTTATTGTCGGCATGAACTACTTCGCCGATCAGCATCGTATGATCACCGGCATCGACCGTTTTGTACACGCGGCATTCCAGCAGCCCGCTGTATCCTTCGATGACCGGGTTGTTTTCTGCTGACGTCTTCCACGTAATCTGTGAGAACCGGTCCGTCCCTTTTGTAGCAAACAGCATGCATGTATCTCCCTGATCATGCGCCAGGACGTGAACTGCAAAGCGGTCTCCCTTCGCAAATACGTCATGTGTCGATACGTTTTTATCGATAGACCAGGAAATAAGCATCGGGTCCATCGAAACGGAAGTAAATGAATTAACAGTTAATCCTACCGGTTCGCCGTCGCCTGTCACTGCAGTCACGACCGTAACCCCTGTCGGATAGTTACCCATAATCCCTTTAAATGTTTGTTGATCTGCCATATTAACGCCTCCAAGCTGCAATGATTATTCTCTTGTTTACTTTATCACATTCTGCAATCGGTTACGAAAGGATGCGCTTGATCCGGTTCATTAAAAATGCTGCCTCTTTTTCCGGATCGTGCCGGTCTTTGACGCGTTTCAAAGCGCCTTCTCTCAATTTTTCCTGCAGGGAGGTATCCTGCTTCAGCAGGAGCACTGCATCCCGCAGTCCCTCCTCCCCTTCATACAGCAGCCCATTTTCCATATGGGTTACGACGCCGGCATTTCCTGGGATATCCCTTACTGCAGCCGGCCTGCCAAATGCCATGGCCTCCAGAACAGCCGATGACTGTCCTTCACTTTCAGAATGGTTGATGACAACATCACACTTCCTGTATAGCTCCCGCATTTCAGAAAAAGGAACTTCACCGGTCCATTCGAGCCATTCTTCTTGAAGAAAAGGAGAAATTTTTTCCATTTCATTCTCTTCAATGACGGGACCCGCGAGAAGGAGCCGGATATCTCCGCTCTCACCAAGTGGACGAAGAGCATTTACAGCCCCGGAAATATCTTTTACTTCCCTGATCCCTGCCGGAAGAAAAACCGTGAATCTGTCGGACTTTACCCGGGGCAGTGGGTCAATGGTGACTGCCTGAGGCAGCACAAGCACCTCTTTTTCAGGAAAATACGTGCGGATTTCTTTTTCCATGTACGTATCAAAAACGTGAATCATCTCCGCGTTCTCCACCATTTCGCGGACGACCGGTCCACGCTCCTCGGTATGAAGGTCCTGATTAATATCTGTCCCAGTGACGGTAACAATGTAAGGAAGTCCCCGGCCGAACGCACGGTAATATGCCGCAAATTTATACGCATGAAAGCCGATAACAAGCTCTGTTCCTCCGGGTAGTGGTTCGTTATCGGTTGAAGAGACAACAGCAGTCTCTGCCCCTTCTTTCGTTAAACCGCTCCATAAACGATCGGCGGTTATTTTGTTTCCTCTATTGGATCGGTAGTGTGGTGAGGCAATCGCCAGTTTCATAACTTCCTCCTAAAATAATGATGACAGACAAATCCCCCGGAAATGGATTTCCAGGGGAGTAGATGTTATAGATCAAGCGGTCGTCTGCCGGCATACCCCTCTTTTGGATGATGATAGAAAGCAATTTCGTCCTCTCCCTCTCTCCAGCAGAGAAGCACTTCGCTGCGTTCCATGAAAGATGGGAAATCAACCAGCCCCGGCTCAATTCCTTTCAGCTGCGCGCCGGTCTGCTGAATGTTCTGGACGTGAAGCTGAGCTTCCATTTCAATAAACTCCAGCTGGGCCTCCAGTTTAAACAGTGTATCCGAATCTGTTTTCACCTGGTTTGTTGTCTCTTCTTTAACCTGATGGTATGTCTGCCACTTCTCATCAAATTCCTGTTGTATACGCTTCAGTTCATTTATTTCCTGCTCAATGAGAGGCAGCAGCCGGTTTGCCTGCTCGATGGTGAAATATTTTTTCGGCATGATGTTCGCCTCCTCGGAATGTCAAAGTTTTGTCTATACTTTGTTATACCCTGAGGGGGACGCACGCAAACAGGTTAAATTAGACCGAAATGACGAAAAGCTTCGGCTACGCCGTGATCATCATTGCTTTTTGTCACAAAGTCTGCGGAATGTTTAATGTCTTCCTGCGCATTGTGCATGGCCACACCCAGTCCGGCAGCTTCAATCATTGTTTTATCATTCAGACTGTCGCCGCAGGCAATGACATTTTCAAAAGATAAGTTATACCACGACAGCACGCGTTGGACAGCGTCTGCTTTGTGAACACCTTTTGCATTAATTTCAAGATTTAATGGATGGGAGTTTGTAATTTCGATCAGGTGCTCCACGTCTTTCAGTTCTTCAAGAATTGCATCCCGTACGTCCGGATTTCCCGTATCGTAACCGAATTTGAGCCACGTTTCCCCAATAATATCGTCGGGCATTTCCTGTTTCCAGACTTTCGTTGTCGTTGCCGCCCAGTGCCGAGTGTTGTGACGTCTGCGGATATTCCACAGCGTGTCGACAATTCTGCTCTCAAGCGGCGTCCGTTCAACCAGCTCGGGACGTCCATCCAACTTCCAGATTTCACTTCCGTTTCCTGTAATTAAGTGACCGTCCAGTCCGAGCTCCTCGACATAGGATTCTACGGCCATCAGGGAGCGGCCGGTTGCAATTACAATATGAATTCCTTTTTCTTTTGCCTGTACCAGTGCATGTTTATTCTGCTCGGAAATGGTATGGTCGTTCCTGAGAAGCGTGCCATCCATATCGAGCGCTGCAAGTTGAATGTTTTTCACCGTTTCCTCCTTTAATTCCTACCAGAACACAAAATATACGACGGAACCAACTGCGAGTGGGATGAATGCCACCACGTAAAGCAGGATGATCCGCTGAAAGTGTTTTTTTGTTTTTTCTTCATCATCATAGGATTTGTCCTCGGGATTGATCCCGATCATTATCGTTGCTGCCAGACCCAGTATACAGATCAGTGCAGCGGCAGCTATGAGCCAGATCATCTTATCACCCTGCTTTATTATAGCGGATTATTTCCTCTGCTTAAAGCATCAGGTCTTTTCGGAGCAATTTCCTTTTCGTGACGTTCCAGCGGAGCATCTGAAAAGTCGTTTTCCTCCGACAAATATCGTTCAATGATGTCTTTTTCCTGACGGACAGACTCCGAAGCGAGATTTCGTACTTCTTCCTCCAGACGAAGCAGTTCCGGATGCAGCTTTTCAAACGCCTGCTCCTCCTCCTGCTTTAAAAACAGCTGAATCCGTCCCGAAGCTTCCGCCGTTAGATCGTCTTTCAAATGCTTTAGTTCGTCTCCTTCAAAAAACTGCTTTTTTGACTTTACTCTTGATGCATACTGTTCCGGTTTTTCGAGTAGACGCAGTTCGCCTTCGCCTGTTTTCAGCTCAACGGAAGCTCGCGGTCTCTCTACAAACGCGTTGGCGCTTATCTCCCTTATTTTTTTCTCATACTGCTCTGTCCACTTTCGGAAAAGACGCTGTACAGCGTAATTCAGGCGGATGGAGACTGCTTCCCATTCCTGGAATAAAAAGCGCCTGCCCATCATTTCCCAGTCAATAACCGCAGCCTCGAGAGACTGCTGCAGTTCTCTGCGCCCGTCACCGGATATCGTAGAAACATTAATGGCCGACTGGAAATAATCGTGCAGCACGTACGTCATCCGTTTACGCAGATAGAGCATAAGCTGCTCCAGTTCTCTTTCTGCATCCCGGCGCACAAAATGGAAGTCGAGCTGATTCAATGCTTCTTCTTCGTCCTGCAGGAGCTGCTTTTGATGGTGAAGCCGTTCGGCATCTGCATCTGTCATTTTCTGTTTTTCCACGGCAAATGCTTCGATCCTTGCCAGAAGACGGGATTCGGCTTCCGCAGTCATCTGATATGTCAGCCGTTTCAGCTCTCCGGAGATATCCGTTTTGAAATAGTTGTAAAATGTATCAAACGACGTGTCTCCGCCTTCAAATGCCCCTCTGGAAGAAACATGAAATAACCGGGGGGACTTGTACCCGAACCGCTTCAGCTCACCGGAAACATGGTCTCTTACTTCCCTCAGCTCCTGCTGATCTGAGGCGAGATCGCTCGCATTGATGAAAAAGTACAGTTTATCCTGATCGAAACTTTGGTTAATTTCATTCATCTGCTCCAGGAAGTATGCATCTGCTTTGGAAAACGCATGGTTATAGTAGGTTAGGTAAAACACGGCATCGGAGCGCTCCAGCTGCTTAAATGCTACGTTTGTGTGCCTTCCATGTACCGAATTAACACCTGGTGTATCGACCAGTATACCTCCCATTTTCGTAAAATCGGTATCTGCGTACATGACGATCTCATCAATAAGACAGGCTGTATACTCATCGGCCACATATGGTTCCACTTCCTGGATGGACGTTTCAATAATACCGCCGAATGTTACTTTTTTCTCGCGCAGGCTTTTCTGCAGTACAGCGAGATAATCCAGCGCTGAACGCTGCATCCGTGATTTTGTTCTGACCGAGCGCGGGTTGAATTTGCCGATCGTATCGATATCCAGTACTATTCGCAGACTTTCCGCAACCGAGGCGATTTCCTGTGACAGTGCCGCTCTCGTTTTGACACGTATCTCTGCCTGCTGGTCCAGCTCCGGTGACGGAGGCATCTTAACAGTGTTTACGGCTGCAGTCGTCGGGTGAGGTGCCACCGGCATAATTTTTCTTCCGAGCATGGCATTGGCAAAACTGGATTTTCCAGCACTGAAGGCACCGAAAAGAGAAATCGTCATCGTCTGATCTTCTGCTTTCTTCAGCATATCCGTAAGCAGCTTAATTTCTCTGGATGTCACCGGACCTTCTTCAAGCGTTTCCAGCCATGCTTTCAGTGAGCGGGCCCACGTTTCAGCTTCTTCCTCATCAAATGCAGGAGCTTCCGGCTCCGGCTGCATGGCTTCTTCCGTGAACGTTTCCTCCCGGCCGGTCACCGCAGTCGACCAGATTGTTTCCTCTTCTGCCTCGGCTCCCTCTGCGTCACGGATCTGATCAAGAAGCGGTTTGACTGAACCTGCCCTCGGTTCATACTGCTCCGCCTCAGCTAGCTCTTTATTGAGGCGGATTTCCTCCCGTTCTTTTTCAGCATGAAGTGCCTCCAGCTCGCTGAAACGTTCTTTTTTCTCTGCCGCTGCCTCAAGATCTTCTTCTTTTGCCCGTTTGATGCCGCTTAGATACACCTGCAGGACTTCTCCGGCCTGACGCCGTACATCCCGGATAAGCTCATCGTTCAGCTTACCTGCAAGCGTATAGATGTACTCCGTTTTATTCTCTGCGCCGCGGATTCGTTCCCGGAGCCATTCTTCATCTACGGTAATCAGCAGACGGTCCATAGCCCGGCTGAATTCATCCTGATTATCGAGGCGGCCGGTTTCCAGCGAGCGGAAGTAATCCTCCACGTGATAAAGAAGCTGGGCACGGATCGTGTCGTTTACTTCCACCGCAAGCTGTTTCAGACGGCGGGAGCGCTCTTCCTCCGTTTTCCTGCCTGCAAAGAGAAGGCCGGTCTTAAAGGAGCGCTGTATCGCTTCTACAGCCTGCTTCAAAAGCTCCATTGCCGTATAAGGAAACAAATACACATTGTCGTATACACGCTTCATGGAATCTTCATACGACTTCTCCAGTGCCTCCTCCCACGTTCTCAGTTCCTCATACTCCTCCTCGAGCTGTGACGCTTCCTCAAGCTCTTCGGTTGAAAAGCCCTTTGCTTCCGCTGACGCGGCAATCTCTGACATCCGTTCTTCTGAAACGCCGCGCAGCCGGTTGACGAGCGACTCGTGGAATCCCTTATTAAGCGCTGCTTCCGCGGAGGCGTGAAATTGACTGCTCGCTGCAAAAATAGAGGTCAGCTTTCTCCGGAGAGAATCAAATTCATTCAGCGGGTGATCAGGCTCTTTCATCGACGTAAAATAAAAAGCTGCATAGCGGATATACCAGGATTCAAACAGCGACTCCACCTGCTCTTTAAAAACATCTGCCTGTACTTCCTCTTCTCGGTGTTTATCAATCTGATTAATAACGATAATGACCGGCTTCCCGGATTCAGACAATTCTTTAAGAAAATACAGGTTCGTTTCAGACTGCACATGATTGTAGTCCATCACATACACGATAACGTCCGTTGCAAACAGCTGCTCTGTCGTCACTTCCGCATGCGTCGGATCGGTTGAATCGACTCCCGGCGTATCTGCAATAACGCCATTTTCCCCGAGAAGATTGAGCGGTGCACGTATCGTAATACCCGATACTGCATTTCCGTCTTTTCCCCAGGAACGGACTTTCTCCCACGGAATTTCTTCATCGAACGACCGGGTGACAAACCCCCGGTCATCCAGAATATCAAGCCCGAGCCTGCCGCTCATGATACGGATGATGTTTGCGCTCGTCGGAATGGGACTTGTCGGCAGTACTTCCGCTCCGAGAAGTCCATTTAATAACGTGGACTTTCCTGCTGAAAAATGACCACAGAATGCGATCTCAAACGTGTTTCCTTTATTATGTATACGCTGGAGTCTTTCTTGTTCTTCCTGCGTCAGTTCCATACCCTTCACTCCTCTGCTGCGTTACTGGTATCTATTTTAGCGGAAAATGCCGTATTCTGCGAACCTTCCCGTTCTGCTATTCAGAAAAACCCGGTTTCAGAAGAGATGCAGGCGGAAAAAAACTGCCTTCCATAATGGAAGGCAGCCGTAATCTTATTCGTCCTCGTCATTTTCAGGCATCGTCCTGAGTGATACTGCGATAGGCAGATTGGACCCGGATGTATGCATAAGATCAAAAGTGAATTCGTCAGTGCCGGGCTCTACGTCGATTTCTTTTAAGAGCACAGATTCCGTTACCGGTGCAAGCGGAGGAGTCAGATAGGTCTGCCCGTCCATGTTAACAGCACCGGCGTAGGATCCGCCGCGCGGTGATAAGTAGACTCCTACCGTTTTCGTATCCTCCGTGTCGTTGGCGAGAGGAACTGTCACATGATACTCCGCTCCGAAATGTCCTGGATTAATATGGGCATTCATCGGATCATAGCTCGTGCTGCTGACATAAAAATGATCGGTATTCCGGTTGGAAAGAGAGTAGCTGACGTTCTCATCCCCGGCGTAATAGTCCGGCAGCGTGACGCTGAGATCGGACTGTGCCCAGCTTCCTCTTGCGTGGGAACCGTCATGCTTTACGGGGCTTCCTTTTAATTCCGTCAGCTCGGTATCACCGGTCGCCGCCGTCGTGCGGATCGTATAATCCACCGGCCGCTGGCGGTTCAGTGCCATCACGGAAAAGTCGTTCATGTAGCCGAGCATTTCCCCGCCGCGGGCAGTAAACCGAACGATCTGCTTCGTTTCACCGGGCTCTACACGTATTTTTGAGATGGACTGCATTGTATCGTTCATCGTCCGGCCTGCAAGTTCCAGGCCGATATCATACAGTGGCCAGTTTCTCGCACTCCGGCTGGAAATACGTTTGGCATCATATACCTCAAGTGGGTGCGCCGACGTGTTCTCAATGGTAACAGCAAAACGCATCATGCTGTCGGTACGGTTGTGATGATGGCCATACACACGATGTTCCTGAATTCCGGTAAGACCGCTCACGCCGTCATGCCAGAGAACCGTGCCGTCTGCTGCATCCCGTTCATAAATGGATTCCGGACTGTTGCTCGTTAACAGACGGCGCTCACCGGTAAGGGAGGACCCTTCGACATTTGTCGGTACCGGAATCCGGTAGTCCGATTTATCAAGTGACGTCGTCTGGTATACGGTGATACCGGTCGAAAACGACAGTTTTTTCTCAGAGGCTGTCCAGCGGACCGTTCCTTCTACCGCCGAGGCAAAGTCGGAAGCTGCAATCAGCTTCGTTCCATCTTCTTCGACGAGCGGATAGGATTTATCATTCCAGCGCAGTTCGTTTCCAGAGAGTACCGGAGGCACATCCGAATCGATAAAGCTCACAAGCGGCTCTACAGGAACGTAGCTTCTGCCGCCTATCATATAAACCGTATCGATATTCTGCAGTTCAAACCGGTCAAATTCTACCAGAGACCCGGTAATCGGCCTGACTTCAGGCGGCTCGGGTTCCGGATTCTGAATATTTTTCGTGACGCGGACCGTTTTTTCCTGCTGGTTCCACGTCACGCGGTCACCAAGCGCCTCGGATACAAACCGGAGTGGAACCATCGTTGTATAAGCGTCAAGAAACGGAGCCCTTCTCAAAGTGACACGCTCGCCGTTCACGATAGCCGTATCCCGGCCGAGTGTCAGCAGGATATCGCGGTCTCCGCGTACAGAGGCGATTTCCTTCGTCTGCTGATTCCAGTATACATCCGCATCCAGAGCCTGGAAGACAGCGCGCATCGGTACGAGCGTCGTACCCTGCTCAATTCTTGCGGGCACTGCTGGCTGCAGCTGTTCATTATCAATATACACGTCTACGTTGGATGCTTCCGCTTCTCCCGGCAGCAGTGTCAAGCAGGCTGCTGCGGCTGCGGAGAGCATCAGTGATTTTACTTTCACATATCTCCCTGCCTTTCTTATGTACAATCCTGCACTATCTTATCATAGTTTCTTATAAAACAACTGTTTGGGAAGTCCTATTTTTTCCAAAAATCACAAATCAGGCCGATGGTAACATCTTTTGTCCTCTTCACGGACACATCCGCTTCCCGGCCCCCGCTGCCAACACCGATAGAGGGGATGCCCGCACGCTTCAACGCTTCTACACCGGAAATGCTGTCTTCGATCCCGACGCTGTTTTCCGGCCGGCAGGAGACAGCTTCTGCGCCCTTGAGGAAAATGTCCGGATGCGGTTTCATCGCTTTCGTATCTGCTGCTGGTATTACCGCGTGGAAATGGTCTTTTAGTTTTAGTTTCTCAATTACTTCCAGAGCGTTCGAACTCGATGAACAGAGTACGCACGGAATGTCCCGATCGTTCAGCGTCTGGAGAAGCTCTTTCATTCCGGGAAGGATATCAGCCGCTGATAATTCCTGAATCAGTTCCTGATACCGTTTGTTTTTAATTTCTCCTAATTCTTCCGCTGTCCAAGGCGTATCCGGGTTCTCTGCGATCAGGAACTCCATCAGCTCCTTACGGCTCCTTCCCTGCCAGCGTTCATTATCTGCTTTGGAAAACGGCACGCCGGCAAGAGATGCTGCTTTTTTCGAAGCAGCATAATGAAGCGGTACAGTATTGGTTAACACCCCATCCAGATCAAAAAGTACAGCGTGCATGATTTCCCCTCCTTAATACACTTCGGATGTTACAGAAGCAGTATGGCCGTAATTGTGCCGATCGATCCGTATAAAATGGCAAACGGCATATTGCGTGCAGTAATCCGGTATGGATTCTGATGCGTGTTCATCGACGTCATCGTTACCGTTACTCCGTACGTACCGACCGTTGCGGTCGCAAGGGCACCGGAGACGAAAACGAGCGCAAAACTTAGTGGTTCCGCCTGCTCCATCAGCGGAGAAACTGCTTCAATCAGGACCGCGATCGTTGCAATTGGATGGATGCCGAACATACTCATTAACAGGTACGTCCCCTGCATCATAAACAGGACGATCCACGTCGAGGACTCCATGGCGAGAAACGGACGCTGAATAACGTCCAGCACCGGTGTTTCATTCAGCGTTGTTGAAAACACAGCGAGAGAAACGAACAAAAGAATAAAGTTCTGCATATGATTCGTCCGGTCCCTCCAGGTGAAGAAGCCGATCGTCAGAAAACGCCGGAACCGCTTCATGAAAAGCGACCAGATGACCGCAAACGGAAAAATCACGAGTGTAACCGTCAAAATGAAATCAAATCCGGTCACGTTGCCGATCACTACAATGGTTAACAGGAACAGCGTCAGCGCTGCAGTCAGAATCAGCACCGGTTTTACAACCGATGTATTTCCGGCCCGGGCTTCAGGCGGTGGATCATAAGGAAGATGACGGTACCGGATTTTCCCGATCATCATGTCGAGAAACAATGTCAGAAAGGAAATGAGCATGAGCCATGGGAGCATCGTAAAATACCCGACGCCGGTGGAATCGACGCTGATGGCAATAAGGATTTCCATCGGGCTCCAGCAGAGCGCCACGGCAAATGCACGGAGCGTCGTTTCCGAAATAAATGACTGCTGAAGCTTCTGATTCATCTGTTTCAGGTTCGTTTTCAAAACCGACTGGGACAGACTCAGCGCGGACAGATTAATAAAGGTGACAAGAATGTAGGAGGCAGCCGACGCACGCTGATACAGGCTTCCGAGATTGGGTGTATTCCCTGAAAGAAGCTGATTGATCTTTCTGTCGTACCCGCCTGCGCGGACGACACTGTTCATCCATGGAAGCATAAACAAAAGACCAAGCAGCGACAGATTTTCAGTCGGGTACAGAAATACATCGGTCTGCCACAGATCATACGTAAACAAAAGCACGATAGCTGTACCGTTAAACACGAGTGCGAGAATCCGGAAGAGCATCGATGCCCCCTGGATGGATAAGAGAAGGAGAAGCAGTGTCAGCCCGGCTGTGATATAATGAAGGGCGTCTATTGGAACAAAAATGGTAATCAAATAGAGGGCGATAACGGTTGTAAATAAGAGATAAAGTCTGGATGTAATCATTGCGTTTTCGACCTCCTGTCGGCTGAAAGGAACGTTGTCTTATGCGTATAGCTGTCACGGGGTGGGCTGCTTACACAGCCTCCCTTTTGTATATTATCGATTCATCGATCTCCGTTCAGCTTGAGCTGGTTTATGGGACGATCTGTATGCTGCTGCTTCTGTATGCACTGCCGAAGCTCGAGGGTGTGCAGCGTCTCGTTGTAGCTGGATTAACCGGAGGCGCCGTCCTTTTATTTTTCTCAGCAGGAGAAGCGCCTCCGTCAGCCGTCTCGGCCTTTGGAACAAATGCAGGCATCATGGCATTGTTTTTATTTATTCCTGCCGCCGGCGCGTACCTGAGTGCGGCAGGCGCTTTTTCGGAGCTGGAAAAATGGATCGCTCTGCGTTCGCAGGAGAAATCCCACACGTACAGAACGGTTTTTCTTCTCATGATCGGTATCGGATTCATTCTGAATTTCGGTGCCATGGCCGTCATCCGGCGCATGGCTCTCGAGAGTATGCAGCAGTTTTATGAGCAGAAAATGACGATCCATCTGATGCGGGGCTTTGCCTGCTGCATGCTGTGGAGTCCGTATTTTGTAAACGTCGGTCTCGTCCTGTCTTTATTTGAAGTCTCCTGGGTATCGTTTGGTCTGTACGGCATGTTTTTCGGTCTTCTTCTTGCCGGACTCGCGGCTCTGTTTCTGCCGGGGCTTCACATTTCCAAAGATACCTACCACCCTGTAAAAGATCATATTACAGGGAAAGGAACGCTGCTGCCACTGCTCCGCTTCGGCACAGTCTTTCTATTGACGACTTTTATTCTGTATTCTGTACTCGACATGCCAATGCTCCCGCTAGTTGCCGCCCTAGGTCTCCTGGTGCCCTTTATCTTCATGTTCTTTCATCCGGGGAAACGCCGTGACTTTTACACCGGTCGTGCCAAAGCTGCCTCCACTTCATTTGAACGTCTGCGGACAGAGCTTTCCGTGTTTATTGCTGCGGGGGTTTTCGGTACAGCGCTGCAGGTATCCGGAGCCGGAGGAGCCGCAGCCGATATGCTGTTTGCTGCCGGAGGCGGATCGATTTTATTTTTCTCTGTACTGATTATGGTGGTGACGACCGCAGCTGCGTTCATCGGCATCCATCCGATCGTCATGATTATCGGAATCGGCAGCTCCATTCAGCCGGAAGTGCTCGGCGTTTCCGACGCGTATGCCGCCATGCTTTTGTTAATCAGCTGGACATGTGCGACACAGGTGTCGCCGTTTTCCGGTCAGGTACTAATGACATCCGGTCTGAGCGGCATGAAGCCGATGACGATCGTCCGGAAAAATGCCGCGTTCGTTTTATCCGCTGCTGTTCTGCTCTTTATCAGCCTTCAAGCAGTCCGCTATGTGGGACTACTGTAGAAAAACGGACGATATGTATACGTAACAAAGGACCGCTGGAAGCGTCAGAGCTCTCCCAGCGGCCCTTTTTACATGGCACCTGCGTTATGTTACTGCGCCTTTTCGACCAGTTCGTATTCCGTATGGCGCAGCACCGTACGAGGTTTTGCACCGTCACTGTCACGCTTTTCAAGTTCAATGGAAATAGAGTTTGTATACGGAGAAATTACTTTGGCAAGCTCCCCTTTGTACTCTCCAGCCGTAACCAGAACCTGATCTCCCGACTGAACATCAATTTCCTGCTGTTCTTCAGACATAATCCCGGATCTCCTTTCGTAGAAACCATTCTTTAGGCATAATACCGAAAACCCTCTGCAAAATCAATCTAAAACTATTATGTCCGTGAACTGGAAATCGTCATGGTATCCAGATTCAGCTTTGCGCCTGTCTTCAGAAGGAAATCAAGCCCGATAATGCCCGCTTCTTCGATGTTCTCTGACACGACAGGAAAGTCGCTCACTTTGAGCGGTCCGATGCTCATTGTTTCGATTTCGCCCTTTGGAAACAGCGTCTGATTGACGGACGTCACTTCCTTTGTAGTATCCAGAATCATTGGATAGGAAACATAGGATCCTTCCGTTTTCAGCCGGACTTCCGCATACAGTTTACCGTTTCGTTTCTCAATCGTCTTCATGTGATTCACCCGCCTTTTCTTCGTATCACCGCTATTATACACGCGGAGGGCGTGTAAAAACTACTTTATTTTCATCTTTATTCCAGGACAGTGATGCAGAAAACGTCTCCTTGTCTTTCTGGAATCCGTCAATCAGGGAGGTCGAACCGTCCTGCAGCAGCCGCTTCACTTCTGCTGCCGGAATCTTTCTGCCGAGAATGGTTTTCGAAAGTGTAAAGCGGCAGTTATTTGATTTGTAACCGGCACAGCCATAAAAGGAATCCATGCTCAGAATGCTCTTTCCACATGACGGGCACGTACCGACTGCACGCTTCTTCTTCGGAGCTCCTTTTCTACTTCCGGCTTTTCTCCCCGGGAGGGCGCCTACATCCACCTGCCACTGCGGGGAAGCCTGTTTCGCCTCTTCTACGATCGAAGCTGCAAGCTTTCTCGCCTGCTCGAGAAATGCACCCGCTCCTTTCTCTCCGGAGCCGATCTCATGAAGTCTTTTTTCCCACTGGGCGGTCATTTCAGCAGATCCCAGAATCGTATGGGAAACCGCATCGTAAAGTACTTCTGCTTTCGGTTCCGCATAGACGAGGTTTTTTTCGACTGAAATATACTGCCGGTCCTTCAGTGTGGTTATAATGCCCGCTCTCGTCGCCTCCGTGCCGAGGCCCTCTGTACTTTTAAGTACCGAAGCAAGTTCGGGATCCAATTCTTTTCCGCACGTTTTCATCAGCTGAATCAAATCACCTTCACTGTAGCGTTTCGGCGCCTTCGTCTGCTTTTTTTCGACGTTAAGCGCCGCTTCACACGGCATACCTTTTTCCAGACCCGCAGGGAGTACCGGTTCTTTCTTGTCTTTTCCCGGTGGGAGTACTGTTTTCCAGCCGGCAGAGACCCAGGCTGTTGCTTTCGTCAGAAACGAGCCTCCGGCAGAAGCTGTAATAACCGTCGTGTCCTCAGCTTCCGCTGCCGGATAATGGGCTGCAATCAGACGCTTTATCACCATCTCATAAATCCTTGCTTCATCCGCAGGAAGATGTTCCGGGTTTTTAATTGTCTCCGTCGGAATAATCGCGTAGTGATCTTTCACTTTTGCTTCATTGACATACCGCTTATTCCCGCTGATGGATGGTACCGGCGCCGGCAGAACGTCACGGAACGCACTTATGGCTCCAAGCTTCTTTAATATGTCAGGAAACAGCGAGGCTTCTTCCTTTGTCACATGCTGGGAGTCTGTTCTCGGATACGTCAAAAGCCCTTTTGTATACAGCTTCTGCGCTGTATCGAGCGTTTTCTTCGGAGAGAAAGAGAATGCCCGGTTTGCCTGGGACTGAAGGGTGGAGAGGGAAAAAAGCATCGGCGGTGGAACGCTCCGTTTCTTTTTCACCAATGACTGAATTTGAAAGGATTCGTTGTTCAGCTCCTCCAGACGCGCTGCACTTTCTTCTTCTGTATCAAATTTCTTCGGTTCTTTTCCGTCGATAAGAACCCCTTTATACGTACCTTTGTCCGTCGAAAATCGGCCGTGGATTTCCCAGTAATCAACGGGCTTGAACGAGCTGATTTCCCGGTCGCGTTTTACGATCATACATAGTGTGGGTGTCTGCACTCTGCCGATGGAAAAGACGTCACCTGCGCCGTGCTGCTGCATGAGCAGTGTGTAGGCACGGGAGGCATTCATTCCAATGAGCCAGTCCGCGTAGGCTCTTCCGCACGCTTCCTGAAACAGCGGTGCTGTCTCCTCCGCATGAAGGAGGTTCCGAAAACCATTTTCCACTGCCTGAGGCGTAAGGGATGAA
Source organism: Alkalicoccus urumqiensis (assembly GCF_002993335.1). Classification (GTDB taxonomy): domain Bacteria; phylum Bacillota; class Bacilli; order Bacillales; family Salisediminibacteriaceae; genus Alkalicoccus; species Alkalicoccus urumqiensis. Next base: position 299,666 of record NZ_PVNS01000002.1, on the reverse strand, counting down.
ATCCAGAGGCGTTTCATCGGCTTATGGACACCGGTTTCCCGGATAATGAGCCGGATGATGGCCTCGCCTTCCCGTTCCGCATCTCCTGCGTGGATGAATTCTTTCACTTTCGAGTCTCTGGCAAAGCGCTGAATCACCTGGTATTCACGCCGGCGCTTCACACGGTACTGAAACCGTTCCGGTATCATGGGAAGCGTGTCGAGTGTCCACCGTTTCCACTCTCCGTGGTAAACTTCCGGCGGCACCGGTTCCAGGAGGTGTCCGAGCGCCCAGACAACAACTGCCCCGTTTGGAAAAACGGGACAGGCATCAATCTGAATATGATCTTTTTCCATTCTGCCGGCAAACGGCGCAGCCAGCTTTTTCGCCTGATCCGGCTTTTCTGCGATAATCAACTGCATAACATCCGTCCTTTCCCTATAGAGGAACGTCTGTTTCCATTATAGCCGGACTCCGAAATGTTTTCAATCCTGAATCAGAAATGTTCCGCCGCTCTCCTGACGTACTTTTCCTTCTTTCATCAGTTTACCGAGGGCGCGCTTAAACGCGGCCTTGCTCATTTGAAACTGCGCCTCAATTTCTGCAGGCGTGGATTTATCGGTAAATGGCATTTTTCCACCGCGCTTCTGCAGCACTTCCATAATTTTTTCCGCATCTTCCTGCTGGCGCACGGTCCGGACAGGTTTCATCGTAACATTAATCGTTCCGTCTTCTTTCACATCGATCACCCGGACATGGAGATGCTGACCGAGTCTTGGTGCAAATTCCTGTTCCGCAGTATGAAGAAACGCACGGACGCCCTCCGTCGTAATCATAACGGCTCCGCCTTCATTAAATCCGTACACGTTTCCTGCAACGTCATGGCCGAGAAGTGAGCGCTCTGCACGGTCCCGTTCGGAAAGCACCATATCTTCACGGATCGGCATCGCTTTCAGTCTGCCTGCGCGGTCGTGGTCCAGTGTGACAAACAGCTTGTCCCCCCGCTTAGGCCACTGCTCTTTTTCCTCCGGAAGATCGTCTTTGGAGACGAGAATATCCTTCGGAAGACCGATGTCGACAAACACACCGGCGTTAACCGCATCCGTTACTTGAGCCCAGTCGTAGGAGGTGGTCGTTACTTCCGGATGTTTCATGGAAACTGCCAGGCTGCCGTTCTTGGCTTCATATAAAAAGACATCCACCGTATTTCCGACAGGTCCTGTCGTTTCTTCCTCTTTTAAAATGACGGACTCATCATCAATCTTCAGATGGAATCCGCTCCTTGTCATTTTGATGACGTCTGCTGTGACGATTCGTCCTGTAAAATCTCTTCGGTTCATGCTATCTTCTCCTTTTTTTGTTTCCATACAAAAAGGGCGCTCAAAAGCTCTGTTTGAGTCACCCTCAGTAAGAAGCCGGTCAAATTAATAAATTAAATAAATCTTCATCTTTGTTGATCTCGATATACGAGAATCCTTTGTTATCCATCCGCTCGATCAGGGAATCGTAGTCCTCCTGATACTTCAGCTCAATGCCGCAGAGAACCGGCCCTTTATCACGGTTGTTCTTTTTCGTATACTCAAACCGTGTAATATCATCATCCGGACCGAGGACATCGATTAGAAATTCGCGCAGTGCACCGGCGCGCTGTGGGAAATTAACGATGAAATAGTGTTTCAGACCGCGATAGATCATCGAGCGTTCCTTCACTTCCTGCATCCGGTCAATATCGTTGTTTCCACCGCTCAGAACAACGACGACCGTCTTCCCTTTAATTTCTTCTCTGTACTGCTCCAGGGCAGACACAGGAAGTGCCCCGGCCGGTTCGGCGACGATGGCATTTTCATTGTAAAGATCCAGCATCGTGGAACAGACCTGTCCTTCTTCGACAAGCGTAATATCGTCGATCACCGTGCGGGCAATTTCAAACGACGTATCCCCCACCCGTTTAACGGAGGCGCCGTCGACGAATTTGTCCACTTTGGCAAGCGGGGTTACTTCCCCATTAGCAATGGATGTTTTCATGCTCGGTGCGCCGGCCGGTTCCACGCCGATCATTTTGGACTGCGGCGAAATCTCCTTAAAGTAGGATCCGACTCCGGAGATGAGTCCCCCTCCGCCGATACTCATAAATACGTGGGAAACGGGCACATCGATATCCTCCAGAATTTCCATACCGACCGTTCCCTGGCCGGCAATTGTGCGGACGTCATCAAAAGGATGAATGAAGCTCATTCCTTCTTCATCACAGGCCTTTACAGCTTCTCCATAGGCATCATCAAATGTGTCGCCGGTCAAAATAACATCGACAAACGGCTCTCCAAAAAATTCCACACGGGACACCTTCTGCCGCGGCGTCGTCGATGGCATAAAGATTTTCCCCCTCACGCCGAGTGCTTTGCAGGAGTAAGCAACTCCCTGGGCGTGGTTTCCGGCACTTGCACAGACGACACCCCGCTGCAGATCCTGGTCTGTCAGACTCTGCATCAGATTGTAGGCGCCGCGGAGCTTAAATGAGCGGACCACCTGCAGATCCTCGCGCTTTAAATAGACATCCGCATCGTATTTTTCCGACAGGATGGCATCGCGCTGAAGCGGGGTTTTGACGACAACATCTTTTAACGCCTGGTGGGCAAGAAGAATATCTTTCACAAACACTGCTTTTGATTCTGTCCTTTCCATTCGTGAAAACTCCTCTGCGTACGTTTATTACAACATCTTATCACATCCGGCACGTCTGAAACCACCTGCAGATACGTGATTTCTGTGAAAAGTCTGTTACCCGTAAATTTTAGTCAAGCGGCCACCCTTTTTCCTTTAATGCAGCGCCGGCTTCTTCAAATGTATCTGCCTCATGAAACGATTTCCCCTCCGCCTTCAATATGTCCGGCAGACGGTCTCTGGCAAACAGAAGATCTGTCTCCCCGGCAGCGAGCGCATCCGGGCCGCTGTCGCCGAAGTAGCACGTCTTTTTATGAAACGATGCCGCCGCGCGGACAGCAAGCTTTTTGTCTATACCATACCGCTCCGAGTAAAACGGCGCATCCGGATCCTGAAACAGCTGGATCTGCTGATCCCGGAATTCAGCCCGGTTTGCATAGACCGCTTCCGGATGAAGACCGTGCATCTCACAGAACAGTTGAATATAAACATCCGCTCCGGCACTGACGATGTACCAGGGAATCCCTTCTGCCTCCAATTTTTTTAAAAAGGGGATGGCCGTCTCATCATAAGGAATCTCCTTTACCCACTGTTCAAGCGGTGCCGGCCGGTTTTTCATCTGCAGGAACGCTTTCGTAAGAAAATCAACATCCTGCATCCCGCCGTTCTGCCAGTGGTGGTATTCCTTCTCCCCCTCCGGCCAGCACGTATGAATCACCATCCAGTAAAAATCCTCCCGCGTCAGTGTACCGTCAAAGTCCGTGATGAATGCGTAATCTGCCAAAACTGCGCCCTCCGTTCCTGTCTCTTTTTCACTCAGTATAACAGAAAAGCACCGACCCGGAGAGTCAGTGCTTCTCTGCTGCTACACGCTGATACAGCTCCCTCATCGTATAGATGCCTTCCTGTTTCACTTTATCGAGACCGCATTCCCAGAGATGCATCGTCATTTTCGCATCGTTTAATGCGTGGTGTCTCGTCCCCCGCGGGAGGTTTAATTGATCGAGGCAGTCATCCAGCGAATGGACACCTTTCGTCTCGGGGATAAAATGGGTTAGAAACGATGTGTCGAGAAGGCGGTGTTCAAACTTCATGCGGAACAGTGTCCACAGGCTGTGATCCATAAAAGCCCGTTCGTGGGCCGCATGGTGTGCTACGAGCGTCGTCCCCTGGATGAACGACAGAAAATCAGTGAGCACCTGCTCTGCAGGCGGCGCTTCTTTCAGTTCTTCTTCGGTAATGCCGGTGAGTGTACGCACTTCCTCCGGCACCGGGCTTTCTGAATACACCGGTGAATAAAATTCCTCCCCTGTTTTTTTCACAGCCCCGATGGATAAAATCGTATCCCCTTTCCGAGGGGCAAAACCGGTTGTCTCCAGATCAAACACGACGACCGGGACGTCCTCAAGCGGGAGATCCAGGTGCTTCTGCCGTTTTTCGGCCCGCTGAAGTCTTCTGGCATAAGCGATCGTTTTCGGGTCACGGGAGCCTTTCGTATCGTAAGTGCCTCTGCCGGCAAGGGAGCCGAGCTGCTTCATCCATCTGTCTACGACATTCATGATGACGAAGTCCTTTCTTTAGAGGAGTAGTGGGAACGGACCTCCTGAATGAGCCGTTTCCCATCCTTCATCCACCGCTTCACATCCTCTTTTTCCTTTGCGCTCAGGCTGTTTATTTTAATCTGATGAATACTATCGTACGAGGAAGCCGTTTTCGTTTTCTCATGACGAAAAGCAAGCGCTTCTTCAAAAGAAGCAGCAGCATGTTTCATAAATGGGATGACAGGTTCAAGTGCTTTCATTCTTGAGAGTGTCGGCGCCTCTGTCACCTCTTCAAAATACGCAGCTGTACGCGCAGCATTAACGAACGGAAATAAGATCGACGTTTTGAAATTGACTTCCCCCCGGTTATCCGTCAGAATCTGGCCGAATACATTCCGCCGCTTCTTTCGAAAACCGGTATTTTCCATAATTTTTTCCGGAATGTGAGGAAGATCGTTTGTCGTCGCAAACATCGTCTCCTTCAACTCAGAAGCAGCCTCTGACTGTCCGAAAAGCACCCTGGAATCGAACAGAATGAGTACATACCGGATCGATTCCCAGTCCCCTTTGTGAAGCCAGTCCTGAATCTGACTGTGCATGCCGGTAAGGGTCGTATTCCATCTCGGCTCCTCCGCCATAACTTTCCCTTCACACCGTTCATACCCTGCTTGTTCCATCAAATCCGTAAAACGCTCCCCGAGCGCACGGAAAAACGATGCGTGCTCCGTTCCACCTTCGAAAACGATAGCATGATCCTGGTCGCTGAATACGGCCTGTTCCCGTCTTCCGGTGCTGCCCATGACAAGCACGTGAAAGCGGGCAGGGCAATTACCCTGCTCGCTTTCCACCTGTGACAGTGCCTGTTCGACTATTTTTTTCATCCGCTCATCGTGCAGTTCATTCAGTTCATCCGGCGTCCGGCATTCAGAAAACCGCTCCGCGGATAACTCGTTTTCAAGAAACGAAATATCTTGAGAGGATGTGTTTCTCATAATCAGGCTCCTGTCTTTTCATTTTTTGCTGCGGCAGCCTCCGGCATGTTCTCCGGATAGCCGTAGCTTCCGTGTTCACTCATATCGAGACCGACAAGCTCTTCCTCTTCAGAAACACGCAGTCCGCCGAGCACTTTGTCGAGTACTTTCAGGATAACAAAGGATACGACAAACGCATAGATACCGCCGGATGCAACACCGAGGAACTGTACGCCCAGCTGTGTGAATCCACCGCCGTAAAATAGTCCGGCGAGGCCTCCGTTCATTTCAGCAAGCTCCGGAGTTGCAAAGAACCCTGTGGAAAGCGTACCCCAGATACCGGCCATACCGTGAACAGACAGGGCGAAGATTGGATCATCAATTTTCGCTTTTTCAAAGAATACCATACTGAAGTGTACGAGGAACCCGGCAACCACACCGATGATTACCGCTGCCCACGGCGCTACGAAAGCGGTGGAAGCTGTAATGGCTACCAGACCGGCAAGCGCACCGTTCAGCATTGTTGGAATATCGTTTTTCCCGGTCATGGCAGATACGATCAGCATCGCCGCTACGGCGCCGGCTGCTGCAGCAAGCTGTGTCGTCAGTGCCACGTAGCCGAAGAATGCTCCTTCAACTCCGAATGTAGACGCTCCGTTAAAGCCGAACCAGCCTACCCAGAGGACGAGAACACCGAGTGCTGTATATACCTGGTTGTGGCCTGCGATATCGTTGGCAGAACCGTCATTGTTGAATTTACCGATACGCGGCTTCAGAATGAGCGTCGCTGCAAGTGCGGCAGCAGCACCCGTCAAGTGAACGACTGTCGATCCGGCAAAGTCCTGCTTTCCAAGACCCGCAAGCCAGCCGTCGCCGCCCCAGATCCAGTGTGCAACGACCGGATAGATGACTGCAGAGAACAGAACCGCGAAGATAACGTAAGCGGAAAGCTTCGCACGCTCTGCAAAGCCACCAAAAGCAATTGTCAGGGAGATCGCTGCGAAAGCGAGCTGGAAGATAAAGTCCACCGACCCTGCAAGGCCTTCTCCGTCAAAAGCATAGTCTCCATAAAAGAAGTCGCTCATTCCGATAAATCCATTACCTTCCCCGTAAATAAATCCGAACCCGACAGCCCAGAATACAAGAGACGCGATTCCTACAGTAAAGATTGTCTTACCGGCGATGTGGCCGGCGTTTTTCATCCTGGTCGACCCGGCTTCCAGAAGAATGAACCCTCCCTGCATCAGTAGGACTAGAACAAACCCGATAATAACCCATAAGTTATCCATAAGTGCCATTTCCATGTGTGCTTCACTCTCCTAAGAATTTTTGCTGTCAGCTTATGTGCCAACTGCTATGACCCTTAGTATACCGGCTGAATTTTCTGAAACAATTACTCTGTAAGGTTATCTGTCAGACTATTTCTTCACACAGAACGGGGCCTTTCTGCTCAGGCGGCGGCGCTGCGCCAATGTAAACGCATTCAATGATTTCGACTATTCAGATAATTTAATAGCATTTATATTGCTTCTCAGTCAGAAAGTAGCTGGACGAACCCTTACCCGGGACCGCTCTTCTCCCCTCTTCTTAAATATGGTATGTTAGATTTTGACTACTGCATATCCGGTCATTGTCAGAAAGGAGGATTCCGTTGATCAAAGAGATTTTTATGCTCCGCAGCATCGGCTGCCTGAGCATTGTTCTTCTGCACAGCATTCATATCGGAATCGAATCGATGACGATCCGGGAGATGGGCGAGCTTTCCGCGTTGTTTTTTGATTCTATTCAAATGATTCTTTATTACGGAACACCGATGTTTATATTCATTTCCGAATTTTTAATTGCCTATTCGTATAAAAACCGGGAGCTCCCATCCCATTTTTTAAAAAAACGTCTACGTTACATATTGATTCCCTTTTATATTATGGGAGTGTTTTACGCCATCCCATTTTTTGCAGACGGAATCGGGGCCGGATTTGCAAAAATAGGACTGAATCTGTTTATCGGCGATTACCACGGCTATTTTATACTCATTATCTTTCAATTTTATCTATTTCATTTGTGGTTCCACCGCAGACTGCGAAAATGGAAACCGTGGATTGTCCTGACGGTGACATTCATCATCAATGCCGGCTACTTAATGGTCTTTAACTTCACCCCGCCGCCGGAAAGCCTGCCTTTTGGAGAGTATATCTGGGAGCGGTTTTACTGGCTGCCGATGTTCGGATGGATTTTTTACTTTACCGTCGGATTTTATGCGGGCACGTATTATGAAAATTTCCGCGCGTTTATTCAAAAATACCATCACTGGTTTATCGCCGGTCCGGTTTTTACAAGTGCAGCGCTGCTTATTTTATTTCATACCGGATTGATTGAGGTCCACAGCTCGAAGCGGACAGACATTCTCATTCACACGCTCGTATGCAGCTTCTTTCTTTTCTATATCACTTCCCGATTAAAAGAGCTGCCGCCGTTCCTGGAATTTATCAGCCGGTACTCATTCGGCATCTACCTGCTTCATTACTTCTATATCTTTCTGCTCGATTTCTTTTTCCGGCTGCAGCCTGTGCCGATCGGTTTCACGTATATACTGATCCTGTTCTTTTTCAGCCTCGGCGCTTCCATTCTGACCATCCAATGGGTGAACAAATGGAAATACGGCTACATGATCATCGGACAGATCGGGAAACCTTACCAGAAGCAGCCTTCAGAGTAAGTATCAAAAGTTCAGAGGCCCGATGAAGCGAAAAGAGCCCCTCACCGGTATTGGTGGGGGGCTCAGGTTTTTGGCACCTCGGAATAAGAAGCCGGGCTGTTCAGCTGAACGCTGTTAGAGCAGGATAGAGACGAATTCTTTCGGCAGAGTGAACTCTACCGCATCGCTTTCTGGCTCACTGCGACTGTCTGGCATCCAGAATCAGCTGGAGCAGCTGCAGACGCTGCAGTTCGTTGACAGAGCTTCTCGTCAGCTGAAACGCCAGTCTGTTGGAGTCCACGCGGTGGACAAAGACGAGATCAAGCTCCGGAATTATATCGATGGACTGACCGTACCGGCCGACTGCAGAATACATGTCAAGATCTGCAAACGGCCCGTCTGAAGCCGTCCACCAGAGATAACCGTAGTCCATCACATTGTTGGATGGAACATCCTTCTGCGGCTTCGTACTCTCCTCCACCCACCATTCCGGAACAATCTGTCTGCCGTCCCACCTTCCTTCCTGCAGGTACAGCTGGCCGAACCTTGCCATATCCCTCGCCGACATTTGAAACAAATACGATGGATGACGGGAGCGGCGGTTTTCGTATTTATAGTTCATGTCTGCCGGATCCAGGTCTTCCATGCCTATTGGCTGTGCAATTTTTTCGAAAAAATCTTCAAACAGGTCCGATTCGGTCTGTTCATTATAAATGGTCCCGAGCACATTAAAATCCCAGTTGTTATAGTAATAATTTTCTCCCGGAAGAAAACTGCCGCGTCCCGGTCTTGCCACCCTCATCCCAATAGATTCTTCCCCGGCAGGAAGGTAGACACCGGAGCTCGATGTCATTAAATGGCGGAGTTCTGCCTGGCGTTCAATCGTTGTAAGCGGCGGCTGATCATCGATACCGAATTCGACAAGCGTTTGATTCAGGTGCATCGTCCCCTGCTCGAGCTCTATTCCGTACAGTGCAGAAAGAAGGCTCTTGCGGACAGAATGGGCGTTGGTGCTCTTGGAGACATCCCCCCATTCAAACAAGACTCTTCCCCGGTAAATGACCATTGCTGCTGTGGAGTTCAACGATTCGTAGTAGGCTCTTGCCTGATCCAGCGCCTGCGGATTAAAGCCCGCATCCTCCAGCGAAGAATGACGCGGCCAGCTGGATTCCTCGCCTGCTTCTATACTGTAATATGTATACATAAATAACCCCACCAATCCGGTTATGATGATGAGCAGTGCGCCGATCAACTTGTTATACAATGGCTATCAGCCTCCGCGTACCTGCAGATTCTCTGCTACCAATATAGCAGAACGAGAAGCCTCCCGCCATCTTGACGTGCAGTTGGAAAGCTGGTAAGTTGATGAAGATTATATAAGAAGCTATGAACGCGGTGGCACTCTACCGCCGGAGCATCTTCTGGAGAGACTGCACAAGCAGCGCCGAAGGATTCACAATCTCAGGCAGCCGGACAGAAGACGAGTTCCCGCATAGGTTCCGTCTATGCGGTTTTTTTATTTTGTTACTTAATTAATTGAAAAGAAAGAAGGAATATCATGAGCAGAAACCGTGCAGTAGTCAGTGTCGTCGGCAAAGATAAAGTAGGCATCATTTCCTCGGTCACTACGTCCCTTGCTGACCAGAACGTCAATATTCTCGATATTTCCCAGACGATTCTGCAGGACTTTTTTACAATGATGATGCTGATCGAGCTTCCGGAGGACCGTCCTCAGGAAGACATTGAAAAGGCGCTTCAGCAGACAGCGGAAACCATCGGCGTAAAAATCGACATCCAGCGGGAAGAACTTTTCCAGTCCATGCACCGCATCTAAAAAGGAGCGAATGACAATGAGTTTAGCATTCCAGGAAATACAGGAAACCATCCGCATGATTCAGATGGAAAAGCTGGATATCCGAACGGTAACAATGGGTATCAGCCTCCACGACTGCATTGATCCGGATCAGGAGGCCATGCGCCGCCGGGTTTATGAAAAGATTACCGGTGCAGCAGCTGAGCTGAAAAAAACAGCGGATAAAACAGCAGATGAGTATGGCATCCCCATCGTCAATAAACGGATTTCGATCACCCCCGCTGCAGAACTGCTCGGCCACAGCTCGGTGGATGATGCGGTCAAGCTCGCTCATACACTCGATCAGGCAGCAGAAGCACTCGGCGTTGATTTTATCGGCGGCTTTTCGGCCATGATTCATAAAGGGGAAACAAAGGGCGACCGCGTCCTGATGGATGCGCTCCCCCGCGCCCTGTCAGAAACACAGCGGGTGTGCGGATCTGTATCAACGGCATCTACGAAAAGCGGAATTAACATGGATGGTGTCCGCCGTCTAGGATCTATTATTAAAGAAGCATCTGAACGAACAGCAGATCAGGACGGTCTGGCGTGCGCCAAGTTTGTTGTCTTCTGCAACCCGGCCGAAGACAATCCTTTTATGGCAGGTGCATTTCACGGGACCGGTGAGCAGGAAGTGGTCCTGAATGTCGGCGTCAGCGGACCCGGAGTCGTGCTGCATGCACTCAGACGCTATCCGGATGCAGACCTTGGTGAGGTAGCTGACGTCATCAAGCGGACCGCCTTTAAAATCACACGCGCAGGAGAGCTGATCGGCCGTGAAGTAGCCTCACGCCTGAACGTTCCGTTCGGTATAATGGATCTGTCTCTCGCACCGACCAATGCCATGAATGACTCCGTAGCAGAAATACTGGAGGAAATCGGGCTGGAGCGGGTCGGAACACACGGTACGATCGCTGCACTGGCACTGATGAATGACGCTGTGAAAAAAGGCGGCGCCATGGCCAGTTCCTACGTCGGCGGATTGTCCGGAGCATTCATCCCAGTTTCGGAAGATAACGGAATGATTAAAGGGATTGAAGATAATTCGCTCACGCTTTCGAAGCTGGAAGCGATGACGTGTGTGTGCTCCGTCGGCCTCGATATGATTGCAGTCAACGGCGATACGCCGGCCGATTCGATCGCAGGCATGATCGCAGATGAAATGGCGATCGGCATGATCAATAAAAAAACGACTGCGGTGCGGGTCATTCCGGTACCGGGACGGAGTGAAGGCGACATGGTGGAATTCGGCGGCCTTCTCGGCCGTGCTCCGGTCATGGGAATGAACCCATACAGCTCCAGCAGAATGATGGAGCGCGGAGGCAGAATTCCAGCGCCGCTTCAATCATTGATTAATTAACGGCAAGCCCTTGACAAAAGTCAGACAATTATCAATAATAGAGTCACTTTCCCGTACAGAAGATCAGTAGGCTCCCCTCCCCTGCCAGAGATTCCGCCCATGAGCTGAGAAGGCGGATCAGAACGGAGCAGCCGAACCTGCTTTACAGCGTACGGAACGGATTCCGCCGTTATCCGGATTAAAGTGGACTGCGTATGCGGTCAACGAAGGTGGTACCGCGGCGGGCTTGCGCTCTTCGTCCTTTTCTTGAGGATGAAGAGCGCATTTTTTGTATCTTCCGCCTCCAAATGATACAGATTAACCGGTGGAGTGGATGGAGGAACACAGGATTCGATATTTCCTTCTATACTGAATAAAGTGGGGTTACGCATATGAAACAGCGGATAGTGATTAAAATTGGGAGCAGTTCTTTGACGGAGGCGGATGGCACTCTCTCCCCTTTGAAACTGGCCAAGTTCTGCCATGCCTTTCAGGAAGCTGTCAAAAGCGGTCATGAACTGATCGTTGTCTCTTCCGGTTCGGTGGCTGCAGGGTTCCGGGAGATCGGCTATCACTCCCGTCCGGAAACGATCCAGGGCAAGCAGGCAGCTGCAGCTGTCGGGCAGAGTCTTCTCATGCAGCATTACCGTTTCTCTCTGCAGCAGTACGGGGTAACTGCTGCACAGCTTCTGCTGACAAGGCATGATTTTCAAAACGGGGAGCATTACCAGAATGTAACTGCCGTTCTGGAAGAGCTGCTCCGCCGGGGGATTCTGCCGATTATTAACGAAAACGACTCCACGGCCGTCGACGAGCTTACATTCGGGGACAATGATATGCTCTCCGCACTTATTGCCGGAGCTGTTCATGCCGATACGCTTATTTTAATGACCGATGTAGACGGTATTTATTCCGCCAATCCGGCAGTGGACCCGGAAGCCGTTAAATATGAAACACTCTCCCACCTTCCGCCGTCTTTATTTAAAAACGCAGACGGATCTACTTCCGGCCTCGGAACAGGTGGTATGCGCTCCAAGCTGCGTGCCGCCCAGGCAGCTCAGGAAATGGGCGCTCGTGTCTTCGTCGGCACGTACAATGAAAAAGAGCCGATCACTGCTGTCGCAGAGGGATCCGGACGCTCCGGAACGTATATACATCCGCAGCGCTCCGGACAGATGAAAACTCAAAAGCAGTGGATTGCCTACCATGCTGCACCAAAAGGACGGGTGCTCGTTGATGACGGAGCGGAGGAAGCACTGTTAAAACACGGCAGAAGCCTTCTCCTGGTCGGTGTGAGTCAAATGGACGGGCACTTCCAGGAGAGTGATGTCGTCGATGTGTACAATCAGGATGGCGTGCTGATCGGAAAAGGAAGAGCTGCGGAAGCCGCTTCCCGCTTACGGGAAAAAGCAGGCATCTCCCCTTCGCCGCTCGTCATCCACCGGGATCACTGGGTCCGTCTTGCTGATTCTCAAGCCAGAAAGGAGCATACAGAACATGAGTGAAGTTCTTGAAAAAGGAAAAAAAGCGAAATTAGCAGCCCGGAGGCTGACATCCTATTCAGAAGCAGACCGGCAGGAAGCGTTACATGCGATTGCCGCTGCCCTGCTTGATGAGAAACAGCGGATTCTGGAAGCGAATGAAGCCGATGTATCTGCTGCTGTAGAGTCCGGGATGCCGGAGTCGCTCATCGACCGCCTGAAACTGACGGAGGAGCGTCTTCTCCATATTGCTGAAGCCTGTAAAGCCGTGGCTTCTCTTCCGAATCCGCTGAGTTCCGACCCTAGGAGCTGGGAACGGCCGAATGGACTCGTTATCAGTGAATGGAAAGTACCGCTCGGCGTTGTCGGAGTGATCTATGAAGCACGGCCGAACGTCACCGTCGACATTTCCGCTCTCGCGTTAAAGACAGGAAATGCTGTGCTGCTGCGCGGTTCGTCCAGCACGATTCACTCCAACAAACAAATCGTCGATGTTATTCGAAAAGCAGCCGCAGGAGCCGGTTATCCGGAGGATGCGGTGCAGCTTATTGAAAACACGGACCGCTCCCTCACGAATGAATTGTTTCAGGCCCGTGGTCTCGTCGATGTACTCATTCCAAGAGGCAGTAAAAAGCTCATTGACACGGTCGTCGAAAAATCTCTCGTTCCGGTCATTGAAACCGGTGCCGGCAACTGTCATATGTATATTGATGCGCAGGCAGATGTACGCCTTGCTAGAACGCTTGCCGTCGATGCGAAAGTGCAGCGTCCTTCTGTCTGCAATGCCATTGAAAACCTCGTCATCCACCGTGAATGGGCGATGTCCCACCTTTCCTCGGTTATCAATGACATGGAACTGCACGGTGTTACGGTAACCGGCTGTGAAACTGCCTGCCGGATGGATGCACGGATTCAGCCGGCCTCACCGGAAGATTTTGAGCAGGAATTCAACGATTTGAAAATCACCGTCAAAATTGCAGAAGACATTTACGAAGCACTCGATCACATCAGTACGTACACAACGAACCATTCCGAAGCAATCATTACACCCGACCAGGCACATGCCGATTTATTTTTTGAACGTATCGACGCAGCTGCCCTTTACCATAACGCCTCCACGCGGTTTACCGACGGCGAAGAATTCGGCTACGGTGCCGAAGTCGGTATCAGCACACAGAAGCTTCACGCTCGGGGGCCGATGGGGCTTGATGCGCTGACGACATGGAAATATATCCTGCAGGGAAATGGACAGCAGAAAGGCTCACTTCCACTCTCTGAAGAAAAGTAAGATGATATTCATCCGCTCCTGTGCTATACTAGGACAGATGTAATCTAAACAAGACAGGAGCGTTTTATTGAATGAACGTACGAGAAGATTTACGCAACATTGCTATTATCGCCCACGTAGACCACGGAAAGACGACACTGGTGGACGAGCTGCTTAAGCAGTCAGGTACTTTTGGAGACCACGAACAGGTTGCTGAGCGGGCAATGGACAACAATGATATAGAGAAAGAACGCGGAATAACGATTCTTGCAAAAAATACCGCAGTCAAGTTCGAAGAAAAGCGGATCAACATTCTCGACACTCCCGGACACGCTGATTTCGGTGGTGAAGTGGAACGAATCCTGAAAATGGTGGACGGTGTATTACTCGTTGTCGATGCGTTTGAAGGCTGCATGCCGCAGACACGCTTCGTGCTGAAAAAGGCACTCGAACAGAAGCTGACGCCGGTTGTCGTGCTGAATAAAATTGACCGGCCGATGGCACGTCCCGACGAAGTCGTCGATGAAGTACTCGATCTGTTCATCGAACTTGATGCAGATGAAGACCAGCTTGACTTCCCTGTCGTTTATGCTTCCGCGATCAACGGAACAGCAAGTAATGACCCGGAAAAGCAGGATGAGAACATGAATGTTCTGTTTAAGTCCATTATCGAAAATGTTCCGGCGCCGAAAGATACGCGCGAAGAGCCGGCTCAGTTTCAGGTGACGATGCTTGACTACAATGAATACCTCGGCCGTATTGGTATCGGCCGCGTTTTCCGTGGAACACTGAACGTCGGAGACCAGGCGGTACTCATCAAGCGCGACGGAACGCAGAAATCATTCCGCATTACGAAAATGTTCGGTTTCTTCGGTCTGAAAAAAGAAGAAATTCAGACAGCGGAATCCGGTGATCTGGTCGCACTATCCGGTATCGAAGACATCATGGTCGGCGATACAATCTGCCCTCCGGACCATCCGGAGCAGATGGAACTTGTCCGTATTGACGAACCGACGCTCCAGATGAAGTTTCTCGTTAATAACAGTCCGTTTGCCGGCCGCGAAGGCGATCACGTCACGAGCCGCAAAATTGAAGCACGTCTTCTGACTCAAGTGGAAACTGACGTCAGTCTCCGCGTGGAACCTACCTCGTCTCCGGACGCATGGACTGTTTCCGGACGCGGCGAACTGCACCTTTCCATCCTTATTGAAAACCTGCGCCGCGAAGGATATGAGCTTCAGGTTTCCAAGCCGGAAGTTATCGTCAAAGAAATTGACGGCGTAAAGTGTGAGCCATTCGAAAGCGTCCAGGTGGATGTACCTGAAGACTACACGGGCTCAGTCATGGAATCTCTCGGAGAAAGAAAAGGCGAAATGCTGAACATGATTAATAAAGGAGACGGACAGGTGCGGCTGGAATTTCTCGTTCCTTCCCGCGGACTGATCGGCTACTCCACGGAATTTATGTCTCAGACAAAGGGATATGGCATCATTAATCATTCCTTTGACAGTTACCGCCCGAGAGCACAGGGCTTTGTCGGCGGCCGTCGTCAGGGTGTTCTCGTTTCCATGGAAGCCGGTAAGACAACCGGGTACGGCATGCTTCAGATTGAAGACCGCGGTACGCTCTTCCTTGAAGCCGGTACGGAAATTTACGAAGGAATGATTGTCGGCGAGCACAACCGCGACAATGACCTGACAGTCAACATTACGAAAATGAAGCAGCAGACCAACATCCGATCGGCAACGAAAGACCAGACCGTTACGATGAAGCGCCCGCGTATTCTTACGCTGGAAGAAGCGCTCGAATTCCTGAATGACGATGAGTACTGCGAAGTCACTCCGGAATCGATCCGCCTCCGCAAAAAAGTACTCGATAAGAGTACACGTGAGCGCGAAGAAAAACGACGCAAGCTTGCTGCGAAAGACAGCTGATCCACGAAAAGTCACCACATCTATTCCGGGTGTGGTGACTTTTTCTTTGAATTAGTGATTAAATCTTCTGAAAACAGGGTATATATATGCTGTACTTATTATTTCCACTAACTTAAAAAGGGTGACTGCCATGGGAGATCATTCATTGAAAGAATCGCTTGTTTTTGAAGCCCCTTCCAAAGAAGATGGTCAAAAAATGTGGGCACTCGCGAAAAAAACATCACTGGATTTAAACTCAGCCTATAAGTACGTTATGATGGCCGAATATTTCAGTGAAACATGCATGACTGTAAAAGAAAAAGATGACGTCGTCGGTTTTGTGACCGGATTTATCCAGCCGGATAATCCGGACGTCTACTTCGTCTGGCAGGTTGGGGTTGATGCATCCCAGCGCGGCCGGGGCCTTGCCTTCCGGATGCTGGATACACTGCTTTCCAGGCCGGTGATGGAAGACGTTTCGTATGTCGAAGCGACGATTACAAAAGACAACAAAGCATCCCAGGCTCTTTTCAAAAAAATTGCTGAGACGAGAAACACCGAATTTACCGTAACGGAAACATTTCCTGCAGACGTATTTCCCGGCGATTCCGGCGAAGCAGAATTTACGTACCGGATCGGCCCGTTCCCCTACGCCGGCTCTCAAAAAAAGGAGGCAGATTAAATGGAAGACCGTTTAGCGATTATTCATGATATGGAATCCAGTGTACGAAGCTACGTCCGCAGCTTTCCCGCTGTGTTCACCAAAGCGAAAGGGTGCCGCATCTGGGATGAAGAAGGCGCTGAGTACCTGGACTTTTTCTCTGGAGCCGGAGCGCTTAACTATGGACATAATGATGACAACATGAAGAAAAAGCTCGTTGAATACATTAAAGACGACGGTATTACGCATTCACTTGATATGGCATCTACGGCGAAAGTTGCGTTTCTTGAAACGCTGCGGGACGTTATCTTAAAGCCACGCCACATGGACTACAAAGTGATGTTTCCCGGACCGACCGGTACAAATACGGTCGAAAGCGCGCTGAAGCTTGCACGCAAAATGACCGGCAGAACGGAAATCGTCAGCTTTACAAACGGATTTCACGGAATGACTGTCGGCGCCCTTTCTGTTACCGGAAACTCCATGAAGCGCCGCGGCGCAGGTATCCCGCTGAACCATACCGTAACGATGCCTTACGATGATTTTATGGAGGAGGATACACACGATTCCCTTCACTATTTTGAACGTTTCCTTCAGGATAACGGAAGCGGTGTTGCGGTGCCTGCAGCCGTCATTCTGGAAACGGTACAGGGAGAAGGCGGCATCAATGCAGCCAGAATGTCCTGGATCAAACGGCTGGAGGAGATCTGCCGTGAGTGGGGCATTCTGATGATCATCGATGATGTCCAGGCCGGCGTCGGCCGCACCGGTACGTTCTTTTCCTTCGAGCCTGCCGGCATATCTCCGGATATAATCTGCCTGTCAAAATCCATCGGCGGCTACGGCATGCCGCTTGCTGTTACGCTGATTAAACCGGAACTGGACGATTGGATCCCGGGAGAGCATAATGGAACGTTCCGCGGAAACAATCCCGCATTTATTACGGCGGTGGAATCCCTCAAATACTGGGCCGATCCGGATTTTGAAGCGTCCATCCAGCGCAAAGCAGCTGTGGTCGAAGATTTTCTGAATGAAATGATTGCCAAATATCCGGATATGAAAGGGCGGCGTAAAGGCCGCGGTCTGATGCAGGGCATCGCCTCAGATGTGGAAGGCTTCAGCGAGAAAGTCGCCGAGCATGCGTTTGAACATAAACTTATTATGGAAACGGCCGGCGGCAGCGACGAAGTGTTCAAACTGTTTCCGCCGATCAATATTTCCGACGAAGACCTGCGCGAAGGTTTGACCCGTATCGAAAAAAGCATACAGGATACGTTGAAAAGCCACGTTTCCTCCTGATGGTGAAAAAGCACGCAGCCCGTTCGGCTGCGTGCTCTTCCACGTTCAGGTACATAAACTAAATCATAAACATGTTGGTGATCGGATTGTCTTTTTTAGTAAGTTTTGCAGCTGCTGTAGTGGGTGGAAGTATTTTTAGCATGTTGTCACTCCCGCTTCCATGGATGCTCGGCCCGTTAACTGCAGCGCTCCTCCTAAAAGAATATGTGAAACCGGGTCCGGCAGTACCGGATATGGTTAAACAGGCGGGCCTCGGTATTCTCGGGATCACGTTCGGCATGACATTTACCGCGGATACGTTCTCCCAGGCTGCTCCAATCCTTCCCCCCTACCTGCTTCTAACCTGCTTTACCATCGCTTTCGGCGCATGTTTCGGCTGGCTCATCAGCAGGCGGACCGGTATCCAGAAGCAGGCAGCCATCTATGGAGCGGTGCCGGGCGGGCTTTCCGAAATGGTCATTGCCGCAGAAACGGTGCGGGCCGACCCTTCCATCGTGATCGTATCGCAGACGATCCGCCTCGTCATGGTTCTTTTTCTCGTACCAGCCGCCATGACCATGATTTTTGCTTCCGGCAGCTCTGGAACGGAAACGATGTTTTCTGCGCCGGCAGTCGAGGCTTCCTATGTATCATCAGGTACCGTCTGGCTCGCTGCAGCCATCGCGGGAGGATGGGTGCTCCGAAAAGCTGTGCCGGCCGGCATGGTACTGGTGCCGCTTCTTTTCGTCATCGCACTCCAGCTCTCCGGCACAGCGCTCCCTCCCGTTCCGGAGACGATGTTTTTGGCTGCCCAGGCTGCTGTCGGCGTATCCCTCGGTATATCGATATCGTTTACGGATATCGCCTATGCCGGAAAGCGGAGCACGTACTTTTTCACGATGGCGCTTTCGCTTATCCTGTTCAGTGCTGCCATGGGTGTTTTACTCATGTTCTGGACCGGCATGGACATTGCTACTGCGCTGTTGTCCACCGCGCCGGGCGGGCTTGTGGAAATGGTGCTGACAGCCGGAGCAGTCGGAGCAGACGCAGCTGTCGTAACGAGCCTCCAGCTGTTTCGTATTCTGCTCATCCTTCTCCTTGTCCCGCCGATTTTTAAACGGCTGCTTGCTAAAGAATGAAATCATCCATCGCGTCATCGATCTCCTCCTGGGAAATCCCGATATAGCGGAGCGTGATGCTCTGGGAGGAATGATTAAATATCTGCTGAAGCATGGATGCATCTTTATACTGCTTGTAAAAATGATAGCCGAACGTCTTCCTGAGCGTGTGGGTGCCGACAAAGTCACACCCTGCTTCTTCGGCTGCATGGCGGAGAATTTTATAGGCCCGGTCCCGCTTGATGGGCCTGCCGGATTTTCTCGACGCAAATAGGTACTCTTTATCCGTCATGCCCCGCGTATATTCATCGAGCTCCCTGCGGATCCCCTGGTTTAATGCAAACCGTTTCGCTTTGTTTGTTTTTTCTTCTTTTAACACGATGTATTTTCGTCTCCGGACATCGCCCGCCGTTAATGGCAGCAGGTCACCGATCCGGAGCCCGGTATTTAATCCGGTTAAAAACAGCATGTAATTGCGCTCTCCGTTTCTGCGGAGAGCCTTTTTCATTTTTTCGATTTTGTCCCGGTCCCGGATCGGCTCCACCGTCCTCGGCGCCATCGCCGAAAGTGCCTGGAAATCCGAGCGCATGATTTTCGGCCTTTTCCCGCTGTCTTTCAGCTTCTGCAGCTGATCGAGCCTGCGCTTAAATTCGTGGCTTCCGAGCTGTGCTTCCAGCGACTCCTTCTGTTTTTCGGTTACAAATATATCTTCGGCGATTCGTATTTTTTCCATGTGGCTGACTCACTCCCCTGTATTATACTATCACACTCATTTAGTATCTTGCGATATCAATGAAGCCTGCTGCTGAATATCGTCTGTAAACCCTTGAGGCTCAATGCTTTCAGCCATTTCGAAAAACAGAATAAAACAGGATAGGATACAAATTGAGTATTTAGTATCTTCCGCATGATCCAGCATCCGCCCTTTCAGATTTCCACTGAATGGTTCTGACTGGACAGATGAAGGGGAAAACACGTACGATAAAGAAAAACGCAGAGAAGAGAATCTCTGCGTTTTCAGGAGGTTTCGTTCATGCCCACTCATATTTTATTGTTTGACGGTGAATGCGAGCTCTGCGACCGCTCTGTCCGCTCGATTCTTCAACTGGATAAAAAAGAACAGTTCCAGTTCGCTTCGCTGCAGTCAGAAGCAGGAAGCAGGCTTAGAAAAGAAACGAATACAGAAGACATTGATTCGGTTGTTCTGCTTCGTGCGGACGGACGTGTATTTATCCGCTCCGATGCGGCACTTGAAACCGCGGCTCTTCTCGGCTGGCCGGCTAAAGCGGCAGCCATTTTCAAATGGCTGCCGCGGTTTGTCCGGGACCCTGTATACAACTGGATCGCAGAACACCGGTTTCAGCTGTTCGGGAAAAAAAGCGTCTGCGGCATTCCGTCGAAAGCCGACCGGGCACGATTTCTTGATTAACAGCTATATCCGGAAAAGAAACGCATCTTCGTCTCCATCTGGAACCGGAAACCGATCGGGATGAAGCAGGTGCGCCGCTTTGGCCAGACCAGCCAGAAGTCTCGGAGACGGCCGGCAGAACAGTGCTTCCTCTACGATGTGCCAGTTCATTGTTTCTAATAATTCGGCCCGGGGTCTCTGCATAATCGCTTTTTTCGTCACTTTTTCCGGATCCACCCCCACCCAGGCAAACAGTGCTGTATCCGGCATGCGCCCGGCTGCCTCCTCCCAGGTCGTCTGCACAGAGGCTGTATCTTCACCGGCAAAGACATTGACTCCGCCGGCAAGTTCGGTTAATTCGGTCAGCCAGTTCCGCGCCCCGGGGGTGAAAACGGGTTTCGGCCACCATTCCCAGTAAACGGCAGGACGATGTTGTATCCCGCTGCTCTGTTGGCGGTACTGCTCCAGATGCTCCAGGTACGCTTTTTCCAGAAGCTCTCCACGGTCCGGGTTCCCGATGCCTTCGCAGATCTCTTTTAATGCCGTCCCTACTTCAGAGAGGGTTTCCGGATTGCGGACAATGGTATACGGCAGCCGGCGTTTTTCAAGTTCTTCAATATTTTTCTCCATGCCGGGTACAGAAAGGGAGGCATAGATCATATCCGGCTTCAGCGAAGCTGTTTTATCCATATCAATCGATAAATCAGGCCCAAGCTGAGGGAGCCGCTTCACCTCCACAGGCCAGTCACTGTAGTTATCGACACCAACCAGCTGTTTTCCGAGTCCTGCATAATATAGCAGCTCGGTGTTACTCGGACAGAGCGAAACAATCCGCATAAATGCCTCCTTACCCGCCGAACGGCGCTTTGACGATTCCTGCCTCTTCCAATACTTCCTGACGCAGTTCCGGGTCGGATACGCCAAGCTCGTCGATATCCAGCTCCAGAATTTCCTTCACCTCGGGATCAATTGCCGCAAGCTCTTTGCTGATCTTTACATTTTCCTCGCCGGCTGCAAGCTTTTTGTAATACCGCTTAAACAGTGGATCCAGCTCGTCCAGCTTTTCGTAAAGCTCTTCCACCGTTACGTACTGCTTAATTAACGGCAGCGCGGCTTTTTCTCCGACACCCGGGCATCCCGGAATATTGTCGCTCGGGTCCCCAAGAAGTGCCTTGACGTCCACCCACTGGTACGGCTCAATTTCATAATCCCGCTTAAAATCGTCTACAGTATAATGAATTTCCTGCTTTTTCTTCATGAACAGCTGATCTGTATGCAGATTCAGCAGCTGAAATAAATCCCTGTCGTTACTGTACATATACACATGAAGATTTTCGTCCGCACGTTTGGAAAAGGCACCGATAATGTCATCCGCTTCAAATCCTGTGACATTCGTGTGATGAATGCCCATATTATTGAGGACGGTGCTGGCAGTATGATACTGGCTGATTAATGCTTTCGGAAGGTCTTTCCGCTGCGCTTTATAAAAAGTGTGCTGCTGGTTCCGTGTCGTATCCTCTCTTTTTCCGTCCCATGCAACGCTGATATGTGATGCTCCAAGCTGGCGCTCAAGCTGGTTCATTTTTGCAAAAAATACGCGGAGCGCATTAATGTACTCTCCTTTATCATTGACCGGAAGCTCCTCCTCGGGACGCCCGTAGGACGTAGCGAAATAGCCTCGGCTCAACAGGTTGAATCCATCGATGACGATCAGCTTTTTCATAGCAGTCATTCCTTTCCAGTTCAGTTTCGTTTTATATTGTTTGCTTTAAATAAGGCTGAAGAAAATCCCGCCACACTTCCACTTTCTCTTCAAAAGAGAGTACGTTTTTACCGGGAATCGGGCTGGTTGACGGTAATTTTGTTATGTAAACTTCATCGCCCGTCACATATTTCGTAAAGGACGTGTATGCTTTCGTTCCATTTAATCCGCAGGCCCGGATTTTAGTATATTTTTTGAATATGCCCCCTATATCGTTTGGATTCTCCTTCTTTATCCTGCTGTCGAGGCTCCCCTCCCGTTCGCAGGAGCCGATAACATCCCACAGCGCAATCCGGTGCTCTTTTAAAAGCTTCACTTTTGTTTCATAATCTGACGCTGTGAATGGGATTCCTGTCACACGCTCTAAAATCGGCCAGAAATGGTTGCGTGGATGCGCATAGTACTGCTGCGTTTCAAGCGACTTCGCTCCCGGCATCGAACCGAGCAGCAGAATAACCGGATGCTCGGGAAGAATCGGGTCCATAGAGTATAACATCAGTACCGATCCGCCTCCTCTTTTTTTAAATAGTTCAGTATATATCCGATGCCGCCGAGACCTTCCAGTGGATAGGTCCGCCGCTCTTCAGGAATAATCCCTTTTACTACCTTCTCATATTTTCTTCCGGTCATCATCATATACCGGTCAAAAGCATCCAGCCCTTTTTCATGAAACTGCCGTGTGAGCTCACCCGTTGAAATGGTCTCCGACGGCGGCTGGGAAAAACTGCGGTCATAGTCTTCCGGTACAATATCTTCAGGCAGAAGAAATCCGTGCAGGGCGGATAAAATGCAGAAGTCATCTGCATGAAATCGTGCATAAGACTGCATATACCGGTGAAGCGTCCCTGTATATGCTTCTGCTGCGAAAGCAGGCCCGGATTCCGGGTGATGCTTCCAAATTTTCTGTTTCCCGCATGGCAGAACGGCAAGTGTTCGCATTGAAGTCCTCCTGAAATACATGGTATCCGGGAAAAAACGCCACCCGGAGACTATTATTGTCTCAGGATGGCGCCCTTCTGTCATCTATCTTTATCTTTTTCTAAATTTTCATGACCCAGTTGAACGGATCGTCTTGTTTTCCTGTTTGAATACGGGTGAGCGTCTGATACAGATCGCGAGTCGTATCTCCTGTCTCACGGCCGTTGACGATCATGGTTTCCCCTTTCCACGTCAATTCACCAATCGGGGAAATCACTGCCGCCGTACCGGAGCCGAACGCCTCTTCCAGCTTTCCCTCCCGGTGCGCATCAAATATTTCCTGCATCGTAATTTTCCGCTCTGTTACCGGAACACTCCAGTGTTCCAGCAGTTCGATGACCGATTTTCTCGTCACCCCCTGCAGAATACTGTCGTTCAGCTGTGGCGTCACGACTTCACCGTCAATTTTGAAGAACACGTTCATACTGCCGACTTCTTCGACGTATTTTTTCTCCACACCATCAAGCCACAGCACCTGCGCATGCCCTTCCTGGGACGCTTTCGCCTGCGCGTTGTATCCGGCCGAATAGTTACCACCGGTTTTGGCCGTGCCGGTACCACCGCGTGCTGCACGCGTGAAATGATCTTCCACCATAATGCTGACAGGGTGAATCCCTTCCGGATAGTAGGACCCGACTGGTGACATAATAATAAAGAACTGATACCGGTGGGCGGGCGCAACCTGCAGGCTCGGCTCCGTTGCGATAATAAACGGCCGGATGTAGAGAGACGTTCCCTCCGCTGTAGGAATCCAGTCTTTTTCAAGCTCGAGCAGCTGGCGGAGATAATCGAGCGCCAGTTCCTCATTGACCGGTGGAATGCTGAGCCGCTTATTGGACCGGTTCAGCCGCTTAAAATTCTCCTCGGGGCGGAACAGAATCACTTCTCCGTCTTCGTTTTTATATGCCTTCAGTCCTTCAAACACGCTCTGGCTGTAGTGAAACACCATTGCGGCCGGATCGATTTCCACCGGAGCGTACGGTTTAATTTCCGGATAGAACCAGCCTTTTTCCGAAGAGTACTGCATCGTAAACATATGGTCTGTGAACGTTTTTCCAAACTGAAGAGTTTCGGGATCCGGTTTTGGCTTCAGCGTTTCTGCTTTTGTGATCGCTACCGTCGCTTCCATTACATATCTTCCTTTCTTCTGCCTGAATTTCAACTTATAACTTCCCCGCTCAGTTATGAACGGGGTGTGGCTGGTTGTTGGGAATGAGCCTTATTGTATCATGATCTCCGGTGAAAATCACGCTGTTTACAGACTATTCGAAACTTTTGGCTGCTTCCTCCAGCTGCCGGCGCACCTGCTCCTGACCGGTTCCTCCGTAACTGTTGCGGTTCCGGACGACTTCGGAAGGCTTCAGCACATCAAAAATGTCTGCCTCAAAGGCCGTGTGGAACTGCTTGTATTCATCAAGCGTAAGGTCCAGAAGGAATTTTTTCTGCTGGATCGCTGTCAGGACAATGTTTCCGATGACTTCGTGCGCCTCCCGGAACGGCACATCCTTCGTGACCAGATAGTCGGCGATATCGGTTGCGTTGGAAAAGTCCTCCGATACGGCTTTCGTCATTTCGCCCGTATTTACGGTCATTGTTTCGATCATCGGAGCGAGCATCTGAAGCGCCGCTTCTACTGTTTCCACGGTGTCGAACATGCCTTCCTTATCTTCCTGCATATCTTTGTTGTAAGCGAGCGGAAGCCCCTTCAGGACCGTAAGCAGCCCCATGAGGTTGCCATACACGCGGCCGGTCCGGGCCCGAAGCAGTTCCGGAACATCCGGATTTTTCTTCTGCGGCATGATGGAGGAGCCGGTGCAGAATGAGTCATCCAGTTCAACAAACTGGAATTCCTGGCTGCTCCATAAAACGAGCTCTTCGGATAACCGGGAAATGTGCATCATCATAATCGACGCGGCCGACATAAACTCCAGTATGAAATCCCGGTCGCTGACGGCATCCATGCTGTTAGGATAGACCCGGTCGAACTCGAGCTCCTCTGCCGTCTGATGACGATCGATCGGAAACGTCGTCCCGGCAAGCGCACCGGCACCGAGCGGAGAAATGTTCGTCCGCTTCAGGCTGTCCAGAAGACGTCCGCGGTCCCGGTCCAGCATCCAGAAATACGTCAGAAGATGATGCGCAAAGGAAACCGGCTGCGCCCGCTGCAGATGTGTATAGCCGGGAATCAGCGTATCGACGTTCTGCTCTGCCTGCGTATAGATCGCTTTCTGCACCTCTTCCACCAGGCTGATAACTGCTTCCGTATGATCTCTTAAGTATAAGTGCATATCCGTGGCGACTTGATCGTTCCTGCTCCGACCGGTATGGAGCTTCCCGCCGACCGGGCCGATCTCATCGATCAGAAATTTTTCAATGTTCATATGAATATCTTCGTTTTCTGCGGAAAATGTAAGCTTTCCTGCTTTCAGCTTCTCTGCTACGGCACTCAGTCCGTCGAGAATCGTATCCCGTTCCTCTTCTGTCACGATACCGCTCGAAGCAAGCATCCGAACGTGCGCTCTGCTGCCGCGGATATCCTGATCCGCAAGCTTATAATCAAATCCGATGGAAGCTGTTTCCTCTTCCACAATTTTATTCGTCGGCTTTGTAAATCGGCCGCCCCATAATTTCGACATAATCAAACCGCCTTTCCAAAAGTCTCCTTCATAAGTATACCTGTCTTTCCTGAAAAAACAAACCCCGCCGTGACGGAAGTGTCACCGCGGGGAAAACGGAACGGCGTGCAGTTTTGCTGACGCCGCCCGGCTGCCTTCCTTCGTTTATTTCGACTCGACGAGATTCTTCTTTTTGTTCACCTGGGAATAAGTCTTAGTCGACAGTCCCCAAAGCTTGATGAATCCGAGCGCTGCATTGTGATCAAACGCATCACCTTTCGAGTACGTAGCAAGCTCTTCATTGTACAGGCTGTTCTCTGAGTGACGGGCCACTACGGTGTGCGTTCCTTTCCAGAGCTTCACCTGGACTTTGCCGTTTACCTGGCTCTGTGTTTCAGAAATGAAGCTGTACAGTGCATCTTTGAGCGGAGAATACCAGAGACCGTCATAGATCAGCTGCGTGAACTTCTGCTCCACCGATGTTTTAAACTGCGTGACTTCTTTTGTCAGCGTAAGAAATTCCATTTCTTTATGCGCATTGATCAGAACGAGCGCTCCTGGATTTTCATACACTTCACGCGCTTTGATACCGACGAGACGGTTTTCAATGTGGTCGATACGCCCCACACCGTGGATGCCGGCCGTTTTGTTCAGCTCCTGAATGATGGAGACGAGCGGTTTCTTTTCGCCGTTCAGTGATACCGGCTTTCCGTGTTCAAATCCTATTTCCACGTATTCCGGCTCATCCGGTGTATCTGCAATGTTCGCCGTCCAGTCAAATGCTTCTTCCGGTGCCTCTTTCCACGTATCTTCAAGCACTCCGGCCTCACACGCACGGCCCCAGATGTTCGCATCGATGGAATATGGCTTTTCCACATTAACAGGTACTTTAATACCTTTTTCTTTCGCGTATTCAATCTCTTCTTCACGGTTCATGCCCCACTCGCGTACCGGAGCGATGACGTCGAGATCCGGATTGAGCGCCTGAATCGACACTTCAAAGCGTACCTGATCGTTTCCTTTACCGGTACAGCCGTGCGCTACGGCCACGGCTCCTTCCTGCTCTGCCACTTCCACGAGAAGTTTGGAAATCAGCGGACGGGACAGCGCGGACGACAGCGGGTATTTCCCTTCATAGAGAGAGTTTGCCTGAAGCGCCGGAAGCAGATACTCTTCAGCGAGAAGCTCCTTTGCATCAATGATGACGGCTTTTTCTGCGCCGACTTCCAGTGCTTTTTCCTTCAGCGCATCAAGATCTTTGCCTTCCCCGACTTCCAGTCCGAGAGCGATAACCTCATAACCATATTCTTCCTGTAGATATTTAATGCATACGGAAGTATCAAGTCCTCCGGAATATGCGAGTACTACCTTTCCTTTGCTCATGAATAACCTCTCCTCAATTAGTATTTATATAGATAGTAACGTATCTTTATGCAGAAAGCAACAAAAAAATACAAATTCGTCAGAGAAGTTTTTTCAACAGCGCTTTCTGTGCGTGCAGGCGGTTCTCCGCTTCGTCGAATACAGCCGACTGAGGACCATCGATGACACCGGCGGAAACCTCCTCCCCACGGTGGGCCGGCAGGCAGTGCAGAAACAGTGCATCCGCAGCTGCGCTGCTCATCAGTGCTTCGTTTACCTGGTATCCTTCAAATGCTTTCAGCCGCCCTTCTGTCTCCGACTCCGACCCCATGCTCGTCCACACATCTGTTACGACCACGTCTGCTTCTTTCACCGCTTCGGAAGGATCGTGGGAGAAGAAAACCGTGCCCGAAGCTTCTGCTTCTTTCCAGACTCCTGCGTCCGGTTCATAGCCTTCCGGGCTCGCCACGTGCATATTCATACCGGATAATACAGCACCCTGAATCAGAGAGTGGGTCATATTGTTGTTGCCGTCGCCGATAAACGCCATCGTCAGCCCTTCCAGCGTCCCTTTGTGCTCCTGGATCGTCATCAGGTCGGCTAGCACCTGCGTTGGATGATGCTCGTCGGTCAGACCGTTAATGACAGGAACATCGGAATGTGCTGCAAATGACTCCACCATGTCGTGTCCGAACGTGCGGATCATTACGCCATCCACATACCGGGAGAGCACTTTCGCTGTGTCATGAACGGACTCTCCGCGTCCGAGCTGCATGTCTTTGGAGCTGAGAAAAATCGCATGGCCGCCGAGCTGTGTCATGCCGACTTCGAAAGAGACACGTGTGCGGGTGGACGCTTTTTCAAAGATCATTCCGAGTGTCTTTCCCGCAAGGTGGGGGTGCGGGACCCCCTCCTTCACCTGCTGCTTCATGATTTTGGCATCATCGAGAAGGTCCATTAATTCGTCTTTTGTCACGTCTGTTATTTTCAGTAGATGCTGTGTCATATTATGCGCGCTCCTTTTGTTTTAACGAAAGATCCTGCACGGCGACCGGCGTTGTTTTTTCCGGTCTGCTTTGAAAATAAAGTGCCGCTGTATCTGCGTGCGTGAAGCAGGTGACGGAGTAGGCGGCAGCCAGCTCCCGGACCTGAAAGCCGAACGATCCTGGATTTCTTCCCTGCTTCGGTATATTGATGACGACATCCAGCTCCCCGTTTTTCATCCGTTTTTCGATCTCGGATAAATCGTCCAGAAGCTCTGCGTCTATATGATGCACTTCAAGAAACGCTTTCGTTCCCTTCGAAGCAGCCAGATGGGCATCCAGCTTCTGAAATACCGGGAGCAGCTCCTCCCGTGAACGCTCTGAGGCGGATACGTAGATATTTTTCACATCCACGCCCGCTGGGAAAACTTTTTCTACTGCTTCATCCAGTGTAGCAGCGATGCCGATTTTCTCGCCGGTTGATTTCATCTCCGGACTCAATGCGTGGTCGACACCCTTCAGTTTTGTTACGGAATAAACCGGTGCTTTCACGGTGATGTGATCCGGTGGTGTCATGAGACCGGTCTGCTGCATCGGAATGCCGAGCTGTGCTTTCACTGCTTCCTCAACCATTTTCACGCCTGTCACCTTACTCATAATCGGCACCGTACGGCTCGCTCTCGGATTCACTTCCAGCACGTAAACCGTATTATCGTGCAGAACGAACTGAATGTTCATCATTCCGGAAACCGGCGCATTCTCTGCGATAGCACGGCTGATGGATACAATCTCGTTTTCCTGCTCTTTTGAAAGTGACTGTGCAGGAAAAACGGTCGTGCTGTCACCGGAGTGGACACCTGCTTTTTCAATGTGTTCAAAAATACCCGGAATAAACACGTCTTTGCCGTCACTGATCACATCGACTTCGCATTCCATTCCCGGCAGAAAACGATCCACCAGGAGCGGCCAGCAGCGGTCATTTGTCGTCTGGGCAAGCCGTTTCACGTAATCATCCAGTTCTTTCGGGCCGTAGCAGATATACATCGACTGGCCGCCAATGACGTAAGACGGGCGTACGAGAACTGGAAATCCGAGCGAGGCTGCCGCTTCATGAAGCCCTTCTTCGGAATCTGCAAGATTCCCTTCGATATGGGCAATGTTCAGCTCATTCAGCAGCGAATAAAACTGTTCGCGGTCTTCCAGACGGTCGATAGCTTCCGGTGTCGTGCCTAGAATCGGCAGCCCGGCCTCTTTCAGGCTTTCTGCAAGATTAACGGCCGTCTGGCCACCGAACTGCAGCAGCACACCGTCGATCTTTTCCTTCCATGCTACATGCAGGACGTCTTCTGTCGTAAGCGGTTCAAAATAAAGAGAATCCGCCACGGAATAATCGGTACTGACGGTTTCCGGATTGTTGTTCATAACGACCGCTTCATAGCCGAGGGCTTTTACCGCTTCTGCAGCGTGTACCGAGCAGTAATCAAATTCGACCCCCTGGCCGATACGGATCGGCCCGGAGCCGATGACGAGAAGCTTTTTCTTCTCATGCTTCGTTTCCACTTCATCCGCACCGTGCCAGGTGGAGTAATAATACGGCGTCTCTGCATCAAATTCCCCTGCGCACGTATCAACAAGCTTGTAGCCAGGGTACAGCTTTTCATTCACACGCTGCATGCGGATGTCCATTTCAGAACGGCCGGTAAGTTCTGCTATCCGCGCATCGCCGAGGTTCCATTTTTTCGCTTTTTTGAGCAGCGCTTCCGACCATTCACTTTTCTGAACCTCATCTTCCAATGCGGTCATGCTGCGCAGCTTCAGCAGGTACCAGAAATCTATTCCGGTTAATTCATGAACATGCTGTTCGCTCCAGTCTCTTCTGAATGCCTCAGCCAATGCGAAAAGGCGCAGATCATTCGGCTCTTCAAGAAGTGTTCTCAGCTCCTCGTCTGTCTGCAGCGGCATCGTTTTCCAGTGAAGTCCCTGCACGTTCATTTCCAGGGACCGTATAGCTTTAAACATCGCTCCCTCAAACGTGCGGTCCAGCGCCATAACTTCCCCGGTCGCTTTCATCTGCGTGCCGAGCGTGCGGTCGGCCTCCGAAAATTTATCGAACGGAAAACGCGGCAGTTTCACAACGATATAATCAAGTGCCGGTTCAAATGACGCGTACGTGTTCCCTGTAATCGGATTGATAATTTCATCCAGCTGGTAGCCGACAGCCACTTTTGCGGCGATACGGGCAATCGGATATCCTGTCGCTTTACTGGCCAGTGCCGACGAACGGCTCACACGCGGATTGACTTCAATAATGGCATATTCTTCTTTCTCCGGATGAACAGCAAACTGAATATTGCAGCCGCCGATGACATCGAGTGCGCGGATCACTTTCAAAGAGGAGTCACGCAGCATCTGATACTGCCGGTCGCTTAACGTCTGGGATGGAGCGGTGACGATCGAGTCCCCGGTGTGTACACCGACAGGGTCCAGATTCTCCATGTTGCAGACGATAATGCACGTATCATTCGCGTCGCGCATCACTTCATACTCAACTTCTTTCCATCCTTTAATGCTCCGCTCTACAAGCACCTGATGAATGGGGCTCGCCTTCAGTGCCTTGTACAGCTTGTCTTCCAGTTCCTCTCTGCTGTAGGCAAAGCCGCCCCCGCCTCCACCGAGTGTGTAGGCCGGACGGAGGATGACCGGATAACCGATCTTCTCCACAAAATCGACGCCTTCACGGACGGATTCAACGATTTCAGAAGCCGGTGTCGGCTCGTGAATCTCATGCATGAGTGAACGGAACATCTCCCGGTCTTCCCCCTGCTTGATAGAGGAAACCGACGTTCCGAGAAGTTTCACGCCGTGCTTGTTGAGAATTCCTTTTTCCTCCAGTTCCATCGTCAGGTTCAGCCCGGTCTGGCCTCCGAGGGACCCGATCAGGCCATCCGGATTCTCTAGCTGAATAATCTCTTCCACCGTTTCCACGGTAAGCGGCTCCAGATAGACACGATCAGCGATCTGCTCATCTGTCATAATGGTTGCCGGGTTGTTATTTAAAAGAACAACCTCAATCCCTTCCTCTTTCAGCGCCAGGCAGGCCTGGGTGCCTGCATAGTCGAATTCTGCCGCCTGGCCGATAACGATCGGGCCGGAGCCGATCACGATGACTTTTTTTATAGACTGGCTGTTGTGCATGGCTTCCTGCCTCCTGTTGTCAATGCTTCGATAAATGATTGGAAGATAAAATGGGTGTCACTCGGTCCCGGATGGGCTTCCGGATGGAACTGTACCGTCTCGACCGGCAGCTCTTTATGCTTCATGCCTTCAACCGATTTGTCATTCACATTGATGAATGTCGGCTGAAACGGCGTGGAATCGAGGCTGTTTTCAGAAATGACATAGCCGTGGTTCTGCGACGTCATATGAACCGATCCATCAGGAAGATACTTTACCGGATGGTTACTGCCGCGGTGCCCGAAAAGCATTTTCTCAGAAGACGCCCCGTAAGCAAGTGCAATCAGCTGATGACCGAGGCATATCCCGAGGCTTGGGTAGTCTTTCGTGATGGAGCGGATGTTTTCAAACTGTTCCTCCAGGTCCATTGGGTCTCCCGGTCCGTTGCTGAACAGGACGCCGTCGGGATTTACTCCGCGCACTGCCTCCGCGGACGAATTGTAAGGCATCACCGTCACGCTGCACCCTGCGTCGATCAGAGCATGATAAATCGAATGCTTATGTCCGTAATCCATCAGCACGACGTGAGGACTGCCGCCGCTTGTATGATGCGGTTCGCTGACGGAAACGGAAGGAACCAGGGATTCCCCATCCGGAAATTCCGTCTCTTCAAAGGAAACGGTATCTGGATTTTTTGTAATGACCGCACGGACAGTCGGCCTGCTTCGTACAGCTTTCACAACAGCACGTGTGTCCACGCCGGTGAGACCGGGAACGCCGTGCTGCTGTAAATAGTCGCTGAAGCCGCCGACCGCTTCAAAATGACAGTAGTCCAAACAGGACTCCCCTGTTAATACTCCCTGCACGGACGGGGACCCGCTTTCGTTATCAATGCCGTTTGCTCCGTAATTTCCTATGAGCGGGTAGGAATACGTTAAAATCTGGCCTTTGTAGGATGGATCCGTAATCATTTCCTGATAGCCGGTCATTCCGGTATTGAATACGACTTCTCCGCTCGTCTCCACCTCTGCTCCGATCCATTCTCCTTCAAATATTTCTCCGGTTTCAAAAACGATGTATCCAGTACTCATTACTGATCCTCCTCCAGCACGTGGGCTAATGTCTGTATAAATGTGCTCCACTCCATTTCCGTTACGGTAAGCGGCGGCAGAATGCGCATGACTTCCGGCCCTGCCGGGAGAACGAGTACGCCGTTTTCCCGAAGTGCCTGAATGTAGGGTGCTGCCGGTTTATGAAAATCAATTCCAAGAAGAAGTCCCATTCCCCGGACATCCGCACTTTCGGGAACGAGCTTTTCCAGACTCTTTTTAAAAACGGCGCCCTTCGCCTTCACTTCCTGAAGAAAGGCCGTCTCCTGAATAATTTCAACGGTGGCTTTCACTGCCGCTGAAGCAAGAGGGTTGCCGCCGAATGTGCTGCCGTGTGTACCCGGGGAAAACGACTCCGCGCATGTTTTATCTGCGATAAGGGCTCCTGCCGGAAATCCGGAGCCGATGCCTTTTGCACATGTAATCATATCCGGCTTGATTCCGTAAGCTTCGCTCGCAAAAAACGTTCCCGTACGTCCGGCGCCGGTTTGAATTTCATCGACGATCAGAAGAATATCATTTTCCCGGCAGTACGCGGCAAGCCACGTCATCCACTCCTGATCTGCAGGATGAACGCCGCCTTCGCCCTGAACCGGTTCTACAAATACAGCGTTGACGGTATCTGCATCCAGCTCCTCCAGTGCGCTGCGGTCATTAAACGGAGCATGAACCACGCCCGGCATCAACGGAGCAAACCCGTCCTGAATCTTCGGCTGTCCCGTCAGCGCCATCGCGCCGCCGGTTCTGCCATGAAAAGATTGAGAGAACGTCACGATCGTATGTTTCTCGGATTGACTCCGGTCATGCCGGTATTTTCTTGCCAGCTTCCAAGCCGCTTCGTTCGCTTCCGCCCCGCTGTTGCAGAAAAATACCTGATCGAGGCCGGAAGCTTCCGCCAGAAGCGATGCCGCCTGTTCCTGAACCGGAATGTGATACAGGTTCGAGCAGTGCCACAATTCCTCAAGCTGCTGTTCTACTTCTTTTTTTACTCCCTGCGGTACGTGCCCGAGGTTGCAGACAGCGATTCCGGATGTAAAGTCGAGATATGTTTTCCCGTCGGTATCCCACACATAGCTGCCGCTTCCTTTCTCCAGCGTGACTGGAAAACGGCCGTACGTTTTCATTACTGCCTGATCCATTACTGACTTAGACATGACTTGTCTCCTCCTTTAAAAACACCGTTCCGCACTTTTTCCCCTCCAGGTAGTGGAGGAGGCTCTCCGGCTTATGTCCGTTCAGGATAGCCGCTTTTTCACACCCTGCGTTCAGGCTTTCCACTGCTGCTCTCACTTTCGGGATCATTCCGCCGTAAATAACGCCTTCTGCAATCAGCTGTTCCGCCTGCGCTTCCGTGAGCTCTGGAATGAGAGCCGGCTCATCCGCGGACATATTCATCACGCCGGGAATATCACTGATGAAAAGGACGTCCGCGTGCAGCGCTGCTGCTGCTGCGGAAGCTGCCTCATCGGCATTCACGTTATATGTTACTCCCTCTCCATTAGAAGATATGGGAGACAGTACCGGGATAATCTGCTTTTGCAGCAGAAATTCTAGAATCGACGTATCGACCCGGTCGATCGTCCCCACAAAGCCGAGCTCCTCGTTTTTCAGACTGCACCGGAACGTACCGCCGTCCTTGCCGCTGAATCCAAAAGCCTGTGCTCCTTCCTTCTCCAGAGAAGAAACGATCTTCTTATTAGCCATGCCGCTCAGCACCATCTCCGCTGTTTCCAGTACGTCTCCGGTGGAAACACGAAGACCGTCGTGAAATGTTACCGGCGTCTGTTTTAATTCCAGCATCCGGTTTATATCCGGACCGCCGCCATGGACAATTACAGGCCGGATGCCGTTTGCAGACAGCTCTGCACACGCTTTATAAAAGGCCTCTGGAAGTTCCTCGAGAAGACTTCCGCCGATTTTCATAACGATGGTTTTCATTCAATCCTCCTCCCTTACGTCCGGTAGGAAGCGTTAATTTTCACGTAATCATACGTCAGGTCGCATCCCCAGGCTGTCGCTTCCGCTTCCCCCTGCTTCAAATCAACGATTACTTTCACCTGCTCCTGCTCCAGGTAGGCGGTGCCTTCTGCTTCGCTGAAATCGGATGGAAGTCCGTCTTCGACGACTTGAATATCACCGAGATAAACATCAACCGTGTCCGGATCCACCGGTTCTTCGCTGTAGCCGACCGCACACACAACGCGTCCCCAGTTCGGATCTGCCCCATACACCGCTGTCTTAACAAGGTTGGAGGAGATCACCGCTTTTGCCACCCGGCGTGCGGACGTGCTGCTTGCCGCTCCTGTCACAGAAACCTCGATCAGTTTAGTAGCACCTTCTCCATCCCTTGCGATTTTTTTAGCAAGCAGTTCCGACACGAGGAAGAATGCCGCTTTAAAGGAGTCCCAGTCCGGATGAGATTCATCCAGCGCTGTATTCCCCTGCTTCCCATTCGCAAGCGCGAGGACGGTATCATTTGTGCTCGAATCTCCGTCCACCGTGATCATATTGTACGTATGGTCCGTTGCTTCTTTTAGCAAACGGTGGAGAGCCGCCTGATCAACAGCTGCATCCGTCGTCATGTAGGCAAGCATTGTTGCCATATTCGGGTGGATCATACCGGAACCTTTTGCAGCACCGCCGATCGTAATCGTCTTCCCATCGACTTCTGTCTGCACCGCCGTATGCTTCGTCACGGTATCGGTTGTCAAAATGGCCTGCTCAAAAGACTCCGGCTCATCTGCATGGACATTGATGGACTGGATCCCTTTTTCGATCGTGGCCATCGGCAGCTGTACTCCGATAAGACCGGTGGAGAGAATTGCTGTATGCTTCGGTTCAATGCCCATCTGTCCGGCGGCCTGGCTGCGCATTATCTCCGCATTTTCCATACCGATTTTTCCTGTGCATGCATTCGCGTTGGCAGAGTTGGTTACGATTGCCTGAATCTTTCCGGAGGAGGCGATCGAGTCCTGCGTCACTTTCAGCGGCGCTGCCTGGAATGTATTCTGCGTGTATACGCCTGCAGCCGCAGCCGGAACGTCCGAGTAGATCCAGCCGAAGTCCAGTTTCTTCCTCCTGAGGCCGCAGTGGACACCTCCTGCATAAAAGCCTTCTGCTGATGTTACATGCCCTGTCTCTATCACTGTTACGTTCGCCTTTTGACTGACTATCATGCCGTCACGCTCCTTTTTATGGATACTGCGGAACCGACCACAGTGCTTCTGTTTCTTCCCATCCGTTCATCACATTCATATTCTGGACCGCCTGCCCCGAGGCGCCTTTTCCGAGGTTGTCGATAACACTCACAATCAGAAGACGTCCTGTCCGCTCATCGAAGGATAATCCGATATCACAGAAATTGCTTCCGAGCACCTGCTTAGTCACCGGCATCACCCCAGCGGGCTGGATACGGACAAATGAACTGTCTGCGTAATATGTTTCGTACAATGCCTGAAAATCCGTTTTCTTTTTAACGTTCACGTACATCGTATTCATAATTCCACGTGTCATCGGAATCAAATGAGTCTGGAACATTGTGGTCACAGGATTATTTCCTGCTTCCGTCAAATACTGCTCGATCTCCGGCGTATGCTGATGAGCCCCTGTTTTGTAGGCTGTCACGTTTTCATTTGTTTCTGAAAAGTGCGTCATGAGTGACTGCTTTCTGCCGGCTCCCGATACACCGGTTTTTCCATCAATGATAATGCCGTTTTCCTCCGCATAATCCGGAAGGAGCGGAAGCAGTCCGAGAAGCGCGGCTGTAGCAAAGCAGCCCGGATTGGAAATGATGCGTCCACTTCTCACGCTGTCTTTTTTCCACTCGGTCAGGCCGTAGACAGCTTCCTTTTGAATCGTTTCCTGCGGTGCGTCCAGTCCGTACCACTTTTCATAAACCCCGGGCTCATCTATCCTGAGATCACCGGATAGATCAATAAACTGCTTTGTCCCATCGTCCAGCTGTGGCAGCAGCGAATTTGCAACGCCTGCCGGTGCAGCGATGAATACAATATCAATATCTGTGAGCTCCTCTTTAGAGAGTCCGCTGAACGTTTCTTTAAATACAGCCCGGATATGTGGATAGCGGTCCTGCACTTCCACCCCTTCCTCCGAGCGCGAAATCAGTTTCGTTACGTTTACGTATGGATGATTCTGCAGGAGGCGGATCAGCTCCAGTGCTCCGTACCCTGTTCCTCCAATAATTGCTGCTTGTTTCACCGGCTGTCCCGTCCTTTCCTTACTGTCTGAGTTAATTCATTATTATACTAGCGATATTATTTTTATGCAACGATATTTATAAATTATCATTTATTTTTATTCATTTTCTTTGAAACCATATGGAAGGAGCCGTCACGATAGGGGGGAGTTAGCTGAATAATAGCGTGAGGCTGCGCAACTGCAGGCGTATGAAACGGCGTAAGAAAGAATATAGAAATGAAAAAAGAAGACCTATAAAAAGCTGGACGGGCTGAACCTGTATACTCGTTAGAAGGATAGGAAACGGTAACGAATGGTTGGCTGCTTACCGGCTGCACCTGCAGCCATACAGGGAGCACCCTGCTGCAGGGCAGGCTTCTGTCGTGCGCGGAAAAACTCTATCAGCAGAAACAATCGATACATGGAACAGAACGTTGAAATGCTGTAACGCTTGGCATCCCTTCTTTGTAGAGGATTCGAATTTTATACAGTCTTATGATAGAAAAAACCGGCGGAAACATCCGCCGGCCATACGTATCATAAATCATTAAAGTATTGGTGAGAGAAGCCGTGATATGGACTCTTTAAAGCGTATCATTTTCGACCGCCTTGCGTACTTCTCCGGAGTCAGCCGGTCGGAATACATCATATCCTGCTCAAAGTCTGCGGCGAGTTTCTCCGACGTTTCATGATCATAGATGAACGCGTTCACTTCAAAATTCAGCCGGAAACTGCGCAGATCAATGTTTGCTGTACCGACGGAACTGACCCTTCTATCAGCAATCACACATTTTGCATGAAGGAACCCTTTCTGGTAAATATAGACCGATACCCCGGAATTCATGAGCTGACCGATGTGAGAAAGAGTCGCCCAGTAGATAAATGGATGATCCGGCATACTCGGTATCATAATCCGGACATCTTTGCCGGACAATGCAGCGATCCGGAGCGCATCCAGGAGACTCTGATCCGGAATAAAATACGGAGTCTGAATATAGACAGACTCCCGGGCGTCCGTAATCATTTTAATATACCCGTTTTTAATCTGCTCCCAGTCTGAGTCCGGGCCGCTCGATACAATCTGCACCGCTGCGTTACCTGCAGGCTGTTTCATAGGAAAGTACCTGGCTTCATATGCAATCGGCCGGCTTTTTGACGCCTGATTCCAATCCAGAATAAACCGTGTCTGCATCGGATCCACGGCATTGCCACAGATGCGCAGATGCGTATCCCGCCAGTCACCGAACCTCCGGCTGGAACCGATATATTCATCCCCTACATTAAAGCCGCCGACATAGCCGGTGCGGCCGTCAATAATAGTCAATTTACGGTGGTTGCGGTAATTAAGACGGAGATTGATCATCGCGACTTTTGACGGGAAAAACACGCCTACTTCTCCGCCGGCTTCGGTTAATGCTTTAAAGTGCCTCCGCCGCAGTTTCCTGGAACCAAGCTCATCGTAGAGCACCCGTACCTTTACCCCTTCCCGGGCCTTCTGCGTCAAATGACGGATTAATTTTTTTCCAAGATTGTCGTGGCGGAAAATATAATACTGCAGGTGGATATGATCCCTGGCAGCATCGATATCGGCAATAAGCTGATCAAATTTCCGCTGGCCGGTGTTGAATATGTCAATTTCATTATCCTTGGTCAGTACCGCATCATTATTAACCAGATGCATGTAGATTAAATCCCGGTACGGTTCAATGTTGTCATTATGAAACCGGAATTCAGGATTGCGGATCTGCTCGATCTGCCTGGATAAAATATCGATAATTCCAATTTTTCGGATGCCCTCCCAGTCAAAGAGACGCCTTCTCGTTAAATTCTGCCCGAGAAATATGTAAATGACGAATCCGAGGAAGGGAATAAAGAACAGAATCATGACCCAGGCCCACGTTGCGGTGGCGTCTTTTCTTTCAATAAATATAATAATTCCGGCAAACAGAATATTTACGAAAAACAAGACGAGCAGCAGGCTTCCCATAATATCCACAGACCCACCTCCTTTTCTCTGCAGCTGTACTCAGTTTACCGTACTTTTCCAGCTTCTGTACAGAGGCCTTCCATTCGGCCGCCGTTTTTCACATTAAAACGTCCGCCACAACGAGTGACGGACGTTTTAAGTTTTTGGCCAGCTGCCTGCAGTTAGTACGTGGACAGCGGCTTTAACTTCTTTTCAATAGCTTCTCTTTCCGGTTCAAGAAACGGCGGCAGTGCCAGGCGTTCCCCGAGAGAATCCAGCGGTTCATCCGCCTGAAAGCCGGGACCGTCTGTAGCAAGTTCGTACAGAATGCCGTTTGGTTCGCGGAAGTACAGTGACTGAAAATAATAACGCTCGACGATCCCGGAATTCATGTAGCCGGCACCATCGATGCGGTGTGCCCAGTACTCGAGCGCCTCCCGATCCGGAACCCGGAAGGCAACGTGATGCACACTCCCTCTTCCCGGCTTCTCGGCACGCTCTTCGGTTTCAAAGACATGAACTTCTGCAGCGGACCCTCCGCCAGATGCTGTAAATACCTGTGCTTCTCCAAGCGAACAAGAATACGTTCCGCTCTCTGAGAAACCCAGCACCTCCGTTAAAACGTAAGCCGTTTTGGACCGGCGTTTCACATGAAGGTGCGCCGGACCGAGTCCGAGAATGGCCGCCTCTTCGGGAACATCCGTCCCGCTCCACGGAGTACCGGGACGAATACCTGCATTATCAGCATCTGAAATAATGGCAATGCGCTGTCCCTCCGGATCGTGAAACAGCAGTGAGTCGTGGCCGTTCAACGTTTCTCTTGATTCCACCAGGGCAGCATCATACTGCTTCAGTCTCTCTTCCCAGAAGGAAACAGCCAGGTCATCCGGTACACGAAGACTCGTTCTGGAAATACTCCCGGAGCCGGGATACGTTCTGCCGGCCATCGGTATTTCAAAAAACGTAAAATCGGTTCCCGGCGTACCTTCTGCGTCGGCGAAAAATAAGTGGTACATGCCCGGATCATCCTGATTGACGGTTTTTTTCACGAGCCTCATGCCTAGAACAGAAGTATAAAAATGATAGTTTTTTGATGCATCCGCCGTAATGGATGACACGTGATGTATACCAGTGATAGGTTCCAAGTTATCCCTCCTCAACGAAGCCAGTCCTGTTCTTTCGCAAACTGCATAAACCAGCGGAATGGAAGCAGCTCTTCTTTCTGCAAATCCCCGACAAAAGCCGCGCTCACATTGTGTTCCGGAATAAACGCAATGATCTTTCCGAAACGGCCGGCTGCATAAGGAATGCCGGATGCAGGCTCGATCCACCAGTGGCGGCCGTACTGCTGCCCGCGCATTCCTGTTTTGGATTCAGCTTTCCACCCCTCTGTAACCCAGCTGGCTGGTAAAGACGTTTCTCCTGCTGCCGTGGCCCGGATAAACTCAGCCGTTTTCAACAAATCTCCGGGCAGAAGCCGAATTCCGTAAGCGCCGGCCGGGATCCCTTCCGGAGCCGTATCAAATGTCCAATCGCTTACTTCTGCAGGACGGAATAGGATTTCGTCTGCAAAATCGGCCAGTCCTCCGGTCACTTCATGTAAAACGGCCGCAAGCAGGAAGCTGTCCGTGTTGGAGTACGTAAATTCTCCTCCCGGAGGACTCTCTTTCATAAATGGCTTCAGCCAGCTGTCTTCCTGCCTTTTCTTCCACACATCATCTGTAAAACCGCTCCTCATTTTCCAGAGCGTGTCCACAGTTAACGACCCGGCAGGGCCTTCTACAGAAAGGAAGTCGGAAATCGGTCTTTCCGCCGACACGTCTTCTTTCTCTAAAGCGGCAGCTGTCAGAATACTTACGATTGATTTCGTAACAGAATTAACAGGCTTCTTCTCATTCTGTGAACGATCGACGTAATGGAAGAGAGGCTTCCCGTTCTGATAGATGGCTCCACCGGCCATATGATAGGCAGCATGCTCTTTCTGAAGATCCGCTTTATTCATATGATTTCTCCTGCCACGTGTGCTTTAGAAAGTCCTCTCTGCCTGATTCTTCACGCTCTTTCTGGTAAGCATCGGGGTTTTTCTTGTAAAACTTCTGATGGTGTTCCTCAGCCGGATAGAATGGCCGCGCCGGCAGTATTTCGGTTACGACCGGTTCGTGAAAAGGACCATTTTTATCAAGCGCTTCTCTGGAGGCGGCGGCAAGCTGCCTCTGTTCTTCATCCTGATAGAAAACAGCTGTGCGGTACTGGGGACCACGGTCAAAAAACTGTCCGCCGTCGTCTGTCGGGTCCACCTGCTGCCAGTAAAGTTCCAGGAGCTTTTCGTACGGGAACACATCCGGCTCGTAGACGATTTCTACCGCTTCCCGATGATTAGTTGTGCCTGTTTTAACACGTTCGTACACCGCATCCTCTTCTGTTCCTCCGGTATATCCTGATACAATTCCCCGGATACCCGGCTGCTCGTCAAAAGGTTTTACCATGCACCAGAAGCAGCCTCCTGCAAAAATGGCGGTTTTCGTTTCTTTCATGACTGACCGTCTCCTTCCTATTCTTCGTCAAATAAATAGAGAAATTCGCTGTATCCTTCCTCTTCCATCTCTTCTTTTGGAATAAATTCCATCGCAGCTGAATTCATGCAGTAGCGCAGTCCCGTCGGCTCCGGACCATCTTCAAATACGTGGCCGAGGTGGGAATCAGCATAGGTGCTGCGGATTTCTGTCCGGCGTACAAGAAAAGACCAGTCTGCTTCACGCTGAATATATTCTTCTGAAATCGGCTCTGTGAAACTCGGCCAGCCGGTTCCGGAATCAAATTGATGGGTGGAGCTG
Source organism: Alkalicoccus urumqiensis (assembly GCF_002993335.1). Lineage (GTDB taxonomy): Bacteria > Bacillota > Bacilli > Bacillales > Salisediminibacteriaceae > Alkalicoccus > Alkalicoccus urumqiensis. The sequence continues at coordinate 258,522 of NZ_PVNS01000002.1, read as the reverse complement.
AATAGCGGTTCCCTGGATACGATATCCACATAGATGCCTTCGGCTTCATTCGCGTGATATTCATTGTCAAAAGCAGGTTCCGTCGCATCGTTCTGCGTGACATCAAACTGCATTTCCGTCAGCCTGCTCCGGAGCTCTTCTTCCGATTCAGGTTCATAGTCGCGCCATGGTTTCGATACGATACGATCGTTTTCCGGCTCATATTCTTCGTTATTTTCCCAGTATTCCTCGATGAAATCGTCCCGACCTGAATTGGAACGGTAAAAATCATAGCGTACAGGGTTTTCCTCGTAAAAATTCTGATGGTATTCTTCCGCTTCGTAAAAAGTATCTGCCTCGCTTATTTCCGTGACGATCGGGTCGTCAAACCGCCCGGACTCTTCAAGTTCTTCCTTTGATACTTCCGCTGCCAGCTGCTGGTTTTCGTCATGATAAAATATGGCGCTCGCATACTGCTCTCCGCGGTCTACAAACTGCCCTTCATCATCTGTCGGGTCAATCTGGCGCCAGAACACTTCAAGAAGGTCGTTGTAGGAAATCACTTCCGGATCATAATAAACCTGCACCGCTTCAACGTGACCCGTTTCCCCGGAAGAAACTTCTTCATAGGATGGGTTCTCTTCCGGACCGCCGGTATAACCTGAAATCACGCGGTCCACTCCTTCAAGTTTTTCAAACGGCGGTTCCATGCACCAGAAACAGCCGCCTGCGAAGGTCGCCGTTTCCCACGGCTCTTCGTCCGCCGTTTCAACCGGTTCACTTCCGTAGGACCGGGTAGTAAAGTAATCATATATTATTGGAATGAAAATGACAGATACAACTGTAAAAATAAGGGCAAAGAAGATCACCATTACTTTTTTCATGCGGTTCACCTCCTCTACACAGTATAAATCATCGTGCTGAAATTCTCACTTATTCCGCCTGATGCTTTATGTATACTCTTTAAATCAGGGGTAGAAAAAGCGGAAAAGTGACGGACGAAAATAGAAACAAACGCCGGCCGTTTCAAACTTCCGCCGGAGAGTCTGCTATTCGCTTCAGAAAAATACCGCCTGAAGAAGTCAGTACTTCCTCAGGCGGCAGCGATAATCATTTTTCATGTTATTATCCGGCGGAAACGTTCAGGTCTACATCAATGTTGCCGCGGGTAGCTTTCGAATACGGGCAGAAGTCGTGTGCTTTATGAGCGAGCTCCTCTGCCTCTTCCTTCGAGACGCCTTTGATATGGACGTGAAGCGTGACGCCTACTTTAAATCCGTTATCTTCCGGATCTTTATTGAGGCTCACTTCTGCTGTCGTCTCCGACTCAATGTCTTTTTTCGCTTTCTGAGCCATCAGGTTCAATGCGCCGTCGTAACATGCGCTGTAACCCGCTGCAAAAAGCTGTTCCGGGTTGGTCGCATCGTCAGGAATGCCATTCTGATCCGGCATTTTCAGATCAAGATCAATCACTCCGCTGTCCGACTTTACGTGACCTTCGCGGCCGCCTACAGCAGATGCTTTAGTTGAAAATACTTTATCAGCCATATTAATTCCTCCTTCGATTTTGCGTACGCTACTTCTATTCTCGGCATAGAAGAATATTAAACATATTTCTCAAAAATAGGTCTTCCGGTTATTTAGAAAATGCCTGCTTAAACGTGTTCATAACTCTGCGCTGACGTTCAATATACCGCCAGATCCAAAACACAAACAGCCCTGCTCCAACAAGCATCAGCCCTGTCCACCAGATTGCCATAACAGGCATTAACAGTGCGATAGAGAGCAGCAGCCCGGTCAACAGATGATGAATAGCCGTGTGGGCGTTACCCGGAATCAAATCGGTGGAGGACGCATCATAATACTGCTGCGCATAGCGGACCGCCTGAATCAGAAACGGCAGGGATAAAAAGGCAAGAAAGACCGTCAGCGGAATATCTCCAAGAAATGGAGCGGCCGCAGTCAGCACTGCACTTGCAGCAAATAAAAGCACGAGAACATTTTTTGCCTGCTTTCTGCCGAGGCGGACAACTAATGTCTGCTTATCCTGTTCTTTGTCACTTTCCGCATCCTGAAACTGATTAATTAATAATACATTGGTAACAAGAAGCGCCACCGGCAGAGACAGGAAAGCAGCTTCCCAGCTGTAATAACCGGTCTGAATATAAAAAGCACCAAGTGTAATTCCGATGCCATATGTCCCGGCAATTAATAATTCTGCAAGTCCCGGGAAGGCATTAATGAAGGAAAATCTCCCCTCACGGTTCGTGTAGAAAAAGCCCGCCATCAAACCAAATGCAATCAGCGGAAGAAGTCCTGCTCCTGCCTGAACAGTCAAGTACAAACCGAGTGCAGCAGCTGCGGCGGTTAACACAATACCGAAAAAGCCCATATCTGCTTTGGATATTAACCCGAGCTGAATCATTTTTGACCCGCCGGTGAAAGGGCGCACGCCGCCGGTATTTTCTGCATCCCTCTCGGCATCTTTAAAGTCGTTTATCATGTTGGTGCCTGCCTGCACAAGTACGGCGGCAAACAGGGTCAGCAGGAAGAGCGGCCAGGAGAATACTCCCGCGAGCGAAAAAGCTGCTGCACCGCCGAGAACCGCCGGCACAACCGAAGCAGTCAGGGAAAGAGGCCGCACTGCTTCTTTCCATGCTCTGACGCGGGACAGAAGATCCTGTTTGTCCGTGGATTCCTGTCTGCTGGAATAATCAAATATCGTCGGTGCTTCCCCCTGCAGAATTTCCGGGACATACCGGTATTTCACCGTCGCAGGAACCACCTTGATAAATTCCAGTCTGTCCACTGCCTCCTGCTGGACGAAATTACCGACAATGGGAGAGCGGTCCTTCAGCAGATTAACGGCTTTTTCCCGCTCTTCCTCCCCTTTGACAATTTCAGCTCTGCCGATAATCTCGCATTCTTCCATCTCCATAAACGTATTTCCCTGGTGAATCAGCATTGCTGTTTCGGGTATGTTGCTCCACTGTATAACTTTCGGATCGCCTTTCATTGAGGATAGATATACTTGAAAGGATTCATCCACTGCAAAATGCATCATCCGCTGCCGCGGACGGCCCATGTTCGACGTGCCGACAGAAGCTACTTCTGCCCGCTGCAGATAATCATATACTTCCTCTCTGGATCTTTCCGCCATAGGAAAACCTCCTTCATTTCATGTGAAAACTTTCACTTACATTGTAGAAAAGGAATCGTTATCTGTAAATGAATCTGCCTGCTGCGCCAGGTGATCTCCCCCGTCCGGCTGAGGAAGGGCCCCGCGCAGCTTTTTCACTGGAAAACGGCCGTTTTCCAGCCATTTTTTCAGTGAAATCGTCACCGGCACCGCATCCGGACCGATGCCGGCGGTGACTTCCAGGTTTACCGTATCATAAACGGCTGTATGAATCGTACCGGACCAGTTCCGGTAGTCATGCTTCACAATACCGTGCGCCGAGTTGTTTAAAAAGTCATAGCCGGAAGCAGGGTCCGAAAATTCATGACGCAGATCTTTCAGGTGCTCGAGACGGTGTTCAGACTCTTCCGTACGATGCCGGTTTTCAGTTAATTTTCCAGGTGTGCGAAAATGATTCGTACATACGCCCCCGCTTTTCCGTAAAACGTTGACGCTTTGACCGGAACCTTCCACGACGGAAAAACGGCCGGTACGATCAGCCAGCGAATAATTAAATGCGTGCCGGTGGGGCATTTCCTTCAGCAGGTGCTCCGCCTCCGGAACATTCCGGCACTGGTCGAGGACAATTCTTGCCAGCGTGCAGCATATCCAGCCGTCCGTCGGGGCAATCCGGTTGACAAAGTGGTACCCGATGGCAAGACCATGTTCATTCATACCGTCCATTCTGCCGATCATCCGCTGGGCGAACCCGATGTGGGCTGCCCCCGATCCACCAGAAGGTTTCCATAGAACGAAGCGGCCGTCGTAAGTCTTCGGGTGATAATCATAGTTCCTGGCGTAAAGGCCATTTCTCATCATCGCACTGCATCCACTTTTCTTCCAGCTTTCCTGATAGCCTGCATATTCATGCACCACGTCCTCCAGACGCCATTCAAGCCCATCTGCCAGACCGTGCAGTTCTTCCCAAAGACCGGGTGACCAGTCCAGAAGCCACCTCTTCGCTTCATGAAGGTCTGTCTGGTAACGCCGGATGGATTTTTTTCGTCGTGAGGCATGTTTTAGATATAAAGGGGTTTTTTTCAGTTGTTCTGCCTGTCTGCGCCCAAATTGATACGCATCGCCGGCGTCCGCAAGAGCCTGAATCTGAACGTCCATCGTAAGCCTCCTTTTTATAAAATCCTAGCATGAAACGATGTTACGTCAAATAAAAAAGCCTTGATCTAAGGCAGATAGTAACGTAGAATATCCTGCTGGAATGAAAGAGACATGCGATAAACGATTTGGATGAAACAGGAAAGGATGAGTGATGATGCAGTCCGCTTTCGCAATGGAGCAGACAGAAAAGTCCGCAGAGGAATGGAAGGAATCCTTCGATCAGCTGGAAATGCAGATGCTGCGGATGAAAGACAATATGGAAAAAATCAGCCGGGATTATGACATTCTCGGAATCGAAGAAACGAAATACGGTGAATGGACCATTCTTTATAAAACCGAACAGAACGGCTGCATTCAAATTATGGCGCACCCGTGTACGAAAGCATTCAAAGGAAGCTGGGACTGCGCTCTGCAGGCGAGCGCAGAGGATAATGCGTTTCATCTTGATGATATTAAAGGAACACCGGACAGCGGCCTCGGCTCGCTCTGCCTGAAACAATTTCAGGAAATTGCCGCAGACCGCAACACACCGGTTATTAAAGGCCGGCTGAGCGAGAGAGATGCCGACCACACGGATCGACTTCATTATTTTTACAAGAAGCATTCGTTTTATGTCCGCTGGAATGATGACGGAAAAACAGGATCTATTTACTGGGAAAGGAATTGAAGCCTCGCTTCCAGCTGTTTATAGTAAAAAGCGGATACTACTTCGGAGGCGCCTCTTAAAATTTCTTCCGCGTAGTGGGAGGGCGGTGCTGATTCCTCCTCTTTCCGGCAGACTAGAAACGTCAGTGCAGGCACAGTGTTTTTGCCCTGCAGAACAGGAATTACGGCAGGCCGGTACCACCCTTTAGTGACTCCTTCCCTCTCCCACAAATATTTCCGCGCAGATTCTGTTATGGAATAAAGGACCCCTTCGGCCGGGCCGGTTTGTGTCTCAACCAAATCGGCCCGGCTGCCGTCATGAAGTGCAAATCGATATTCCACCTGCCAGCCGGGAACCTTTCCGCGTGTTTTTTTATGAAATTCATGGAAACAACCATCCCGTTCTATCCGCTTGCTGTCCATACAGGAGCCGTAGGCGAAATAACGGAGCGGCTCCACCCCTTCATCCAGCATCCGGTGCAGCGACCAGTCCTGAAAAGGCACTGGATCCACCGCATCATCCTCCTGATAAAAATAAGTCCATGCAAATACGCTTCCCCGGTCCGTGTGAACAGGTACGAGACGCTTTAAATAGAGGCTGGAGGATTCGTTATCCGGATCGTATCCTTCAAGCCTTTCTACCAGTTTATCCACTTTTCCCGTGATTTCATAAAGTTCTCCGATGACGTCCTCCGAACCTTCGAGCAGCGCAGGGTACGGCTGACTCGTAAAACACAATTTTCCTGAGCTCCAGGCATTTTCAGACACACAGGACATTTCATCTAAAAAAGAATGGTTGGTTTGAAATTTTCGCAGCGTACCGTAAACGAATAAGAGCATATCGTCCTCCACTTAGTTTACATAATATTGATATGGTAAACTATTAAATTTTCAGGCTTCCTGTATGAGCCGGATACGCTCTGCAGCTGCCTCTTCCATTTCTCCCCGTACACTGGTGCGGGTGTCTTTTAATTCGTTCACCACTTCTGACACCCACGCCTGCAGCTCCGATGTTCGATCCTGGGCTGTACGGATTTTGTCATGGACGATCCAGTCGACAATAATGCCATCAAAAAAGTAATCCGCAGCTGTCAATACCTCCCCTATGGAGAAAGAGAGCGTAGAGTACGGTTCTATGTCATGCAGCTCATCGTAGAACTGACGGAGAAGACGTTCCGAGCGGTGCAGCGCCTCTTTTGCTTCATCCAGTCGGCTGTGCTTCATATACGTCGTAACCATGCCTCCTCCGATCATATCAACCGTGGACCAGCTGGATGCATTATCAAGCGCTTTGGATACCTCTTCCAGCGAATAATACACATCCTCACCGGCATCCACAGCCTCATTCAGTTCCTGCAGCATTCCGATTTTATCAATTTCCTTCTCGGCAGCTGTATATAATTTTTCGCTCCATATAGAGGATTCATCCAGAATCAGCCTCTCTTTTTCCTTCAGAAGAAGATCGTATTCTCCATGCGGATCTCCGAGCGTTTCCAGATGCTCTTCATACATCACTCTTTCCTGCTTTAATTCTTCATATGTACGCAGGACATCCTGATACTGAAGCTTTGCCGATGCGATCGACTCTTTCAGCCCTTCGGTTTTTTCATATTTTTCCCGTTTGATGGAGCTGATCACGGCTGCAAACGTAAAATTGTGAAGATCCTCAAGCTCCTCCCCGTATGCTTCCAGCTTTGACTTTATATCCTCTGCTTTCGTTTCTTTTTCTTGAATCTGCGAATTCAGCAGCTCCACATGTGCCGTCCATTTTTTATAAAGACGTTTCTTTTCCAGCACCTCGGTAAGTTGTTCATTCAGACTTCTCATAAATGTTCCTCCCAGCGGAATATGTCTATGCTCTCAGTGTAAAACCTTCTCGCAGAACCTGCAATACCGGCAGCATGCATTTAAAAAAGCCGCGGGCAGCAGCGCTGTATCCCGCGGCAGGAGCCGGGCAGTATCAGGAGGAAAGATTTTTTGAGAAGGGCTCCTCGTTTTCGGCAGTGTGCCGTTTGGACTGAAGCAGGATAGCAGCAGAAATAATATGCTGCACAAACCGCTCCAGCTCTTCACCTCCCGACGTCATCAGGTCCACTACCGTCTGTTTTTCCAGCCCCCATTTTTTCAAAATGAGGTGCATCCGCTTTCTGTCGTACTCACTGACAGCTTCCGGAAGCTGGATCACTTCCACATTTAATTTATCTTTATCCTCCGATAAATAATCCATCAAGTCTATCTCCAGCTGGTGGCTCTGCGGAATGGAGCTGTCCCCCCTCCTGATTTTATCAAACCGGACTGACGCATGAACCGCAAGGCCCCCGCTTGTTTCAACGGGATATGTCCACAAAAGCGCTCCTTCATATGTCAGCTTATCCCTATAGTATATTTGAAAATTCCGTGCTTTCCGCCGATGCTCTTCTTCTTTTAATGTATAGGATTTATCCTCCCACAGCAGTGCAAATTCATGCCATGAGGAATTTAAATCGACGCTTGATATCATTTCAATAAAATGAATAAATCGCTCCTGAACATCATGCTGCGGGGCACCCTGCTCTGGCAGTGTATTCATGATGACCCCTCTTTTCTTTGTTTTTTATACCAATATACTTAATTCCCTTCTTTCTTTTTCATAAACCTTTCGGGGCTCGTTTTTTCCTGCAGTAAATGTTATACTAGTGAACAGTATGTAAAAGAAAGAGGATGGTATGAAATGCTGCAGGTTCAAGATGTCAGCTTACGCTTTGGCGATAAAAAGCTTTTCGAAGATGTAAATGTAAAATTCACTCCCGGTAACTGCTACGGGCTTATCGGGGCAAATGGCGCAGGGAAATCAACGTTTCTAAAGGTACTTTCTGGAGAGCTGGATTCTCAGTCCGGCCACGTTTCTCTTGCGAAGGACGCGCGCATGGCTGTTCTGAAACAGGATCACTATGCCTATGAAACGGAACAGGTTCTGGAAGTCGTCATGATGGGTTATGAACGCCTTTATGAAGTACGCAAGGAAAAAGATGAGATCTATATGAAGCCGGATTTCTCCGACGAAGACGGAATGAGAGCGGCGGAGCTTGAAGGTGAATTTGCGGAGATGAACGGCTACGAAGCCGAATCGGACGCAGCAGTTCTTCTTCAGGGACTCGGTATCGATGATTCGAAGCATTATCTTACCATGGCAGAGCTGACGGAAAGCGATAAAGTAAAAGTGCTGCTTGCACAGGCGCTGTTCGGCACGCCGGAAGTACTGCTTCTTGATGAGCCGACTAACGGTCTTGATATTGAAGCAATCCACTGGCTCGAAGACTTTCTGATCCAATATCAAAACACGGTCATTGTTGTCTCCCACGACCGTCATTTTTTAAATAACGTATGTACGCACATTGCCGATCTTGATTTCGGAAAAATTCAAATCTATATCGGTAACTATGATTTCTGGTATGAGTCCAGTCAGTTTGCTCTGAAAATGGCTCAGGAGCGGAACAAGAAAAAGGAAGAACAGATCGAGGATCTCAAATCCTTTATTGCCCGATTCAGTGCGAATGCCTCGAAGTCAAAGCAGGCAACGTCGAGAAAAAAGCTGCTTGATAAAATTGATCTGGAAGATATTAAACCTTCCTCCAGAAAATACCCTTATATCGCATTTAAGCCCGAGCGGGAAATCGGAAACGACCTTCTGCAGGTAGAGAATCTGTCCAAGACGATCGATGGGAAAACGTATTTGAAAGACGTTTCCTTTACACTCCGCCCCGGAGACAAAGTGGCGCTTGCCGGTCCGAATGAACAGGCTAAAACGGTATTAATGCAGATTCTTGCAGGAGAGCTTGAACCGGACAGCGGTACGTATAAGTGGGGCATCACGACAAGCCAGTCCTACTTTCCAAAAGACAACAGTCATCACTTCAGCGGATCGGAAGGGTCACTGATCGAATGGCTGCGCCAGTACTCTCCGGAGGACCAGTCGGAAACATTCATCCGCGGATTCCTTGGAAGAATGCTTTTCTCCGGGGAAGAAGCAAAAAAGAACCCTTCGGTGCTTTCCGGAGGAGAGAAAGTCCGCTGCATGCTTTCCAAAATGATGCTGTCAGGTGCAAACGTCCTGCTGCTGGATGAGCCGACGAACCACCTGGACCTTGAAGCAATTACCGCATTAAACAATGGTCTGATCGAATTCAAAGGCTCGCTTATTTTTGCCACACATGACCATCAGTTCAACCAGTCGCTTGCCAACCGGATTATTGAAATCAAAGATGAAGGTGTCTACGACAAAGAAATGACGTACGATGAATATATCGAAGAACGCGTGAAGTCCGCTTCCGTATAATTCTTCAACAGTAAAAGGCAGCCGGCGGAATCTTATTCCACCGGCTGCCTTTTTGCTATGCGTTTTTTGCAGGTATCCGGACCGTTTCCCCGGTTTCCAGAACATACAAAAGCGCTTCGGGTGCTTCTCCACCCCATGCTTCCTTGAGCGCGCGGGCATACATATTTAACTGAAGCGCATACTGTTCTTTCAGCCGTTCATAAAACGCATGAACCGTTTCTTCCTTTCTTCGACGGTTCGTTTTATAATCAACGATCATTCTCGTTCCTTCTTCCGTCACCACACATACATCAATAATTCCCTGAACAAAAACCGTTTCCTCCGGATCACTCCAGGACGTGTAAACTTCCTGGGCAGGCATTGGCAGGGAAAACGGAAGTTCTCTATAAAGCCGGTGGGCATTCCGCATTGTCTCTGCTAGTGAACTCTGCAGAAACAGCGCAGCACTGCTTTCATCGACAGATTCACGTTCTTCCGGAGTCATTAATTTCTTTTCCACCAGCTCGTCAGCTTTTCTCTCCACCTGTTCCTCGCGGTCGAAGGAGAGGGGCAGGTGCTGAAGCAGCAGGTGCATCGCCGTACCATACTCTGCAGCACTGAGCCTCTTTTTCTGCATAAACGAAGGGCGGTGCAGCTCTTCAACCGGCTGAAAATACGAAACGGCGTACGGATCTTCATCGCGCCGTTTTATTTCGGAAACAGACTGCTTCATGCCCGCACTTACCGAATCGGTATAAGGATACTGCCAATCAAGTCTGTTATAGACTGCCTCTTTCATCGTGCTGCTGTCCACCCCGGACGTATGTTCCACCGGTTCTCCCGCAGCCCGCGTGACCTCTTCTTCTTCCCAGACGCGGATCTGCCAATTCCGCTGAGACTGCATACTTCCTTCAGGAAATCCGGACTGCTCAAGAAGGTGGCCGGCAGCTGCGTGCTGCATTAACGAAGGCATAAGCCAGTCAAAGTAAGATTTGGCTCCTTCTCTTTTTGACAGCGGGACCGCTTTCTCGGGGAGGTGGTCCGCCCATTTTTCCACTCTTTTTTCGACACTGTCCACTGTACCTGTCAGTATAAGACGCTGCTCTGCTCTTGTCATCGCGACGTAAAGAACACGCATCTCTTCTGCGAGCGTTTCACGGTGGATCTGTTCACGTACGAGGTGATAATACAGCGTTGGATAGGAAGTTCTTCCTGCACTGTCAATTTTTCTGGAAGCGAACCCGAGACGCCGGTGCAGCAGGTAGGGCTTATGAAGATCCATCAAATTAAAAGGACGTGCCATTCCCGTGCAGAAGACGACCGGGAATTCGAGACCTTTGCTTTTGTGAATCGTCATGTACCGGACGACATCCTCCTGCTCCCCGACAGCATCTGCTGTGCCGAGGTCGTCTCCCCGCTCTTTCATCCGCTCAATAAAACGAAGAAATCGGAACAGTCCGCGGAACGTCGTTTTCTCATACCCGCGTGCACGGTCATAGAGCGCTGTTAAATTTGCCTGACGCTGCCTGCCTCCGGGAAGACCACCTGCAAAATCCAGATAGCCCGTTTCCCGGTATAAATACCAGATGAAGGAAGAAACACTCATATATCTCCCTTCCAGCCGCCACTTTTTCAGCAGATCATAACTTTCTTGAAAGCGGGGATTATCTTCTGCCGCTCTGGAAAACGCATCGAAATAAGAGCCTTCCGGGGCAGCCGTCCGAATCTCAGCAAGTTCCGGTTCGGTCAATTGAAAAATGGGCGAGCGAAGTACGGCAGCCAGAGGAATATCCTGTCTCGGATTATCCATAACCTGCAGCAGAGACAGCATTATTCGTATTTCCACCGCATCGAAATATCCGGAGCTCCGGTCGGCGTGAAGCGGGATACCTGCATCAGCGAATGCTTCATCAAAAGCGTCCGCCCACGTCATTGACCTGCTTAGCAGCACAATGTCACGGTATTTGAGAGGACGCTCCGTACCGAGTGCGCGGTCATACACCATCGTCCTGCCGTCAATCATCTTACGGATTTCCTGGGCACATGCACGTGCCTCTGCTTCCGCAGTTTCTTCCTCACCGTTGTCTTTCTCAATAAGAACAACTTCTGCAGGAATTTCCGGTATCTGCGGATAATCCTCATTGCCTGGTTTCAGCGAGGCCTCCTCATTGTAGTCCAGCTCTCCGAATTCACGGCTCATAATCTGACGGAAAAGAAAGTTGACGGCCTCCAGTACTTCTCTACGGCTGCGGAAATTCTCCGACAGATCAATGACACTTCCTTTCGTCGTGGGAAGTGTATCATATTTCTCCTGAAACAGACCCGGCTCCGCCAGACGGAAGCGGTAAATTGACTGCTTCACGTCTCCAACCATGAAAAGCCGGTCCTCTCCTGCAGCTGCCGTCAGCACAGCTTCCTGAACAAAGTTCGTATCCTGGTACTCATCGACCAGAACTTCCTTTAATTTTTTCCGGTATTCTACTGCCACATCCGAGGGCTCCCCGTGCTGATATAAAATATGAAGTGCAGTATGTTCCAGATCGTTGAAATCAAGTGACTGCCGTTTCTGCTTCGCATCATAAAACATCCGGCTGAATTCCCGGACACACGATACGAGCGTTTTAATGACAGGTGCTATATAGCTTAAATCTGCTTTTGCTTCTTCTTCCGGCTGAAGTGCAAGCGGACGGATCTCGGCTGCTTTCTTTTTCGCTTCCTCTCTGAATTTTTTCGTTCGCGTTTTTAATTCTTCTTCCACATCTTCTTCTTTCTTTACTGCCGGAAGCCTGCCGAATGACAGGGTCCGCACAGCTTCCATTCGTCTTTTTCGATCCCCGGCTTCCAGCACAGATAGAACGAGGGAACGCTCTTCTTCAAGCACAGGCGCATAAGCGGACGGTCCTCCTGTCGACTGCGCCGTATCCAAAGCCTGTTCCAGATGCTGCAGAACAGCTTCATACTTCTGGCGGATCAGCGCATCGGCTTCCTGAAACCAGCTTTTATGGCTGAGTGCACCGTTCCCGTCATAGGTATCGAGAATCTGATCCAGCCAGGCATCTGGATCCGGATGAGCACGGGAAAACTGATAAACTTCGAGAATCAGCTGACGCAGCGCTTCATCTGTTTTATCGCCGGTAAAATAGGAAGCAAGCTCACGGAAAGATTCTTCCCTGCTCTCATAACGGGATTCCAGCAGCTCTTCACACGTTTCTTCTGCGATAAGGGAAGCTTCGGTCTGATCCAGCAGTCTGAAAGCCGGATCGATGTCCACCGTATAATAATACGAGCGGATTATGGATAGACAAAATGAATGAAGGGTGGAAATATTTGCTTTTGTAAGCAGGGTCAGCTGCCTGCGGAGGTGACTGGAGGAAGGGTCCTGCTCCAGCTTTTCCTGCAGGGCCCGGCCGATCCGCTGCTTCATTTCGGCTGCTGCAGCGTTCGTAAACGTTACAACAAGCAGCTCATCCAGATCGACTCCTTCTTCTTCGTCAATTACCTTTTGAATGATTCGTTCGACAAGTACGGCAGTCTTTCCGCTTCCTGCTGCGGCAGCCGTCAGAAGCGGGCGGTTATTCGAAGCAATAGCTTCCCATTGTGCGTCTGTCCACCGGCTCTGTTCAGGTTTCGTTTTCATCATGATCCTCCTCTCTGATTTTATTCATGATCTGGTCCGGTGACTGTGGTTTCAGACTGCGGTACGTGTTGGCTGCAAACGACGGATCGAATTGACAGACCGCCCGGAACGAACAGAATTGACACGGCACCTGGTTTTTTTTACGGTACGGTGTGATGGACGTGTCCCCTTCCATAAGCTTTCTGCCGATCAGCTGCAGGTGGTTCCGTACATAAGACCTGAGGTGTGCAAAATCTTCCTGGGAGATTGTTTTTGATTTCGCACCGGCTTCTCCACTTTTTTTCAGCTGAACCGGCACAATGGTTGAATATCCTGAATCCAGTGTATGGTCACTCGCTTTAATCACCGATGGATCGGACGAGAGGAGCCCTTTCATTTTAAATTTTTTCAGCAGCTCTTCTTCCACTTCTTCCTCTGAAAGCTTCCGCTCTTCTTTCAGAAGCGGGTTGTGCAGATGAAAATAAAGCATACCTGCAGCATCTGCTTCTACTCCGAGCAGTTCGTGGGAAAAAGCCAGGATGACATCCAGATAAACGAGCATCTGAAGAGAAAGTCCGTAATAAATATCATCCAGCTGAATATCGCGCTGGCTGGATTTGTAGTCAATAATCCGGAGAAATGTTCCGTTTTCTGTATCCGCACGGTCCACCCTGTCGATAATCCCCCTCATTTCCATCTCTGTGCCATCCGGAAGAGGCATCATCAGCGGTGGAAGCCCCCCCGATAACCCGAAGCTCAGCTCCATGCCCACAGGAACGAAATCCTGGCGTCTGGCATGTTCACTCATCATCCAGGAGGCCTGGGACACGACATCTGTTAATTTGGAAAGGAGATAATCGTACCGATGGGACTGTTTGAAAATGTCCCTTTGAATTCTGGGCGCTATACCACTGACCGCCTCTTCTGCCATTCGTGATGTTTCCTCTTTCGTAAAGCTGTCCCACGGACGGTCGAGCGTTTGAATTTTCTCCGTCACTTCTTTCATTGCCTCATGAAAAAGAACACCAATATCCGGCGCTTCCAGTTTATGAATTTTCCGCTCCTTCAATTTTAACCCGTAGCCGGCAAACTGCGAAAAGGGACAGGCGTTATATTGTTCCAGCCTGGAGACACTCGCTTTTAGTTTTTTTCCATAGAGGCGCGCTCCCTCTTCTTTCGTCAGGGCTGCAGCTTCGTTTTTGTAATTCAGGCTGTTTTGTAACAGACGGTGAAGCCGGGTCTCTCCTTTTTCTTTATACCAGCTTTCCGCTGCATGCCAGAGCAGTGGAACACTGTATCCGCCCTGCTCTTCTTTAAGCATTGCTGCAGTGTAGCCGAGTGTGCGCTTCGGATTCGTAACGAAACGGGTCTGTTCACGCCAGTCATGATCAGCAGGAGAAGGGTATTTCACTTCCACTTCGAGCTCCGGCAGTCTTTCCTGCAGCGGGCGGACATAAAGGGAAGGCTGCAGCCTGCGCCCCTCATCATCTGAAAGGGCCCAGCTGATATAAAGCTGATGCGAGGGCTGGGTCAGGGACCGGTAGAATACATATTGTTCATTCATCAGCTGTTCTGACGCATCCGGAGCCAGCTCCCCTCCCGCAGCCTTTACCATCTTCCGCTCATCTTCACTTAAATATCCATTCTCGCCGGGCTGAAGTGGAAAAACTCCTTCATTGACGCCAAGCAGAAACACCATTTTCGGTGAAGACAGCCTGGATGTTTCTGCATCAGCACACGTCACCTGATCGAACGCAGGAGGGATAATCGAAAATGTCAGAGCATCCAGACCTGCTTCAATCATTTCAGCAAACGTTTCTCTCGTCAGCGCCATCCGTCCGCCAAGCTCATTCATGTCTTCAAGCAGCCGGATCCATTCCTTCCAGAGCTGCTCATTTTCTCTTAATGTTTCTTCTGTTTCGGCAGCCAAAAACGTTTTAGGGATGCCGCTGTCCTCTGTGTACGTATAGAGCGCCTTAACAAAATGCGTGGTTTCACTGGAAGCCTGCAGCGCCCTTTCCAGCTTGCGGAGCGCCCCTGTCCACCGCTTAATGATAGATGAAATCGGCTCATCATCCAGCTTCTCCAGCTCTGAAGGCACCTCTTCCCATCTGCTTTCTTTCTTCCACGCTTCTCCACGGATTCCCCGCTCGAGGACATAGTTTTCCACGATATCGAGTTTCTGCCATTCCAGATCCGTATCTCCTGAAAACAAATAGCCGGTTTTCAGCAGCCGGAAAACGGCATCGTAGGGCCAATTCCGGTCAATTGCCTCCAGGGACGCTTTCATAAACTCTGTAAATGGATGGTCATGTGCGTACCTTTTTCGATCGGAGAAATAGGGGATGTCCTCCGCAGGAAAAATTGTTTCAATATGCGGTTCGTATGCATCCATATTACGTGTGACAACGGCGATATCTCTATAACGGATCTGCCCTTTTCTTACAAGGCCGCTGATCCGCCTGGCACAGTGTTCCACTTCAGTTCTGCGGTCCACTGCCTCCCAGAGACGAACCCCTTTTACAGCTGCGCCTGGTTTTGCAGGGAATGCTGCCCATGTTTTCTCCAGATGATTCAGAGCCGGCGTGGAAAAGCGTTTCACTTCCGCTAGGTGATGAACGTGAAAGTCAGTGTCCGGAAGCTGCAGCTGAATTCTCTGCATCGCATTTTCTGTTTCAAAGAATAAATCCAGCGGATCGAGCCATGTCTCGTTATCCGGAACCTTTTCACCCGTAAAACATGCTTTTACCTGACAGCACGTCATCACTTCGGTAAGAAACGTTTCTTCCAGAGGGGTAAAACTGTGGAAGCCGTCCAGGTAGACAACGGCACCGGTGAGAAACTCAGAAGGCTTGACTGCCCTGGTGCCTAAAAGCAGCAGATCCTCCGATTCAACAAAGCGTCCCGAGAGCGCTTCTTCTGTATAACGCTTCATCAGCAGCAGATCATGCAGTTTTGCCTGAAGCCGCTTTTCCCCGGGGCCCCCGCCTTCTTTTTCCAATGCCTCATAGATTGTCTGCATGCGCTCTGTATCCAAATGATAACGGCGGCTTTCTTTTAGAAAATCTGCTGCCTGGGAAATAAATCCGTTCGGCAGTCTTCCGCCGCGGTAAAGCTGCCATTCTTCTTTCGTATCTGCAAAAACCCTGCGTATAAGTGTATGAATGCCCGTTTCACTGATCAGTGTCTCAGCTGCCCCGCCGGTTTCTTCGAGCAGCTTTACGGCCAGGCGCGGGAGACTGAGAACATGAAGCCGGGTATATGCTCTGCCAAGCTTCTGCAGTATGTCTTTTTCTGTCTGAAATGTCATCTGCTCCGGAACAATCAATAAAATCGGAGGTCCGGAAGGATTCTGAAGCAGGTCTTCCACGATTTCATTATGTATAAGCGTCGTTTTGCCGGAGCCTGCCCTGCCGGTTATAAACGTAACAGCCATCATCTTTTCCTCCTTTAATAAAGTGCTTTTATGTTTTATCGGGAGAACGTAAATACCGGATATGCAATCATATGTTCGTGCTTTTAGTATATCAGATAATGATCTCCGCCTGAAGTGTTTTCATTTCAAAAATGCCTGTCAGCGGCCGCTGACAGGCATTTAATGATGTGCCGGGAAATCAGCTGTACCTCCACGGATAATCATCTTTTTCAGTAAAGATAGCTTCCTCACAGCGTCTCCGGAATCTTCTTTTCAAGTACATCCAGGAAGGCCCAAAGAAGCGGATACCGTCAAACGGCGTGTAATTCCACCAGCCGATACCGGATATGTTGAGCATATGCTTGTAGTGAAGGATCGGATGCCGCTCAAACCGTTTCAATGCCTGCATCCGGCCGAACTGGTACCACCGGAACGGCCACATGTAGCCGAGTGCAGAAAAATGACTCATAAGAGAAAGGCGGTCCGCCCGCTTTTTCCGGACCTGTTCAAACTGTTTCAGCAGCGATGGATTTTTATTGTTCGTTTCATGCATCCAGGCAAGAAGATCTCCAAGCACCGCCCCGTCCTGAATAGCCAGATTCATTCCTTCACCGGCCATCGGATGTACGGCATGCGCTGCATCCCCGATGACAGCAGCATTTCCTTTCACATATTCATGGATATTGTGCCGTACGGGAATCATAAGCTGAATCTGTTTCCATGATTCAATCTGCGTCACGTAGTCTGCAAGTTCCGGCTCAAAATGCGAAAATGGTTCCGTAAAGGTATGCAGCCCTTCTTTTTTCATTTTCGGGTAATCTCCCGGCTTAATCAGCATTACACAGCGTACTTCATTATCCGGAAGCGGAAACAGACCGATAAATGATTTATGGGAGGCATACATCCGGGCTTCCGTATAGGATTCGGGCCTGGGGAAGGTAACGGTTAAAAAATGATGGTTGTACTGCGTCGTTACCACCTGCTGTTTCATCGCTTTTCTGATTGCGGAGGAGCGACCCTCCGCCCCGACGAAAAAAGAGGCAGATACGTGCAGGTCTTCCTTATTCATATGAATAAGTGCTGTGCTGTATTCATGCTTTTTCTCATTCATCTCAGAAAATCCTTTAAACACAGCTGGATTCCAGTAGTGGAATGAGTCATAGGAAGAGGCTTTATCCAGCAGAATGTTTTTTAACGTTTCATGAGGGATCATCCTTGCTTCCGGATATTTAAAGGCGAGTCTGGAATAGTGGAGAGGTATATACATATTTTCCCTGACACGACCATCTTTTAACTCTTCCACTTCATATGTGTGAATAGTGGAGAGAGGATGGCTCACATCCAGGATGGGCTGAATCACGTTCAATTCATCGAAATACATAAGGGATTTTGGCTGAAGAAGTTCTCCTTTGTAAATCTTGCCCGGATTTTTCTCCTTTTCCACGACGAGAACTTCTACGCCGGACTGTGCCAGTTTCAGCGCCAGCGTAAGGCCCCCGACACCTCCTCCGATAATGACTACATCATAATTATACATAAGCGTGCACCGCCTTCTTAATCAGGACTCTTTCCATTCATCCGTTGAAATATTCCGCTTTTCCAGCTGCCTCTTCACAATCCACGGAATGGACAGTGCAATGAGAAACATGAGCACAGTAGCAGCTGCCAGCGGGATCGAGACATCTGCAATGGAGGCCCCCAGCAGGTTAAATGCAAGTGTGCCCGGAATTATTCCGGCCATGGTCGCATATAAAAACGTTCTGAAACGGACCCTGGCCATAGCGGATAAATAGGTAACTAGATCAAAGTGAATAACTGGAATAATCCGCAGAGAAACCAGATAGAAAAATCCATTTTCTTCAATGCGCTGCTGAATAACCCGGCGCTTCCCACTGTGGTCCGGTATCTCATGGTTTCTGCGGAAAAAGCGGACAGCCCAATAGGAGAGTACCGCCCCGGATAACGATCCTGCATAAGTCAATATCGGCCCAAGAAATGGGCCGAAAGCCAGGCCGGAAGTCAGTGCAAGTATAGAAGCCGGAAACAGGAAAAACGGACGGATACTAAATAAGAGAAGGAATACAAACGGGGCGAGCAGCCCGAATGAAGAAATAAATGGCTGTATATCGTCCGGTTCCATGTCCAGAAATTCACGGTTAATCCAAAATAAAAGAAGAAGAAGGCCGCAGACCGCAGCTGCTTTTATCGTAAAACGCATCCCTTTCTCCTCCTTTTTGTACTATTCCCTTTAAAGAGCGGACTAATCCTCCAGCACCTGAGAAACATCGTACTGTTCCGTCTCCAGTTCCGTCTTCTGACCGAGCGCCAGATGAGCGGTCTGTCTGCCTACAAATGGACCACTGGTCAAGCCGGAGGCTCCGAGACCATCTGCCATAAAGATCTGTGGGTAATCCGGCAGGCTGCCAAAAACCGGCATGAAATTTGGAGCAGAGGGACGAAGACCTACTCGTGTTTCTACGACCTCTGCGTCCTTCAGACCAGGAGCCAGCTCCAGCGCTGCACTCAATATTTCCCGGTGACCCTCTGCTGTTCGCCGGGTGTCATAGCCGCTGTTATCTTCTCTGGTTGCACCAAACACGACGTGCCCTTTTCCAAAGTGAAGAAGATAGTATTCATTGTGCGGCATCACAACAGGCCAGCTGTGATTTTCTTCTTTAATCTTCAAATGAAGTATCTGCCCTTTTTGAGGCTTTATCGCACTTTTCACACCTAAAGGTGCCAGCAGTCCGGAACTCCACGCTCCAGCTGCTGCAATTATTTTATCAGGATGAAGGGTGGAGCCGTCCACTTTCACGCTGACATCGTTTCCTTGATGTACAAGTTCCGCCCGGCCATAGATGACCGTTACGCCTTTTTTCGCTGCAGCACGAATAAGCGCGTTACGGACCTTTCTTCCATCAACTCTGCCTCCTCCTTCCACCCAGACCGAGCGGTATCCAGGCCTGAGCTGCGGAAAGAGGCTGTTTGTTTCATTCTCACTGAGGAGTTCGACCGCCCCCATCTCCGGTGCAGTCTCCCTGCGTTTAAGTGCGTGGCTGTACTTATGCTGGAGTCTCTCTTCGATATCATGGAGGTGGATAGCGCCACTCCGGTAATAACCGGTGTCTGTCTCCCCGTATTCTTCCAGGGCCTGAATCAGCTCGGGATAGTAGGCAGCCCCTCCTCTAGCCAGTGCATACCAGGCTTTATTTCGTCTCTGGGAAAGCCAGGGGCTGATAATCCCCGCGCCCGCAGCCGTCGCCTGCCCGGGGTGGCTCTCATCGATCAGCGTCACTTCCGCGCCCGCCTCCGCAGCGTGAAACGCCGCAGAGGCGCCGGTAATTCCGCCTCCGATTACAACAACATGTTCCATCACAAATCACCTATTCTCATAAAGTTATGATGCCCATTTTACCTGATTCCGACCCACAATGCATGATCTGCGGTAAGATCGCTTAAAATAAACCAGGCAGAATCCGGCTCGTCTTAATAGAAAGAGAGATAGATGAAGTGGGTAACCGTTTCCTGCCTGCACTAGAAGCCGTAAGTGTTCCGGAGGGAATCCGAAAAACGGAAGCACCCTGCCCGCGAAAGCCGTTCTTCGCTTTCTTCGGCAGGGGTGAAGGAACCAGAGCGGGTGCTGCAGCTGGACAACGCTTCGATTTAAGAAGCATGACTCCGCGCGGCCGCGCCGACGGATAGATAAGCATTTTCGGCGGCAGTACTAATTGCATGATCCGCTTCTGCCGAAAAGCGGAGAAATACCGTAATAAGAGGAATATACAGATCGTTCACACAAAAGCAAATTATAGCCTGCTTCCAGTAATAATAGAATACGTATTCAGTTTTCAGCTTCTCTGTAAAATAGTATTGCATCCCTGTTTTTTATCTGATAGGCTGGGAGTATCATACGATTACTTCAACAAATTGAAGTGAGTGTAGAGGCGCATCTGCTATCAGTAAACTGTTTTAGGAGAAGGGACTCCGGGTAGAGCAGTTGAAAGGAGAAGATGCCGAAGCAGAACAGCATCCCCTGCCGTTCTGTTGGGACTGTGTTTAAGAAGCACAGTACTGTCGTACAGCTGAAATCCGGCTGTATGGAGGGCTATCTCACGCTGGAAATTCCGGCAGTGGACCCTCGTGTCCCTGCTTTTTTTATTTCCAAGCCAATGATTTAGCTCTATTCAACGGCGCATCCGCGCTGATCATTTTGAATAGAGGTGGTTATTAATCATGAATTTTGGACAGGTAGTAACAGCAATGGTAACCCCGTTTGACGATAACGGATATGTCGATGTACAGGGTCTGAGGACGCTCGTGAATTACTTAATTGACAATGGATCGGATGCAATCGTCGTAGCCGGTACAACCGGTGAAGCGCCTACATTGACCCACGAGGAAAAGGCAGCACTTTTCAAAAACACCGTGGAGTTTGCCGGAGGTAGAATTCCGGTTATTGCCGGCGCAGGAACGAACAGCACCCACGCTGCATGTGAACTCGTTCAGCTGGCTGAACAGGCAGGCGCAGATGCTGTGATGCTCTCCACGCCTTATTACAACAAGCCGAGCCAGGAAGGAATGTATCAGCATTTCATGGCATGTGCCGGGGCAACCAATCTTCCGATCATGCTGTACAATGTACCTGGACGGACCGGTGTTCATTTGACAGCGGAAACGACTTCACGCCTTGCATATGATGCAGATAATATCGTGTCGCTGAAAGATGCAAGCGGTGACCTAGATCACATGACGGCTGTACTTTCTTCCGTGCCCGCTTCATTTACAGTATACAGTGGGGATGATTCCCTGACTCTCCCTGCCCTTTCTATTGGAGCGTCGGGCATCGTCTCTGTATCCTCCCATATTATCGGCACAGAGATGCAGGCGATGATCAATGCACACTTCTCCGGTCAGCCGCGCTATGCGGCCTCGCTGCACCGTGATCTCGTGCCTGTCATGGATGCTATGTTCTGTGCACCAAGTCCGGCTCCGGTCAAAGCAGCACTGGAACTGACTCACGTTCATGCAGGAAGTGTACGCCTTCCGCTTCAGCCGCTCTCTGAAACAGAACAGCACTTCGTTTTTCAGACATTGAAGCGCTCGTTGTTCTCTTCATCGGCTGTATAAATCCGTGTGAAGTCATACAGACTTTCAACAACGAAAGCGTCCGCCGTCATATAATCGACGGCGGACGCTTTTTGCTGATTTCTAATTTATCGGCCTTTTCTTCTGCGGTGGTACACAGCGTTAATTTCTGCGCCGATCATCAGGATGGCTCCGGTCAGAAAAAACCAGATCATAAGAATGATAATTCCACCGAGGCTTCCGTACGTGGCAGAAAAATTACCGAAATTGTTAATATAGATGGAAAATCCGAAAGAAGCAAGCAGCCAGAGAACCGTGGCGGTCACTGCTCCCGGGATCACGTGCAGGAACGGCACCTTCATATACGGTGCTGTCTTATAAAGAATCGACAGCACAAGAATGATAACAATAAGCGCTCCGATCCACCTTGCCGCCTGAAGCAGAAGTGCAGCTTCTTCCGGCAGAGACAAAATCTGTGCGGCAGCATCAAAAATCGCCTGACCGAATACCGGTAGAATCAGTGCCACAAGAAGCGAAATAATGAGGAGAAACGTCAGTCCGATGGATAATAGCCGGTGTATGAGAAACGAACGCTTATTCTCCACATTATATGCCGTATTAACCGCCTGAATAAATGCATTCATGCCGTTTGAAGCAGACCAGATCGTACCGAGTGCACCAATGGTGAGAAGTCCGCCCTGCGGTTCGGACACTGCTGAGATGATTGTATCTTCCAGCAGGGACACTGTCGTCCGGGGGAGAAGTTCTTCCATATATGTGATGACCTGATCCGGGTTAAATTGAAAATAAGGCAGAATGGATAGTATTAATATAACGAGCGGCACGCTTGAAAGAACATAGTAATACGCCTGTGCAGCCGCAAGAAGCGGCACTTCGTCTTTAGACCATTCTTTCCATAGTTCACGTGCGTAAGCTTGAATGATATGCAATTTTCTCCCCGCCTCTCCTCAGGTTCATCCATTTAGACTCGGATACTTCAGTTTCAGCAGCCGGTAAACGTTCTGTACGATTACTTTCGTTACCGCATACGTCGGTATGGCAAGAATCAGTCCGATCAGGCCGGCGAGATTGCTTGCCAGAAGCAGTAGCAGGATGATCGTCAGTGGATGAATCTGCAGTTTGTGGCCCATGACATTCGGCGAAATTAAATTGCTCTCAATCTGCTGAATAATAACAATGCCAAGAATGACCCACAGTGCTGTAACAGGGGAATCAAACAGGGCAACAATGACAGCAGGAATGGTGCCAATAAATGGCCCGATAAATGGTATGAGGTTCGTAAACATGGCAATCAGTGCCAGGACAATAGAGTAGTCCAGCCCGACAATCAAATAAACGATGTAGGATAAAATCCCGATAAAAACACTCACGATTGCCTGCCCCTGAATATAGGCACTAATCGTTGAGTCCATATCGCTCATAATCCGGTGCCCTTCTTCCTGCTGGTCCTCCGGAAAGTACCTGAGCACGTTATCCGGCAGCTTATGCGCGTCTTTCAGCAGAAAGAAAAGCACAAAAGGAAGGATAACCAGGACAGTAATGACACTGACAAGCATTCCTAAGAAGGAAAGCAGGTTCCCTCCGGACTGCTGCAGGATCGTGGAAATATTCTCTGTGATAGAGGAAGCATCAAAGTTTTGAAGTGCCTCCATTTCCATAATCCGCTGAAACCAGTCGTTCTGCATCAAATTGGAAATAAACGATTCCGTATCGTTCATAAATGACGGGAAATTATTGATGAAAGACGAAATCTGCCTGACGACTAGTGGGCCTGCCAGCCAGACGACGAGTGTAGCCGCCCCGATAAAGGTTAAAAATATCGTCAGAATAGCTAAAACCGTTGGTATAAACCGTTCAAGCAATCGGACAAGCGGACGAAAAATATAATAGAGCACCCCGCCGATCAGAATGACGGGGGCCAGAGTGCTGAACGCAATCCCAATCGGCCGGAAGATAAATGGTACCTGTTTAGCAAGAAATACTATCAGCAGTATAAGTACAGTGCTGTAAAGAAATAAAAACCACTTCGATTTAGGCATGGGAGGCAATCCTCCTTAAAATAATGTGCTTACCGATTCGTTGGACTGCACTCTGCGGATTCCTTCGGCAAAAAGTCGACCTACAGAAAGCGTGATGATCCGTTCATCCCGCTTCTGGGGAGGCTGAAAAATAGAATTCGTAATGATGACCTCTTTTAAACTGGATTCCCGGATCCGTGAAACTGCCGGCTCAGAGAGTACACCGTGGGTACAGCAGGCAAATACTTCTTTCGCTCCATTTTCCAGCAGTGCCATGGACCCTGTCGTCACCGTACGGGCTGTATCAATCATGTCATCTATGATAATGGCCGAGCGTCCCTCAATATCACCAATGACGTTAACTCCCTGAACAGCTCCGGGAGCATTCCCGCGCTGTTTGTCCAGGAAAGCAATCGGTGCATCCAGCTGATCCGCCAGTTTTCTTGCTCTTGAAGTCCCTGCATTTTCCGGCGCTACGACCGTAACGTTTGTCAGGTTTTTCTTCTGGAAGTATTCTGTTAACAAGCGGTTTGCCCGGAGTTCATCAACGGGGATATTGAAAAAGCCCTGTACCTGCGCAGCGTGCAGATCCAGTGTGAGCACCCGCGTAGCACCAGCTGCCTCAAGCAGATTGGCAATCAGCTTCGCCGTGATCGGTTCCCGTGAACGGGCTTTTCTATCCTGTCTGGAATAGCCGTAATATGGAATAACGATATTAATGGACCTCGCCGATGCCCGCTTTAATGCATCAATCATAATCAGCAGTTCCATTAAGTATTCACTGCCGGGCTCAGATGTGGATTGTATCAGGTATGTGTCGAATCCTCTGACAGTTTCTTCAATACGTATCTGTACTTCCCCATCACTGAAACGAGTGATCGAGGATGCACCGATTTCCATATCCAGTTCCTGTGCAATCTCTTCTGCTAATGCCCGGTTTGAATTAAGTGTAAAAAGTTTCATTTCCTCCATCATCGTCATCCCTCCAAAAAGTTCTCATCATTTATCCTACCATAAATGGCGCCCGTGCAGACTTTCCACCGGAAAAAATATACACCTTCCCCCTGCATGCGTTATACTACAAAAAGAAGGAGGCTGTAACGTGTGGAAACATCTTCCCAACTCACTCACTTTAGCTAACGTCTGCTTTGGCTTTTTAGCCATTGCGTCGGTTACGCAGGAAAATTACACAAATGCTGCTGTATTTATTTTTATCGGTATTATGCTCGACAGTATGGACGGCTGGACTGCGAGAAGATTTCAGCTTGAATCCGAAATGGGAAAAGAACTGGACTCGCTTGCAGACATCGTCACGTTTGGTGCAGCACCTGCTGTTCTGTTATATGGATCCAGTTTTTCCGATCTCGGCTTTGCCGGCATGATGCTCTCGGCCGCTGTTCCCGTTTTCGGTGCCTACCGTCTGGCACGATTTAACATCAATCATCAAAAAGGGGAAAAAGCTTATTTCACAGGGCTTCCCATAACAGCTGCCGGAGGGATTATTGCACTGCTGACACTATTCAGCTATGCTGTGCCGCAGGCTGTACTTTCTGCAGTCACCATGTTTCTATGTATTCTCATGGTGAGCTCTTTCCCAATACCTGCGTTAAAAAGAGTTCCGGTACCTAAATATGCTATACTTGTTTCCCTCTTCTTTATCAGCATCTTTGCCGTGATTCATTTTAATGACAGCATCTCTTTTACCCCGTGGATTCCGGCAGGCATTTTCTTTTATATTGTGTTTATGGCGATCTTTTTTATGCGCCGGAGGCGGCGCAGCGGCACAGAGACAAACATCTAATAAAATAAAACAAAATGGAGCACAGGAGAACATTCTCAGCCTGTGCTCCATTTTCATTATGATCCGCGGTCTTCTTTCCCCGGCGGGCGTGTATCTGAGTCGGAAGAAGAACCGTGTGATTCTGCTTCATCCCAGAAATCTTCCCGGTAGGAGTCTCTTGCTCCGCCGTCGATTGGTGATACAACAGATTCTTCGGGCGGCCGCGCAGGCCCCTTCGTTTCACCTGCGTGCTCCACGGTCGTTCTCGCCGTTGGTACGAGCTCCAGACGTTCTTCCGGGATCTTTTCACCACTTACTTCACATACACCGTATGTGCCTTCTTCAATACGACCAAGAGCTGCCTCAATTTCCTCCAGCTCTTCTTCATCTTTTCTTTCCAGTGCCGCATCTGTATGCTTCTCGGATAATCCCGTTCCTTGATCCGCAGGATGATTATCGTAATCTGCAAGCTCCTCGGTATCTCCTTCATTATCATGGGTGCGGGAAGTCAGTTCTTCCTTTCGATCCAGAAGCTTTTTCTTAAAATAAGCCAGTTTTTCTTGATCCATAGTACCTGCCTCCTTATTCTAGTGTACTTATTCTCTTTTTCCAGATGATTCAAACATGATGATTCGCTCTATACTGGAACTCCCATATTTCTAACCTGATGAAAATAACGAAGGCATAACCCGCCCGGCTTTCAGGAATAAGCGGAATGTAACAGGGACAAATCACCTGGAATAAGAACAGCCGGCAGGAAAAAAATCTCCCGCCGGCTGTTTATTCACCGGTTATACAGATAAAATTGAGGAAAGCCGCATCAATTCTTCGTTCCCTTTTGATTCTGCTGTCAGTGCAGTGTTTATGCTTTCTGCAAACAGCTCTCCCCGGTCAATCCCGATAACATGATCACTCGTGCCTGCACGGAGCTCTTCTACTGCCCGAAGCCCCATTCTGCTCGCAAGCAGGCGGTCTGAAGCTGTCGGATCACCGCCCCGCTGAATAAATCCGAGCACCGTAACCCGGGCTTCCTCCCCGGTCTCTTCTACAATCTGCTGCTGAAGATTGGAGGCGCTTCCGGCACCTTCTGCAAGCATGATGATGTGGTGTTCTCTGCCGCGGGCTCTGCCTTCATCAAGTTTATGAATAACATCTTCATACGTGACTGGATTTTCCGGAATGATAATACTTTCTGCACCGCCTGCGACACCTGCATAAACAGCGAGGTCTCCACAGTTTCTGCCCATTACTTCAATAATCGTCGTTTTCTCATGTGACGAGGATGTATCCCTGATCTTCGTTACCGCTTCCAAAACAGTATTTACTGCTGTATCAAAGCCGATTGTATAATCCGTGTATGCCAGATCATTATCAATCGTCCCTGGTATACCGATGGTAGCTGTCCCCGACCCCTGAAGCGTTTGTGCACCCCGGAAGGAACCGTCTCCACCTATAACAACCAGTCCATCGATCTGGTGCCTGCGGAGCTGGTAAAATGCCTGATTTCTGCCCTCTTCAGTCATAAATCGAGGTGAGCGGGCTGTTTTTAAAATCGTTCCGCCCTTATGTATAATATCACCAACGGATGAGGCAGTGAGCCGCTTAATATCTCCGTGCATAAGCCCCTCATAGCCACGCTGAATTCCGTATACCTGCATATTATAATAGACTGCCGAACGGACAACCGCGCGGATCGCTGCGTTCATTCCCGGTGAGTCGCCGCCACTCGTTAATACCGCAATATTCTTCATCATCATCCTCCATTATGTCGTCAGACGTCTATACTTATTGTACAGTGGATGAATGTTTTTATCCAGTCTATACCGAGAAAACACCGCGTCGATGATGAAGGGCTTCAATCACCTCTTCCAGGGAGCCTTCCATATCCGGTGTAAAAGAATCATCATTTTTTACCGCCCACGTAGAGATGAGGATTGTTTTCATGCCTGTCGATTGAGCTGCACCGTCTTCCCTGGCATCGTTTCCGATCATGACACACTCTTCGGGGGATACGTTCAGCTTATCGGCAATTTCTCTGTAATAGGCAGGATTCGGCTTAGCTGCAGTCGAGTTTTCATACGTGGAAATGATATCAAAATCGGAAGGCGTCAATCCGGCCCAGGAAATCCGGTGGTGCACAGCAGCCTCAGGAAAGACCGGGTTCGTCGCCAGCGCAGTCCTGTACCCATGTCTTGCGGCGCCTTCGACCAGTATGGCTGCAAGAGGAGTCGGATCTGCCATATAGCCGAAATGATAAAAATCGTTTTGATAAAACTGATCCAGAATCGGAACAATTTCTTCCTGGGGCAGTTTTGTCAGGCTGAGAAAGGATTCTGTAAATACTTCCTGATTCGTCCGTTGGTCTGTGCTCTGCACGACGTCACCTGTTGCTTTCCAGAGGGCTTTAATAAAAGCATCCGGTGCCAGCAGGTGCTGAAGCTTAGGTGCCAGACCAGCCAGATATTCTTTCACAAATGCGTCGGTATCCATCGGCAGCAGTGTGCCGTCCAGATCAAACAATACTGCTTTCACACTAATCTCCTCCTTATTGCTTCCTTTTTTCAGGATACGTTATTTTTTCCGAGTTTTCTATAAAATCGTCCTTATTTAATGAAATCCAGTCATTACATAATGCAACAATACGCCCTCCCCGTTTTTAATGTCTGTAAAATAAACCAGGCAGAAACCGCCTGGTCTTAAATGCTAAGAGACGTTTGTTGAATAGGTTCCCGCTTTCTGCCTGCACCTGCAGCCGTACGCGTTCCGGAGGGAACGGGCTCAACTAATTCCTTCTTCCTTCCGTCAGAAGGAATGGATTTTCGCCTCGTTCGGATCCTCCCGGAGTCGACGGCCTCCGGTTTCGGCAGGTAGAAAGAAAACGCCTGTTAGAAGCGATCCCTTTTGCGCAGAAAATGCTGTCATTCAATCGAATTGGAAGAGACCATCATTACCTTATAAACATCGTTTCTGCTATAAATCCTTCGTATTTCATCTCTATTTTATTGCGCTTCGAAGCGTTCGGCAGAGACGCCGGTGGGGTTCGTTCTCCGCTTGAAGAAGCATGGCTCCGCGCGGCCACGCCGCATGGCAGAAGTTCGCTGCCCTGCGGCTCAAACCATAGGCCGGCTCCGCTCATGCTATACAGCCGTGCAAACAGCGCCCGGCTGAAAGACAAGCCCACGCAGGCTTCTGCCGAGTAGCAGAGAAGCTCTACCAACAGAAGCAAATAGTTAATTCAGCAAAGCTTTAAAATGCCAAAACCCTTGGCATCCCTGCTCGTAAGAGGCTTCGAATTTTATACTTCCCTATCCTCCATAGAAAAACACCGGAAGAGCGCTCTCTTCCGGTGCCTGTTCAGCAGATTCCTCTATTAAGCGTTCGTTTTTTCGCGTGCCTTTTTTGCTTCACGCTCTTTCTGCATCTGCTTGCTTCGAAGCTGGCCGCAGGCAGCGTCGATGTCCGATCCCTGTTCATGGCGGACACCACACTGGATACCCTGCTTCATCAGCGTATCAAAAAACGTCAGAATGTTATCTTTTTGACTCTGCTTGTAAGCAATATGCTCATCTACCGGATTGTACGGAATCAGATTGACGTAAGAAAGCTTTTTCTTATCGCCGATCAGTTCTGCAAGCTCCAGCGCCTGCTCTTTGCCATCGTTGACGCCATCGAGCAGAATATATTCAAACGTAATGCGCCGGTTTGTTTTTTCCAGATAGTAATCAACCGCATCCATCAGTTTTTCAATCGGCTGTGCTTTATTAATTTTCATAATCCGTGTACGGAGTTCGTTGTTAGGAGCATGAAGCGAAACAGCCAGATTCACCTGAATGTTTTCATCCGCAAAGTCGTAGATCCGCTTAACGATGCCGCTTGTCGAGACGGTAATGTGGCGCGCACCGATTGCAAGTCCTTTATCGCTGTTCACAACCCGGAGAAATGCCATCAGGTTGTCGTAATTGTCAAACGGTTCGCCGATTCCCATAACGACAATATGACTGACGCGTTCTTCCTTCGCTTCTTCATCCATTGCTTTCTGGACGTGCATTATCTGTTCCACAACTTCTCCAGAGGACAAATCGCGGTCCTTGGTAAGCAGTCCACTCGCACAGAAGCTGCATCCAATATTGCATCCGACCTGCGTCGTAACACAGACGGAAGAACCGTAATCAAACCGCATGAGTACGGTTTCGATCAAGTTTCCATCCTGAAGACGAAATAAAAATTTCATTGTACCGTCACGGGAAACCTGTTTGGAATGAACTTCGAGCGTCTGCATGGTAAATGATTCTTTTAACTCTTCACGCACATCCTGCTTGATATTTGTCATGTCATCAAACGTATCTACACGTTTCTTATAGAGCCAGTCCCACACCTGCTGCGCCCGGAACGATTTATGACCACGCTCCGTAAACCACGATTCCAGCGACTGCAGCGTGTATCCGTAAATCGATTCTTTCATGGTATTCCCTCATTTCTTTACGTACTTTAAAAGCCAACGAATATTATCTCAGCCTTCGTCAGAAATTGCAAGCCCTGACGCTTCCAAAAAGGTAACGGCTTCTTCTGCACGCACTGCAAGACCTACGCGCATGTCTTCGCCGGATATAGGCCGGGTGCTTGTAGCATAGACGATGGCAGCTACGCTCCCGTTTTCTGTAATAACCGGACTGCCGCTTGAGCCTCTGTACACAGGCGCGTTGATAGCTGCCACAGGCTGGTCCCTTCCACCGGAGGAAGTTTCCTCCAGGAAGGTGCCTTCATTTGGAATAAAATTGAAAAACATTGGATTCCCGATCACATACATCTCTTCTCCAGGATCCCACCCAGGCTCCAGGCTTAAGGCAGGATGATCAAATGAATCCCCTTCTGCTTCCAGAACGGCGAGATCAAGCGTTTCATCTGAAGCAGCCGCTTCGACCCGGTAGGAGGTTCCATCTTCGAAATGAACGGATACCGGACTGCCGTCATCAATCACATGCTCATTTGTCATAATGAGTCCGTCACCGATGACAAAGCCCGTTCCTTTCGAAGCTTCTGTGCGGACAACAACAATGGATTCTTTATATTCTTCAATGACCGGATCATCGTTCAACCTGTTGGCATTAGCCAGAAATTCAGCTGCTGGAAAATTGAAAAGCTGCGGCCAGACGGCAAACACATTGACTAAAAGTGCCAGAGCAGCCAACGAGGCGATCGCGATTTTCAGCCAGCGCTTCGGCTTTTTTTCAGGCTGCACTTCTTCCTCTGGAGGAGGGTTGAAAAATTCCTCTTTCGTTAAATAGTTTTCGCCATCAAAGTATAGAGGTTCTTCCGGTGGACGCTTTTCTTCCACCTCTGACTCCCCACCTTCTCTTTGATTGATATCCGTATTTTCCTCTGCTGGAGAAGTGTTTTCGTTATCTTCGTCATGTTCTCTCATCTACTTCGGCCCTTTCTATCTACAGTATGCGCTCTCCAGCTGCAGCTCTTGCTGCCAGTACTCCTGAACTCGCTGCCCCGATCGATCCTGCTCCGGGGAATACCGTATCACCGCAGACATAAACGCCCTTCAGACCGGTCGTAACGTCCGGTGCATGCCAGAGTGTATTGGAGGGAAACTGCGGATAGCCTCCAACTCCGCTGCGGTTAATATACCGCTTCCATGCAGCGGGACCTCCGTTTTCTAAATGGACAATACTGTCCCGAAACCCTGGATACTGTTCCTCCAGACGCTGGAGCACCTGCTCTGTAAGAAGCTGTTTCTGGCTGTCGTATTCTTTTTTCGTTTTCCACCTGTTTAAATCGATGTGGGTCGACATAGTTATTGTAACAAATCCTCCCGGCGCACGCAGTTCATCGTTCTCCATTGATTTGGAAACGAAGAAGTGATCTGCTTCTTCAGAGAGGTAAAGCTGATGAAAAAGCGGCATGCTTGTTACAGCTCCGGCTTCTACGGCAGCGTAGATTACAAACGCTCCCCACTCCTTTTTCTTTTCGGGAAGTGCTACTTTATGCTGAAGGTTTTCCGGAAACAGCTCGGCAGCGCGGTGATGGGAATTGTTTATAATTATCGTATCCGCCTCATGAACCCGTCCACGGTGTTCCACCGCTTCATAACGGGCATTTACACCACGCCGGATCCGGGTGATTTTTCGTGCCCGGATACAGGTTCCCCCTTCACTTGTAATATGCTCAAGCAGGTTCTCGATCACTTTATACAGACCCCCATGAACGTAAAATGTTCCGCGGTGATAAATATCGAGAGCAGTACAGCCGAATAAAAGGGAACATTTATCGTGCGTTGTCTGCATGCTGTCCAGAAGAATATGGTCGAGCAGCTGAAGGAATCTGCTCTCATTCTGTAATTGATGTCTGGTTATCAGTAAATCCATCGTTTTCATCAGCTCGGGCACCAGCTTAAGCTGCCCCGGTCGAAATCCTTTGAGCAGACTGCCTGCAGCTGAAGCCGATGCCGGAGGAATGGATGGAAATTGTTTCATCAGCGGACGAAGAAGCGCCGCACGTGACCAGACATCGCGGAAAAACCGGCGTATTCTGCCCGCAGCATGCGGAAACAGACGGTCCCACTCCTGAAGAAATGCTTCTCTCTCTTCATAGTAGTACAACGTTTCCCCTTGACTGGAAAGCGTCATAGCATACTGCTGGCGCGTATAGGCTGGTCTGGAACCGAGATACGTATGAATCCGGTCATGAATGCCTCCAGGCTCCCACCCCATTCCGAGTGTAGCTCCCACAGGAAAGCGGTATTTCCTCCGCTGAAATTTACCTGCGCTTCCACCCCACTCGACGGAAGATTCAATAAGTGTCACCGTTTCTCCATGTTTCTGCAGCAGTGCTCCCGCAGTGGCGCCTGCGAATCCGGAACCAATTATAAGGATATTTCCCACGGTCCAACCACCTCCGGTTTCAGTATATCGCTTCCTTCAATAAATGTCCTCGAATGCGAAGTGGAGGCCGTCCGTTATACGAGGTCCGAATCGGCATCTGTTGAATGTAGACAGCTGCCCGAAAACGACGGATGCTGAATAAGTCAGCAGAACAAATTACTGTTTCAGCAAAGCTTTACCACTGCACCTGAAGCTGGCCGCTCCGAAACATAGGCCGCATCCGCCCATGCTCTCCAGCCGTGCAGACAGCACCCGGCTATACGAAAAGTCTAAGCCAGACATCTGCCGAAAAGCAGAGAAACCGATAGATGGAACAAAGGTGAACTGCCGAGTCCTTTGGCACACCAGCTGGAATGAAGTTTCGAATTGTATACATTTCAAAGCTGTGAAATAAACCAGGCAGAAACCGCCTGGTCTTAAAAGAAAAGTGAGGTATGTTGAATAGGTTCCCGCTTTCTGCCTGCACGTGCAGCCGTACGCGTTCCGGAGGGATTTCGAAAAGCGGAAGCGCCCTGCTCACGAGCGACCAGTCCTGGAAGCCCTGTCGACGAAAGCCGCTCTTCGCTTTCTTCGGCAGGGGTGAAGGAACCTCGAGCGAGTGGGTGCTGGAGCTGGACATTGCTTCGATTGAAGAAGCACGGCTCCGCGCGGCCGCGCCGCAGGCCAGAAGTTCGCTGCCCTGCGCCTCAAACCATAGGCCGGCTCCACGCGTGCTTTCAGCCGCTTGACGCGGAATGGATTTTCGCCTCGTTCCGATCCTCCCGGAGTCGACGGCCTCCGGTTTCGGCAGGTAGGAAGAAAACACTTGTTAGAAGCGATCCCTTTTGCGCAGAAAATGCTGTCATTCCATCGAATTGGAAGAGACCATCATTACCATATAAACATCGTTTCTGCTATAAATCCTTCGTATTTCATCTCTATTTTACTGCGCTTCGAAGCGTTCGGCAGGGGTGAAGGAACCTCGAGCGAGTGGGCGCTGGAGCTGGACATTGCTTCGATTGAAGAAGCATGGCTCCGCACGGCCGCGCCGCAGGCCAGAAGTTCGCTGCCCTGCGGCTCAAACCATAGGCCGGCTCCGCTCATGCTATACAGCCGTGCAAACAGCGCCCGGCTGGAAGACAAGCCCACGGCAAGCTTCTGCCGAAAAGCGGAGAAGCTCCATTAACAAAAACAAGCGGCACATAGATCAGAACGTTGAAATGCTATAACCCTTGGCATTCCTGCTCGAAAGAGGCTTTGGATTTTATACACTCTTATCAGTCAAAAAAGACCACACGCTGATACTAGTCAACGTGTGGTCCGGAAAATTTCGTAATATGATTAACCCTGGAGAAGCAGCTGTTCCGGATCTTCGATTAATTCTTTAATAGTTACGAGGAACCCAACTGCATCTTTTCCATCGATAATACGGTGGTCGTAGGAAAGAGCAATGTACATCATTGGACGATTTTCAAAGCGGTCCTTATCGATTGCCACCGGACGGTTCTGAACGGTGTGCATTCCGAGAATTCCCACCTGCGGCGCGTTAAGAATCGGCGTGGACCAGAGGGAACCGAAGATACCACCATTTGTAATGGTAAAGCTTCCTCCCTGGAGCTCATCCAGTTTCAGTTTTTTGTTCTGAGCCTTCTGCGCAAGATCACCGATTTCACGCTCAATGCCGGCAAAATCGAGACGGTCTGCATCGCGGACAACCGGAACGACGAGTCCGTCATCGGTGGAAACAGCCATACCGATATCATAAAACTGTTTCAGCACTACTTCGTCTCCATCAATTTCAGCATTAACATATGGGTACTTCTTCAATGCACCGATAACAGCTTTTGTGAAGAAAGACATAAAGCCGAGCTTCACTCCGTTCTTATCCTGGAAGCTGTCTTTATGACGCTTTCTCAGTTCCATCAGATTCGTCATATCCACTTCGTTGAACGTTGTCAGCATAGCAGCTGTCTGCTGGGCTTCGACAAGACGCTTTGCAATCGTCTGACGGCGGCGGGACATCTTCTCCCGCTTCACCGGCTTGCCAGACGTTTCCTGCTTCGGCTCTTCTTTGGCTTCTTTTTTCGGAGCCTGCTGCTTGGACTGGTGCTCATCGATATCTTCTTTTCTTACGCGGCCGAGCGGATCACGCGCATCGATATCATGCAGGTCGATGCCTTTTTCACGCGCATAGCGGCGTGCTGCCGGGGACGCAACAACCCGGTCGGAGGAGCTTTTCTCTTCTGCAGCAGGAGCTTCGCCCGGTTTCTCTTTTTGTGTATCTTCTTTCGGTGTTTCTTTTTTCTCCTCAGGCTTACTTTCTTTCTTTTCTTCTGAAGAAGAGCTGTCTTTGCTCTCTTCCGAAGCCCCGCCTTCTGCGTTCGTATCGATGACGGCAATCACGTCACCTACTTTTACAGTATCGCCTTCATCTGCTTTTGCTTCTTTAAGAACTCCTGCTTCATCGGCAGAAATCTCTACGTTTACTTTGTCCGTTTCAAGTTCGACGATATCTTCGCCTTTTTCCACGTAATCACCCGGCTGCTTTAACCATTCTGCAACCGTGCCTTCTGTTACGGATTCTGCCAGTTCAGGTACTTTTACTTCCAGCATTATTCATTGCTCCCTTCAACGTCTCGGTTAAGTGCTTCCTCAATTATACGTGCCTGTTCCAGCTTATGAACTTTCGGATCTCCTTCCGCCGTGGAGGATCGTCTGCGGCGGCCTGCGAAATGAACAGGCAGTTCCCCGCCGGAGAGGCTGCGGAGGTACGGATAAATATAGTGCCATGCCCCCATATTCTGCGGTTCTTCCTGAACCCACATATACTCTTCAATGTTGTCAGCACCTTCAAGAATTTCTTCAATATGCTTTCTCGGGAACGGGTAAAGCTCTTCTACTTTCAGGATATGGAGCCATTCCGGATAGTCGCCTGTTTCCTGAAGCTTTTCCTCCAGATCCACTGCTACTTTCCCGGAGGCAAAAACGACTTTTTTAATCTTTTCCGGAGACGTACCGAGCCCTTCTACCGGCAGCACCGGTTCGAACGTTCCTTCTGTAAAGGAAGCAAGTGTAGAAGCAACGCTTTCGTTACGCAGCAGGCTTTTCGGCGCCATCAGAACGAGCGGGCGCACTTCATCTTTCGTAAGCGTCAGAGCCTGACGACGAAGAAGATGGAAATACTGGCTTGCTCTCGTTAAGTTCGCCACGTGCCAGTTGTTTTCCGCTGCAAGCGTAAGGAAGCGCTCCATACGGCCGCTGGAATGTTCCGGGCCCTGTCCCTCATAGCCGTGCGGAAGCAGAAGTACCAGACCGGATTTTTGTCCCCACTTTGCGCGTCCGCTCGAGATAAACTGATCAAAGAGGACCTGGGCACCATTGGAAAAGTCACCGTACTGCGCTTCCCAGATCGTCAGCGTTTCCGGCGAGTGAACATTGTAGCCGTATTCAAAACCGACACAGGCTGCCTCAGAAAGCGGACTGTTATGGACCGTAAAGGTTGCATTCGCATCCTTTAAGCCATGAAGCGGGTTATATTCCCCATTCTTCTCATAGTCATGAAGCACAAGGTGGCGCTGGGAGAATGTTCCCCGCTCCGAATCCTGGCCGGTCAGACGGATTGGCGTTCCGTCCGTAATGATGGTGGCAAAAGCGAGTGCTTCTGCGTGCCCCCAGTCAATACGGTCGTCCTTTTCAGCAGCGTCGAGTCTTCTGTTCAGGATTTTTTCGAGCTTAGGAAAGATCGTAAAATCCTCAGGATACTCAAGAAGCTGGCGGTTTATGTCCAGCAGCGATTCTTTCGAAATCGCTGATTCAATTCCTTCCAGACGATCTTCTACATACTCCGGTGGATTCATATCATTATCAATATGATCACGCTTATTTCCTTTAATTTCCTCGAAGAAATCGGTCAGTTTTTCCATAAAGGAGTCTCTCATTGAAGAGAATGTCTCCTCTTCGATCACCTTTTCCTTCACCAGTTCTTCGCCGTAAATATGGAAAACGGTCGGATGTTCTTTTACTTTTTTGTAAAGCTGCGGCTGTGTCGCAAGCGGCTCATCCATTTCATTGTGGCCGTAACGGCGGTAGCCGATCAGGTCAATGACAATATCTTTATGGAATTCCTTCCGGTAAAGATACGCCAGGTGCATGGCGG
Organism: Alkalicoccus urumqiensis; assembly: GCF_002993335.1. Lineage (GTDB taxonomy): Bacteria > Bacillota > Bacilli > Bacillales > Salisediminibacteriaceae > Alkalicoccus > Alkalicoccus urumqiensis. The sequence continues at coordinate 222,350 of NZ_PVNS01000002.1, read as the reverse complement.
ATACACACGCTTCCACATCGTCCGCATTCACATGGATCACCGGCACTTCATACCCTTTTGCCGGATCACTGGCATACGTCGTTGAACGGGAATCCGTACTTACAGTCGTAAAGCCGATCAGATTGTTTGCGATAACGTGGATCGTACCGCCGGTATTGTAGCCGTCCAGACGGCTGAGGTTAAGTGTCTCCGCAACGATGCCCTGACCAGGGAAAGCAGCGTCTCCATGAATAAGGATTGGCAGCGCCCGGTTGTGGTCCTGTTTCGGCGTACCAGCTCCGTCACGGTCATCCTGTGCCGCTCTCGCAAGTCCCTCCACCACTGGATTGACGAATTCAAGGTGACTTGGATTGTTTGCCAGTGTCACCGTCGTATCTGTGGATTCTTCATGAATTTCCCGGTCGGCGCCAAGGTGATACTTTACATCCCCTGTCCAGCCGTAGTTAATGCCGACGGAACCTTCAGATGGCACGAGATCTTTGTTCGGTGCATCATGAAATTCAGAGAAAATAAGTTCGTACGGCTTGCCGAGAACGTGTGCAAGAACGTTCAGACGGCCGCGGTGGGCCATTCCGATCATCACGTGCTCAGTGCCGTCCTCCACTGCTTCCGTAACAGCCTCATCAAGAAGCGGAATCATGGAGTCTAGCCCCTCGACGGAAAACCGCTTCTGGCCTTTAAACGTTTTATGTATGAAATGTTCAAAGCCCTCCACCTGGTTCAGCCGCTCGAGAAGTTTGACGCGCATATCATTCGTAAGGCTCGGCAGATAATCCCCTGATTCCACCTGTTGGAACAGCCAGCGCCGCTCGTTAATATCATGCACCTGATTAAATTCAAAAGCGAGCCGCTTCGTGTACGTTTCTTTTAAATGCTGGACAGCTTCCAGACCATTGGATAAAGAGGAATGATTATGCGGAGAGAGCAGTTCAGCCGGAACTTTTTTCAGCTCTTCCTCCGACAGATCGAATTCTTCCAGCTGGAAAATGTCTTTCGGCTCGTTCATTTTCACCGGAACAATATCTGCCATTAAATGACCATTTCTCCGGATTGATTCAGCCAGACGCATGGCATTAACGGCAGTAGTATACTGCTCAGCACTGCCTTGAGCCGTCTGTGACGGCGCCTGTGCAGATGTTTTTTCCTCATAAGGGCCCCACGTCTTAAAAAACTGGACGATATCCTCGTCCACTTCTTCCGGACTGCTTTCGTACAAATCGTACATTTCAAGCATATACCCCAGGTTGGGACCGTAAAACTGGGACCATCCTTCGCTCAGATTAATTGACTCACTACCCATTTGTGCTACCTCCAGTGAAGTTCGGAATATGTAGAGCATACACCTCGGAACGTGAAGCGTTTACACCGCATATTCTACCATTTTCTGCGAATATTCTCAAAGGGAACTTTCCATTCTTCGGCAGGGAAAATACGGCTGTGCCGGTTTTCTCTACTCACTGCGTGTTATTTTTTTCCAAAATGAACCTATCCGCTGCGCAGCCTTTTCCAGATCCTCCTCCCCGCATGCGTAGGACATACGGACATACCCTTCCCCGAAGGAGGAGAATGCGGTACCGGGAACCACTGCTACGCCGGCTTCTTCCAGCAGTCGTACAGCAAATGCTTCAGAAGACAGCCCTGCTCCTGTTATATCGGGAAACACATACAATGCGCCCTGCGGACGGACGACAGGAATGGACAGCTCTTCCAGAAACGATATGACATAATCCCGGCGCTGTTTAAATACATCCCGCATTGCTTCCGGGTCGTCTATTCCATCTGTTACGGCGCTTAAGGCAGCTGCCTGGGAAATCGACGAAGCACAGCTGACATTATACTGAAGCACCTTTATCATCTGCTCCGCCAGCCAGGAAGGTGCAAAGAGAAAACCAATTCTCCAGCCGGTCATCGCATGGGATTTACTCACTCCGTTGATCACGATAGTTTTTTCTTTCATACCGCTCATGGATCCCATGGATATATGCCTGCCGTCATAGATCAGCTCGCTGTAAATTTCATCACAGACAACAAAAATTTCTTTTTCACGCAGTACTTCATACAGGCCGTTCAGCTGCGGTTTAGTCAACGCAACGCCGGTCGGGTTGGAAGGATATGGGAGAAGCACTGCCTTTGTTGAGGAGGTGAGGTGCTTCTCCAGCTGTTCAGGAGTTAATACGAAATCTGTCTCCCTCGTATCCACATAGACGACTTCTGCACCACATTGTGTAATGATCGGGGCATATGCCGGATAGACTGGCGCGGGGATAATCACTTCGTCACCGGGCTCCAGAATCGTTCTCATTGTAATATCAATTGCCTGAGAGGCCCCGACGGTAACGAGTACTTCCTCCCAGCTGTACGAAATTCCAAGACGCTTTTCCGCCCAGGACGAAGCCGCTTTTCTCAGCTCCGGCGTACCGGCATTCGGCGTATACGTCGTACGCCCCTCATCAACTGCCTGAACCGCGGCTTCCCCTATATGCCCCGGAGTCGGAAAGTCCGGCTGTCCGATCGTCAGCTGCACCGCATCCGGAAACTGCTGAACCCGCTGAAAAAACTTGCGGATGCCCGAAATTTCGATGTTTTCAACAAGCGGATTTATATGTAGACTCATCACCAACACTCCAAATAACTACCATTTTATTTACCAGGCAAACGAAACCTGAAACATAACGTAAAAATAAACTAAATACAAAGCGAGCGCGAAAGGGAATATCTTCCAGAAAGCAGATACCCGCTTGTTTTCGATGAAAACACCCGAAGCCTGACGCACTGCCGGCAGAGAGAATATAAGAAGTACTGCTGCATAAAACAAGATGTAAAACACGTCCGCTGCACCGATGCCCTGCGACTCCTGACCTGTGAAAAGGCCCGCGACGGAAAGGACGATATTCGCCAGGACAAGCACTACCTTGGAAAGCAGCAGGTACACGAATCCAATCATCAGCAGCCACCACCCCGGCGCCTTAAAGAAGAAGAGCAGGACAGCCGCCGGGAGAAGCAGCAGCAGGATGCCATCGCTTACGAGCAGGCCGGCACTTCCTTCACGCAGCCCCCAGTGCATACCAATATACGTATAGTACCCGAAATAAAACAGAATAAAAAGCAGCAGAGCCGCGGAAAAAATCCGGATGCCAAGCTCTAATTGTAACGGTCGGCTATTCATGTATCTATTCACCCAATTCTGAAGAAAAAATGTCTGCACCCGCCCGCCCGAGAAGATACGCGGCGATGGCAAATGCTTCTGTCTGTTCTTTGACCCCATCGATTCCCTGCGGCGGCTGCTTTACCTGAACGGCAAATTCATCCGGGAAAAGCAGCTGCTCATTATTCGCCTGCCGGATAAATGCAGAGGCTTCCTGGATCCCGCTTCTGCCGCTCTGCATTACTTCATGAAAGGATACAAATCCGTGCATAACACCGCGGTATCTGGATGTGCGCACCGGAACCCCTTCAGCATGGAGTCTCTCAGCGTACTGTTCCCCTTCATCACGCAGAGGATCAAATTCTGCAGTAATGATGAGTGCGGGCGGAAGCCCGCTTAGATCATCCGCCTGAAGCGGGGATGTATACGGATGATCCCACATCCACTCTTCGGGAGTATATCCGTCGCGGGCCTGGTACATCACGTTCCGCGACAACAGATAGTATCCACTGTCATACACTTCACGTGATGCGAGCGGAACGTCCTGAAAGGTTGTCAGCGGATAAAAGAGCACCTGCGCCTGAATATCCGGCCCGCTCCTGTCTCTTGCAATCTGTGACGTCACAGTCGCCAGATTGCCGCCGGCGCTGTCTCCTGCAACCGTAATTCTGTCAATATCCCCGTGAAACGACTCTGCATTCCGCTCCGCCCACTGAAGAGCGGAGTAGCTGTCCTCTGCCGCCGTCGGGAAAACGTGCTCCGGCGCCAGTCTGTATCCGGGAGCAATAACGATGCTGGAACTTCTGGAAGCGATGGAGCGGATAATATTGTCATGCGTATCGATACTGCCATACCCTTCCAGGAACGCCCCGCCGTGATAGTACATGACGATCGGGAATGGCCCCTCTCCCCTGGGCCTGTACATAACTGCCGGAATATCTCCGCCGCCCTGGACTGGAATCTGAAACGATTCTTTCAAAATTGACGGACGCGAAGCGCCTCCGCTTCCATCCCCGGAAATAATTTTCGGTGGATTGAATTCTATATCCAGATCCACTAAATTGTTGTTTACTGCATGAAGAATAACTGCTGTTTTCGGAGGAAGTCTCCCTTCCTCGGTTGTCTGCCATAAGTACACAGCAGCACCGGTTACAGCGAGCGCTGTAACACTGACCAGCAGCATTCCAAGCAGCGTGTTTTTCACAACTGCCTTAAACCACTCCATCACTGTCCCATCCTCCTGAGCCGGCAACGTCCCGGGTTTATTGATTCCCATTAATAGGGTATATAGTCACAGCTGGATTTCATCGGTTTCTATGCATTCTATTATACACACTTTTCAATCATATTGGCACCGATGACGTTAATTCCATAACAGGAGGCAGAAATTATGAAATCACTTACTGAACTTGAAACACAGCTGAAAAAACTCGATATGAAATCATACCGTGCGTTAAAAGATATTCAGGGCAGCTACGCAGGTGATCAATTCCGGCTCCACCTGGATTATGTGCAGGGCGATCCGTTTGCGGCCCCTTCAAGACTCCGCCTGGAGATGAACCTGAAAGACACACCTGTTGATCCCGGCATGCTTACTACGGAATCCCGGACTGCCGCACTAAAGCACCTGTTTACAAAGCAGTTTGAATCCATCCGCAGAAAAACAGAAAACAAAACCGGCGGAACCGGCAAAAGCGGCATGATCATGATTGACACCCCGGGCAGAGAAGTACTTGACACAACCTCCGTTTACTTGACAGAAAATACATTAGAATTTCGTATTTCCTGCGGCCTGCCGGCTAAAGGAAGGAAAATACTCGGCGGGCAGTGTGCTACTCTTCTGACAAACGTTATTCCTTCGATTCTCTCCGGCTGGTTAAAAACATACGACCACAGCGAGGCGCAGGCTGCCGTGACACTTTCTGATGATCAGGATGCACTCCGACGGCAGCTGGCGGAAAACGGACTTGTCTCCTTCATAGCGGACGGCAGTATTCTGCCGAGAAGAAGCGGAAGCAGCACCAGGCCTATGAAAGAGGGCGCCGTACCTTTCAAAGCTCCGGACAGCCTCCGCGTTACATTGAAAAAAGCAGACGGGTCTTCTATCACCGGGCTCGGCATCAGGCAGGGAATTACGTTGATTGCCGGCGGCGGCTACCATGGAAAAAGCACCCTTCTGCAGGCTGTGGAGCTCGGCGTCTACAATCATGAAGAAGGAGACGGACGTGAGTATACAGTAAGTGATGCTTCCGGAGTGAAAATCAGGGCGGAAGACGGCAGAGAAGTCCGTCGAGTGAACATTTCCCCTTTCATCAACGAGCTGCCGATGAAAAAAAGGACCGACTCTTTCTCTTCCACAGATGCAAGCGGAAGTACGTCACAGGCAGCAAATATTATGGAAGCACTTGAAGCAGGAGCAGAAAGTTTATTTATCGACGAAGATACGAGTGCGACAAACTTTATGATCCGAGATGCACGCATGCAGCGACTTGTCGTAAAAGAGAAGGAGCCCATCACTCCATTTATCGACCGCATCCGCGATCTGTATGAGCAGAAAGGTGTTTCCACCGTCCTCGTTCTCGGTGGCTCCGGTGATTATTTTGATGTTGCCGATACAGTAATTATGATGGATGAATATGTTCCTCATGAAGTGACAGAACGAGCGAAAGAAATCGCTCAGGAGTATGAAACAAAGCGGTCGAGAGAAGCGCCCGTACCGCTTCCCGATACGATCAGCCGCGATTTTGAGCCATCTCTTATAAAACAGCACCTGGACCGGAAAGGGAAAATTCAGGCGAGGGGTCTCCATCAGATTTCGATCGGCCGTGAGCCGCTCCCTCTTCATTCGGTCGAACAGCTCGTTCACCCATCTCAGACGGAAGCGCTGGCACTTATGTTAAAAAAGCTCGAGAGATCAGAATCAGGTTCTTTAACTGAATCGATCCGCCGTATTTATAAAGAAATAGAGGAGAAAGGTATCGATTCCCTTTCCCCTTTTTATGGAAAACACCCCGGTGCTGCAGCACTACCGAGGTTTTACGAAGCGTGCGCTGCCATTAACCGGATCCGCTCCAGGCAGCGCTGACGCCAGTACACATTTAGAGGGCTCTCCACCTATTTTGGAGAGCCCTCTTTCTATTGGTTACACTTATTCAAACGTCGAAAGGTACGTACCGAGGCCTTCTTTCTCCAATTCTTCTTTCGGAACGAACCGGAGGGATGCCGAGTTAATACAATAGCGCAGCCCACTCGGCGGCGGTCCGTCCGGGAACACATGACCAAGGTGGGAATCGGCGACGCTGCTCCGGACTTCTGTACGGACCATAAAATGGCTCCGGTCGGTTTTTTCCACTACCATGCTTTCATCAATCGGCTTCGTGAAACTCGGCCAGCCGCAGTTCGAGTGAAACTTGTCGTTTGAATGAAACAAAGCTTCACCGGAAACGACATCTACATAAATACCGTCTTCAAAAAAATCCCATAATTTATTTTTAAACGGCGGTTCGGTAGCGTCTTCCTGAGTTACCTGGTATTCGAGCGGTGATAAATGATCGAGATTTTTATTTTGACTCATGTTCTCCCCTCCAGTATTTATCAATAAATCCTGCCCGGCCGCTCCCGCGGTTGTACATTTTATAGTGGAGCGGATGCTTCCGGTAATAATCCTGATGGTACGTCTCTGCTTCGTAAAACGTCTTTGCCGGAAGGATATCGGTGACGACCGGTTTCTGAAAGCGGCTGCTTTGATCAATCCTGTCTCTGGATGCTTCGGCCAATGCTTTCTGCTCCTCATCATGATAGTAAACAGCCGTTTTATACGATTCGCCGCGGTCGTGGAACTGGCCGCCGGGGTCCGTCGGATCAATCTGAGACCAGAAAATGTCCAGCATCTTCTCATAGGAGAAAACTTCGGGGTCATACGTGATCTGCACCGCTTCACGGTGACCGGTCGTTTCGGAACAGACTTCTTCGTACGTTGGATTTTCAGTATGACCGCCGGTATATCCGGATATAACACGGTGGATTCCGGGCTGCTCGTCAAACGGGCGCACCATGCACCAGAAACATCCACCTGCAAATGTCGCTTTCTTCTCCATACCAGCACCACCTTTCTTTCATTGCTGTTTTTAGTGTATCACGGAGATGATTTTAACCAACAGTAATCCGCTCACTGCAGAGCTGTTTTAAGTTGTGCAGAAGAGAAGGCCGGCTGGACAATGGATGTCCGGCCGGCCCTGAGCATTTTTGAACTGCTCATTGGTATATCCGCCTTATTTTCCTGCGCGCAGCAGAAATTCATGAGCATTTTTCCAGGAAATTTTTTCTGTAATATCAACACCAAAAACACTCTTGAGCCGCTCCTGCAGCACCCGGTGCCCTGATGCATCAGAAAGACCCTCTACTTTCTCTTCGATCCCGTCAAAATCGGACCCCAGCGCAATACAGTTCTCTCCGCCAAGTTCCAGCATATGCTCTGTGTGGGCAAGGAGATCATCCAAGTTTGCATCCGCCCCGTCTATGACGAATGGAGGGTTGTAGACGAGTCCGCAGAGCCCCTTCTTTTCAAAAAGCATCTTCAGCTGATCATCCGATAAATTACGCCGGTGCCCGCATACTGATTTCGCATTGGAATGAGTAGCTAATGCGTATGCATCCAGACTGAGAACGTCGTAGACCCCCTGGACGGATAAGTGGGAAACATCTGTCAGGACGCCGCGTTCCGTATTCCACTGCACTACTTCTTTCCCGAATGAGGTCAGCCCTGCTCCGCGCGTTTCCCCGATGCCGTCTGCTGTCAGGTTTGCCTGGTTCCAGGTTAATCCGAGTGAACGAACGCCCCGGTCATAAAAGTAGGACATCCGGCTGAGGTCATGATGAATCGGTTCGGCACCTTCCAGGGTCAGTACGCAGCCGATATCGCCTTCTTTCAGCTGTGCAAGCTTCCGCCAGTCATCAATGAAAACCATACCCGGGGTGCGCGCCACTACCTCATGAAACAGATCCACCTGACGTACAGCTTCGGAAAACGTTTTTTCCGGAGGGACATCCGGTTCGAGAAATACCGCAAAAAACTGCAGCCGGGCCCCTCCCCGTTTTAACTGCGGCAGACCGGCATCCAGTTGGATCCCCTTTTCAAAATCGGCCCCTTTCTCTTCTGCAAGCTTCAAGAGAACGTCACAGTGGAGATCGTATACCGGGGCTGTCATGCTTTCGGCCGCACCATTTTTTCCAGGTCAATGTATTCATCAAACTGCTCTTCCGTCAGGTAACCTAGCTCTACCGCCGTTTCTTTCAGCGTGCTGTTGTTCTGGAAAGCTGTCTTGGCAATAACTGCCGCTTTCTCATATCCAATATGAGGATTCAGTGCTGTAACAAGCATCAGTGAATTTTTTACGTGCTTTTCAATAATTTCCTCATTCACTTCTATACCTTTTGCACAGCGCTCATTAAAGGAATGCATGGCATCTGTCAGAAGTCTGACAGACTGAAGGAAATTGTATGCGATAACCGGCTTGAACACATTCAGCTCAAAATTACCCTGGCTCGCTGCTACGCCTACGGCCGTATCATTCCCCATTACCTGCACACTGACCATCGTCAGCGCCTCGGACTGTGTTGGATTTACTTTCCCGGGCATAATGGAAGAGCCGGGCTCGTTCGCCGGGATGGTAATTTCTCCGATTCCGGAACGGGGGCCGCTCGACAGCCAGCGCACATCATTGGCAATCTTCATCAAGTCCGCAGCAAGCCCTTTCAAAGCACCGTGAGCGTAAACGATCTCATCGTGGCTCGTCAGTGCATGAAATTTATTCGGGGATGAATGGAACGTCATACCGGTAATGCGGCTGATCTCTTCTGCTGTGAGTTTTCCGAAATCCGGGTGCGCATTGATTCCCGTGCCGACTGCTGTTCCGCCGATAGCAAGATTGCGCAGCTGTTCCGCGGACTGCTTGATCATCTCCTCGGATTTTTGGAGCATAAAGGCCCAGCCGCTGATTTCCTGCCCGAGAGTGAGCGGCGTTGCATCCTGAAGGTGTGTACGGCCGATCTTAATGACGTCATTGAACTGCTCTGCTTTCTGCTCCAGTGTTTCACGAAGAGACGCCAGTGAAGGCAGGAGCTGTTCATGGACAGCTTTTAAAGCAGCGATATGCATCGCTGTCGGGTACGTATCATTGGAGCTCTGGGAGCGGTTGACGTCATCATTTGGATGAATACGGGTGTCGAGACCTTCCGCTTCAAAATGCTGATTGGAACGGTAGGCCGCAACTTCATTCATGTTCATATTCGACTGCGTTCCGCTTCCTGTCTGCCACACGACAAGCGGGAAGTGCTCTTCGTGGTCGTTTTCTCTAATCTCGCGGCATACCCGCTGAATCATCGTCCCTTTTTCTTCGTCCATATTTTCAAGACGTACATTGGCAGCCGCACAGGCTTCTTTCAGCACCGAAAATGCATACGTAATCTCACGGGGCATCGTTTCTTCACCGATGCGGAAGTTTTCCGTGCTGCGCTGCGTCTGTGCACCCCACCATTTATCTGCGGGTACGTTTATTTCTCCAAGCGTATCTTTTTCTGTGCGATAATCCATCCTTACGCCTCCTATGACAGCTGTTTTATAATAATTATTTACGTTCATTACGTTACCCATTCCTGCAGGAAAAATCAAGAAGAGAGGATGAAAAAAGAAGGTAACGATTGAATTTTCAGAATGATACCGTTATCATAAAAGCGTGGGATTAACATTTATTGGAGGTGTCGTTATGGAGATTTTAGAAGCTGGACAAGGTACATATCAGCTGCAGGACTACCAGAAAGAGCGTGAAACTTTCGACTGGAAGCAGGTGGAGAAGGCTTTCTCCTGGTCTGAAACCGGCAAAGTGAACATCGCTTATGAAACGATTGACCGGCACGTAAACGAAGGCAGAGGAGATAAAAAGGCGCTGCTTTACTCAGATAAAAACCGCGAGGAGTCCTACACCTTTTCTGAATTAAAGGAAAAGACGGACCAGGCTGCTCATATGTACCGGAACCTCGGAATTTCCAAGGGGGACAGGGTATTTATTTTCATGCCCAGAAGCCCCGAGCTGTACGTAGCGCTTCTCGGTGCTGTGAAAGTCGGTGCGGTCGTCGGCCCGCTGTTTGAAGCATTTATGCAGGATGCGGTTAAGGCCCGGCTGGAAGACAGTGAAGCTTCCATGATCGTCACCACTCCGGATCTCGTATCCAGAATTCCTCATGAGGACCTGCCTCACCTGAAAACGATTCTTATTTCCGGTGACTCGGATAAAACAGGATCTTCTGAGAAATTTGTATCGATGGATGAGAAGCTTGCAGAAGCGGATACAGACGACTCTGCAATCGAATGGGTGGATCTTGAAGATGGATTTATCCTTCATTATACATCCGGCTCCACCGGAAAACCGAAAGGTGTCTACCATGTTCATAAAGCCATGCTGCAGCACTATCAGACAGGTAAATGGGTGCTGGATCTGCGCGAAGACGACGTTTACTGGTGTACAGCCGACCCCGGCTGGGTGACAGGTACCTCCTACGGCATTTTCGGCCCGTGGCTTAATGGTGTGACGAACGTTGTCCGGGGCGGGCGCTTTTCCCCTGATGACTGGTACGGAACGATCGATAAATACAACGTCACGGTCTGGTACAGCGCGCCGACAGCGTTCCGGATGCTTATGGCCGCTCCGCAGGAGACGCTGAAAAATCACGATCTATCTTCCCTGCGGCACATCTTAAGCGTCGGTGAACCGCTGAATCCGGAAGTTGTCCGCTGGGGCTGGGATGTATTCAACCTCCGCATTCATGATACATGGTGGATGACCGAAACGGGCGCCATGCTAATCTGCAACTATCCTTCCGAGCCGATAAAACCAGGCTCGATGGGAAAACCGATTCCGGGCGTTGATGCTTCCATCGTCGATGATCACGGCAACGAACTTCCGCCGGGAGAGATGGGCAACCTCGCCATAAAAACAGGCTGGCCTGCCCAGATGCGTAAGATCTGGAATAACGAGCCGAAATTCAATGAGTATTTTGCCATAGAAGGCTGGTACGTCTCAGGCGATACAGCGTACCGCGATGAGGATGGCTACTTCTGGTTCCAGGGCAGAAATGATGACGTCATCATGACTGCAGGAGAACGCGTGGGACCATTTGAAATCGAAAGCAAGCTTGTCGAGCACGAAGCCGTTGCTGAAGCGGGTGTCATCGGTAAGCCGGACGAAATCCGCGGCCACATTATCAAAGCTTTCATCGCGCTGAGAGAAGGCTACGAAGAGTCCGACGAGCTGAAAGAGCAGATTCAGAAATTCATCAAATCTGAACTTGCCGCACACGCCGTGCCTCGCGAAATAGAGTTTAAGGACAAGCTTCCAAAAACACGCAGCGGTAAAATTATGCGCCGTGTCTTAAAAGCGTGGGAACTGGATGAGCCGACAGGTGACCTGTCGACAATGGACGATAACTGATAATATGGAATAAATTCTCTCATAGATAGACGAAGTGCCGGCGGTCTATATTGACCGCCGGCACTTTATTATGTCTGCAGCATGTTAAGGTGCTCCGCCAGCTGCCGGGCGGTTAAACGGAACCTGTCTGCCGCCCTTCGTGCACCTTACGGATGTGAGCAGCATTCGTTTCAGCAAGACTGGAAATATAGGCGTGGGCTCCCTGCAGATCCGAAGGCGATCCAACGCCTATTACTGTCATACCTGCTTTTCGTCCTGCGTCCACTCCAGCCTGTGCGTCTTCAAAAACGACGCAGTCTTCAGGTGGAACACGCATGCGTTCCGCTCCCAGAAGAAACACCTGCGGATCCGGCTTTGCCTTTTCGACATCGTTCCCGTCCACAACCGCCTCAAAATAAGGCGTGATACCGGTGTTTTTCAGTATCAGAGGGGCATTTCTGCTTGCAGAACCGAGCGCTGCCGGGATATTTTCCGACTGAAGCTCCGTTAGAAGATTCGATGCGCCAGGAAGAAGCTCGCCTGCATCCATCGTGGAAATCTTGCTCACGTACTGCTCGTTCTTCTGTGCGGCGAGTTTCTGTTTTTCTTCTTCAGCCAGTGTGACCCCGCCGATCTCAAGCAGAATATTCAGTGAATCCATGCGGCTTACGCCCTTCAGCCGTTCATTGTGTGCTTCGGTAAATGAAAATCCAAGCTGATCAGCGATCGCTTTCCAGGCGCCAAAATGATGGACTGCCGTATCAACAAGCACGCCGTCCAGATCGAAAATAACCCCTCTTACTTCCGCCACAGGCATCGGCCTCCCTCAATAAATTTAAAATGAATAATATGGAGAAATCATGACGTAGACAAGGACTCCGGTAAAGCTTACGTACAGCCACATCGGCATCGTCCAGCGAACCCATTTCCGGTGTTTCGGACGCATGTCTTTAAACCCGGTAAAGAAACTCATTAAAGCCAGCGGCACGATTATTGCTGCAAGGACGATATGGGTGATCAGTATAAAGTAGTAAAAGCCGGCAATGAACCCTTCTCCCCCGTAGGGAGTTGATTCCGCCATAAAATGAAACGTAACGTAGGAAACGAGAAAAAATGTCGTCGTTATAAAGGCACTGTATATGAAACGCCGGTGAATTTTTACATTTCCATTAATGATTGCAAGGAGCGCTCCAAGCAGAAAAATGAACGTAAGTGAGTTCATCACCGCATTAAATAGTGGAAGCCTCGTAATCCATTCAGGCAGTTCCCCGACGTATCCAGGAATAAACGAGAGTGCAACGACGAGAAGATTGACGACGAGTGTGACGATCACCACGGTCCGGATATGGTGCCGGACAATGCTGTTCCAGATATTTTTCAATGTTGTACACCTCCCCCAGGCTGTCTGTACCGCGTTTAGTATACCGTATCTACCAACCCGGGAAAAGCAGATTCTATAATTTTGACGGATTTGTCGAATTTACACGTTCATTCCGGATCGACTGGTCCAGCTTTTCCTCCAGCTCGGACAGCTGGTCATTTCTGCCGGCCCGAAACCACCGCCGCCGTTTTTCTTTCGCCACAAGCTTTTTTAGCAGCTTCTTCTCAGCCTTCGTTAACAGCATGGTTCCGTGCTCCTTTCTTTTCCTTCATTATAACAAGCGCATAAAGGGCAGCTCCAGCTGCAAGGACTGCACCGGAAAGAATGAAGACAGAAGCAAGACCGAACAGGCCGGCTGCAACCCCTCCCGCTGCAGGCCCTGCGACATTACCAAGAAAACGGAAGCTTTGGTTATAGCCGAGCACTTCCCCCTGCATGTCCAGCGGCACCGCTCTTCGAATATAAGCGGTGACACAGGGAATAACACCCCCGAGAGCCAGACCGAATAAAAACCGCAGCAGGAGAAGCACAGTCAGTGAGCCGGAAAACGCCTGCGGTATTAAAAACAATGCACACAACGCCATACAGATAAGTACGATCCATTCATGACCGTACCGGTCCCCCTGTATTCCCCAGAACCTCGTCGCTATTAAATTGCCGAGCCCTGTCATACTGAAGGCAGCCCCGGCCAGAAAAGCGGCATTTTCAACAGAAACGAGTTGATCGACAAACAGGGCAAGCTGCGGCTGGATACTGAAGTTTGCCGCCTGTACAGCAAAACTCAAAAGCATGACGAACAGGAGCATACGGTTGGTAAAAATCGTTTTATAGACCGTTGCAGCCGATGCCTTTTCCTGCGGTCCGCTTTTACTTCTAATTTCGTGAATACCAAAAGCAACAGCCGTTGTGGCAAGCGTAATACCAATGGCCGTGAGCACAAATGTATACGTAAAACCGACGCTGTCGGCAAGGATACCGCCGAGAAGCGGTCCGAAAAGGCTGCCTGACACGGTACCCATCTGCAGTGTACCGAGCACTTTCCCCGCCTCTTCTTTGTTCGTCTGCGCCGAGATCAGCGCCATCGATGTCGGGATAAATCCTGTCACGAGACCCATGAAGGCCCGCAGGAAAAACAATTCCCATACACTGTTTACAAAACTCATGAGGAAAATAGAAACAGCTATTCCGTACCCTGTAATCAGAAGAATCTTCTTCCTGCCGAACCGGTCCCCGAACCGGCCCCAGAGCGGCGCTGCAATAAAAGCAACTAAAAAGGTGATGCCAAAAATAAAGCCGGCCCACCGCTGCACATATGCATCCGAATAAGCACCGAAGGTTTCAATATAAACAGCGAGAAACGGCAGAACCATCGTTGCACTTGCTGCGACGAAAAAGTTTGCTGTCCACATGACAATTAAATTATGTTTCTGCATCCGCTACCCTGCTTCCGAGAAAAATTTCGACTCCCGATATAATAACATATTTTCCTCGCAGGGAACGGTTATACGCTCTTAGATTGCAGTCTAATTCCATTTAATTATTCCTCGGCTTCCCCTGGGAACGCAAGCGGCCAGAGAAGCAGTCAGATCTATTGTTATTCACTCTTGACCACTTTCTCTGCAGCCCCCGCTCTTCTTCAATATCACTTAGAGGAAATAAGGTCAGTCAGCTGTTCAATTTCCTCTCTTTTTTCTGCCGCTTTTTCAAAACCATGGGCGTAGAGTGTTTCGAGTTTCGTTTTATTCCGCTCCACTCTCGAGACGACACGGGATGATTCCGGTCGGATGACGACCGCCCTTCCCTGCTGTTCCAGCTGAAGAACAGAACGCATTGCATCATTATATAGTTTCCACCGCGTCTCCATGAGGTGAACCAGCTCAGGGAACTGCTTCAGCCTTCTGCGCATATACCAGAAGGACCTTCCCGGCGGCTGCTTTGAGTATCCTTCGGGCTGAGTCATGACGATGACTAGAGGTCCGCTCCCATCTTTTAACGCTCGTTGAAAAGGAATCGGTTCACTCAGTCCCCCATCCAGCAGATATCTCCCCTGAAAAGGAACGACAGGCGCAGCCAGCGGCAGAGAGGAGGAAGCTCTCAGTATCGTATTCAGATCATCCTGTACTTCCTGTTTTTCATAAAACACCGGTTCTGCTGTTTCACAGTCCGTCGTACCGATAAAAAACTTCGTTGAGGAGGCGAAAAAACGCTCGTAATGAAATGGCTGCTCTTCATTTGGTATCCGGTCAAATATCAGATCCATGTTGAACAATTCGCCATGTCTCAGGAGGCGCCGGATCGAAATATATTCCGGATGATCGGTGTAGTCAATGGTGACAGCGCGGTTTCGGCCGGACTGCATGGAAATATAGGAGGCGGCATTGCAGGCACCTGCGGAGACACCGTATACAGCAGGGAACTGAATGTCGTTTTCCAAAAAATATTCCAGCACACCGCTCGTAAAAACACCGCGCATCCCGCCGCCTTCCAGTATCAGCGCACTGCCCATCTTATTCCTCCTCTTCTGTATAGAACATAAATGCAAGCGCCCCTGGGCCGGTGTGGGTGCTGATAATCGGCGTGGTACCAATTATTGAAACGGGAATATCTCTAACCTGCTTTACAGATTCTGCAAGCCGCTCCGATAATTGCAGAGCTCCGGCGTGGGCGATGCCCGCTCCTTTTACAATGCCTGCTCCTGCCTCTTCACGAAGTGTATCAGTCATCCATTTAATCATCTGGCTGTGTGTTCTTACTTTGGCTGCCGGCGTATATTCCCCTCCGTCAAGCACTGCCAGCGGCTTAATTTTAAGAAGCGAACCGACGAACGCTCTGCCACGGCCGATCCGCCCTCCTTTTACCAGGTTCTCGAGTGTATCCACCATAATATAAAGCCGGGTATTCTCTTTTACTTTCTGCACTTTTGCAGTAATCTCTTCCATGGAAGCTCCCTGCTCTGCCAGACGGGCGGCCTCCACCACTTGAAACCCCAGTGCTGTGGAGATATATTCCGAATCAACGACCGTTACTGAAGCTTCGGACATACCTGCTGCCTGACGGGCACTGTCATACGTCCCGCTCAGCTTCGATGCCATATGTATCGAGATGACTTCTGAACCGTCTTCGCCCAGACGGTCGTAGAGCTCTTTAAATGTTCCCGGAGAAGGCTGGGAACTTTTAGGGAGTTCATCCGCTTCTTTCATTTTGTCTATAAAAGAAGCACTGTCTATTTCGACCCGGTCAACATATGTTTTTCCGCCTACGGTCACGGAAAGCGGCACAACATGAATTCCGTATTTTTCAATCTGATGTTCCTCTAAGTCCAGCGTTGAATCCGTAACAATATGAATTTTCGGCATCTGCAGCATCCACCTTTCAAGCTATTAATTTCCAGATTTACTGCTTTCAGCATACTATAAGCCGTATCCGGTGTTAAGTATCCCGTTCTATAAGTTCTGCATATTCCGCGAAATTCTTCCTCAACCTGCCGCGTTCTTATGATAAAATGAAAAAGCTGAATTTGTCATTGTGAGGAGGAAACCAGTTGCCAAAGCAGTATGATGCGCCATTCATCGCCGTTGAAGGCCCGATTGGTGTCGGAAAAACGTCCTTATCGGAAAAGCTCAGCAGCTATTATCAATATCATCACTTAAAAGAAATCGTCGATGAAAATCCTTTTCTTGGAAAGTTTTATGAAGATATTCAGGAATGGAGCTTTCAGACAGAGATGTTTTTTCTCTGCAACCGATTTAAGCAGCTCGAAGATGTGTATGAGCACCACCTTGCCAAAGGCTACCCGGTAATCAGCGATTACCATATTTTTAAAAATCACTTGTTTGCCAAACAGACGCTTCAGGAGGAACACCTGGAAAAATATGAGCGGATTTTTTCTATTTTAACCGGTGATCTGGCCCGCCCGAATATCATCATTTATTTAAACGCAGGCCTCGATACGCTGCTGGAGCGAATTTCTCGCCGTGGAAGGGAAATTGAAAAATCCATCGATCCAGCATACCTGCAGCGGCTCAGTGCAGATTATGAACAGTTTATGCGGGATCATGAGCGAGTTTACCCGGAAATTCCCGTAATCCGGATCTCCGGAGATGAGATGGATTTTGTCGAGCGGGAACACGACTTTCAACGGATCGTTGATATGGTTGAAGACGCGATGACGCGGAAGCAGACACTTTTCTAGACATGACATTATATTCTGAGCAGCACGCATACACCTCTGCGTCAGTCTGTATGGGAGGAATTACGAATGGAACCTGTAAAACATGACCTTAAAAACAATTCGCTGATCACACTCGCCGGAACCGTTGGTGTCGGTAAATCTACGCTTACCAATGCACTTTCCGACACACTCGGTTTTAAAGCAGCATTTGAAAAGGTGGACGGAAATCCTTATTTGGAAGATTACTACGATGACTTTGAAAAATGGTCGTTTCATCTCCAGATGTATTTTTTAGCTGAACGGTTCAAACAGCAGAAACGCATGCATGAGGAAGGTCTCGGGTATGTTCAGGACCGGAGTATCTACGAAGATGTCGGCATTTTTGCCCAGCTGCAGTATGATCAGGGAAATATGACGACGCGCGACTTTTCCACCTATCACTCTCTTTTTGAAGCGATGGTAATGAATCCTTATTTCCCGAAACCCGATGTGCTCATTTATATTAACGGCTCTCTGGAAAGCATTCTCCGCCGGATTGAATCACGCGGCAGGCAGATGGAAATCGATACCCCCCGCTCTTTCTGGGAGGATTTATACGAAAGGTATCAAACCTGGATAGTAAATTTCCGTGAATGCCCTGTACTTCATCTGGATATCGATCAGTATGACTGCCGGAGCGAGCAGTCGATGAAAGAAATCGTCCGTGCTCTGGAAGAGCTTCAGCAGGCTGACGAACCCCGTCATTTAAAACTTTCTTCAATGACAAAGAACGGGACATTATAGAAAAAAGGCCATTTCCTCTTTTGGGAAAATGGCCTTTTTTCATTACATGCTTCCGGATGAAGCATTCTTTTCTTCCTCTCTGAGCCTCCGCAGCCGTTTTTTGTATACCACTGCGGACAGCCGGATACTGATTTCATACAGGACAATCAGAGGGAGAATAACGAGAACATCCGAAAGAAAATCCGGAGGCGAAACGAGTACACTGACAATGACGATCGCAAAGTACGCGTATTTCCTGTTTTTCTGCATGCCGTATGGGCTGATAACACCTATCGTCGTCAAAAACATGACGACAAGCGGCATTTCAAAAAGAATACTAAAAGGCACTGTCATTCGCAGCACAAACTGGAAATACCGGTCTGCAGTGAACATCGTCTGAAAGGTTCCTTCGCCGAGCGCAAGCAGAAACTGCAGGACAAGCGGGAGAATAATGAAGTACCCGAACAGAATGCCTGCTGCAAAGAGCACAAATGATACAGGTATGTATACAGCAGAAGCTTTCCGCTCCTCCTCCGTCAGTCCAGGTTTAACAAACATCCACACTTGGCTGATAATAACCGGGACCGTTACAGCAAGTGCAATAACAGCAGCAATACTTAAGTAGATCAAGATAATATCCAGTGGACCGAGCACTACAAGCTGCGTTCCCAGATCTTTAGTCAGCAGGTCGTAAATTTCTTCCACAAAAATGAAGGATGCTGCAAACGCGGCAATAAATACGCCCAGAACGATAAAAATCCGCTTCCGCAGCTCATCCAGATGTTCGACAATTTCCATTTCTCTCGACTGCTTGGACATAACCGCTCTCCTTCACTATAGTAGTTTCAGCTTGATCCTTCTTGTGAAGACAAAAGCGCGGTACAGCCGTTCCTGCTTTCTTCACAAAAGAAAGCCTGTCCTGGGATACCGGGACAAGCTGGCAGATTACTGTTTTTTATTCTCTGTTTCATCGTCCTGCGTCAGTTCCTTCGTGGAATTACGGAATTCCTTCAGCGTCTGACCCATCGCTCTGCCGATTTCCGGAAGTTTCTTCGGTCCGAAGATGACGAGTGCAATAACGAGAATCAGAATTAGGCCGGGGACACCAATACCAGATAACATGATAACCCTCCTTGGCTCTAAAAGCCGTATAGATCATTACCCATTCATCATACCACATGAGTAACCGCGCGGCAATTTATTATTGCTGCAGCTCACGGAGAAGTACATCAACAGAAACTCCCTCGCCATAACCAATATCATCCCCGTCCCGGACGTCGGGCGGTGGCTGCGGTTCAAATCCGTCAAGCTCAGGAATCTCCGGCTCATTTCCCTGTTCCGGCTCCGGTTCTTCCTGACTAATTTCTTCTGTAGATGACTCGTTATTGGACGCCGGATCCGGAACGTCCTCTGTTTCGGAAGAAGGTGTTTCCAGAGAAACGGTATCATCATCCGGAACCTCTTCCACTGCATCGAAATAGTTATCCGGTTCATTTATTGAATCTACAGACGCTGACGATCCATCTTCTCCACCTGATAAAACAGCCCAGAGCGCAGCGGACCATACAGCTGCTGTAATGACACCTGCTGCACCGACAGACAACCATTGTTTCACTGGATTTCCTCCTTTCTGGAATAAATCTTTTTTCGTGATTACTATGACCTGAATAATAGCACAGTTTCCTATTTTTTGCGATAAATCTGCTCAAACATTATAAAATATAGATCTTTTTACTTAGTTAATCCGAAAATGAATATCTGTATCGAAGACGGGGTCCTGCAGCTGCCGTTCTTTAAAATAAACATTGTTCTGATGATCGATAAGAAGAATGCTGCTGCACCTGCTTCCATAATGGTCCATCCGGATATTTAAAGGTGACAGCTTCTTTTCAAGCTCCATGCCCACACCTGTATCCGGGAGCATCTTTTCCGGCCATGGGTCGCTTTTTGAGAGTGCATGTAAGAGCGTTTCTACAAGCTCATCCCTCTGTAAATGAATGGAGTCTTTGAGTTTCTGTTTAAGAAACGTCGTTTTCGGCCAGGCAGTATGCAGGTCTGCGTTCGAAAGTGTATAAATGCCTTCATTCAGTACAGCTCTTTCTGCTGGCTGATTCGTTGTGTAATGCAGCTGGTCTTTCGTTCCGTAAAGCAGATTAAATCCGCTGTATTTATTGAAAGGGAGCTGAGATATGTCATTTCCGCTAAGCCATGCCGGTACGAGCTCCCCTCTCGAGCGCCCTCTGCTCTTGTCCTGATCCGGACGGCGGACATTTGTCAACGCTGCGATTCTTCCCTCTAAGGAAACGCCGAGCCATGTACCTCCGGCCTGTTTATCTTTTCCTGCGAAAAAAATCCCCTCCTGTAAATGCAGTGCTTTTGTGGGCCTTTCCAGAAGTTCATCCCGATTAGCTGCCAGTATAAATGGAAACTCCGGATGCTGATTCATCATGACACCGATGATGCACATATCTATCCCTCTTTTCCGTTGTTCACATCAATGAAATCCTCCCGGTGAATCTGGCGGTAAACTTCCGTTTCAAACGCAGAACGGGTATGCCGGTTGATCAGCATACAGGATTTCATCATATCGAATTCTCTTTCTGAGACGTCACCGTCAAAACGCATCCGTTCAAGCACAGGTACTTTGAACCTGGAGTGCGTCATCATTGCAACACGTACCTCTTCCTTTTCACAAATGGATATAAACACAGCATTTATCGATGGAGACAATGCTCCTGACCAAGAAGTTCTGCTCTTATATGACTCGGAATGCGCTTTTTCAACATGCGGACTTCTGTTCGGAAGCGTAACAAAATACGTCATTTCCTCAAAAGAAAATACAAGATTATCCGGTTTCTTCCCTTTTCGTTTAAAGAGTATACTTCCGTAAATCATCAGAAAAGCAAGATAAAGCGGCCGTTGAAGTAAAAGCAGCAGTGCCGTTCCGAGTAAAATACCGGTCCACGTCATACATACATCTCCCTTTCATGAAGCACCATCTGATTTCTGCCGTTTCTCTTTGCTTCATAAGCCGCCTGATCCGCTTCATGGAGCAATGCTTCAGCAGTCATCCCCCGCCTTAATTCAGCACCGCCGATGCTTACTGATATGTGACCAAACGGCTGCGAAGCAGCTCCGGCTGTTTCTATTTTCTTTACGTCCTCCATTATCTGTTCTGCGGTCTGTCCAGCTTCCTCTAATGAAGCTCCCGGCAGCAGGAGGACAAATTCCTCTCCTCCAAACCGGCAGGCACTCCCTGATTCTCCTGAAAGATTTTGCAGCACTTCAGCCAAAGCCTTTAATACTTCGTCTCCGAGCAGGTGGCCGTTCGTATCGTTAAACTGTTTGAAATAGTCAATGTCGAGAAGCAGCACCGATACCTCTTTATTATTACGGGAAAATGAATCGACGACATGTGCCAGCTGCTGCTCCAAATACCGTTTGTTATACAATCCGGTCAATCCATCTTTCCATGCCATCGATTTCGTCATTTCATACAGGTAGGCGTTTTCCATTGCCATCGCTGCCTGATTGACAAGAGGCATCAGCTGATCAAGGTCCTCATACGTTATCGGGCGGTTGTCTACAATATTGTCCACGGCGGCAAAGCCGATGATTTTATCGTTTGCAGTCAATGGAAGAACCGCTGCTTCTGAGATCGAAAAGGAGGCCATCCATCCGGACAGTTGATCTTGAGCTTCCAGTGAGGAAGGATGCAGCAGAAGAGGTTCACGATCAGCAACCATTTGATAGAGAATAGAACTGTCTTTGTTCGAAAAATGCATTGTCTGCAGAAGACTGTTCAGTTCACTATCATTTGATTCCGCTTCTTTCTGCTGAAGGATAAAATCGCGCAGTGTCCATTTCTGAACAGCTACGTTTTCCCACACGTCATACCCCTGCTCTGCAGTCAGCGGTCCGATTGCTGCTTTTCCATAAAATTCACCATTCCCTTTATGAATGAACAGCATTGCCCGGTTGTATCCGAGACCGTAACCGGCTGTCAGGGAGGTAAGAAAAATATGCGACAGCCTCGTCGGTTCGAGCGTACTCTGCATAACGAGCGATATTTCCCGCAGAACGTGCAGGTTTTTAGACTGGTGGTGATAAAAATCCATCCAGTCCGTCTCTTTCTTTTCCCGCGACCGGATCATCCAGGCACCTGTGTAAATGAAAAAAGCAGCTCCTGTCACTGCGGCAATCCATGCAATCGGTTGCCCAAAATACAGAAAAAGAACGCTCACTCCGAGAACAACCGCAGAGAGGCTGATTAGATTAAGAAAGACAGCCGCTGCTGCCACTGCAGCAGTAAACGCCGGCCCCGACGCATCCGCCCCCTCCAGCACCATACCGAAAACCGAAGCGGTCATTACGGCTGCCGTGAACATCCAGCCTGCCAGTCTGCCGGGAAACAAAAACAGTGCAGCTCCTCCACATAAAATAACGAAAATACTAACTGCTGCAGTCCACATGTATATACACTCCCTCCTCCGTGGTAACGCTTTCCTAAATTGTACCATACCTTATGGAACTACGCCTTAGGTCTTACCCTGTTCTGAGACTCCCTATCAATTGTTTTCTGCTCCTCTGCGGGGGTATACTGATACTAGCGAAACTTTTCCCAGCAGTCTTTCGTAACTAGTGGAAAGGCTTCGGATAAAGAGGAGGAATTTTCATGAGTGATCAGTCCCGCCCGGAAGAAATAACCGGATATGAGGAGAGCCCGTCAGGCGAAGAACGCCGGCGCGCCGAGGAAATGATGGAAGGCATTCAGGACAAATCAAAAATTGAAGATATTATGAATACGCTGAACACACTCGGAACAGCCGAACAGGAGAAAGCCGGTGAATCACTGGAAGCACTGAAGCGGCCGGTTTCCGACATGATGAACGACCCAAACCACAGCCTTCCCGATCAATTGGGACGGCTGAAAGAAGTCGTCGCCGAACTGGAACCGGACTATCTGCAGGAAGGCCGATTCAAACAGTTTTTATCTAAACTGGTCCGCAGAAGCCCGATTGAAAAATACGCTCAGAAATACCAGACCGTAGAGACAGAAGTGAATACCATTATCGATGCACTTCTCCATGGGAAAGATAAACTTCAGGAAGATACGGTGATGCTCCATCAGCTGAAAGATACAGCAAAAGAACGAATTGAAGCATTAAATGGTCAGATCAGTGTCGGGAAGGAACTAAATACGATGCTGGAAGCGGAGCTTGCAAAGCCCGAGTGGCAGGATGACCCTTCTCCTATACAGAAGGGCCAGCAGAAAGTATTGTCCCGTGTGAAAAACATGCAGCAGGCTGTACTCGTTCTGCAGCAGTCTCTCGCCTCCGTTGACATTATCGTTGAAAATAACGACAAGCTGGAAGAAGCTATTTTTAATTCCATCACCATGACGAAAAATATCGTTACCGTCACGGCCTCCATCCAGCTTGCATTAAGCAACCAGAAGCAGGTAATTGATGCGGTGCAGAACGTGAACCGCTCGACAGAGCAGATGCTTATAAACAACGCAGAAATGCTGAAATCCAATACGGAACAGACGTTAAAAACGCTCGAGGAGCCTGCTGTAGCTATGGAAACGTTCCGAAAAGCATATGAAGATGTCTACGCTGCCATTGAAATGACGGAGCAGTCCAATGAGCGGATTATCACTTCCAGCAAAAAATTCATTTCCGAAATGGACGAATTGAACGAACAGATGGAACGAAAATTATTGAAGTAAAGAAAGAAGGGAACAGCTATGCAGTGGCGGGACCGATTAATGGAAATGAACTGGATCCAGCCATTCATTCCCAGCTATATGAAGCCGCTTGATGAGCCTGCAATGATGAATGAAACAATGCAGGAGTTTATATATGAGGCTGAAGAGTTTATTTCCGACCTTGCAGCGCTTTCTGAAATACCAAGAATGAATAAAACGTTTAAGCGCAGTATTCAGGGCTTTTCCTATAAAGTCAAAATTAAACCGAAGAAGATTTTCGTTGAAATGATTGACACCCACACGTCGGTTTCAACGATGAAAAAGCGGGTGTATATCACCGCCCTGCGACGAGAACATAAACAGGAGCAGGGCACGGGCAGAATGGCGGATGCGACGATCTACTACCAGAAAAATCACCAGACAATCGTAAGGAGTATTAAAAAACATCCTTCATTCCAATCTATTTTCTATCACCTGCACCGGCTTGACGTTTCACTGGAGGGCGGCTCTCTGGAATCGCTCCCCGCAGCACCTCCGGAAATTTCAGAAGCTGCAGCTGCAGAAGGCAGAGAACTCGAAGTTCTTACCAGTGCGCTGAAGGACTATCAAAAGCGCTACAGGCAATCCGACTTTTCGGGCGAACTTACGCAGCTTCAGCACGAGCTTTCGAAAGCGGAAGAGGAGTTTGATCTTTTGGATGTTGAAGAAAAACATCATATGAAGCGGATGATTCTGCACGATGTACCAAATCTTCTGCAGACGTATGAATCGCTGAATGACGTCCAGAAACGGGAAGCCGCACCGCGCATCCAGAGCTCATTCAGCCGGATGGCAGCATTTCTTGAAGCCCAGGCAGCCGATCTGGAGGCGACCCGCATGGACCGCATGAACCACCTCCTCCATTTGAACGATATCCGCTACAGTCCGGAAGCCGGCCAGGTCAGCACGTCCTCCCTAATGAAAAAGCATTACCGGGAATGGAAAAACGAAGACACGACAGGAAAGCAGCCTTAAGCTGACGTGCATTTTCCTGCAGCCTGTCGTTTATAAGGAGGGGCGTAAAACCCCTACGCCTTTAGGCTAGGGGATGTAAGCCCTAATTCCCTTGTGTTTGGATATATTTTTGAATTGTATCTTTGCCAACGTTCCCAATGCTACAGGAGAAGTATCCATCACTCCAAAAAGTACGTTCCTTCCAAAAGTGTTTAGAGAGGTAATCACTATACTTTTCCCATGCCCTATAAGTCGTTAGTTGCTTTAGTAATCTAACAATTTCAAGAACACTCCACTTAGGAGAGTATCGGACTAAGATGTGAATAGGCTCTTGGTCTATCTCTTATTCGATCATTTGCCACCCGTACATACCTGAAATAGAATCGACTTCAGACTTAACGAATTTACCTACATGACCTAAGAGGTTTTTACGGTATTTGCAAACGAATATTAAGTGACAGACCAACAGATGCTTACTGTGGTTTTCGGAAATATAATCCATTACTTCTCTAATCCTTTGCGGATTAACTCATAAACCGCCCCTGCAAAGGTAGATATATTGTTCTTTTCTTGATATTCCTCAATTCTTACTACTAAGTCTACAGGAAATTTAATCAATTTCGGTATACGTTCCACTATGATTCAACCCCTTTTAATGTATATTATTTTGACATTCATTAATCAAAAATATATACTTATAGTATATACTTAAAAGGAGGTGAAAATCAATGCTAGTGAATAAAGCCTACAAATTCCGAATCTATCCGAATAGACAACAGGAAATATTAATTGCTAAGACGATTGGTTGTTCTCGTTTTGTATTCAATCATTTTCTTTCGGCATGGAATGACACGTACGAACGAACAGGTAAAGGGCTTACTTATCACGCTTGTTCCTCTCAACTTCCTAAGATAAAAAAAGAATACGAATGGCTCAAAGAAGTTGATAGTATCGCTTTGCAAACAAGTGTTAAGTATCTTTCAGATAGTTTCAGCCGTTTCTTCAAGAAGCAGAATAAAGCCCGACGATTCAAGTCAAAGAAAAATCCTGTTCAATCCTATACGACAAAACAAACGAACGGGAATATTGCAATCATTGACAATAAGGTTAAACTCCCAAAACTCGGACTTGTGAAGTTTGCTAAAAGCCGTGACGTTGAGGGGCGTATTCTGTCTGCGACAATCAGACGGAACGTAACTGGAAAGCACTTCATATCCATTCTTACTGAAACGGAAGTCTATGGTCTCCCTAAAACAGAAAGCACAGTAGGAATAGACGTTGGATTAAAAGATTTCGCTATTCTTTCAGATGGAACGGTTCATAAGAACCCTCGTTTCCTCCGTTCGTTAGAACGGAAATTAGAAACGGAACAACGGAAATTATCACGCAGATACGAACAGAAAAAGAAAGACAGCAAGCCGTTGTACGAAGCGAAAAATTATCAGAAGCAAAAAGTAAAAGTAGCTCGTATTCACGAAAAAATTAAAAACGCTCGTATTGACTTTCTGCATAAACTCAGTACCAATATTGTCAAAAACCACGACATCATAGGTATTGAGGATTTGCCGGTGTCAAACATGGTTAAAAACCATAAACTTGCAAGAGCCATTAGCGAAGTAAGTTGGTCAGAATTTCGTACTATACTTGAATATAAAGCAAAATGGTACGGAAAACAGGTTGTGCCAGTAGGAAAAACCTTCCCTTCAAGCCAACTATGTTCCTCTTGTGGCTATCGCAATAAAGACGTGAAGAATCTTGCTTTGCGTGAATGGAAGTGTCCAACGTGTCACACCCATCACGACAGAGATTTGAACGCAAGTAAAAATATTGAAGCCGAAGCTATAAGGCTTCTAACCGAAGGGACTTCGGGAATAGCCTAATGAATTAGGGTTCGTTAGAACCCCGTACTTAGGAATCCGCTATGGCTTTAGCCTAGCGGTAGTTCAAAGTTTCTTAAGCTGTAATAAAGGCCTGCCGTTCTCATTGAACAGCAGGCCTTTTCATCGATAGACTATATTTTGACTCCCAGAAACTATAATGGTTCTGTTTAAACCGCCCATTCTTTCAGCCGATCATAATCCCCTGCGAGAATAAGCCATAGAGCAATAATATACTTCCGGTTCCGCTCCAGCGTTTTTCGGCTCATGCTCACCCGCTTCATCACTTCGTTCATCGGCATCCGCTTTTTCTTTTTCATAAGCAGGCTAAGCATTTCATCTGAAGCAAGCTCGCCGGCAATCGCTGCCATATTATCCCTGGCATCCCGGTGTCTCGGACATTGGGATGCTACATCTGATAACGTTATTTGAAACGGCAGTAGCTCCTCCTTCAGCTGAGTCAGCTCTTCCCGCTGCTCCGAAGACAGTTGGTCCCGGTGGTAGGATGAAAGTGAAATGACAGATTCCACAGCATTCTCCATTCCTTCACTTCCATCTTCTTCGTAGTCAAGCGAAACCCAGCCTGGAAGCCGCTGTTCCCGACGGATAAAGTCGATGACTCGTCTTCTGATGACAAGTCCGGCAAAAGAAAGAAAAGACGCGCCCCTGCCCGGTGTATAGTGGTGAAGCGCTTCGCTGAATGCCAGCAGTGCAATAGAAAGTTCTTCATCACGCCCCTCCTGAATAAATCGGCGGCAGACGGAAGACACTGTTTTTTTAATGAATGGAATATACTTCCGGATCAGCCGGCTTTCCACTTCTTTGTTGCCATTCTGCACTTCCCAGACAGCCTTTTCCAGTTCATCATTTATAAATAAACGGCGTGCTGATAATGTCGCTGCTTCCAATTCCCTCACCCCATGTATGCCTCACAGTTCGTTGTGCTCCTATTTTAAGCGCAGGGCAGAAAAAATACAGGGGTCCATACGCCCAGAAGGGATTTACATTTTGATGATAACGCATTACAGTTGCATGACGGAGTTTAACAGGAAAAGAGAAAACGTGCGCTGAGCCAGGGTTTATGCAATATAGAATCCATTTTAAGTAAATTTAAAAGGACGATGAATTATTCTTTATACCTATGAACCGCGCAGGTTTTCTTCATGGTATACTGCTCTCTAACGTGGTAAGATGAGCAGAGATACTGAAAAAGTTGAGGTTGATAGCATGAATAGACAAGAAGCACATACATTTTTAGGGAGGCACGTCCTCATAAACGAAGGCAGATCCGGAAGTTATGTTGGAACGCTTCTCGATATTGAAAGTCCTGCAGGCTCCCCCTGGAAAGGACGTGTCCGGATCGAAGGAATTGTAGAAGCACCCGATTTTAATGAGCTTCTTACCGGCCTGGAGCCGCTTTCCTACGAAAAAGGAGAGGAAGTTTACCTGCCCGGAAGAGCTGTACAGCCGTGGCATGACTCGTTTGAGCTCTCTTACCGGCAGTCTCTCGGTGCATCATTAAAAGAACGCTGGGATCAGGCTTCAGAAGCTGCTGCTCAGGCAGAGGAAAAACGGAGAGTCCTTCAGATGGAGCTGCGCAAATGGCAGATGGAGCATCTTTTATCTGAGGATGCCTATGTATATTATGATATCGTCCAGAAGCGCCGGACGCTTTATATTTATGATTCCTTAAAAGAAGAATCCCTTACACTTGAAGGGTGTCCATTCGAGTTTGAACTGAAGGTTCAGAACCGGTGGGAGCCCGTGTATTATTCAGAGGGGCGCCGGTTTGTAACTCCGGATGGTGAAGAGTATACAGCGGGTGAAGGCGACAAAGTAAGGCTGAACAAAGAACAGTTTGACCCGTACAAAATGCTGTTGAATGAACTGGAGACGCCAGCGGTCAAAGCACTCGAACGAGGCCTTTCTAAATTAAAGGCGAGTCATGAAAACTGCATGCACTGCCATAATTCACTGCTCGTAAAGCTGCTGGGATCGTTTGAACAGCAGTCGTTTCAGGGAGTTAACTTTATAACGTATGAAACACCGGAAGGCACCCTTATGGTCCAGCATCACTATGAGCGCGATATGTATGACGACCGTCCGGACCGGACGTTTGACCGCTTTGAATTTACTCTGGATGACGGCACAAGAATGATTACTTCCTACTCCACCCCGCTTTCTAACGACAGCGGTAAAGAATTATAATGGAATTTCTGCACATGGTATAATAACAGCGGGCCGCCGGAGACATTCCTCTCCGGCGGCCCGCTGTGTTTTGTATACATGATCAACCTTCATTCCACAGTTTCAGCATGAGCCCGATCGATGTCAGAAGCATTGGGGCTTCCGTTCTGATAAGAATACCAGGACATCACATCTTCTTTCTGATCATCGCCGGTATGCTTTAAAGAAAACGTTTTTCCCGTCACCGTTGTTAAAACAGACATATGAAGAGAAAAGAGACCGGCATTCCGCTGCAGTGGATTCTGCGTAAAAGCCACTGACTGGATTCGGGGTCTCGGCAGAAATGCTTCTTCCAGTGACAGCGTTCTCCAGCGGAGAAAAACGTGACGGTCCGACAGTGCAAGACCGGCACTTTTATACTGCAGGTAGCCTAATAATGCCGCCGGCACCAGCAGAATCCAGATAAGCCACCCGAAAGGAAGAAAATAGGAAGCAGCCGCAGCCCCGGCAGTAATCGGAATAAGCGGCTTGATCATGTACCTTCTCACAGCCGTGCGCGGCAGTGGATGAAATTCCGGTGTAAAAGCAAAATCGGGCGCCATCGTTTCCAAAAGTTCGGGGACCTGCGATTTTTTACACATCGGAAGAAGAATCGTAGAGAAATCTTCATCTTTCGTTCCGCCCCCGGCACTCTCGATATATACGGCACAATAACCGAGCGGCTGCCTGAGAACATTCTGCACAATACGGACCGCATTGATCCGGTGCTGCTGAATCGTGAGCTGTTTTTTCTCAATCAGCCCTTTGGAGATAAAAAGCTCTCCATTTTGTTCTGTCACCTGGAACTGCCCATATTTAATAACAGTAGAGAGAATCGTGAATATCCAGGCAAGCAGCAGGACCGTCACGATGAACAGCCCAATATACACGAGCGACGACTGCACGATCCAGCCAAGTGCAATGCCCAGCAGCCAGTCCGGCAGAAACTGCGGAAGCTGTGACAACAATGCAGCTGCAAATGTGGCAGCAATACCAACGCCGCTGGATGTCACAGCTGCAAGCAGGAGACGGCGGAAGCCAAGTTCCCAAGTTCGGCGCGGCTTCTCCTCCACCGGCTCAGAAAGAGCCTGGTCCATCCCGCTGCTGATTTCTCCGGCAAAAATTTCTTCTTTTTCCGAACCGTAGAGAAGCTCACCGCGTATCTGCTCCGCTTTTTCCACCGGCAGAGCAGAAAGGGTGAATTCCGGCTCATCCCCTCCTCCGGCTGTTTCAATAGAAACTTCCACCAGCCCGAAAAAGCGCTGCGGCACGGGCGCATTAATATGAATACTCTGCACCCTGTTGCGTCGGATGTAACGTTTTTTTCGGACGAACAGCCCCTGCTTCACCTGCAGTTCCTCTTCAATTAGACGGAATTCAAACCGGTACCAGGAAACAGCGGACACAATAAGCGAACCGGTCAGAATGACAAGCATAATTCCTGCTGTATACAGCAGCCGCATGCCACCGGAGGTTGAACCAAAGATGAAAATGACGACAAAGGAGACGATCAGCTGACGGAGTCCTTGAAAAAACGAAACGAGGATGGCGGCAGGATGCTGCCGCTGCCAGTTATTCATCGGGATCGGCCTCCCTCGCAAGTCTGGCAATGCTGTCCCGCAGTTCGTCCGCATCGGCTTCTTTCAGACCCGGAATTTCATGGATGGTCGCTGCTGTGGAAATAGTGACAGAAGCGAGCCCATAATGTCTCAGAAGCGGCCCCTGTCTGGTATCCACGTGCTGAACACGGATCATCGGGATAATCACCCGCTCCCGGATGATGACACCTCTTAAAAGTTCGACCTCATCTTCATAAACGGCATACTTCCATCGTTTCCATTTCCATCTCTGCATGAAAATAATGTCGAACAGACCGAGCAGAACCACTCCGCCGATAAGTATGTACATGATCCATAATGGCAGATCCCAGAGAAGCGATGCTCCGAAATACCCGAGCGGAAAAATACAGAGAAACAACGTACTCCCCAAAGAACTGATCCGCCAGACGCGGAGCAGTTCCGGGGCGAGAGAGTGATCCGGGAGCGGCCGCATCACTCATCTTCTTCTTTCACGTATTCAATCTCGACACCTTTCTGTTTCAGGTGGTAAAGAAGTGCATTGTTCAGCTCTTCATCCCGCAGAAGACCGAGTGAAGGAGCAAGCTCCAGTACTTGGAGGCGCCCCCCTTCTGCATCATCCAGCAGCTCCAGCGCTTCTTCCATGTTGCTTTCTTCCAGTTTTTCTCTCAGCTGTGCTTCTTCCATCATGTTGTTTCTCCTCCTTGATCAAAAGCATCTGACATCTGTTTCCAGACTGACCCTTTTGCTTCTTCTCCCTGCTCAATTCTCGCTGCTGCAAGCTTCGCCTGGAGGCTCACTTCAAATTCCGGATCTTCTTCCGCCTGCTTTAATGCCGGAAGCGCCGACTCGTCACCGACTTCATATAAAAACATTGCTGCACGCCAGCGGACGAGCTTACTTTTGTCCTGCAGTGCTTCGGTCATGGCAGGAATGCCTTTTGAACTCCCGATGTCGGAAAATGCGTCGCCGGCTGTACGTCTTACTGTCACTGATTTATCCTGCATCGCTTTTTCCAGATAAGGCAGCACAGCCTCATCCTCCAGCATGCCTAAATAGACGACGGCAAGCCTGCGGATCGATGCTTTCTCATCCTGAAGCGCTTTATCCAGTACCGGAAGATCTTCCATTTTCGGATCCATCTTATCCATCCAGGCAAATCTTGTACGCCAGTCCGGTTCATCGAGCATTTCTTTCGTTACTTTCACCCACTCGCGCTCCACTTTCGGCGCCTCCGGCTCTTTTGCCTGGCGGACGAGTGCATCGAGATGTTCCTGTGAAAAACTCGCATCGTATTCCGCAGCTACTTCAAGAGCTGCCTCTGCCGCATCGCCGTAACGCGGCTTCTGCTCCACCCATTTACGCATCATCACGATATTATCTTCCGGCATCGCTGCTTCTCCAGCTGCTAATACAAATCGTTCGGGCAGCGCTTCCCTTTTTTCCGTTTCGCCGTCGACAGCTTTGATCTGCATCGGGATACCTTTAAATTCCTGTACTTGAATACTTACTTCTCCAAAGTGTTCATCCACCTGGTCTCTTTCGCTTCCTGCCTCTTCTTCTTCACCGAAAATGCTGCGTATTTTCGGCAGGATCGTTTTCCAGTCAGCCTTCGGATGGCGGTCTACCGCTATGAAATCCGCTACATGGTAGACACCTTTTACACCTTCCACTTCGAAAATGTCTTTAACAAAATCCGGTGCCTCGTCTTTTGTCTCCGGCGTATAATTCGCAGCGCTGCCGGAAGGGAGTTCCTCACTCAGCGTAAATTTCATGGTATTTGGACTTGGTGTAGGTTCCACCGCTTTAATATACATACATCATTCTCCTTTCAACTGCATCTCTTTTCCACTGCGTCGTATTCTGATACTGTAAGGGAGAATCAAAAACGATCTACAGAGGAGTGATTTGCATGAAACTCGCAGTAATATCTGATATTCACGGGAACAGGCAGGCACTCGAAGCGGTGCTGGATGATATCTCCACCCAGCGGACAGATGCCGTTCTCTGCCTCGGTGATATTTCCTTCCGCGGGCCTGATCCCAAAGGGTGTCTCGAACTGGTGCAGAAGCATACGGATTATGCTGTTCTCGGAAATGCAGACCTCTGGGCTGCAAGGGGTATCAATGAAGGCGAGGTACCGGACGCCGCACTGACGATGATGCGGGCGGAACAGCAGTTCACGCAGGCGCTTCTTTCAGAAGAAGATCTGCACTATCTGGCTTCCCTTCCTAAAAACCTCGAGATTCCATTCAGTAACAAAACGCAGCTTTTTGCCTTTCATGCTACGCCGGAAGACCCTTTTCCGCCTGTACTAAAAGATGCCCCGGATGACACATTCCGCAGCTGGACAGCTGCTGATTCCAGAGCAGAAGCGTACGTTTACGGACACGTTCATACCGCACACCACCGGACACTGGACGGAAAACTTTTTCTAAATCCCGGAAGCGTAGGCCTTCCTTTCGACGGCGATCCGCGGGCCTCCTACCTTCTTCTGCACAAAGATGAGCACGGCGTTCATCCTGCATTCCGGAGAGTCCAGTACGACATCCCCCGTCAGGTGAAGCGTCTCGAAGAAACAGGCTATCCAGGGGCTGCCCACCCCCTTTTAACCTACATCTATGAAAACGGCGCACTGCCACCACAGAAATAAGTTACATCATCGCGTTTGCCACTGCGGGCATCATATCCTGAATGGAGGCTTTGTCACGGAACTTGGCCTCCGTCTCCCCCCGCTTATTTAAAACGAGCGTTGTCGGAAGCGTCTGGCATTCATACGCATCAAACAATTCCCTTCCGTTGTCTTCCAGCAGCTGAAACGGAAGCGGGTGTTCATGCAGAAAGGTGTGCACTGCTTCAGGATCTGCCTCCCGCGCTGGGACATGAACCATGACCATATTCAATCCTTTATCTGTCATGGCTTCATGCAGCATCCGCTTCTGTTCAAGATCCCTCCGGCAGTCGGGGCACCAGGATACCCAGAACGTGACGATCAGCGCTTCTCCTTTAAAATCCTCAAGCGTTTTCCTCTCTTGTGATGCCATATCTGTTACCGGTATCTGAAGTGCATTCACGTTAACTCCTCCTTCAAAAACGAAAACATCGATGTCACACTGTTCATCGCATATTTTTTTGCTGTTATTTCTCCATTGGAAATCACCGCAAGGCAGGGGACGCTTTCCACCTGCCATCCGGCAGCTTTCCCGGGAAGTTCTGTAATGTCCACCCGGCGTATGGAATAGCTGGATGCTTCCTCTACGAGATCGACGTAGCGCTGTGCCATCCGGCACGTTCCGCACATCGCAGCATATATAAAGACAGGCACAGCCTGAAAACGGCTTGCTTCGACCAGTTCTTTCTCTGCAGCAGTCACGTCAGTCCACCTCCCGTATAACAGCCCGGACAGGCGAACCGTCACTGCCTTCCAGAAGCAGCGGCAGCGCCATAAATTCATAAAATCCCGGTTCAGCATCCGCAAGCCGCAGCCCTTCCACAATATAGATATCCGACTGGAGGCAGGCATGATGTGCAGGAAGATCCTTACTTGTCAACGAATCCACAGAAGGAGCGTCCGTTCCAAGCAGCCGGACTCCCTCCGAGTGAAGGAGTTCCACTGCTTCTTTTGAAAACACCGGAAACGAATCATAGGAATGCACAGTATCCGTCGTTTTAAAAAGTATAATCGATTCGTTGAACGGGCCGTGGGCTGCCAGATCGGATGCTGAGATCACAGGCACATTCTTTAGTTCAATGAGCCGGCAGATGCCTGACAGCTCATTGACATCCATCTGGTCAATCGTTCTGCCCCGGCTGCTGTAATGATAAGGGGCATCCAGGTGCGTCCCGGTATGTGTGCTCATATGCAGCACAGATGTATTGACACTGGCTCCGTCAGACTGCTTCATTGAAGGTGTTCGGCGGAATGCCTCATCCCCCGGCCAGACGTCCATTCCTTCCCGTAAACGCTGGGAAATGTCTTTCCACATGACCGATTCTCCTTTCTGTATCTAGTTTCCTATTGTAGCATATGTCGATTCTCTCCAGGTACCGGTAAGGTCTGACTCTGCACATGAGAAAAAGCCGCTCCGGAGTGTCCGGAACAGCCAGGGGGTGTCTCCCTTTATAGAGAACCCGGATCAGTCATTCTCACCATGCTCACGCTCATACTGTGCTTCTGACCAGGAGAACAGCCTACGGCAGAGTTCATCCACCTCCACATCAAGGTGGTAGCCGATCTTGAATTCTTCCTTTTCATTATCACTGAGCCGCTGATAAGAGTTTTTCATCTCCTGACTCATGTGGGAAACATCTTCTAATTTTTTACGGATGGTTTTTAAGTCCATGAATGATCCCTCCTCAAAACCCCTTTACCCAAAGTTGAAGAGGGTCAACCATTCTTTTGCACAACGTCAGCGCCGAGTGTCTGTTTAAAATGACGAAGCGCCCATGCATGTCCTTCCTGGTCAAAGCTCTGCACGGCATCCGCGTGAATAGTCATGGAAAAACCACGGTTGTATGCGTCCACAGCTGTATGAAGAACGCAGATATCGGTACAGACGCCCGCAAGATGCAGGTGTGTCACCCCGCGCTCGCGCAGACGGAGTTCGAGATCGGTTCCTGCAAAAGCGCTGTACCTCGTTTTATCCATCCAGTAATAAGGAGCTCCGTTCATCGATTCGACCAGGTCGCCCAGGGCACCATACAGCCTGCGTCCTTTTGTTCCGATGATATTGTGCTCCGGAAACAATGCTGATTCAGGATGATACGTGTCTCCAGCTTCATGCGCATCGACGGCGAAGACGGTAAACAGGCCTTTTTCTATCCAGGATTCGGTCAATTCTGTGATACGCTCTTCCACGGACTGACCATGCTCTCCACACGTCAGTTTTCCGTCGTCTGCAACAAAATCATTCGTATAATCAATAATGATGGCTGCCTCCATGTTATGTCTGCCTCCTTGTGCCAATGGTTGTTTTTCAAGTATAACACAGCGTTTCATTCTTCCGGCAGATGGTATATACTAGAAATTATACTTGATAAGACAGGAGGCTTCATGATGCAGATTAAATACAACATTATCCCCGCAGCTCAGGTAGTGACCTGTTCCGCACGGGCTTCGGTTCAGGAAGCACTAAATACGCTTGAGGAAAGCGGCTACCGCTGCATTCCGGCAGTGGACGAAGGCAAATTCAAAGGAAATATTTATGCACAGACGCTGTACCGTGCCCTCTGGCTCGGAGAGATCGAACCACAGGATATGGTGGAGCCGCTCTTAAAAGATTCCCTCGTACATATTGATGAGCTTACGTCCTTTTTCCGTGTCTTTTCTTCCATCCAGCGCTATCCGTACCTCGCTGTCTCTACCGGCGAAGGGAGCTTCAGCGGGATTTTAACCCACAGTAATGTCATGAATGTACTCGAGGATTCCTGGGGGATTAAGACAGGAAATTATACGCTGACGATTTCAACAAACGAATATCAGGGTGCTCTGAGCGCCATTTTAACGACTGTGAAGAAGTTTACTTCTATCCACAGTATGATGACTCTGGATCAGGACAGCACGTTTTTCAGAAGAATTATTCTCACGCTTCCTTCGAGCATAAAAAAAGAAACGCTGACCCAATTGATCCAGGAGCTGGAGTCCATTGGTTTCCGCGTTTCTGATCCCGAAGTCATTTAGTCTGACTGCCGGCGGCCGACTGCTTCCATCTTCATTTCTCCGCCGGCTTCTTCAATATAATAATACCGGCTGACGGCATCTTCAGCCGTTTCTCCGTATTCCGTGACGAGAAGGTTTACATCTGCACGGATTCGTTCTTTCCCGGCATCATTGACTTCCTTTGTCAGCTCCGGCTCTCCCTGCTGTTCTTCCTGGTACCTGGCGGCAGTGAGTTCCTGATGGTGGCGACGGTCCGCATGATAACCGTGGGAATTAATAATATAGTACGGCTCCATAATGGAAAAATTCTGACTGTCGAGACTCTCTTCCCATATCTGCCTGTACTCTTCGACAAAGGCGGCTTCCTCCTCCGACACGTTCCCTTCCTCCTGCCAGTTCGTTCCACCGCATCCGGTAAAAATCAGTGTAATAATAATCATTGCTCCAAGCCTACTTACTATCTTCATCTGCAAGCTCCTCCGCCATGGAAAGCGTGTAATCAATAGACTGATACTGCTCCCGGAATCGTTTTTTCTTCGTATCTTTCTGAAAACAGGTTACGGAGAGCATCTCAAAATTTTCTGTAAGCTGGTCAATCTGCTGTGGATGCAGATAAGCCGGTTTTTTCTTCTCCAGCAGCCGCAGTATTTCCGGAACCCAGATTTCCAGATCCTCTCTGACTGCATCAGCAAATGGCTTCACATCACCGTGAAAGTCTGCTTCACTATCCCCCAGCCGGTATTTCTTAAAAAACGTATATGCCTGCTCATTATGCTCTTTCAATTTTCTGGTATATTCCAGAAGTGTTTTATTCGCTGTCGTCATTTACTTCACCCCGCACTTGATTGTAACAAATTGCGTAAAGACACGCGAATAACTTCGCCGGACGCTCATTTATGGTAAAATACATGGGTGAAATCGTTACGGGACATGCAGTTGCCCCGGCTTGCACATTAGGATAACAAAACAGCCAGTAAAATCCTGCCCGATCCTGCTCATAAAGCGGAATTTTTTAATGACCGGACGCCGCTGCCTGCAGCGTTGCAGCGATGGCTGGAGCACAATCCGGACATTTTGCATTTTACAATGATAAAAGGAGGGCCGAGATGGCTATCCGCTATCCAAACGGGAAAAAATTTTCGCAGAAGCGAATCCCCGAGAAGAAAAAAAACGACAAACCTAAAGACAACAGCTACAGCAACCGGGGCATGCAGTTTGAAGAAGAAATTCAGGAAAGCAATGAATTTTACCTCAGCCGCGGCACCGCTGTTATCCATAAGAAGCCGACGCCTCTGCAGATTGTGCAGGTCGACTACCCTGCAAGGAGTGCAGCTGTTGTCAAGGAAGCCTACTTTCAAAAACCGTCCACGACTGATTTCAACGGTGTTTACAAAGGGCTTCACCTGGATTTTGAAGCAAAGGAAACACGGAACAAAACAAGTTTCCCACTGAAAAACTTTCATGATCATCAGGTGGAGCATATGAAAAATGTATGCAGACAGCGTGGACTCTGTTTTATATTGATTCACTTTCGTCCTCAGGAGGAGATTTACCTCTACCCTGCAGAAGCATTTTTTCCTTGGTATGACAGCCGGATGAATGGACGAAAATCGATACCGAAAGAGAGCATTGAGAACGAAGGCTACCTTGTAAAGCGGGGGTTTCTCCCGCGCGTGGATTATTTAAAAGCAGTGGATGAGCTGCTTCAGGATAGAAAGGAAGAATGACTATGAGTGATTTATCCAGACAGGACCGCAGAAAAAAACCTGAAAAACCGAAGAAAAAAAAGCGTGGCATTATTAAAAAGACGGGATTCGTGCTGCTTGTCCTGCTCCTTATCGGTACCATTGCCGGAGGTATTGCAGCTGCAGCCATCATTTCCGATGCCCCGGAACTTGACCGGGAACAGCTCACGCTGAGCCAGAATCCGATCATTTACGATAAGGACGGCGAAGAGCTCCCGGCCCTCGAAACTGGTATGAACCGTCAGTCGGTGACGATGGACGAAATACCGCCGGTGATGGTGGATGCTGTTATTGCGATTGAAGACACGCGCTTCTACGACCACTTTGGTGTGGATATCCGCCGTCTCGGCGGCGCGGTCATCGCGAACTTCCGAAGCGGCTTCGGCAGCGAAGGAGCCAGTACCATTACCCAGCAGGTCGTGAAGAATCTGTTTCTTGACTTTGATAAAACGATTACAAGAAAACTGCAGGAGCAGTACCTTGCTGTCCAGCTCGAACAGCAGTTTACAAAAGATCAAATACTCGAAATGTACATGAACGCCATTTATTTCTCGGATGGCCAGTACGGCATTTCTGCAGCGGCAGAGTATTATTTCAATAAAGAGCTCTCTGAACTGACGATTGAAGATGCAGCGCTTCTGGCAGGCATTCCGCAGCGGCCAAATGCCCACAATCCGTTTAACAATCCGGAAGACGCAGAAGACCGCCGGAA
This sequence comes from Alkalicoccus urumqiensis, assembly GCF_002993335.1. Classification (GTDB taxonomy): domain Bacteria; phylum Bacillota; class Bacilli; order Bacillales; family Salisediminibacteriaceae; genus Alkalicoccus; species Alkalicoccus urumqiensis. Next base: position 183,927 of record NZ_PVNS01000002.1, on the reverse strand, counting down.
CACGGTTATAAACCGGATGGAAGCAACCGGGAAAATCTCCGCTGAAAATGCGGAATCTGCCCGATCTGTGTCCGTTTCTGACCAGCTGGAGCCGACCGACCGGGAAGAAAACCAGTACCAATCGTACATCGATCAGGTGCTTTCGGAAGTAGAAGAAATTGAAGGAATTGAATCAAGCGATATATATACAGGCGGGCTGAAAATTTATACGAACCTGGATCAGGATATGCAGACGCGTATTGAAGAAATCATGCAGACTGATGAATATATTCAATTCCCCGACGAACAGATGCAGGCTGGTGTGACACTTATGGAAACCGACACCGGCAAAGTCCGCGCCATCGGCGGAATGCGTGAGCCTGCAGAAGGCGTCCGCAGCTGGAATTGGGCAACCAATCCGCAGCGGCAGGCAGGATCAGCAGCGAAGCCGATTTTCGCGTACGGCCCTGTCATCGATGAACTGCAGTGGTCCACTGCCCATCAGATTGAAGATGAGCCGCTCGATTACTCCAACAGCGATCAGCCGGTCCGCAACTTCAGCCGGGATTACCGCGGCGATGTGTCTATGCGGGAAGCGCTGAAAGACTCATTAAACGTACCTGCTGTAAGAGCCATCATGGAAGCAGGCACAGATAATGCACAGCAGTTCGCTTCGCAGGTGGGGATTCAGACCGATGAAGTATACGAATCCTCAGCGCTAGGAACCAACCCCGTCTCTTCCTATGAGATGGCCGGAGCTTATGCCTCCTTTGGAAATGGCGGCACGTACAATGAGCCGCACACAGTGGAGAGGGTGGAATTTCCAGATGGTCAGGAAATTTCCATGGCACCTGAACCCACTCAGGCTATGAATGATTATACCGCCTATATGGTGACGGATATGCTCCGCGACGTTATTGATGACGGAACCGCCCGACGGATGTCACTGAACGGATTCGATGCGGCAGGAAAAACCGGTTCGACAAACTTTACGGATGAAGACCGCGAAGGATTTGGCATTCCGGAAGGTGCGGATGCGATTCCTGATGCCTGGTTCGTCGGCTATTCCCCTCACCTGACTGCTTCTGTGTGGACAGGGTACGACAGTGGAAATGCCGGCTATATCGACCGCGGAAACAACGAGCATCATATTTCGCAGGATATTTTCCAGCATATTATGAATTATGCTCACGAGAATCTGGAAGACCGAAGCTTCGAGCAGCCCGATTCTGTCGTTGAAATAGCCGTAGAGGAAGCCACCGGACTGCTTCCAAGCGACTACACGCCGGACGATGAAATCGTGGAAGAACTGTTTGTACGCGGTACAGAGCCAGGCACTGTGAGTGATGAATTCGAGCTGGAAGAAGCATCAGACGTGTCCGGTTTAAGTGCTTCCTATGATGAAGGAACCGACACACTCTCTGTGAGCTGGGGCTTCCCTGAAGAAGAGCTGGAATTCTTTAATTTCCGTATTGAAACGGCTGCCGGAGGTGCCGACTTCACAACGGTCGACACAATCGGTGAGCGTTCCTACAGCTTTACCGGCCCGACGAAGGGAGAAACGTACCGTATCCGCGTGACTCCGGTGGATGACACCGGCTCCGGTGCCGGAGGCAGTGCAGAGACGTCTATTACTATTCCGGAGGAAGAAGAGCCGGAAGAAGAGATTGAAGAAAACGAAGAGAACGAAGAAAATCAGGAAAATGAAGAAAACGAGGAAACAGAAGAGAATATGCTGGAAGAGAACGAGACTGAAAACAATGAGAACACCGAGCCGGTGGAAAATGAAGAAAATAACGCACCGGAAGAAAACAACGTGGAGAACAATAACGGTTCCAACGAGCCGGCTGAAGAAACTCCCGCTGAAAACGACGCCCCGGATGAAGAAACAGGTGGAAATGCCCCTGCAGAAAACAACGGCGGCAACGGAAACACGGAAACACAAAATAATAATTCGAACCAGAATGAAGCGCCGGAAACAAATAATGCAGATGGAAATACCGAAACGCAGGAATCGAATACAAATTCCGGTAACAACGGTAATGAAAATGTCAGTACGCAGGAAAATGCAGAAACCAATACACCGGAAACGAATAACAATTCCAATTCCAATTCCCAGGAGGAAAACAACTCCTGATTCTGAAGACTGTTCACTCCCTTCAGCCTATAATAAATCAAAACGGACGCTCCCATCCGGGGCGTCCGTTTTGATATGAACAGAAGCCTGCCATCTGAAATGATGACAGGCTGTTAACTACCACAGTCAGCTGCGGCGTTTCAGAAGCTCTTTTATCTCCTGCATTTCTTCTTTTAATTCCTGATTGTCTGCAAATAGCTTTTCCATCTGCTGTTTCTGTTCTATTTCTTCATCATGGCCAAGGTAATCGAGGATAACGGCGACAACAAGGTTCAGGATAATCAGTGCACCGACGATGATGAAGGAGACGAAATAAAACCATGCCCACGGTATTTCCGCGATTACCGGTCTCGCTACCTGGCTGGCCCACGATTCAAATGTCACTACCTGAAGCAGGGTAAAAAGCGCAGTATGAAAACTGCCGAAAAATTCATATGGCAGCACGTCCCGGAAAAATACTGTGCCGATAATGGCATACATCGAGAAAATAAGTGATGTCAGGCCAAGTATACCGGTAAGCGCCGGAATCGAGCGTACGAGAGAGTCAATGATCCGTTTCAATGCCGGAATGGCCGGGATCATCCGGATAAGTCGCAGTACACGGACGAGACGCAGTACACTGACGAGCGGCGTGTTATATAAAACGAGACTTAACGTTACGATTGTAAAATCAAAAATATTCCATCCGTTTGAAAAGTACCGCTTTATACCGAGCCCTTTTAATTTCACCGCTGCTTCCAGAACAAAGAGCCAGACGATAATCGTATCGATGGTTAACAATACATCATTGCCCGGAAGATACGTTTCTGCGGTGATGACGACACCGTTCAACAGAATGAGTGCAATAATGATACGTTGAAACCAGGGATGAAGGACGAGCTTTTCTATTGTGGACGTGCTGTCTGCTGTTTGTTCAGCCATGTAGTATCGAAACCTTTCTCGTTGTATGCCGGGTAAAGACTTTCATTATTTTGCTTCTCTTGGATCAGGAGGGACTGACAGCCCTTCTTTAGTCAATCGCTTCCGGCCTTCACGGCACAAAAAAGCAAGCGGACAGCTTGTGCAGCCCGGCTTCTGGGATTTGCAGTGATATCTTCCGAAAAAAATGAGACGGTGATGCGTTACAGACCATTCCCCTCGGGGAATTTTTTTCATCAGTGTTTTTTCTACTTCCAGTACCGAATCTTTCCAGCGGCATATGCCGAGGCGTTTGCTCACCCGCTCTACATGGGTATCGACGGCTATGGCCGGTTCATCAAATGCAACCGATGCAACAACGTTTGCCGTTTTCCGGCCGACACCGGCGAGTGTTTCGAGCTCCTCCTGCGTTCTTGGCACATCTCCGTCAAAATCATCCAGAAGCGACCGGCACAATTTCTGAATATTTTTCGCCTTGCTCCGGTACAGTCCGATCGAGCGGATGTCCTGCTCCAGTTCTTCCAGAGGAACGTCCAGATAATCCTCCGGTTTTTTATATTTAGCAAACAGGCCGGGGGTTACTTTGTTTACGAGAGCATCTGTCGCCTGTGCGGACAAAAGGACGGCGATGGTTAATTCAAATGGATTGGAATGAGTCAGTTCGCATTCTGCTTCCGGAAACATTTCCGCGATTGTATCGAGTGAGTACCTAATATCCTTTTTTGTCAGCAGCAGGAACGCCTCCTTCCAGCCAGTTGTACCCGGGAGGGGTTTTAAGCTCCCGCTTTCTCTCTTCGCCTGCATGGCGGTTTCTTCGGACGTTCTCGCCATGTTTTTTTGCTTCCTGAAGGCTCCGGATACCGTTTCGTTTCCATTCATGAAGAATACGGTCGATGTAACGGAAATTCAATCTAGAGGAGATGACAGATTCTTTAAGCGCTCCTTCTATCAGCTCGACGCTGTGCCCATCCTCATCGAGCCACATCGAGATCATCTCAATTTCCATCGGCGAGAGCGGGCGGGCAAATTCTTCTTCAAAGCAGCGGAACAGATTTCCCTGATTCTGCTTATGCATATCTTCTTCCGGTTCATCGGCATTCATCCATTCGCCGAGCTTTTCATACAGCGGTTTCAGCGAGACAAACTCTTCAATTGTGCCATCCGCCTGCTGCGTCTCTTTTATTTCGATAAACCTGGCGGAAAGCAGTGAGCTGAGAAGACGCGAGCAGTCTTTTTCCGGTGTGCTCATCCGGGAAGCCAGCTGTGCAGGAGAAGGAAGCACTTCCCCCTCCTGTTTGAACTGGTGCACGTGCATCAGCATCAAAAACTGCATATCATCGAGACCGAGAGAAAGATACGTTCTGAAAAGAACAGCTGGAAACTGGAAAGGAGTTTCTTCGAGAAGCTGAATGTACTGATCGGGCTTCATTGATATAATCTCCTTCCTTTGAACGTTCATTAAGGGTAAAGACGGTTAAGAAGCCGTGGAAATGGAATCGTTTCACGTACGTGCTCTGTTCCTGTGATCCAGGCCACCGTTCTCTCCAGACCGAGCCCGAAGCCGGAATGTGGAACAGATCCGTATTTCCGGAGGTCGAGATACCACTGGTAGGCATCTTCGGAGAGGTTATGCTCCTTAAACCGCTCAGCGAGAAGCGCTTCATCATCAATCCGCTGGCTTCCTCCGATAATTTCGCCGTAGCCTTCCGGAGCAATGAGATCCGCGCAGAGAACGACATCATCGCGTTCAGGATGCGGCTTCATGTAGAATGCTTTAATATCTTTTGGATAATTCAGGATAAATACCGGTTTATCAAAAGATTCGGCAATAGCCGTTTCATGCGGGGCGCCGAAGTCTTCCCCCCATTCAATTTCATAGCCTTCTTTCTGCAGAAAGGCAATGGCATCATCATAACTGATCCGGGCAAACGGCGCTTTGATTTTCTCAAGAGCTGTAATATCCCGCTCCAGCGCATCCAGTTCAAGGCGGCAGTTATCGATGACAGACTGGACGACGAAAGAAACGTAGTTTTCCTGAATCTCCAGACTTTCTTCATGGTCGACGAATGCCATTTCCGGTTCAATCATCCAGAACTCGATCAAATGGCGGCGCGTTTTCGACTTTTCTGCACGGAATGTCGGGCCGAAAGAGAATACACGGCCGAGTGCCATTGCGGCTGCTTCCATATACAGCTGACCGCTCTGGGACAGGTAGGCATCCTCATCAAAATATTTCGTATGAAAAAGATTCGTCGTTCCTTCCGCGGAACTTCCCGTTAAGATCGGCGGATCTACTTTGACGAAACCTTCTTTATTAAAGAATTCATAAGTGGCACGGATAATTTCATTGCGTATCGTCATAATTGCATGCTGGCGTCTGGAACGCAGCCATAAATGCCGGTGGTCCATGAGAAATTCCGTTCCGTGCTCCTTCGGTGTGATCGGATAGTCCACCGCTTCATGAATGACGTCGACGCTTGATACAGCCAGCTCATAACCTGAAGGAGCACGGTCATCCTTCTGTACCGTTCCCGTGACGTAAAGCGCACTTTCCTGCGTCAGTTCTTTTATTTTCTGGAATGCTTCTTCGCCCGCTTCTGCCTTCACGACGACACCCTGAATAAATCCAGAGCCGTCGCGGAGCTGCAGAAATGCGATTTTTCCGCTGGAGCGCTTATTTGAAAGCCACGCGCCAAGCGTTACTTCTTCTCCTACGTGATTTCCAATCGTTCGAATCGTTGTTTTCACCAAAATCCCTCCAACACAATGTTATGACTGCACGAATGCTTCGATTCTTGTTAATGCTTCTTCCAGCAGATCCAGACTGGTTGCGTAACTGAGCCGGATGTTATCCGGCGCACCAAATCCGCTTCCCGGAACGACGGCAACTTTCGCTTCTTCAAGGAGAGCAGCCACCCAGTCATCGGTAGAGGCATAGCCGCCCCGCTTTACTGCTTCTTTTACATTTGGGAACAGATAAAATGCCCCTTTCGGCTTCTGGCAGCTGAATCCCGGTATCGCATTGAGCCGGTCGATAACAGCGTTTAAACGTTCCTCAAACGCGCTGCGCATCGTCTCAACGGACCCATCGTCCTCCGTGTAGGCTGCAAGAGCCCCGTACTGCGCCATGACAGCCGGATTGGACGTTGTGTGGCTGGCAAGGTTTGACATCTTTTTAATAATCTCTTTGTTACCAGCCGTGTAGCCGATCCGCCAGCCTGTCATGGAATGAGATTTGGAAACGCCGTTTACTAGCAGTGTCTGCTCCTTCAGTTCAGGCGAAATCTGGGCGATGGATACATGCTCCGAGCCGTCATAAAGCAGCTTTTCATAGATTTCATCCGAAATAATCAGGAGATTATTCTTGAGGCAGACGTTTCCGAGCTGTTCAAGCTCCTCTCTGGAGTACGTCATCCCGGTTGGATTGCTCGGCGAATTAATAATGACAGCCTTCGTTCTGGCGGTTACTGCCTCTTCCAGCTGATCCGCGGTCGCTTTAAATTCATTTTCTTCGCGTCCTTCAATAAAGACCGGCTTTCCGCCTGCAATCTTCACCTGTTCCGGATAGCTTACCCAGTACGGAGTGATAATAAGTACTTCATCGTCTTCTTCAAGAATCGTCAGAAATATCGAGGAGAGCGCATGCTTCGCGCCGGTGGACACGATGATTTCCTCCGGTGAATAATCCAGCCCGTTATCCTGCTTGAATTTATCACAGATTGCCTGCTTTAACTGCGGCATACCGGCTGCCGGCGTGTATTTCGTATGTCCTTCCATCATCGAGCGGTAGCTTGCTTCGATGATATACTGCGGTGTATTAAAATCAGGCTCTCCGGCTCCGAGGCCGATCACATCGTGACCCTGAGCTTTCAATTCTTTCGCTTTCGCCGTAATGGCGAGTGTTGATGACGGTGTAATGGATTCAACTCTTGGGGAAAAACGCATTTTTCTATCGTCTCCTTTCAAATTGTCAAACAGCATTCAGGCCGGTTCTTCCGGCAGAAGGTAATTCCGGAGGTAGCTTCCATCATTAAATGACGTGTAGTAATAGCCGTATCGTCCTTCTTCATCACGATAGCGGACTTCATAAACAGGCTCTCCGCTCTCCAGCCCGGGAAGCACGCTGATTAGTTCAACTGCTTCAGTTTCTTCTTCCGCTTGAGCAGCAGCCTCCTCCGGCGGGATACCGCCGGATCGGTCTACAACAGTAATTTCTCCTGCATTTTCTTCTTCCTCGGTCCTTTCAGGAACAAAGACAAACTGCGGCGTTCCATCTGCCGTGAGTGTATGAAGAACGATAAACGACTCTCTTCCGTGGAAAAAGGTCCGCTCCTCCACCTCAGCTATATCTGCAGCAGCATAAGCACGCTCCTCTGCCTGATCTGCACGTGCTTCCAGTGGGTTCTCCACCGAATTGTACAGCAGATAAGCAGCGGATGCTGCCGTGCCGAGAACGAAAATAATCACTGCTGGAATCCATGTTTTCATGAATCCACTTCCAGCGTTTCGTAAATGGAAAAAACCATCCGTTCTTTATCCGTTTCATCCAGAGCCAGACCGAACATCAGATTTTTCTCTTTCAGCGTCCGGTTCAGCGAGTCCACCAGCTTGTATACATCCGGTGTTTTTTCAATCGTTACAGTGGAAAGCAGACGTACCTGATCATGAGTCATAGGTATCCATCCTTCTTTAACAAAATCATATCTATTTGATTATAGCAATTTTGCAGCCTGCTTGTCTGCGTTAAATCGGATTCTTTCCTCATCGAGCGTGACAAGCTCTTTGTTCTTCATCAGCCTCCGCCCCTGCACCCAGACGTCTTCCACATCCGAGGATTTCAGCGAGTACGCAGTGTGGGCAGCTGCACGGTCAAGGTTGGGCGTAAGATGAAGAGAATGTGGATTGACAGCAATAAAATCAGCCTCCATGCCAGCCTGAATCACGCCGGTCTGGTGAAAACCAAGAAGCTCCGAGCCGCCGGACGTCGCCATTCGAAATACATCGGCTGCAGGCAGCGCCTCGGGATCCTCCAGACGACCTTTATGAATCAGTGCAGCCAGGCGCATCTCTTCAACCATATCGAGCGTATTATTGCTAGCTGTCGAATCTGTACCGAGTGCTGTTCTCACACCGGCCTTCATCATTTCCGGAATAGGTGCGGTACCTGAACCGAGCTTTGCATTGGATGACGGGTTGTGGGAGACGCCGGTTCCTGTGTCCGCAAGAATCTGCATGTGTGCTTCTGTTATATGTACAGCATGAGCCAGAAGCACATCGAGTTGGAAAATACCTAGCTGATGCAGATGATCAACTGGATGAAGACCGTGCTCCCTGCGGTGGTCTCTGCATTCCTGACGGGTTTCTGCACAATGTGTATGAAACAGCACGCCCTTTTCCACAGCAAGTGACGCGGCTTTCTCCATAAATGCCGGCGGGCACGTATAAGGGGCATGCGGCATGACCGCTGTCCGGATACGCCCCTCAGCCGCTTCATGCCATGAATCAATAAAATCGGCGGAAGCGTCCAGACGTTCCTGCCAGCCTGCTTCCCCTCCAAAACCGATCATCCCTCTGCCAAGAACCGCACGCATACCGGACGCAGACGTTTTTTCAGCGAGATCATGAATACCGAGGTGATACATATCGAGAAAGGCTGTCGTACCGGATCGGAGCATTTCCGCCAGAGCGAGATCCTGAGCCGCTGACACCATGTCGCGGTCTAGTTTCTGTTCATTCGGCCACATAACCTGCTCCAGCCACTGCCGCAGAGGAAGTTCCTCTCCCGCTCCGCGGAGAAGCGTACTACCCGCGTGACCATGTGTGTTAACGAAGCCGGGGAGAAACCAGCGGCCTTTTCCGTCTATATGTTCATCATAGTCTTCTGTTTCTCTCGATACGCCGCTGCCGGCGCGGGTAATTGTACCGCCTTCCATGATGATCCCCCCGGCGGTCAGCTTTCCTTCCGCGGACATGATGAGACCATTATCGATGAGCGTCTTCATGTTTTGTCTCCTCTCTGCTTCGGTACAGCCATTTTTCCGTAAAATCCGCCATTTCCTCCAGCGTTCCCCGCTCTACGCTGGCTCCGGGAAGCGAACGCAGAAACTGTTTTCCGTAGCGGGCTTTCTCGATACGGCGGTCCATGACGATGACGACGCCTTTATCCTTTTCCGTACGGATCAGACGTCCAAAGCCCTGCCTGAAGCGGAGGATAGCCTCCGGCAGTGCCAGTTTCATAAACGGAGACTTCCCTTCTTCTTCCAGACGTCCCGCTTTTGCCCGGTAAACAGGGTCCGATGGAGGCGCGAATGGAAGCCGTGCCATCAAAAGCACGGATAAATCCTCTCCGGGTATATCGACTCCTTCCCAGAAACTGCTCGTACCGAGAAGGATACTCTGGTCAAACTGCTGAAACAGCTTAATTAATTTCGTGCGGCTTTTTGACTGAACGCCCTGACCGATGACAAGGTACGTATCATCGAGCATTTCCTGAAGTCTCCGGTACGTTTTTTTCAGCATGGCATAGGACGTAAAAAGAACGAGCATTTTTCCTTTTGAGGCACTCGAAATGCGGACAACCGCTTCTGCCAGTTTTTCAACGTAAGCTTCCTCTTCTTTTACCGGCGGAATATCCTGCGGAAGCAGAATGGCAGCCTGATTCTCCCAGTCAAACGGCGATTCCGCCTGCATCTGCTTCACCTCAAAATCCTCCATGCCGAGCTGTTCCATAACAAATGAAAACGACTGGTTTACCGCAAGTGTGGCACTTGTGAGGACGACGTGTTTTTTCTTGGCGAAAAAATAGTCAGCAAGCAGATCAGCTACATCCACAGGGCTGCTGTAAACGGTCAGCGCCTGTTTCGGACCGCGGTTAGCCCGCTCCATCCAGTAAACATGGGAGTCCGCCGGCCGAAGCAGCAGACTGCCGGCTTTATCGATACAGCGGCCGATCTCTTCCATAAGGGAGGAGACACCGGTTTCCTGAGACGTTATTTCTTCACTTTCCATCATATACGTCAGCTGGCGGTAAGCTTCCCGCAGCCGGACCGCAGCATCCTCCACTTTGGCAAACGCTTTTTTCTCATGATCGATGACCGTCGACCATTCACCCATATCGTTCTGCGCACTGCTTTTCCGGGAAAAGTCGTAGAGCGTCATGAAAAGATCATTCCAGTCGTCCTTCAGTCCGGTCAGCCTGTCTTTCCAAAAATCAGGCAGAATAGGGTCCGGTTTCTGCAGCCACTCATTGATCGGTCTTGCTGCATCAGCATAACTCATCCGCTCTGCGAACTGACGGGAAGCCGTTTTCTGCAGGTGGTGGGCTTCGTCCACAATGATATGCTGATAAGACGGAAGGACAGACGTAGATATATCTGTGAGAAGCATCGCGTGGTTGGTAATAATGATGTCGGAATGCCTCGCTTTTTTCCGGGCACGCTGGTAAAAGCACCGGGAAAACCAGGGACAGTCCGGGCTGCTGCAGGAGCCGGGTTCACTGACAAGCTCGTACATAAACCGCTCACCGGAAGCGGCGTTCACTTCTTCAAGGTCGCCGCTTGCCGTCTGGGTGAGCCAGACGATTATCTGTGACAGCGAGAGCTGCTGATCATATGTTTTTTCTGCCTGGGATGAAAGCATGTGCTCCAATTTCTGCAGACAGAGATAATGGCTTCTCCCTTTCATGAGTGAAGCGCGTACCTGCCGGTTCAGAAGCGTTTCGACAACAGGAATTTCTTTGTAAAGAATCTGTTCCTGCAGTTGAATCGTTTCGGTACTGACAAGGACCCTCTTCTCTTCTGAAAGAGACGTTAATACAGCCGGCAGAAGATAGGCAAGTGTTTTTCCGGTGCCGGTGCCTGCTTCAGCGATACCGATATGACCATCATTTAAAATATTCTGAACGAACAGACTCATGTTCTGCTGTGCCGTTCTCTCCACCATAGATGGGTGGACAGAGGCGAGTACTTCCGACGTTAAATAGGCGGAGGGATCTGTTCCGCAGGCTTCCGCAGCTTCTTTAATTTCTTCATTGACCCGGACGGCGGTCCCCCGGTATTCCTCCACTCCGTCAGGCACTTCTGCATGTTCAAGCCATTCGCCGAGCAGCGCCCCCATATCACTTTTCCATGCCTGCTGCAGGTACAAAAGCCGGTGCAGCGATGCAGGTGGCAGCGAACGCCCTTTTTCCATAATTTTTAGAAGGATGGACGCGGAAGCCTCGGCATCGCTCAGCGCCTGGTGAGGATTGTCATGAACAATGGAAAACATGTCAGCCAGATTCTGCAGCCTGAAACTCTCTGCAGTCGGGAAAAAGATTCGTGACAATTCCACCGTATCCAGCACCGGACCGGAGAAAGGGGAATACCCTGCATCTTCCAGTGCTTCGTTTAAAAAGGAGAGGTCAAAGTCGACATTGTGGGCCACAAACCAGGCCCCGTCCAGATCAGAGAGGATCTCGGGGGCCAGTTCTTCGAAGGCCGGGGCGCCAGCGACGTCTTTCTGCTCAATCTGCGTCAGCTGCTGGACAAAAGGAGGGATTTCTTTTTCTGTCTGAACGTGGGACTGAAAACGGCGGATGACCGTGTCATTTTCCATAACACAGTAAGCGATCTCCAGAATTCTGTCTCCTTCAGAAAAAGACATTCCCGTTGTTTCCAGGTCCAGTACTACAAAACGTGTCATGATTACGCGCCTACCTTCTGTTCAATTTACTCACCGGATCGTTGCTTCCGGCTCCGTTCCAATCCGCTCCTGTACACGGTTGTTCTCATCCAGAATAATGACGTTCGGTACGTGGGACTGAGCTTCAGCTTCTTCCAGCCATTTGTAGGAAATAATAATGACTTTATCCCCCGGCTGGACGAGACGGGCTGCAGCGCCGTTCAGGCAGACGGTACCGCTGCCGCGGGCACCCGAAATCGTGTACGTTTCCAGGCGCGCACCATTGTTGTTGTTTACGACCTGCACTTTTTCGTTTTCAAGAATCCCTGCCTCATCAAGAAGGTCCTGATCCACCGTAATGCTTCCGACATACTGAAGATTCGCTTCTGTTACTGTTGCTCGGTGCAGTTTCCCTGCCATCATTTCTCTCATCATCGTTATCGGTTCTCCTTTTAGGGTATGAAAATGATATTGTCAATTAATCTGGCGTGATCATATTGAACGGCCGCAGCCAGAACGAGCCGTTCTGCTTCCTTACCGGGCTCCTGCAGATCCGGATAGGTCCAGAGCTCGACATAATCCACCGTTCCCGACAGTCCGGCGAGCGTTCCGCTGACCTGCTCCACTGCTTTCTGTTTTCCAAGCTGTCTGTACGTGTCGACTCCTGCTTTCAGCGATTCGTAGATTGCCGGAGCCTCTTTCCGCTCCGCCTCTGAAAGCCGGACGTTCCGTGAACTTTTCGCAAGACCATCGTTTTCCCTTACCGTCGGCACGGCGCGGATGGAGGTGTCCAGATTGTAGTCGGCAGCCATCGTTTCAAGCACCGCCGCCTGCTGTGCATCTTTTTGTCCGAAGTACGCTGCGTCCGGACGGACTATCTGCAGAAGCTTCATGACGACCGTTGCTACTCCGGAAAAGTGGCCGGGACGGCTTCTGCCGCAGAGGACGTCTGTTCCTTTTTCCACAGCGATGCTGGAAGCCATTTTTTTCGGGTACATTTCCTCTGCAGAAGGCATAAATACGACATCGACGCCTTCCTCCCTGCAGACGGTTTTATCCCGCTCTTCGTCCCGCGGATACGTTTCAAAATCCTCCCCCGGTCCGAACTGAAGCGGATTGACGAAAACCGAGACAACCGTTACATCGTGGTTGTGGCTGCTTTCCTGCATCAGCCTCCGGTGGCCTTCGTGAAGATAACCCATCGTGGCCACGAAACCGATCGTTCTGCCATTCTTCTGTTCCCTGCGGAGATGTTTTTTTAATTCACGGATACTCGTGATGACATTCATTTCTTTTCACCATATGGCTTAAAGACATGCGCTTCTTCCGGAAACCTCTTTTCTTTCACATCTTCTTTAAAGGCGGATAGTGCGTCATGTATGACCGGGCGTATATCCGTATACTGCTTGACAAACTTCGGCGTATGTCCGCCGTAGTAGCCGATAATATCGTGGTACACAAGCACCTGGCCGTCTGTAAAACGTCCCGCGCCGATACCGATAACAGGGATCGTCAGCTCTTCCTGCACAAGCCGGGCTGTCTCTTCCGGAACACATTCCAGGACGAGCATGCAGGCCCCTGCCTTTTCGACAGCGGCGGCATCTTCCAGAAGCTTTTTCTTTGATTCTTCTGTTTTGCCCTGAACGCGGTACCCGCCTTCGACGCCGACGGTCTGCGGAGTCAGGCCGAGGTGGGAAACGACAGGGACGCCGCCCTCTGTGAGCCTGTTGATGATATCAATGACCGGACCGCTTCCCTCGATTTTTACCGCGTCCGCCCCGCTCTTCTGCATGACGTCCGCAGAGGCCTTTAACGCATGTTCTGTAGAAATATGCGCCGCCATGAACGGGATATCCGTCACTGTGAAGATCGAATCTGTTCCCCGTTTCACCGCTTTTGTATGGTAAATCATATCCTCCACCGTAACCTGGACCGTGGAGTCATAGCCGAGCACGACCATGCCGAGTGAATCGCCGACAAGCAGAACATCTGCACCGGCCTCTTCCGCGAGCGATGCGGACGGAGCATCATAGGCGGTGATCATGACAATCGGGTCGTTGTCTTCTTTCATTTTCCGGAAATCCTGCGTCGTTTTCATTTTTCATTCCTCCTTCTGTCTCCGCTCTTCTTAAAAGAGTCGAAGCAGCACCAGTTCTCTCTTCATGTCATCAGGTACAGGCCGTGACGGTCCTGTCCAGTTCGTATTATAGCAATTTCACGGACAGCTGTCGAAAACTAGATGGAGATATCTCCGGAAATGACTTCCTTCTGACCAGTCTCTGTTTCCACTATCAGCCTGCCGTCCTCCCGGATATCCACCGCTCTGCCTTTCCAGCTCTGGTGTCTCTGGTGTATGGTAATTTCTTTATTGATTACCGTACTGTAACGAAGCCAGTCTTCCCTGAACGGCGTGAATCCGTTTTCTTCAAATTCAGGCAGCCGTTTTTTTAACTCATCAAGCAGCGCGGCCAGAAGGGCAGACCGGTCCCACTCTTGTCCCGTAAGATGGCGGAGAGAGACAGCTGTAGGTTTGATCTCCTCCGGAAAATCCGTCTCATTGACATTTACGCCGATACCGATAATAAGGTAGTGGAGCTCATCCATTTCCGCATGCATTTCCGTTAAAATGCCGCAGACTTTCCTGCCTTCTGCCAGAATATCATTGGGCCACTTGATCCGCGTATCCACTCCGTACCGCTGCAGGACATCATTGATAATAACGGCTGCTGTAGGCGTAATGGCTGCCGCCTCCTGAGGAAGTTTATCCAGTCTTAGAATAATGCTTGCTGCAAGTGCTGTTCCTTTTTTCGTAGACCAGGGGCGTCCGCGCCGTCCGCGTCCACCGGTCTGTTCATCTGCAGTAACCACGGTCCAGCCCCGTGCTCCTCCCTGGGCGAGCCGCTGTGCCCGCGTCTGTGTGGACGGGATTTTTTCGTGGTGTTCGATGTGAATACCCTCTGTCCGAAGCTTTGAAGACACCGCGTGAGCACTGAACCCTGTTCCGCTGTGCTCCAGCCGATAGCCTTTTTTTCTGACAGAAACGATGGTATAACCTTCTTCCCGTAATGACTGAATATGCTTCCAGACTCCGGTCCGGGAAATACCGAGCTGTTCACTGATATGCTCCCCGGAAGTATATCCTTCGGCACGGGAAAGCATCTTTAATATTTCTCCTTTCATGAAATCCACCCCTCTCTTCGTAAAAAGCGGTGCACGTCCGCCTCGTTATTCGGGATTTTCCCTTCCACCACAGCACGGGCTGCACTTTTAACTGCCATCCCGCGGTCTGCTTTTGGAACAGCGTGAATGGTTTCTGCTGATAACGCCGTCTCCCTGACATCATAAATCGGAAGTTCGGGAATGACCGGGGGCGTTTCTCCGAGCAGCAGCGCCAGGTTTTTGGCACTGGTCACCGCTGGCTGGTGGAACTGGAATACATCCCACCGGCTCCACGGAAGAGATCGGTGCGCACGCCATGCATCCGTATGCTGCTTCTTCTGTTTACGGGACAGCGCCTTGAACCAGTAAGGCGGGAAGCGTCCCGGCAGCACGACCCACTTCTCTCCTTCGTGAAACATTTCCGGTCTGTTTATAAGTCCATGCCGCAGATCGTTATCTTCAGCCACCGGAAACGACACCACGCTGGTCAACATAAAATACCGCTCCCACTGCATGGAGTTCCAGCATGAGAATGGTGTCCGTCCGAGCTCCTGTACAATCCGCTCGTATGCTGTCGTTTTGAGAAGCGGTGCCTGCTCTTCCATCGCACGAAAAAAGATCTGCTGCAATCTCCCCGTCGTACTGGAGGGAAAAACGGACAGCCCGGAGGATCCGGACCGGATCGTCTTTTATTTTTTCGACAGCATCCCCCGGGGCAGTCAGTCTCCGCTGATGAAGGTCTTCTGCACCTCCGGCAGGATCGATCAATCTTTTCTCCGCGTCCAGCGCCATGGCATTCCATGTAAAATCACGCCGCAGCAGGTCGGTTTGAATATCCGACTGCAGGAGCGTCACTTCCACCGCTTCATTCCACGGAAAAATGAGAAAGACCGGATGCTTCCGGCCGACCCGGTGCATCCGGCTGTAAAGAGAGCGGAGTGCCAACTCATCTGTCCTGATGACGAGGTCAACATCCCGCGGGACCGATCCTGTCAGCATGTCCCGGACCGCTCCTCCGGCAATCCAGGCATCGATGCCGGCTTCCTTCAGCCGCTTCAGCTCCAATACTGCCAGATCCAGCCGGTTCATACGGTCGTTAATACCTCCTTATAAAGACGTTCATACTGACTAACGATATCTTCTTTATGAAAATCCTCTTTGACTCTCCGTTTCGCCTCGATCCGCATCGCTTCGTGCCTCTTTGGATCTTTCAAAACAGATACGATTCCGGCTGCGGTTTCATCCAGTGCGCCGAGCGGAAAAATGAGTCCGCTCCGACCGTCCTCGATGACTTCAGGAATGCCGCCGACATCTGTCCCGCAGACCGGTACTCCGCATGCCATCGCTTCCAGCAGCACAAGACCGAAGCTTTCCTTGGAGGAAAGAAGCAGTTTCATATCACTGATGGATAAAAGATCAGCCACCTGTCTCTGTGTCCCCGTGATATGTACATGCTGAATGTTCTGCTTCTGAACCATTTCCCGGATCACCGGCAGTTCCGGTCCATCGCCGATCAAGAGAAGATGCGCGGGCATTTCCTTCTGAACACGCTGGAAAACACGGACCACGTCCTCCACCCGCTTTACTTTGCGGAAGTTGGACACGTGGGAAAGAACTTTTTCTCCAGGCTTTATGCCGAACGACTCCCGTAATCCGGTATCCGGCTTGGGATAATAATCCGCTTCATCAATAAAATTATATACGGTCCGGATCGCTTTATCCGTACCGAGAAGAGACTGCGTCTGACGGATTAGATCCGTTGACACAGCGGTTACAAGATCCGAGCGTTCGATCCCAAACCGGATCATATCCGTAAAGGAGGGGTCGTGACCAAGCACAGTAATATCTGTACCGTGAAGCGTCGTCACGATACGGACACGTCCTCCAGTCATCTCTTTTGCAAGATATGCACTGACAGCATGCGGGATCGCATAATGAACGTGCAGTATATCCAGGTTTTCCTGCTTGATGACATCCGCCATTTTGCTTGCAAGGGTCAGATCATACGGCGGGTACTGGAACACTGAATAGGAATTCACTGTCACCTCATGAAAAAAGATATTCTCTGCATTCACGTCCAGGCGGTACGGAATACTTGAGGTAATAAAGTGAACTTCATGACCTCTCTGGGCGAGCGCCCGTCCAAGTTCTGTTGCCACCACTCCGGATCCGCCCACGGTAGGGTAGCAGGTAATTCCGATTTTCATTTCTGCCGCCTTTCTGCAAATGAATGCACCAGTAATTTTTCGGAGCGGAAGCCTTCTGCAGATTCGACACCGGCTTCCCGTCCGATAAGCCGGTTTCCGGAGAGGGTATCTTCAATATAGCTCTCTGTAAGCGGCGTCGAAACGCTCCCTTTTCCTTTTGTGAACTGGGATTCGTAACAGGAAAGAGCTGCTTTTTTCACAGAGACCGTTTCCGAGATATCTACGGTAAATACCGGACTTCCGGTACCGTTCACCTGATAGTAGAACAGATTCTCCGGCCTGAACGGCGGAAGCGTACCATATCGGCGGATACCGGAATTAAAAAACGCCTCACGGACGATGGCTCCAGTGGCTTCGTGATCCGGATGACGATCCGGAGATGCCGGAGCAAAGACGTAAACAGGCTTTCGTTCACGTATCCACTCCGTCAGTTTTTCAATAATGGCATGTTTCATTTCATCAAGTCCCCGGTCAGGATACGCCCAGAAAATTGGTTCTGCTGCTCCGAGGAGAGAAGCCGAGGCCCGGCATTCTTTCTTTCTCTGCTCCGGTGTTCCATTGGAAGAAAGGCCGGCTTCCGTCAAATGAAGCATATGTACCTGCCACCCCTGTCCGGCAAGAACGGCAGCTGTACCGCCCATTCCAATTTCAATATCGTCAGGATGGGCACCGATACACAGTACTTCAGGAGTCACTTGGTTTTCTGGATTTTCCATGAACGAGATCCCTCCATCCGAGGTCCCCTCTGGCCAGTGCTGCGACGAGGACTTCTGCTGTTGCCATATTTGTAGCAAGCGGCACGCTGTACACATCACAGAGACGGATCAGCGCATTGATGTCCGGCTCATGCGGCTGTGCCGTCAATGGGTCACGGAAGAAGAAGACGAGATCCATATTGTTTTCTGCAATCTCAGCGCCGATCTGCTGGTCTCCTCCGAGTGGGCCGGATTTGAATCGTGTCAATGGAAGAGATGTGGCTTCCATAATCCGTGTACCGGTGGTGCCTGTTGCAAACAGGCAGTGGTCTTTTAATAAATGTTCATATGCAATCATAAATTGTACGAGATCATCTTTTTTCGTGTCGTGGGCGATACATGCGATATTCATGACAGCCTCCTAATCCATTAGTTGATCGAGACCGTAAACAAGTCCCGTCAAGTTCATTACATGCTCCACCGCCATTTTCACACCCGGCATGAAGGATGTCCGGTTCATGGAGTCGTGACGGATCGTGAGCGTCTGACCCTCGCCTCCGAAAATGACTTCCTGATGGGCAACTCTTCCCGGCAGACGGACACTGTGGATATGCATGCCTTCATATTCAGCCCCTCTGGCATGCTCCCAGGCTTCCGTTTCCTGTGGGTGCCCCTGCTTTTTCTCTTCCCGGACTTCCGAGATCATCTGCGCCGTTTTCATGGCGGTCCCGGATGGTGCGTCCAGTTTCTTATCATGATGCTGTTCAATGATTTCCACGTCCGGCATATATTTGGCAGCCATCACGGATAGTTTCATCAGGAGAATCGCACCTACTGCAAAGTTGGGCGCAATAACCGCTCCGGTCTGTTTCGATTCTGCCAGAATACGCAGCCTGTCGATATCGTCTTCAGAGAAACCAGTCGTACCAATCACTGCGCGGATACCTGAATCCAGAGCTGTTTCAAGGTGCTTTTTTCCCGTCTCCGGGTTGGTCAGATCAACAAGCACATCCACGGCTTCACTGCTCAGGCACTCCTCAAGCGTTTCATAAACCGTTACGTCAAGCGGCTCCATGCCGTCCGCCTCTTTCATCTGCTTTCCACCGTGTTTGTAGTCGATCACCGCCCGAAGGTTCAAGCCGTTTTCAGACTCAATCATTTTCACTGCTTCTTTTCCCATGTTTCCTCTCGGACCTGCTACAGCAATGTTAATCATGTTGATTCTCCTCCTTTTTTGTCCACCGGTCTTTATCTCTCGTCTGAAATTTCGTCATTACCTGATCAAACGCTTCCTCCAGATCAATCTCCAGCGAATTGGCAAGACAGATCAGTACAAATAGAATGTCTCCGCTCTCCTGGGACATCGAATTATCTTCTTCAGAATGCTTCTTCGGTTTCTCCCCATAGTGATGGTTAACTTCCCGGGCGAGCTCGCCCATCTCTTCTGTCATTCTGGCCATCATCGACAGCGGGCTGAAATAGCCTTCTTCAAACTGGCCTATGTATTGATCCACTTCTTTCTGCATCTGTTTCAGCGACTTCTCATTCATTTATGTCCTTCCTTTCCCATTAACAGTCTCTGGTTAATCGTAGCGGATTGAACGCCTGATGACAAATGAAGCAGCTGTTGCGGCTTGAGCGAACCTTCTATATACTTGAATCTGGTCTTTACAATGCCGCCCTGTTTCTATTACTTGAATCCCGGCCCTGGGCAGGAAAGGAGTTTTACACATGCCAGTCTGGAAACATATCCGCAATATTTTCTTCATTTTACTCGGCACAGCCATCGTCTCGTTCGGTCTCGTTTATTTTAACATGGAAAACAATCTTGCTGACGGTGGTTTTACGGGAATCACACTCGTTCTATTCTTCCTATTTGACTGGAATCCGGCCTACTCCAATATCTGGCTGAACATTCCGCTATTTATTATTGGCTGGAAAGTGCTGAGCCGGACGGCATTCATTTACACAATCATCGGCACCGCAGGGTTATCGCTGTTTTTATGGTTTTTCCAAGTGTTCCAAGTCGTCTCGCTTCCACTTCAGGATGATATGACCCTTGCTGCACTGTTTGCTGGTGTCTGTATTGGTGCCGGGCTCGGTATTGTCTTCCGGACCGGCGGCACGACAGGCGGTATTGATATCCTCGCAAAACTCGGTTTTAAATATTACGGATGGAGCATGGGGCGGACGATGTTTGTCTTCGACGCTGCGGTCATTACCAGTTCGTTGATCTACCTCGATTACCGCGAGGCCATGTATACGCTTGTCGCGGTGTTCACTGCAGCGAAGGTGATCGATTTTATACAGCAGGGGGCATACTCCGGAAAAGCGGCAATGATTATTTCAGAACACGCCCCCCGCATCTCGTCAGCTATACTTGCGGAGATGGACCGGGGCGCGACACTACTGCAGGCGAAAGGCTCCTTTACCGGCACAGAGAGAGAAGTCCTTTACTGCGTCGTCGGGCGGAATGAAATGGTGCGGTTAAAACAGCTTATTCATGAAGTCGATCCGCACGCCTTCGTCACCTTCCAGGACGTACAGGATGTTATGGGGGAGGGATTTACACTCGACAGCAGAAAACGGCCGGTGGATCCGGTTGGATAATGAAAAAAGGCAGAATGGCGTGTCTGCGCCGTTCTGCCTTGTTTCCTATTTCTATTCGTCCATCGCAAAATACATCCAGATGAAGCGGGTCAGTTCGAGAACCGCTACAAGCGCGGAAGCTACGTAGGTCAATGCAGCCGCATTGAGTACTTTTTTCGTTTCCCTTTCTTCTTCGTTACGGATAATTCCTGTGGAGACGATCTGCGTCATCGCTCTTGAAGACGCATTAAATTCCACGGGAAGTGTAACAACCTGGAATAATACAGCCGCCGCCATCAAGAAAATACCAGCGAGCATCAGCCCCTGCGAGGTAAGAAGAATGCCGCCGATAATGAAAAAGATGGAGGCGTTCGAACCAAACCCGGCAGCCGGCACCAGTGCCGAGCGCAGTTTAAGGAAGCTGTAATTTTCTGCGTCCTGTATCGCATGGCCGACTTCATGTGCGGCAACGGCAGCTCCCGCAATCGACCGTCCGTAATAGTTGCCTTCTGAGAGACGGACTACTTTTGCACGGGGATCGTAATGATCGGTCAGCTGTCCTTTTACCGGCTCGACGGACACATCATATATGCCGTTTTCGTGCAGAATCCGCTGTGCCGTTTCCGCTCCGGTCATTCCGGAGGAAGCACCTACCTTCGAGTATTTTTTATAGGTCGATTTCACACGGCTGCTTGCCCATAGCGGAATAATAATCAGCAGGCCGAAATACAATAAAAACGTGCCGGTGGAAAACATAGTCATCCCCCTTCTCATCTATACTTAAGGTCAATTTTAGTCAATGTAGTGAGGAAAAGCAAGTATTCTGCTTTTAAAGCCCATTATCGTGTGATAAATGGAAGTTTTTGTTTCCCACCCAGACGAGAAGCAGCGAAAACAGACTCAATAAAAACGTAAAATATCCAATCTGCGGAATGTAAGCATTCAACGACTGCGAAACCCATGGGTGCATATTGAACACATAATCAATGATGTCGTTATGAATTGTCCATACAGCGGTGCAGACGAGATGCCAGGTCTTTATACGGTAGAATGGGAAGTAGAGGCACCCCTGCACCGCCATCCCTCCGTGGGAAAAAATAAGCATCCAGTGAAGATAGTTCAGCTCTGTTCCGGCGGCACCGGCCGCCAGATTCATGACCACCGCCCACAGACCATACTTAATCAGGGTGACAGAAGCAAGAGCTTCCATAAGCGGCCACCTTTTCCCGGCAAGAAAAAAACCGAGAACGATCGTGAAAAACAAACTTGCCGTGGGACTGTCGGGTACAAAGGGCAGAAAATACCAGGGTGTCTGCATAAGCTGGGACTCATACCAGTAGTATCCGTAAAGCGTTCCTAAAAAATTGATGACAAAAAGTGCAGATAAAAATGATTTATTCATAAGTATGTATGGAAACCAGAACTTCATCAGGTTCCCTCCCTTTTTTAATGATGCAGCATTGATTTGACCTTCTTCACCGAGAAAGGAAAGCAGATATCTTCGCAGCTGTAGGTTCAGGAATAGATAGTCCTGTCTGCAGAAAAAAGCCGGCGACACACACTCCGCCGGCTCTTTCCTATATTACTCTTCGTTTCCTTCTTCAGAACCTTCATCCGATTCTTCATCACCGGAATCTTCTCCGCCGTCTTCACCTTCACCGCCGGAACCGCCTTCCCCATCCGGGGCCTGACCGTTATTGGCAATGAATGCTGCCAGCGTTTCAAGCTCTTCATCAGAGCCCTCGAACTGGTCTGCAGGCATGTCGCCCTGACCATTCTGAATAATATCGATGACTTCATCTGTTTCAAGCTCTGTCGTCAGAAGGTTCGGTCCCGCTGCTCCGCCGGACATATCGCCGCCGTGACAGCCGATACAGGAATCCTGTGACTGATAAATTTCATAGCCGGCAGCCGATTCATCGACTTCGACATCTTCTTCTTCATCTGCCATCTGGCCCTGCTCCGCTGCTGCTTCCCAGTCGTGCTGGTCTACAGATTCCCATGTAAGGAAAATAGTAGCGACGACACCGAGCATCATCAGCCCGCTTGCAATCGGCCGCTTATAAGGCCGGCGCTCTTTCCCGACATCCAGCCAAGGTGCAAGAAGCAGTGCTCCAAAAGCGATGCCGGGAATAATGACGGCACCGATCACCGTATATGGACCGGATGCAAATTCATACTTCAGAAGCTGGTACAGAAACAGGAAGTACCAGTCCGGAAGCGGAATGTAACTTGTTTCTGTCGGATCAGCTACACCTTCCAGCGGAGCCGGATGTGCAACTGTAAGTACGAGAAATCCGATAAGGAAGACTGCGCCGACCATCCACTCACGAAGGAGGAAGTTCGGCCAGAAGGCTTCCGTTTTACCCGGATACTCGGAATAGTCTTTTGGTATATTCGGCTTTTTTTCCGCCGGGACACGCGAGTCACCGACGAATTTCATGCCTTTTCCGCGATGCATGCAAATCCCTCCTCTTTATCCTATTTTACAATGGTCCGGAAATACCCTGCTTACGGATCATAAAGAAGTGTGCTCCCAGAAGTCCAAGCAGTGCTCCCGGCAGGAAGAAGACGTGGATTGCAAAGAACCGCGCCAGCGTCTGTGCTCCAATAACTTCCCCGCCTGCAAGAAGGATTTTCGCAAATTCGCCGACTACTGGTGCTGCTTCCGCAATTTCCAGCCCTACTACTGTCGCGAAGTAGGCTTTCATATCCCATGGAAGAAGGTATCCGGTAAAACCAAGGCCGAGGATAACAAAGAAAAGCAGAACCCCGACAACCCAGTTCAATTCACGAGGTTTTTTGTACGAGCCGGTGAAGAACACGCGGAGCGTATGTAAAAACATCATGACGATAACCAGACTGGCACCCCAGTGGTGCATCCCTCGTACAATCATACCGTGGGTGACTTCATTCTGAAGATAATATACGGATTCATAAGCATGAATAATGTCCGGTACGTAATACATCGTCAGGAACATTCCTGACAAAATTTGAATAACAACAACAAAAAAGGTCAGTCCGCCGAAACAATAAACGAACGCTGAAAAATGATGGGCCGGATTGACGTGCTCTGGTACCTCGTGGTCTGCAATATCGCGCCATAGAGGGGTGATATCGAGCCGTTCATCCACCCAGTCGTACACTTTCTGTAACATTGCTGGCCCCCCTTAATTAACCGCGCTGATTGATCTGTCCCAGGTAAATCATGCCGTCACGGACTTCGACATCGTATACATCAAGCGGACGTGTCGGCGGTGTTCCCGGAATGTTTGTTCCGTCGCGCTCAAAGCGTCCGAAATGACATGGACAGAAAAACTGATCCGGATATTCTTCATTTGTTCCAAAGTTTACAGTACACCCGAGATGGGTACATGTTGGTGAAAGAGCCAGTATCTCGCCTTCATACAGAAAGACCCACGCAGATCGGCTCTGCTCGGATGTATACCACCCGTCTACGATCTCTACATTGAAATCCACACGCTGCGGCTCCTCACTCAAGTCGTCTTCACTCAGCCCGACAGAGACGAACTCTGCACCTCCTGAAGCCTCCAGCGCTGGATCCAGCGCCATACGGACCATTGGAGCGAGCATTCCTGCTGCCATAAATCCACCTACACCTGTAAGAGTATATGTGAGAAACTGGCGTCTTGACACCCGGTGATTTTTCTCGCTCACGACTTTCCCTCCTCACTTCCGTTTCTACACACAATAATAGAAAAAATCATACTAAGACATTATCATCATAGCCTATCAAACGTTTGCATGTCAATAAATTCCCCGTCATTTGCTTTTGAAGAATAGTATATGCGAAAAGGAATTTACTTTTCTTCAGACTGCCACATATCCATCATCAACGGTACGAGCTGCTGCACCTGCTGTTCCATCGTTTTTGCAAGCTCCTGTACCTCCATATTCTCTACGGAGAATGCGGGAATCCAGAAAAGTTCTCCGAATGAGTCCGCGCTTGTTCTTCTCCACGAAGCATCGGATGTAATGAAGAGAAAATGGTTGAATCCTTCTTCCCGGAGTAATTCCTGCCAGTGTTTCAGCTGCTCCTCCGGCACCTGCTTTGTCTTTATATACGTAAAAGCCGGAAACAAGTAAACCCGCCCGGCATACTGCCGCTCCAGGTATTCCGTGAAATAACGAATGAATTCACCTGATTTCACCACGTCCTGCATATCTTTTCCGGCTGTTACCGGCATCAGCGGAATGACTGCCGTATCGACATATTCCTTTTCTGCCAGATACATCGCTGCATCTTTTTCCTTCCACTTCATCTGCTGCACCTCCTGTCCCATACATGCACAATGTGAACTTTCTTTACCGGATTACATAGATCCGGACACCGGCAGAGGCTCACTGAATGTACAATTCTTTCTGCATCGCGGCGCCCGGAACGTTTATCCAATTCTATATCAAAAAAAAGAGCCCTATGAATCAAGGGCCTTTAAATCCGAATACTGCCTGGAAAGGTCCAGAAATGCCTCCCGGTCTTTCTGCAGAAGAGCTGTATCGATTTTACCCTCCAGCGCCTCCATCTGACTGCGGCGGAGTGATTCATCCAGAACTAGTTCTGCAAGCAGCTCATTCACTGACTGCTCCACCGCATTCTCAGGCAGATACGGGTTGTCTTCCAACACTGCCGCATACTCCGGAAGGGACTGCTTCTCTTTAAAATTCAACTGGATATAAATATCCTCATTGCGGTTCAGCCGGATGTCGTGAAATGATTTTTCTGCATCCATCGTGACATGACGGTGTTTGTGAAAAGCAAAAGGCACCTGGTCCACATCTCCTGCAGAGATCATCAGCGCTTTTGGGCAGTGTTCTGCATTTTCTACAAAATGGACACGCTCCATCAGCACATCATCACTCATCAGGAAGTTCAAAAGCCACGCACACTCTCTGCGCTTGAGCTGGTATTTTTCCAGAAACCACTTTAAAAAACTGCGCTTCTCCATGACTGGTATTGGATTATTCATCCATTATCCCTCCCATTCACGATCCGGCCGGCCTGAGGTAATCCGGTATAGTTAATATTCTACCTTTTGAAGGAAAGTCCTGCAAAGAAAAGCGGTTTCTTTCTCGATTTCTTCATAAAATAGACACATTTACTCCGAGTAACCTAGCTTGCGCTGGATATCTTCACGCTCCGGGTCCAGTTCCAGAACCTGCTTTAATGCGTCTGCTGCTTTTTCTCTCTGGCCGTTTGCCGCGTATATTTCTGCTGCTTCCTCAAGAAGACGCTCATCGTGGCTCATTTGGCTGAGAGCTGCATCCATAGCCTGAGCGGCACCGCTGACATCATCTTCCTCAAACAGTGCTTTTGCGCGGAACCGTTCATAGACAGGATCAAATTCGTTGTAGTCGTCAAGAAATCGAAGCAGCTCCAATATCTCTTCATAATCTTCCTGATCATCATAAAAATACAGTGCTTCCTGCACGGCCGATACGTTGGAAGGGTTCAGTGCAATAACCCGCTTTAAAAAGTCGCGTCCTTCCTCAAGCTCCCCCCGGCCGAGAAGCAGCTCCGCCATCTGCAGGTATAATTCTTCGTTAAATTCATCGCGCTGAATACCTTCCTGCAGTACTTCTCTTGCTTCATCCCAATTTTTCATCGCCAGGTGTGCTTTCCCAAGTGCGGAATAAGCTGTCGTGTAGTCCGGGTCCTGCTCAAGCAGTTTGTTAAAGGAATCCACAGCTGTCTGATAGTCCTCCATCTGCAGAGATGTGTAGCCGAAACCAAACCAGCCATCTGCTGTAGGATTCTCTTTTAATCCTTCCCGATAGTAATCCAGGGCATCCTCAAACTGCCCGGCTGCACTGTATGCTTCCGCAAGACGAAGATTCGGATCGATCGGCAGCCCTTCAGGAAGACCCTGGTGAATCGCTCTCTTGAAATAGGAAGCTGCCTGCTGGTAATCCCCCCGGTTCAGGTAAAACTCCCCGAGGCCAAGCTGAAGCACTGCTTCTTCAGGCAGTTTTTTCAACGCCTCCAGCAGTTTCGTTTCGGCAACCTCCTCCAGCCCCTGACTCTCATAAAGGTCTGCAAGGAGCAGCCTTGCCTGAACGTACGCCGGGTCTTTTTCGGAAATATCATTCAGCATATCCAGAGCTTCTTCTTCTTTTCCGAGCTCAATGTAGCATTCAGATGCAAACGCAAACAGTTCGCCATGATCCGGATATCGGAACATCAGCTCTTCTGCAAGCTCCAGCGCTTTATCCACGAGGCCCAGTTCAAAATACAGTTCTGCAGCCGTCCGCTTCGTTTCGTCATCCGCTTCTTTAATCACTTCTTCGGTCAGTTCAAGACCTTCCTCGTGATAGCCGTTTTCAATTTTCTTTATCGCTTCCTGAAGTTTTTCATTCATTATTATCCGCCTTTCCTTGGTTCTCTGTACCGTCGTTGATTACAACACGTCGTTTTTCATACGTCAAGCAGGCCGTTTCCAATGCAGCAAGCGACCAAATGAAGAAAGCGCAGCTCCGGATTATCTTTCCGGCTGCTGCGCATCTCCCATTACGAAGGCTCAAGCGACGTTAAATCGTCAAAAAATCCTGGATAGGAAACATCAATTGCTTCTGTGCCGTTTACGAGCACCGGCGCCGTCGAAGCTGCGGCTGCCAGCGCCATCGTCATTCCGATCCGGTGATCATGAAAACTGTCAGCCCGGCCGCCGGTCAATGTTACCGGCCCCTCGATAATCATGCCATCCTCGGTGGCTCTGCAGTCGGCACCAAGGGCATTCAGCTGATTGACCACCGTATCAATACGGTTCGTTTCTTTCACCTTCAGCTCCTGAGCATCTTTAATAATCGTTGTTCCTTCTGCCTGGGTAGCGAGAAGGGCAATTGCCGGAATCTCGTCGATCAGACGGGGAATATCCGCACCATCAATCGTACAGCCTTTGAGCGGCGCATACCGCACCCGGATATCTGCCACCGGCTCTCCGCCGAGATGATATTCCCTTTCCATTGTCCAGTTGACTCCCATTCGCGTCATCACATCCAATATGCCGGCGCGCGTCGGGTTAATTCCAACGTTTTTAACGAGGATGTCACTATCTTTGATGATTGCTGCTGCAGTAAACATAAAAGCAGCAGAAGAAATGTCGCCTGGGACGTCGACATTCGTTCCTTTTAATGTAGACCCGCCTTCCACCACCGCATAATCGGGACCATTTTCAACAGAGACGCCGAAAGTCTCAAGCATCCGCTCCGTGTGGTCACGGGATTTAAATGGTTCGGACACCGTCGTTTTTCCCTCTGCGTAAAGACCGGCAAGAAGGATGGCTGATTTCACCTGGGCACTTGCAACAGGCGATAAATAATGAATAGCCTGGAGGCCGCCCCCGCGGATCGAGATAGGCGTATAGTTTCCGTACTCTCTTCCATCGATCTGCGCGTTCATCATTTTCAGCGGCCCTGTTACGCGGCGCATCGGTCTGCGGGCAATCGATTGATCTCCTGCAAGCACCGACGAAAACGGCTGACCTGCAAGAATGCCGGACAGCAGGCGGATGGTCGTGCCGGAGTTTCCGACATCCAGAAGTTCCCGCGGTTCCGTAAGGCCGTACTTCCCGTTCCCTTTCACCCGGATCTCCTGTCCGCTGTCTTCGATTTCAACGCCAAGAAGGCGCATGCAGTGCATCGTGGAAAGACAGT
The DNA here is from genome assembly GCF_002993335.1 of Alkalicoccus urumqiensis. GTDB lineage: Bacteria > Bacillota > Bacilli > Bacillales > Salisediminibacteriaceae > Alkalicoccus > Alkalicoccus urumqiensis. Next base: position 155,911 of record NZ_PVNS01000002.1, on the reverse strand, counting down.
CCTGGCCTCTAAGAAACCCGCGGATGACGGACTCCCCTTCAGCAATAGATGCAAACAGTACAGCACGATGGCTGATCGATTTATCTCCGGGAACGACCACTTCCCCTTTAAACGGGCCGGAAGCCGGCTGAACATTCTTCTGCATAGCTGTCCCTCATTTCATGATTATGGTGCTTCGTACGTTTCATACATATGTTCTTTCAGAAGCGCTTCAGCCAGGACCAGATCGCTTTCTGACCGGAAGCTGAGGCGCAGTACGCCGAGAATACCTTCTCTCGCTTCAATAATGCGGATATTTGTAATACTGATCTGCTGCTTAGCCAGAATAGCGGTAACGTCCGAAATGACACCCGGATGGTCCGGGATGTCCACGTAAAGATCGTAAAAAGGGAGAATAGCCCCTTTCTGCCTTGACGGGAGTTTATCTCTGGACTGTTTGGCATCGTCAAAAAACGCATGCAGACCATCCGCGTCTTCTTCTTCCACCAATGTCTGGACACGGCTCATCCGCTCCTGCCATTCCGACAGCATCGGCAGAAGCACTTCTTTATTATGAACGAGGATATCCCTCCACATCGCAGGAGATGCAGAAGCAATTCGTGTGATGTCTTTAAATCCGCCTGCAGCAAGCTGCTGGACGAATGGATTTTCTTTCCCTGCATCCTCCACCTGATGGACGAGAGCAGAAGCAACAATGTGCGGAAGGTGGGAAATCAGCCCGGCAAACGTATCGTGCGTTTTCGGGTCGAGCTGCACAAACTTCGCTTTCGTCCCTTTCAGCAGATTCTGAAGCTGAATGATAGACCGTGTATCGGCGTCTTCCGACGGAGTCAGGACATAAAAAGCGTTCTCAAAAAGACGCTCCTTTGCCGCCTCAATTCCCGTTTTGTGAGAACCGGCCATCGGATGACCGCCGATGAAGACAGCTCCTTTTTTCTCCAGGAGCTTTCCTGCTTCCACTACTGTCTGCTTAGTGGAGCCTACGTCCGTTATGACAGCACCTTCTTTTAAATCTGCATTCTGCAGTTCGTGGATCAGTGAAATCGTACTTTCCACCGGCGCAGCAAGAATGATAAAGTCGGCAGCCTCTGCGGCCTCTGCAAAATCTACGGCCTCCCGGTCAATCACGCGGAGGCTCATCGCCATGCGCACCGCATTGGTATCCAGATCAAATCCCGCGATAACCGTATCCGGGTAGCTTTTCTTCACTGCAAGAGCCAGTGAGCCTCCGATCAGTCCGAGTCCGGCAATTAATACCTGTTTACTCATCAGGCTCATCCAACTCCAGCCAGCGGCGGATTTCGTTTCTGATTCCCTGATTCTGCTCCCGGGTTCCAAGTGTAATACGCACGTGCTCCGGAAAACCGAGTGCTTCACCATTTCGAACAATATAGCCGGCCCGCAGCAGCCGGTCGAACACTTCCCCGCCCGGACGGTGCACACTCAGCAGCAGAAAATTCGCTTCTGAAGGATAGTAGGAAAACCCGTGACGGTCCAGGAAGTCCGTGAACTTTCTCATTTCCTCTGCATTTTTTTCGGTGCATTCCTGAAGAAATGTCGTGTCGTCCAGCGCTGCTTCTGCTGCTGCCTGTGCGGCACTGTTGGTATTAAACGGCTCACGGCCGGGCTCCACGGCCTGTATCAGTGCTTCACTTCCGACACCGAATCCGACACGAAGGCTTGCAAGTCCGTACGCTTTTGAAAATGTCCGCAGAATGAGCAGGTTCGGATGATCCTTCAATAACGGAATGGTATCCGGATAATCCGCTGCGGTGACATATTCGTAATAGGCTTCATCACTGACAACGAGAACATCTTCCGGTACCTTGTTCAGAAAATCAAGAAATGCTGCTTCATTCACATACGTTCCGGACGGATTATTTGGGTTGCAGACGAAGACAATTTTCGTCTTTTCTGTAATTGCCTGAAGCATTGCATCCAGGTCGTGGACACCGTTTTTCAGCGGAACTTCGACCGTGTCGGCTCCTTCGATCACTGCATTGTGTTTATACTGTGGGAACGTTGGGTGGGCTGTGACAATATTCTCGCCGGGATTCAGCATTGCCCGGCAGAGAATAAGAATGACTTCATCCGATCCATTGCCGAAAAGAAGCTGTTTTTCACTGACATGAAGTTTTTCAGCCGTTTTTTCCCGGATTTTTTTTGCGTATCCGTCCGGATACACAGCGATCCCCTGAACCGCATCGGAAACCGCTGAAATGGCCTTCGGTGATGCACCGTATGGATTTTCATTGGAGGCCAGTTTCACGACCTGGTCCAGGCCGAGCTCCTGCTTCACTTCCTCCATAGACCTGCCGGGCTGGTAAGGGACCAGCCCGATCATGGATTCTTTTACTTTCACGATTCAACACCATCCTTTGCCATCAGCGCTTCCACAAATGACTGAATTTCGTTCAGCGCATCATCCGGATTTCCGGATACAAGCGCCTCTTTCCGGTCACCGATGAATTTCACCAGTGCACTTCCGACAATGACGCCGTCTGCATATTTTTGGAACTCCGCTACGTGCTCCGGCTTTGAAATACCGAAACCGGCGAGTACCGGAACGTCAGCATGTTTTTTCAGCGCATTTACCGACTCTTCAATTCCTTCAGCAAACGTGTCTCTCGTACCGGTGACTCCAAGCGACGTGACATAATAAATAAAACCATCGCCGAGGCGGCTGATCGCTTCCATTCTGCTTCGTGAACTCGGCGCAACCAGAGCGATAAGAGAAATGCCGTATTCCCGGCAGAAATTACGGAGCTCTTCGCTTTCTTCGTGGGGAAGGTCCGGAATGAGAATGGCGTCCATATCCGCATCTTTCATCAGATCGAGCGTCTCTTTCCAGCCGACAGAGAGAACGGGGTTCACGTACGTAAACAGCACAAGCGGAACCGTCAGTCCTTTTTCTCTCGCCAGTTTCGCTCCGCGCACTGCTTCGCGGAGGCTTCCTCCCTGACTTCTTGCATGGTCGCCTGCATTTTGGATAACAGGTCCATCTGCAAGCGGGTCACTGAAAGGGACGCCCCATTCAATCGCATCCACACCGGCTTTCTCCAGTCTCAGTGCAATGTCCACGGAAGCATCAAAGGAAGGAAAGCTGCTCATCATATACGGAACAAATAAATTCTGCTTCTGTTGGAATTCATCTTTTACTAAGCGGTTCATGCTTCATTTCCCTCCAATGCCTGCTGGATCGTCTGCACGTCTTTGTCTCCACGGCCGGACAGGCAGACGACGAGGATATCATCTTTATCCATGTTCCCGGCTTCTCTGTCTACAAACGCCAGCGCATGCGCGGTTTCTATCGCAGGAAGAATACCCTCGAGTTTACACAGCTTTGTCAGAGCCTCCATGGCTTCGTCATCTGTCGCCGGTTCATAGTTGACCCGCTCAATATCTCTTAGGTGGGCATGCTCTGGTCCAATACCCGGATAGTCCAGTCCTGCAGAGATAGAATATGGTTCTGTGATATTTCCGTGCTCGTCCTGAAGCAGGTAGGAAAGGGATCCGTGCAGAACTCCTTTTCTTCCTTTGGAAAGCGTTGCCGCATGCTCGGGACTGTTTACTCCCTTTCCGGCAGCTTCGATCCCGGTCAGTTTCACGGATGTGTCATTTAGAAACGGGTAGAAAATTCCCATCGCATTACTTCCGCCGCCGACGCAGGCAACGATATGATCCGGCAGACGACCGGTGCGCTCTTCGACCTGACGTTTCGTTTCTTCTCCAATCACACTTTGAAAATCCCGGACCATCATTGGATAAGGATGCGGACCGACTACACTTCCAATGAGATAAAACGTATCATTGACGTTCGCAACCCAGTGGCGGATCGCTTCATTTGTGGCATCTTTCAGCGTTTTCCCTCCGGAATGTACCTCGATAACTTCAGCACCAAGAAGGCGCATCCGGAAAACGTTTAATTCCTGACGGCGGATATCCTCCGCACCCATAAATACTTTGCAGCTGAGGCCGAAACGGGCAGCGACTGTTGCTGAAGCAACTCCGTGCTGGCCGGCGCCGGTTTCTGCAATAATCTGGGTTTTACCCATTCGTTTAGCGAGCAGGGCCTGACCTAAAGCATTGTTAATCTTATGCGCTCCGGTATGGTTCAGATCCTCCCGCTTCAGATAAATCTGTGCTCCGCCGTAGTGTTCTGTGAGGCGCTCCGCATACGTAAGTGCTGTTTCCCGGCCGGCGTATTCTTTCATTTCTTTCTGAAGCTCTTCATGAAATGCTGGATCATCCTGCGCTTCCCGGTATGCTGTTTCCAGCTCTTCCAGTGCATACATTAACGTTTCCGGTACATACTTACCGCCGAAATCACCGTATCTGCCGAGGTGGTCGGGAGCCTGATAATGCTGTTTAACCTGCTCTGCCATGGATTTGACCTTCCTTTCGTCATTCCTGTTATCCGTCTCTATGCCGGAGGAAACATCGATCCCATCCGGCTGATATTTCAACAGTTTCTGAACATTTTCGGAGGTGACTCCGCCTGCGATCAGGCAGGGGACCTGCTGCGCAGCTGCTTCGCGCCGATAGGAGGGAACAGCCTCCCAGTCAAACGAAACGCCGGTTCCTCCCCATGCAGCTTCTGTTTTGGTGTCGATAACAAAGCCGTCTGCTGTCCCTTTGAACGCCTTCATCGTTTTCAGCGAACTGCTTCCGTGATGGATCGTCTTCCATACTTCCGCGCGCGTGAGCGCCTTCAGCTTTGCTGCTTTTTTCACCGATTCATTTCCGTGAAGCTGAATGATATCAAGTCCGGCAATGTCTGCAATCCGTGCCATCGTTACATTGTCTTCATTAACAAACACCCCTGCCGTTTTCCGGTTCTGCTTCCCGTGGCTTTTTATCCACCTTTTTACGTCCTGTGGGTGCACACGCCGCTTACCGGGCGCAAAAATAAAGCCGATATAATCAGAGGAGGCCGAGAGTGCAGTTAAAAGATCCGATTCACTGCGCGTTCCGCAGAATTTTAAGAGCGTCATGATTCATCACCGAACAGACTTTCAAGAAACTGTCTGCGGTCACTGCTTTTCATAAAGCCTTCTCCAATCAGAAGCCCACGGGCTCCGTGATTCTTCAGGTAATCGGCATCTGCTTTGGTATGAACACCGCTTTCGCTTACAAATAATGAAGACTCAGGCATCATCGGAGCAAGTCTCTTCGAGATCGTTAAATCCGTCTCAAACGTGCGGAGGTCGCGGTTATTTACGCCGATCAGACCAGGGGTCAGGACGCGGAGTACCTGTTCCAGCTCTTCTTCGCTGTGTACTTCCACCAGCGCCTCCATGCCAAGCTCTTCCGCCTGAAGATAAAGTTCTTTCAGCTGCTCCGGATCGAGAATGGCAGCAATGAGCAGAATGGCATCTGCTCCGATACGGTCTGCTTCGAGGACCTGCACAGGGTCTATAATAAAGTCCTTCCGCAGTATCGGTGTTTTCACTGAACGGCGGATCGACGTTAAATATTCCGGTGCTCCCTGGAAAAAGTCGCGATCCGTTAATACGGAAATTCCGCTCACCTGCAGTTTTTCATATTCTTCAGCAATAGCTGTCGGATGAAAATCCTCCAGAATGACTCCTTTGGACGGAGACGCTTTTTTCACTTCAGCAATCAGCCCCAATGGGTAACTGGAGGCGCGGAGCGATTCAGCGAGTGACCGCTTTGTGCCTTCGATAAGGTGTGTTTCCGGAACAATTAGAGAAGCAATCTCCTCTTTTTTCCGGTCCGTAATTTTATCCAGGATTGTACTCATGTTACGATTTCCTCCTCCTGCTGCAGTCGTTCCAGATGTTGAAGAACCGGGGTTCCGAGAAGAGCCTCCGCCTGCTTTACGCCTTCACGGATCGAGTCAGCCCGTCCCATGACATAGAGACCGGCGCCCGCATTCAGCAGCAGCAGCCCCCGGGCAGAATCAGACCCTTTCTGCTCAAATACAGATTTGATAACAGCAGCACTTTCTTCTGCGTCCGCGGAAACAGCTCCGCTCAAATCCGTCATCGATGACAGACCAGCATCCTCCGGTGTCATCGTATATTCATGAAGCTTTCCATCTTTCAATTCAATGATTGTGGACGGCCCCTGGATCGTAATTTCATCCATGCCGTCGCTGCCTGAAACGAACAGCGCGCGCTCAATCGGCAGATGCTTTGCTGCTTCCGCCATCTTTCTCGCCATCTCCACGCTGTAAACGCCGATAACTCTTCTGCTCGCACCTGCAGGATTCGTAAGCGGTCCAAGCACATTGAAGATCGTCCGGATTCCGAGCGCTTTACGAACCGGCCCTACATATTTCATCGCTTCATGGTAAAGCGGTGCGAAGAAAAAAGAGAGGGAATGTGTTTCCAGCATTTTAGCCGCTTCTTTTTCCCGGTGCTGCACGGGAATGCCGAGTACTTCCAGAACGTCCGCACTTCCTGATTTTGATGAAACACTCCTGTTTCCATGCTTCGCTACCGGTACGCCTCCGGCACTTAGAAGCAGTGCGGAAGCTGTGGAAACATTGAACGTGCCCGTACCGTCTCCGCCGGTGCCGCATGTATCAAGCACCGGCTGCGGAACATGTACCGATGCTGCTTTTTCTGTCATGCCTGCTGCAAAGCCGCTTATTTCCTCCGGTGTCTCCCCGCGGTATGCGAGAACGGAGAGAACAGCAGCTGTCTGCTCATTCGTCATGTTACCGCTCATCATTTTATCGACAATCTGTCTTGCCTCTTCTATGCTCAGCTTTTCTCCACTCATTACCTTAGTCAGCGTCATTTGCCGTGACCTCCTCCTGGTATCTCTGCTCTGCTATTTTCACTGCGTAAAGCAGTGCTCTTGCTTTATTTCTCGTCTCTTCCCATTCTAATTCAGGAACGGAATCCTGAACAACTCCTGCGCCTGCCTGGACATAAACACGCCCGTTTTTCAGTACCATCGTCCGGATCGCAATACAGGAATCGATGGCCCGGTTGTATCCGTAGTAGGCAACAGCACCTGCATACACACCGCGGTGCATCTGTTCAAGCTCCTGAATAATTTCCACGGCACGGACTTTCGGTGCCCCCGAAACAGTTCCTGCCGGATGAGCTGCGTAAAGCGCCTCAAAAGGGTGAACGTTTTCGCGGAGCCTGCCGGTGACACGTGTCGTTAAGTGCATCACATGCGAGAAGTACGAGACGTGCATCATATCGTGGACCCGGACGGAACCGTAGTCACTCACTCTGCCTATATCATTGCGTGCCAGATCAACAAGCATCAAATGCTCTGCCTGTTCCTTTTCGTCTGCAGAGAGCTCAGCAGCAAGCGCTGCATCTTCCTCGCTGTCTCTGCCACGCTTTCTCGTACCGGCGATCGGATGAATTTCCAGCTCCCGGTCCTCATCTGCTTTCACGAGACGCTCCGGAGAGCTGCCGATGATTTCCTGGTCGAGAAAGCGAATGTAGTAAAGGTAGGGGCTTGGATTTACTTTCCGTAGTACTCTGTACAGGGAGAGACCGTCCGTAGATACAGGGGTCTCGAACCGCTGCGAAAGAACAGTCTGAAACACATCTCCTGCTGCGATATATTCTTTTACAGCAAGAACAGCGTTCTCAAATTCTTCTTTCGTATAGTTTGAAGCCACACCTTCAAAGACGTCGTCTGCAGAAATATCCACTGCCGATGGAACGAGCGGCAGAGAGACGGCAGAAGGAAATTCAATCTGCTGCATAATCGACTGGATCCGTCCGGCTGCCTTGTCATAGGACGGGCGTTCTTCTTCAGCAGACTGAAAATGGACGATCGTCAATGTTTCTTTTTGATGATGGTAGGCAAGGATCGTATCGCAGAACATGAAATGCACATCATGCCCTTCGTCTTCCAGCCGCTTTATGCGCGGTTCGTAGTAACGGAAACCTTCAAAGCCGAGGTAGCCGACGGCCCCTCCCGGAAATGGAATATCCGGAAGCGCCTCCGGCAGATTCTTCTCTGCCATGACCCTCTCCCACGCTTCCTCCAGCGTATTTTCCTGCCAGAGAATGGTCCCGTCAGCGGAGGCATATTCAAAGACACCTTCCGAATCTCTCAGGTAACTCGAAGGGCGGAGACCGATAAAGGAATAATTGGACCATGGAGAAACCGGATCGTTGCTTTCCAGCAGAAATGCTGCTTCCTCATCAAATAGATGAAACAGCTGAATCGGAGTTTTCGTGTCGGCAACAACGGAGACTGAAAGTGGTACAGTTGCATAGTTTTCTGAAAGTTTTTGGAACTGTTCTTTTGATAATGAATACATATGGGGATCACCTCATCTGATCGGTAGATGGAGGCGGAGGTGCCGCGAGAAGAATGTAGGTGAAAAACTGCACGTGTGGTGCTGAAAAAAGAAACTCTGCTCTACTCTGCTGGTGCTCCGCTCAACTCTACTCTGCTCTACTCTCTTACTTTTTCTCAGCTCGTTAGCGACCATGATACGTCCTCACCCTTCGTTTGTCAAGGAAAGGTCCGGACGGAGCTTTTCTGCTTCATTCAGGTACACGTGACGGACATCCTTCTGCGGTACATGGACCTCTGCACTGACCATCAGGCGGATACACTTCCTGATACTTCCCGGTACGGGAATCTCCTGAGCACACATAACAGGAACATATTGATAATCTTTCATTTCGCGGAGAGCCCGCGCAGGAAAGGTCGATGTTAAATCGTCCGTAACGGTAATTATAACGTGGGAAATCGACTCCGGCTGCAGACTGTTCTCCGATTCTATTTTCCGCATTAATTCTTCTGTCGCCTGCCAAACCGCTTTTTCATCATCTTCAGGTACAGTCGTCGCTCCGCGGATACCTCGTATCATGTCAGCCCCTCCTTTTCGAGCAGTTTCCGGACTTCTTCTTCCGGAACGGTGCATAGCTCCGGACGCCCGAGTTCGTGGAGCAGCACGAACCGGAGCGTACCATCTGCTGCTTTTTTATCGATACGCATCCGCCTGATCAAATCATCAATGCGGAGATGTTTATCTATTTCTGTCGTATAACCAAGCCTCGTCAGCATCTGTTTTAATTCATGAATCGGAAGATCGGCCTTCAGAATGTTCCGGCTTAATTCAGCTGCAAACAGCATACCGACAGCAACCGCTTCCCCGTGCGTAAAACGGCCGTAGCCGGCAGCGGATTCCAGTGCATGGCCGAGCGTATGACCGAAATTTAAAAAGGCACGCTTCCCTTTTTCGCGCTCATCCTCTTCGACAATCCGGGCTTTTACCTGAATCGAAGCAGATAAAAGTTCTTCCATCTTTGACTTTGGAAACTTTGTCAGACTTGGAACAAATTGATCCAGCCACGAAAACCAGCTGTCCCCGCTGATCCAGGCATGTTTTATCACTTCCGCAAAGCCGGAGCGGAGTTCTCTTTCCGGAAGTGTTTCAAACGTTTCCGGATCATAGATTACCGCAGATGGCGCGTGGAACGAGCCGATTAAGTTTTTACCGGCAGCGTGATTGATTCCCGTTTTTCCACCGACACTGCTGTCATGCGCTAAAAGCGTTGTCGGTATCTGAACAAAGGAAATGCCCCGCATAAACGTAGCCGCCGCAAATCCTGCAAGATCTCCGGTCACTCCGCCGCCAAGGGCGCAGATGACCGATTTCCGGTCAAGGCCTGCTTCCAGTGCCGCCGTCAGAAGGCGGAAGTATTCTTCCTGCGACTTGGATTCTTCCCCTGAAGGGATGATATAAATGTCCGGACGTTCCGCAAATGAGGCAGCTATATCCTCCAGATAATGGGATGCAGCGTGCTCATCTGCTGCGATCAGCACTCTGGAATGACCGGGAACCGAAGCATTTACAAGGCTTCCGACGCGGTGCCGCACCCCTCCTTCAATATGAATCGGGTACGTGCGGGCTTCCGCACGTACCTCCAGAGTATGACCCATTAAAACTCCCTCGCTTCGTTCATGTAATTCTCATACGCCTGCTTGATATCCTCCAGCGTATCCGAACCGAACTTCTCCAGAAAAGCATCGGCAAGCTCCCATGCGACAGCTGCCTCCGCCACAACAGCTGCTGCAGGTACTGCACAGCTGTCAGAACGCTCGATGGAAGCTGTGAATGGTTCCTTGGAATCGATATCCACACTCTTCAACGGCTTATAAAGTGTCGGAATCGGCTTCATCGCACCGTGAACAACGACAGGCATGCCATTTGTCATTCCGCCTTCAAAACCACCAAGGCGGTTGGAGCTTCGGTGAAAGCCCTGCTCCTCATCGTAGGCAATTTCATCATGCACCTGACTTCCTTTCATCCGGGCAGCTTCAAAACCGAGGCCTATTTCCACCCCTTTGAAAGCGTTGATGCTGAGAACGGACTGAGCTATTTTTCCGTCCAGTTTCCGGTCATAATGAACGTGGCTTCCGAGCCCGATCGGCACATTCTCTGCAATGACTTCGACAATTCCACCGATGGAATCGCCGTTCTGCTTCGCATCATCGATCGCCTGCTTCATTTTTTCGGATGCTGACTCATCCATGCAGCGGACTTCCGAGTTCTCTGTCTTCTCTTTGAGCGCTTCAACGGTTGTAAACGGCTGCTGCTCTGCTTTGACATCTCCAATTTCAAGGACATGTCCAGCAAGATGGATGCCGAACTGACGAAGAATAACCTGAGCAAGAGCACCGACTGCGACCCGCACGGTCGTTTCACGGGCACTGGAACGCTCGAGAACATTCCGCATGTCCCGATGGCGGTATTTAATCGCTCCGTTCAGATCCGCATGTCCCGGACGAGGCCGGGTAATTTTCCGCTTCACTTCCTGTTCCTCTTCTTCCGATAACGGTTCAGGCCCCATGATCTTCGTCCAGTGCGTCCAGTCTTTATTTTCAACGACCAGCGTAATCGGTGCTCCCGTTGTTTTCCCGTGGCGCACTCCACTCATAATTTGAACCTGGTCTTTTTCAATCTGCATACGGCGTCCACGGCCGTACCCTTTCTGACGCCGTGCAAGATGTTCATTAATGTCTTCTGCCGTCAGCGGAAGCTGGGACGGTACTCCTTCAATAATCGCGGTCAGCTGTGGACCGTGTGACTCTCCTGCTGTTAAAAATCTCATGCTATTCCCTCCACATTTCTCTTTATCGCTTTTATGCGTTAAATTGTCATATTGCTATTGTTCCTTATTTCGGCTCTCTTTTCAAGTAGTCCGCTCAAATTTTTCAGCATGTCTGCGGAAAAATGTCGTTGCAGCATATCAGTATGTGCCGCACCCGGGAGTACAATTAATTTCCTACTGGAGCTTTTTTGTAAAAAAACGTATCTTCCGGTATGAGCCCGTACTGCTCCGGTGAGAAAATCTGCTCGGTACTGCCGACAAATAAAATGCCTCCCGGTTTTAACGATGCTGCAAAGCGGTGATAAATTTCTTTCTTTGCTTCTTCCGTGAAATAAATCATTACATTTCTGCATAAAATCAAATCCATGGATGACGGATAGGCATCTGCCAGCAGATTATGACGTTTAAACTGTATCGACTTTTTAATCTCGCCTGAAATACGCAGTCCCATCTCTTCCTTGATAAAGTACTGTTCTTTCTCCTTTTCAGTTACTTCCTTCAATGCTTTTTCTGCATAAAAACCGTGCCCCGCCTTATCCAGAATCGACTGATCCAGATCCGTGGCCAGTATGGAAAACTGATCAGGCCTCATATGCTTTCTCAGAAGAATCGAGAGAGAATAAGGTTCCTCACCGGTCGAACAGGCTGCACTCCAGACAGACAGGCGGCCCCGTTCTGCTTTCAGAGCCGGAAGAATGCGGCTGTCCAGAACGTCCCAACGGCCTTTATTACGGAAAAACTCCGATACGTTGATCGTCATCCGCTGGAGAAACTCCTCGAACATTTCCTGATTCTGCTGCATCGCATGAAAGTAGTCACGAAAGCTGGAAAACCCCCTCTTATCACGAAGTGACGTCAGCCGGCGCTTCATCTGTGCTTCTTTGTAAAGTGACAAATTAATACCTGTTTTCTTGTAAACCTGATTGATAAACTCCTGATAATCATCCATCGTATGTTCCGCTCCATCCCATTCATCGTTTCACTTTTTCACTCAGGACAGCTGTTTTATCCGGGAGGAACTCACCGTTTCCCCGCTGCTTGATTGAAAAAGTCATTTTGGCACGTAAAAAGCCGTATTCGTCTATTTTAACAGACGAATACGGCTCTGAGAGATCGTTTTTATGAAATAACAGAATTTTTACCCGTTTCAATCAGCTCATGCTTCTGAAAGAAAAGATTGATTTCCCGCTCCGCACTCTCCGGTGAATCAGATCCGTGAATAACGTTCTCGGATTTTTTCACAGCGAGATCTCCGCGGATCGTACCCGGTGCTGCTTCAGCGGGATCTGTGCTCCCGATCAGCCGGCGGGCTTCCGCTATCATTCCTTCGCCTTCCCAGACCATGGCAAAAACAGGGCCGGATGTAATAAACTCAACAAGATCGGGAAAAAAAGGACGTTCTTTATGCTCTGCGTAGTGCTGCTCGGCAAGAGCCTGCTCCATCTGCATCAATTTAGCTCCGCGGAGTGTAAATCCTTTCTGCTGAAACCTCGTTAAAATCTCCGCTATGAGACCTCTGCGGACCCCATCCGGCTTAATCATAATAAAAGACTGTTCCATTGACATCATCTCCTGTCTCATTCCTATGTAATTCTATCCCAGTATAGCAAAGCAGGGACTTTTTGACAACGCTTTCACAAAAGAAAATAAAAGACGGACAGAACATGTAAAGCCTGTCCGTCTTTTTCTATTCGTCTGCACCGTTAAAACTGTCGATTTCCGATATAGGAAGCAATTTCTCTCAGGGAGGCAGAGGCTTCATTCTGATCAAGCTCATCCAACGCTTCATGAGCTTTTTTCACGTAGCTTGCTGCCAGTTTTTTCGATGCCTCCACGGCTCCGGACTGCTTGACAGCCTCCACCGCCTGAGAAATTGGCAGCGGGTAAACTTCCGGCTTCAGCATGTAATGCTTTACCGAATCGTAAAATTCCGGGTTATGTTCCATGGCATATAGTGCGGGATACGTAATGTTACCCTGAATTAAATCACTGCCTGCCGGTTTGCCGAGCTGCTTTTCCGAACCGACAAAATCAAGAATGTCATCGGTTACTTGAAAAGCCATGCCTGCAAAATACCCGTACCGCCGGAGCGCCCTGCGCGTCCGCTCGTCTCCACCACTCACCAGTGCCCCAAGTTCACAGCTCACAGAAATCAGGAGAGCAGTTTTTCGTTTGATCCGGCGGAGGTACGTCCGGAGATTCTGGTCCAGCTGAAACTGGTCGCGCAGCTGTTCAATCTCCCCGACACACATTTCACGCATCGCCATCGACAGGATCTCATGAACATCCGGGTAAGAGCTTGATGAGGCGATTTCAATGGCACGGGCAAATAAATAATCACCGGTATACATCGCCGTCCGGTTATCCCACCGCTCTTTAATCGTCGCCTTCCCGCGGCGGAGATCCGCATTATCTATGACATCATCATGTACGAGGGAAGCCATATGAATCATTTCCAGTGGAACGGCAACACGTTCTACTTCCTCCGCCGTTTTTGATGGACCAAACTGGGCAGATAAAAGTACGAAAACAGGGCGGATTCTTTTCCCGCCGGCTTTCATGATGTGCACAGACGCCTTTTTCAGCGTCTGTTCTTCTGCCAGCAGCTGCTGCTCCATACGTCTTTCCAGCCGGAGGATTTCCGGCCGGTATTTCCGGTAAATTTCTGCTAGTGTCATAAACGATCCACCTTCGAATAAATCCCTGCTCCGCTTCTGTTCCAAAACGAAAATGCCGGATACTGCTGAATCCAGCGGTCCTCATACAAAAAGCGGCAGTACTGTTTTAAGCCTGACAGATAGTAAGGGTCCAGCCGGTGGATAAGCCTGGAGAAATACGCGCTCCAAAAGGATACAGTTCCTCCCTTTTCCCGCAGGGCCCATTCAATCAGTTGTTCATATGATTCTCCGGCGGCCGTATCACGGCTTTCATTGAATGCCTCCCACAGCCGTGAAAGAGAATCAGGATATTTTTCCGCTGCTTCTTTTCTCACAGCAAAAACGGCATAGGTCATTGGAAGACCAGTCCATTCCTTCCACCAGGCGCCGAGATCATATTGATACTCCGCTGTCCCGCTCCAGGCGGCAGCAATCGCATCATCCCCGATTAAAAGCGCCGCATCGCAGTCTGCCAGCATCGTTTTCACATCCGGGTCCATCACCGTATACTCATTGTGAACTCCCTGATTTCTTTCCAAGAGCAGTTTTAATAAGTGTACAGATGTTGCCGAACTGGAAGTAAGAGCAACCTTTCTGTTCGACAGCTGGCTAATGGGTACTTTGGAAAACAACAGGATGGAACCGACTTCACCATCTGTAGAGACGCCCAGATCTGGAAGCAGAAGATACTTATCTGGATTCCTTGCATACTCAAACGAGCTGATGCCGCCGACATCTACTGTTCCATCAGCCATCCCTTGATTAAGCTGGGCAGGCGTACTGGATTGAAATTGAAACCCTTCCTGCAGCAGCGCCGTTTTAGGCAGATGAAAAAACATCGGCATAATGTTTGTATAGTGAATTTCGCCAATTCGGAGCGTCATTCTATCCACTTCTTTCAATAGTCTCATTACGGCAGGCGTCTTAACGAAACCGCTGCCAGCCTTTCATGGGTCATCCTCAATTACAAAAGGAGGCGGTCTCCAATTGTAAAAGTGAACATAAGCAGGCTGATAACTCCGTTCATGGTAAAAAAGGCTACGTTTACCTTCGATAAGTCTTTTGGAGATACCAGCGAATGCTCATAAATCATCACCGCTCCCACAACCAGCGTTCCAGCAGCATAAATCCAGCTGAGCTCTGTAAGAGCAATCAGCGACAGCATTCCGGAAAAACTGATTAAATGAAACAGTCGTGCCGCTTTCAGTGCCCCGGCTGTACCAAACCGCTGTGGAATGGAATGAAGATTGGTTTCACGGTCAAACCCTTCATCCTGCGTCGCATAAATCACATCAAACCCTGCTGTCCAGAATGCTACGGCAGCAAATAAAACGAACGCTTCCCAGCTTAAGGTCCCGGATGCAGCCACCCAGCCTCCCAGAGGGGCCAGACCGATCGTGGCACCGAGTACAAGGTGGCAGGCCCATGTAAATCGTTTCGTATATGAGTAAAATACGAGAAAAAATACTGCAAGCGGCAGCAGATACACAGCGAGCATGTTCAGCTGCCATGCTGCCCCGATTAAAACAGCAAAGGAAACAAGAATAAACAGCATCGTCTCTCCCAGAGACAAAAGCCCTGCCGGAATCGCTCTGCCGCTCGTACGCGGATTGGCTTTATCAATCTGCCTGTCAATTACCCGATTCAATGCCATAGCTGCGCTGCGGGCTCCTACCATCGCAAGCGTCATCCAGAGCCAGATCTGAAGTGTAGGCCACGTGCCTGTTTCTGTGAGGCTTCCAAGTACCGCTCCGAGGAACGCAAACGGAAGCGCGAATACGGTATGTTCAAATTTGATCATTTCTAAAATGATTTTAAGTTTACGAATCATGCTGATCGTCCTTCCTGCCGAAATGGGCGGCAGCGGCTCCAAGTGCGAATGCTTTTACACGGACCGTATGAAATCCCGCATCAAAAAACATCGCCCGGAGCTCTTCTCTTCCCGGAAATTCTCTGCTTGATTCCTGAAGCCAGGAATACTGTTCATAGCTTCCCGCAAACAACCGGCCGAGCTGCGGCATTAAGATAGAAAAATAAAACCAGTACA
Source organism: Alkalicoccus urumqiensis (assembly GCF_002993335.1). Lineage (GTDB taxonomy): Bacteria > Bacillota > Bacilli > Bacillales > Salisediminibacteriaceae > Alkalicoccus > Alkalicoccus urumqiensis. The sequence continues at coordinate 140,135 of NZ_PVNS01000002.1, read as the reverse complement.
GTCCGGAGACGACCGGCATTTCCGGCTGTGACGTCTCCAGACAGACAACCTGCCCGCCCGGCTTGACGACCCGGTGCATTTCAGCCAGCACCTGCATATAATCCGGAACATTTCGTAAACCAAAACCAATAGTAACGACATCATATGTATTATCTTCAAATGGCAGAGCCATTGCGTTCCCCTGGATCAGGTTAATGTCCGGTCTGTCGTTTGTTTTCACTCTTCCGACCTGAAGCATGTTTTCACTGAAATCAAGTCCAGTGACGTCTCCATCCGGGCCCGCGGCATCAGAAAGAGCCAGCGTCCAGTCTGCTGTACCACAGCAGACATCCAGACACCGGTCTCCGGGCTGCACGTTCATCTGCTTCATCGTCTTTTTTCTCCACCGTTTATGCTGCTGAAAACTAATAATGGAGTTCATACGGTCGTATCGTCCTGATATCGTCTCAAATACGTCATGTACCCGCTTTTCTTTTGGATGTTCCAATTTTACACGCCCCTGTTCTCATAAGCGGACAGCAGACGGGAGGCTTCCCTTTCCATGACCTGCTGCAGCTTCCATGTATCTGCCCGCAGACTGTGAATTGTCTCTGCCGCTTCCACCAGCTTTTCTTTCGTACGTCCTCCGGAAGCTTCCGGATACTCGACGAGGTACTGCAGGAAAAAAAGCTGCTTCATGCCTGCACCCGATTCCGGAAGTCCAAGGTGCAGCGCAACTTCTGAAGTGAGCATGTTTTTGGCTTCGATTAAATGATACAGCCGCTCTTCTTCATTTTCCGCACGATACGCCCTCATTTTTTCCATGTTTATCTTCTGTACTGCTCTGGACAGCACTTTTAACAGAGCCGTCTCCCCATGCTGAGCAAGGATGGAATAATACAGGCTGCTGTAATAATCTCCTGCAAGCACCGTGAGCTGCCGTTGTTTTCTTTCGGATTCCGAAAATACCGGGCCGGCACCAATGCGGTCGTGCGCATCCATTGCTGCCTGTACGAGCAGTGCTGCAAGAACAGCAGCCCGCTTCGACTCCTCTGTAAACGTTTCGTCCGACTGCTCAAGCAGTGTCAGCAGAAGCCCAGCCTGCATTGGATTGAGTGCAGGCTCGGGCAGATACCGCTGTACATAAGGCTGCCGGACACTCTTATAAAATTCCGTTGTTAATGTATGAATTGTATGCAGGTTGTCATAAGTTGCGGTCATCCCATTTCCTCCATCCCTGCTCCCTTTCCAGCGAACAGAAAAATACGCCTGTCCAGTATAGCACATTCTATTTCCAGTCAGGAAGCATGATTGAAGAAACCAGGGCCTGTATGAGCAGTGCGCGGCGGGTGCAGCTGAAACCTACTCTTCTTCAGACGGTGTTTTCATTTCACCATGCGCCGTCTGCACCGTCGCTTTCCCGCGGATTTTGATCGCTGACGTATGTTCTGTAAACTGAGCAATCATTACCTCATGCTTATCGAGTTTTTCCGAATGGTGAAAGCGTGTGTCTGTGCCGCGTGTCAGCCCGATCACATTTACACCGTTCTCATCAGCGCGGATAACAATATAGTCGTTGTTTTGTGCCAATTAAGACGCCCCCTGGGAACGAATAAGTGATAATACTTCTGCTCTGGCAGCTTCGTCCGTCCGGAATGCTCCGCGGACAGCGGACGTCACCGTAGAAGAGCCCGGTTTTTTCACGCCGCGCATCGTCATGCACATATGTTCTGCTTCCACGATTACCATAACACCGCGCGGGTCGAGGGTCTCCACCATGGAGTCTGCGATGGTGGACGTAATTCTTTCCTGAAGCTGGGGTCTTTTTGTTACAGCTTCGACGGCACGGGCCAGTTTACTCAACCCAGTCACTTTTCCTCCCTGTGGGAGGTAGCCGATATGCGCTTTACCGAAAAACGGTACGAGGTGATGTTCACACATGGAATAGAAAGGAATGTCTTTTACGAGAACAAGTTCTTCGTGGTCTTCACCAAATACTGTTTTAAAATGTTCCTTTGGATCCTGGTGGAGGCCCTGAAAGACTTCTTCATACATTCTCGCTACACGCTGCGGCGTATCCTGGAGTCCTTCTCTGGATGGATCTTCCCCGATCGCTTCCAGTATCATCGTCACAGCCTGCTGAATTTTATCGTGATTTACCTGGCTCATAGTCATCTGCCTCCAATGTTGAATTCATGTTTTGATCATAGCACAGGTGAAAAATGCCCTACAACAGATATGGCTTTTCTCCTGCTGCAGGGAGCATTTCCTTGAACTGCGCAGCCCGCTTCTTGAAAATGGGGAGTTGAACGGTTCATGTACCTGAATTTTTCATTTTCTATCATCCATACAAAAAGATCCCCGGCAGAGTCTCCACCGGGGATCTTTTTATTACATAAGGTACCTTATGTAATTATTTCACTGCATCCTTAAGCGCTTTACCTGGCTTGAACGCAGGTACGTTGCTTGCTGGAATTTCGATCTCTTCGCCTGTCTGTGGGTTGCGGCCTTTACGGGCAGCACGTTCACGGACTTCAAAGTTACCGAAACCGATCAGCTGGACTTTTTCTTCCTTTTTCAGGGAATCCGTGATGATGTCAAATACTGCGTCGACAGCACCAGTCGCATCCTTCTTAGAAAGATCCGTTTTCTCAGCAACTGCATTAATCAGTTCTGTTTTGTTCATGTAACTCACCTCCCTGCAACATAGGATTGGTTACCATTTTACTCCAAACCGCGCTATCCCTTGATGTGAAAGGGATAACAACGCTTATGTTAAACGAAAAAGCCCGCGAATTCAACAACTTTCGTGTAATTCATGTTTTTTTTATAAATATATATGGAATTGGAGGAAAAAAATACATGATTTCACCCGGTCTGTGGCACAACCTGCTCCAAATCAGGGCGGAATTCAATTTCCCCCTCCTCATTCATCACCTGCGGAACCGAGTTGAACGGTACAAATGGTGCGTGATCCGTCAGTAGAGGAAGAAGATTTTCTCCAGTTTCATACTCTTCCATGCCATATTCATCAATGTAATGAAGAATGTCGAGACGGTAGTCAACGACGATTTCTCCATCTGTCGTATACAGCAGTGGAAGGCGGTGTGTTGGATGAAAAGGACTCTCCACCGTGGGCTCCTCTTCATATCCCAGTTCTGAATAATCCAGTTTCAACAGTTCCGGCCCCGCGACCTCCAGGATAGGTGCGTAATCATTAGACCTTCTGTATGCGGTTAACCTCGTCTGAAGCGACTGGAGGTCCGACAGCGCTGCAAGATCAATGAGTTTCACCTGAGGTGTTTCTTCCACTTCAATCAGGACATATTGATACTTCCCGCCATTCTCGAATGCGTTCGGCGGCGACTCGTTTAAATACTGAGGCACAAGCTGGGAAAATTGAACAGGATACCGCCTGTAGGCAGGGGTAGCTGCATCTCTCGTTTCGATCGGCAGCACCTGGGTGTTCTCCTGAAAGGATTCGACTGCAGTCTGCACTTGAGCAAGCTGTTCCTCGTTCGGAGCCGTATCCTGGGCACGCTGCTCATCGGGATAAAGACATCCGCTGAGGAAAAACACGCTTAAAAGCAGCCACAAATAGTTCTGCATAGTCTGACCCTGCTTTCTTCTAAGATGTTATTCCGGTACCGGCCCGCTGAATGTAACCAGAAAGACGATCAGCCCGGAGATGATAATACAGACAAAACTGATGGATAAAAGCGAATACCGAAGAAATCCCTTCAGCTTTAATTTAGTGAATACAGTCAATATAACAGATAAAGTCATTAGTCCCATAGCAATGAAGGATACCCACATTTTGAGTAACGGATCTTCAAACATTTTTCTCCCCCTCCTTCACGATGAAGTCGGCATCATTATAGCACAGCGCCGGCCGCTGTGCATGTATGAGCCGTGTGTACATTTATTGAATGAGTGGACCTGAACACAGCCACAAAAATGATATGCAGCAGGATCAGGAACACGCCCACAGGCAAAAATGGCTGCGGCCGGTCCTGAAATAACCGCCGCAGCCAGTGTGCGCAGGAAGCGGGACTGTGCCGGCTTCATCTGTGTATCACACCATATATAGATAAGAAATTTCCAATAATCAAATAGAAGCGACAGGACCGGCACTTCCCTCGTCCGCCCTGAACTACGGTTCGAAATGATCGAGCGGGTCTCTATTCGTGTTTCGTGAAACTGCGGGAGCTTCCATTTCATGTTTTTTCACACGCCCCATCAATGCTTCTACTGCCTCTTCCACGTCTTTGTTTTCAAAAAGAACTGCGTAAAGCTCCGATGTGATAGGCATTTCGACATCCAGTTTTTCCGCCAACTGCTGGGCTGCTTTCGTCGTCCGGACACCTTCGACGACCATGCCCATTTCGGTTTCCACCTGATTGATTGTCATGCCTTTACCTATCATGTTCCCGGCACGCCAATTCCGGCTGTGATAGGAAGTACAGGTTACAATCAGATCGCCGAGACCGGAAAGACCCGAAAAGGTAAGCGGGTCGGCTCCGAGTTTGACTCCGAGGCGGGAGATTTCTGCAAGACCTCTCGTCATTAACGCTGCCCGGGCATTATCGCCAAAGCCCAGTCCACTAGTCATCCCGGACCCGATCGCAATAATATTTTTTAAAGAGCCGCCTATCTCCACACCGGTCAGATCCGGATTTGTGTACACCCGGAAATATGTATTCATAAACACATCCTGTACGAGCTCTGCCGTTTCCATATGCAGCGACGAGCTAGTCACTGTTGTCGGCTGTCGTTTGCACACCTCTTCCGCGTGCGACGGCCCGCTCAGACAGGCAACCGGATGACCCGGAAGCTCTTCGGCAATAACTTCCGAAACGCGAAGATGCGTTTCCGGTTCGATCCCTTTGCTTGCGTGAGCAATGACTGCTCCTTCTTTCAGGAGCGGCCGCAGCGCCGGAAGTACTTCCCGGACTGCTTTGGTTGGTACAACGAGGACAATCATGTCCTTGTCTTTTACTGCTGTCTCAAGGGAAGCAGTCGGTTTAATCTGTTCAGGAAGTTCAACGCCCGGCAGGTAGCGCATGTTTCTGCGCGATGAATGCATTGCTTCCGCCTGCTTTTCTGACCGGGCCCATAAATCCACTTCAAGTCCATTGTCTGCCAGAACGAGGGCAAGTGCAGTACCCCAGCTCCCAGCTCCGATTACGGCCGTCTGTTTCACAGCTTTTCCCCCTTTAAGATGCTTTCTCACCAATGCGGCTCTCTGTCCCGCTGATTAATCGCTTGATATTCGTCCGATGACGCCAGAAAGACAAAATCGTTAATCCCAGTACAGTATAAAAATATACGGCAGGATAATTGAAAAAAGGAAGCAGAATCGTTGTTCCTGTCATAAACAACAGTGAACCGAGCGAAACATACCTGGTGATAAAAATGGAAGCGATGGCAGCGATCCCTGCTGCAAGCGCCGGCCAGAAAACGATTGTTGCAAGAACACCAATCGTCGTAGCCACTCCTTTTCCGCCGCGGAAACCAAAGTACACCGGCCAGTTGTGGCCGATAACAGATGCTGCGCCGGCAAGAGCTGCAAACAGTGGATCGCCTCCGCTCATGCTGTAGCCGATCCAGACTGCTGCGATCCCCTTGGCACAATCCAGAAGAAGGACCGCCACTGCCGGACCCGTCCCGAGAACACGGAGTGTATTTGTCGCCCCTGCATTCCCGCTGCCGTGATCACGGATATCTAATTTTTTCATTATCTGCCCGGCCAGATAACTGAAACTTACCGCACCGAGCAGATACCCGATGACAATGGATAAAAAAGCCATGGGCTCCCCCCTTTACTCATTTACCTGCTGTCCCTGAAATACCAGATTCAGCTCTTCGTGTGGATCAGCTGTCACTTTTCTTACGGGCAAGTATCCGAATCGGCGTGCCGGCAAAGCCGAACGCACGGCGGATGTTGTTTTCAAGGTACCGCTTATAGGAAAAGTGCAGCAGCTCCGGATCATTTACAAACAATACGAATGTCGGCGGCGCCACAGAAACCTGAGTGGAATAGTTGATCCTGAGCCGCTTCCCGCCGTGGTCTGTCGGCGTCGGATTCGACGTGACAGCATCGACGATCACATCGTTCAGGACATTTGTTTTAATCCGCAGATTATGGGATTCGCTGACCTGCTGCACGACCGGGAGAAGCTGATGCAGCTTCTGTTTCGTTTTCGCACTCAGGAAAACGATCGGAGCATAATCCATGTATTGAAAATTATCCCGGATTTTATCTTCCATTTCTTTCATCGTTTTATCTGATTTTGTCACTGCATCCCATTTGTTCACAACAATGACAACTGCACGCCCAGCCTCGTGGGCATAGCCGGCAATTTTCTTATCCTGTTCGATAATGCCTTCTTCTCCATCAAGAACAACAAGCACAACATCCGAGCGCTCAATGGCTTTCAACGCACGGAGCACACTGTATTTTTCTGTCGATTCGTATACTTTTCCACGTTTCCGCATGCCTGCCGTATCGATGACAACATAGTCCTGTTCATCTTTTGTAAACGGCGTATCCACCGCGTCTCTTGTTGTTCCGGGGATATCACTTACGATAACCCGTTCTTCTCCGAGGATGGCATTGACAAGGGACGATTTCCCGACATTCGGTCTGCCGATCAAACTGATGCGGATAGTCTCATCGTCATATTCTGCATGAGCATCATCCGGAAAATGACCACAGGCTGAATCGAGAAGATCACCGAGGCCAAGACCGTGCGATCCTGAAACAGGGAAGGGTTCACCGACACCGAGGCTGTAAAATTCATACATTTTCTCATGCAGCGTCGGATCATCCATTTTATTTACAGCAATGACAACAGGCTTGTTGGAACGGCGTAGAAGTGCAGCCACTTCCTCATCAGCTCCTGTAATGCCTTCTCTTCCATTTACAACAAAGCAGATGACATCCGCCTCGTCGATGGCAAGTTCTGCCTGGGCTCTCATCTGTTCGATAAGCGGCTCATCCGACATTTCTATGCCGCCGGTATCGATAAGGAAAAATTCGTGATGCAGCCACTCTGCCGAACTATAAATCCGGTCCCGGGTGACACCGGGCTTATCTTCAACAATCGCGAGCCGCTCTCCAATCAAGCGGTTAAAAATCGTAGACTTTCCAACATTAGGCCGGCCGACTATGGCCAGTACAGGTTTTACCAAAACATTTCCCTACTTTCTCTGATCTAGACTCTTCTTTCATACTAGCACCTGGGCTTAAAGAACAAAAGAACTTATTTATTACCTCTGTGCAAAGCCTTCCACAGAAAAGCCGCGGAGCTTTAACCATTCAGCGGTTTCGCCGGTAATAAGAATTTTCGTGTTTTTCCATTCGTTCATGTTCCGAACGCCGAGAAGGGTCATAATGGTACGGAGTTCTTTTTTCATTTCCCCAAGTTCTTCAGCAGCTGCTTCCCAGCCTTGCTCTGTAACCAGTTTTAACATATGGCCTGCCATCCCGCACGCACCTGCTCCAAGCGCATACGATTTAGCTGCATCCAATGAAGAACGTATACCTCCTGCAGCCGTTACCAGAGAAAAGGACTGCGAAGCGGCCTCTACAATCGACACGCTCGTCGGAATTCCCCATTCGTTTAAAAAGGAGACCGGACGCTCCCGGCGGAGGTTCTCAATTTCCGCAAAATTCGTTCCTCCCCGGCCTCCTGCATCGACGGCATTCACACCTGCCTCTTTCAAAAGTGCAGCTGTTTCCATACTAATACCAAATCCAACTTCTTTAACGATAACCGGCACATCCACGTTCCGGCAGATGGTGGTGAGCCTCTCCAGCACACCGGTAAAATCACGGTCTCCCTCCGGCATGATCATCTCCTGAACGGGATTTAAATGTATCTGGAGTGCATCCGCTTCAATCATCTCGACCGCACGGAGTGCTTCTTCCACGCCGGCATCCATCCCGATATTCCCAAAAACAATCCCATCAGGGTTTTCTCTGCGCACTACGGCAAACGTGTCCGCCTGTCCCGGATCTTTCACCGCTGCCATCTGGGAGCCGACAGCCACCGGTATGCCTGCAGCACCGGCCGCTTTTGCAAGTGCTCCGTTAATTTCTTTGGTTTTCTGTCCACCCCCGCCGGTCATCGCATTTATATAAAATGGTGCCTCCCACCGCCTGTCAGCCCAGTCCACCTTCATATCGATCTCCTGCTCTCCTATGCCGGCAAGACTCTGATGTACAAACTGTACTTGGTCGAGTCCGTGCCGGCCGGACTGTCCTGTCTGTAGTGCGTGGTTTATGTGATCCTGTTTGCGCAGCTCTCTGCTCATGATGCCCCTCCTGTTGTCTTCCGCTCGTATACCGCCTGCTTTATGTACATTTCAATCACAAAAAAGACGGGATGAATCGGCGGAAATACGCCATTCACCCCGTCCGGAAAGCAGGCTTTTATTTCTTGTATTTTTTCAGCTGATCGCCGATCATATCTCCAAGAGAAAAGCCGCCGTCATCTTCTTTCTTGTATTCCTGACGCTCATTTTCCGAGTCCTGTCCGACTTTGTCTTCTTCCAGCACACGCATGGAAAGGCTGATACGCTTTTCGCCTGGATTTACATCCAGAACTTTCGCCTTTACGATATCTCCTTCGGACAGAACTTCTCCAGGAGTCGCAATATGCCGGTTCGCGATCTGGGAAATATGCACAAGGCCTTCAACGCCGGGCGCCACTTCGATGAAAGCACCGAATGACACAAGTCGTTTTACAGTACCTTCAATAACTTCATCCTGGCTTACTTTTTGTGCAATCTGCTCCCACGGTCCGGGCAGCGTATCCTTAATGGACAGTGAAATCCGTTCATTATCAGGATCCACAGACAATACTTTCACGTTTACCTGATCTCCTTCAGATACAACATCTCCGGGCTTTTCCACATGATGATGGGCCATCTGCGAAATATGAACGAGCCCATCCACTCCGCCGACATCGACGAATGCGCCAAAATCAGTGAGCCGCTGCACGGTACCGGCGATGACATCGCCTTCCTGAATTTTCTCAAGCGTTTCTTTTTTCCGGTCGCCGGCTTCCTCATCAAGAACCGCGCGCTGTGAAAGAATCAGCTTATTGCGACTTCTGTCCATTTCCACTGCTTTCAGGCGGAGTGTGCGTCCTTTATAGGCAGAGAAATCCTCTACGTAGTGACGCTCCACAAGCGAAGCTGGAATAAAGCCGCGTACACCTACATCTACGACGAGACCGCCTTTAACGACGTCTGCAACTTCCGCTTCAAAAATTTCTCCTGATTCAAGACGGCGTTCCATCTCTTCCCAGGCCTTTTCAGCGGCTACTGCTTTTTTGGATAGTACAAGCTCATCTTCCGTCAGCTTGGTCACCTTAAACTCATGCTCTTCCCCTTCGCTGAGTACATCGCTGACTTTCTCAACGTGCAGGCTGGACAGCTCGCTGATCGGCAGAACGCCGTCCATCTTATAACCGACGTTAACAAACGCCTGTTTATCTTCCACCTTCGCTATCGTACCTTTGACGAGATCTCCAACTGAAATCGACTGGAAATTCATCATTTCGTTGTTCATTTCTTCTGACATTGACAAATACCTCCCTATCCCCGTCAAAAAAGCGGGCCTATGCTTCTTCTCATTATACAGAATTCTTCACTGAAGAAGAAAATTCCTGCCTATTTTTTATTTTTATCTAAAAGTTCCTGAATTCCAGCCATAATCGCTTCAGCTGCCTCTTCCGGGGAAGCTTTTTCCTCCCTGAGCTTCTGCATATCAAGCGGCGGTCCGTAGATAAGATCCACTCTGCTGAACGGACGGTAGCTGCCGATGATGGCACATGGAACGACCGCTGCCTCGGAGCGCAGAGCAAAGAATCCGACTCCCGCAAGTCCTTTTCCAAGCTTGCCGTCACGACTTCTGGTGCCTTCAGGAAACACACCTACCATTTCCCCTTCACGCAGCAACTTTAAACCTGACCTCATTGCCTGACGGTCACTGGTCCCCCGTTTAATAGGGAAAGCGCCTAGTTTTGGAAGCAGGCTTTTCAGGATCGGCGCTTCAAATAACTCCGCTTTTGCCATATAGCGGGTCTGGCGCTTTAAAAATGCGCCGACGAGCGGTGGATCAAGATTATTAATATGGTTGCTGCAGAGAAGGGCCCCTTCTTTTTCCGGAATGTTTTCCCGGCCATGGATGTGCACCCTGAAAAACAGGCGCAGAAATGTGCGGCAGACAAACTGCCCGGCTGAATAAAGTCTGCTATTCACCGGCACTCACCCTGCTTCCTATGCGGTTGATGAGAAACTGCACCACTTCCTCAAACTCCATCGCCGTTGTATCCACCTCTTCCGCATCCTCCGCTTTCGTAAGCGGCGCAAATTCCCTTTCGGAATCGATGCGGTCTCTTTCGGCAATCTCTTTTTTCAACTGCTCCAGTTCCGAGGGAATTCCTTTTTTCTTTTCTTCTGCAAAACGGCGTGCTGCCCGCTCTTCCACACTTGCGGTAAGGTAAAATTTTAACTCGGCATCCGGAAGAACGGCTGTGCCGATATCGCGGCCATCCATCACGACACTGCCCTGTGAGGCAAGCTCCCGCTGCTTCTCCACCATCGCCTGCCGGATTTTTTCATGAACCGCTGTATAGGAGACTTCCGCCGTTACGCGGGGCTCACGGATCGCTTCTGTGACATCTGTTCCGTCAACGATGACACGGTCGGTCCCCGTTCCAGTCACCAGTTCAAGTGCCATGTTTTTTAAAAGGCGATGAAGCCCCTCTTCATCTCTAGTGCTTACCTCTTTTTCCAGGGCGAGCCACGTCAGCGCACGATACATGGCGCCGGTGTCGATATAAGTCATTCCCAGTTCCAGGGCGACCTGCCTTGCTGTCGAACTTTTACCGGCTCCAGCCGGACCATCAATTGCTACAGCTACTGTCTTTTCCATACTCATTCCCCACCAACTCATTGTTTTCGTATTTTTATCGTAACATATCAGACAAAAGACTTATACAATTCCCCGCTCTTTATCTTCCTGCTGCTTCTCAAAGATGTAGCGGATCAATTTCTGCCGCACCTGCTCATCCGCTTCTTCAAATTTCACATGCGCCCGCGTTCTTCCCTCGGACGAAGAAATGCGGATAACAGAAGCTTTGAAGCAGAGGTATTGAATTTCTCCACTGCGGTAAGGGACGGACAGCCAGACATCCACTTCAGTGAGGGCTTCAAGTGGATGCCCTTCCTTCAATGCCAGTGCCGCCCCTCCCCCACTGACATCAGCAGTTACTGCTGTAAAAGGAGGAAAAAGCCCATCCGGACTATGAACGGCTGCATCCAGTGATGCTTCCACACGGACAAATTCTCTACGCTGAATTCTGGAATACTCCTCTTTTCCGGGATCTTTCAGAACCAGCATCGGGACATGGGTCTTTAAACGCCCCGTCACTTCCGTGGAAAATGAATAAACAGCTTCATCTGTTCCAATGAATGTAGCCTGAAATTCAGATCCTTCCAGAAAAAAGCGCACTTTTCCTGTTGCTTCTTCAATCGGATAATCTATGTATATTTTTCCTTTGGCCTGATCCAGAATACTTGTACGGAAAAACTGCCTTTCCCCTTCTGCTGACGCCTCCAGTTGAACTGGCGTGCCGATCTTCATCATACGGAAGCCTCCTCTGTGCATCTTTGTATATTATCTGTGGAACCGGGGAAAAAATCAAGCCGGCACGGAGCTTTCCCCGCATAGGTGATAAAAAAAGTTTCTGCAAAAAAACGAGCTTTCCGAAGCACGGGCAGCGGCCGGCAGAAAAACCGGTACTGCAGCAGGCGGAAAGCTCGCAGACAGTTCAATACATGGCGGACCGGCTGTATTGACTGTTTTGTTATTCGGGGGAAACATCAATATCAAACGCGGTCTCATTCCCGCAGACACACCGTTTGAATCCTGTGTCAAATCCACCATCCTCATTGGGACGCCCGCGGAGAATATATTTCTCTCCGCAGTTGTCACAGCGGATGATCACTTTATAGCGCTGCTTTGTTTCAGGCAAAACGATCACTCTCCTATCAGGGTCCGGATATCTGACACTTACTATACAACGTCCGGCGGCAGTTTATCAAGAAATCCGATGTTCCCTGTGCTGTTCCTGATTGGCGCGCTTTACTTTCCAGAGCCCAAGCATCCAGAGTCCGAGCATAAACGGAAACAAAAGCCCCTGGCTTAAATCACCTGTAAGCACTGCTGCATTGTAAATGCCATGGAGAATAACGGGAATGGCAAGCGAAAGTATTAACGGGACAGCCGGACGCCTGGAAAATTTAGCGGCACCTAAATAATACCCCATCACCACCCCCATCAATGCGTGGAGTGATACCGGGAAGAACGCTCTGGAAAATGCGGTACTGAGCCCTTCCGCACTTAAGTAAAGGATGTTCTCAACTGTAGCAAAACCGAGTGCCACCGCCCCGGCATAAACGATGCCGTCATACCGCTGATTGAAATGTACATGAAAATAAGCCGTGAGCAGAACGATCAGCCATTTCGCGGATTCTTCAACCAGCGCTGCCTGCAGGAGCCCTTCAACAAGGGGGCCGTTCCAGTTCCCTTCTACTTGGAAAACATATTGGATAAACATAACCGGAAATGCGAGAAGCGCTCCGAACAGATACGTTCTGACAACCATATGAACCGGCTCCGGTTCCAGCTCATCCCGCAGATAGAAAAAAAGCAGCAGCCCCATCGCAGGAGCACAGGCCGCTGCAAGAAGGCTGATCATGGTTCAAAAACGTCACGTGCAGAGACTCCGGCAAGAAGTGCAGCACGCAGCTTCAACCTGGCCTTTTTACTGTCCGCATCGCGTCCAAGCACGACTCCGCGCTCATATAAATCATAGGCACTTCCTGGATAGTCATACGTCGTGTAGACGTGCCCCTCTTCAGAAGCGGTCGTCAGCACAACCGGTATACCTTTCTCAACTGCTTTGGAACACCATGGCGCCCACTCCGGCGGAACCTGGCCTCTTCCGAGTGCTTCGATTACAATCCCGTCCACATGGCTGTTCACTGCTGCTTCGAGTGCGAGCGGAGGCTCCTCCAGAGCTGCTTTTATTAAAACAACAGTAAGAGGCCTGTTTTCTCCTGCCGGAATCCGATGCCTTTCAACGGGACGCTGGTAAAGGTGAATTTTGTCATTATCGATAATTCCCAGGTAGCCGAAGCCAAACGAATTAAATCCCTGAACATTCGATGCATGTTCTTTTTTTACGTATTCTGCGGAAAAAATGCGTTCATTGAATACAACGGTTACGCCGGTGCCCCGGAGCACAGGATCCGCCGCTGTATAAACAGCGTGGCGCAGGTTGATAAATGCATCACTCCCCAGCTGGTCCGGCGACCGCTGTGAACCGGTAAAAACGACCGGTATGTCTAAATGGAGAAGGAGATCCAGGTAATATGCAGATTCCTCCAGCGTATCTGTGCCGTGCGTAATAACGATGCCGTCGGCTTCTGTATTTTTAATTTTCTCAGCAAGAAGATGCAGATCATCGAACGTCATATGAACGCTCGGTTTCTGGAAAGAGGACTCCACCGTCACATCAATATCTTCCGGCAGGCCAAGTTTCCGCGCCAGGTCTTCTCCGCTGTACCGCCCGGCCTCCAGTTTTCCCCGTTCATTTTTCATACTGGCAATTGTGCCGCCTGTACTGATTATTTGAACTTTTCTCATGTGCGCCACTCCTGGAGGTCTTTCGTTCCTGTACCTGCTTCTCTTTTTGCTATGGCCTGTGCAATTTGTCCGCCGTGCCAGCGGCCGTTTTCGATGAAAATCTCATTGGCGTTGTTTCCTGCCGCAATTACGCCTGCTATGAATATTCCTGAAACATTCGTTTCCATCGTTTCGGAATCAAATACAGGCCTTCCGCTTTCGGGGTCTGTCTCCACCCCCATATTCTGCAGAAAGCCGTGATCCGGATGATAGCCGGTCATGGCAAACACAAAATCTGCCTCCAGCTTCTCTCTTCCTTCCGGATGACGGATTAGGATATGCTCCGATTCAATTTTTTCTACCTCAGCGTCGAAATGCATCGTTATATTTCCAGAGCGGACCTGTGCTTCAAATTCGGGCAGCACCCACGGTTTAATACTTTTTGAATACGTGCTTCCCCGGTAAACAACAGTCACGTCCGCCCCTGCTTTATCCAGCTCAAGGGCAGTATCCACGGCAGAGTTTTTTCCACCAATGACGACCACTTTCTGGTTGAAGTAAGGGTGACCTTCATGGAAATAATGGTAGACATGAGGTTTCTCTTCGCCTTCAATCTGCAGCAGGTTCGGCGATGCATAATAACCCGTAGCTGCAATAATGTAATCCGCCGCATAATGGTACGTTTCTCCACGTTTATCGGTTTCCACTTGAAAAAAGCTTCCTTTTTTTATGGAGGTCACCTCCTCATACGACCGTATCCGCAGGTTCCGTTCCTCAGCTACTTTCCGGTAATAAACAAGTGCTTCATTCCGCTTCGGCTTCCGCTCCGTGGAGTAAAATGGAATGCCCCCGACAGAAAGCTTTTCACTCGTGCTGAAAAACTGCTGGTGAGTTGGATATTTGTAAATAGCGTGCACGATATTTCCCCGCTCAATCAGGAGAGGATCCATTCCAAGATCCTGAAGCGCTGCGGCCGCCGCAATCCCACACGGCCCTGCTCCTACGATAATCACTTTTTCATGCTGCACCGGACATTCTCCTTTCTTTCTCTTTATATAGTTTAGTAAATATCATCCCTGCGCGCAAAAGTTCTGTCACACAGAGCGCACCATTCCTGATTCCCGGCATCTATTTTGAACAGAAACAGCCGCTCGACGTGAAAGATCCGTCCAGGCACCACCTGAACGGACATTTTTACGAAATAATCAATTTTATAGTTGAGGACCGACTATATCCAGCCGCGGAACCGGCTTGCCTCTGCCATTTTTCTTACTCCAACCATATAGGCAGCAAGACGCATATCCACATTCCGCATCTGGGCGACCCGGTAGACATTATCAAAAGCTGTTGTCATTACTTTTTCCAGCTTTTCGTCCACCTCTTCTTCCTCCCAGTAATAACCTTGATTGTTCTGGACCCATTCAAAGTAGGAAACGGTAACCCCGCCTGAACTTGCAAGTACATCCGGCACAAGCAGAATGCCCCGCTGGTGAAGAATTTCTGTCGCTTTCATCGTAGTTGGTCCGTTCGCTGCCTCCACTACAATCTGTGCCTGAATGTTATCTGCATTCGCTTCTGTGATCTGGTTTTCAATAGCAGCAGGAACAAGAATATCGCACTCCTGCTCAAGAATTTCCTGATTCGTCAATGTATTTTTAAACAGGTTCGTTACTGTTCCAAAGCTGTCTCGTCTGTCGAGCAGATAATCAATGTCCAGACCATCCGGATCGTAAAGTCCACCCTGAACATCAGAAATACCTACAACATTTGCTCCGGCATCATTCATAAACTTCGCAAGAAAACTTCCGGCATTTCCGAATCCCTGTATAATAATCCTTGCACCTTCCAGCTGAATGCCGCGGCGCTTGGCTGCTTCACGGATGGAGATCGTGACTCCTTTCGCTGTCGCTGCTTCCCTACCGTGGGAACCGCCGAGAACAAGTGGCTTTCCAGTAATAAATCCGGGAGAGTCAAATTCTTTCATCCGGCTGTATTCATCCATCATCCATGCCATAATCTGAGAATTTGTCTGCACATCCGGAGCTGGTATATCCTTCGTCGGACCGACGATTTGACTAATGGCACGGACATACCCTCTGCTGAGCCGTTCCACTTCAGGGAAAGACATAGTGCGGGGGTCGCACACGATGCCACCTTTTCCGCCTCCGTAGGGAAGATCAACGATGCCCGCTTTCAGACTCATCCAAATAGAGAGGGCTTTCACTTCCGTTTCTGAAACATCCGGGTGAAAACGTACGCCGCCCTTTGTCGGTCCGATCGCATCATTATGCTGAGCACGATAACCGGTGAAAATTTTGACAGAGCCATCATCCATTCGGACTGGAATCCGCACTGTCATCATACGGAGCGGTTCCTTCATAAGCTGGTACACTTCGTCAGAATATCCTAACTTTTCAAGTGCCTGTTTAATTACCGTTTGTGTTGACGTAAGTACATTTTGTTCCTGGGAACTGCCTGCATTCTCTCCCATATACGTTCACCATCCCGTCTGAAGACTTTTGGCACCTATACTTAAGTAATCTCTACTTCCATCATAAAGAAAGAAACATCTTTTTTCCACACTAATCCGTGCTTTCAGCGAAATTTCAAGCGTACTGCTCTTTCAAACTCCCTATAGAATAACGCCGCCTGCTGAAATATCCGTTCCTTCTGCTCTATTTCCATCCGCCTCAGCGTGAAAACGAAAGAAAAAGACGCACCTCTTCAGGATACGCCTTTTCGCAGCCACTGCTGCCATTCATTTTCAGTACGTCCGATAAAACAGTCGGCGTACTGTTGTTTAGCTGATTCCGAAAGCGAATCAAGCGCTCTTCCACCAAGACCGACTTTTATTTCCGGATACCTCGATAAAATACTCTTCGTCAGATCCAGCGCCTTCTCACGGTGCTCTGGTATCGTCGTAGAGATAACGACCGCACTGGCATCGATTTCTTTTATGATCTTTTCTACGTCTTCTCCGGGAATACCGGCCCCGAGATAAATGGTCTCGTATCCCCTGCGTTTCAAATAATAAGTAAAGATCAGCAGACCAATTTCATGGAGGTCGTCCGGCCCGCAGACGCAGACGACGCGGGGAAGAAAACTGTTCACCGGCAGTGACTGAAACACCATACCGATGCGGGTGCGCAGCACAGAGGTTACGAAATGCTCGTGCGCGGTAAGAATCTCACCCTTTTCCCACCGCATCCCTACATCCTGGAGAATGCCGCCGAGAATATGGATGAGCACTTTTTCCGAAGAAAAAAGACCGAATGCCCGGTCAATCAGTTCATGCGCCCGGTTTTCCCGGAAATGCAGCAGTTCATTTGTAATCTCGATGCGGAGCTGATCCATATGGTTATCATGCCGGGGATCGTCCGCAATAAATGCCGGCTCTTCCTGGTTGTTCAGAAGATCGACAGCCTGGCCGATGGTGAAACCGCTTTCGACCTTGTTCACCACCCACTTTAAAATGCGCACATGGTCGTCCGTATACAGCCGGTGGCCGGCGTCATTACGGACTGGTTCAATTATATTATAGCGCCTTTCCCATGCTCTTAACGTCCCTGCGTGGACACCGAGCAGGTTGGAAACAGCTTTTATATTGTATTTACCCTGGTTCTCGCTCATCACATTCGTCACCTGCTTATTTATAGAAATTGCATAGGGCGTCCATTAAGAATATAGTACAATCGGCGATTACGCAAGTCACGGGCCCATCGGCACGAGCGTGATCCGGTGAATTTCAGGCGGGGCTCCGAACCGCACGGGGACGCCGGTTGTACCAAACCCATTGGAAATAATGAGAGGGAGCCCTTTTCTCCGTGTCACTTTCCCCTTTTCTGCAATACCGAAAGGCCCAAAGCGGATCTGCCCCCCATGTGTATGTCCGGAAAGCATGAGACAGAAGTCGTCTCTTTGTTTCATCCGATTAATAAGGTCGGGATTGTGCGTTAACAGGACCGTGGGATGACTGGTACAAAGAACAGAGAGATGATCTCTATTTGATGTAGAATCGCCGGCACCGGCAAGAATCCAGCTATCCATATCAACAGCTTCATTATCCAGAAGGTGGGCTCCGTTCTCTTCATATACATTTCTCAGTTCGGCTTCGGAAGGGTAATCATGGTTGCCAAAAACAGCGAAGACACTGCCGATTCTTCGCATCTGATGGACGTTTTCTTTCACATTCCTCAGCGGGCACCGCTTATCCTGAATGTCCCCTCCCACTAAGACAGCATCCACCCTGCCGGCAGGCAGATGATGTTCACGGAGCCTCCGCCCATGAAGGTCGCTTATAAACACAAGGTCCACCCTGCGCTTTAACCCATCCACCTTTATGGTGGTATGCTTTTTACGCACAGGGATCGTATCTTTCAGAATCAGCAGTGAAAGAAGCAGCAGACTAGAAAAGACCAGCCGCACGGCCATCATCCAGCACATCCATTTCCATCGCCGCCGGTTTTTCCGGGAGACCGGGCATCGTCATTACACTACCCGTCAATGCAACAATAAAGCCCGCCCCTCTGGAAATGCGCAGTTCTCTGACTGTAATTCTAAAACCGCGAGGACGGCCTAATTTTGATGGATCATCACTCAGCGAATACTGCGTTTTCGCCATGCAGACAGGAAGTTCTTCCAGGCCTTCCTGCCGGATGGTTTCAAGCATATTACGTGCCTCTTTGGAAAAATCGACGCCCTCTGCTCCATAAACCTCCTGAACGATCCGCCGGATTTTATCTTTTACAGGAATCTTTTTGTCATAAAGCGGCGTATGATATCCGTCGAAAGCGTCGGCTGCTTTTGCTGCTGCTTTGGCAAGAGCTGTGCCTCCAGCTCCTCCATGCTCCCAGACTTCTGCCGTTTCTGCCGGCACACCTTTGTCTCTGCAGAAGGAAAGGACCCGGTCTGTTTCTGCTTTCGTGTCGTGTACAAATGCATTTACAGCAACAACGACCGGCACGCCGAAAGCATGAATCGTTTCCAGATGTTTTTCCAGATTTTCCAATCCTTTTTCCAGCGCTTCAAGGTCTTCGGTTTTTAAATCGTCTTTTGCCCTTCCGCCGTGCATTTTCAATGCGCGGACGGTTGCTACCAGAACGACAGCGGAAGGAGAAAAACCACCGGCTTCTGCTTTTATATGGAAAAATTTTTCTGCGCCGAGATCCGCTCCGAAACCCGATTCAGTTACAGCAAATTCTCCGTAGGACGCGGCCATTTTCGTTGCAGCAAGACTGTTGCACCCATGCGCGATGTTTGCAAACGGTCCTCCATGGACAAACGCAGGCGTATTCTCCAAAGTTTGAACGAGGTTCGGCTTTACTGCTTCGCGGAGAAGAAGTGCCAGCGCCCCCTCAGCTTTTAAGTCGCCGCACGTGACGGGCTTACCGGAGGAATTATAGCCGATGATCATCCGCCGCAGCCTGTCTTTTAAGTCAGCCACTCCATCAGCGAGACAGAGAACGGCCATAATTTCAGAAGCCACCGTAATGTCAAACCCGGTTTCATGCGGCACGCCGTGCAGTCTTCCACCAAGGCCGGCTACAATGTTACGGAGAGAACGGTCGTTAATGTCCAGTACCCGTTTCCAGGTCCCTTTCCGGATATCAAGGTCCAGCTCATTTCCCCGGTGGATGTGGTTATCCACAAGTGCAGCCAGCGTATTATGGGCGCTCGTTATGGCATGAAGATCGCCGGTGAAATGAAGGTTAATATCCTCCATCGGTACAACCTGGCTTTTTCCGCCGCCGCATGCTCCCCCTTTCAACCCCATTGTCGGCCCCAGGGAGGGTTCGCGCAGAGCAACGACAGCTTTTCTGCCGATCGCATTCAGCGCCTGACCAAGTCCAACGGTAACCGTGGATTTTCCTTCTCCTGCGGGAGTTGGGTTCAGAGACGTTACAAGGATAATTTTTCCTCTTTCTTCCTCCGGCTTTACAGCCTCGAGAGGTACTTTCGCCTTAAAATGACCATATGGCTCAAGAATATCCGGGTCGATGCCCATTTCTTTACCAAGCTGCATAACAGGCTTTAATACTGCTTCCTGTGCAATTTCAATATCCGATTTGTAGGCTGTCATTTGTCAGACCCCTTTCCATAATTAGTATATTGCCGGAAACCAGAATGGATAAAGAAGGATACCGAAAATAAGCACAAAAAAGAGGATCAGCCAGATACGTACAAGCGGAAATTCCGGTTTGGCTTTATGCTTTTTCTTCTTTTTTGATTTTCTGCTCCGTTCCATACGCGAAGGCAGTTTTTCTTCTTCCTGCTCATCCATGAAGGTCACCTCCAGTAGTTATTTCCGTGAGCCGGAGCCGGATGATTCCGGCAAGAACGAGATCGATGATGAAATGTGCGGTCACAACTGCCGCAAGACTTCCACTCCATTCATAAACAACACCGATACTGACGCTGATAAGAACGACGACAAATAATAAAAACGGTTTTGAAGCATAACGGAAATGCATCAATGCAAAAAGAAGTGATGCAGCCAGAAGACCAAACTGTTCCTGAAGAACACCGCGGAACAGCACTTCTTCTGCAAATGCTACGAGAAAGCACACTGCAGCCAGTGCAGGCCAGGGCATGTTTCTAAACACACGAATATTGATTCCGCCGTCGTCGAACCACCTGCGCGGGACAATGAACCAAAGTATCAGCTCAAACACCAGCACAGCTGCTGCAAGGACTGCTCCGGTAAAAAGCGCTGCCCGGGAAAAATTCCACTGGCTGAATGGGTGGAACGCATCCCCGAAAAACAACCATGCCCCCACGGCTGCGACAGTTAAAAACAACACCTGGGTAACGACGACATTTAACTGAAGTTCCCGGTCATTCAAATCAGAGGCATCAGGTAATTTCATGGCGGCGCTCCGGATAGAATAATTGAATCAGCCGGTTTTCCCACCCTGTTTCCTCATTAGAAAAAAACAGCTGTGAGGAGGCTATTTCCGGTCTGAGACCGCAGACACTGCAGCAGTTTTGCTGTGCTTCTGCTTCCTCCTGGAAATAGCGGAGGATCTGCTTTCTCAGGCACTCTGTGTCCGTATAAAAAGAGAGCATTTTCTCAAACTGCCGCAGTTTAATCCGGCGCCTCGCTTCGTAAATACTTCCAAGGCGGTCGATATCTTCTCTTTCAGGCACCCGTTGAAAACGGCCGTTTTTAAGCAGGCCGGACTGCTCAAAATGATGCTCCGCCGTTCGATTGACGACTTCCGGAAAAGGAAGTGTCTCATGTGGAAAATCAATCTGCTGCTGAAAAACCGGAAGCATATAACGGAATAAATCGCTTTTTTCCGGAAGAGCAGACTGTATCAGATGCATCTGCAGGCGTTCCTCTTCAGGACCTGCAAGCAGGACAGCAATACTGTCGCTGCCGTCCCTTCCGGCTCTGCCGGTTTCCTGAACATACTGTTCCAGCGATGGCGGCAGATACAGGTGGACGACGCTGCGGATATCTTTCTTGTTAATTCCCATACCAAACGCATTCGTTGCGGCAAGAACTGAAACACTTCCTTCGACAAACTGAAGCTGGACAGCTCTTCTCTCCTCAGGGCTCATCCCTGCATGGTAGCACGCAGCTGAGAAATTCCGTCCCGCTTTGGCAGCGGCTTCTTCTGCCTCTTTTCTTGTGCCGGTGTAAATAATCATCGGCTTCGGCAGTGCTTCCATTTCCCGCTCCAGGCGCTCCCATTTCTCTTCCCGGTTCTCAACCTTCACTGCTTCGAGAAAAATGTTCCGGCGGTTTACAGAGCGGCGGTATATAAACGGATGATTCAGCTTCAGCAGTTCTTTTATATCCGCTTCCACCTGTGGTGTTGCGGTGGCGGTGAGTGCCAGCACCACCGGTCTGTGAAGCTCTTCTATCACCCCGGCGAGGCTTTTGTAGTCCGGACGGAATTCATGGCCCCACTGGGATATGCAGTGCGCTTCATCGACTACAAATAAGGAGATTGTCAGCTGTTTCAACCGTTCTTTTATTCTTTCCGACTGCAGCATTTCCGGAGAAAGAAACAGCATATTCAGCTGTGGGAGCCGGTAAAGAATGTCTTTTTTCTCCTGAAAAGAGAGCTGTCCGGTCAATGATTCCACTCTTCTTCTTCCCTGTGACTGAAGCTGCGTCACTTGATCCTGCATTAGTGATACGAGCGGGGACACTACCACTGTGAGTCCCTGAAGCATTCGTGAAGGAAGATCATAGCAGAGCGTTTTACCTCCGCCTGTAGGGAGTACAGCGAGCGTATCCTCTCCCTTCATGACAGAACGGATGACCTCCTCCTGTCCCGGCCGGAAAGAAGTAAATCCTGCATCTTTTAACATATCTTCATAAATAAGCGGTCCCTCCTTTTCCGGTCCTGGAAGAGAGTACGAGACGTATTTGAAAATAGTCTGCTTTCTCACCAATACGCTCCCTTATATCCCTCAGTCTCCCGCCGCTGGTGGAGGCCGCCTGAAGAATCTCACGCTGCAATTCCGCTGCCGCGTACACATCCACCGGAAATTCAGGATCTGAAGCAGCCATCTCAACAAAATGATCCTCAATAGTACTCACTTTCAGCCGGCGCTCTGCTGCAATCTGCTGTAAGTCGTACCCTGCCATAAAAAGTTCCCTCGTTTTTTCAGCAGACCTGGTCAGTTCTTTTTTTTGTTTCCACTGCTTAAAAAGCGTATTAAGACATTCCGGAGACTCCGGACCTCCGCTTTCGATTAAATCATGAAGAATACTTCGGAAACGAAGCCAGGTATGAAAGGGCACTTCTCCGGAAGAAGTCATCTGTCCCAGGGTCTTTCCGCTCCGGTCCGGACCGGATAAACTGTCAGTAAAAAGCTCCGCATCACTCCGGGAGCGTTTCAACAGTTCCCTGTAAAGCCATTCGTACAGTCCTTCGGCAATCTGTTCTGCAGAAGCCTCCCTAAAAAGTGAGCGGACATTCTGCTTAGCAGTAGTATCAGCATATACAGGAATAAACTGTTTCCGCCCTGCTTTCAGGTGTGATGCCGTTTGAATGAGAAGGTTCAGTGTACGCCAGCAGTCATCTGTGTGCCCTTCCCATTCATATTTCCATCCTGATAATCGAACGTTCTCAAACACTTTCCTGCTGACTGATTCTGCATCCAGGCCTGACTGCGTTACGCTGTCCACTGTACTGCTGATGGGCTCAATAAATCCTTGATCCCGAAGCCGCTGCGCCTGTTCCCACAGCGTTCCATAAGACGTATGACGAAGCAGTCCGGCCCACTTGTGGAGCCGGAACAGATGAATATCCTGAATGGTCTGGGAAGAGCGCTTCCCTTTTAAAATATGTACCGGACCGCTGATGGACCGCTGTCCATTCATGTGCATAAAAATATGAAGAAGCAGCCTGTCCATCTTGACGTCCTCCTCTCAAATACTGGTTTTATTCTATCATATTGAGTGCGGCCGCTGTTGAAAAACCGACAGTAAAAGAGTAGAATAATTTAACGAGAAGATATACATCACCGCTCACTATTGAGACAAAGGAGGAACCACCCGTGGCTAAATTTACAATCGTCGACCAGGACACCTGCATCGCCTGCGGTGCCTGTGGTGCAGCTGCACCGGACATATATGATTATGATGATGAAGGCATTGCATTCGTCATCCTTGATGACAACAAAGGAACAGAAGCTGTACCTGAAGATCTTTACGAAGATCTGGAGGACGCCTTTGACGGATGTCCGACCGACTCCATTAAAATTGCCGAGGAACCATTTGACGGCGATGCACTGAAGTTCGAATAGTACCCCTTTTAGACCGGAGGTTTCTCCGGTCTTTTTTTATAGGGTAAGAATGTATAAAATTCAAAGCCTCTTTCGAGCAGCTATGCCAAGGGCTGCGGCATTTCAGTGTTCTGTTCCATGTACCGTTTGTTTCTGTTGATAGAGCTTCTCCACTTTTCGGCAGAAGCCTGCGTGGGCTTGTCTTCCAGCCGGGCGCTGTTTGCACGGCTGCAGGTGCAGGCAGAAAGCGGGAACCTATTCAACAAACCTCTCTTTTCTTTTAAGACCAGGCAGTTTCTGCCTGGTTTATTTTATGTCGTTCACTGAATCCGCCGAGATTTATTAGCCGCTTCCACCCTTCTCTCTTCAGCATTTTCATAATAATTGGATATGTAAGCGCATACGATGTCAGACTACTTCGTCCTCCTGAAAAAAACTTTTGGTTTTTGAGCGGATACACCCACTTTCTTCTTATTTCATGTTAGTATAAGAAAATCAAGTAGGAAAAGGTGGGGATGTTAAAGATGGTGCAAGCTGTACAGCCTGTGAAGAAGCAGAGCGGGACATATACCGTACTGGTGGCTGATGCCATGAGCGAGGATGGTCTTAAGCCTATTCTCGAAAGTTCAGAAGTGAACGTAGTCCGTGAGAAAATTGACGAAGCAACCATTCCTCTCGAGGAAGTGGACGCACTTTTAATCCGCAGTGCTACAACGGTTACCTCAGAAGTACTCGATAAACTGCCGAACCTGAAGATCATCGGACGGGCCGGTGTTGGTGTAGATAATGTTGATATGGAGGCTGCAACCGCACATGGTGTAGTCGTCATTAACGCTCCGGATGGAAATACGATTTCCACTGCGGAACATACATTTGCCATGATCGCCTCTCTTGCCAGAAATATACCTCAGGCCAGCAGATCCATGCAGGAAGGCCGCTGGGACCGGAAGAAGTATCAGGGCGCGGAACTTTATGGAAAAACGCTCGGTATCGTCGGTTTCGGCAGGATCGGAGCAGAACTTGCACAGCGTGCGCGTGCATTCCGTATGAACGTCCTTGCCTTCGATCCGTTTCTGACGCAGAGCCGGGCAGAGAAAAATCATGTTACGGCAGTTTCTCTCGATGAAATACTCGAGCAGTCGGATATTTTAACGGTACACACGCCGCTTACAAAAGATACAAAAGGGCTTTTGAATGAAAAGACATTAAAGCAGACAAAACCCGGTGTGTTTATCATTAACTGTGCCAGAGGCGGAATTATCGATGAGAGTGCGCTGTATGATGCCGTACAAGATGGCCATGTGCGCGGCGCTGCGATCGATGTATTCGAAGAAGAGCCCGCAGCCAACCACCCGCTAAGCTCTCTTCCTCAGGTCATTACCACGCCGCACATTGCTGCTTCAACATCCGAAGCACAGCAGAACGTGGCTGAATCTGTTTCTCAGGAAGTTCTCGACTACCTCCAGGGAAACCCTGCTCCGCATGCATTGAACCTGCCTTATCTGGATCAGGATGCATTTGAGAAATTCTCTCCGTTTACAAGTTTGACGAAAACACTCGGAGCGATCGCCTCCCAGCTTTTCAAGGAACCTGCGGGTCAGGTGGAGATCAGCTACGCAGGAGAAATTTCCCACCAGGAAACCGGGTTATTCAGCCGCAGCCTGCTCGCAGGATTTTTCCGGCACCGCATTGATGACTACGTAAACGAAGTAAATGCTGGAGTTATTGCAAAAGAGCGCGATGTCGAGGTTTCCGAAAAACATGAATCAGAGTCAAAAGGCTACGCCAATTTTGTGAAAGTGAAAGTTACGGGAGAGAGCAGCTCCCTGGAAGTTCATGGTACGTACAGCTCTGAGATCGGGCCCCGTGTCGTGCAGATAAACGGCTTTCAGCTCGACTTCTCCCCGGCAAAACATACGTTTTATGTACGGCACCATGACCGCCCGGGAGTAATCGGTAAAGTCGGTCAGCTGCTTGGAACCCACGGGGTCAACATTGCTACCATGCAGGTTGGACGAAAAGAAGAAGGCGGGGAAGCCATTATGCTGCTATCCACCGATAAAGAATGCGGAGATGACGTTCTTCAGGCGTTCAGTGAAATTGACGAGATCGCTCACGTCACTTCGATTGAATTATAATCTATCCCGTCAGCCCTCTTTTTACCTGGACTGTCGATCGGAGCGCCGGACAGCAGTCCGGCGCTTTTTATACTGTCTAAAGTCTTCTCCCGCGGACGGAAGGAAATTGCGGTGCACACTGCAAGTATGGTACATTAATACAGCATCATAGATACGAAGAAAGGCAGGAACTCCCTCATGCGTAAATGGACAATGAGCCTCTCCCTCGGCGTACTTCTTTTTGCTGCAGCGTGCAGCGGAAACGATGAAAACAATACTGCGGAGGAAGAAGCAGAACAGCAGGATACGAATACATCAGAAGAGGAAGAAGAACAGGCTTCGGAAAATGAATCTCTCGAAATGGACAATACATCCGAAGAAATGGATGAAGTCACCGCAGAAGAAATCGAAGAAACGGAAGCCGATCTTCCTGAATTAATGAACATGGACCCGGAAGAAACAGCTATTATTGTGAATGGTGAAGAGATTCCCGCTTCCCAGCTGCAGAATCAGCTCGGTCCAATTTTTGATATATTCCAAAGTCAGGAAATGGAAGATGGACAGATGGAGATGATGATGGCGCAGATGCAGGAACAATATCTCGCACAAATCGTCAATCAGGAATTGATGAAACAGGAAGCAGAACGACAGAATATTGAAGCGGATGAAGAATTCGTGGAAGAGGAATACGAGACCATCCGCAGCTCCTTTGACTCAGAAGAGGCGTTCCAGGAACAGATGGCTTCGCTGAACTACTCGGAAGATCAGATCCGCGAAGAACTCCGCCAGGTTTCACTCGTTGAGCAGCTGATGGAATCGGAGGATGTTCTTGCTGAATATGAAGTGTCCGAAGAAGATGTCCGCAGTTACTACGACACCCTCTCCTCTCAGGATGCCTCTCTTGCAGAAGAAGGGTTTGAAGCAGCTAAGGAAGATATTGAAAACACGTTGATCCAGCAGGAAATGCTGCGTGATTTGAACGATCAGGCAGAAATCGAAATTATGCTGTAATAACAGCTCAGGCTGTCTGCCGACTGTTGTTGAGCAGTCGTGTTGTTTCCGGTACAAAAAAGAGGCTGGGACAAAATAGTTGCCCAGCATGTAAAAAACGCTTTCGATGACCCAAGTGGGTCGTCGAAAGCGTTTTGTCTGGGAGAAACAATTACGAACCTGTCTCATGGCCGTGAACTTTCTCATGTTCACGGCCATGAGTGCAGATCCCAATTCCTGTTTTACCATGGCTTTGCCACTCACCGACATTCTGGTGAAACGCAAATTCGCCTTCAGAAATCCAAAAACGGCTTCTACGTCGGTTTTACACCGACCGTAGATGGCTCCAGTTTTTCTTCCGAAAGTTGGCGGATATGTGTTTTTTGCGTTTCCCATCGTTCATATGCGGGAAAAGCAGGAGCTGAAGATCCACCGCCGCTGTTTTTGCGGCAGTTAGCTGAAGCCTTGCCCGCGGCAGGCGATTGGCATTGGAAGGATCAACCCCCCTTATATAGAAAGCCCTCACCAAAAATGGTAAGGGCTTCTTTTGATGCTGGTTTTTCCCAGCCTCCTTTTGTAAGGAAACTATCGCACTTATGATTTTTCTTACAACCGATATTTCTTTATTCTTTATCTGTAGAGAAAACCTGACTGCCGCGTGCATAAAGAACATCTTCTCTTCCTGCATCTGAATTGACCGCGCGGGCTGCTGCAAAGAAGTAATCGGAGAGACGGTTTAAGTATGGCAGCGCCTGAGGAGGAAATGGTTCTTCTGTTGAAGCTGCCGCTGTAAGACGTTCCGCTCTTCTCGCCACAGTACGGCACACGTGAAGTTGAGCCGCACCAGGTTCTCCTCCGGGGAGTAT
Organism: Alkalicoccus urumqiensis; assembly: GCF_002993335.1. Lineage (GTDB taxonomy): Bacteria > Bacillota > Bacilli > Bacillales > Salisediminibacteriaceae > Alkalicoccus > Alkalicoccus urumqiensis. The sequence goes on along the minus strand of NZ_PVNS01000002.1, from coordinate 112,734 downwards.
AAACGTGCGGATTTCAGGTGCCTGATCCCAGTGATGGTCAATCTGTTCTTCAAGCCGCTGAACAGATTTTTCCGTCAGTTTCCACTTGTTTTTTCCGCTGACATCGGCCATGTCCCCTCCGAGATCAAACAGTTCGTGCTGAATCTCATGCAGTTCGTGGAGGAGCTTTTTCATAGAGGTTTTTTCCAGCTCTGCACAGGCGGAACCGATAAAACTGTTCAGTTCATCCACCGTACCATACGCTTCGACACGTGGGTCCGTTTTGGAAACGCGCTTTCCAATCAGCTGTGTCTGTCCTTTGTCGCCCTGCTTTGTATAAATTTTCATTTCCGTTCCTCCTTATATTCTGGAAGCCGTACTTGAAAGGTTGTCCCCTCTCCATGGTGGCTGTGAGCTGCCACCGTACCACCGTGGGCATCAATAATATTTTTCACGATAGCGAGCCCCAGACCGGTTCCGGCGCGTCCACGTGTGCGTGCTTTATCTGCCTTGTAAAAGCGTTCGAAAATGAATGGAAGGTCCTCTTCCGGGATTCCTGCACCGGTATCTTCCACTTCGAGAAGCAGTTCCGAGTCGATAAGCCTTACACGGAAATAAATATCTCCATCCTCTCCGGTATGACGGATCGCGTTATCGATCAGATTGGTAGCGACCTGCTCCAGACGGTCCGCATCTGCATAAAAAACAGCCCGTTCCGGCGTTTCAAGGTCATAATGGAGATTTACATCCTGCTCTTTTGCCACAACCTGAAATTTTCGGACCATCTTCTCTGTAAACTCACCGAGATGAATTTCTTCACGGTGCAGCGATAGGTAGCCAGCTTCCATCCTGGCCAGATCAAGCAGTTCATTGACCAGCCTTCCGATCCGGAGGGATTCATCATAAATGATACCGGCCATTTCTTTCTTTTCCGCCTCTGTCTCTGCAATGCCGTCGACGATCGCTTCGGAATATCCCTGCAGCATAGAGATCGGTGTGCGGAGTTCATGTGAAACATTTGCAATAAAATCTTTTCTTAACTTATCATGCTGGCGCTCTTCCGTCATGTCCCGCAGAACGGCAACCGCGCCGCGGATCACATTTTCTCCATAAAGCGGAGTCATCAGGATGACCCAAGTCCTCCCCTGTACGGTTGTCTCACTCACCACTTCTTCTCCCCGGTTCAGCACTTCTTTAAAAAGCTCTTCCAGAACCGGAGGCAGGTTTGTCTCTGATTCTTTCGATTCAAATCGAAAAGCTTCGAGAAATGTATCTGCAGGTGGATTGGTAACAATCAGTTCCCGGTTCCGGTTTATGGTCAAAACTCCGTCTGCCATCGAACTCAGTATCCGGGACAGCTGCTCTTTTTCCTCATTCACTGCCTGAATATTTGTCTGAATGGCCCGCCCCATCCGATTGAATGCCATCGCGAGAAGCCCGATCTCATCTTTCGTCTGAATCGGTATTTTCGTATCAAAGTTACCATGTGCCGCTTCCAGGGAAGCCTGCCGCATCTGCCGGAGCGGGGCAGTGATCCGGGAGCTCAGGAAAAAAGCGAAAATGGTCGTAAGTATAATGGCCACGCCTGCAGAGAGAAAGACAATCTGCTTTGTCTGACTGGTTGCTTCTTCAATCACATCCAGCGGCTGATATAAAAAAAGAGAACCTTCCTCCCCGTCTGAAAACGTAACCGGCATGCCGACAATCATAATTTCACTTGCTTCTTCTGTCACGGCATAATTTCCCTGTGTCACAATCGTCTCGCGGTCCTCGGTTACTTCCTGAAATTCCGGTTCTTCAAAAAAGAGATCAATCGGCAGATTATGTTCATCCCGATTGGCTGTATACCAGTAGTTATCTTCACCGATCAGAACGGCATTTGAAGCATACGTGGCCGAAATCGTTTCACTCATCTCGAGTGCTCCATTTCCCGTTGTCTCCGTTTCCAAAAACGTAACGAGAAGTGCAGCATGATCCGTCAGCTCACTCTCTGCCTGTTCGGTGTGAAACCGTTCGAAGTATTCAAGAAGCAGGACCGTCAGAACGAGGAGCACGACGGACACAAGCAGCAGAATAGTGAACCAGAGTTTTCCTACAACACTTCTCCAGAACATCATGTCCCCTGCGAAACCTCAAATTTGTAGCCGACACCCCACACCGTCCGGATCATGTCTGCTGCCTTCGGTTCCACCGCACTCAATTTTTCCCGGAGACGCTTCACGTGCGTGTCAACAGTACGCAGATCACCAAAGAACTCGTAGTTCCAGACGTCTTTCAACAGCTGTTCGCGTGCGAACACTTTATCCGGCGCCTGTGCAAGGTAAAGAAGCAGTTCGTATTCTTTCGGTGTGAGACTGATATGCGTATCTTTTACCGTGACTCTGTGGGCATCATCGTCGATCGTTACAAAAGGGAATTCATACAATTCTTTTGTTTTCGTATCCGTCTGCAGAAATTTTGTCGTCGATGCCCGGCGCAGAAGCGCCTTAACTCGTAAAACAACTTCACGTGGGCTGAACGGCTTTACGATATAATCGTCGGCTCCGGACTCAAACCCCTGCACGCGGTTTGCCTCTTCCCCTTTGGCTGTCAGCATAATGACAGGTGTCGCTTTATGCCTGCGCAGTTCCTCACAGACTTCGATCCCATCCATTCCCGGCATCATTAAATCAAGAATAATTAAGTCGTAGTCTTTGTTCATCGCTTTTTCCAGAGCGTCCTCGCCATTTTCTGCATCTTCCACCGTATAATTTTCTTTTTCAAGATACATACGGAGCAGCCTGCGGATCCGCTCCTCGTCGTCTACTACCAGAATACTCGTGCTCTCAGCTGCCAAGACAACCCCTCCTTGTTTAAAGCCTGTCTATGCGTACGAATGAAGCCCGGCAATAATCAGATTAACAAATACCAGGTTGAACATAATCAACGCGAACCCGATCACACAGAGCCAGGCGCTTTTTTCTCCGTGCCATCCGCGGGAAAGCCGCAGGTGAAGATAAGCGGCGTAAAACAAAAATGTAATGAGTGCCCAGACTTCTTTCGGATCCCATCCCCAGAAACGGGTCCAGGCAATCTGCGCCCAAATCATCGCGAATATCAGCCCGCCGAGTGTAAAGACCGGAAATCCAATGGCTATCGCGCGGTAGCTGATCTCATCCACTGTCTGCGGATTCACGTTTTTCACTACCGGCTGAAGAGACGCAGCCACCGGTTTCCGGCCGATTCCACGGATGCCTCCGTAAAGGACCAGACCGCCGATAAAGGACCATAGTACCGTATTTAAGTCATTACTCCGGACAAAAGCAGGCGTGTTGATAACAGGCGTGAACCCCTGCTCCGATACGAGCTCTCCTTCATTAGGTCCGACGAGCGGAGGAAGGTAGTAGTCCATAACGGCTTCTTCTGCATTTTCATCTACGTAGTTGAACTGTGCCGTATAATCTGCCGCACCAAAACCGATGCCGATACCGACATACGCTACGAGACTTAAAATGCTGAACATAATGAATTCAATGCCCTTCACTTTCCGGGACTTTTTCGTGAAATCAATCTTCCGGACAAGATAAAGAACTCCTGCAGCGAACCCGATGGATAAAATCCCCTGCCCGATCACCGTTGTTATAACGTGTATAAACAGCCAGTTGGACTGCAGAGCCGGAATCAGAGGCTGTGCCTCGCCTGGGAACATCGAGGCGTAGGCAATAATCAGCATGACCACAGGCATTGTAAATAAGCCAAGATAGTTATTTTTGTACATCGGATAAATAATCGCAAATGCAAGAGACATGGCAATACCGAGCGCAGTCATGTATTCGAACATATTGCTTACCGGTGCGAAACCGACAGCGATCCAGCGGGTGACAAAATAAGTCAGACCGCTGAGGAGCGCTGCGATGGACGCAGCATAGCCGAGAATTCCTGCACGGTTCTTCTCTTCTCCGGATTTATCCTTAAACCGCTTCCCTGTAATTGAGACGGCAAATAATATTGTCGCCAGCAGATACAGCACAAAAGCAGCGTAGAGCATGGCGGAACTAAATTCAAACATCATGCATTTCCTCCTTTTTTCTGCTGCACTTCCTCTTCGTTCTCCGCTTCATCATCAAGCTGATCCGCGGCTTCAGGAAGGCGGGTGTTCTCCGAAACAAATGAGAGGTCCCGCTTGAGAGCGTGCCAGTTTTTATTGGCGTGACCGGCTACGTAAAGACGGCCGGCCTTTTCCTGAATCCAGATCCGTCGGTGATGCCAGTAGGATCCCTGAATAAGTCCAACCATAAATATAGCTCCTCCCGCAATAAGAAAAGGCAGTGTATGATCCCGGCGGACAGTCAGTCCGGTAGCATCCACCAGTTCCACATCCTCCATGCGGATAACATGATCACGCTCCCCGTTAAGCTCTTCATTCACGCGGACGCCGATCAGACTGAGCTCTCCTTCCGTGCCTTCTGCTTCCGGATCCTGATCAGGTGTAAAGAGTTCGAAAATGATCCTTGGATTATCCGGGACCCGGTTCTGCGTGCTCGGTTCCCCGTTATTATCGATATAAAAGTTCGGGAAATATTCCAGAAGTTCAATCTGATAGCCATTCTCAAATTCGTAATACCTTGCCGGATCGTTTAAATCAACTTGGAACGTCATATCTTCTTCCAAATCTACCGTATCGGATTCAACAGTAAATGTGAATGTAGACAGTTCATTCAGCCGGTAGTCCACCTGGTAAAGAGAAATACCTTCGAACGTCAGCGGCTGATTTACGCGGATGTCATGATCTTTAACCTTCTCAAGCTCCGCATTGTCTCCGATAATGCCTTCCGGGCGCTTGTAAAGTGTCGCAGATGTCTGAAAGTTGGAAACAACAGGATTATCTTCTCTCGTCAGTGCCTCCTGGAAAAGATCCTCTTCCTGATCATCGTACAGTTCCACCATAAATTCGCGGTTTTCCACAAAATATTCGCCGTTCGTTCCGCTGATTACTTCCCGTTCACCTTCGCGGATCCAGACATATTCATCCAGGTACATCCCAGGGAAAAAGCGGAGCATACCGCCGATGAGGAAGATAATCAGCCCGATGTGATTAACGTACGGACCCCATCTGGAGAAGCGGTTTTTTTCAGCGAAAAGGTTCCCATTTTCTTCTTTTACCCGGTACCGCTTCTGCTTCAGCCGCTCTTTCATTATGGTTCTATCTTCTTCTGTGAGCGACCCTTCTGATTCACCGAATACACGCTGCTTTTTCATAAAGGCTGTGTGGCGTGTTGTACGCTGCTTCTTCAATGCACGGTACAGCGGCACAAATCGGTCCAGACTTGCGATCACAAGTGAAATGCCGAGCGCCGCTATAAGCATCATGTACCACCATGAGCTGTACAGGTTATGAAAACCGAGATCGTAATACAGCTGCCCGGCGATACCATATTCTTCCTGATAATACTCGGTGGCAGTCGTTCCCGGAGGAATGTACATTTCCTGTGGGAAGATCGTTCCGAGCGACGAAGTCACCAGGATAAGTACAATAATCCAAATTCCTACTTTTACTGAAGAAAAGAAGTTCCAGATTTTATCGACTATAGAGGATTTATACGTCTGGGACCGTCTGGCAACCCCTTCATACCTCATATTCGCTACTTTTTCATCACTTTCCTGCAGCGGCTTGCCGCAGGATTCACATAAATACGTGCCATACGGGTTCTGATGACCGCATTCACATGTTACTTTATTCATCGTCATCCCCCACTTCAGCTTCCGGGCACAATCTCCTCGAGTGAAGAAACAAGCTGTTCTTCTGTTTTGCCCCCGATTTGACGCTCCACGACTTCTCCCTCTTCATTAATTAAAAATGCAGATGGAAGAACCCCGACTCCATAAGCATTGCTGACCAGCATATTGCGGTCAATGTACAATTCATAAGGCAGGTTGTACCGGTCTCTGTGACGCTCCACCTGAAGGTTTGTTTCATCCACATTTACATGAATGACCTGAACGCCTTTCTGCTCATACTCCTCATAATACTCTTTTAAAATTTCCATTTTATCTCTGCAGTACGTGCAGTATGTGGCCCAGAAGTTCAGGTACACCCCCTGCCCTTCCATCTCAGCAAGTTCCAGTTCTTCCCCCTGCATGTTCTCAAGGATGAAGTTCGGGGCTTCATCCCCGCTGTCCACCAGTCCCCGTTCTTCCGAGAAATGATTGTAGAATGTATAACCGATCGCAGCGATCATGACAAATAAAATGATGGCTCTCGTCATACGGCGCTTCGTTTTCACTATAAATCCCCCACTTTCACACACAGCTGTCTTTAGTGTATCACTACACTCCTGAAGACTGCATTTACACGGCGCAGGTAAAATCGAACGTTATGTGACAGCACTTTCACGCAGCTTTTTTACTTCATACGGCTTAAGCTCCCGGTATTCTCCTGCATTTAACCCCTGCAGATCAACGACTCCGTACTGCTCCCTGCGGAGTTTCAACACCGGATGACCGACTGCTTCAAGCATTCTGCGTACCTGCCGGTTGCGGCCTTCATGAATGACGAGCTCCACGAGGGAGGTCCCTTTGCGGTTATTCGTCTGACGGACTTTTGCAAAAGCGGGGGACGTTTTGTGTCCATCGATCTCTATCCCGCGGCGGAGCTGCTTAATGGCCTCTTTGTCGGGAATTCCTTCCACCTTCGCATAGTACGTTTTTTCCACTTTGTATTTCGGGTGCATAAGCTGATTGGCAAATTCCCCGTCATTTGTCAGAATGATGGCGCCTGAAGTATCATAATCCAGCCGTCCAACCGGATAAATCCGCTTTTCCGTTGTAATATAATCAGTCACTACTTTTCTGCCTGCTTCATCCGACACACTGGAAATGACGCCTGCCGGTTTATACAGCAGATAGTAGACAGGTTCTTCATTTTCAAGCGGCACGCCGTCTACGACGATTTTATCCGTCTGCTGATTTGCTTTTGCACCAAGCTCCGTCACTTTCTTCCCGTTTACTTCTACTCTTCCGTCCTCGATGAGCTTTTCGGCTTTTCGACGGGACGTGATCCCTGCTTTGGCAATAATTTTCTGAAGTCGTTCCATTTGAACGCACTCTCCTTCTGTTATCATCCCGACAACGTATAAATGTGATACAATCGCACGTATCCAGCATTATTTTACTCCTTCCAGCGGGGTGAAGTAAAGGAGAGAGCTCTCATGACTGCATCCATTATCGTACTTATCATACTCATTTTATCAGCCGGACTCCTGTTATTTGTATTCCGACGGAAGAAAAAGACCTCTGCTGCACAGATTTCTCCTTCCACGGAGAAGAATATTCTGCTTGAAGAGGAACGAGTCCGGGCACAGGAGCTCACCATGCTCCGGATGCGGAACGCCGTTTTAAGGCAGAGCGAGCAGCCGCATGTAACGGAAATCCGCCTCGCCCGCGGGCTTCGTTTTATTGAACTTCCTGACCGCGCACTGCAGCAGATAAGCGATGATTTTCTATCTGTATTTGATCACTACCTCGACAGCTGCTGGCTGACATCAGATGGCGCATTGCGGACGGTATTCAGCGGCATCAGTACTGATACGGCCACGACTCTTGGAAAAATGACAGCGGCTTCACGTGAAACAGCTGTGGAGATGGATATGCTGTTGAAAAGATGGTACGCGCAGGTCGATGAAGGTTTTTCCACACATAAGGAGGGGAATGAGTAACCGGACAGGATTTACACAATGTGAAAGGGGCTGCTGCAGAGTGGGGAAATTCACCAGAGCACCACGAGCCAGAGGACTTGATAATACGCATCTTTTATTGAAGGAAGGCTTTACATTTCTCTCAGACCGGCATAATGAACTTAAATCAGACATCTTTGAAACCAGACTCGTTGGAAAGAAAGCCCTCTGCATAACCGGCGCGGAAGCAGCGGAAAAATTTTACGATTCATCGCTTTTCATTCGAAAAAATGCAGTTCCGTCCGTCATCAGTCAATCGCTTTTAGGAAAAGGCATCCACGGGATGGATGGAGAAGATCACCTTCATCGGAAGCGGATGTTTTTATCCATGATGACTCCGGAACGCGTTGAAGATATAAAAGATATTTTCCTTGAAGAACTGGACCGGCGCGCCGGAGAATGGGAGAAAATGCCGTCTATCCATATGTACGATGAATTAAGAGAAATACTTGTGCGGACCGGCTGCAGGTGGGGAGGCGTGCCGCTTTCCGATGCAGAAGCTCCGCAGCGAACAGAAGAAATGAGCCTGATGGTCGATTCTTTCGGCTCCTTAGGCCGGATGAAAGAAGGAAAGAAAGCCCGGGAATCGCAGGAAAAGTGGCTGGAAGGGATCATCCGGGATGTCCGCAGTGGAAAACTGACGCCGCACCCTCAGACCGCGGCCTACATCACTGCTCATTACCGCACTCCTTCCGGAAAAAAACTATCTGCAAGAGATGCCGGTATCGAGCTGAATAATGCCATCCGCCCTCTTCTTGCGACCGCCTATTTCCTCGTCTTCGGCCTTCTGGCGATGCATCAATTCCCCGGAGAGAAAGAGAAAATCGCTCAGGATCAGAATAACTACTCCCATAAGTTCTCCCAGGAAGTCCGCCGCTATTATCCGTTTGCGCCGGCCATGGCTGCAAAAGTGCGGAAGTCGTTTTCCTGGCGGAATGTCGAATTTAAAAAAGGCACGCTCGTCGTACTCGACTTTTACGGAACGAACCATCACAGAGACAGCTGGAACTCCCCGGAGACTTTCCAGCCGGAACGTTTTAACAACTGGCAGGGGAGCCCTTTCTCCTTCGTTCCTCAGGGTGGAGGGGATCACCACTCCGGCCACCGCTGTGCAGGAGAATGGCTCACTGTCATTGTGATGAAAGCTTTCTTCCGCTATATGTCCACCGGCCTGGACTATCATGTTCCAGAACAGAATCTTTCCTGGTCCCTCCACCGCGTTCCAACGATTCCGGAGGATGGCTTTAGAATCACGAATGTTCAGAGGACGCCTGGAACGGCCGCACTGCTTCAAAAAGAAGAAGCGAGCCAGACCGTCATTAAATCTTAGTCACGAACAGCGATCAATACTCAAGGAGGCGTTACGATGTCAGTACTATTTCACCGTGATCATTTCGAAGGAAAACATATTCTTGTAACTGGTGCAACCGGCGGTATTGGGGAGGCTGTCGTCCAAAAGCTGCTTGCTTCTGGAGCGAATGTTACTGCTGCCGGAAGATCCGATGAGAAACTGTCCCGTTTAAAGCAGACGGCCCATTATCACAGCGATGCCTCAAGACTTATGGCAGTTTCTGCAGATATTGGGGACTCCGATGGCAGAAAATACCTGATGGAGCAGGCAGAGGATGGATTCGGTCCGGTTTATGGCCTCGTAAACAGCGCAGGCATCACCGGAGGCGATACGGTGGACCAGATTCAGGAAGACGACCTGGAGAAAGTTATGCATCTTAACTTCACCGCTGCAGTCATGCTCTCCCAGCTCGTGTACCAGGGCATGAAAGATATGCAGGGCGGCAGAATCGTCAATATCTCCTCCCTTTCCGGTCTGCGCGGCACATACGGCAGTACAGCGTACGCCGGGTCCAAATTTGCCCTCATCGGCTTTACGCAGTCATTTGCTCTCGAAGCAGTGGAGCATAATATAAGGGTTAACGCTGTCTGTCCGGGGTTTGTGGATACGGAAATGGCTAGAGAGATTCTGGAGAAGAAAGCTTCCAGAAACGGAAGAAGCTACGAAGAGGAACGCAGGGAAGCAGAAAAAGGACTTCCTTCCGGCAGAATGACCCGTCCGGAGGAAGTCGCAGATGCTGTTCTTTTCTTATTGTCCGACGCATGCGGAAATATGATCGGCGAGTCCATGAAAATATCGGGCGGAAGCGTCATGCGTTAATCTTCTGCTGCTTCGCGGAAACGCTGGAAAAATAAATCAAATTCTTCAGCCTCTTCTTCCGGATCTGTACCTTCCGGAAGTGGAGGCAGCTCTTCCAGCGATTTCAGCCCAAACTGTTCAAGAAAATGTCTCGTCGTTCTGTACAGAATGGCGCGTCCGGCTCCTTCTTTTCTACCGGATTCTTCAATAAGCCCTTTCGCATGGAGCGTACGGATCGGACGGTCTGTTCTTACCCCCCGTATATCTTCAATCTCCATTCTGGAAACCGGCTGTTTATAAGCAATAACAGCGAGTGTCTCCAGCGAAGCCTGGGACAGCGTGCCGGACGCAGGCGAATGCACAAGCCTCCGGAAATAGTCTGCATGCTCCGGAAGTGTTGTCAGCTGAAATCCTTCTGCAACTTCCAGAAGCTGAATTCCCCGCCCTTCTTCCCTGCAGCGCCGCTGCAGCAGCTCTACTGCTTCATCAAGCTGAGCTTCATTAACCTGCATCACATCCAGAAGCTGGCTCTTTTCCAGACCCTCTTCTCCCGCTACAAATAAAAGCCCCTCCAGGACAGCGGTTATTTCCATTAAATCCTTCATGATGTAACTCCCTCTGCTTCGATCCATATATCTTCATAATTGTCTTTCTGCGTACATCTGATCTCTCTTTTTTTCATGAGCTCCAGGACGGCTAGAAATGATACAACCAGTGCGTCATCTCTACCTTCCAAAAGCGTCTGAAACGTGGATCGGCCGCCCGATGCATCAAGACGGCTCCGGAGATAGATCATCTGTTCATTGATCGGGATTTCTTCTCTCGTAATTCTTCTCTCTCTCGGCTTCTTTTGATCTTTCCGTTTTTTCATCTTTTTAAATGCTTTCAGCATGTCGAAAACGTTCGCTTCCACCTGCGTACCCTCTTCCTTCGTTTCCTGAAGAAGCGGTGTCAGATCGGTCATCGGCTTCGTAAACAGACGGCTTCTCTCCATTTCCCTCATCTTCAATTCACCTGCCGCTTCTTTATAGCGTTTATACTCCGCCAGACGTTCCACAAGGTCTTCTTCAGTGACCATATCCTCTTCCTCCATATAGAGCGGATCTTCTTCCACCGGCTCTTCGATCGGCAGCAGCAGGCGGGATTTCATCTGGAGCAGTGTAGCAGCCATGACGAGGTATTCACTTGCTATATCCAGTTCAAGCACCTGCATTGCATGTATGTAGGTGAGATATTGTTCCGTAATCTCTTTTAGTGGAATGTCGTATAAATCCACGTCATTTTTATGAATTAAGTGCAGCAGCAGATCGAGCGGACCTTCAAAACTGTGCAGTTTTACTTCATAACTCATTTGTACACGCCTCCGTTCCGGCGCTATTATATCATATTCCTTTATCGTTTGACTTCACAAATGAAGGGGATTTGCTATATGATGGATGGATAGTAAACTTAGATGATCGGAGAGTGGCTTTTGTGACCAGACCGTTTTATCCGGAAGCTTATATAAACTATCTTTACGAATTCCACTGCACGAGGGATTACTTTGAGTGCCACGAGATTCTGGAGGAGTACTGGCTGGAGACTGGACGTGAAAAACACTGGCTTGTGCTGATTCAGCTTGCTGTGGCTGTGTATCACGAACGCCGCGGGAACCTCAAAGGAAGCAGAAAGCTTCTGACGAGTGTACTGGAGCAGCTCGATGAGACAAAAAACCAGTTGGAGGATCTCGGAATTCATACCGCTCTTTTAAAAGAAGAAGTGGCAGACCGAAGGAACCAGCTGTCGGCTGATTTCTATGTACCGTTTAATCTTCCGCTTCACGATGCCTCACTGGAACAATACTGCCTGAGTCTTGCTGACCAGCACGGTACTGAGTGGAAATGGGACGGGGATATTCATCATTATCCGCTGATTCACCGCCATAAACTCCGCGACCGTTCAGAAGTAATCGAGGCACGAAATGATGCGCTTTTAGCTAAGCGCCGATAACAGAATATATATCGGTAACGAAGGAGACCGGGCTTTTTTCCAGCCCGGTCTCTTTCATATATTATTAAAGCTGATTAAGAAATTCGTTATTGAGGTTTGCCATCTCAATTGCAGCCACAGCCGCTTCCCAGCCTTTATTGCCGGCTTTGGTGCCGGCGCGTTCAATCGCCTGTTCAATCGTATTTGTCGTGATGACACCAAAAATAACGGGCACTCCGCTTTGAGAAGCAGCATTTGCCACTCCTTTTGATGCTTCGCCGCACACATAATCAAAATGAGGCGTAGAACCGCGGATCACCGCTCCAAGCGTTACTACTGCATCATATTTCCCGGATTCCGCCAGTTTTTTCGCTGCGAATGGGATTTCATAGGCTCCCGGAACCCATACGAGCGTCACGTCTTCGTCTGCTGCACCGTGTCGTCTGCAGGCATCTTCAGCACCTGAAACGAGGCGCTCCGTAATAAAATCATTAAACCTTCCGGCAACAATAGCAACTTTCAATCCTTTGGCAGAGAGGCTGCCTTCCATTACATTTTTCATCGTATCAATTCTCCTTCAGTGAATGTTTGTCTTTTTCTGAACCGGCTTACAGGTGAAGCATATGGCCGAGCTTGTCTTTTTTCGTACGCAGGTATTTCTTATTGTCTTTCGAATGCGGCAGCTGAATCGGCACACGATCGACCACTTCCAGCTCATAGCCTTTTAAACCGGTGATCTTACGGGGGTTATTCGTCATCAGCTTCATTTTACGGATGCCTAGATCTTTTAAAATCTGGGCACCTATGCCGTATTCACGCAGGTCTGGCCCAAAGCCCAGCTTTTCGTTGGCCTCTACCGTGTCCAGACCCTCTTCCTGCAGCTTGTACGCCTTCATTTTATTCAACAGCCCGATACCACGGCCTTCCTGTCTCATATACAGGACGACACCGGAGCCGTGCTGCTCAATCTGCTGAAGCGCTGCGTGAAGCTGCGGCCCGCAGTCACACCGTCTGGAACCAAAGACATCTCCTGTAAGACACTCCGAGTGCACACGCACTAGAGTAGGTTTACTGCCGCCGATCTCCCCTTTCACTATCGCTACGTGCTCCTTACCGTCCACTACGTTGGAGTAGCCGATCGCACGGAAGTCGCCGTAGTCTGTGGGCAGGTTGATTTCCACTTCCCGCTCCACTAGTTTATCTTTACGGTTGCGGTACTGGATCAGATCTTTAATCGTAATCATTTTCAATCCGTGCTCATCGGCTATTTTCCTCAGATCCGGCACTCTTGCCATCGATCCATCTTCTTTCATAATTTCGCAGATGACTCCTGCCGGTTCAGCTCCGGACATTCTGGCAAGATCAACGGAAGCCTCCGTGTGACCAGCTCTCCGCAGGACGCCTCCATCCTTTGCAATGAGCGGGAAAATATGTCCTGGACGCTGAAAGTCTGCCGGCTTTGATTCCGGGTCGATCAGCTGCTGAATGGTCATAGCGCGTTCCTGGGCAGATATTCCTGTTGTAGTATGTTTATGGTCTACGCTGACCGTAAATGCCGTACCGTGCGGATCGGAGCTGCGGTCGACCATCGGCGCCAGGCCGAGCTTTCCAGCGCGGTCTTCTGTAATCGGAGTACAGACCAGCCCCCGGCCATGCGTCACCATAAAATTAATCGTTTCTGCAGTCGTTTTTTCGGCGATACTGACGAAATCGCCTTCGTTTTCCCTGTCTTCATCATCACAGACGATAATGACTTCCCCCTGCGCGAGGGCATAAATCGCTTCCTCAATAGGATCAAACATCCGTTTCTCCTCCTCTGTCATCCACCTGAATTAAAAGCCGTGTTCCTTCAGAAAATCTGCTGAAAGCGTCTCCCCGGTTTCCTGAGTACGGAAGCGCTGCTGCAGAAGCTCCTCTACGTATTTTGCCAGCATGTCACACTCGATATTAACGACATCCCCGGTATCTTTTTCCCCGATGACGGTTTCCTCGAGCGTATGCGGAATAATCGAAATGGTAAAGGATGATTCTCCGACACCAAATACGGTCAAGCTCGTACCATCTACGCTTACGCTTCCCTTAAGCGTTAGATAAGGGCGCAGCTCCGGAGGAACGCCAATTTCATAATAGACGGCGTTGTGGTCTGCTTTTTTAGAGAGTATTTCCCCTACGCCATCTACATGCCCGCTTACAAAGTGACCACCGAACCGGCCGCCGGCAGCCATTGCCCGTTCCAGATTGACATAAGAGCCGACATCCCGGTCACGAAGGCTTGTGCCTCTTACTGTTTCGGGCATTAAATCCACTTGAAATTCCTCTTCTGTGTATGATGTAACGGTAAGACAGACGCCGTTGACGGAAATGCTGTCACCGGAATGAACATCTTTTAAAATTTCCGGCGCCTGAACTTTCATTGTAATCGCATCACCGCTGCGTTCCATCGCTGTAATTTTTCCTTTTTCTTCAATAATTCCAGTAAACATTACTGCTCTTCCTTTCTTCGGTAAATAATACGGAGGTCGTTTCCGAGGACAGTGACATCATGACGGTGGAGTCTCGGCGCTCCGCTTAATGAAGCTGTACCGCTTCCCCCTGCCGCTCCCGGGGCTTTCTCGCCGCCGATTAAAATCGGAGCGCTGTAATGGACCACCTGCTCAAAGAGACCTGAACGGAGAAAACTGTCATGAATCGATGCACCGCCTTCGACAAGGAGAGATTGAACCTGCTCACTGCCCAGCATATCCAGGACGTCAGGAACATCGATCCGAAACGATGGGAGCACCGTTACCGAAGCGCCTTTCTCTCTTAACCGGGTGACTTTATCAGCCGGTGCCTGTTCGGTTGTGAAAATCCGGACACCGCCGCCGTCCTGCAGCAGGCGGGCCTGTTCTGGAAAGCGGAGTGTCGTATCAAGCACGACTCTCAGCGGCTGCATTCCTCCTTCCGGCAGGCGGACTGTCAGAGAAGGATCATCGGTTTCCACCGTATTAATACCGGTTAGAATGGCGTCATGCGTACGACGGAGCCGGTGACCGTCCTCCCTGCTTTCGGGACCGGTAATCCATTGGCTCTCCCCCGAGGCTGTCGCTGTTTTTCCATCGATGCTTGTAGCCATTTTCAGTGTGACATAAGGCCTCTGCGTATGAATGTAATGGAAGAAAAAACGGTTCAACTCATCTGCTTCTCCTTTCAATACATTGGTCACTACTTCAATACCGGCATCACGGAGCATCTGAATACCCCGTCCGGACACCCGTGGATCAGGGTCATCAGAGGCCGTAAACACCCGTTTGACACCAGCCTCAATAAGAGCTTCTGCACAAGGAGGTGTTCTGCCTGTATGAGAACAGGGCTCCAGCGTGACATAGGCATCTGCTCCCTCTGCAAGCTCCCCTGCCATCGAAAGCGCATGTCTTTCTGCATGGGGGCCGCCGGCTTTTAAGTGAACGCCGGTCCCGACAACTTCACCATTATTGACGATAACACAGCCGACAGACGGATTCGGCGAGGTCTGTCCAACTGTCATTTCAGCCATTTGGACTGCTTTTTTCATAAATAAATGCTGCACGGTCTGCTTCCTCCCTGCGTGCCTTTCCGGGGCAAAAAAAGCCCTGAACAGATATATCTCCGTTCAGGGCATACGTGCAGAATATAAGCACGATCAGCTGAAAGATGTATTAGGACACACTTCTCCCGTATCATCAGACAGCGTCCTTCTCCCATCCAGACTATACTGTCGGCTTTGGAATTTCACCAAATCCACCGCTGCAGACACTGCACCGGGTCACGGACTGAAAGGCTGCATCACCTTATCACCGCCGGTTGGGACTTTCACCCGACCCCGAAGGACAAACGTATAAACGTCACGCGTTATTTGTGAATAACTTAACTATATCATTCCCGAATAGCGCCGGCAACAATCCTGAACTGAATAAAACTGTACTTTTTCACATCGCCATTATGTAAAAAAACCCTCAGAGGAATCTCTGAGGGGGTAAACCGTAAAAGATGTCAGGCGTCGTAAACAGAAACTTCCTGCATCGTATCGCCGGGCTTAATACGTTCCAGCGTATCGATACCCTCTGTCACTTTGCCGAAGACAGTGTGGACGCCGTCCAGGTGAGGCTGCTGCTCCAGGACGAGGAAGAACTGGCTGCCTCCTGTGTCCCGGCCTGCGTGCGCCATCGACAGGCTTCCTTTTTCATGGCGGTGAGGGTTGTTGTCCGTTTCACACTTGATTGTATACCCAGGTCCGCCGGTACCGTTACCATTAGGACATCCGCCCTGCGCTACAAAACCAGGAATGACGCGGTGGAACGTCAGTCCGTTATAGAAACCGTCGTTTGCAAGCTTCTCAAAGTTTTCCACCGTTCCGGGAGCTGCCTCCGGGTAGAATTCCATCGTAATAACTTCTCCGTTTTCAAACGTTATTTTTCCTTGTTTCATAAACATTCATCCTCTCTGTTTGCCATTGATTTCTAACTGCATCAGTCCGATGCACATTCTCTATCATAGCAGAATTCCTCTATCTGTAACCACTGAAAAGAAAAAAGAGGAGGCTTTATAAGAAGCACTCCTCCACAAGGTTACGAGCTGTAGGAAGCTGTCTCTTTTAACCTGGAAAAAGACCGCTCTCTGCTCGTTAAATCTTCCAGTTTTTCTCTTTCAATCACACACTCATGGTGTCCATCCTCGACAAATACAACAGCCGGACGGAGGATTCGATTATAGTTGCTTGCCATCGAATAGCCGTAGGCGCCTGTTGAAAACACAGCCAGTGTATCTCCCTGCTGCACTTTTGGGAGGTCCAGATCCCAGATAAGCATATCTCCACTCTCGCAGCATTTCCCTGCAACGGAGACTACTTCCTCTGTCTGTTCAGCAGCACGGTTTGCCAGAAGGGCACTGTATTCTGCCTGGTAGAGAGCCGGACGGATGTTGTCCGTCATGCCGCCGTCAACAGAAATATACGTACGGATATCGGGAATATCTTTTCTCGCACCAGTCGAATAAAGCGTCGTACCGGCCTCTCCGACGAGCGCACGGCCCGGCTCAATCCAGAACTCCGGCACCGGCATCCCCATTTTTTCAGCTTCTTCTTTTCCTGTTTCCACCATCCGGTCAATGTAGACATGGAGGGGGAGGGGCTTATCCCCTTCTGCGTAGCGGATGCCGAATCCTCCGCCGACGTTCAGTACTTCCGGATAAAAACCGAGTGACTCATTCCAGGAGCGGATCGAGCGGAAGATTTCTTTTACCGCTTCTTCAAAGCCTTCTGCTTTAAAAATCTGCGAACCGATATGAGAGTGCACCCCTCTAAGATGAAGGTAGTCATTTCCCTGAATCATCCGGATCGCTCTATCCGCCTGTCCGCTGTTTAAATCAAAGCCGAACTTGGAATCTTCCTGTCCTGTAGAAATATATTCATGGGTGTGGGCTTCTACTCCCGGTGTGATACGGATGAGTACATTCATTTTTTGTTTCCTGGATTCAGTCAGCGCCATCAGCCAGGAGAGCTCCGTGAAATTATCGACGACGATACAGCCGATATTGTTATCAACGGCCATTTCCAGCTCCTGAGGAGTCTTGTTATTTCCGTGAAAATGGATGCGTTCCACAGGAAACCGCGCTTCAAGCGCCGTATAGAGCTCTCCTTCCGAACAGACGTCCAGGCTCAGGCTGAGATCCGCTGCAAGCTCCATCATTGCGATACAGCTGAAAGCCTTCGAGGCGTAAGCAATTTCATATTGAACGCCCTGATTGATAAACGCCTGATGAAATTCGTCAGCACGATTTCTTATATCCGCAGTGTCATAGACAAAAAGCGGTGTTCCATATGTTTCCGTCAGGACGGAGCTGTCCACTCCCCCAATTTCCAATCTTCCATGTTCGTTTATTTTCTGCGTTCCTCGCAGGTGCATGATATCATCCTTTCTGCATGCATAAGCAAAACAGTACCTGTATTGTGCCTTGAGCTGAAACAGCCTGAAAGCACAAAAAAAGAAATGAACAGTGAAGACACCATTCATTTCTCATCCCATTGAAAACGGACAAAAAAAGATAGTTCTCCACAACAGGGTGTGACAGTACTGCACTTATTCAATGCAGTCCCAGCCGTCTTTTTCCGGCAGAAAAATCGGCTTCGGCATTCATGCCTTTCTCCCTGCTTCCCAGTGCTGCCTGCACTCCACAGAAATACTGTTCATGTCTGCTCCTCTATCTCTTATGCAATATGTTTATACAATGTAGCATATTCTTTTTGCCCGGGCAAGTACTTTACTTAATTACCTTGTGAATCAATGGACGGGACTCCGGCTTTTCCGGCGAAATAGAATATGCCTCCGTAATTTTTGCACGGGAGTCATCCGCATCTTTGGACTGGGAATGGAGAACAACGAGCGCTTCTCCTTTTTCCACGTAGTCGCCGGTTTTTTTCTTCAGCGTAATGCCGACACCATGATCAATCGTGTCATCTTTTGTTGCTCTTCCTGCACCAAGGTACATGGCAGCTGTACCGACTGCTGCTGCATCAATGGCGGAGACATAGCCTGATTCAAGCGCCGGAACTTCCACGTCAAATGCTGCTTCAGGAAGCTTCGTCATATCGTCAAGAACAGAAGCATCCCCGCCCTGCGCATCAACAAATGTTTTCAGCGCCTGGAATGCAGCACCGCTTTCGATGCTCTCTTCCAGCGCTTTTCTTGCTTCCTGGTCATTTTCAAAGATACCAGCCGTAACAGCCATGTGAGTACCGAGTTCGAGCGAAAGTTCACGGAGATCTGCGACGTTTTTACCCTGAAGTACTTCTACGGCCTCTTTAATTTCATTCGCATTGCCGACTTCAAAGCCTAGAGGCTGGTCCATGTCGCTGATCACTGCTGTCGTGCGGCGTCCGAGCCGGTTACCGATCGTAACCATCGTTTCTGCAAGTGCCTGTGCGTCTTCCAGTGATTTCATAAAAGCACCGGAACCTGTCTTTACGTCCAGAACAATACCATCCGCACCGGAAGCAAGCTTTTTGGACATGATGGACCCCGCAATAAGAGGAATCGAATCGACCGTTGCCGTTACGTCCCGCAGCGCATACAGTTTTTTGTCGGCCGGAGCGAGGTTTCCGGTCTGTCCGGCCACAGCGAGTTTATGCTTATTCACATTTTCTACAAACTGCTCTTTTGTCATTTCCACATGAAAACCGGGAATGGACTCCAGTTTATCAATTGTTCCGCCGGTATGCCCAAGACCGCGGCCGCTCATTTTGGCAACAGGTACGCCGACCGATGCTACGAGCGGTCCAACGATAAAGCTGATTTTATCACCGACCCCGCCGGTGGAGTGTTTGTCGATTTTCATTCCTTCGATCGAAGACAAATCAATCGTGTCTCCGGAATCCACCATCGCCTGTGTGAGCGTGGATGTTTCCTTCTCACTCATCCCTTTGAAATAAACAGCCATCATTAAGGCAGACACTTGATAATCCGGAATCGTTCCTTCGGTATATCCTTCAATAAAAAAGCGGATCTCTTCTTCTGTCAGCTCCCCGCCATTTCGTTTCTTCTCAATAATATCGACCATCCGCATACACGTTTCCTCCTTTAATATCCAGTAAATTCAGAAAGGAGGCCAGGAGCCTCCTTTCAGGAATCAGCTCATTTTTAGAGCTTTTTTACTACTGCTGTTACGAGCTGCAGGAAATCCTGTTTGACGCGCTCTGTCGTCTCCATTACTTCATCGTGCGTAAGCGGCTGATCGAGAATGCCTGCGGCCATGTTGGAGATACAGGAGATGCCGAGCACTTTCATTCCGCCGTGCACTGCTGCAATGACTTCAGGCACCGTCGACATACCGACAGCATCGCCGCCGAGCGTACGGAGCATACGGACTTCCGCCGGTGTTTCATAGGACGGCCCGGTATTTCCAACATACACGCCTTTTTTGAGAGCGACGCCGATTTCCGAAGCTGTCGTTTCTGCGAGCTGTTTTAATTCCGGCGCGTAGGCCTGACTCATATCTGGAAAACGCACTCCCAGTGCATCGTCATTTTTGCCGATAAGTGGATTCGTTCCAAATTGATTAATGTGATCGTCAATGATCATCAGATCGCCTGCTTCAAACGATTCGTTGATTCCGCCGGCAGCATTCGTAACGACCAGTGTAGATACCCCTGCCGCTTTCATTACGCGGACAGGAAACGTTACGAGATCCATGGAATAGCCTTCATAAAAATGAAATCGTCCCTGCATGGCTACCACGCGTGTGCCCTCCAGTTCACCGATGACCAGCTGGCCTTTATGACCAGCAACAGTGGAGGATGGGAATCCCGGGATATCTGTGTAAGGAATAGTGACCGGGTTTTGAATGTCATCCGCCAGAACGCCGAGGCCGGATCCTAGAATCAGGCCGATATCAGGCAGATTGTCTGTTTTGGATAATATAAACTGCTTCGCTTCTTCAATTTGAGTCATGATTTACTCTCCTCTCAGTTCTTTCATAAAGCTTGTACCGTAGTCCGGCATTTTCACACCAAAATTATCTGCTACTGTCGCGCCGATATCAGCAAATGTCAGGCGCGTACCGAGGTCGACCGGATGCGCATTTTTCGCATAGGCAAGCAGCGGTACGAATTCACGCGTATGATCCGTTCCGTGATGAACAGGATCATTACCATGGTCGGCGGTTATAAGTAGAAGATCATCTTCTCTCATCTGGTCCAGCACTTCCGGGAGTCGTGCGTCATATTCCTCCAGAGCTTCCCCGTAGCCGATAGGATCTCTGCGGTGCCCGAACTTTGCATCGAAGTCAACGAGATTTAAAAAGCTCAGTCCTTTAAAATTCATTTTCAACGTTTCATTCAGCTTATCCATTCCATCCATATTTGAAGTAGTACGGAGAGATTTTGTCACTCCTTCTCCATCATAGATATCGGAAATCTTACCGATGGCAATCGAATCGAAGCCTTTATCTTCAAGCTCATTCATCACGGTACGGCCAAAAGGTTTCAGCGCATAATCATGACGGTTCGCTGTACGTTCCCAGTTACCGGGTCCGCCGATAAACGGGCGGGCGATAACCCGGCCGATCATGTAAGGCTCTTCTTTTGTCATTTCACGCGCCATTTCGCAGATTTCATGCAGTTCGTGGGCAGGAATAATATCTTCGTGAGCGGCAATCTGAAGTACAGAGTCTGCCGAGGTGTACACGATCAAATCACCTGTCTCCATGTGCTGCTCCCCCAGTTCATCGAGAATAGCAGTTCCGCTCGCCGGCTTATTGCCGAGAACGCGGCGGCCGGTACGGGACTCTATTTCCTGTACCAGTTCCGGCGGGAATCCTTCCGGGAATGTCCGGAACGGCGTATCAATGTAAAGACCCATAATCTCCCAGTGCCCAGTCATCGTATCTTTACCTGCCGACTGTTCCTGCATCTTTCCATAGGATGCAGCTGGCGGATGGATCGTACCTCCCTGATACGATTTTATCGTCGAGAAGCCGAGCTTATCCATATTCGGCATGGAAAGACCATTCATTTTTTCAGCAATATGACCGACAGTATCGGCTCCTTTGTCATCAAACTGTTCGGCATCCGGCGCTTCGCCGATCCCGACGGAATCCATAACGATAAGAAAAATACGTGAGAATGACTGTTTGCTCATTGGTAATTCATCCTTTCCTGTATATTGTCTGAGGTCAGACGTCTAGTGTTGTGAATGAAGTGCTATGCCCGGGGGTGATACATCGAATACATTTCTTTCATCCGCACTTTTGTTACATGTGTATAAATCTGTGTGGTGGAAATGTCAGCATGACCGAGCATTTCCTGAACCGCCCGCAGATCGGCTCCATTCTCAAGAAGGTGTGTAGCAAAAGAATGGCGGAGCATATGAGGAGATAATTCTTTATCCACTCCGGCATCCCGGGCTGTCTGCTTTAAAATTTTCCAGAATCCCTGCCTTGTCAGCGGACGACCGTGGTGATTCACGAACAGTGCTTGTTCTTTTGCGCGGAGCAGTCTGCTTCTGCCGAATTGAATATAATTCGTTACAGCATCGAGAGCGTGGGAACCGAGCGGAATAATCCGTTCTTTTCCTCCCTTTCCTCTGCACTGGACAAATCCCATCTCTGCATGGAGGTCAGCCGTCGTTAAAGATACAAGTTCACTCACCCGCATGCCTGTTGCATACATCATTTCAAGCATTGCTTTTGTCCGTAGATCAAGTGGCTTCTCTGAACCCGGATGCTGAAGAAGCGCTTCCACTTCTGAACTTGATAATACTTTTGGCAGATTCTGCTGCTGCTTTGGTCTTTCAATGTGAACACTCGGGTCGTGGTCACTCCATTTTTCCCGAAGAAGAAACTGATGAAACGTACGGATGGAAGATAATACACGAGCAGTAGTGGAAGGTGCTCTTCCTCTGTCATGCAGATCACGAAGATATAGAAGAATGTCTGTCCGTGTTACGTCTGTCCATCTGCTCCGTCCTGAAGCCTCCAGGAAACGATGATAGGACCGCAGATCACGCTCTGCAGCCTGAATGGAGTTAGCAGCCAGGTTTTTTTCTACTGTAAGGTAATGAATGAATTCTTCTATTTCGTGCTGCATAAAGCACCTCACTCCCATTGAGCCCTTTCTCGCTCCATCATATCACAATTTCAAACTATTGTGCATGTGCTCATGAAATTATGTAATATTTTATTTTGAAGATTGCAGCGCTCCGCTGACTTAACAGCGAAAAGCCCCCGTGCGCTTTTTCATTCCCGCAAAAATAAGGAAGCCCGGCTCCCAGGCCCCGGGCTTCCTTATATAAAAGTTGATGCTTTTTATTAACGCAGTAATTATTCTTCGATCAGGAGGAAGGATCTTCTGAATGACAGCGGTGGCAGATTCCATGAAATGTGAGCCGGTGGTCTTTGATTTGAAAATTCCACCGCTTTTCCACTTCATCTTCCACATCACCAAGCAGATCCTCCTGAATTTCATCAACCGCGCCGCACTCCAGGCAGACGAGATGGTGATGAAAATGAGCTGCTCCCTCCTGACGCAGATCGTAACGGGATACACCGTCCCCGAAATTTATTTTATCTACGACTTTCAGTTCCGTCAGCAGTTCCAGCGTCCGGTAGACAGTCGCAAGGCCTATCTCAGGGTATTTTTCTTTTACCAACATGTACACATCTTCTGCACTTAGGTGATCATCTTCGTGTTCAAGCAGAACGCGGACAGTTGCTTCACGCTGAGGTGTCAGTTTGTAGCTTTGAGACTGAAGCTGTTTTTTTATGCGGTCAATGCGCTGCTCCATTACGGCTGCTTCCCTCCAATCGATCCCCGAATTCACACTTACACCCGGTTCTCATACTCTGACATAAGTATAATGCTTAATGATAATGAGTGTCAAATGATAATGATTATCATGTAGTGGAGGTTCTTAATTTTGTTTCCCACAGCAGAAGAGCGTACATCGTCTTCGCATCATGAATTTCCTGTCTCAGAACCATTTCTGCCGCTTCGCCGGGGGTCACATCCATTCTTTCCACAAACTCATCCTCATCTGCTTCGACGGTTCCCTGCGACAGTCCTTCCGCAAGAAATAGATAAACCAGCTCATCTGCAAATCCAGGGCTTGTATAAAATGATCCCAGTGGACGCATTTTAGACGCCCGTATGCCGGTTTCCTCTTCTAATTCTCTTGCGGCACATACAGCAGGTTCTTCTCCTGCTTCCAGTTTCCCTGCAGGGATTTCTGCAATTGCTTTCTCCAGCGCTTTCCGGTACTGCTTGACAAGAACAAGCTTTCCTTCTTCTGTCACACAGATCACTGCTACTGCTCCAGGGTGCTTTACCAGTTCTCTTCTGCTTGTTTTTCCGTTTGGAAGCGTCACTTCGTCTTCGTGTACACGGATAACGCTGCCATTGAATATTGGCGTGGATTGAATCGTTTTTTCCTCCATCGATGACATGGTCAGCCTCCTTCTATTCGTCACTATTAAGCATAGGCTATCCCGACCCGTTCTGCAATTGTACATTGCGTTTATTATTAAAAATTATTCAATGGATAAATGAATACTGCCGCTGGAATGAGGGAAGTATCAGGTTAGGAGGTGTTAATGATGCGAAAAAATCAACTAGGTTCTTCTGGACTTCACGTTTCTGAAATCGGACTCGGCTGCATGTCACTATCCGATAACCAGAACGAAAACGAACGCCTTCTGCATGAAGCAGTGGACGGTGGTATTAATTACTTCGACACAGCGGACCTTTACCAGTTCGGCGAAAATGAACGATCAGTGGGAGAAGCACTGCGCGGGATGAGAGAAAAGGTGATCATTGCCACGAAAGGCGGTAACGAATGGGGCCCGGGTATTGACGGCTGGCGCTGGAACCCATCCAAAGAATATATTCACCAGGCCTGCAGAGATTCTCTCTCCCGGCTACAGGTGGATTATATTGATGTCTATCAGCTGCACGGCGGCACATTGGATGACCCTTTTGATGAAACGATCGAAGCGCTGCAGGAGTTAAAGCAGGAAGGGCTTATCCGCCACATTGGAATGTCTTCCATCCGGCCGAATGTTATCAACCGCTTTTTAAGTGAGAAAGATATCGTCTCCAACATGATGCAGTACAGCATTCTGGACAGGAGGCCCGAGGAGTTGTTCCCGGCGCTCATGCAGCATGAAATCAACGTCGTTGCACGCGGACCGGTGGCAAAAGGCCTTCTCACATCGAACGCATACGATAAGATCGGAAGCGACGGTTACCTCGATTACAGCAGACAGCAGCTTTCTGAAACCATTGACAGCCTCATGAATATTGCTGAGGAAGCGGGAATGAGCCTTTCTACGCTGGCGCTGCGCTATGTTATTGATCAGCCGGCTGTGGCTGTTGCCATTCAGGGTGCCAGAACGTCCAGTCAGCTGAAGGCCAACCTCGAAGCCGCCGATCAGGCGCCTCTCAGCAGTGACATTATTGAAGCCGTTCAAAAAGCCGCTCCTGCCTCTTTTTATACAAATCACCGCAGCTGATTTCTGTGGGCATTGAAGAAGCCCGGGATGAAACACGGCTCAATGAACAAACCGAACGATGCTGAAACGCTGTTAAGAGCTTCAGGCATCGTTCGGTTTGTTCCGTTCGATTAACTATTTGACAGGAGAAACGTCTACGATGCTTCGTTGTTTTCTCTTACTTCTTCATATGTTTCTACGAGAACGTCATAATTTATAAGCCCCGGACGGTTCATGGCCACGCGGCCGTCCGGTGTTATTAAATACGTCGACGGCATGGCATATACTTCGTACAGAGATTCAATCTCCCCTTCTTTATCCAGTACATTCGTGAATGGCAGGCTGAAATCATCCACAAACTGTTCAACGGGGGTGAGTCCTGTTTCTGTAGAGGTCATATTGACTCCGACAACGTTGACGCCTTCTTCTTTGTATTCTTCATAAAACTGGGCAAAGTCCGGCATTTCGTCTTTGCACGGACCACACCAGGTTGCCCACATATTCACTAAGACATAGTCTCCCCGGAGTTCAGACAGCTGAAACGCTTCTCCTTCTATCGTCTCCAGCGTAAAATCCGGCGCCTGCATTCCCGGCTGCACCCCGGTTTCATCAATAGATTCATGACTTACAGTCTCTTCTCCTGCCGGCAGATCCCGTTCAATCCCCTGATTTTCAAGATATGCTTCCAGAGCTTCGCTGCCGTTGGAAGGTTCCGGCCTCATCTCGGAATAAATGACAAAACCGGCCGCTGCAAGTGCCGCTGCCGCAAGTATATAAGTGATAAGTTTCCGCATCGTACCAACTCCCTCATACGACAAGTATACGAAATTGTCCGCTGCATGCACAGCGTTTACGATATTTTTCACAAAATTGACGTTCTAAGCAATTCGCCAATCTGGTACAATAAGGCAGGTATCTAATTTATATAGAGAGAAAGAGGCTTTGTTTATGACATGGATTGAAGCACTAATTTTTGGTGTGGTGCAGGGAATCACTGAATTTCTTCCCATTTCCAGTACAGCACATATCGTCATTGTACAGTTAATGTTCGGGTATTCATTTCCGGGCTTATCATTTGAAATCTTTCTTCACCTTGCCTCTGTTCTGGCTGTCCTTCTTTATTTCTGGAAGGATATGTGGGAAGTGCTGCAGGGATTTTTCCGTTACATAGCCCACAGAGACAATAAAGATAGAACGAAATTCTTTTTCGGCGTATACATCCTTACCGCTACCGTCATTACAGGCGGACTCGGCGCGGTTTTATCTGATACGATCGGAGAAGGGCTGAAGTCACCTTATGTCATTGGCTCCGCGTTGATTTTAACCGGGTTTGCCCTCGTGTTTATTGAACGATTCCACCGCACAGGCCGAAAACAGGAAAAGGACATGACGTTTCTAGATGCTGTCATTGTGGGACTCGGTCAGACACTGGCTGTATTCCCTGGTATCTCACGCTCCGGCGCAACTCTGGTTGTCGGCCTGCTCAGAGGTCTCGACAAAGATACGGCCGTCCGCTACTCCTTTTTACTGGCTATACCGGTCATCTTAGGTTCCACCGTACTTGGAGTCAGTGATTTTACGATGGAAATGGTCACGTATGTAACCGTACCGAACCTCATCCTATCGTTTGTCGTCACTTTCATCTTTTCTATGCTCGGGATCATCTGGCTGATCGATTTTCTTAAAAAGAGTAAGCTTATCTATTTTGCCATTTATTGTTTCGCCGCCGGTATTCTTGTCATGATATTTATTGACCCGTCCGTTGTAGTTGAAGTGTAACGGTGGAAATTGTTTAAGGAGAGGGGCTCTTACCTATGAGAGCGCCTCTCTTTTTTGTGGATCTACGAATTTGAATCAAAAAAAGAGGACCCTGGATGAGGGCCCTGCAATTCATTGATTCTGTTATTTTGCCGTTACAGACATAATTTCCGTCTCGCCTGCCTTCACTTCTTTTCCTTCCACCTTATCGATGGAACCAACGGCATCCCCGTTCGTAATAATAATAGGGGTGATCGTGCTTTCCGCTTTCTCGTTGACGAGATCCATATCAAATTCGATCAGCTTATCTCCAGGAGCTACTTTGTCTCCTTCTTTCACAAAAGCTTTAAAACCGTCTCCCTGCATGTTAACGGTTTCGATACCGATATGAATCAGCACTTCAATTCCGTTGACGGTTTTAAGACCGACAGCATGCTTTGTCGGGAAAAGCTGGACGATTTCTCCATGGACCGGCGCAGAAATCACTCCGGATGATGGTTTTACAGCAACGCCGTCCCCCATCATTTTTTCAGCAAAGGTAGGGTCAGGAACTTCGGAAAGGGCTACGACTTCCCCGTCAGCCGGGCTGACGAGAATATCTTTACCGTCTGCTTCCGGCATTTCCACTTCCTGTTTTTTGTCGAGTCCAAATAATTTTTTAAGCATACAAAACGACTCCTTTAATTTGATATTATGGTGTATATACAAGTCGCGCACCGTCATAGTATAGCAGACCTCTGTAAATCTGCAAACTAATGGTTCGTCATTGACATTCCCCGGAAGCCGGGTCATTAAACCTTCGGGGGAACGGCGCTTAATGAGGACCCGGGAAGGGTAAATATCATAAAGGTACATAATCATGGAAAGTTGGTGTGTTAATGAAAACAAAACCATGGGAGCATTATTTGTTCCGCTTTTTTCTAATCTGGTATGCAATTGGTGTCGTGCTGCTGGCATTTGATCTTGTTCCTCCGTGGCTGGAATGGGCGAACGTTGTCTTTCTCGTAACTTCCGGCCTGCTCGGGGCCGTTTTTTTCCTGAGAAGTTCCAACCCCGCAGCCGGCCTGCTGCTTGTTCTCATCATTTTCTTCGGTTCCATTCTGATTGAAAGCTTCGGCGTACATACCGGCCTCTTCTTTGGCAGTTATTATTACGAAGCCGATTTTGGTCCAAAACTTCTCGGTGTTCCGGTAACGATCGGCTTTGCATGGGTAATGGTCACCGCTGCAGCACACGCTGTTGCCGCTCCCGCCGCTTCCCTGGCACCTGCCTTTCCAAGGCTGGTCTATGCTGTATACGCTTCTCTATGCGCTGTCATCATGGATTTAATTATTGATCCGGTAGCATATGAAGTAAAGCAGTATTGGATCTGGGAGGATACCGGCGCTTACTACGGTATACCATTCAGTAATTTTGCAGGGTGGTTTATTCTATCATTTGTTTTCCATCTTCTCATCAGCCTGCTGTTTTTCAGAAACAGCGTATGGAAAAACACAAGAAGTCCTTTCTGGAGCCATAAAATGCTTCTCCTTTACGGATTGATGATTATCATGTTTGTTATTACCGCCGCAGCAGGAGGCCTCATTCTGGCGCCGATTCTCTGTGCAGGTCTCCTCGCAGCTGTATACATTCTCTATGGAACGGCAGCAGGAAGGAAACGCATATGAGTGTTTTTCCGGCTGTCTTTCACCCGTATAATACCTGGCTGATCAAACGACACTTTTCCCGTGTCCATCTGCACAGAAATAGCCACGCTCCTGCTTCCGGCCGGACGATTGTAGTGATGAATCACAGCACCTGGTGGGATCCGCTCCTGCTTTTGTATCTTAATCAGCGGCTGTGGAACCTGGACGGACGGGCCCTTATGGACCGGGAAGGACTGGACCGCTTCCCTTTTTTTGAGAAGGTCGGAGCGCTCCCTGTAGACACTTCAACGCTTCAGAAGACAAAAGAATCTCTGGCAGAAGCTTCTGCTGTTCTGGATGACGAAAAGCCACTTTTTCTATTTCCACAGGGCAGAGAAGTTCCTCTTGGGGCTCCGATCCGCATTTCATCTGGAGCTGCATGGCTGAAAACGGAAGTGCCGGATACCCGTATCTATAATATGACGTTTTACCACGGATTGTTTCATCAGCAGCAGCCCGAGTGGTTTGTTTACGTATCTGAAATCACTGGTGCACCTTCATGGAGCCGGAAGCAGTGGACATCCCATATTCAGACATGTATGCAGGAGCAGTTTCATTTCGTTCAGGATCAGATTTTCAGTCGGGACCAAGCCGACTGGCAGACAGTCCTGAGGGGAGCAGAAGGGATCGGTGCTGCCTGGGAGAATGTAAAAGGTCTTTGGAAAGGAGCAGGTCGATGACTGCCGTTCTGATTATTATTCTGACAGGGCTCCTTATATGGACATTTATCAATACGCGGATCGTTTCCGACCTGGCTCCTTCCAACAGGGAGCAGAGCAGCGCGCCCTACTCCCTGTTGATTCCCATGCGGAATGAAGAAAAAAATGTAGACCGGCTTCTGGCCTCTGTTCAAAAGCTTTCAAGCCCGCCAATGGAGATCATCGTGCTCGATGATCATTCAGAAGATACTACGTATGAAAAACTGTGCGTCTGGCAGGAAAAGCTTCCTCTCCAAATTATTAAAGGACGCACTCTGCCGGATGGATGGGTCGGAAAAGTTCATGCCTGTCATCAACTGGCTGCAGCAGCTGATGGGGATTATTACTTATTTATCGATGCGGATGTCGAGCTGCATCCCCATGCAGCAGGAGCAGCACTGGCTTCAATGAGAGATTCAGATGGACTGGTAACCGGCTTCCCAAAGGTGCCGGCCTCTTCGTTTCTGGGTAAGCTCATAATTCCGATGCAGCACTTTCTCGTCTATGCCTTTCTTCCGGCAGCAGCCGCCAATTATTCAACCTGGCCTCCTGCTTCCGCAGCCCATGGGGCATTTATGCTTTTTACGAGAGAAGCCTACGAAAAAACCGGTGGTCACGAATCGGTAAAACAGTCTCTTGTTGAAGATATCCATCTTGCCAAAGCAGTGAAAAAAAACGGCTTCGGTGTTCACCTGGTAAACCCTGCTCCACTGGTGACGTGCTATATGTATGATACAAACCGGGAAGTATGGAACGGCTTCGTTAAAAATTTTTTCCCCGGCCTCGGCAGAAGCTATATTGCAGCCGTTCTCTACATTGCAGCATTTACTATTCTCTTTATACTTCCACTGCCGCTTGCAGCAGCCGGATTATTCACAGGAGAATATTTGGCGGTGGTACCGCTTCTTCTTTCCGTTATGATTAAATGGCTGTCGGATCGAAAGAGCAGGCAGCCCTGGTGGACAGCGCTTCTCTTCCCCGCAGCCGCCGCAGCATCGATCGCCGTTCTCATTCGTTCTGCTCAGACACAGCTGTCTGGTAAAAGATTTCACTGGAAAGGCAGGAGCTATTCATGACACAAAAAGCAGTTATTATCGGGGCAGGTCTTGGAGGACTTGCCGCCTCCATCCGGCTGCAGTCTGCCGGATTTCAAGTTACGCTTATTGAAAAAAACAGCCACTGCGGCGGGAAAATGCAGCGGATGCAGGTCGGAAGTGCTTCGTTTGACTATGGACCGAATACGATTACGATGCCGCATATTTTTCAACAGGTGCTTACGGATGCCGGACTTGATCCGGATGACTATTTTTCCTTCAGGCACTTAGAAAATCATACGACCAATCAATTTAAAGATGGGAGCTCATTTACCTTCTCCTCAAATAAAGAGCAGATGAAAACAGAGCTTGAGAAAATTGACTGGTCTGCGGCAGATCAATATGAGAATTATTTAACTGAAGTCGGAAAGCTGTATGAGCAGTCTGCCGCTCAATTTTTTAAGCGGACATTTCACCATCCGAAAACATATATGTCCCCTTCTCTTTTTAAAGCGTTTACGAAAGTACGTCCATTTGAAACGATGGATCATTTTCACCGCCGTTTTTTCCGTGACGAGCGAATAACAGCGGCATTTAACCGGTATGCAACGTACATCGGTTCTTCTCCCTATACAGCACCGGCAACGTTCGGCCTTATCGGCCATCTGGAGCTCTCCCAGGGCGTGTATTACACAGAGGGCGGCAACCCAAGCATTGCAGAGGGCCTCACACGTGCAGCACGCACGCTCGGCGTCAGCATCCACACAGAAGAAGCTGTCCGCTCGCTCGTCATAAAGGATAAGAAAGTTACTGCTGCTGTTACGGATCACCAGGTGTACGAAGCCGATGTCTTAATACTAAATGGAGATCTGATGACGCAGGTTCCGGCACTTCTTCCTCCATCGGCAAGACCGTCGATGCCGGACACTTTTTTCAATAAAGCAGAGCCCTCTCTGTCCGCCTGGGTGCTGCTGGCTGATATTGATGAATCGCTTCCGCTTAACCATCACCACGTCTTCTTCGGAGAGAATCCGAAAGAAGAATTCGATGCAATTTTCCGCCGGAGGCAGTTTGCAGAAGACCCGATCATTTATCTCTGCACGTCCGCAAAGACAGAACCCGAAAGGCGTCCCGGCGGAGAAAATACTTTTATTTTAGTCAACGCTCCTGCCAGAACAGGCGCAGAGCAGCCTTTTTCCAAAGATCGATTGTGGGAAAAACTACGAGAACGGGGCCTTCCGCTGACAAAACCACCTGCTGCGGAAAAAATACTGGATCCCGGGTTCGTGGAGCAGCAGTACAACGCCTACCGGGGAGCGCTTTACGGGTTATCCTCCCACTCGAAAAAAAGCAGCTTTCTGCGTCCCGGAAATAAAAGCAGAGACTTATCCAATTTTTATTACTGCGGCGGTTCGACGCACCCCGGCGGCGGTTCTCCCATGGTAACAATGAGCGGCATGAACACCGCTGATTTAGTGATAAAGGAGTACTCCCTCTCCTGAACGGAACGGGCCGGCACAGCTTATTCCACTGCCGTTATCATCCTTTTTTTGCTTTATCAATTATAAAAAGCCGTGCTGCAGGATGGGCAGCACGGCTTTTTAAGTTCTTCAGGGCAGCGCTCAAGAGGTTGCAGCTGTCTGCAGATTTGATAGAATGCGCTTTTTTTCTTCACTGGAAACAACTGCACGCTTTTGAAATACATCATATTGATTCCGTCTTGCTGTGTTCAGAATCTGTTGATACAAAAGCGCTGCAGCCTGCACAGGCAGACGCGAATGCATCGGATATAGATGAATATCTTTAAGCCCGAGCTCATAGTACGCCTCGGCTTCAGCCGCCAGGTGTTCCCAGACGTTAATAAAAGCTGCGTCCGGCTTCCTTTCCCGGCAGACCGTTTCGATCCGGCAGCCATATGTCTGAAGCAGTTCTTCAGGAAGGTAAAGCCTGCCCCGCTCAAAATCTTCTCCTACATCCCGCAGAATATTTGTGATCTGCATCGCATACCCTAAATAGACGGCACTCTGGTGAAGCTTCTGTTCCTTCCCCGGTGCAAGAATTGGCAGCAGCATCAGTCCGACAGAACTCGCCACATAATAAGAATAGCGGAGAACATCGGCAGTCGTTTCATACTGATAATGATATAAGTCCATCTCCTGACCGCGGATCATATCATAAAACGGCTTTTTATCGAAATGAAATCGTTCAAACGCATCCCCCAGGGCTGTCCATAAAGGCTCATCGTTCGGCAGAACACCGGACAGAAAAACATCCAGGTCTTTCCGAAATTCATGAAGGTCTTTTGACGACGGGAGATCTTCATCTACAATATCATCGGCCGTCCGGCAGAAAGCGTAAACCGCCCATACTGCCCTGCGTTTATCTCCCGGAAGATGCTGAAACGCTTTAGAAAACGTTTTTGAATGTTTATCAATGATCTGCCTGCAGTGCTGATATGCAGCTTCCGTTTTCATCGGATCGGCTCCTCTCAAACAATCTTACTATCAGATTATCATATTTTACCCGTTGTACGATCTTTTTTCACCGCGACGGCATCGTTATCCTCACGCCGTAAAATATCATTTAGGATTTTAGCCCCATTCATTACGATTGGAACGCCGCCTCCCGGATGAACAGAAGCACCCACTGCGTAGACATTTTCCCATCCGGCGGCTTTCAGCTGAGGACGAAACACACCGGACTGCAGAAGTGTCGGCGCGATCCCGAAGCTTCCGCCTTCAAACAATCCTTCCTGCTCTGCTTCGAAAGGCGTTTTCTGTTCCTCCCAGATAATTTTTCTTTTAAGATCCGGATCAATCTGCATGTAGATATTTTCACGGATTTTGTCAGCGTACTCTTCATATTCGTCTTTTGTTTTTTTCGATGCATCCGGTACGGGGACGAGTACATAAAGAGTAAAGCGGCCCTCCGGTGCTAGAGAATCATCGATGAGACCTGGATGAAATACATAAAAGGAAGGATCATCCGCAAACGTATCGTTTTTGAACATTGCGTTCATGTGTGAATCCAGTCCGCCGCCCATGTAAAACTGATGAACATAGCTGCATGCAGGTTTTTCGTTCAGACCGATATAAAATAACAGGCAGCCGGAAGAAGGTGTATAGGAACGTTTTTTCTTTTCCGGCAGAAGTTTTTCTGCTCCTGGAAAGTCTCCGTTTAATATTACTCTGTCTCCATAATACGCTCCCGTTTCTGTCTCCACTCCATATGCTGAATGCTCTTTTGTAAGTACCTTCTCCACGCCTTCGTTCAAATGGACTGTTCCTCCCCGCTCCCGCACAGCGGTCTCAAGCTTTTCTGCAAGCGAGGCGTATCCACCGTATACATACCATATCCCGTGGGCATGTTCGCTGTAGGATACGAGCGAATACATTGCAGGAGTAGCGGAAGGGGAGCCGCCGATGTAAAGCGACTGCAGAGAAAACGCCTCCTGCAGCTGAGTGCTGCGAAAATAGCGGGCGGACTGCTTCCTGACAGACTGATAGGCTCTCAGCTTCAGCAGTGTTTTCACATTTCCTGCCGTCCAGAAATTTTTCGGATCTGCAAAGGAGTGGTCCAGAAAGGACTGCTTTCCCTGCAGAAACGAATCGTTCATCTCTCTCACATATTTTTTATACCCGCCGGACTCTCCGGGAAAGTGCCGCTCAATTTCCTGTTCCTGCTTAAACGAATCACTCCATTTCAAAAAGGATGGACCATTTTTAAAGTGCATTGGATAAAGCGGATCAATCCGTACGAGCTGGATCTCCTTCTCCAGATGCAGTTCACTTAGTATGTCTTTAATCATATCCGGAAGCAGGACGATGGTGGGGCCTTCATCAATGCGGTGCCCATCCCGCTCACGGTACCGGAGGCGTCCGCCGGTGCGGGAATCCTTCTCAAATACCTCTACGTCATTTCCTGCCTTTAATTCATAAAGAGCTGTAACGAGCCCTCCGAGGCCTGCACCGCAGATAATCGTTTTCATGATCCCACCTTCTTTTTTCCGGCACCGATAAGACCAGCGGTAATTTTCGCGGATTCAAAGATCGTCGGCAGTCCGCTCCCTGGATGAGTTCCTCCGCCGGTCAGCCAGAGGCCGTCTATCTCTTCAAACTGATTGTGCGGCCGGAAATACATCATCTGCCCGAGATTGTGCGCCATGCTGAATACGGCGCCTTCATATACATATTTTTCCTCCTGCCAGCCTTTTGGTGTAAGAATCGTCTCTGATACGATCCGGCTGTTTAAATCGTCAATTCCGGTCCTTCTGGCCACTGTGTCAATAACGAGGTCGCGGAAGGTCTGCTCATATTTCTCCCAGTCGATTCGGGATAGATTATTTGGAACCGGTGCAAGGATATAAAGCGCACTGTCTCCTTCAGGTGCCAGGCTGTCGTCCGTGATCGAACCGTTCTGAACATAGATAGATGGATCCTCAGACAAAACCTGCGTCTGCATAATTTCGTCAACGTTTTTCTTATAATCATCTGCAAAGAGCACCGTATGATGGTCCAGAGGAAGTTCACCTTTTACGCCGATATATATCATAAACGTGGAGCAGGAATATTTTTTTCCCTTTAATTTTTCGCTGCTGTATTTTTTCAGGGTGCCCTCAGGAAGCATCGTTTCCATCGTATAGGCAAAATCACTGTTTGCAATTAAGTGGTCAGCCGGTCTGTGTTCTCCATTATCAAGCGTGATACCGGTTACTGTCTTCCCTTCAAGGTGAATGGATTTTACCCCGGCACCCGTATGGATGACAGCCCCAGCTTCTTCTGCGGCTTCTGCCAATGCCTTTGTAAGCTGGTTCATTCCGCCCCTTGGATGGTATACGCCGTATTCATGCTCCATAAAGGAGAGAATACTGAACGCACCCGGGCAGTCCCACGGAGACATTCCCAGATACTTCGATTGAAACGTAAAAGCAAGCGCCAAACGGTCATCGTCGAAATACCGTTTTAACACGTCGTATAGGGAGCGCCCCACCTCCAGTTCCGGAAGTGCCTTTAAGCTTCTAAGTCTCAAATAATCTGTAAGAGATGCGTGAGGAGCCTGAAGAATAGGAGATAATCTGGCCAGCTTTCGGCGGGTGTCTTTCATAAAACGCTGGTAGGAAGCCCCGCTACCCGGAAAATGGCGTTCTATTTCTTCAAACATTTTCTGCTCATCGCTCGAAGCCCGGATCGTCATATCAGGAAAAATAAGAGAATACATGGGGTCCAGCTTGATCAAGTCTACATAGTCATGCAGATTTTTTCCTGCCGATTCAAAAATCTCTTCCAGAATATGCGGCATACTAAAAAATGTAGGGCCTAGATCAAACGTAAAGCCGTCTTTTTCAAACGAAGATGTCCGTCCGCCGACGTACGGCTGCTTCTCGAACACTTCCACCTCATATCCCTCTGATGCGAGGAGAAGCGCGGAGGCTAATCCGCCCGGTCCGGCACCGATAACTGTCACTTGTGTCATTTTTCTGCACCTGCTTCCTGCAACTTCTGTTTTTTAATATTCCCTCAACTTAAAATGAATAAACAACGAATGTACAAGGAATTACATAAGGTTTTTGAACAAAAATGGTTTTATGCATAAACAGAGCCGCTCCTCTCTGTCAGCATACTGCTGCATCGCCTGGAGCGGCTTGTAGATCGACAGGAAACCATTTCCTATCAGGATTGTTTTTTCATGTTAATTAAATACCATCCGCCCTCACGTATCAAGGGTTTAAACGTTTCCACCTTCATTCCGCCGGCTTCAGCAAACCGTTCCATATCTTCCGGCGATGGAAGCGGGTACAGGTTTTCATGGGCAGTCATAAATGCATTAAATGCTGCTGTAAATGAAGCGCCGTACTTCGCATTTACAAGCGGGCAGATGACAGTTACAGAGCCTTTGGAGGAGAGGGTCCGCGAAATCCGCTTAAACAAGTCTTCTCGTTCCTCAGGGGGAAAATAGTACAGCAGGTTATGCGCCATAATCATATCTGCGCGGCCATCATATTCCTCCAGAAAATTTTCGATATCCCCCTGGCGTATATCTATCTTATCACCGTGCTTCTCCCGTGCGTTTTTTACGACTTCTTCGCTCAGTTCAACACCGATCAGTTCGGTATTCGGGTATTTATCATAAACAGCACGAAGATATCCGCAGTAGCCGCTTCCGAGATCAATGATGCTTGCCGGTTTTTCTTTTTTTACCCAGGAAAGGATGGGAGATACAGCTGCTTTTTCAAGAAGAGTGGAAGTTTCCGCTACAACCTCCGCAAACTTATCGCCGAGATATGTAAGGCGCTCATCCGACTTCAGCAGTGCCGGGTACTCCAGAAGCGTCGGAATATGCAGTTCCAGCATTTCCTCCAGCAGAATACCGACAGATTCCCGGCTGTTTTTTGATGCATACTTTATCATATCTTTTTTTGCTTTTACTTTTCCGTTCCGCGCGCGTTTTAAATGGCCGACCTGCAGGCCGACGTCCACCCAGCGCTGCAGCAGTTCGCTGGATACCTGCTGTTCGACAGCTGCTGCTTCGGGATGAATCGCTTTTTTAAATGCATCAAATAAGTCCATTTTATAACCGACATGTGCATGCCACGTGCCCAGAAAATTTTCATTGGTCTTCATCCAGTTTCGTGCTTTCAGCACCCGTTGAATTTCCCCCATGCCTCTCACCTGCTTCATTCAATAGTATTGTAGTTCATTTCTACCTGTTTTCCCTGTATCCGGGATTTTAAACGGTTTCAACTGGAAAAACGATCCTTCAGCAACTCTGACTCGAGAGAGCAGGAGTCGGCTGCTATTTTTTTTGAAACTGCTTTCCTGCTGCTTTTTCTACGATTTTCGGGGCTGTCTGGTATAAAACGGACAGCAGAAAACCGACTTTAGGCAGGTGGCTTTCACGGCTTTTTTTCTCTGTCAGCTTTCCTACAGCAACGGCTGTTTCCCGGACGGTCAGCATCATTCGGCCGAGACGGCTCCGGTAATTTCCTGTTTTATCGGCCTTATCAAGGAATGGTGTGTCGATCGGGCCGGGGTAAAAAATCGACACATTGACATTGGTACCTGCAAGTTCCATCCGCACGGCCCTTGCATAGCCTATAACCGCATGCTTGGAAGCAGCATATACAGACGCTTTCGGACTTGGGATCTTGCCGGCAAGAGAGCTGATAAATAGTAATTTTCCCTGGTCTCTCGCTTTCATATAAGGGAGAGCTGCTTTCGTCATGTTATGAACGCCTGTAACATTGACAGAAAGCATTTCCTCCACTTCCACTGCCTGGAGCTCTTCTATCTTTTTAAACGTTCCAGCCCCGGCATTGTTTATAAGAATATCTACAGAGCCATTATTTTCTTCCGCCTGCTTCATAAATTGGACGCAGCTTTGTTCATTTGTGACGTCCAGTGCATACACTTCACAGCTTCCTCCTTCAGACTGAATCCGTTTTTTAACCTCTTTCAGTTTTTGAATGGACCGTGACCCGAGTATGACACGATGCCCTTCTGCAGCAAGAAGCGCTGCGGTCTCTGCTCCCAGTCCACTTGACGCACCGGTAATGACGATATTCATAAAACCCCCGCCTTCTCTTCTCTGAATGGACAATTGTCATTATCCACAGGACGTGATTTTCCTGTTATACTAATTCTATTGCAGTTTACAGGAGGAATACAACGATGAAAATTACTTTTATTGGTGCCGGTTCCATGGCCGAAGCGATGATCGCAGGCTGGTCCCAGCTTAAAGAGCCGCCGGAAATCACCGTAACGAACCGAAGTGACGATGAAAAGCTGGAACGTCTGGAGAAAACGTATGGCATCCATACGAGCAGAAGCATGTCAGCGCTTGTTGATGCGGACTTTATTTTTGCGGCATGCAAGCCGAAAGACTGGGAAGAGGCCGTCTATCCATTTCTTCAGTCTGCATCATCTTCCACCGTATTTGTTTCTGTTATGGCTGGGATTACGCTGGACTCCCTCAAGCAGCTGGATCCGTCAAAAAGCTGGGCACGCTCGATGCCGAATACATCAGCGGCAGTTCAGGCATCGATGACATCCATCTCTTTTGATAAAACAGTACCTGATTCTAAAAAAACAGATCTCCTCCATTTATTAAAGGAGATCGGTGAAACTGCCGTCATTGAAGAATCTATTATGGATGCTGTAACGGCACTCACCGGGACAGGTCCCGCATATATTTATTACTTAATGGAGTCGATGGAAAAAGCTGCTGCAAATATCGGCATTCCCGAATCCATAGGCAGAAACCTCGTTGCCCAGACGTTAATCGGCGCAAGCAGACGCGTGCAGGCGGAAGAAAAAACACCGAAAGAACTTTACACACAGATTATGAGCCCCGGCGGAACCACCGAAGCGGGTTTTCATGTGCTCCAGGACCGCGGCGTCCAGGAAGCTTTAATTGCCTGCATAACAAGAGCACACGAACGTGCCGGTGAACTCGGCGCGAGGCAGCCTGCTGAAAAAACAGACTGAGAAGCCGGTCCGCCTTTTCCTTAGCCGGTCTCCCTCACTGTGCCTGCCGGACACCTAATGTCCGACAGGCTTTTTACATAGCTGATCATCTTTTAATGAACAGGAGCGTGAAAAATAGTGGTTTCCAACTGGAAACAGTCTTTAAACAACATAGTCACCCATACAGCTTTTACGTCAGCGGTTATTCTGCTGATTCTATTCAACGCGGTTTTAGTCGGTCTGGAAACGTACCCTTCCATTTATGAAGGCAGGGAATCTTTTTTCCAGAGCCTGGACCGGATTCTTCTGTGGATATTTACGGTGGAGATAGCGATGCGCCTTCTTGCCTCTTCCTCACTGAAGTCATTTTTTTCGAGCAGCTGGAACTGGTTTGATTTCTGCATCGTTGCTGCTGGACACATTTTTATGGGAGCCCACTTCGTTACCGTGCTCCGGATTCTGCGTGTGATTCGTGTTTTCCGGGCCGTATCTGTCATTCCGTCCCTCCGGAGACTTGTCGATGCACTCATTATGACCATTCCGTCACTCGGAAATATTATGCTGTTAATGAGCATTATTTTCTATATTTTTGCGGTGATTGGTACGATGCTGTTTCAGGAAACCTCCCCCGAATATTTCGGCACGCTGGAATTATCACTTCTCACGCTGTTCCAGGTAGTCACACTGGAGTCCTGGGCTTCTCAGGTAATGCGCCCTATTATGGAAGTACACAGCTTTGCCTGGATGTATTTTGTCAGCTTTGTTCTCGTTGGTACATTCGTTATATTCAACCTGTTTATCGGAGTAATTGTCTCAAATGTTGATAAAAGCGAAGACCATCCTCCTGATGAAGAAGCGGAAGCGCTCAGACGGGAAGTTGAGCAGACGAGAAACGATATTAAAGAGTTAAAAGACATGATCAAAAAACTGCAGCAGTGATCCGGAAACTGATTTCGATGAAAACCGTCAGATTATCTGACAATTTTCCACGCCTGCTTTTTCTATCGTGCTATAGTATATAAAAAGTTCTTATTTGGAAGGATGGAGATTCCTTTGGCAGAGCCTGTATCCTATAAAGATAAAAAGGTGATTGGAATTGGAATCGCCAGTGAGCTCACAGGTCTTACCGAAAGACAGATACGGTATTACGAAGAACGTAAGCTGATTTTCCCCGACCGGAGCAAAGGCGGAACCAGAAAATATTCATTTGCAGACGTCGAACGTCTCGTCGACATTGCAAATAAAATGGAAGACGGGATGCAGACGTTTGAAATCCGGCGCGAAGAAATGAAAAAGTCTGATATCCGGAACAAAATGCTCCGAGGTCAATTGAATGCGGCATTTAAAATGAGAAAATAACAGACATCTGCCGGATGCACGGCCAGGGATGCAGAGACAGTGGCTCCATCCCGGCCGCTGCGCCTTTTCATATGATTGAAACCGTCCGTAACCCTCCATAAAAGTGTAGATTTGTAAACGCTTACAATTGACAGGAGCGTGAATTCCCTTTACCATAAGAGAGTAACTAAATTGTCATAGAGAGTGTGCTGTGTATGCCAAACATTCAGGAAACAGACTTATTAGCCGGCGGAATTGACACATTTATCATTCCCGCTGACCAGGTTGCTCATGTACAGCCTGATAATTCATTGGAGCACGCCCTGCTCGTTCTCGTGAAATCCGGCTATACCGCTATTCCGGTGCTGGGTATGGACAGCTGTCTGCGCGGAATCATTAGTAAAGCAAAAATTCTGGATTCCATTTTAGGCGTGGAACGGATGGAACCGGAAAAATTATCCTCCCTTACGGTGGAGGAAGTGATGGAACGTGATTTTTCTGCAGTGAAAGCAGATGTTGTTTTTGAAAAAGTTATGTCGCTTTCCATTCAGTATCCTTTCGTCTGTGTTGAAAACCATGACGGCCAGTTTAAAGGGATCATTCCCAGAAGTAAAATTCTTGCGCATTTAAATGGGTACCTGCATGAACTCCGCAAAACAAATCCATCTATGTGATATAACATACGTAACTAAACGAGGCTGGGACAAAATAGTTCTCCAGCACGTAAAAAACGCTTTCGATGACCCAGGCGGGTCGTCGAAAGCGTTTTGTTTGGGAGAAGCAATAATGAATCTGTCTCATGGCCGTGAACTTTCTCATGTTCACGGCCATGAGTGCGAATCCAAGTTCTTGTTTTACCTTGGCTTTTCCTCTCACCGACATCCTGGTGAAACGCAAATTCGCCTTCAGAAATCCAAAAACTGGTTCCACGTCGGTTTTGCGCCGACCATAGATGGCTCCAGTTTTCTCTTCCGAAAGCAGTTGGCGGATATGTGCTTTTTGCGTTTCCCATCGCTCATTGTAATAAACCTTTCGGTTCGTCCCCTCCTTCGCCCTGGAACAATCGACGCGGAAAGGACAACTCGTACAGTCTTCACATTCGTAGACCTTGAATGTCCGCTCAAATCCTGATCGATCCTTTCGGCGGGACCTATAACGGAAAGGGACTTTTTGTCCGTTAGGACAGAGGAACGAATCCTCTTCCGGATCGTATTCCCAATTTACGGCATGGTAGGGATCCTGTTTGAACGATCGCTTCTTTTCCTTGCGGTACATCCCGTAGGTGATTAAGGGAGTGGTACCTGGATGATTGGAAAGGATCGTGTCGTAATTTTGTTCACTTCCGTATCCGGCGTCTCCGACCAGGTAGTCGGGCAGAGGGAAATAGTCCTTTTCGATCGTGTCAAGAAAGGGAAGAAGGGTCCGGGTATCTGTTGGATTTGGGAAGACATCATAAGCGAGCGTATACTGCCCTTCTGTCGCTATTTGAAGATTATACCCGGCTTTTAGTTGGCCATTTCTCATGTAATCATCTTTCATTCGCATGAATGTTGCATCCGGATCGGTTTTCGAATAACTGTTTCGATCCCCGAGGATCGCAAGGTCTTTTTCATACCGGATTTTCCGATCGATGAACTCCTTGATTTTCTTTCGTTTTTCCTTGGGCTCCTTGCGGGCCGAGCGCAGCTGTTTTCTTTCCTGCGCATCGCTGCTTTGTTCGATTTGTTCGTTGAACTGTTCGACCGTCCGGTCTAACGATTCGTGCATGTCTTTCATTTCCTGGTCCGTCAACATGTCTTCCTCTTCCTGGTCCCGTTCGATCGCTGGAATGATTTCCTGCTCCACCAATGCATCATACATCGCCTTCGACTTGGTAATCACGTCCTGGTGATAGCGTTGAACAGATTTTTTCCACACGAAGCTGAATTTCGTAGCGTTCGCTTCGATCTTCGTCCCGTCGATAAATATCGCTTCGTTATCGATGG
Organism: Alkalicoccus urumqiensis; assembly: GCF_002993335.1. GTDB lineage: Bacteria > Bacillota > Bacilli > Bacillales > Salisediminibacteriaceae > Alkalicoccus > Alkalicoccus urumqiensis. The sequence goes on along the minus strand of NZ_PVNS01000002.1, from coordinate 70,970 downwards.
TCTCTTCCTCAACCAATCGGCATCGGAACTGGACAAAGCATTGACGTAATAGTTCCTGAATATTCGGGTGAACACGGAATCGATTAAGGCTTCGATAGGTCGGCGTATATCCTTGGGCGAGCCACATCATACGAATGCTGTCATGCAGCATAGCCTCTATTTTCCGTCCGGAAAAAACGGATTGCGTATAGGCACAAAGAATGACTTTCATCATCATTTTCGGGTGATACGAAGGCCGTCCATTGCTTGTATAAAATGCATCAAAGGCTTCTTCCGGTATAGATTCAATGAGATCATTTACCGCAAAGGCCACATCATGTTTTTGTAATTGAAAGGATAAATCCATCGGCAGAACGAGCTGATCCATGTTATACTCTTTAAACATAAGGATACCTCCGGTTTTGTTATGACTTGGTCGTTCTAACTTAACCTGAAGGTATCCTTTTTTTATCGGGAAATCAAGACCGTGCGGTCTTTATCATGGGTTGATCGTGAAAAGACAAGAGACGCCTGCGGGAAAAGCAAGGGCTGAAGATCCACCGCCGCTGTTTTTGCGGCGGTTAGCTGAAGCCTTGCCCGCGGCAAGCGATTGGCATTGAAAGGATCAACCCCCTCATACAGAAAGCCCTCACCAAAAATGGTAAGGGCTTCTTTTGATGCTGGTTTTGTCCCAGCCTCGTTTAATTGACGTGCTTAAAATACATACGCAGCTGTCTTTTCCGGTCTGAAAACATGCCGGCAAGCATCAGCTTAATCAGCGGTGCAGGGAGCCAGCTTGAGAATTCCACGCGGTCAATCATTCTTGTTTTTCCTTCCGCTGTTTCTTTAAAAGCATGCGTGTGACGCCACGAGCGGAAAGGGAAAGGAAGCTTTCTGCCTTCATCGATGAAATAGGCGCCTTCCTGCCGTTCAACAATAGCGCCTTCCCATCGGAGCTTAAAAAGATAGAAGTTCATGTGAAGGACAATCTGTGCGCCTTCATAAACCGTGCGGTCTCCTTCAAGCTCAATTTTTGGAAAGCCGGTGATTGCCACGAGATTGTCGTTTTTCTGAAAGAAATTCCACACTTTCTCTTTTGGTTCTTCCATTTCCGTTTTAAAATACCAGGTGCTCGAAAACATGCCTGCAGCCTCCTTCAAACTTATTCCAGGTTCTATACCCGTTTTCCTTAAAATTAGCCGTTCGATTGCTGTCAGGCGTACAGATTTACAAGCAGCCCCTGTATTTCCCCGGTCATTTTTAATATATCCAGGCCTTTTTTCTGAGTGCGGACCACAGCATCAGTCAAATCGACCAGTCTCGAATCAACTTCTTTGACAATTTTATATACTTTCGTTCTCCCGCGGCGGTTAAATCCGCGGTTTTCTTCCAGATTCAGTCCGGTTTTTACTGCATCGTCCATAAATTCTTTCACAAGCTGCTTGTACTTTCTTAATTCTTCGACCGTGCGCGATTCAGAAAGTACTTTTCCCTGATCTTCAATCTGATGCAGCAGCTGGCCGAGCCGTTCATACTGGGCATTGTTCTGTCTTCCCTGCTTCATAATCTCCTGAAACGTAACACCGGCTTCGGTTTTCTGCGTCTCGGGCCGTCCGGTCCGCTGCACAGAGGATTTTTGTATACGGGAAATATCCATGTCAGTCACCTCTCTGTTCTGCTTTAAGCCTATCACAGGTTGTTCTTCCCGGAAACACCCGGCGCCCGGGAAACCTCCATTTCTATTGAAAAGGACTGCCGGTCTTTTCCCCGGCAGTCCTCCAACCTATATGTTACTGCAGAAGCTGCAGCACGCCCTGCGGCAGCTGGTTTGCCTGGGCCAGCATCGCTGTCGCGGACTGATTTAAAATATTGTTTCGTGTAAATTCGGTCATTTCCTCCGCCATATCGGCATCACGGATCCGTGATTCGGAACTGGACAGGTTCTCATGCGTTACCTGGAGGTTGTTGATCGTGTGCTCCATCCGGTTCTGAACCGCACCGAGCTTTGCCCGTAAAGACGATACCTGCTGGATGGCGCCGTCGAGTGCAAATATCGTGTCATTCGCTTCTTTCTGTGTCGTGACAGAAATCGAATCAATGCCAAGTTCCACCGCGCTCAGCTGTGGAATATCAATATTTACACTCTGATTTGTATTCGGACCGATCTGGAAAGCCAGCGCATTGTTCGTTATATCAAACTGCGTTTCCTGATCAGCCGAATCGCTGATGGAGCTGTCAAACTGAAACTCCATGCCGCCGTGCTTGATTTTCCCGTTCACTGTTGTGATTTCTTTATCCGCAGCAATACTTACAAACTCATCGTCTGTGAGACTCTGCTGCGTAACGTTAAACGTTGCTTTCGCTTCCAGGGATACTTTAAGTGTCCCGGATTTGCTGATTTCGGCAACCCGGTCGGAACCGATCGTCAACCCGCCGACTTCTTCGTCCTGAGGCGTATCAGAATTTAATACTATTTCTTTCTTTTCCCCACGCGGCAGACCATCCGGACCGGTTACCTCCACAGAAGCACTAACCGCATCGCCATCTTCATTCCGCTGAAGATTTGTCACATTGATCGTATACGTGCCGAGCGTATTTTCGCTGTCTGGGCCTGAATCGGTGAATGATATTCTTTCAGCATCAGTATCTCCATCAACCGCAGAAATTCCCGCTCCTGGCTGGACAACTTCTCTAACTATTTCGGTGCCTGTTGTTTCCAGCGCGTATGATCCTGACCGCAGCGAAGCATCGGTAACTACCGGATCCCGGGTCAGTCCAGCCGCATTAGAATCGTTGTCAATCGTCGACAAAATGGCACTCTCTCCGTTTAACAGCTTGCGCGTATTGAATTCTGTTTTTTCTGCGACACTGTCAATTTCAGTCAGGAGCTGATCGATTTCTTTTTGGATCTCTTCCCGGTCCTGGTCGGTATTCGTATCATTAGCTCCCTGTGTGGCAAGCTCGCGCATCCGCTGCAGCATTTCATGGATTTCCTGCATCGCGCCTTCCGATGTCTGAATGAGGGAAATGCCGTCCATCGCGTTCCGTTCGGCCATTTTCAAGCCCCGGATCTGGGATCGCATTTTCTCGGAAATAGCAAGCCCGGCTGCGTCATCCGCCGCCCGGTTAATCCGGAGACCGGAAGAGAGTTTTTCGAGGTTTTTCGCAGTGGCTCCCTGGTTCTGGTTTAAATTTCGATAGGCGTTCAATGCCTGAATGTTATTGTTAATTTTCACGTATATTCACTCCCGCTGTTATTCATACATGCTCAGTTTGTCATAAGCCTGTGTCTGTGTCCGCTGCCCGGCTGTCGTCCTGGCAGCGGATGTCGAAGCCGCTTTGTTCCATGCCTGCGCGACCGGCTGAAGCAGCTCCCTTACAGCACCAATGACCTCATAATTACCGCTGTAGACAGCGCGGACCAACTCATCGGCAGCGTAATTGTATACCTGCTCGAGCTGATCTGCCACGATACCCGCTTCATAGTTTAAGCCGCTTCCGAGACGGGTCAGAATATCCACTGCTTTTTGAATATTTTTTGAAGCTGCGGCATAATTTTTTGCTTCAGCCGCCTCTTCTGCCTCCGTCAGACGTTCCAGCAGCGCTTCGTAAAGCAGCGTTGTCAGCTGCTGAGGCGTCTTCTGGTAGAGGGCTTCATTTGTCAGCACTCTCTCACCCCCGTTCTTTCGATTCAGACATCCGTGTCTGTCATTTCCTCCGTGGGTTGTTCTACTCTATGTATCGGCTGAGAACGCCGAAATGTTAATCCATCCGCTCCATTTCTTCAAGCAGAAGCAGTATTTCTGCAATAACCGCATAAAGCTGCGGCGGCACCTGCTCGCCGAGGTCCAGGTCGATTAAATTTTCCAGCAGAAACGTATCTTCCTCCATCGGAATGCCGTTTTCTTCCGCGAGTGCGAGAATCCGTTCTGCCACATAGCCTCTGCCGCTTGCAATAACCTGCGGTTCATTGTCTCCTCCAGCTTCATCGTAGCGGAGTACGGCGGCAGAGCGGCCACTCACTTTTTTTCTGTTTACTTGGTTGAAGTGTTTTTGAATCATCATATTTTAAAATCAAATCCTTTTTCGGATACTGGTTTCTCTGCATCCGGTGCCGGTTTTTCCAGTTGAGGACTCTCCGAGAGCTGACCGGTGCGGATAGATTTAATTTTGTAGCCGATTTCCTCCAGATTGCCGATATACTTTTCAGCGAGAGGCTCTGCTTTCCCTGCAAAAGCCGGATTGTCATTTTTTAATGTGACGCCGATTTCTCTGTTCGCAATCTGCAGGTTAATGCCGACATCCCCCATGGACGGCGTGGAAATATGGAAATACAGCTGCATGTTCTCCCAGTCCATTCCGCCCTCTGCTTCCCTCGATTGTACGTAAACGTGCAGGTCGGCATCCTGATCTTTCAGCTGCATCGGAAGCTGGAAATGGTGCGTTGGATGCTGACTTTCGTTCCGGTTTACGAGCTGCTGGCCCTGCAGCTGGGAAAGAAGCTGCTGAAGCGGCTGCCGGCTGTCATCATCTGCCTGCCGGGCTGCCTGCATCAAAAGGGATTTTACATCTTTCATCTGATTCTCTGCCGGTACTTTGCCGGAGGCAAGCTGCTGGGCGATGTCGCTTTCCCTCGTCAGTCCGAGCATACGCATTCCTTCCAGCACCTGCCGCGCAGAATGATCATTTTTCGTTATCATACGGGAGGCTTCTTCCATGCGTTGGGCTGCCTGTGTCTGAACAGGTGCAGCCTTGTCCTGAGCTGTCTGCGTCAAGGAAGCTGCGTGGTGGATCCGTTTATTCGAGGGCTGGAACTGAATGGCAGACAGTGTCTGCTTCACCTCCCGGACAATGTTCGCCGCTTCTGTTCCTTTCCCTTGAGAAGCAAGTGTCTTTGCTTCAGTCAGCATGGCAGATGCTTTCATCACGGTCCGTTCCTGTTTCATGTCTGCATACAAAAGCCAGTCACTTTTCGTGACAGCCTGCTGCAGCTGGCGGATCGATGTCTCAAGGAGCGGCTGTGCCTGCTTTGCCTGCTGGGTGGAACTCTGCAGGATCTGCTCCGTTCTCGATAAATGCTGTACCTGCTCCCGCTGAAACTGCTTGAACGTATCTGCCGAGCGGGCAAGCGTCTCTGTCACTTCTGTAACGAGAATCAGCCGCTGGGGCGCATTTTCAGAAGAAGGCATCTGCTGGCGGACAAATGCTTCCAGTTCCTGCTTTAACGATGCCGGTATCTGCGCCTGGGCGCGGGGATTGTCCGGTACTCTTTCCAGAATCTGCGCTGCTGCTTCTCTCGCTTTCAGCTCTCTTCCGGATTCAAGCAGTGGAGCCGTCATCTCCCGGGCCCGCCCGAGTGCCTCAACCAGTTCCCGGGATGATCCGCTCTTCACGGCTTCAGCTTCCAGCTTCACCAGCGCTGTCTGCAGGTCCGGTGCTGCCGCCGCCTGCTGCAGCGCACGTCCGGCACTGAGCTGACGACCTTCCTGCACCGGCGGCGCTTCCTGGGGTTTTTCACTCAAAAAGGCTCGGAGTGTTTCAGCAGCGGCGGCTTTACCTCCGGATGCCTGGCTCGTAAGCATCTGCTTCAGCAGCTGCTGAACTTCGGTCTGCTGATCTTTCGCTGCATATTTTCCTGCAGCCTCCTGCAGCTGCTGCACGGCTCTCCGGACTCCGCTGCCGGTTTCCATCGCCTGTGCCAGCTGCTGGACCGCTCTTCTCACTTCGGGTGGAAAAGACTGCTCTGAACTTTTAAAGAGAGCTTCGCGTGCCTCCTGACCGCTGCTTTGACGACCGGTCTGAGGGAGAGCATCCCGAAGTGGCGCTCCGGATCTTGCAAGATGGATTTGTTCAAGCTGTCTTTGGCCCGGGGTAAGTTTTTTCTCAGCGGCGACAAGCGCCGTTTCCATCCGGGACTGCCTCGTCCCTTCCCCTTCCTTCATAAAACGATCCAGAGCCTGTGCGGATTCCCGATCCATCGGGACACCGTTTTTCATGAATGCTTCCGCCGCTTTAATGGTACTTTCGGAGGGGTTGGATACGCCGAGCTGGGAAAGCCTCTGCTGGGCACCGCTTTCCGGAGTCTGTTTCGTCTGCTGTGTCTCTCTAACGTGGAGGACTCCGTCTTTTTTTTCTGTTACTTCCACCTGCACCCGTGTTTTGTCCGGGACGCCGTTTTCAAAAACAGCTTTCTGCTCTTTTCCCCGGATCTCGACCACTGCTTCCCTCCCGGAAACTTTTTCTTTGATGACCGCCTGGACATTATCTCCTGTTTTTACGTTTCCCGGCTGCTGACGGCCCGGGGCCGGCTGAGAGATCTGTGGTTGAATTTCCATGCTACCGCTCCTCTGATTCCAAGTAGTTCTTTTATCGGCGGATCACCCGCATAACTTAAGTTTCCAGCGGCGTTATCACACACTCTCTCAATAAAAAAAAGAGCAGGGACGGCAGTTTTTCTGCGCATGCTCTTCTATTGGTAGCCTGAGTCCTTAAAATAGCCACGCCGGACAGCACCTTCTCCAAGCTGGCGGTTCAGCTCATTCAGCAGTTTCTCTTTCTCGTACGTCTCTTGATCTTCTTTGTAGGAGAATAAATTCAGCTGTTTCTGCGCCTGTCCTCTTTCCACCAGGTCGATTCCAGTAATTCCTATCAGCCGCACTGGCGCTCCGCTCCAATAGTCTTCCCAGAGAAGTCTGCCCATTTGATAAAAAGGTTCCCATCCGGATGATGGCTCCTGGAGGCGGGCAGAACGCTGCACCGTCGTCCAGTCTGCATAGCGGATCGTCAGCTGCACTCCGGATGCATACACGTGCTTTTTTTTCATTCGTTTTTCCAATGAATATGCCATCTCTTTTAGGACCGGCAGAATATCTTCTGTGGCAGAAGCATCTTTTGGGAGCGTCCTCGAATGTCCGACACTTTTAAACTGTTCGGCAGCTTCCGGGTCCACCGGCCGGTCATCGTTACCGTGGGCACGCTCATACATCCTCCGGCCGCTGACACCGAATACACGCTCCAGAAAATCTGGGTCCGCCGCTGCAATATCTCCAATCGTATGAAGGTGATGACGAGCCAGCTTTTCAGCGGTTTTCCCTCCAATTCCGTGCATTTCCCTGCAGGGAAGCGGCCAGAGAAGTGTTTTCGTATCCCGCTTGCGAAGCACTGTAATACCGAGGGGCTTTTTCATATCGCTGGCTGTTTTAGCCAGAAATTTGTTCGGAGCAACTCCGATACTGCATGGCAGCTTCAACTCCTCCATTATCCGTTTCTGAATGGATGCGGCAATATCCGGAGCCCGGATGCCTGCCGTCGTCATGTCCAAATATCCTTCGTCAATCGACACCGGCTCGACCAGGGGGGTGTATTCAAGCAGAAGCTGAAACATCTGTCGGGAGATTTCCCGGTAACGGTCAAATCTCGGCTCCCGGACAAGCAGATCCGGACATGTTTTTTTCGCCTCCCACAGCGGCTGCGGGGGCTTTACTCCTTTTCTGCGGGCTTCATAGCTTGCTGTCACCACAATACCCTTTCTTTTTTTAGCATTTCCTGCAATAGCCAGCGGTTTTCCTTGAAGAGCCGGATCGTCGGCCGATTCCACCGAAGCATAAAAGCTGTTCATGTCCACGTGCATTACAATTCTTCCGGCCATGATGGATCCCTTCCCTGTACAAACGTTTGTTCTTCTATTATAGCATAATGCTGTTTATCCACTCTACGCTGAGCATCATTTTCTTCTGCATGTGATTTGATGAAAGGAAATTTCATCTTTTGGCAGGGTCGCGGCTGTTATCTACGTGTGTTATACTACACGTAAGAAAGGTGGTCGATATCATGTCTGGAACTCTGATGAACCATCCAGGTTATCAGTCTGTTCTCGTACATGTCCTCGAAGTGGTTCAGGACTTCGCAAGGCAAAACAGACCATCACCTACGATTCGACAGCTTGCCCTTTGTGCGGGGTATTCCGAAGAGCTTATTTTAGAATCTTTGGAGTTCGGGACAGTCGAGCCTGCTTCGCTTCTGCATTGATGCAGGAAGCAGTTGTACGACGAATTGACAAAGAGCCGACCGGGGTACCGGGCGGCTCTTTTTCTATTGAATCAGGCAGTTTGGATAATTTCTACGACGTATGCAGCCAGTGTCTGCAGCTCGCGGATGGACTGGCGCTCCTCCGTTGTATGAATATTCTCGTACCCTACACCGAGATTGACGGTGGGTATGCCGTGTCCGGCGATGATATTGGCATCACTCCCGCCACCGCTCTGCTTTAGAACAGCCCGGCGGCCGACAGCTTCCGCTGCTTTTTTCGCCGTATGGACGACTTGATCTGATTCTGACTGCTTATACCCGGGGTAGACGAGCTGCGTATTGATTTCTGCACGGCCGCCGCCTTCGTCAGCTGCTGTTTCGAGAGCATGCTCCATTTTTTTCACCTGTTCCTGGAGCTTTTCCCGGTCCAGTGATCTCGCCTCCGCTTTTATTTCCACTTTGTCGCACACGATATTTGTCTGGGAACCGCCGTCGATGCGGCCGATATTGGCCGTCGTTTCTTCATCGATCCGGCCGAGAGGCATCGCTGCAATCGCTTCTGCAGCCAGTTTAATTGCAGACACACCTTTTTCCGGAGCGACTCCTGCATGGGCTTTCTTCCCGTGCATCGTCACGAATAATTTCGCCTGATTCGGTGCTGCCGTAATAATCGTGCCGACTTCCCCGTCACTGTCAAGTGCATAACCGTAAGCTGCATCCACAAGATTCATATCCAGATGCCGCGCGCCGACAAGCCCCGATTCCTCCCCGGCCGTAAGTATAAACTGAACCTGGCCGTGGGAAATATTCTCTTCCTTCAAACGCTCGACAGCCTCAATCATAACAGCAAGCCCAGCTTTATCGTCTGCGCCGAGCACCGTCGTGCCATCCGAAGTTATCCACTCCTCTGTCACCTGCGGTGTTACACCGATGCCGGGCACGACCGTGTCCATATGGGAAGTGAAATAGATCGGCGGCGCATCTTTCCCCGAAGCCGGCAGCGTACAGATTAAATTTCCTGCAGCATGTCCCGTTTTTCGTGAAGAGCTGTCTTCCTTCACGTGGAGACCGAGACCCTGCATGCGTTTAATTAAATAATCTGCGATTTCCCTTTCGTATTTTGTTTCTGAATCAATCTGTATGAGCGTAAGAAACTCCTCGATTAATCGTTCGTTTGACATTCCTGCACCATCCTCTGCGATTTATCGTCCGCACGTATTGTATCACAAAGGAATGTTGCCGTGCCTGCGCGGTGGACGTGATTCCTGTTTGGATTCCAGCATATGGAAGGCATCTTTCAGCCTGACCCGTGTGTCTGCCGGGTCAATTACATCGTCCACCATACCGTGGGAAGCCGCGATATATGGATTGGCAAATTTCTCGCGGTAAATCTCCATCTTATCGAGTCTCGTCTGATCAGGGTCAGCACTCTCACGTATTTCTTTAGCAAAAATAATATTTGCAGCTCCCTGCGGCCCCATAACCGCAATTTCTGCATTCGGCCAGGCAAAAACAATATCTGCTCCGATTGCTTTACTGTTCAGCGCGACGTAAGCCCCGCCGTAAGCTTTTCTCGTTATAACTGTAATTTTTGGAACTACTGCTTCGGAATAGGCGTAAAGTATTTTCGCTCCGTGCCGGATAATGCCACCGTGCTCCTGCTGTACCCCGGGAAGAAATCCGGTCACATCTTCAAATGTAAGCAGTGGAATGGAAAAACTGTCGCAGAAGCGGATAAAGCGCGAAATTTTATCCGATGAATTAATATCCAGCCCGCCTGCGAGTACTTTGGGCTGATTGGCAATAACACCTATTGTTCTGCCATCAAGCCTTGCAAAGCCGGTCACGGCATTTTTGGCAAAGGAGGCATGCACTTCCAAAAACGAGTCCGCATCCATAATTTCCTGGATGACACGCCGCACATCATACGTCCGTCCCGGATCGAGCGGGACGAGTTCCTGGAGTTCAGGAAGCTCTGCACGGGCGTCCTTTTCCTCTGAAACCGGAGGAGTCTCCCCTTCCCCTGATGGCAGGTAAGCCAGAAGTTCACGCACTTTTAACAGCGCCTCCTGCTCTGTCGGACAAGTGAAATGTGCATTTCCGCTCACTGCCCCATGGACCCGGGCACCTCCGAGTTCTTCAGAGGAAATCGTCTCTCCGGTCACACTTTCAATCACTTTCGGTCCGGTAATGAACATCTGGCTCGTTTTTTCCACCATGATCACAAAATCGGTAATCGCCGGGGAGTAGACAGCGCCTCCTGCGCAGGGCCCCATAATAACAGATATCTGCGGTATGACACCGGAGTAGACAGCATTCCGGTAGAAAACACTGCCATATCCATCGAGTGACAGAACGCCTTCCTGAATTCTGGCGCCGCCTGAGTCGTTCAGTCCGATAAATGGAGCTTTTGTTTTCGCTGCCATATCCATCGCATGAGCTATTTTGGCCGCGTGCATTTCACCAAGTGCCCCGCCGTAAACGGTAAAATCCTGAGCAAACAAAAATACTCTTCTTCCTTCGATCGTCCCGTACCCTGTCACAACGCCTTCCCCCGGTGCTGAACCTGCTTCCATACCGGGTTCATTGAAGCGGTGCTCAATAAACGGCTGCAGTTCCACAAAGCTGTCCTCATCAAGAAGAAGGTCAATCCGTTCTCTGGCAGTAAGTTTTCCTTTCTCGTGCTGCTTTCTGCGCCGGTCATCGCCTCCGCCCATTTCGATGCGGCGTCGTTTTTCATAGAGTTCATTCAGTTTCTCGAACATGTCCATCGTCTGCGCCCTCCTCCATCAATTCGATCAAGGTGCCGCCTGAAGCTTTGGGATGCATAAATGCAATAGAATGCCCTCTTCCGCCGGAACGCGGTGCTTCATCAATCATTGGGAACCCGTTTTCCTTTAAGGCTGTAATCCGTTTTTTCAAATCGCTCACTTCAAATGCAATATGATGAAGCCCGGGACCTCGTTTTTTCAAAAAGGCTGCTACAGGAGAGGAATCATCCGTCGGCTCGATCAGCTCCAGGTAAACCGAACCGCAGTCAATAAATGCTGCACGGACTTTCTGGGAGGGGATCTCTTCCACGTGTGCCGCAGACAGCTGAAAAGCAGCAGCATAAAAAGACGCAGTTTCTTCAATGGAGTGCACCGCAATGCCGATGTGTTCGATCCGTTTCGGTGGAGCGCTGTCACTGCTTCCGCCGGCAAGCTGTTGAATATAGGCCGCCACTGCTTTCGTCGGCGTACCCGGTGTAAATATTCGGGCTACACCAATCGATTCCAGATGGATAATATCTTCCTGAGGAATCACTCCGCCGCCGATCACCGGTATATCTGAAGCATCTGCTTTTTTCAATGCCTCCATTACGGCAGGAAACAATGTGTTATGCGCACCGGATAAGCTGGAAAGGCCGATCACATCTACATCTTCCTGAACAGCCGCCCGGACAATTTTTTCAGGTGACTGCCTCAGCCCTGTGTAAATAACTTCCATCCCGGCATCACGGAGTGCCTGGGCAATCACGAGAGCCCCGCGGTCATGTCCGTCCAGCCCCGGCTTTGCTATTAATACTCGAATCCGTTTCATCACACTGCCTCCCTACCCGTTGTATTCTCCGAAAATGTCTCTCATCACACCGCAGATTTCCCCGACAGTTGCATAGACTTTTACCGCCTCTTTGATCGGATACATCACGTTCGCTCCGGATAGACAGGTTTCCCGCAGCGTCTCCAGACAGCTATCAACCGCCTTTTGATCTCGCGTTTCTCTAAGGCGCTTAAGACGTGCTTTCTGCTCCGCTACAAACGTTTCATCCACTTTTAACAGGTCCGGCTGCGGTTCTTCCTCGGTGCGGAACTGATTCACACCGACAACGATTTCCTGTCCGCTCTCCTGCTTTTTCTGCGTGTCGTAAGCTGCGCGCTGAATTTCCCGCTGTACATAGCGCTCCTCCACTGCCCTGACAGCGCCGCCCATTTCTTCGATGCGGTCCATGTAACGAAGTGCTTCTTCCTCCAGTTTGTCGGTGAGCGCTTCCACGTAATAGGAACCACCGAGAGGATCCACGGTATCGGCTGCGCCGCTCTCATGAGCGATGATCTGCTGGGTTCTCAGGGCTGTCCGGGCAGAAGTTTCTGTCGGCAGCGAGAGTGCTTCATCTTTCGCATTCGTATGAAGGCTCTGTGTTCCGCCGAGAACGGCTGCGAGCGCTTGCAGGCTGACCCTGATGATATTGTTTTCCGGCTGCTGGGCAGTCAGTGTAGAGCCTGCCACCTGGGTATGAAAACGAAGCTGCATACTTTTCGGATCCTCTGCATGAAACTCGTCTTTCATCATCGAAGCCCACATTCTCCGGGCAGCCCGGAATTTCGCTGCTTCTTCAAAGAAATGATTGTGACCATTAAAGAAAAACGCCAGCTGTGGTGCAAATTCATCGACCGGAAGGCCGCTTTCCACTGCCGCTTTTACGTAGGCTTTAGCATTACTCAGCGTAAAGGCCAGCTCCTGGACAGCTGTGGCTCCTGCTTCCCGGATATGATAGCCGCTGATGCTGATCGTATTAAATTTAGGTGCTTCCTGTCTGCAGTAGGAAAAAATATCCGTAATCAGCCTCATCGATGGCGCCGGCGGATAAATATAAGTTCCTCTCGCTGCGTATTCTTTTAAAATATCGTTTTGAATCGTCCCCCGGATTTTTTCAGGAGGGACTCCCTGTTTCTCTGCCACAGCTGTATACATTGCCAGGAGAACTGCAGCCGGTGCGTTAATCGTCATGGAAGTGCTTACCTCATGCAGCGAAATGTCATCGAATAGTATTTCCATGTCTTCCAGCGAGTCGATCGCCACACCTACTTTACCGACTTCTCCTTCAGCCATCGCATCATCCGAGTCATATCCAATCTGTGTAGGCAGATCAAACGCTGCGGAAAGACCGGTCTGCCCTTCATCCAGAAGATATTTAAAGCGTCTGTTCGTCTCTTCTGCAGAGCCGAATCCGGCATACTGCCGCATCGTCCAGAGTCTTCCCCGGTACATCGTCGGACGGATTCCTCTCGTGTAGGGAAAATCACCGGGAAATCCCTGTTTTGCTATGTAAGCGCTGTCAATTCTGTCCGGAACATACAGCCGTTCCATTTCAAAGCCGGATGTTGACTGGAACGAATCACGCCGCTCAGGGCGTTTCTCTATCTGTGCTTTCACTTTTTTCTGCCACGTTTCATAGGCTGAGCGGAAATCCTCCATAAAGGCCGTCCCCCTGTACTAGATAAATGAACACATATTCATTATACCATATATTCACAGACGATAGGGAGGTCTTGAAAACCTCTCCCGTCCCCGTTACACTATAGAAAGTAATATGGTGAGGAGGGACTTCAATGCCCCGGAAATTTCGAAAAGCCATCGTGTATATGATGATTATCGTTATGTTTCTCGGAACTGCGCTGATGGGTGTGTCCTACTTCTAAAAAGAGGAGAGCACTCCTGCAGTACCGTGCAGAAAAACATGATCAAAAAAGGAGCTCCGCTGTTTTCACTGCGGGGCTCCTTTTTTTCAGCTCTAAATACTTTTCCTTCATGCTTCGGCGGGTTCTCTCCGCTACCGCTGGGAACCTGCCGCCTTAAATACGCCGTATTTTTTCGTGAGCCTGAACTGCTGCTTTACCTGCAGATAAAGGTCCAGTTCATAAACGAGGTGGGCCAGGGAAGCTCTTGCCTCAAATTCCTCTCTCGTAGACGGTAGATTCATTTCTTTGTAGGACTGTTTCAGTTCTTCCAGCTGTTCCAGGTAGCGGTGGGCTGTATTTCCGGGCTGAACCCCTTCGGCCAGATCATCCAGAAAGGAGGCCAGCATGTCCGCCTGCTTCACATGATAATCAATCGTCGTAAGAAGCGGCATCATGCGCTCGAGAATATCCAGCTGCTTTTCCCTCATTTTAAAATAGTGATAATACGTATCTTCATATCGGAGAATATGATTCTCCAGATTCTGCACCGCCCGGTTCTTCGCCCGGTGAAGCAGTGCTGCTGCCTCCGTAATTTCTCTTCCGGTCCAGCTGTCTTCGCCGGTCCGGATAAAGTGGGCAAATTCTTTTAAGATACGCGAAAAATATTGTTCCAGCTCCACTTGATATTCATCCAGAATCTTTTCATTGCTTGGAATATATACATTCATTAACAGCGCGATACCGACACCGATAACGATAATAAGCATCTCATTGACGACCAGGGCGGGGGTGAACGACTGCATGGTATAAACGTGCAGCATGATGACGATACTCGTGACAATCCCGGAAGTAATCTTTAGACGGACGGTAATCGGAATAAAAATCATGAGTACAATAGCCACGCTGTAAAATGCGTAGCCGACCACCTCAAATACGAGACCTGCAGTAAACAGACCGATGACACTGGCAATCAGCCTTTCCCAGGCACTGACGAATGATTTTCTGCGTGTTTTTTGTATACATAATACAGCGATGATGCCGGCGGATACATAAAAATCAAGCTGAAGCAGTTCCGCAATCCAGATAGCCACTGCGGCACCTCCGGCCGTCTTCATCGTCCGATAGCCGAACCCTCTCATACAATCACCGCTTTCTTTAACGTAATGAACCTGATTCATCGTTCCACTGCAAAAACAAAAAAGAGCCATCCCACTTAAAGGGACGACTCTATCATAAATAAAATTTGGCGCGCCCGCCAGGATTCGAACCCGGAATGCGAGACCCGGAATCTCGAGTGATATCCATTTCACCACGGGCGCTCAGTGAGCGGAAAAGTGATCCGCCGACACTTAAATACTATACCAGAATAATTTCAGGCACGCAAGACTTTTTTTCAGCCTTCCTGTTCCTGCTTAAATTTCTCGTAGTCATCAAACATTTTTTCAAAACGGGCATTCATCTGTTCTTCATTATACCCTTTGCGCGCCAGACGGGCTGCAAAATTCTGTGCCCATAGCGTCAGACGCTGAGACATACGGGAGTACTTTTTCGATTCTTTTTTATCCGTAACTTCTTTCGCCCGGCCGTCCGCATTGGACATAACGTTCTCTGAGATAAAGAGCGCTTTCCAGACATCTTCTTCTTCGAATTCATCCGAGTGGTCGTTAAAAAATTTCAGAACACGCTTGTAGTAATTGTCGAACTGCTTAAATTCAATTTCTTCTTCCTGATTCAAATACATATGTATTTCTTTATACAGATCATGTATCACACATATCACTCCTCAAAAGATTCCCGGACATAGTGCCTGCGATAAACGATTATAGCATAAAGGATTCTGGTTGCATAGTGTTTTCCAGATCACGCATGTCTTCCTGGTCCGGATGGAAACAAAAAAGCAGGGAAGAGCTGACCTGGTGATCATGCTCTTTCCTGCAGATTCATTCATGCTCAGTACAACTTCTAGAAAAAAAGCGTTACTTTTTGAAGTGCTCATCAAAGTAGGATTCAAGCTTATTCACTACTTCGATCGGCTCGTGGCCTTCGATTTCATGACGCTCCACCATTGCTTTCAGCTCGCCATCTTTAATCAGTGCAAAAGACGGGGAGGATGGAGGATAACCGGTAAAGTACGAACGTGCTTTTTCTGTTGCCTCTTTGTCCTGTCCTGCAAAAACCGTAACAAACCGGTCCGGCTGCACTTCATAGTTTTTCATATAAGCTGCAGAAGGACGGGCAATTCCGCCGGCACAGCCGCATACAGAGTTAACGACGACAAACGTTGTGCCATTACCCTGAAGCGCCTGATCCACATCCTCCGGCGTTGTCAGCTGATCGTAGCCGGCCTGGTCCATATCCTGACGAGCGGCCTGAACCACATCGTTCATAAACATTTGGAATTCCATAGCGTACACCCTTTCTCTTTAGAATCTACTCCCATAATACATGTTTTCCCGGAGAATTCCAAAGAGAAAACCTGAATCTACTGAAGAGCTGTACGGAGCGCTTCGAGATTACTCTCCATCAGCGTGAAATAATTCTCATCCGAAGCAGTATCTTCTTCTGTCAGTGCTTCAAGATTGTGAAGATCCAGACCTTCTGCACCGGTCTGTTCCTGAACAGTTTCCGTAATATCTGAGGGAATGTTCTGCTCGAACATCACGTACTCAACACCTTCAGATTCCATCCGCTCCACCGTGCTCTCCACCTGTTGAATAGAGGGCTCATTCGAAGGAGATAGACCTGCAATGCCCAGCTGTTCAATGCCGTAGCGGTCCTCCCAGTATCCGTACCCTGCATGGGAGACTACGATGAGATTTTTATCTGCTTCATCCACCATACTCTGAAACGACTCGTCCAGCTGAAGAAGCTCTTCTTCCAGTGCTTCAAAATTCTCTGTAAATACTTCTTCCTGCTCCGGACGCAGCTCTGTCAGCTTATCTTTCATGTTTTCCGCCGCTTCTGCTGCTTTTACAGGATCCAGCCATACGTGAGGATCTTCTTCCCCGCCGGCATGGTTATCTTCTTCATGATTCTCCGAATCGTTATGATTATTGTCATCGTGGGCGTGATTATCGCCTTCATCATTGGAAGATGACTCATTATGATTTCCGTGGTTGTTGTGCTCATCCTCTTCCTGTTCATGAGCATGATCGTGATCATAACTTAGAAGATCCATACCTTCAGTTACTTCAAGCATTTCCGTATTTTCATTGGCTGCAGCGTCAGTCACTGCTTCCACAAAGCCTTCATATCCTGCACCGTTATAGATAAAGAGGTCCCCTTCGGCGATATCGATCATTTGATTCGCTGTCGGCTCAAACGTATGAGCATCCGCCCCAATCGGAACGATGTTCGTTACATCGACATGTCCGCCGCCGATTTCTTCGGCAAAAAATTCATATGGATAAAGAGACGTATATACTGCAAGCGGGTCGTCCGATCCCTCCGCGGTATTTTCTTCGTTTTCATCCGCTTCTTCTGAGGTATCTGTTCCACCCTCGTTTTCTGTCCCTTCGTCGTTTTCCACGCCATCTGTGTTATTTCCTTCATTCTCCACACTGCCGCAGGCAGCGAGAAAAACAATGCTCGTAAGTAGAAGTGTCTTTTTCATGATGATCCCCTTTCGTAACCATTACGTTTTGAACAATATGAAGTATACTGGACTTATCCTTTTTTGTAAATAGTAACGATTACGATTGTATGAAATACTCTTTTACATTCTCAAAATATGCTGCCAATTCAAATTTCAACAATAGCAAAAAGCCGCCCCTCTGAACAGGGACAGCTTTACTGGTAACGATGATTTCTACAAACACCTAACTGCTACGTCAGGCTCCATTTCGTCTCCGGATCGGACTCGAGCGTTTCTTTAATATCCTGAAGAAACCTGCCGCAGATTAGACCATCAAGGACACGATGGTCAAGCGACATACATAAATTCACCATGTGACGGACGGCAATCGCGTCATTATCAAGAACGACCGGGCGCTTGACAATCGCTTCGACAGAAAGAATAGCGGCCTGCGGCGGATTCAAAATCGGCTGCGACTGAATCGAGCCGAATGCACCGGTGTTGTTCAACGTAAATGTTCCACCCCGCATCGATTCTGCATCAAGCGTTCCTTTTTTTACTTTGTTTACTGTTTCATCCAGTGAACGTGCCAGTCCCCGCAGGTTTTTCTGGTCCGTATCTTTTATTACCGGGACATACAAAGCGTCTTCAGAAGCTGCAGCAATCGACAGATGCACACTCTGATACTGGCGGATGGTGTCATTCTGCCACGACGAATTCACCTGAGGATAGCGGCGGAGCGCTTCGGTAACTGCCTGCATAAAAAACGGCATATACGTCAGCTTGACGCCTTCCTGCTCGTAAAAGCGCTCTTTGTTTTTTTCCCTCCACCGCACCAAGTCGGTGACATCCACTTCGATCATCATCCAGGCGTGCGGCGCATTCTGCTTGGAGAAGGCCATATTATCGGCGATGGCTTTACGGACGCCTGATACCGGAATATCCTTTACCCTTCCGTCAGCAGGCGCCTGCTTTTCTACAGTTCTCTCCGCAGGCGCACTTTCTTTCTGATCGGGAACGGAAGGAGCAGGTTTTTCGGCAGCAGCTTCCACATCTTTTCTCGTAATTCTTCCGCCGCGTCCGCTGCCTTTCAGCTGAGAGAGGTCCACACCGTATTTTTGGGATAGATTCAATACCGCAGGCGAAAACCGTGCCGGCTGTTCCTGCTTTTCTTCCGGACTGGAAGCTTGCTTCACTTTCTCTTCCTCTTCTGCGGGCGGGTCTTCTTTCACTTCTTTAGACGAATCAGATGATTCCTCTGTTTCAATCAGACAGATGACTTCACCGACCTCGACCGTCGTATCCTCATTTACAACGAGCTCTTTGATCGTTCCGGAAAATGAGGAGGGTACTTCTGCATTGACTTTATCTGTCATCACTTCTGCGATTGGATCATATTTTTTGACGGTATCCCCGGGAGAAACGAGCCATTTCGTAATCGTTCCCTCTGTAACACTCTCACCGAGCTTCGGCATTGTAATGGATTCTGCCATATTCACCCCTCCTAAAATTGAGCCAGCTCTCGTAAAGCAGCTTCAATGTCTTCCGCCGTGACCATAAACGCTTTCTCAAGTGGAGGCGAATACGGCATGGACGGACAGTCGGGTCCTGCCAGACGCTGAATAGGGGCATCGAGGTCGAACAGACAGTTTTCCGCGATAATGGCTGCCGCTTCCCCAATGACACTCCCCTCTTTGTTATCTTCTGTAACAAGCAGAACTTTACCTGTTTTGGATGCTGCACGGATAATCGCTTCTTTATCCATTGGATAGACCGTGCGGAGATCCAGAATTTCTGTTGATACTCCTTCTTTTTCCAGTTCATCCGCTGCCTGTTTGGACTGGTGTACGCACAAGCCGTAGGTAATGATCGTTACGTCGGCTCCTTCACGGACAACCGCTGCTTCACCGATCGGCACGAGATGCTCCCCTTCCGGCACTTCTTCTTTCAACAGGCGGTAGGCCCGTTTATGTTCAAAGAACAGGACCGGATCGTTGGACCGGATGGCCGATTTCAGCAAGCCTTTAGCATCCGCCGGACTGGACGGCATGACAATTTTCAATCCGGGTGTCCCTGCGAATACTGCTTCCACAGACTGGGAATGGTAAAGTGCTCCGTGGACACCACCGCCATAAGGAGCACGGATCGTTATAGGACAGTGCCAGTCATTATTGGAACGGTAGCGGATTTTCGCAGCTTCAGAGATAATCTGATTCACTGCCGGCATGATGAAATCTGCAAACTGCATCTCTGCAACTGGACGCATTCCGCCCATGGCAGCTCCGATTCCGACTCCGGCAATGGCCGACTCAGCAAGCGGCGTATCGATAACACGGCCTTCACCAAACTGATCATAGAGGCCCTGCGTTGCCCGGAATACACCTCCCCGCTTTCCCACATCCTCTCCGAGTACGAACACACTCTCGTCGCGTTCCATCTCTTCTTTCATTGCGAGTGTCACCGCTTCGATATAGGTCATGACGGTCATGAATTCCCCTCCTCATACACATGGTTCATCAGCGTCGTCGGATCCGGATACGACGCCTGCTCAGCGGCTTCTGTTGCTTCATCGATGACGGCACGGATTTCCGACCGGAGCGCTTCCTCCCCCTCCGGTGTCAGAAGGGATACTTCCTCCAGATAATGACGGAAGGTTTCCAGAGCATCGGTCGTTCGGGCCTGGTCGACTTCCTCTTTCGAACGGTACGTCATGTCATCATCATCACTCGAGTGGGGAGTCAGCCGGTAGGAGACTGTTTCAATAAGCGATGGTCCTTCGCCGCGGAGGGCACGCTCTCTCGCGCGCTTGACTGCATCATACACAGCGAGCGGATCGTTCCCATCAATCGATTCTCCTGGAATACCATAGGCAGCAGCACGGTCGGAAACATGCTCTACATTCAGCTGTTTATCCAGCGGCACCGAGATAGCATACTTATTGTTCTCACACATGAAAATAACCGGCAGTTGATGAACACTGGCAAAATTGATGCCTTCATGGAAATCTCCCTGATTGGAAGAACCTTCTCCAAATGTCGTAAACGCTACAGCTTCCTTCTTTTTCTGCTTTAACGCAAGAGCGATCCCGGCAGCATGCGGCACCTGGGTTGTCACCGGAGAAGAACCGGTGACGATGTTGCTCTCTCTTTTACCGAAGTGTCCGGGCATCTGTCTGCCCCCGGAGTTAGGATCCCCTTCTCTGGCAAAATTTGAAAGCATGACTTCTTCCGGTGTCATCCCGAAGTGAAGAACGACTCCGAGATCCCGGTAATAGGGAAGAACATAATCTACTGTTGTATCCAGAGCAGCGGAGGCTCCTGCCTGCGCCGCTTCCTGTCCCTGACAGGAAATAACAAAAGGAATTTTTCCGGCACGGTTCAACAGCCAGAGGCGCTCGTCCAGCATTCTTGCCGTAAGCATCGTACGGTACATCTCCATCACGTGTTCATCGCTCATGCCCAGTTCCTGATGGCGGTTTGTCATCTGTCATCTCCTCCTTATCCGTGTATTTGCCGGCCGCTGACAGCAGCTGCTGCTTCTGCCGATGCTTCAGACAGCGCCGGATGCGGATGTATCGTTTGTGCTACTTCAAAATGGGCAGCGTCCAGAAGCATGGCGAGGGATGCCTCCGAAATCAGCTCCGTCACATGCGGGCCGATCATATGCACACCGAGAAGGTCATCCGTCTTCTCATCAGCAATAAAACGGACAAAGCCATCCTCTTCTCCGTAAACGAGCGCTTTGCCGTTATGCTTGAATGGAAAATGGCCTGTCTTTACGGAATAACCTGCTTTTTCTGCCTGCTCCTCAGTCAATCCGATGGATGCTGCTTCCGGAAAGCTGTAAATGCAGCGCGGGATAAGGTTCTGCTTAACAGGAAATGGTTCGTTTCCTGCCATATGGTTTACTGCTGTAATTCCTTCTGCAGAGGCAGCGTGAGCCAGCTGAAGACCGCCGGTAATATCGCCGGAAGCGTAAATGTGACGGTCTTTCGTCTGACCCCATTCATTAACTTCCACAAAGCCGTCCTTTATGACGATGCTGGTGTTTTCGATACCGATATTCGTCAAATTGGCTTTCCTGCCAATACTGACGAGCAGCTTTTCTGCATGCACGCTTTCTGATCCGTTTTCGGTATCAAATGGAACAGTAACGCCGTTTTCTTTCGTTATTTCCTCCGCTTTCACCTGAACAGAGGTATGTATTTTCACGCCTCTGGATGTCAGGCAGCGTTTCATTTCTTCCCCTACCCGCTTATCCTCCTGCGGGAGAATGCCGGGAGCACTTTCAAGAAGCGTGACGTCCACATCAAAATCAACGAGCATGGATGCCCACTCTACGCCGATTGCACCACCACCAATAATCGTAATGGAAGATGGCAGCTCTTTTAGTCCCAGCGCGCCTTCAGACGTCAGGATGAGGTCTTCATCCGGGATGAGTCCGGGAAGCATATTCGGACTGCCGCCGCAGGCGATCAGTACGTTATCCGGAAGAAGCATATCATTTTCTTTATCTTCTTCGTATTCTACAGATATCGTACCGGGGACCGGGGAGAAAATAGACGGTCCGAGAATCCGTCCGGTTCCTTTGTATACATCGATGTTTTTATGTCCCATCAATGACTCCACCCCTTGATGCAGCCGGGAGACGATCTCCTCTTTCCGCTTCTGTACCTGCCGGAAGTCCAGCGAGGTATTTTCTGCAGTGACACCGAATTGTTCTGCATCTTTTGTCTGCCGGTACACTTCCGCGCTCCGGAGCATTGCTTTACTCGGAATACATCCGCGGTGCAGACAGGTTCCCCCCGTCTTTCCTTTTTCCACAACTGCCGTTTTCATTCCAAGCTTCGCTGCGTGAACGGCGGCGGTATATCCGCCGGTACCAGCTCCTAATATGACCAGATCATATTTTTCAGCCATACGTCTGCCTCCTTCTGCATTTATTCTGCAGGAGTATACTGTTTTGGCTTTTCCTGCTGTCGAAGTACTCTCAGCGCCCCCTCCGTCAACGATTGAAGTTCATCTTCACCGGGATAGACGAGGACATCTGTTATCCATTGTACACGAGAAGAAATTTTCTGCACAAATTCTTTTCCGTGGGCCAGTCCTCCTGTAAGAATAATCCGGTCTACCCGGCCTTCCAGTACTGCAGCACACGCAGCAATTTCTTTCGCTGTCTGATAGGCCATTGCTTCATAAACGAGAGCTGCGCGTTCGTCCCCATGTTCGATGCGCTTTTCGACTTCCACTGCATCACTCGTTCCGAGAAGTCCTTTCAGTCCGCCGGCACCGACAATTTCCTTCATCACTTCATCTGCATAGAACTCCCCTGAAAAACAGCGGGCGGCAAGGTCCCCTGCGGGAACGGTTCCGGCGCGCTCCGGAGAAAATGGCCCTTCGCCGTGCAGCCCGTTGTTGACGTCAATGACACGTCCATAGCGGTGAGCCCCTACGGTAATGCCTCCACCCATATGGCAGACAATCAGCCGAAGCTGCTCATAGGAAGTATCGAGCTCCTGCGCTGCTCTTCTTGCAGCTGCTTTTTGATTCAGCGCATGAAAAATACTTTTACGTTCGAAAGCGGCGTATCCACTGACTTTTGCCACCGGCTCCATTTCGTCTACGACAACCGGATCGACAATGTAGGCAGGAATACCGATTTCTTTTGCTGCGTTGAATGCAATGACGCCTCCAAGATTGGAAGCATGCTGTCCGGAAACGCCTTTCCGCAGATCCCGGAGCATGCGGTCATTTACTTCATAGGTCCCGCCTTCCAGCGGCTTCAGAAGCCCCCCGCGTCCGACGACTGCCTGCATCGTGGAGATGTTGATGCCGAAATTCCGGAGCGTGGAAAAAATAGCATCTGTGCGGTAGGCTTCCTGAGCCATAATTGATGTGAAAGCTGCTAATTCGGACTCAGGGTGACGGATCGTCTGCGTCATTATTTCTTTTTCGTTATCAAAAACACCGATCTTTGTCGAAGTGGATCCGGGATTTACTGCCAGAATCCGAAGGTGTGTCATGCGCCGGGCCCCCTCTTTTTCCCCCGGGATAAAAGCGAGTGGCTGTTCGGAAGAAACTGCTTTCTGGAGCGGCGCATCGCTTCAATCCGCTCTTCGGCCATTTTGTCAGCAGCTTCACTGGAAGGAATACTGTCGCGGGAGGCGATGTCAAAAACATTTAATATCGAATCATAAATGGTTTCTACTTTCTTCATGGCACGTTCACGGTTATAGCCGAGAAGCTCGTCCGCTACGTTAATGACTCCGCCTGAATTGATGACGTAATCCGGGGCATAAACGATGCCTAGTTTATCGAGAACTTCTCCATGACGGTTTTCCAGCAGCTGATTGTTGGCTGCTCCGGCAATGACTGAAGCTTTCAGCCGGCTCAGTGTGTCGTCGTTAATCGTTGCACCGAGTGCACAGGGAGAGTAAATATCACACTCTACATCATAGATTTCCTCCGGCTTCACTACCACGGCCTGAAAATCTCTCGCTGCCCTTGCGCACGCTTCTTCGGAAATATCGGTGACGATCAGCTCCGCTCCTTCTTTATGGAGATACTCACACATTCTGTAGGCGACATTTCCGACACCCTGCACAGCTATTTTCTTTCCGTTCAGATCATCTGTACCAAATGCTTTTTTTGCCGCGGCTTTGATACCTACATATACACCATAAGCAGTCACCGGAGCAGGGTTGCCGGAGGAACCGAACGCCGGGGAGACGCCGGTTACATAATCCGTCTCCTGGTAGATGTTGTCCATATCCGCAACCGTTGTGCCGACATCTTCAGCGGTAATATAGCGCCCGTTCAGCCCTTGAATATAGCGGCCGAATGCCCGGAACATGGCTTCGTTTTTATCCTTCTTCGGATCCCCGATAATAACCGTTTTCCCACCGCCGAGATTCAGACCGGCTGCGGCATTTTTATACGTCATTCCTCTGGCCAGGCGGAGAGCATCCTCGAGCGCTTTTTCTTCTGATTCATACGTCCACATTCTCGTGCCGCCGAGAGCCGGTCCTAGTGTTGTATCGTGAATGGCGATAAACGCCTTCAGTCCGGAAGCTCTGTCCTGGCAGACAACCACCTGTTCATAATCATGGTTTTCCATATACGAAAATAATTCCATTTATAATCCTCCTCCGGATACTTGATTTTTAAGAGAGGCCGCGCAGGCAAGCTCCAATGAAAACAGCCTGCTTTCAGCAGAGTCCGTGCGGGACGTCAATACTACCGGGGCGGATGCTCCGGTAATCATACCGCCGACGGATGCACCTCCCAGATATGTAAAAGCTTTGTAGAGCACATTGCCGGTTTCGATTTCCGGAGCGAGAAGTAAATCTGCTGCTCCGGCAGCCGGGGAATCGATTTTTTTCATCGCAGCAGCAGCTTCGGAAAGGGCGTTATCGAGGCCGAGCGGACCATCGATCGTACAGCCGGTAATCTGATTCCGCCGGTTCATCTGCGTTAAGGCTGCGGCATCCAATGTCGCCTGCATCGAAGGATTCACTTTCTCTACGGCTGCAAGCACCGCACATACCGGGTTCGTAATACCAACTGCATGCATGGTCCGCACGGCATTTTCTGTAATCAGTACTTTATCTTCAAGCGACGGCCGGATATTCATTGCAGAATCAGTAAGAAAAATAAGTTCCTCGTCCGGACGTTCGAATGCTGCAATGTGGGAAAGAATACTCCCGGTGCGCAGGCCGTATTCTTTATTCAATACTTCTTTTAAAAGGACAGATGTACCTGCAAGTCCTTTCATGACGATATCTGCTTCTCCGCTGGAAACAAGCTTGACCGCTGTTTCACACGAAGCTTTCTCATCCGTACAGTCTATATAGCGTACATGTTTTTCCGAAACGGAAAACGAAGCTTCTTCCATCGCATCTGTCATTTCCTGAAACGGTCCTGTGAATACAAAAGACGCGGTTCCATTTTCTACGGCTTCCTGAGCAGCGTGAAATATCGAGGCATCTGTTGCATATGCTACAGCGACTACTGGACGCGCCGGTGATTGACTGAGCTGCTGCTGCAGGTCTTTTCGTTTCATCGTCATCAAACTCCTTTCTTCTACTATGTAATGCAAGAAACATGCCACCCAAAGTGCTTCATTTACGCAGTATCACTCTGCAAAAATATGCATTATTGCATATTTTTGCGTGCAATATTTTGCAGAAAATCAATGTATCCCGTATTTTTCCAGCTTATAATACAGACTGCGAATACTGATCTCCAGCTGCTTTGCTGTTTGTGTCTTATTGCCGTTATTGTCCCGCAGAGCTGTATAAAGGGCATGTTTTTCTGCTTCTTCTACAATTTCGGCAAGGCTGTCTCCACCTGAAGCCGGTATGATGACAGGACCGGGCACGTCTTCCCGGTCGAGGTGCAGCACCTCAAACGTGATGTTCTTTGCTGCAGGCGGAAGATGAATCATCGCCCGGCTGATGACATTTTCCAATTCCCTTACGTTCCCGGGCCAGGCGTACTCTTCCAGTGCGGCCAGCGCTTCTTTCGTCAGCCCGTTTATGACCCGCCCGTATTCCTGATTCAGTTTTTTAATCAAATGATCCGACAGCGGTTGAATATCCTCGGGTCTTTCTCGAAGGGAAGGAATAAAAATCGGCATTCGGTTCAATCGGTAAAACAAATCAGCGCGGAAGGACCCTGCTTCAATATTTCCTTCTACCGGGGCATTGGTTGCTGCAATGATACGGACATCCACGGGCACCGGTCTACTTCCGCCCACACGGACGATTTCACGTTCCTGCAGTACTCTGAGAAGCTTTGCCTGCACACTGCTGCTCATTTCCCCAATTTCATCTAAAAAAATACTGCCTCCGTCTGCTTCTTCAAACAGTCCTTTTTTCCCTCCCCTGCGGGCACCGGAAAATGCACCTTCTTCGTAGCCGAACAGTTCACTCTCAAGGAGCTGTTCCGGAAGAGCAGCACAGTTAACCCGAATAAAGGGACGGAACCGGCGGCTGCTTTCATTGTGAATCGCATGGGCGAATAATTCCTTACCTGTACCGGATTCACCCCGGAGCAGGATCGTCGCCGGTGTTCTCGCAGCCACTTTTGCCTGATCTTTTGCCATCGCCATCTGCGGAGAGCTCCCTATGATGTCTGTAAACTCATAGGCAGCTTCCAATTTGCGGATGATACTCCTGGCTATTTCGAGCTCCGACGCCAGATATTCCAAGTTGGAGATATCATGAATGACACCGACACTTCCCTTGACTTCTCCATCCACGATCACCGGAGCTACATTTACCAGTACTTCCTTTTTCGCCGGACCGACTCTCATTCTCGCTCCGCGGACAGGTTCTGCTTCGCGCAGCACTTTCATATGTATGCTTTCTCCTTCAGATATATCCACAGCCGCTGGCTTCCCGAGCACATCTTCCTCTTTTAATCCCGTCAGCCGGGTATAGGCAGGATTAATCATCAGACCGCGTCCATTTTCATCTACGACGGAAATCGCTTCTTCTGAAGAGTATATAATCGCCTCCAGCATTTTACGGATACTTTTTAGGCTGGTCACTTCTTCTGCAAGCTCTTCAAGTTCCGTAATATCCTGAAATACACCGAGTGCTCCTATCAGCCTCCCTTTTTCCATTAATGGAACACGTGTTGTAATAATCGTTCGTGTTTTTGATAATTCCTGCCGCTGGTGATATTCTGCTTTCCCGGTTTCAAGTACCCTCGGCAGGCGGCTTGTCGGCATCACTTTTTCAATTGGCGCGCCGAGACACTCTGATGCTTTTAATCCGGTCATTTCCCTTGCCCGCGCATTTAAAAGTGTTACCCTTCCTTCTGCATCTACAGCAATCATTCCGTCCCGCGTCGCTTCGATTACACCTGCAAGGCGTTCATTTTCTTCCCCGAGCTCCAGGCAGCGCGCTGCCTGACGGACGATCATCGATGCCGCCTCTCTGCCGCATGTATCATCAGCCGCGGATGCCCGGAACTTTACGTCAGCTGTATCCGCCGATGTTATAAAAGACTGCTCCCGATCTGTAAAAATGTCTTCTCCTATAAATGATTCCCACGTTTCTCTCGGTATGCTGATCAGTGGTTTTTTCTCCATAATACACCTGCTTTCTCCGGCTCGACTTTCTTAAACAGATCTTATACAATAAGTACGAGAGTGACCGAAAAGGAGAATGATTGCATGACGATACAACGATTCCTCGCACTGATAGTTCTATTAATACCAATTTTCACTGCAGGATATGGAATAAAATTAATGCGGGACACCCTGTTTTCTATTGTAAATCCGCCGTTTCCGAGTCCTTACCTGCAGTTTCTGGCAGGAATGGCCGCCCTCGCAGTCGGTGTCTGGTTTATCGGCGGCTTTATTCTGCACCGTGACCGGAAAAATAACAAAGTTGCGCCAAAATTCCAGCGTTCCAATTGACTGGCGGGACCTGCATTCTGTCCGGGGGCGCAGTACACCCCCACTGCAGGAACTTCTCCGGCCGTAACGTTAAAAAGCTGCCCGGATACCTTTTCAGGTTATCCGGGCAGCTTCTGCTTTACCTCCGGTGCTCCACCCGGAGCTTATCGGCGACCATCGCAATAAATTCGGAATTGGCCTTTGCCCCGGCGGGCTTTTTGCACCTATACGGTAGAATAATCGACGTAATCAACCTCTATTTATCGGCTTTTATCGGCACAGCTAGCGCACCTGATTACCGAAAATTATACTGTATCTGGCGATGATTTACAAGCGTCCATTCTGCGCACATGAACCGTACTATACGTGGCGGCGCAATAAAGTTTATGTCCACAGCATGGACGTATAAGCACAAAAAACGCCCCGCTGGCGACGAATCACCGGCGGGGCTTGCTGCGTTGCTATTCAAATGTCGGGTGGATCACGTAAAAGCTCGCAATATCTTCGAGGTTGTCGACCGTCATATCGGCGGCATCATCACGCATGACCGACACGCGCACGGCCTGCGTACCAGTTTCCGGCATTTCAAACTGCACGAATACCTCCAGCACGTCGGCATGTTGCGCAAATATCTGCGTGGCAATCGTCCGGAATTTCGCCAGCATCTCGCGCTTGTCCGGTTCTTCCGCGGGAAATACCGTCGCGTGTACGTTAAGGTCGTCGCCGGACGGGTTGCTGCCGTGCGGACTTACGTCGACCTCCGTCGTGGCGTCAGGACCCGCAAAATAGTCGAGTATTTCCTCGACGGTTTCCGGCCCTTCGTCGGCTGGCGCTTCGGCCGATTCTTCTTGCGCCGCATTTTCCTCGACTTCTTCCGCCGCTGCTTCGCGTTCAGCTTGCGTATTTTCTTCAGCTTCGGCTTCCGCTTCCGCTGCCTCACGCTCAGTTTCCGCTTCTTGCCGATCTTGTTCCGCCTGCGCCTCGGCTTCGGCTTCTTCGGCCGCTTCCTCCTCTGCTTGCGCCTGTTCTTCCGCTTCTTGCGCCTCACGTTCGGCCTGCTCAGCGGCTTCCTGCGCGGCTAACTCTTCCGGCGGCGTTGGCTCCACCGTAAACATAAACGCCACAAATGCGGCCGCCATAGCGCCCACACTCGCAAGCAACACGCCTTTACCCTGCTTGCGTATAATGCGCCACATCCCGACCAACAGCCCAACTCCGGCTGCGAGTATAACTAGCGTTAGTACCGTCTGTATTGCGTTAATTACGTCCATATAATCGACCCCCTACGTTTAGTCTACCGCATCCGGAATTATCTGTAAATAACGCGTTACTTATTACGTGAAACTTAAAAAGGGCGGCCGGCCAGCCGCCGCTGCTTCGTTACTCGTCGCCATCGCCGTCCATAAGCGAAGCCAATTCGGCCCGCATGTCGTCGAGGCTTTCGCTGCTTCCTCTCCGGCCGGTTGTCCGGATAGTTCCAAAATTCGCTCTGTTTGTCGGCCACGACCGTATACTTGCCGCGCTCCTGCAGGTACTTCATATATTCGCGAATCAATTCCGGCGTGACAGCGCTGGGCTTGCTGACGTTTTGCTCCGCCTCACACCACTGCGCAAACAGCCGCATGGTCTGCTCATACGAGTGCATCGTCTTGGGCCGCAGCCCTTTTGCGTGACAGTACAGCATGTAGTCGTCGATATGGCGCTGAAATTCCGTTAGATACAACAAAAAACCCCCTTTCCGTCGAATGTTCCGACAAAAAGAGGGCGAACGGACTTAGGCAATACGGCAGCGAATACGTGTTTATCGTACACGGCTGCGTAACCTGTTCCGTTAGATTATTCGATTATTCTACGGGCAGCTTCTGCTTTACCTCCGGTGCTCCACCCGGAGCTTATCGGCGACCATCGCAATAAATTCGGAATTGGTCGGTTTCGATTTGGATGCATTTACTGTATAGCCGAACATTTTAGAAATCGATTCGATGTTCCCTCTGCTCCAGGCAACTTCAATCGCATGACGGATCGCCCGTTCTACGCGGCTGGGTGTCGTACTGAATTTTTTCGCAATATCCGGGTACAATACTTTCGTCACAGAACCGAGAAGGTCAATGTCATGGTAGACGAGTGTAATGGCTTCGCGGAGGTACATATATCCTTTAATGTGTGCCGGGACGCCGATCTCATGAATGATGCTCGTTATGCTTGCATCTAGATGCATCGGCATATTTTCTTCTTTCATCTCACGGGTGCGGGCCTTCTTTTCTGGAAAAGCCGGCTCTTTTTTCGCCACGTCCCGGATTTTATTCACGAGCATATCCATATCAAAAGGTTTTAATACGTAATAGGAAGCGCCGAGATCGACGGCTTTCTTTGTCACATCTTCCTGCCCAAATGCAGTAAGCATGATGATGTTGGGTCTGTCCTCTTCATCCAGTTTTTCCAGCACCGCAAGTCCGTCAAGGTGCGGCATGATTATATCAAGAAGCAGAACATCCGGTGACGTTTCCGCCATTAAATCCAGACACTCCTGCCCGTTATAGGCTTTGCCGATTACTTCTATATCGGATTCTTCATTCATATATTCTTCAAGCAGCTGCACCAGTTCACGGTTATCATCTGCTACACAAACAGTAATAGTTGCCAATTACAGCTTCCCCCTAACCTCTGCTGACTCCCACAGATTACGTTAACATAATTTAGTATAGCACACCCATTCCCCGGCATGGAAGGCGCTCTGGAAAGGATTATTTTTTCGCAGCTGCCTGCTGAATCAGCTCGCGTGCATGCTCCAGTGTAAGTTCGGTCATTTCCACACCGGATATCATTCTCGCTATTTCCTCCGTCTGCTTTTCAGCCGGAAGTGGATTGACCTGCGTAATCGTCCGTTCTTTTTTTTCTTCTTTCGAAATAAATAAATGCGTATCCGCCATAGCCGCTACCTGCGGAAGGTGAGTGATGCAAAGCACCTGTGAACCGGAAGCCAGCCCGTGAATTTTTTCTGCGATCGACTGGGCTACGCGGCCGCTTACACCAGTATCTACTTCATCAAAAATGAGAGACGTAATGCCTTCGTTTGCTGCCAGGATCGACTTCAATGCCAGGATCATCCGGGAAATTTCTCCCCCGGAAGCGATTTTAGCAAGAGACTTTAAAGGCTCGCCACGGTTAGTCGCTACAAGAAATTCCACATGATCCATTCCGGTTTTTGTAAATGGGTGCTTTTTCACTAATGTATCAGCCTGGAAATCAGGTTTCTCCGGTGGACGGACATCCACTTCAAAAATGGTATTTGGCATATAAAGATCCTGAAGCTGCTGCTGAATCGCCTCTTTCAGCGAACCGGCTGCTTTTCGGCGTATTCGGGAGATATTTTCCGCTTCCACATACAAGTCTTCTGCTGCTTCCTCCAGCTCTTTCTGCCACTGATCCATCCGCTGCTCCCGGTTCGTCAGTGTATCAAGCTCCTCTTCAATGCCGGCGGCATATTCCAGAATCTGCTCCACACTTTCCCCGTATTTTCGTTTTAATTGATGGATTTCCGAGAGCCGCGCTTCAATTTCATTTAACCGGTCCGGATCGAATTCAATGGCTTCGTAATAATCCCGGAGCGAAAACGCTGTTTCTTCCAATAAATAATAATTTGACGTGATCGTCTCCTTCACTTCCTGCAGAGATGGATCAAGTTCTGCCGCTTCTTCGATCTGATTCATCGCAGCCATGACCCATTCCAGACCTTTTCCATCTCCATACAGCGTGTCATATGCGCCGTGGACATGTTTATATAACCCTTCGCTGTTTGCCAGAAGCCGCCGCTCCTCTTCGAGCGACTCATCTTCTTTAGGCTGGAGTCCCGCTGCCTGAATCTCCTCAAACTGATAGGATATCAGATCGAGCCGCTGAGCAACCTGCTGCTCATTATCTGTGACCTGAAGCAGCTGGCGCCTCTTTTTTTCAAATAGATGAAACAGTTCTTCGTACTGTTCTTTTGCTTCGTGCAGCTCTTCTTCAGCAAACCTGTCCAGGAACAACTGATGCTTTTCCGTCTGCAGCAGCTGCTGGTGCTCATGCTGTCCGTGTATGTCGACCAGCTGCTGCCCTGCCTGCCTGAGAATGCCGAGCGTTGTCAGCCGCCCATTTATCCGGCAGACACTTTTTCCCTGATGCGTAATTTCTCTTTTCAAGACGATCGTATCTTCCTCATTTAATTGTATATCAAGGTCTTGAAACAGCGCTTCGGTCTCAGGTGACATCGGACCGTCTACAGAAAACAAACCTTCTATTTCCGCCCGCCTGCTCCCGTGACGTACGAAATCCACCGAACCGCGGCCGCCGATCAGCAGCCCTATCGCATCGATGATGATCGACTTTCCTGCGCCGGTTTCCCCGGTTAGTACGGTCAGACCTTCTTCAAATGATACAGACAATTCTTCGATGATGGCAAAATTGCGTATAGATAATTCCATCAGCATGAAAAGTGACTCCTCCTCCGGATGCGAACATAGATACGGTTACTATATCATACTTTTTCCAAACGCCCAATCCAGGATACAAGTGCGTTCAGTTGTGTTATGTGCAGCTGTCAAAATTACGCGGATTCAATCGTCGATAATGAGTATGCAAAATCCGTGGTATGCCTAAGTGAAAGAAGCGGTCTGATACCGAAAAAAGAAGGCACTGTATCAGTACCTTCCTGCAGTCTTTTATGTATGCCCGGTGGCTCTATTACGAACCAATTAGAGCATTTCGAGAAATTTCTCTGTTAAGTCGCCCGGATTGTGTTCCGACCGGCAGATAATAAGTATCGTATCATCGCCGCAGATTGTCCCCATAATTTCTTCCCAGTCCAGGTTGTCAATCAGTGCCCCTACCGCATTGGCATTGCCGGGAAGTGTCTTAATGACGATCATATTGGACGTATGATCGATAGATATGAAACTGTCCACCAGTGCCCGCTTCAGCTTCTGCAGCGGATTAAACCGCTGATCGGAAGGAAGGCTGTATTTGTAACGTCCATCGATCATCGGCACTTTAACCAGGTGTAGTTCTTTAATATCCCGGCTTACGGTAGCCTGTGTCACATTAAACCCTGCATTTTGAAGCTGCTCCACCAGATCATCCTGTGTTTCGACATCATTGTTACCGATAATATCCCGTATCTTAATATGACGCTGCCCTTTATTCATCTGTTCCCTCCAGACTTGAGCGCTCCTGCTCATGAAGTGCTTCAGCAATATCGCCGGCTGTGATGGATCCTTCTCCGCTGCATGTCAGATAGAGAAGGAATTCACGATTTCCTCCTCCGCCCCGGATCGGGGAAGGAGCGATTCCTTTCGGTGCATAACCAAGTGATTCTGCAAATGCGATCATCTCTTTAATTACGCGCTCATGAACTGCCGGATCCCGGACGATTCCTTTCCGGCCGACATCCTCACGCCCTGCCTCAAACTGAGGCTTTATCAGCGCCATCACTTCACCTTCTGCAGGAAGAATGGATTTGATAACAGGGAGCATCAGACGTATCGATATAAACGATACATCCATGACCGCAGTATGCGGACGCCCCTCTGTAAAATCTTCCAATCCAGCGTAGCGGAAATTTGTTCTTTCCATCACCACAACCTGCTCATGCCGGCGGAGCTTCCAGGCCAGCTGGTTATAGCCGACATCTACAGCATAAACGAGCGACGCTCCGTGCTGAAGAGCACAGTCCGTAAACCCGCCTGTGGATGCTCCGACGTCCAGGACAATTTTATCTTTTACCTGAAGAGGAAAAAGCTGAAGAGCTCTCTCCAGCTTCAGTCCTCCCCGGCCGACATAAGGACTTTCCTGACCTTTTAAACGAAGCTCTGCATCGACCGGAACTTTCATTCCTGCTTTATCCACCCGCTGTCCATCTGCCAGGACCAGTCCTGCCATAATTGAGCGCTTTGCTTTTTCTCTTGATTCTACGAGACCCTGCTCGACAAGCAGCAGATCAATTCGTTCTTTTTTCATTCATCAGGCTCTTTTCTGTTTTTTCGGCACCTGTGCTGCTGCACGTTCTGCCGTTTTTTCTGCAGTCAGACCGATTTCTTCCAGAAGCTTCGGAATGCTTCCGTGTTCAATATACCAGTCCGGGATTCCCATGCGGTCGACTACTGCACTGTGGCGCCCGCTCTCGTGAAGGTATTCCAGTACAGCACTTCCAAATCCGCCGAGAAGCGCATGTTCTTCCAGCGTGACGATCGGCGTCCCACTGTCTGCAAGCTGGTTCAGCTTCTCTTCATCCAGCGGTTTAATGGAACGTGCATTCACTACTTCCGCTTCAATACCACGGCTTTTCAGCAGATCGCATGCTTCCAGCGCAGTCGGAACCATCGTACCAAACGTAAGGATGGAGACATCTTTTCCTTCCCGGAGCGTTTCCCACTTTCCAAACGGGAGCTCTTTCAATTCATCATCCATCTCAACGCCAAGGCCTGCTCCGCGCGGATATCTGACAGCTGTCGGTCCATCTTCGTTCTGAAACGCCGTATATAAAAGGTGCTGGAATTCATTCTCGTCTTTCGGACTGAGTATTTTCATGTTCGGCAGATGACGCATATAGGAAATATCAAACACACCTTGATGTGTTTCACCGTCTGCACCAACAAGCCCCGCCCGGTCTATGGCGAAAACGACGTTCGCATTCTGGCGGCACACATCGTGGACAAGCTGATCATAGCCGCGCTGCATGAATGTAGAGTATATCGCCAGTACCGGCTTCATACCCTGCAGCGCAAGTCCTGCAGACATCGTCGTCGCGTGCTGCTCAGCGATACCGACATCAAACATCCGCTCTGGAAACTCTTTCGCGAATTTATCCAGACCGCTTCCGTTCGGCATGGCCGGTGTAACAGCTACCATCCGCTTGTCGCTGCGGGCGATCGTTTTCATTGTTTCTGCGAAAATACTGCTGTATCCGGGAGGGCCGGGCTTTTTAACGACTTCCCCGGATTCGATTTTATATGGTCCCAGACCGTGCCACGTTCCTTTTGCATCGTTCTCAGCAGGCGCATATCCTTTTCCTTTTTTCGTTACAACGTGGATAAGGACCGGCCCATGTGTTTTTTTCGCGTAGTTAATATTGGATTTCAAGTCGGAGAGATCGTGGCCATCCACAGGACCTAGATACGTAAAACCGAGCTCTTCGAAAAACATTCCGCTCACAAGCAGATATTTCAGGCTGTCCTTCACCCGCTCTGCTGCATCTGCCAGGCGGCCGCCGAAAGCAGGAACTCTGCGGATAAGCATTTCCAGATCATCTTTCGCTTTCTGGTAACTTCCTGCGGTGCGCATCCGGCCCAGCATATTATGCATAGCCCCAACGTTCGGTGCAATGGACATTTCATTGTCGTTTAAAATGATGGTAATATCCCGCTGCTCATGGCCAAGGTGGTTAAGCGCTTCCATCGCCATCCCTCCGGTGAGGGCTCCGTCACCAATAATCGGAATGATATGCTCATCGGTTCCTTTCAGATCGCGCGCGAGCGTCATACCTGCAGCACCGGAAAGCGAGGTGGAGCTGTGACCGGTCTCCCACGCGTCGTGTTCTGATTCGGAACGTTTCGGGAATCCGCAGAGACCTTTAAACTGGCGCAGCGTATCAAATTGATCTGCACGGCCTGTCAGTATTTTATGAACGTAAGCCTGGTGTCCAACGTCGAATAGAAATTTGTCTTTCGGACTGTCGTAAATCTGATGCAGTGCAAGAGTCAGTTCCACTACGCCGAGATTCGGCCCGAGATGTCCCCCGGTTACCGACAATTTATCAATTAGAAAAGACCGTATATCCTGAGCCAGGCTGTCAAGCTGCTCATCGGTCATGTCTTTCAGGAACGCTGGATTCTGTATATCCATCAAATCCATGAAGACCCCTCACTTTCTAGCTTGTTTTTTCTTCCGCTTGCTCTTAAAAATGGTTATCCCCAATTTTACCTCCAATAAATAAAATAATCTACCCACATGAAAAATGATCGGTGTAGAATGCTGGATGGCAATCGTTTTGCCGACTGCTTTTCCACCGACAGTCGTCGCAGCAACCACACTTGTAAATAACACCGAGATTATAAATTGGAGCGTGCTTTCATCGGAGGAGCCGAGTGCAAACGTCAGCTGAAGAACGACGTAGGCGGATGCGGTTCCACTGATGACACCGGCAATATCCCCGATCACGTCATTGGTAAAATTGGAAAATTTATCTGCATTTCTCGTAATAACGGAAGCCTGACGGGCCCCCGGGACCCGGTCGGCTGCCATCGCATGAAATGGGGCTTCAGACGCAGCTGTTGCGGCAACACCAATTGTATCGGATATTACCCCTGTCAGGACAATGGCAAACACAATGACCATCCCCACCGCCCAGGAGACACCGCTCAGCATCGCTGTAGATATGACAGAAAAAAGAGCCGCCAGCACAAGAGTGACAACGGCTATAATCCAGCTCCATCGGAGGGACTGCTTCATTGATTCATTCATTAGACGACCCGGCTTCCTGTCCTTGATTTATGTATCGTGAGTGGCCGCTGAAAACGTAAACGCTGCGTCTTAGGTCCAGTAGGTTTTCCCAGACAGGTACCGCCGCGTCGCCGCAGCGGGGGTTTCCCGATTACACCTGTCTCGGCGCCGTCTCCGGTCACCGGACTGGATTGCCACTCAGTACGCACTATAATCCATCCTCAGCGTCCATCAGAACAGCCTAGGGGATTTCCCCGGCAGCTCACATCATACTCTATCCTCTTTTGCAGAGCCGATTTCATGCAGCTGGCTGGCTGCAATCCCCTCGGACTCCACTCAAGGCAGGCTACGCTGCCCGCAGATTCCCGAAATCTGCGGATACAGGTTCATACCTGTGAACACAGCACAGTTGGGATAGTGCCGCGGCCACAGGCCTCCGCGGCTGCAGGGTTCACGCCCACATGCCTTTGTGGATCGCCCAACAGCCTTTACTCCCAGTCAGGACCCAGGGCTGGGCGCCTCAAGCCCAGACTAGGAACTTCATCGATGTGCCCTTTAGCGGATTTTTAGGCCCGCTTTCGAGTATGCAGAACCGACTAGGATACTGCGCCACTCACTTTCGTATAGTTTATCACAGCGAATCGGTATGATGCCAGCAGTTACGCTGTACGCTGAGCGATGTAGCGCGCCAGATCAGATAAAATCTCCGTGTCTGCATCAATATGCCCGAGTGCATCCAGTGCATCCCGGAGAAGCTGATCCAGAAATTCGCGCGCGCCTTCGATTCCCATCAGCCGGACGTACGTATGCTTATTATTTGTTTCATCACTTCCAACCGGTTTTCCGATCTCTGCCTCATCTCCTTCGACATCGAGCAGATCATCTTTTACCTGAAAGGCAAGTCCGATACATCTGCCGTAGCGGTCCAGCTGCGACTGCTCTATCTCCGTACAGTCTGAGAGCACACCGCCCATCTGCAGAGCGACCGCAAGAAGATCGCCGGTTTTATGGTCATGTATCGCAGCGAGCTCGCTCGAAGTAATTTCTGTCTGCTCTTCTGCCTGCATGTCTTCCATCTGGCCGCCTACCATTCCTTCCGCACCTGATGCAGCTGTCAGCAGCTGGAGCAGACGGATCTTTTTCTCATCGGAATTTTCCCTGTCGTCTGCAGCAAGCTGAAAAGCTCTTGTTAACAGGGCATCTCCGGCAAGAATGGCCGTCGCTTCATCAAAACGGCGGTGGCTCGTCGGTTTCCCCCTGCGCAGATCATCATCATCCATTGCGGGCAGGTCGTCATGAATAAGGGAATATGTATGGATCATCTCCAGAGAGCAGGCAGCTGCGTCTCCCTTTTCAGGAGCAGTGCGGAAACAGTCAAGAACGGCGTAGAGCAGAAGCGGACGGACTCTTTTTCCACCCGCCTCCAGTGAATACATCATCGCTTCCCCGAGTCTTTGAGGCGTTTCTTTTTTTCTGGCAGACTGCAGAAGAAGAGCTTCCACTCTTGATTTATACTGTTCCATAAAACGCGCCAGCTTATCTGTAGTCACGTTACAATTCCTCCTCAGGCAGCGTGGAAAGCGAGCCATCTTCACTCAGCACATCCGTCATCTGCTTTTCCACTTTCGTCAGACGCTCGTGGCAGTCTTTTGACAGTTTCATTCCCTCCTGAAACAGTTCCATTGCCTCTTCCAGAGGGACATCTCCTTTTTCAAGCCGCTGTACAATTTCCTCCAGCTGGCGCATCGACGTTTCAAACGTATGGTTTTCCTGCTCTTCACTCATGCGGTGGGTCCTCCTTCTGTATGGGAGTATTTGATTCAACGCGGCAGGCGAGGAGTCCATCGGATACACGCAGCTTCAGCATGCTTTTTTCCGGGGCATCCTCACGGCTTCGTACAAGCTTTCCATCCTCAGCGTAAGGAAGCGCATAACCTTTACGCATCAGCTGCACCGGCGAGAGAAGGTCCAGCTTGGAAAGCTGCAGCTCCAGTCGGGACGCTTTCTCCTGATGGAGCTTTCTGACGGCCCGCTCAAGCTGATGTTTTCTTTCTTGAAGCTGTTCTCTGTTTCTTTCCAGCTGTTTTTTCGGATGTGCAGCATGGAGCCGGTTTGTAAGCGACCGCTCCTGCTCTCTTTTCCGGCTTCCGCTTTCCTGGAGACGCTGTTTTAACCGGTCTGTCATCCAGTCCAGCTGCTGCTCTTTTTCCTCGATAAGCCGCTTTGGATAACGGAACGCATAAGACTGCTCCAGGCGCTTTAATGCATCCTGAGCCCGCTCGAACCGCTCAGCTGCAGCCCGGTGGATCCTCCCGCGGCGGTCGTGGACAAACTCCCGCATTTCCGTTATATCCGGCACGGCCAATTCCGCAGCAGCCGTAGGCGTCGGCGCACGGAGGTCAGCAGCAAAATCAAAGAGCGTTGTATCTGTTTCGTGGCCGACAGCTGAGATGACCGGTGTCCGGCAGGAAGCAGCAGCCAGAACGGTTTCTTCTTCATTAAACGCCCACAAATCCTCAATGGATCCTCCGCCCCTTCCGGCGATAATCGTATCAAACCAGCCGGTTTCATCCGCCTGCCTGATCGCTCTTGCAATCGAAGGGGCGGCATCCGGCCCCTGAACGAGAACGGGCAGCAGCGTTACTTTCACGAGCGGATATCTACGGCGGAGTGTGGTGATCATATCACGGACGGCAGCGCCGGTGGGAGAGGTTATTACGGCAATGTGTTTAGGGAGCCGCGGAATGGCTTTCTTTTTATCCTGAGCAAAATATCCGGCCGCAGTCAATTTTTTCTTCAGCTGTTCGTAGGCTGCAAATAAATTACCGGTTCCGTCCGGCTGCATTTCTTTTACCATCAGCTGATACTGACCAAACGGTTCATACACAGTTACATCCCCGCGCACAAGAACGCTCATCCCATCTTCCGGAGTGAATGTAAGGTTCTTGTTACTTCCCGCAAACATAACAGACTGGATGCGGGAACGGTCGTCTTTCAGCGAGAAGTACATATGCCCCCGGCTGTGACGTTTGAAATTCGAAATCTCCGCCTGAATCCAGACATTCTGGACCATGCCGGACGTTTCCAGGAGCCGTTTGATCCGGGTGGTGACGTCCGCTACGGAAAGATAGGAGCTCACTCTGCTCCCTCCTGCGCACTCTGAACGGTATTCGCAAGAAGCATGGTAATGGTCATCGGACCGACGCCTCCCGGTACTGGCGTGATGTATCCTGCTTTTTCCTTCACCGATTCAAAATCCACATCCCCGGTCAGCGTTCCTTCCTCCGTACGGTTAATACCGACATCCACCACGACGGCACCTTCTTTAATATCATCTGCAGTAATGAAATGCTTTTTGCCGACGGCGGCGATTAAAATATCAGCCTGCTTCGTGATTTCCTGCATGTTTTTTGTGCGTGAATGGCAGTAGGTTACTGTTGCATTCTCATTCAGAAGAAGCTGTCCGACCGGTTTTCCAACAATATTGCTTCTGCCGACAATGACAGCGTGGCTTCCTTCAATAGGAATATCTTTTGATTTCAGCATGCGGATAATTCCGTGCGGCGTACAGGGAAGGAATGCTTTTCTCCCAATAACCATATTTCCGATACTGACAGGATGAAAACCGTCCACATCTTTCAGCGGGGAAATCGCATCGATGACACGGTGTTCAGAAATGTGGTCAGGAAGCGGCAGCTGAACAAGTATCCCGTGAATAGAAGGATCCTGATTTAATTCTTCGATTCTGCCGAGCAGATCCTCTTCAGAGATAGAGGCGGAAACGCGGTCTACTGTCGAGTGGATTCCTGTCTCGCGGCAGGCTTTCTCTTTGCCGCGCACGTAGGAAGCAGAGGCCGGATCGTCTCCTGCGAGAATGACGGCCAGCCCCGGAACAATCCCTTTTTGTTTCAGCTTCCCGGTCTCTTCTTTCAGCTGTTGACGAATAACTTGTGCTACTTCTTTTCCTGAAATAATTTCTGCAGTCATCGTTGTCTCCCTCCTGGTTTTCTTATTCTGCCGTGGATTCGCCGAGCATAGAAGCTACTTTTGAAGCGACACCATTCACAAAACGGCCGGATTCCTCCTCGCCGTTGAACCCTTTTGCAAGATCAATCGCTTCGTTAATGCTGACATTGACCGGCATATCGTCCATGTATTTCATTTCGAACACGCACTGCCGCAGAATGGCGCGGTCAATTCTTGTCAGTCGGTTCAATGTCCAGTGTTCCAGCGCTTCTTCGAGATAGGAATCGATCTCACCGCCATGCTCCAGGGTGCCCCGGACGAGCTCATAAAGAAACGGGCTTGCTTCCTCCCCTTCTTCAAGCGCGGCTTCGACGGCCTCTTCCGCACTGATTCCGGTCATTTCTACTTGATAAAGCGCCTGAACCGATTTGATCCGCGCTACTCT
This sequence comes from Alkalicoccus urumqiensis, assembly GCF_002993335.1. Taxonomy (GTDB): domain Bacteria; phylum Bacillota; class Bacilli; order Bacillales; family Salisediminibacteriaceae; genus Alkalicoccus; species Alkalicoccus urumqiensis. Next base: position 30,655 of record NZ_PVNS01000002.1, on the reverse strand, counting down.
TCTTTTCATGATGTATCTTCTCCTTTTACTTTCCTCGTGCAATTCAACACTTCACATCATAGCATAATTTTCATGAACGTTGCACGGGCAGTTTTGAATCGATGATGAGGTGTGTTTTTCCTTTGTAAACAAAAAGACTGCCGCAGAAAAGCACGACAGTCTTCAGTGAAAAGAAAAAGAAGTTTATTCAGGCAGGCGGCTACTCTTTCGGATTTTCTAGAGCCTCGGGCAGTTCCACACCTGTAACATGCACATTTACTTCGCGCGTTTTAATCGCGGTCATCGTATCGAGCGTTTCCACGATATTCTTTTGAATCTGGCGGGCTGTATCCGGAATGGATTTCCCATAGGCCGCGGTGATGTATACGTCAATGACAGCTTCTTCCTCCTGCATGTCGACCTTGATCCCTTTGCCGGATGATCTGCGGCCGAGACGTTCTGCCACGCCCGATGCGAAGGAACCGCGCAGGTGGGCCACGCCTTCTACTTCCTGTGCGGCAAGACTGGTAATGACTTCGATTACCTCTGGCGAAATAACGACTCTTCCATTGTCCTGCCTGGAAGTCTGCAGTTGAATTTCTACGTTTTCACTCATGATTGCTCCCCCTTTTCTTCTATTGGATACAGTTCCAGAAACTTTGTATTAAAGTCTCCTGAACGGAAAACGTCATGTTCGAAAAGGCGCTGATGGAATGGGATCGTCGTTTTGACTCCCTCCACCAGAAACTCGGAAAGTGCCCGCTCCATCTTGGACACTGCTTCTGCTCTCGTCGGTGCATGAACAATCAGCTTTGCCACCATGGAATCGTAGTAAGGTGATATCATGTAATCCGGGTAGGCTGCGCTGTCAACGCGAACTCCCGGTCCGCCCGGCGGAAGATAAAAACCGATCCGTCCCGGTGACGGCATAAACTGTTTAAACGGATCTTCTGCATTGATCCTGCACTCGATGGACCAGCCCTGGAAGCGGATATCTTCCTGTTTCAGCTCCAGTCGTTCCCCGGAGGCGATTTTCAACTGTTCTTTTATCAGGTCTACTCCCGTAACCATTTCCGTTACAGGGTGCTCCACTTGAATGCGGGTGTTCATTTCCATAAAATAAAATGTTTGATTGACATGATCAAAAATGAACTCAACAGTCCCTGCACCTTCATAGTTCACTGCTTCAGCAGCGCGGACCGCTGCTTCTCCCATCTGCCGGCGCATCTCCGGACTGATTGCCGGAGACGGGGTTTCCTCCACAAGTTTCTGAAGGCGGCGCTGAATCGAACAGTCCCGCTCTCCAAGATGAATGACGTGGCCGTAACTGTCGGCGAGCACCTGAATTTCCACATGACGGAAATCCTCTATATATTTCTCCAGATAAACGCCTTCGTTTCCAAAATTGGCTCTTGCTTCCTGCTGGGTAATCGAAATGCCCTTTTTTAACTCTTCTTCGTTACGGGCCACACGAATGCCTTTTCCACCGCCGCCCGCCGTCGCCTTAATGATCACAGGATAGCCGATTTCCTCCGCTGTCCGAGCACCTTCTTCCGGTCCTGCAACGAGTCCATCAGACCCGGGTACAACCGGTACTCCTGCTTCGTCCATCGTTTTTCTGGCAACGTCTTTTGTTCCCATGCGGCTGATAGCTTCCGGACTCGGTCCGATAAATTTAATGTTGCATGCGGCGCATATTTCAGCAAAGTCAGGATTTTCTGAGAGAAAACCGTAGCCCGGGTGGATGCCATCCGACTGAGTCAGTGTGGCAGCACTCATGACATTCGTAAAATTCAGGTAGCTGTCCGCACTGGAAACAGGGCCGATACAATAAGCTTCATCGGCAAGACGTACGTGAAGCGCTTCTTCGTCTGCTGTGGAATAAACAGCCACTGTCTCAATACCGAGTTCCCGGCAGGCACGGATGACTCTGACTGCAATTTCTCCACGGTTGGCTATAAGTACTTTTTTCAGCATAGGATCCCTCTATTCCGGTTTCACGAGGAAAAGATCCTGGCCGTATTCTACAAGCTCTCCGTCTTTTACGAGAACCTCGACGATTTCCCCGTTTACTTCCGCTTCAATTTCATTCATCAGCTTCATCGCTTCAACAATACAGACGACGCTGTCCTGCTTCACGGTATCGCCTTTCGTGACGTAAGGGTCAGCATCCGGTGAAGGAGCTGCATAAAACGTCCCCACCATCGGAGAAGTGACCGCATGCGTGCCGCTCCGGTCCTCTGCTTCTGTTTTTTCAGAGGCAGAGGATGTTTCCTGCGCAGGAGACTGCGGTGCCGGCTGTGACGGCTGCACCGGCTGCGGAGCCTCCTGTACGGTGCGGATGGTCTCTCCTCCGCCCTGCTGATGCTTTCGAAGCGTTACTTTTTCTCCGTTCTGCTCATATTTGAATTCATCAATACTCGAGTTATCAATTAACTGAATTAACTCCCGGATTTCTTGAATTTTAAGCATCCAATCACTCCTATTCAAATCGTCATTCTATTTATGTACCCAGTGGTATGACCACTGTGAAATCAGCAGTCTATTTTATGCTACCGCAAAAGCAGAAGAAAGAAAACCTTTTTTCCTGCTCTAAATGACAGGTTTCTTTCACGAGGTACTGGAGCAGCACGTTTTTTCTGAGACACCCCTTTTATGAAGAAACCACCGGAAGCTTCACTTCCGGCGGTCTGCTGAATCATATTACTCTTCGTTTTCTGCTTCTTCCACAGCCTCTTCTTCTGTCTGCACCTGCGTTTTATATTCGCGGTGGATTGGAAAATCCGACAGATTGTCAGGAATTTTCCCGTCTTCCAGCAGAATAATTTTCACTGTGCCTTTGTTGCGGGCCATATGATACTTTTCCCCGTATTCATTCTCCTGCGTATACCGCTTCAGCGACTGGTAATCTTCTTCTTGAATCGAAACCGGTTCGCCTCCGTCAGCTTCCTCCTCTGACTGAGTGAAGCCGACTTCGAACTCCACAATCTGAATCCGGTCGTTTTTAATATTTCGTGTCTGCTCCAGAACCGCTTTGGCTCCTTCTGTTAGATCGGACCAATCCATTCCGAGTACCTCCTTCAATTGATTATGCGCGGGAAACATACTTTCCTTCGCGTGTGTCGATCACGAGCATGTCGCCCTGGTTGACAAAAAACGGCACCTGAACGGTCAGGCCGGTTTCGAGTGTAGCTGGCTTTGTTCCGCCGGATGCTGTATCTCCTTTAATGCCGGGTTCTGTTTCTGTTACTTCAAGCTCTACAGACTGCGGGGGTTCCACTCCAAGGATTTCGTCCCCGTACGTCAGTACACTCACTTCCATATTTTCTTTCAAAAACTGAAGCTGGCGCTTGATCTGTGAAGCTGGAATTTCCAGCTGTTCATACGAATGTGTATCCATAAACGCGTGCGTATCACCATTAGCAAACAGGTACTGCATTTTATTGTTCTCAATGTGGGCACGCCCTACTTTTTCACCGGCGCGGAATGTCTTTTCCTGAATGTTTCCGCTGCGGAGACTGCGCAGTTTTGAACGGACAAATGCAGCACCTTTGCCGGGTTTAACATGTTGAAATTCCACTACCTGCCAAATATCGTTATCCGTTTCAATCGTCAGTCCTGTTTTAAAATCGTTTACTGAAATCATGTGTGTTCCTCCTTATTATTTATTCCAGAATCAATAGCTCTTTTGTAGATGATGATAAGATCCGGCAGCCATCTTCGGTAATTAGAAGATCATCTTCGATTCTCGTACCACCGGTTCCTGCTACATAAATACCAGGTTCGACTGTCACGACATGACCCGGCTCCAGCTTTTTATCACTCCGGTGGGAAAGTGCAGGTCCTTCATGCACTTCCATACCCATTCCGTGTCCGGTGGAATGGCCGAAGTAGGAACCGTAGCCTGCTTCTGTAATATAATCCCGTGTCAGCGCATCCGCTTCTTTACCAGTCATACCCGGACGAATTTTCTGAACACCGATTTCCTGGGCTTTCTGTACCGTTTCGTAAATTGTTCTCAGTTTTTCAGACGGCTCTCCGACTGCCACTGTTCTCGTAATATCCGAGCAGTACCCTTGAAAATATGCTCCGAAGTCCAGTGTCACCAGTTCTCCTGACGCTATTTCCTTTGCACTTGCTACACCATGAGGAAAGGCTGAGCGGAGTCCGGAGGCGACGATAATATCAAACGAAGAAGATTCAGCGCCCTGCTTCCGCATGAAAAATTCCAGCTCTGTTGCAACGTCTATTTCCTTTACTCCCGGCTGGATGTAGGACTGGATGTGTGTAAAGGCACGGTCGGCGATATCGACTGCCTGCTGAATGATATCGATCTCTCCGGCGTCTTTTTTCAGCCGCAGATCCTCCACCATGCCGGATACCGGTATAAGCTCTGCCTCAAACGCCTGCTTGTATGCTTCATACTGCGCGAAAGTGACATGCTCTTTTTCAAATGCGAGTGTAGAAATACCGAGCTTCTTCAGCTGCGCTGCTGCCTCTTCAACGAGGGGTACTTTGTGCTCCACAATCGTAAACCCTTCCGCCTGTGCTGCTGCCTGCTCCGTATAACGGAAGTCCGTAATAAAAAGTGCTGCTTCCGCTGTAATGAGCACCGCTCCAGCAGTTCCGGTGAATCCGGTCAGGTACCGGCGGTTTACACTGCTCGTAACCAGCAGAGCGTCTGCATTCTCTTCCTGAAGTTTCTGCCTGACTGCTTCAACTCGTTTCATGACTAAACCTCCTGACAAAGTAATCGACGGCTGTATGATAGCTGTCGAATCCGAACCCGCTGATCTGTCCTGTACACACTGGAGCAGTGACGGATACCGCACGGAACGGCTCTCTTGCGTGAACATTTGATATATGTACTTCCACCACCGGTACAGATATGGCGGCCACCGCATCCCGCAGACTGTAACTGTAGTGGGTGAGGGCGCCGGGGTTCATAATCACACCATCTGCTCCTGTTTCATGAAGCTTGTTGATTAATTCCCCTTCTACATTGGACTGAAACACGTCCATCTGAATGCCTTTTTCCGCTGCAGCATTCATCAGTTCCTGTTCGAGTGACTCGAGTGTCTCCTGCCCATATACGCCTGGTTCACGACGGCCGAGCATATTTAAATTCGGGCCGTTCAACACGAGTAGTTTCATCCCCATCGCCTCCTCAGCTGTCCACCGTGTATTCTATCACATGGTAGAAGTTATGGACAGACACCAGAAATATGGACGTGTAAAAACATGCAGAATCGGGTATTAGATCTACAACTACAATCGTAGCTTCCTTTTCCGTTTTCAGGTAAAATAGATGTACCGATTTACTTACAGCAGCATCCTTTCTGGAGGTGACAATTGAGATGAAAAACAAACGGATACATCCACTGCTGATCGTCCTTTTCGCATTGGCAGCCCTTGGTATCGGCACGCAGCTGGTCCAGAGCCCGGGGCAGTTTATTACCGGAATTTTTGTCACGATCGGTGTAGTGACCCTGCTGATTCTTGTCGTGAAGAAGTTTATCCAGCCGCGGATGATGCAGCAGCGGTCCGGATTTGAAGTACCGGTCAAAAACGGCCGCCCTGTTCCCGGCAAACAAAAACCGAAACCGAAAAACCGCCGGCGGAGCACTGTCCCGCTGAAGACGGTAAAGCAGGAAAAACGCTCTCCAAAACCATTGGTCAAACGTCAATCTGATGTAAAGCTTACAGTCATTGAAGGCCGCAAGAACATGAAGAAAAAGAGCCGGGCATTGTTTTAAACGCTTGGCTCTTTCTTTTCGTGATAGAGGAGGGTAAATAATGGATTCTCCGGATACATTTGTCACCTTATATTCCCAGGCTCTTTTTATCGGCTGGCTCTGTACCGCAGGCGTTGTCATCTGGAGCCTCCATAAACGGGCAGGTGTAGAGCTTCTTTATCTGACTGTCCTGTCACTCGCTCTCAGCTACATTCTTCTTATGTACGTCCCGCCGTTTGAAATGACGATGGGAGAAGCTGTTGCTGTCACTCACCCGCACATTCAGGCAACGATTACGCTATCTGCTTTTTTATTTCCTCTCTGTTCAAAAAAATGGGAGCTTGCCGGATGTATTTTTCTTCCTACGGCGATAGCAGTCAGTTATCTTCTGCTGTTTCAGGTGCCGGTATTTACAATTGTCGGGGCAGTGCTCATTGGCGGTTTTCTCAGCTATATTTATTACCACAGCCTCGAATGGCTTGGTGCCATGCCGGATACGTATATTCTTGCTTTCGCCGTTATTCTTCCTATCTTTACGGCTGTACTTATTTACCCTGAAAATTATTTCCTTTTCCTGCCAGGGCTGCTTCTCGGTACCGGGGTCGGTGCTGCTATGGAGCAGTACAAAGTCCGGATGAGGCTCGATGCAGAGGGCAGGCGCGTTCGTCTGTGGACAGGCATCCTCGGTGTCTCCGGTATTATCTTATTGTTTATGGGCGTTCGTCCAGTCATTGAGCAGCTTCCCGGTGGAGAGGGATTCTCCGGTTTTCTAACTGGTCTGTGGATTACATTCCTTGTGCCGGCCGCGGCCGTCGCAGGCGGTCACCCCCGCTATGGCGCAGGCGAAGAAATCATACATCGGTCTATTGCTGAGGAGAGGCAGTAGAAAGAACCTGTACTTCCCGGAGCGGCGGGCAGTACAGGTTCTTTTCTTTTATGATAAACGTTTGGTTATTTTTCGGACTCATTTTTCTCCTGGACGAGCCTTAAATCGTGCAGACGTCCCGGTTCTTCTTCAAAATACTGAACAAGATCTCCGATTCTGTCGATCGTTTCCCAGCTCAAATGGTGTTCCATACCCTCGACATCCTCATAGATTCTGGACTCCGCTACGCCAATCATTTTCAAAAATTCTTCAAGCAGCTCGTGGCGGAACACGAGTCGTTTTCCAATTTTTTCACCTTTGGCGGTAAGTACAAGCCCGCGGTATTTCTCATAAACGAGATATTCACTCGCATCCAGTTTCTGCACCATTTTTGTGACAGAGGAAGGATGTACCTCCAGCGCTCCTGCAATATCAGAGACTCTGGCATACCCCTTTTCGTCAATCAGCTGATAAATTCGTTCCAGGTAATCTTCCATACTCGGTGTCGGCATAGGCGGTCCTCCAAATCGTCCAGTTAAATCATCGTTTCCAGTTTAGCACAGCTGCAGTGGAAATTCTATACTGCCCGCGGGAGCTGTAGAGGAATCTTCCTGGCGGATACTAAAACACATCACCGGCTTCTGCATGAACAGAAGCCGGTGACGGAAACTATTTCTTATAAGCCGCACTTCAGCTGTGCGCTGCAGTTCGTACACGTGTTGCATCCGCCGATATCTTCCACTGTTCCCTGTCGGCATACCGGGCACGTATCTCCGACTTCACTTCCATAGTTCACGGAAGTGGAACGAACGTCTGCAATCGTATCGACCAGCACGACAGGCTGTTTTCTCTCGTCCGCCTCTTCCCCGCCGGTGAGATCGACCGTGTATTCATCATTCTCTTCTGCTTTCAGTGTCAGTACCTGGGAATCCCGGCTTCCATCTACATAAACCGTACCGCCCTTGGCACCTCCGCGGTAGAGACGTTCATAGACAGACTTTACCTGATCCACCGTGTAGCCTTTCGGTGCATTCACTGTTTTACTCAATGAGCTGTCCACCCACTTTTGAATCACACACTGAACATCTGCATGTGCTTCCGGTGTCAGCTCCATGCTCGAGATAAACCACGCAGGCAGATTATCCGGATCCTGCTCAGGGTGTGCTTCCAGATAACGCTGCAGGATCGCTGCCTTCACTTCAATAAATTTACCGAGTCTTCCGCTCCGGTAATAGGAGAAGGAGAAGTAAGGCTCCAGTCCGGTGGATACACCGACCATCGTTCCGGTCGATCCTGTCGGTGCTACCGTGAGAAGGTGGGAATTGCGGATTCCCGATGTAACGATTCCCTGCTTAATATCTTCCGGCATTTTTGCCATGTAGCCGGTCTCGGTAAAGCGGCGGCGGAGGTAGGCTGTTTCTTCTTCTGAAGCTCCCTCCAGGAACGGAAAGCTGCCCTTCTCTTCTGCCAGTTCAATTGACGTCCGGTAGGCAGTGGTCGCAATCGTCTCGAATATGGCGTCTACAAGCTGATTGCCTTCCTCGGAGCCGTATACGGTCTCCGTTTCAATGAGAAGGTCATGCAGACCCATGACACCGAGCCCGACGCGCCGCTCTCCTTTTGCCTGCTTTGTATTCTCCTCCAGGAAGTACGGGGTTGCATCGATCACATTATCCTGCATCCGGACACCGACAGAAACGGTCTTTTCAAGCTTTTTGAAATCAACCTGCTTCGACTCCGTATCAGCCATTTCAGCAAGGTTTACCGCTGCCAGATTACAGACAGAGTAAGGTGCCAGCGGCTGTTCGCCGCATGGGTTTGTAGCGACAACTTTCTGACCGTATGCGCTGGCGTTGGTCATCTCATTTGCATTATCGATAAAGAAGATTCCCGGCTCCGCCGAATAAGTGGCACAGATGTTAATCAGGTTCCACAGCTCCTCTGCCTGAATCGTCCGATACGTCCGTACGCCAAAGCCGAGCTTTTCCCATTCGCGCACATCTCCATATTCCTGCCATTCACGGTTATATGCTTCCATTTCTGCTTCTGTATAATTTTCCACGTCCGGAAAGCGGAGTTCATATTCTGCTTTCTGCTCGACCGCTTCCATGAACTCTTTTGTAATACAGACAGAGATATTCGCCCCTGTCAGAAACTCAGGATGGTTTACTTGATAGGTGCCTCCGTCCCGGAGCTTCGACTCTGCTTCGAGGATCACTTTTGGATCAAAACCGCCCTGGCCTTCAATATGCTTGAAATTGACGATGCTCTGATACATCGCCTCCTCCAGTTCTGAGAGCGGTGTGAATTTCAGCTTATCCTGAATCAGACTGCGGATATGGCTGTCTTTCGTCTGCTCCAGCAGGTACCGGAGAATCCGTGGATTCTGCATTTTCGAGATAATAAATTCAAGAATATCCGGGTGCCAGTCGGAAAGCATAATCATTTGAGCCCCGCGCCGGGACCCTCCCTGCTCTACAAGATGTGTCAGCTTTGCAATATCATCAAGCCAGGATACGGAGCCGGAAGACTTCCCGTTCACACCGCGCGCCAAAGCATTTCTAGGGCGCAGCGTTGATCCATTCGTTCCGACGCCTCCGCCGCGGCTCATGATTTCCATTACCTGTTTGCGGTGGTCAGAAATCCCTTCCCTTGAGTCTGCGACAAACGGCATCACATAGCAGTTGAAGTAAGTGACATCTGTTTCTGCACCGGCTCCGTAGAGTACACGGCCGGCAGGAACAAAATTCATGTTTACGAGCTGTTCATAAAATGCGTCAAACGACTGCTGCCGCTTTTCTTCTGTCGTTTCAACGGAAGCAAGCCCGCGTGCGTTCCGTTTAGCAATCTGTTCATAGTAAATTTCGAGCGGCTTATCGATCGTAGCAAGCGTGCGTTCAACAATGCCTGTTTCTTTCTCTTCCGGCTCCTCCAGCATGCCTGTGAATTCTTCTTCCACAGCAATTTTTGCAGTGCCGCGGTTCCAATCTACTTCTGTCACAAAACCGTAGCCGCGTGCTGGAAATTTCGGATCGGATTTTACGGTGAGGACGACGAAGTCCCCGGATTTCAGCGTTTTTTTCTCTGTATCTTTAAACGTATATCTGTCGAGCATAACGAGACGGGACACGCCGCTCTGTCTGCGGTGCATGTCCGGCGTTACTGGAAACACCTGTGGGAATTGTTCTATATCCTGGTTAAGCTGATCGATGTCGACACGCTTTTCCGACATAAATGTAGTCACATGCGTCGCTCCTTTACTTCGTGAAGTTGCCGGGCTGTAGCCGGGCTGCTGCAGTCAGCCGTTTGTGCCTGGCACCATATATTGTGTTTATGTATAATAATCATCAATATATGGTTGTCTAATTGCTAATTTTATACCCTTCCCCGCTTATTGTAAACGAGTTATTTCTGCACTTCTTTCCGAAAAATCACGAAAAGGCTGATGCATCAGGTTCTTTTTCCTGAAATGAAAATATTTTCATTTTACCCTTCCCCTGAATGATGTATTTTTACATATGTTTATCTTTTTCTCAAGCAGCAAAGCGGCTGAAGTTTTTCCAATTTCTATAACGAAGTAAATCCCTCTGGAGGACAGCAGACGGGACCCTCCCCCGTGGGGACGGTCCCACTGCTTCAATATTTGTACGTCCAGGCATCCGCTTCGTATTTCTGTGCGGCGAGCTCTTCCACCTGCCTGTTTTCTTCACTGTCCGGCTCCCATGGAAGGAGGCGGATGTTCAGAGCAGATTCAAACCCTTTTCGGAATGCCTCTTTCATCACTTCTCTTTCAGGGAGAGGAGACATAAGGGAAGCGAGCGGAGTTGCTTTGTTCCGGAACCCCTTCTGCATCCGCTCCCTGACTTTCAGACTTGGAAACTTGAACATATCAAACAGCTGCTCTTCGTTAAAAGTCCGGATGACGGAGCCGTGCTGCAGAATAACACCTTTCTGTCTGGTCTGGGCGCTCCCTGCGATCTTTCTTCCTTCGACAACCATTTCATACCAGGAAGGAGCATCGAAACAGACGGCGGAACGCGGGTTGCGTAAAGCAGCTTTTTCTTCTTCTGTACGCGGTACAGAGAAATCTGCATCCAGTCCCATGTCCCTGAACCCATCAAGCAGTCCCTGGGAAATCACACGATACGCCTCTGTCACTCCCTGCGGCATAGCAGGATGTTCTTCTGAAACGATGACACTATAAGTGATTTCGTCATCGTGCAGGACAGCCCGCCCCCCGGTAGGTCTGCGGACAAAGCCGACTTTCTCCCGCCGGACAGCCTCCTGGTCAATATCACGCTCCACCCGCTGAAAATAACCGAGTGACAGCGTAGCCGGATTCCATTCATAAAAACGTACCACCGGAGGGATAACCCCTTCCCGGTGCCAGTCCATCAGTTTTTCATCCATTGCCATATTATAAGCCGGTGTCCGAGCACCGGAATCAAGATAATACCATGTTTCCATAAACGACTGCCTCCTTTCTTTCTATCATAGCTTAAAGACAGCAGCGAAACAAAAAGCCTGCTGTATGCATTGCACAAATCATTATTAAGGTATATCATTTAAAAAGATACTTGTAAATCGATAAAGGAGTGGCAAAATGAGCTGGTGGATTCTAATTGCAGTTACCGTCCTTCTGGCGGTCTTTTTATTTTTCAGAATGAAAAAACCTTCCTATCTGAGGACGCTTGATCAGGAAGAATTTACGAAAAACTACCGTAAGGCACAGTTGATCGATGTACGGGAGGAACGGGAATTTAAAACCGGGCATATTCTCGGCGCGAGAAATATTCCTCTTTCCCAGCTCCGTATGCGCAATCAGGAAATCCGTCCGGATAAACCGGTCTACCTTTACTGTCAGAACGGATCGCGGTCTGTGCAGGCAGCAAAGCTGATTCACAAAAAGCGCGGTGCCGATGACATTGCTATGCTGAAAGGCGGCTTTAAAAAGTGGAGCGGCAAAATTAAAAAGTAGCCTCAGCTGGTCCTTGTACAGCAAAACCCGCTTCATGCACTGCATGAAGCGGGTTTTGCTGTTATTGAACTCGGTTACGTGGAAACCGTCTCCCGCTTTTCCCAGCGGAGTACAGGTTTTCTGGCTGCTGTGGTTTCATCCATACGGCCGACCACCGTTGTATGCGGCGCATCCTGGACGATTTCAGGATTCGATTCCGCCTCCTGAGCAATCTGGATCATGGCATCGCAGAATTCATCCAGTGTTTCCTTGGACTCTGTCTCTGTCGGCTCAATCATGAGGCACTCTTCAACATTAACCGGGAAATAGATTGTCGGTGGGTGGTATCCGAAATCAAGCAGACGCTTCGCGATATCCAGCGTTCTCACACCGAGCTTCTTCTGTCTTTTCCCGGAGAGGACAAACTCATGCTTGCAGTGCTGCGTATACGGAGTATCAAAATGAGGCTCCAGCCTGCGCAGCATGTAATTGGCATTCAGGACAGCCTGCCGTGAAACCTGTCTGAGTCCCTCCGGCCCCATCGTCCGGATGTACGTGTATGCACGGACGTTAATGCCGAAATTACCGTAAAAAGGCTTTACTCTTCCGATTGTTTCCGGAATGTCGTAATGGAACGTATAGCCATGCTGAGCCTTCCGAATGACAGGCGCCGGCAGATACGGAACAAGATCCTGTTTTACACCGACAGGTCCCGATCCGGGTCCGCCGCCGCCATGAGGTGTCGTGAACGTCTTATGAAGGTTTAAATGAACGACATCAAATCCCATATCCCCCGGACGTGTCATACCGAGAATAGCATTTGAGTTTGCGCCATCATAATACAATTTGCCTCCGGCTTCGTGAATGATATCTGCCATTTCTACAATCTGCCGCTCAAATAGTCCGAGAGTATTCGGATTTGTCAGCATAAGCGCTGCCGTATCCGATCCCGCCAGTTCCCGCAGATGTTCCAGATCGACGAGTCCTTCCTCTGTCGACCGGACCGTTACCGCTTCAAATCCGGCAACGACGGCAGAAGCCGGATTGGTTCCGTGAGCCGAGTCTGGTACGATCACCTTCGTCCTTCCATGATCCCCATTTGCTTCATGATAGGCCCGGATCAGCATCAATCCGGTCCACTCCCCGTGTGCCCCCGCAGCCGGCTGCAGTGTCACCTGGTCCATCCCTGTCACTGCTTCAAGAGACTGCTGGAGGGAGTACATCAGCTCCAGAGCCCCCTGGATCTGTTCTTCCGGCTGATACGGATGAAGGTGAGCAAAACCGGGAAGACGCGCTGCATCCTCATTCACTTTCGGATTGTACTTCATCGTACACGAACCGAGTGGATAAAATCCGGAATCCACGCCATGGTTTCTTCTTGAGAGCGCCGTATAATGGCGGACAAGCTGAAGTTCAGACACCTGCGGCAGTTCCGCAGGCTCTTTCCGCTTAAATTTCCCGGGAAGCAGGTCTTCCACAGCAGGTGCTTCAACATCCATATCCGGCAGACTGTGTCCGGTTCTGCCTTCCCGGCTCAATTCGAAAATTAACGCCTGATCTTTTGTCATTTGACTCCCTCCAATGCTTCGACAAACGCGTCGAGCTCTTCTTTCGTACGGAGTTCCGTAACAGCGGTAAGCATCTGGCTTTCCCGGCCTTTAAAAAACCGTCCCAGGTCCAGTCCGCCGATGATTCCTTTATCAAACAGCTCTTTATTCACCTCTTGTGCCGGTTTTGGCAGATCGATCACAAATTCATTAAAGGATGGACTGCTTCCATAAATAGCGAATCCTGCATCCTGTAGCCGCTGCTTTAAATAATGCGCTTTGCGGATATTCTGCTCTGCCATTTCCTCAAGCCCATATTTACCGATCGCGCTCATAGCTATGGAGGCAGCCAGCGCATTCAGCGCCTGGTTGGAGCAGATGTTGCTCGTCGCTTTTTCTCTCCGGATGTGCTGCTCTCTCGCCTGCAGCGTCAGAACATAGCCGCGGATGCCGTTCTCGTCTTTCGTTTCACCAACGAGTCGGCCCGGCACCTTGCGCATCAGCTTTTTTGTCACCGCAAAATAGCCGCAGTGCGGACCGCCGAGCTGAGTCGGTATACCGAAAGGCTGGGCGTCCCCGGTGACAACGTCCGCTCCGAACGCGCCGGGCGGCTGAAGTACTCCGAGGCTCAGTGGATTACTCGAAACGATAAAATGAGCTTTATCCTGATGAGCTACGGCTTCCACCGCTTCCAGGTCCTCAATCTGACCGAAGAAATTCGGATACTGCACGATGACGCACGAAGTATGTTCAGAGTAAGCCTCCGAGAGTGCATCAATGTCGGTGACACCTTCTTTTTCCGGGATAACGACAACGTCCAGACCCTGCCCGGCAGCATTCGTCTTCAGCACTTCCACTGCTTCCGGGTGTACACAGGCAGAAACGAGAATCTGTTTCTTTTTCGTCTGACCACAGCTCATCATCGCAGCTTCCGTCAATGCCGTCGGACCGTCGTACATGGAACTGTTCGCGATATCCATGCCGGTCAGTTCACAGATCATTGTCTGAAATTCGAAAATACCCTGCAGCTCGCCCTGGGATATTTCCGGCTGGTATGGCGTATAGGCCGTGAAAAATTCCGAGCGGAGCAGCATATGGTTAACGACCGAAGGAATATAATGCTCATATACTCCAGCACCGAGAAAGGAAGGATACTGCTTCACATTGACATTTTTATCTGACAGCTCCTGCATGTGCTTCATCAGTGCAGTTTCTTTCAGTGACGGCGGAACATTCAGAGCACCGGAAAATGCTACTTCCTCCGGAACATCTGAAAAAAGTTCTTCCACACTGGAAACGCCGATCGTCTCAAGCATTTCCTGCTGATCCTGTTCGGTTAATGGCAGATAACGGTGTTCACTCATTTTTTATCCTCCCTGCTCCGCTGATAAAACGGCGTTTTCACCGTTACAGCCCGGAGTGTTTTCTTACGCACCTGTACCTCTACTTCCGTTCCCGGTGAGGTATAGGATGCATCGACCAGACAAAGGCCAATGTTTTTCCCAAGTGTCGGGGACTGTGTACCTGTAGTGACAAAACCAATTTCCTTTCCATCGGCAGACACGGTATAGCCGGTGCGCGGAATACCTTTATCCACCATTTCAATGCCTGTCAGTTTCCTTGATGGACCGTTCTCTTTCTGTTTTCTCAGCACATCTTCACCGAGAAACGGCACTCCTTTATCCGGCTTAACGACAAAGCCGATACCTGCTTCAACCGGCGTTATGTCTTTTGACAGCTCCTGGCCGTAAAGCGCCAGCCGTGCTTCAAACCGGAGTGTATCTCTGGCGCCGAGACCGATTGGGCGGGCTCCTTTTTCTATTAATGCCTGCCAGACAGCCCGGGCATCCGAAGCACGGCAGTAAATCTCAAATCCGTCTTCCCCGGTGTACCCGGTTCGTGACAGCAGTACCGCCCTGCCCTGAATGTCCACCTCATTTTGAAAACGGAAAAAACCAATCTCAGAAAGATCTGCAGACGTCAGCTTCTGGAGCAGTGGCTCTGCAGCAGGTCCCTGTAGTGCCAGAAGAGCTGTATCTTCCGATTCATCCGTAATGATGATATCCATGCCCAAAGCATGTTTTTCGAGCCACTGGATGTCTTTTTCTATGTTTGCTGCATTGACGACAAGAAGAACTTCCGTTTCGGAAAAGCGAAAAAGAACGAGATCGTCGACCGTTCCGCCGTCTTCATAGCACATCGCCGTATACTGGCACTGCCCGAACGACGCTTTTTCCAGATCATTCGTAAGCATTTTCTGCAGAAATGCGGTCGTGTCCGGCCCGGTAACACGTACTTCCCCCATATGGGAAACATCAAATACTCCTGCTTCGCTGCGGACGTGATGATGCTCTTCCTTGATCGACGTAAACTGGACGGGCAGATCCCATCCCCCAAAATCAATCGTTTTCGCCTGATACTTCTCATATTCCGGATACAATGGCGTTTTTTTCCCCATTGGACCACCTCCTGATAAGTAAGTATTTACATGAAACGCAATCGTTAAATGGCAGCTGCAGCTTATGTATGTCTAAATGACAGCGGGGTAGAACCGCATCATCGCTGCTTCCGGGCCGGCTGAAGACTGATCTTTTTCCATACAAAAAAGGACAGAAACATTCAGCTGAAACCTGAATGCCTCTGTCCTTTTGTACCTGAGAGTTTACGCCTGTTATGAACAGGGTTTTCCCCATCGGTGATCCGGCTTTACGGATCTCTCCAGAGAAGCGTCCGGCAGGAGTACTTTTGCCTGAGAGATTCACGTTTCCGCTTGCTCCTTCGGCGACGGTCGAACCGTTCTCTCCCCCTGCTGTCATCCGCAGTATGCTGTTGCAGTAAGTTTATCACTATTCACATTTTTCAGGCAAGCCCGGCCCGCTTTTTTATTTCTTCCACAATCTGGAGAGGTGACTTGTCTTCCGTATCTACACAGATATCTGCCTTCCGGTATGCAGAGCTCCGCCGGTCAAAGCGTTCCTGCAGCGCTTCTCTGCCGCCGGCAGTCAGAGGGCGTGTTTCGTCGCCGGAAATTCGCTCATACAGAACAGCAAACGGTGCGTGAAGATAGACGACGGTCCCATTTTTACGCATTTCTTCCACTGCTTCCGGCGTTTCGACTATACCACCGCCTGTAGCTGTGATGCAGCCGCGACCCTTCAGTTCACGCACCATATTCAGCTCCATTTTTCTAAACCCCTGCTCTCCGTCCTTCTGAAATATTTCCGGTATTGTCTTTTTTTCCACCCGTGTAATTTCTTCATCCAGATCAAGAAATGCTCGCCCGCATTTTTCTGCAAGAAGCCGTCCGACGGTCGTTTTCCCCACACCCATAAAACCAGTTAAATAAATCGGCTGAACCATACTGTTACATCCTTTCTTCCCAGTTCGTTATCTCCCCGCTTTCTCTATTATAATGAAACGTTACCTTTCTTGTATACGACGGTTTTTGAACAGTAAGTGTAACGGACCAACCCGCCTCTGATATTCTGTCCGCATCAATTACAAGGGATCCATTCTCCGGACTCCTCGTAACGGTAAAAGAAGTGTCTGCTTCCTCCGCCTGCAGAACAGCATATTTCATTCCGGCGTGCAGAAGAGCACCGGCTTCATCTGAAGAGGCACGAATTGTCTCGAGCCCGCGCTTCTGCTCCAGTTCCTGAACGAAAAAAAGCAGAGAAGCACTTGTCAGAAACAAAACAATACAGGCATAAAGAAAAACGGTGCCCCGTTCATTCCGCAGCCTGGACACGGTAGCTTCCCGGATGCGGATAATAGGCTTCGTAGACATTGTTACCGAATAAAACCTCCACGTGCATCCCCTCTTCCTCTTTTTGAAATTGAACGCTCGTCATATACTGCAGGACTACTTCGTGACCAGTACTGTTTACCCGGCGGATGTAGGAACGGGTTCCGTAAGGTTCGTAAGCTATTGTCCTTCCCTGATGGTTAAGAAGAAGCCTTCTTCCGCCGCTGATACTGAACGCTGCGCTTTCCTGAAACTCTTTTTCAAGCTGCATAAAAAAAATAGAAACTTCCTGTTCATGCCGCCGCTTTTCCCCCATTTCCTGTGTATGCCAGTAAAATAAAAAGGATGATACCGTCAGCAGCAGCAGGAAAATGACAGCCGCACCGATCATCGTGGAAAGTAACATATACCCTCGTTCATTGGATATGTTCTGCAAGACAGACATCCTTTCCCTCCCTTTCTGTACCAGGAAGAGAGGTACAGACATATAAAACTCCCTCATCTGATTTCTCGTAAACACCGCCGGCTGGAAGCTTATCCAGATAGATGTAGTCAGCCAGCTGTACACGTGCCTCCCGGGTTTCATCGATAATACGATTTTCCATAAATAGAACCGGAACCACCTGTGAAACAGAAGCCGCCGACACCGTGAGAAGCAGCAGCGACACGAGCGCTTCCAATAAAAAATACCCTTCCTCATTTTTCCGCATAGAAGCGTCCTCTTCCGATAAGAAATACGAGGCGGTACCGGACATCTGATGCCGTAAGGTGTACGGTTCCAAACTGTCTGACCGTCCCGGAAGGTGTAAAATACACTTCCATTCCGAATAAGGATCCCGGGGCGAAGGAGCGCCCCGGATCGGCCTGCTTATCCAAAAGTGTCTCCGTGCCGCTTGTCACCGTATACCTTCCGCTGCGGTAGAAACGGACCCGTACCAGCTTTTTTTCCGACAGTGCCGTAAGCTGTGCCCCGTATAAATCCTGCATGACGGATTCTTTCTGCTGTTCTGCTTCCACTATTTGCATATTTTTATGAAGAAGCATATTCCCCGCTGCTGCAAATACGCCTATAACAACGAGAGCGAGCATCACATCAAGAAGCGCATATCCTCTGCTGTTACGGAGCATCCACAGAAACATCCAGGCCGGAGATTACAATTCCGGAACCATCCGGACACTCCGTCCGGTCGACGTATCCTTCTGTTTCCAATTCTTCAATGCTCGCTGGATAATCGCCATTATCACTGTAGTAGGCAAGAACCTGGGACTCCGTTAATTCGAGCACGGCCTCACAGGATTTCTCCCCGGCTACTGACTGGTTTTTCGCCAGATTCGGGATAAACACGAGAAGCAGCATGGAAATAATAACAAGAACCACCATCACTTCTATTAACGTAAACCCTTTTTCATTTGATATTCTACTCATCCAACATCCTCCTCGTTTTAGATCGTATCAACAATGGAAAAAACCGGCATCATCATGGACATAAACAACAAAATGACCACACCGCCTATGACACAAAATACAATCGGCTGAATCAGTGCAACAAAGCGGTTGGTCTTTTCAGAGAGCTGCCGGAACATGTATCCGGCAAATGTTTGAAGCTCCTGAGCCTGAGAGCCTTTTAACCCGCCGATACTCCATACATCAGCAAGCTGAGGCACATAGCATTCCCTGGAGCGCAGAATATCCTCAAACGGTTCTCCATCAGATAAGTACGCCAGATACTGGGCGGCCTCCAACTGAAAAAACGGAAGTACGGCCTCCTCTTCAATAATGCGGAGTGATTCCTGAAGGCTTCTCCCCTGCTTCATCATTGGAGCAAGCTGCGCACAGAAATAATAGGTTAATATCCGCTGCATATATCCTTTTAATCCTGGTACCTTCAGCGCAGCTCCGACCCTTTCCATGGCTGTTTTCCTTCTCATGATCAAAAACAAGGCCCCGCCGGCTGCGGCGGCTGCAAAAAACGCCGGGCCGAGCAGCCAGTCAGCTGCAAACAGCAGCACTTTTGTCATCCAAGGAAGTTCATAGTCCACGGCGTCAAAAAAGCCGCGGAACTGAGGAAGAATCCCTTGAAGCAGAGCAGCAGCCAGAACAAGAACACTGATGCAGAGAAACATCGGGTAATACATAACCTGCCTGAGCTGCTTCTGGGTCCGGCTTCTGGACTGCAGAAGCTCTCCCGCCTGTTCCAGTCCTTCAATGAGGGAACCGTGGGATTCCATCATTTTAATTAAATGTACGGTCTCTGCGGGAAAACCAGCTTTTGCAAGAGGTTCGCTGAACGTACTCCCACCGGCCATGTCTTCTTCCAGTTCGTGCAGCCAGTCGACCGTCCTTCCGGATAAAAATGTGTCCAGCAGCATGACAGCTTCTTTGATGGAATAGCCTTCCCGGAGAATGGAAGCCGTATTCAATAAAAACGACGCTCTAGCTTCATGCGAGGAGAATATTTTCCGGCTTACTGCCATGCGCCTTTACCTGTCAATTCCCAGACACTTCCCGGTATGTAGCCGAGCGCAATTCCGCGGCGCACCTGTCCGGAAATGGAACCGGGCCATTCCTGTATGACTGGTTCTGAGAAAACTTGTTCCAGTCTTTCGTCCATCAAAATTTCACAGACTGCTTTTCTGCGGCTCTCCGTATGTCCGGTGCAGTATCTGCCGCATCGGCCGCCGCATCGCATACACTGCACTTCAATCAGACGCTGGGCACAGGACCCCCGCAGCACTTCACGCAGATCATCTTTATCAATACCGAGATCCATCATTCTGCGGACTGCACCGGCTGCAGTTGCTGAATGGAGGGAGGAAAGCACAAGGTGACCGCTCATTGCTGCACGGACCGCAATCGCTGCTGTTTCTTCATCGCGGATTTCTCCGATCATAATTAAGTCGGGATCGTGGCGGAGAAGGCTCCGCAGACCTGCAGCATAGGTCACTCCTGCTTTCTCATTAATTTCCATCTGAAGCAGACCGTCTTCACGGCACTCTACGGGATCTTCAAGAGTCATAATATTTTCTTCCCTGTGCCGGGCACGTTCATGAAGCATGGAATAAATCGTTGTGGTTTTGCCTGCGCCGGTCGGACCGCATAAAAGGACCAGGCCGTGCGGGCTGTGAATGAGTTTCTGTAAGGGGGCAGCCTGTCCCGGAAAGAGGAAGAGCTCACGGAGAGCACGGGAAGGCGAATAAGGAAATAATCGAAGAACAACGGTTTCCAGATAGGCACCTGGAAACGTAGATACACGGACGTAGATGGTTGTCCCGCCGGATGTAATCTCGAGCCGCTTGTTCTGCGGCCTCCGGCGTTCGCTGATATCCATTCCTGAAATAAATTTCAGATGGGAAATCAGCCTGCTGCCTTTCTGCTCGGTCAGTCTCTCTGCTCTGTGAAGCACGCCGTCAATTCGACAGCGGACGAGAACCCCCGATGCATCCGGAAGCAGATGAATATCCGAAGCTTTCATCCGGACGGCATCTATAATCATCTTCTGCAGCTTTTGGGAAATATCCATATACCACGCTCCTGCTTACATATTTGCTTACAGGAACATATATTCGACGTTTGTGTGTTATTCTCCTGCTATTAGTTGAAAATTTTTCTATTATTTACACACCTGTCCTTTTTCCAATACGCATTACTACACTTAGAAAGGTATTGAATATGTTCCTGCTGAAGCCACCACGAAAGAAAAGGCCTTCGATAATCCTTATGGGATCATCGAAGGCCTTTTTTTGCTTTCAGCGTTATTCCGATTCTGTTTTTGATGCCGACTGTTCTTTTTTCAACTCTTCTACATCTTCGCGGAGGCGCTGTTTCGTCTCCTCAATTTCCTGAACAACCTGCTGGGCAAGCTTGCGACCTTCTGTTTTTTCGGTTTCCATAATTTCTTTTACGTCGGAAGCCAGTTCATCACTCATGTCGCCGGCTTTATTGCGGAGACCTGCAGCTTTTTCGGAGATGCGGCCGAACTGATCTTTGGCTGCACTGGAAATGTTCCCGGACTTTTCTTTTACTGTGTGGGAATACTCCGTTCCTTTCTCCTTCGCTGTGTTTGTCCACTCTTTCGTGCGATCTGTGGCTGTATTCGTCCATTCCTTCGTGCGGTCAGCCGCTGTGCCTGCTCGCTCGTTCAATGTACCACGGATTTCTTCACCGGTTTTCGGTGTCATTAAAACAGCTGCGGCTGCACCTGCTGCTGCTCCTACCAGAGCACCGATAAGAAAATCTTTTGTGTTCATACTGCTCATGAAAATGCCTCCTTCAAAAATTACGGATATGTATTACTTCTACATGAATTTGATTATACCTCTTTTTTTGAAAAACCAAACATATTTATTTTGCCACGGTTTCTCCTGCTTTCCGAGAGATAGAACTCCTCCCTGCAGAAACCCGCAGTCTTTTTGTTTAATTTCCCAGCATAATAGTTTACAAACAGACAGAATTCGATTTATAATAAGGTGAACTTACTTTCGCTATTATTTTTTTATTCAGCTACATAATGAAGGAGGGGACACCATGGAGCGCATGTACCGCGTTCTCGGATTCTGGACCGGCATTTTTGCTGTGCTGTTCCTCGTCGGGGATATGATTGAAGCGTCCATTATCTTTTTTGTGCAGACCGGCCTGTTCATTGCTCTCAGCTATTTGAACTTGTCCGAACGTGCCTATGTTTATATCTTTGGTGCGTATCTCACGGTCTTTTTTGTCGGATTTACTTATTACACGACATTTATTATGGTGCCGAGTTTCGGCCATTAAAAAAAGCTTCAGCCGCCGGGCTGAAGCTTTTTTTGTTGCATTGCGCAGTTACCAGCCGAATCCGTTGATAAACGGATTGGTTTCCATCTCCATTTCTATGGTCGTTTCCGGCCCGTGGCCTGGAGCAATGGTCGTCTCCGGTGGCAGATCCAGCATTTTCTCATGAATGCTGTGAAGCAGCACCTTCTCACTTCCTCCATATAAATCCGTTCTGCCGACGCCGCCGCGGAACAAGACATCTCCACTGAATGCTGTGTCCAGTTTCGGCAGATAAAATGTCACACTTCCCGGGGAATGGCCGGGGGTTTCCAGTACTTCAAATGTAAACGGACCGACTTCCAGCTTCTGTTCTCTTTTTATAAGCTGATCTGCCGGCGAAAATGCCACAGGGCTGATTCCCGGAAAGACACCGGAACCGTTCTTTTCGGGATCTCCGAGCCACTCTGCTTCCAGCTCATGAAGGTAAACAGGGCATTTTATCTCCCCGCGCAGGGCTTCCAGGCCGCCGATATGGTCAAAATGCGCATGTGTCAGCAGTATCGCCTGCAGCTGCAGTGACTCCTGCTTCAGAATATCGAGAATAATCTCCGGATTTCCGCCGGGGTCAATCATAACGGCATCCTGTCCGTCTACAAGAAGGTATCCGTTTGTTTCAAGAGGTCCTAAAGGGATTTGTCTATATTCCACGCTTATTCACGCTCCTTGGTTGTTCAGCATTAAGTCCTTTTTCTGCTGAGAGGTTATTTCAACTCCCCCATGAAAAATGTCCGTTTTACTCGACAAGCTTTCAAAAACAAAGTAGAATAGGGAGTAGTATCGTTCAGAAACTCTGAACCTGCTACATAGCCATTATTTTTATCATTATTTTATTCTCTCGGAAAGAAGGAGGTCTGATCCTGTGGTTCTCGGACTTATTACATTCGCTGTTACGATTCTCTCCCTGATCGGCATGGTCAAGGAAGTCAAACGAAAGAACTTTTTTGGAGCCGGCTTTGCCTTCGTCACTGTGCTTGTTTTCGGCTGGTTCAGTGTACGGACGCTGTTCGCTGTCATCTTTACCGGCGGCGGCGGTGTAGTCGCCTGAAGAATGAATCCGCATCAGTTTCTGATGCGGATTTTCTGCTGTTCAGATTCCTTTTTACTGTTCACCCAGAGGCATCTCCACCATCCAGTACTGGCCGGGAAGCCGATCCGACAATACCTGTTCGACCGAGCTGCTTTCCATCAGCTCCATGTCAATATTTGCCCACGTATGGTAATACCGGACTGACTCGACGCCGCTGCCCTCAAAAAAGGCTGTTCCTGAAGCACCGGTCGTCCGTCCCTCTTCTTCAAACGTCTGGAACCAGACCGCTGTCCCGTCTTCAGTCTCAACGACGCCGTCCTCCGAAGCAATCACTTCACCAGCCTGCGTCAGCTCAGCGCTGACATCCACTTCGTCACTCGTGACAAACTCAACAATATCCGGTCCGGCTACACCATCTTCCGGAAAAGCACCCCACTGCCAGGAAACTGAACTGTCCGCCACGTCTATCTGCATGTTATCCTGCAGCTGCGCATTGGTCATTCCATCCCCGCCGCCGAGCGTAAAATACCCGGCGGCAAACAGTCCCGCCATGACGGCCAGCGGCAGCAGGACGACAAGCCAGTTTCCCCTCACAGCTCTGCCGTCCCTTCTCCGCGGTAAGCTTTCGCAGCAAGCCACGCAGCGCCAATGACCCCCGCGTCATTTCCAAGTTCAGCAAGACGGATCGTTGTTTCTGCAGCAATTTTAGGAATTGCATACGTTTTAAAGGAGGCTGTTATTTTCTCGACAAGGTAATCACCGGCCTTGGAAACGCCGCCTCCGATAACGATCGTTTCCGGGTTCAGGGAATTACACAAGTTGGCAAGTGCAAATCCAAGGTGATCAGCAGCTTCATTTACGGCTTCTTCTGCTGCATGATCTCCATTTTTTGCAGCATCAATAATTTCCTTTGCAGACAGTGACCCCTTTGCTTTCAGCGCACCACCGATACTGCTTGATGGATTCGCAGCCGCTTTTTCTCTACCGATCCGGGCAATTCCAGTAGCAGAAGCAACGGTTTCAAGACAGCCGTTTTTTCCGCAGTTACACCGGGCACCGCCTTCACGTACTGCAGTAATGTGACCGATCTCTCCCGCCATTCCGCTCTGTCCGTGTATGATGCTGCCTCCTGCGATAATGCCTCCGCCGACGCCGGTTCCGAGCGTTACCGCAAGCAGGTTATCAGCTCCACCCCCGGCTCCTTTCCATTTTTCGCCGCCTGCTGCGAGGTTTGCGTCATTATCGACGACAACGGGAAGACCCAGCAGCGATTCCATTTCTTCACGCAGGGGGTATGATTTCCAGCCGACATTTACTGCTTCATAAATAAATCCCCGTTCGACATCGATAAATCCCGGTGCACCAACACCGACAGCACCAATATCAACATTGTACTCCCGCTGCTTCTCTTTTATTGAGGCTGCAGCTTCCGAAATGATGTGAGCTCCTTTATCCGATTGATTCGTCGGAATTTCCCATTTAGCTGCGATTTCTCCATCGTGCGTAACAAAAGCCATTTTCAACGATGTGCCGCCTACATCCACTGCTGCTAATACTGATTTCATCTGCAAAACTCCTCCACTCACCGTTATGTTGATTTCTTTTTTATCTCTGCACGCCGGACCATGACTGCCCGGAATGCCTGCTGATAAAATTCAGCATCGATCATTCCTATTTCTTTCTGCTCTTTCAGTTCATCGAGAATCAAGTCGCAGTCTGCTTCCGCATTCCCTGTGTAGATCACTGCCTGACTGTCCCGGAGATGATGTAGAACATCCAGATAATTCATCATGCAAACGCCTCCGATCTACCCGGCTTTCATTATACCAGACATCGATTCTGCCGCCAGCCGTGAAGGAGAAATTCCCCATCGATTATTGCCGAACCTTAGCAGCTGTGGTATGATTAGACTATGCTCAGTAATTCACAATTAAAAGGAGAGTTCACCATGGGAAATGACAAACTGGATCAGATGCTGCAGCAGGGGATTTACGGAACGCCGGAACTCCGCCCTCAGGAAAAGCAGTTGTTTCTCGGCACATTTGCCGAACGGATCCGCCTCGCGCTTACGAATGGCCAGGTATACAAAAAGGGAATGTATCCTGAAGCAGAACGGCTTATGGAACGCTCTTCCAGCGTCCACTTAATCATTAACGGCACACTGCCTTATCATGCTTACAATAATTACGTGAAAAAAGCAGGCGAAACAAACACGCCTTTTACAATTCACAACGATTTTCATGAAACCCCTATTGGTATTGTTTTGGCAGAAGAAACAGCCGTTCATCAGGACCCTGATATTTTTGTACGTGACGACCATTATGAAGAAGAGCTGGGCGGAGAAAATTAATTATCCGTCCAGCTCTTCGTTTATTCGCTCTTCAAGCTCCAGGTATGGCTCTTCCCTGCTCTCATTAAGCGCCTTTTGTACATATTCCGCCGCTTCTTCTGTGTTTCCCTGTTCAAACGTGATCAGTGCGAGATTAAACCATGCTTCATGAAAGTTATCTTCAATCTCCACCGCCTGCTGAAGAAGCGACGCTGCTTCAGCATCTCTTCCTGCCTGGATTTCCGTATAGGAAAGCAGAAAATAGGCGTTTGCTGTAATTTCTCCTGCTTCGTCCCCCTGCTGATCGGAGAGCGTTATCGAACGTTCCAGGTACTCCGCTGCTTCTTCCTCTCTCTCATCTGCCAGAGCTTCCCGTCCCATTTCATAGTAGACTGCCTGCAGTGCCTCTCCTTCAGGTGTCTGTGAATAACCTGCAGTAAGGAGAATGACTGCTCCGGCTGCTGAAGCGGCAAAAGCCAGCAGCTGCCGTGAACGCTTTGCTGCTCCGGGAAGTCCTGCAGTGGCAGCGGCTAAAAAGCCGCCTGCAAGGCCGCCCATATGCGCCCCATTATCCACCATCGGCACAAGAAAGCCGAAAGCCAGATTAATGAGAAGAATCACAATGATATTTAATCCAAAGGTTCGGAAAAATACCCGGCGGTGCACCACACCGAAAAAGAGAAGCGCACCAAAAAGGCCGAATATCGCACCACTTGCACCGGCCGATACGTTATCGTTAAACGTAAAGCTCGCAATGGAGCCGAAAAATGCCGCTGCAGTGTAAATATAGAGAAAGCGGCCCGTTCCGTACATCCTTTCGACAGCTGTTCCCAGATAAAACAGGGCAAGGCCGTTCATGAATAAATGAAAGCCGCCGATATGAAGAAATGCAGCACTGAAAAAGCGCCACCATTCTCCCTGCAGGATCAACGGATCGAACTTGGCGCCAAGGGCAATCAGCGTGGATGTCGACGTCGTCGAACCGATCGATTCCGCATACATGTAAACGAGGATAATGGCAGCGAGCAGAACGAAAGTCAACCGGGGCTTTCCCTGCTGGAAAAGCTGCTGATCCGATTCCAGTTCCTCTTTATGCATCCGACGGATCATAAATGTCAATGTTCTGCTGAACTGCTCTCTGTCCTCTTCTGATTCCAGCTGCGTACGGGCAATGTACGGCGGCATTTCTTTGAGTCCAAGTTCGGAAGCGAGAGGAAATAATGTATCCTGAAGCGCATCCATCGGCACACCAATATGCCGCAGGCTTCCTCTGCTTCCGCCTGTAAATGGAAGCGCCCTGTCCGTTTCATATTCATCGACAGGAGCGAAAGGCATGAATACGATATTAATCACTTCTGCCCGGCGCATGTTAACCTGCCGACGCATCCGGGAAGCAGCTTCCTCCGCGCGGCCCAGATCAGTCTGCAGCTGCCTGTTCCAGTCATAGCTTCGGAGCTGCAGCCGGAGAAGACGTTTCTGTTTCGGACGCTCGTCTTCCAGCCAGACGATTCCTCCCTCTTCCTTCCAGTGGATCAGCCGGAAGTGCTCGCGTTTGACGAAGTGGTACACAATTTCGAGAAAGCGGACTTCCGCAAGAGACTGCTCCATTCCGGCCTCACCACCCTTCTGCTTCTATTCTACCTCAAACACCGGCTCCATTGCTTTTTTAAGCACTTGAGCGGAATGAGTCAGCTGCTTTTTCTCTTCCTCATTTAAATCAATTTCAACGACCGACTGAATCCCGCTTTTTCCAACGATTGCAGGAATACCGATGTACAGATCATCCAGACCATATTCCCCCTGCATCAGCGTCGAAACAGTAAGAATCGAGTGTTCATTACGCAGAATGGTTTTTGTAAGCCGTGTCAGGCCCATGGCGATCGCATAATGAGTAGCGCCTTTCTTTTCGATGATATGGTACGCGGCATCCCGGACATTAATAAACATATCATCGAGGTCCTTCTGCGTACCTTCCGGCTTGTACTTTTCCATAAACCGGTGGATATGCTCTGAACCGATCCGTGCCTGGCTCCAGACGGGAAGTTCTGTATCGCCGTGCTCTCCAATAATATATCCATGTACATTCCGCACGTCCAGCTGGAAATAATCACTCAGCATAAAGCGGAACCGTGCTGTATCAAGAATCGTTCCAGAGCCGATGACTCTCTCTGCCGGCAGACCTGAATACTTCCACACAGCGTAGGATAAAACGTCTACCGGATTCGTCGCAATTAAAAAGATGCCATCGAAGGAAGCAGCCATCACTTCATCCACGATGCCTTTAAAAATTGCTGCGTTTTTACTGATAAGATCAAGTCGGGTTTCGCCGGGCTTCTGGTTGGCGCCTGCTGTGATTACCACAATGTCCGCATCTCTGCAGTCATCGTAGGTGCCGGCCCAGATCTTTGTCGGTGAGCCGAATGGAATACCGTGGTTTAAATCCATCACATCGCCTTCGGTTTTTTCTTTGTTTAAATCGATCAGAACAAGTTCATCTGTAATATTCTGATTAATCATTGAATAAGCATAGCTCGATCCAACAAATCCTGTTCCAATTACTACGACACGGACGGGTTTAGAATGAAAAGCCAATAGAAGCACCCCTTTTAGTTTGTGAATATTTTCACATTAATTATAACGTACTCCAGCTCTTGTTACCAGAGGGAACTTAGTAAAACCACTGCTGCCGCTGCTATTCCGGTAATACTTGAAGAAACAGCGTTTACGGTCGTATTGGACCACCCGCGCCACCCTTTGACGCGTATTGATTTTGTATCCGGGGGTGGTTCTTCCGTCAATGTTCCGTCCTCAAGCTTAAACAACTGCTGAAAGCGCTCACCTAACACAGCATCCAGAACCTGGCCTGTAAATCCGGCACCTGCCGTGAAAAGAGCCCATTCAAACGAAGAGACCACACCGGTCATCCAGGCGG
Source organism: Alkalicoccus urumqiensis (assembly GCF_002993335.1). Classification (GTDB taxonomy): domain Bacteria; phylum Bacillota; class Bacilli; order Bacillales; family Salisediminibacteriaceae; genus Alkalicoccus; species Alkalicoccus urumqiensis. The sequence continues at coordinate 2,732 of NZ_PVNS01000002.1, read as the reverse complement.
AGGCGGCGATGAAAACAGCTCCGGCTGCACCGAACGCAGTCCCGATTTTCGTCACACCCCCAGATCTTCCGGGAGGCGCAGGACTGCGGCTGATGATGAATGCCGGTCTGCCTCCCACTGCCCTGCCGGCTGTGGAAGCCCATGTGTCAGATGCTGCAAACGCCAGAGAAGCAGCAGCGCCGGTATATAGAACCTGCGACCATTCTGGCAGAAGGAGAGCCAGACCGAAAAAGCATGCGGCGGCTCCACCGTTTGCAGCCACCTGAGCGCCGGATCTTGTTTCACCGCTTTTTTCTTTCTTTTCCCTGCTGAAGAGCATCTCTAAAAGAACAGAGGATAGAAAAAAAGCGCCGAGCAGAAAAAATCCGGAAGCTCCTCCCCCGCTCCATATCAGTCCTCCGGTCACCCACGCACAAAGTGCACCCGAAATGGTAAGTGTACGCAGTTTCCAGGCCGCTGCAGCAGCAAGACCAATTACCAGCCACGCTGTCATGGACAGAGCACTTCCGCTACTTTTTCGTCATGAACTTCCCGCGGTACTGCCTTCACCTGCTGGCAGCTCAGTGCCAGTGATACAGAGTGCGCGGAAGTCTGTTTCAATACACGGTCAAAATAGCCTCCGCCATAACCGATACGATACCCGTCGGGAGAATAGGCGAGTCCCGGAACAACCAGCAGCTCTAAGTCATCCAGCGATACCGGCGGCTGCGTATCAGGATCTGGTTCGATCAGACCGAAAGCTGCTTTCCTGCAGTCATCAAAAGACGTTATCTCATAAAAACGGAGAAGCGGATTACCTTTCTCCACCACCGGTGCCGCTGTCCGTTTTCCTTCCTTCCACGCCCATTCAAAAAGCGGCCGGGTCTCTACTTCCCAGCCAACGGAAATCGTCATGCCGATTACCGCTGCATTTTTCCATTCGTTTGATTGAATCAACTGCTTATGGAGTTTTTCTTCTTCTATCCGTTTTTTCTCTTCAGGAAACCCTTTTAAGGTTTCTTTTGCCATTTCACGGAAAACTTCTTTATCCATCTGTCCCCCACCTTTCCCTCTAAATCGTACCGCTCCTCTATTTCTCCCGTCAAACAGGTTTTTCCACCATGGAAAAAAGGTATGGTAGGATAGAGAATGGGAGGAGGTTACTTAATGAAAAAATATATGATTTTATCCGCCGCTGTCCTGTTTCTGGCCGGGTGCGGAAATGCGAAAGGCGATACCGTTGATATTGACGCGCTGACCTCAAAAGAAGTTCCAATGGCTTCCCAGGCGCAGATTGATGAAGCCCAGCAGATGATGGAAGAGCAGCAGGAACAGCAGGAAGAAGAGTCCGAAGGAGATTCTGAAGAAGATACCGAAGAATCAGAGGAAAACAGCGGAGAAGAATCTGAAGAAAATTCCGAAGAAAATGCAGAAACCGAAGGAGAAAACGAGTCTTCAGAAGATGATGAGAATAGTGAAGACGGTGTTGAAAATGACAGCAGTGATTCCGGTGAAGAAGCGGACACAGAAGAAAATAATTCCTAATTACTACCATAGCGCTAATCGAGTAGGAGGAGGGTTCTCCCCTCCGTCCTCTCACACCACCGTACGTACGGATCCGTACACGGCGGTTCAATAAGTTTCGTGGAATCGTTCATGCATTTTGGTGTAGAACGCGTTCATGTGGAGGAGCCCTGCCTTGTGCAGGGCTTCGTTCGTGATGGAGCGGTGGAGGATGTGCGATTTGGCTATACGCCAATAACCCTTTCGGGTATTGGCCCATTCCCAGGCTTTGTCCGTCGGAATACCGCGCTTCCTCAGCTTCTGGTAGCGGGTTTTAACTTTCTTCCACCGTTTCCAGATCAATTGCCGGAATCGGCGGCGAACCCACTGGGCCAGGTCCTGGATGTAGTTTTTCATCCTGGAGATCCCGTAGTAGGCGATCCATCCCCGGAGCACTTGGTTGACCTCCCGCAGGATGTCCATGAGTTTCCCTGGCCGCTTCCGCGACAGACGTTTCTGCAGCGTTTGTTTCAGCCGCTGCTTCGCCCGGCGGTGCGGACGGATCCCGGTTCTCCCTTTCGGAAGAGCCTGCAGACAGAAACCGAGAAATTTCCGTTTGGTCGGTGTGCCGACGGCACTCTTTTCCCGGTTCACCGTCAGACGCAGCTCCTTTTCCAGGAACGTCGTCACGCTCTCCAGGACACGCTCGCCTGCTTTCCGGCTCTGCACGTAGATATTGCAGTCGTCGGCATAGCGGACGAAGCGGTGTCCCCGCCGCTCGAGCTCTTTATCCAACTCGTGGAGATAGATATTACTGAGGAGGGGAGATAGATTGCCGCCCTGCGGCGTGCCGATGCCGTTCGGCATGACGCTGTCACCGAGAAGAATGCCCGTCCGAAGAAATCGACGGATCAGCTGAAGGATCGAGCGGTCCGGAATAAACTGTTCGACCAAATGCATCAGTTTGTCGTGATGCACCGTGTCAAAGTATTGTTTCAGGTCGATGTCCACCACGTAGCGGTACCCCGCTTCGTGATAGGAAGCTGCCTGCTGGATCGCATCGTGTGCGCTCTTTCCCGGACGGAATCCATAGCTGTGTTCGGAGAAGTGCGGGTCAATGTGCGGCGTCAACACCTGTACCAGCGCCTGCTGGACCACACGGTCCCGGTTCGTTGGAATGCCGAGCTTCCGTTTACCTCCGCCTTCTTTGGGGATGAACACCTGGCGGATCGGATCCGGCTGATACGTAT
>NZ_PVNS01000019.1 GCF_002993335.1 Alkalicoccus urumqiensis | reverse complement strand
ACAGTGCGGAGGGGAAATGGTTCCGGTTTATTATACGAGCATTCATGGCATCACGCATGATCATTCGATGCTCAAAAAATAGGCTACGTCCGCACCCAAAGGGCGAGGCGTAGCCGAGCTTTTTTTATGAAACTCTATTGACCATTTTCATGCTTTTTATCCCAGGCTCAATCAGACGAAACGAAAGACGGGGACGCCTGCGGGAAGAGCATGAGGTGAAGACCCTGTAGAACATCCAAAGGATGTTCGAGGAGGCTGAGGCCATGCCCGCGGCAAGCTTCCGTCTGTAGTGCAGTCTGATTTCACTAATTGAAAAGGTTAAAGTTTCTTTTCGTATATCAAATTGTGTTAATAGAGACTTTTTCAGTGGTCTCCATCATAAGTGACGGGGCGTTTTCTGTATCTGCAGAAATTAGGGATATTCCGGCAGCCCTTCAGGAAGAGCCGTTTCTTCCATGTAGGCAAGCACTTCTTCATTGAACAGCTGTGCTGCGTCCATCGGAAGTGTATCATCCTCCCGGCGGTACGATTCTGCGACCAGCGGAGAAAGGTCTTCCCACATTACACTCCGTTCCAGATGGTCCCGGTCAAACTGAATGAAAAACTCTTCCACCGTCATGTTCATGCCGTCGGCCATGCCCTGAATGGAAGCCGGCGTATCCGTGGAGAACAGTTCCATGCTGTACGCTGCCTGTTCTTCAATTTCTTCCGGAGAAGCACTGACATCGTACTTATGTCTTGCGAGAAGCCGCCAGGCCGTTTCGAATTCGACGCGCTCTTCTGCCAGTTGAAGCATCTCATCTGTAGACCAGTTTTCATTGTATTCGTGCATTTGAATGTAATATCGGACAAACCAGCGCCGCTCCCATTCATTCTGTTCATCCATCGCCTGAGAGGCGTCGTAAATGAGCAGTGCTTCTTTGGTTAAGTGTTCATACCGTTCTGCATTAAAGCTGCTCTCCTGACTGCCGACAATCAGCTCCACCGTTTCTTCTTCTTCCTCTACGAAGGGAACGGCTTCCTCATTGCTGCAGGCTGTAAGCACCGCTGCATAGAGGAACAATAGTAATAGACGATGCATACAGCTTCTCCTTTCCTGATTATCTCCGTACATTATTTATGTTTCCATACCCGTAATCTTGTCTGTATTATCCATCTTATTCGAAAAACATGTAAAAGTATCAAAAAGTCCTGTGCAGCATGTCAGGAGAAACGGGAGGAAGAAGTTTCTTGAAGTTGCTTACAGGGAAGCTTATACTTGTAATAGTACAGAAGGAAGAGGCAAAGGTAAACAGTTTATTGAAAAGGGAGATGCTCCTTCTATGACAAAGCACGAACAAATACTACAGTTCATCCGGACATTGGATGTTGGTTTCAAAATCTCGGTGAGGCATATAGCAAAAGAGCTCCATGTGAGTGAGGGAACAGCGTATAGAGCTATTAAAGATGCAGAAAATCAAGGGCTCGTCAGTACGATTGAGCGGGTAGGAACTATTCGAATTGAGAAGAAGCAGAAGGAAAACTTTGAGAAGCTTACATATGCGGAAGTCGTCAACGTTGTAGAGGGAACCGTGCTGGGCGGGAGAAACGGGCTTTACAAGACGCTGAATAAATTCGTCATCGGTGCCATGAAATCCGAACAGATGATGCGGTACGTGGATGCTGGCAACCTTCTTATCGTGGGAAACCGGGAAAAGGTTCATCGGATGGCACTTGAAGCTGGATCTGCGGTATTAATCACCGGAGGCTTTGATACGACAGAAGAAGCGCGAAAGCTGGCTGATGAGCTTGAACTGCCCGTCATTTCAACCTCCTACGACACATTCACCGTAGCTACGATGATCAACCGTGCGATTTATGATCAGCTGATCAAAAAGGAAATCGTCTCCGTTGAAGACATTCTCATTCCGATCGAGAAAACAAATCATCTCACGCTGAACCATACCGTGGAAAAATACCAGGCGCTGAGCCAGGAAACCGGGCACAGCCGATATCCGGTCATTGATGACGACCTGCGTCTTCACGGGGTTGTGACCGGAAAAGATATTATGGGGGCTGCTCCGTTTACAGAAATCGAAAAGGTGATGACAAAGCAGCCGATTACGGTTACGAGACAGACGTCGGTTGCTTCGGCAGCGCACATGATGGTCTGGGAAGGGATCGAGCTCCTGCCGGTTATATCCTCTTCACGGAAATTAATCGGCGTGATCAGCCGTCAGGACGTATTGAAGGCACTCCAGATGATCCAGCGCCAGCCTCATGTCGGCGATACGATTGAAGATTTAGTTACACGGCACCTGGAAGATGCTTCTGAAGGGCGTGAAACGCTGTATGAGCTGGAAGTAACGCCGCAGATGACAAATCATCTCGGCACGATTTCCTACGGTGTCATTACAACGATTGTCACGGAGTCGGCAAGCCGTATTCTGCGGAAGTCGAAAAAGGGGGATCTGGTTGTCGAAAGCCTGACGGTCTTTTTCATGAAGCCGGTACAGATTGATTCCCGGCTTCATATTAAACCGCAGCTTCTGGAAGCTGGAAGGAAGTTTGGGAAAGTGGACGTGGAGCTGTTTATTCAGGGACAGATGGTCGGTAAAGCGATGCTGATGGCGCAGCTGATCGACCGCTGATTATTCAGCGCCGGACAGCTGCTTATATTTTCTCGTTCCTAGAACGATATTCGCCGTTCCCAGGACGAAGAAAATCAGCCCGATCACTGCTGCAAGCTGTGTCTGGTAGAAAACATAGCTGTTTATACCGAAGGCGGCGATGAAAAGTCCGAGCGAAATGTTTGCCTTGGCTCCCTGCTTTTCCCGCTCCGTGTATTCGGCGTGTCTGCTTTCAGCCACTTTAAAATAAACATAAGCAATCAATGAAAAGATAATGACGATTGGAAAAATAATCATGACAGAATTGTCTCCTTTTGAATGGGGAATAAACCTTCTCCATTCTAGCGGAGGAACTTTTACTGTGCAACTGAATGGAGAGATGACATGTTGAGTATACAGGAACAGATCTGGGAGGCAGTGAGCCGGCATGATACGGTTATTCTGCACCGCCACGTCCGTCCGGACCCTGATGCAGTCGGTTCCCAGGCGGGTCTTGCTGAATTAATTAAAACCAGTTTTCCGCAGAAAAAGCTGTACCTGGCAGGTGAATCAGAAGCATCACTCGAATTTCTAAGCGGCATGGACACGTTCGATGATGCTGTGTACGAAGGAGCACTTGTGATTGTCTGCGATACGGCGAACACGGCACGGATCGATGGTGCGGGCTGGGATAAAGGGAAGATGCTCATTAAAATCGATCACCACCCGGATGTGGAACCCTATGGAGACATTCAGTGGGTCGATACAGAAGCGAGCTCCACATCGGAAATGATTGCCGAGCTTGCAGAAAACGTCGGCGCCGACATGCATGATGAGGCAGCCAGGCTGCTTTATGCAGGGATTACGGCAGACACCGGACGTTTCCGCTTTCCCAATACGACGTCAAGAACTTTCCATGCTGCACAGAAGCTCGCCGCTTTTACGTTTGACCGGAGTTCCTTGTATCATGAAATGGAAAAAACCTCTCTCACACTTCTGCGGCTGCAGGGATATGTCCTTTCCAGCGTAGAGTTAACGAAAAATGGTGCCGCCAGAGTGAATCTGTCGGAGGAAACGCTCGCTTCCTTTGATGTGACGTCCAATGATGCTGCAGCGATCGTCAACTGCTTTTCCCACCTGGATGGACTGCGGGCCTGGGTGTTTTTTGTGGAAGAGCCGGAGCGGATCCGGGTCCGGATGCGTTCAAAAGGACCTGAGATTAACGCTCTTGCACAGAAGTACCGGGGCGGCGGCCATCCGATGGCTTCCGGCGCAGATGCTTTAAACTGGGAAGAAGCAGACGCTTTATTTCAGGAACTGGATGAGCTGTGCGGTCATTTTCCTAAGTAAAGAACGAATGTTCGTGTTATAATGGCAGAAGAACAAGAAAGGGGCGGTCCGGCAGTGGCATTTACCCATTTTCATGTACAGAGTGAATGGAGTTTACTTGAAAGCAGTGCCCGCATTACTTCCATTGTGCGGCAGGCGGCAGCGCAGGGTCACTCTGCAGTGGCACTCACCGACCGCCATAATCTTTACGGCGCCCCGGCTTTTTATGAAGAATGCAGAAAAGCGGGCGTGAAGCCGATTATTGGAGCAAAGCTTACCGTGCATGCAGATAAAAACTGCAGCGGTGAGCTTCTTTGTATTGTGCGGGAGCAGGCAGGGTACCCGCATCTCATCCGCCTGATAACCGAACTTTGGGAAAACGGCGGTTCTCTTCCACTTTCTTCTGTCAGCGGTGAACATCTCGTTATTATTGAACCGATGCTGACCGGATTGTCCACCCGTCTTCTGATGAACGGAGAAGAGGATCAGGCATGGCAGATGCATCAGCGTATCGCTTCCCGGGCGGCAGAAACCTACATAGAAATTTCCCCATATGGCCGGGAAACCGGCCGGGATATCCGTCAAACGCTTGCCCGATGGCGGGATACGATGGAGGAGCCGCCGGCATTTCTCGCCGGTGCCAGGGTTCTCTCGAGCTCAAAGGAGGATGCTCAGACACCTTTACTGCTTCAGGCAATTGCTGCAAATACAGCGGTTCAGGAAGATCAGCATCAGGTGGAGGGTGGTCCGCTGGTGTCAGAAGAAGAACTGATCCAGGATCTCCCCGGCTGGCAGGCTGCGGTGGAAGAAGCCGGAAGACTCGCGGAGAAGTGCAGCTGGAAGCTTCCGGAAGCAGAAGTGAAGCTGCCATCGTATCCATCCGGTCTGCCTGCACCGGAAGCGCTTGAAAAATGGTGCAGAAACGGTCTGATGGAAAGGTATGACACGCCTCCGCGCGAAGCAGAAGCCCGGCTTTCGTATGAGCTGTCCATCATCAACAGAATGGGGTTCGCCGACTACTTTCTTATCGTCGCCGATTTCATGGCGTACTGCAGAAATGAGGGCATCACGACCGGGCCGGGAAGAGGATCGGCTGCCGGTTCGCTTACGGCGCACCTTCTTGGTATCACTGAAGTGGATCCACTCGAGTACGGGCTTCTGTTTGAGCGGTTTTTAAATCCTGAGCGGGTGACGATGCCGGATATCGATATCGATTTTGCCGACGTGGACAGAGACCGTGTTATTCATTATGCGGCAGACAAGTATGGGATGGACCGGGTGGCTCAAATAATTACGTTCGGTACCTTTGCTGCAAAAGCTGCGCTGAGGGATGCAGGGCGGGCGCTCGGGTTTGACAGCTATGCCGTAGACCGTATTGCCCGCGCTGTGCCTGCCGGGCCTTCTGTAACACTTGAGGAAGCCGGAAAAGACCGCCGGTTTGCCGACCTTATAGAAAAGGAGCAGGCTGCACCGCTTCTAAGAGCAGCGGAGCGGCTGGAAGGACTACCGAGACATACTTCCATTCATGCCGCAGGAGTAGTCATGAGCAGCGTCCCGCTGACTGATTATATGCCGCTTCAGCCTGGTAAGGATGGCATGAAACTGACGCAGTTTCCCATGGGTGATCTGGAAAGGCTGGGCCTTTTAAAAATGGATTTTCTCGGTCTGCGGAACTTAACGCTGCTGGACCGCATGGAAGCATTAGCCGGCACTTCCTTCTCTGATATTCCGATGGATGAACCTTCTGTCTACAAGCTGTTGTCCAAAGGAAAAACACGCGGCATTTTCCAGCTGGAATCCGGCGGAATGCAGCGCGTGCTCAAGCAGATGCAGCCGACGACGTTTGAAGACATTGTGGCAGTGAACGCGCTGTACAGGCCCGGTCCGATGGCCTTCATTACCGACTATATCGATGGGAAACATGGGCGGAAAACGCCGGATTACGTTCATCCCGATCTGAAGCCGATTCTGGAAACAACGTTCGGTGTGCTGATCTATCAGGAGCAGATTATGCAGATCGCAGTAAAAATGGCAGGGTTTACACCAGGGGGAGCAGACCTGCTGCGAAGAGCGGTGAGTAAGAAAAAGCGGGAGGAGCTCGAGAAAGGGCGCCGCCGTTTTCTGGAGGGAGCTCAGGAGAAAGGGCATACCGCGGAAGATGCGGAAAAAGTATATGACTTAATCGTCCGGTTTGCCGATTATGGATTTAACCGGAGCCACGCTGTCGCCTACAGCATCATCTCCTACCGGCTTGCCTATGTAAAAGCGGTCCACCCGCATGTATTTTATACAGCGATGATGGAAGGGCTGCTGCATGATCAGGAGAAGCTGGCTGCCGTGATTGATGAAGCGAAATCAAGCGGAATCCGTCTGCTGCCGCCGGACATTAACAACAGCAGTACTTCCTTTTCCATTGAGACGGAAAGCATTCGGACAGGCCTCGGGGCCATTCGATTTATTAGCACGAAAACCGCAGATCTCCTCTCGGAAACAAAACCATACAGCGATTTATTTGAGCTCTGTGCGTCGCTTCCGCAGGCAGCACTTCAACGTCGGACGCTGGAAGCACTCATTCACAGCGGCGCATGTGACAGCTTCGGTGAAACCCGGGCTACACTTCTTGCCACGCTGGATGCTGCCATGTCCTACGCTGCAGAAAAACGGCGTGAGAATGAGGAGGGGGCCTTTTTATTTCCGGATGAGCAGACGGCAAGAGAATATGAGAGACGCCCTGCTTTTTCGCATTCCGAGGAACTGGATAACGAGAAAGAATACCTCGGTTTTTATGTAAGCGGTCATCCGCTGGAAGCATATTCTGGACTGCTTTCAGAATACGGACGCACAAAAATCATCGACCTTCCGTCAGACGGAATATGTCGTACAGCAGGGTTGATTCAGACAATCCGGAGCATCCGCACGAAAAAAGGGGCGCTGATGGCGTTTATGGAATTGGAGGATGAGAGCGGAATAATATCCGTCACTGTTTTTCCGAAAGCGTATGAAGCGTATCAGCTGCAGCTTGTTAAAGGAGCTGCTGTTTTCCTGGAAGTCCGCGTGGATGAGCACGATGGAGAAAAAAAGCTCATATTAGAGAAAGCCGTGCAGATCGAAGAGTGGATGAAGCGTCTTGAAGAAAAGAAAAAAGACGTCCTTCACCTGTACATTACAGCCGATGCAGAACGAAGGTCACTGACAAAGGTGAAAAAACTGCTGGATGAAGCTCCCGGCAGTATACCGGTCCGGATGACGTATCAGAGGAGCGGTCAGACAATGCAGTTATCAGAGATGTGGAATGTGAAAGCGGATGACGTTCTGCTGAAGCGGCTCGGAGCTGTGCTCGGATCGAAGAATGTCCTGCTGCACGAAGGAAGCGGTTCCAACTTCTGACCTGCGGCAAGGCTTTTTCCGTAAAAAATCCAGCCGGACGGTGTACGCCGTCCGGTTTTCTGCTATAATGATACATGGACTGCCGGGTGGTCAGACCACCACGGAAGATGTGACTACAGCAGAGGAGAGTGGCGAGTATGGCGACACTGAGAGAAGAAGCACTTCACATGCACCGGGTAAAGAAAGGGAAGATTGAAACAAAGGCCAAAGTGCCTGTCCGGAATGCGGACGATTTATCGCTTGCCTATTCTCCAGGTGTAGCAGAACCATGCAAGGCTATTTTTGAAGACCCTCAGACAGTATACGACTACACGGTAAAAGGAAATATGGTTGCTGTCGTTTCTGACGGTACGGCTGTCCTCGGTCTGGGTAATATCGGCCCTGAGGCGGCGATGCCGGTCATGGAAGGGAAGGCAGTACTGTTTAAGTCATTTGCCGGTGTGGATGCATTCCCTGTCTGCCTGGATACGACAGATGTAGATACCATCGTGCAGACGGTGAAGCTCATGCAGCCGACGTTCGGTGGAGTAAACCTGGAAGATATCGCCGCCCCGCGCTGCTTTGAAATCGAGGAGCGCCTGAAGCGGGAAATGAATATTCCTGTCTTTCACGATGACCAGCATGGTACAGCAATCGTTACGGCAGCAGGACTCGTGAATGCACTGAAGCTCAGCGGAAAAGCAATGAAGGATATCCGCGTCGTTATTAACGGTGCCGGTGCAGCAGGCATTGCGATCATGAAACTTCTTCAGAGCATGGGCTGCAAGTCGATCATTCTCTGCGATTCGAAAGGTGCCATTTACGACGGCCGGCCATATGGCATGAACAAACTGAAGCACGAAATTGCCCAGGTAACGAACAGTGACAAACTGGAAGGAACGCTTCCGGAAGTCATTGAAGGCTCCGATGTGTTCATCGGTGTTTCTGTTGCAGGAGCGCTTACACAGGAAATGGTCGGCAGAATGAACGACGATCCGATTATTTTTGCGATGGCCAATCCGGTACCGGAAATTATGCCGGATGAAGCGAAAGAAGCCGGCGCAAGCGTGATTGGTACAGGCCGGTCGGATTTCCCGAATCAGGTAAACAATGTTCTCGCCTTTCCGGGTATATTCCGGGGAGCACTTGATGTGAACGCTACACATATCAATGAAGAGATGAAAAAAGCAGCTGTACAGGCTATCGCTGAGCTTGTAGGGCCCGGCGATCTTCACGAAGATTACGTCATTCCGGGACCGTTCGACAAGCGGGTGGCCCCTGCTGTAGCGAAAGCGGTCGCCAAGGCAGCAATGGAAACGGGCGTTGCCAGACGAAAAGTCGATGCGGAAGCGGTAGCGGAAAAGACGCGCCAGCTGACCATGATCGACGATGATGCATAATCAGTCCTGTCAGAAAAAAGGCTGACCTGCGCGGAGGTGTCTCAACCTGTTGGTTTGAGGCACCTCCCACCCATTTAGATAGACGAGCCGCACCAGACGGGAAAGGGGGCCTTCGGTGAGCGATGGAAAGAAAGTATACGTGCAGATTCTGCACCACCTGGAAACATTAATCATGCAGGATAAGCTTCAGGCCGGCGATAAGCTCCCTTCAGAGCGGGAACTGGCAGAAAAGCTGGGCGTCGGCCGTTCTTCTGTAAGGGAGGCGTTCCGGGCACTTGAACTTCTGGATCTGATCGAAACGAGGAAAGGGGAAGGAACATTTCTCCGCCTTTCCGGAAGCCACCGCCTGGCGGAAATACTCGCAGGCTTTTTTCTAAAAGATGCCCGCGCTCATCAGGATCTTGCTGAGACGAGAGCGATCCTGGAGGTGGAGGCGGCCCGGCTTGCGAGTGAGCGGGCCGGAGAAGAAGAGAAGCGGCACCTTTACCAGCTGGCGGAATATGCCCATCAGCAGGATGTGGAAAAAGCGCTGGAAGCCGATATTCACTTCCACCGCACGCTCGTCAGTCTCGGCGGAAACAAGCTTATTTTAAATATCTGGATACCTTTAGTTGAATACAGCAGGACCGCCCTCAGACAGTCACTGTCAAGAGAGGGGAGAATCGAAGATGCTTACCAGGAACACCTGCTTATTGTAGATTCCATTCTGAAAGGACCCGATGAAGCAGCCGGTGCGGTCAGACTGCATATGAAAAACAGCCGATTCTAGCGGCGTGAATAAGTGAATGAGGAGGAAATGATAATGCTTCGAGATTTGTTTTCCAAGAAAAAGCGCCCGGAGAAAATCCCTTCTGAAAAAGCCAAACAGGAAGTGCCGGAAGGGCTGATGTCCAAATGCCCCGGATGTAAAAAAATATCGTACATAAAAGAGCTCAGAAAAAATGATATGGTATGCGAACACTGTGGTTATCACCACCGGCTGTCTGCGGGAGAACGGTTGTACTGCACGGTGGATGAAGGGACGTTTACGGAAATGGATGCGCAGTTGATCGCTGAAGATCCACTCGGGTTTCCGGAATACAAAGAAAAATCAGCGAAAGACCGGGAAAAGACGAATTTAAATGAAGCCATTGTAACTGGAAGAGCAGAGATCGAAGGTGTTCCAGTTGTCATCGGTGTTATGGATGCCGGTTTCCGGATGGGCAGCATGGGAGCTGTTGTCGGAGAGAAAATCAGGCGTGCAGCCGACACGGCAGTAAACGAAAGACGTCCACTGCTTTTATTCGCGGCTTCCGGCGGAGCACGCATGCAGGAAGGTGTTATCAGCCTCATGCAGATGGGGAAAACGAGTGCAGCACTCCGAAGACTTCATGAAGAAGGGCTTCTTTTTATCAGTATTATGACCCACCCTACTACAGGAGGGGTTTCCGCAAGTTTTGCATCGCTCGGAGATGTGAATCTGGCGGAGCCGGGCGCGCTGATTGGATTTGCAGGAAGAAGAATTATTGAGCAGACAGTGCGGGAAAAGCTTCCGGATGATTTTCAGACAGCGGAATTTCTAATGGATCATGGACAGCTGGACCGGGTTGTCCACCGTCATGATTTAAAAAGCCAGATCGGCACGATCCTGGCTGTTCATGCACGGGGAGAGGAGGAGTAGTCATGGCTGATCATCTGCCTTTTGAGAAACCGGTGATCGAACTCCGGGAAAAGATTAAAGAACTCCGTTCGTTTACCGAAGACAAAGACATTGACTTAAGCGGCGAAATCGAGAAATTGGAAAGCCGGCTGGCTCAGTTGGAAGAAGATATATACGGAAATATGAAACCGTGGGACCGGGTGCAGCTCGCACGACATACAGAGCGTCCGACAACGCAGGACTATATTCAGCTTCTTATTACTGATTTTCTGGAACTTCACGGGGACAGGCTTTATGGAGACGACGCTGCCATCATCGGCGGGATCGGCTTTTTTGAAGGAAACCCTGTCACTGTTATCGGACACCAGCGCGGAAGAGATACGAAAGAAAATCTGCGCAGAAACTTTGGTATGCCGCATCCGGAAGGATACCGTAAAGCACTTCGGCTGATGAAGCAGGCGGATAAATTCAAACGTCCGATTGTCTGCTTTATTGATACGAAAGGCGCCTACCCTGGAAAAGCAGCAGAGGAGCGGGGACAGAGTGAGGCAATTGCCAGAAATTTGATCGAAATGGCAGGTCTCCGCGTTCCGGTTCTTTGTATTGTGATCGGCGAAGGCGGAAGCGGCGGTGCGCTCGCTCTGGGAATCGGGGACCGGCTGTACATGCTGGAAAACTCAACCTATTCCGTTATTTCTCCGGAAGGGGCGGCAGCGCTCTTGTGGAAAGATTCCGGTGAAGCTCAGCGCGCAGCGGAAACGATGAAAATTACGGCACCGGACCTGGAAAAGCTCGGTATTCTGGATGGTGTTATTCCCGAAGTCCGAGGCGGTGCACACCGGGATGTTCAGCAGCAGGCAGATGCTATACGGGAGGTTCTACGCAGAGAGCTGAAAGAATTATCATCAAAAGACCCGGAAGTTCTCGTTTCAGAACGGGCGGAAAAATTTAATCAAATTGGATCCTACGCCGATGTAACCGATGCCAATACCGAAGAATAGGGATTTTTGTCGAATCGCCGGAAAGCCTGCCCTGTCAGACATCTATTGTCTTTGCAATACGAAAGTGTTATTTTATACACAGTTGCATACTGAAGCCATACAGTTGAGGTGAAGCAGAGACATGAAGCGAATTGGAGTACTAACAAGCGGCGGAGATTCGCCGGGGATGAACGCAGCAATCCGCGCGGTCGTCCGCAAAGCAATTTATCATAACCTTGAAGTATACGGTATCTATTACGGGTACCAGGGACTGATCAGCGGTCAGATTGAAAAGATGGAGCTCGGCTCCGTTGGTGATATTATTCACCGCGGCGGGACGAAGCTTTACACAGCACGATGTGAAGAATTCAAAACGCTCGAAGGTCAGAAAAAAGGCATTGAACAGCTGAAAAAATTCGGCATCGATGCGCTTGTTGTCATCGGTGGTGACGGCTCATTTCAAGGTGCTAAAAAACTGACAGAACATGGTTTTCCTACGATCGGCGTTCCAGGAACGATCGACAACGATATTCCCGGAACAGATTTCACTATCGGTTTTGACACCGCACTGAACACCGTCATTGATGCCGTGGATAAAATTCGAGATACTGCTACATCCCACGAGCGGACGTACGTTGTTGAAGTGATGGGCCGCGACGCAGGCGACCTGGCTCTGTGGGCGGGTCTTGCCGGCGGTGCAGAGACGATCATGATCCCGGAAGTGGATGAAAACATGGATGAGATCATTAAACGACTGAAACGCGGTCATGACCGGGGCAAAAAGCACAGCATCATTCTTGTAGCTGAGGGCGTCGGATCCGGCGTGGATATCGGCCGGGAAATCGAAGAGAAAACAGAACTCGAAACCCGTGTTACTGTACTCGGTCATATTCAGCGCGGCGGATCGCCGACAGGAAGAGACCGTGTTCTGGCAAGCCGTCTCGGCGCAAAAGCAGTTGAACTGCTTCTTGCCGGCGAAGCGGGATTGATGGTAGGAATTGAGAAAAACAACTTGGTTTATCATGAAATCAGCGATGCACTGAAAAAGAAGCCGTCGCTGGATCAGGAAATGTATCAGCTATCGAAAGAGCTTTCGATCTAATTCTACAAGGCAGTTCAGCTGGGACCGCTGCCACGGTCCTGGCTTTTGTGTGGAATCAATCTGAACGGAAATATGAAGGAGGAACTACTGCATGAGAAAAACAAAGATTGTATGTACGATTGGACCTGCCAGTGAATCCAAAGAGAAACTGGCCCAGCTGATCGATACAGGAATGAACGTAGCACGACTGAACTTTTCCCACGGAGATTTCGAAGAGCACGGAGCCCGTATCAAAAACATCCGCGAAGCAGCTGAGGCTGCCGGTAAGGACACAGCAATCCTTCTTGATACGAAAGGCCCGGAAATCCGCACGCAGACGCTGAAAAATGGAGCAGTTGACCTGGAAAAGGGCCAGACACTCCGCGTATCGATGGAAGAAGTAGAAGGGACAGAGGAAGTTATTTCCATCACATATCCAGGGCTTGTAAATGATGTTCATGTAGGCTCTAAACTGCTTCTCGATGACGGACTTATTGAACTTCTCGTAACAGAGATCGGGGAAAAAGAGCTTGTAACAGAAGTGCTGAACAGCGGTACACTGAAAAATAAAAAAGGCGTAAATGTTCCAAACGTCAGTGTGAACCTTCCCGGGATTACGGATAAGGACGCTAAAGACATCGAGTTCGGTATCGAACAGGATGTTGATTTCATCGCCGCTTCCTTCGTACGCCGTGCATCGGACGTATTGGAAATTAAAGAGCTTCTGGAAAAGCACGACGCTGCTCACATCCAGATTATCCCAAAGATTGAGAATCAGGAAGGCGTCGACAATATCGAAGAGATTCTTGAAGTGTCCGACGGCCTGATGGTTGCCCGCGGCGACCTCGGTGTGGAAATTCCTGCCGAGGAAGTACCGCTCGTACAGAAGATGCTTATTAAACGCTGCAACCGTCTCGGTAAACCAGTCATTACAGCAACGCAGATGCTGGATTCCATGCAGCGGAACCCACGTCCGACACGCGCTGAAGCATCCGACGTAGCCAACGCGATTCTGGACGGCACCGACGCAATTATGCTGTCGGGCGAAACAGCTGCCGGAACGTATCCGGTTGAATCTGTACAGACGATGCAGAATATCGCAGAGCGTGCGGAATCGGCAATGAAGCATGAAGATGTCCTCCGCAAAGCGACGAAAGAAAGCGAAAATACGATTACAGAAGCGATCAGCCAGTCTGTAGCCCACACGGCTCTCAACCTTCGGGCCAGTGCAATTCTGACAGCAACTCAGAGTGGTCATACGGCACGGATGATTTCGAAATACCGTCCGGAATCGATCATTATTGCTGTAACGAGCAGCAAGCGTGTGAGCCGCTCTCTGTCTCTCGTATGGGGAGTGCACGCTCAAGTTGGGCAGCAGGTGAAATCTACGGATGAAATGCTGCAGCTCTCTGTAGACGAAGCGCTGAAATCGGGCTATGTCAACAACGGAGATCTCGTTGTCATTACTGCCGGTGTTCCTGTCGGCGAGCGTGGAACAACGAACCTTCTTAAAGTTCATGTCATCGGCGAAGTCGTTGCCCAGGGACAGGGGATCGGCCGTAAAGTAACAAAAGGACCGGTTACAATTGCCAACACGTCGGAAGAAGCGCTGCAAAAAGTGAAGCAGGGCGATGTGCTTGTAACAAACAATACAGACCGCGATATGATTGAGGCATTTGAACGTGCTGCAGCGGTCATTACAGAACAGGGTGGACTCACATCCCACGCAGCGGTTGTCGGTCTCAACCTCGGCATCCCAGTCGTTGTAGGAATCGATGACGCCCGCGCTCTGTTTACAGAAGGAGAAACAGTGACTGTAGACGGTACGCAGGGCAAGATCTATAAAGGATCAGCGAGTATCCTCTAACCCTTTTTAAAGTGAAAAAGTATTACTCTCAAAGCGGAACCGCCTGCCGGACAGCATCTTAGGATGTCCGGCAGGCTTTTTTAACTAATAAGAATGTATAAAATTTAAAGGCTCTTTTACGCAGGCATATAAAGGGCTGCAGCATTTCAATGTTCTGTTCCATGTACCATTTCTTTCTGTTGATGGAGCTTCTCCGCTTTTCGGCAGGAGCCTGCGTGGGCTTGTCTTCCAGCCGGGCGCTGTATGCACGGATATGAAGTATTGTCCAGCTGCAGCACCCGCTCTGGTTCCTTCACCCCTGCCGAAGAAAGCGAAGATCAGCTTTCGTCGGAAGGGCTTCCAGGACTGGTCGCTCGTGACCAGGGCGCTTCCGCTTTTCAGATTCCCTCTGGAACGTTTACGGCTGCAGGTGCAGGCAGAAAGCGGGAACTTATTCAACAAACCTCTCTTTTTTAAGAGCTCCTTCCGCCGGGTTGTATAAAGGCGGTCCGTCTGCTTCACGAGTAGGAATCAGGCCGTATTCGTGATACACTTGATAAGAACGTATGATGAAAAAACGAGGTGAAATAGATGAAGAAATTACTGCTGCTGCTTCTGATTGTAGTGCCTTCACTGGAAATGGCCGTGATTCTTCTTTCGTGGAATCTGATCGGACTGTTTCCGACAATTCTTATGGTTGTATTAACAGGCGTGCTCGGTGCATGGCTTGCAAAAAGAGAAGGGCTCCAGGCAGTCCGGCGTGCACAGCTCCGCACATCCCAGGGACAGGTTCCGGGAAATGAAATACTTGATGGTATCTGTATTCTGATCGGGGGAATTGTCCTTTTGACGCCAGGATTCATTTCCGATGCTTTTGGTTTTCTGCTGCTGATTCCTGCAACGCGTGAGTTATTTAAAGGTATGCTGCAGCGTATGTATGAACGTGCGGTCCGTTCCGGAAATATTCAGTTCGTCGGGCGGAGTGCCGGAGGCTGGCAGCAGCGATGAATCAGGCTGTTTTATTTATGCTGCTGCTTCTCGGTGTAGGTGTACTTGCACGGAACCAGACGCTTATCATAGCAGTAGCGGCCCTGCTGATTCTGCACTATACAGGTGCCGGATCGCAGGCTTTTCCATTTCTTCAGGCAAACGGAATAAAAATCGGCGTAACAATTATTACGATTGCTGTATTAATACCTATTATGACCGGCGAGATCGGACTGGCTGAACTCCAGGCGGCGATGGGGTCGTCCTACGCCTGGATTGCACTGGCTTCCGGAATATTTGTAGCGGTTATCGCAGCAAACGGTATTGAGCTGCTGCAGAATGATCCACATATAACCGTAGCGCTCGTGGTCGGTACCATCCTCGCAGTTGCTGTATTTGGCGGTGTCGCAGTCGGCCCGGTCATCGGTGCGGGGATCGCCTACCTCGCTATGCGTGTCGTGCAGTTTTTTTCCACTCTCGGAGGAGGCTGATCCTCCGGGGGCAGGAAAACGGCAGGATTGTTTACAGTATTTCTGTATTTTTGCGTTCACAATTATGCGAAAAATGGTATAATGATAATCGTGAGATTACCAAATACATAGAGAAATGCATGGTTTGGTCTATATCGGCGGCTGCGCAATTTCGTAACCGCTTTCGATGAGACGGCTGGATTCCGGTTGATCTCCTCTTAATCCTGACAGCAAAGGAGAGATAGCATGAGTGCAACAAAAGGTTTAGAAGGGATTGTCGCGACGACTTCAAGTGTAAGCTCCATTATTGACGGGGTGCTTACGTACCATGGGTACAATATTGATGATCTTGCAGATAATGCAAGCTTTGAAGAGGTTATTTATCTGCTTTGGAACCATAAGCTTCCAAATAAAGAAGAGCTGAAGTCATTCAAGCAGGAACTGTCTCAGGCGTCTCCGATTCCGGATGCCGTGATCGAGCAGATGAAGTCCTATGACATCAGCAAAGTCCACCCGATGGCAGCCCTGCGTACTGCCGTTTCCAACCTTGCTCTATTCGATGAAGAAGCAGACGAGATGAATGAGGAAGCAAACCGCCGAAAAGCGTTAAAACTTCAGGCGCAGATTCCGACGATCGTCACTGCTTTTGCCCGTATCCGTGAAGGAAAAGAGCCTGTTGCGCCGAAAGAAGGACTTAGCTTTGCAGCAGGATTTCTTTACATGCTGAACGGAGAGGAGCCGGATGAGATTTCGGAAAAAGCATTCAATAAAGCACTCGTCCTTCACGCAGACCATGAGCTGAACGCTTCCACTTTTACAGCGCGTGTATGTGTTGCGACGCTTTCTGATGTCTACTCCGGTATCACATCAGCAATCGGAGCGCTGAAAGGACCACTTCACGGCGGTGCCAATGAGCGTGTGATGGCTATGCTGAATGAAATCGGCGACGAAGATAAGGCAGAGTCATATATTAAAGATGCCCTTGCCAACAAGGTAAAGATTATGGGCTTCGGCCACCGTGTCTACAAAGACGGTGATCCCCGCGCAAAGCATTTGAAAGAAATGTCCCGTCAGCTTACTGAAGTGACAGGCGTCAGTAAGTGGTATGAGATGAGTGTGAAGATTGATGAGATCGTAACAAATGAAAAAGGGCTTCTGCCGAATGTGGACTTTTATTCTGCGTCGGTCTATCACAGCCTCGGCATTGACCACGATCTGTTTACACCAATCTTTGCAGTAAGCCGTACTTCCGGCTGGCTTGCACACATTCTGGAACAGTACGAAAATAATCGTCTGATTCGTCCGCGAGCCGAGTATACTGGTCCGGATAAACAGGAATGGGTGCCGCTCGAAAAGCGTACCTGATAAAAAAAGAAGTAAACGGACGGGGCTGTTCTTTTTCAGCTCCTTCCTTTACGATATAATTGTGAAGCAACGAACTATTTCTAGGAGGTTTTTGTTTTATGGCTGGAGAAAAAATTCAAGTAAACAATGGAGAATTAACTGTACCTGATACCCCGATTATTCCTTATATCGAAGGTGACGGTATCGGTCCTGATATCTGGAAGTCCTCTTCCAGAGTAATTGAAGCAGCAGTTGAAAAAGCCTACAACGGTAAAAAGAGCATCGAGTGGAAAGAAGTTCTTGCCGGTCAGAAAGCACATGACAAGACGGGCGAATGGCTTCCGGATGAAACACTGGATACGATCCGTGAGTACATGATCGCAATCAAAGGACCTCTGACAACGCCAATCGGCGGCGGCTTCCGCTCGCTGAACGTTGCTCTTCGTCAGGAACTTGATCTTTTTGCATGCGTTCGTCCGGTTCGCTGGTACAGCGGTGTGCCATCGCCGGTAAAGCGTCCGGAAGACACAGACATGGTTATCTTCCGTGAGAATTCTGAAGATATTTATGCAGGTATCGAGTTCCAGGAAGGAACAGACGAAGCGAAAAAGGTTGTAGATTTCCTTCAGAATGAAATGGGAGCTACAAAAATCCGTTTCCCTGAAACATCCGGTATCGGTATCAAGCCGGTTTCCCGCGAAGGTACGGAACGTCTCGTGCGATCTGCTATCCAGTATGCGCTGGATGAAGGCCGTAAAAACGTGACGCTCGTACACAAAGGTAATATCATGAAATTTACTGAAGGTGCGTTTAAAACGTGGGGCTACGAGCTTGCAGAGCGCGAATTCGGCGATAAGGTCTTCACATGGGCGGAATACGACCGTCTCGTAGATGAAAAAGGAAAAGAAGAAGCAAACCGTATTCAGGATGAAGCAGAAGCAGCAGGTAAGATCATCGTTAAAGATGCGATTGCTGACATCTTCCTTCAGCAGATCCTGACACGACCGAAAGAATTTGACGTAGTTGCCACGATGAACCTGAACGGTGACTATGTATCCGATGCACTTGCAGCCCAGGTAGGCGGCATCGGTATCGCACCGGGAGCGAACATCAATTACGATTCCGGCCATGCGATCTTTGAAGCAACACACGGAACAGCACCAAAGTATGCAGGACAGGATAAAGTAAACCCATCCTCTGTACTACTATCCGGTGTGCTTATGCTGCGTCACCTCGGATGGGGAGAAGCTGCGGATATGATTGAAAATGCAATGGATAAAACGATTGCGGAGAAAACCGTCACGTATGATTTCGCCCGTCTGATGGATGGTGCGACAGAAGTGAAATGTTCTGAATTCGGAGATGCTCTGATTAAGAACCTCGGTTAATCTATCGTTATGAGAAGCCGGGAGCAGAATGCTGTTTTCCCGGCTTTTCCTTCGAATGAGGGTGTCTCAGCCGAACAACGGCTGGACGCCTTTTTTCTAAAGTTTAGATTCCATAAATGGAGGGATTTTAATGACACCTATTAAACGTCGTAAAATAACCGTAGTTGGAAGCGGATTCACAGGTGCAACATCAGCGCTTATGGCTGCCCAAAAAGAGCTCGGCGACATCGTACTCGTAGATATTCCCGATAATGAAGACCCTACGAAAGGAAAAGCACTGGATATGCTGGAAGCAAGTCCAGTACAGGGGTTTGATGCGAAAATTAAGGGAACTTCCGATTATGCGGACACAGCCGGATCCGATGTTGTTGTAATAACTGCAGGAATTCCACGAAAGCCGGGTATGAGCCGCGATGATTTAATCAGCACAAACGCCGGAATTATGAAAAGCGTCACAAAAGAAATTGTGAAATATTCTCCGGACTGCTTTATTATCGTGTTAACGAACCCGGTGGATGCAATGTCCTACGCGGTGTTCCAGGAGGCTGGTCTGCCGAAAAACCGGGTGATCGGCCAGTCCGGTGTCCTGGATACGGCCCGTTTCCGCACGTTTATTGCAGAAGAACTGGACGTTTCCGTAGAAGACGTCCAGGGATTCGTGCTCGGTGGACACGGGGATGATATGGTACCGATGCTCCGTTACAGCAGTGTTGGAGGAATCCCGGTGCAGAAGCTGATTCCGAAAGACCGTCTCGATTCGATCGTGGAGCGGACACGCAAAGGCGGCGGTGAAATTGTCGGACTGCTGAAAAACGGCAGCGCCTATTATGCTCCGGCAGCAGCCATTGTTCAAATGGTGGAAGCCATCGTGAAAGATAAAAAGCGGATTCTGCCGACGATTGCTTATCTGGAAGGCGAATATGGGTATACGGATATGTATCTTGGCGTGCCGACGATTATCGGCGGCAACGGTATCGAGAAAATCTTCGAACTCGACCTTCTTGATGAAGAGCGCGAGCAGCTCGATAAATCCGCTGATTCCGTCAAGAATGTCATGAAATCTCTCTAAGTATAGAAACAGGCAGGAAGAAACATCGTCTTCCTGCCTTTCATACACCATTTACTGAAAGCGCTTTCTTTTATTTTGTGATATGCTGGAAAGGACAGGAGGGATGGGGAATGTTTACAAAAAGGCAGCGGATCGGCAGAACGATTGACGATCTACAGCCCGGAAACAAATGGGAAGAAACGATACCAGTAACTGATAAAGAAATTCTTTTGTATCTTGGAATGAGCGGAGATGCGAATCCGGCCTATATCCAGCACGATTATGCTGCAGGAACTCCGTATAAACGCCCTCAGGTGCCGCAGCTGATGCTTCAGGGAATGGTTACATCTGCCGTCAGCAATCATCTCCCGGGACCGGGTACAGTGCTGAAAGAAATGCATATCCGCTATGACGCCCCGCTTTATCATGAAGATACTCTGCATCTGAAACTTGTTTTGACAGACATTCGTCCACAGACAGAGGAGGTAACAATTCAGGCAGAAGGGATGAGCGGATCGACACGTATTTTCTCAGCTGCCGTAATCGCTGTTCCTCCATACCCGTGGAAACCGGCGACCGAGCAGGCATTCAGCTACGACAATTTTTAAACAGAATATGGCATGGGCAGGAAGCAGGAAGGACATCTTGCGTCCTGCTTTTTTTGTAGTAAGATGAAAGTATGGGGAGCAGAAGATAGTACATACTTGCTGTTGTGGGGTAGCAGCTTATAAAAGGGGAATGAGCATGGCACAGAAATTACTGGTCGTTGATGACGAAGAATCGATCATGCAGCTGCTTCAGTACAACCTGGAGCAGGCGGGATTTGAAGTAACCACTGCGATGGACGGCAGGACAGCGCTTGATACGGCTTCACAGGAATCGTTTGATCTGATCGTGCTGGATTTAATGCTTCCGGAAATGGATGGACTGGAAGTATGCAAAGAGCTCCGCAGAAATAAAGTGACGACACCGATCCTGATGCTTACGGCGAAAGACGATGAGTTCGATAAAGTACTTGGTCTGGAGCTCGGGGCAGATGATTACTTGACGAAACCATTCAGTCCCAGGGAAGTAACAGCCCGGGTCCGCGCAATTTTAAGGCGTTCACACACGCAGGCCCCGCCGGAAAAGCAGGAGCAGGAAGAGAAAAAAATGACGGTCGGGGATGTCGTCCTTTTTCCGGACAATTATGAAGCGTATCTGCTGGAAGAGCAGATGGAGCTGACACCGAAAGAATTCGAACTGCTGATGTACCTTATGACAAACAAAGGACGCGTTATGACGAGAGATCAGCTGTTAAACTCTGTATGGAACTATGATTTTGTCGGAGACACACGGATCGTCGATGTGCATATCAGCCACCTGAGAGAGAAAATTGAACCGAATACGAAAAAGCCGGTATATATAAAAACGGTCCGGGGGCTCGGGTATAAAATGGAGGAACCGGGGCGTTCTCTATGAGCAGTTACCGGTTCCGGCTGATTCTTCCGGTTTCGCTGATTATTCTGCTTGTTCTTGCAGGACTGGGGGCTGTCCTTGGTCCTTTTATTCAAGATTTTTATCAGGACCGGATGGTCGACCGGATTGAGAAAGAGGCAGAGACCGCGGCCTTTGCAATCGAGCAGAGGTCTGCGGATCAGGAGCTTCAGGAAGTGGTTTCCGCTCTGGCGGAACGGCTGGAGGCGAGACTGACACTTATTGATGCAGATGGTACCGTGCTTGCAGACAGCAGTCAGGAAAACGGCGATATGTCTTCAAGAGAAAACCGTCCTGAAGTCATTGGTGCCAGAGGCGGAGGAGAACCTTTCAGCATTCGTTTCAGTGAGACGGTGAATACAGAGCTTTTATACTACGTCGTGCCGCTGGAACTGACGGAAGAAGAGGGACAGCTGCTCCGGATCGGGGTGGAAATGGATGAGCTTCAGGATGTCTATCAAAATGTATGGACACTGCTCATCGTTTCGTTCTTTGTCGCTTTTGTCATAATCGTGGCGCTTATTACGAGGCTGACGAATGAACTCATCCGCCCGGTGGAGGATGCGCGCCGGGTAGCGAATGAACTGGCAAGAGGAAACTTTTCTGCCCGGACCTATGAAGGCGTGGACTTGGAAATAGGAGAACTGAACCGCTCGATCAACGTTATGGCGGAAAACCTCGAGCAGGTAACAAAAACGTATGAAAACCAGCAGGAGCGGCTCGAGACGCTGATTGAAAATATGGGAAGCGGCCTGATTCTGATTAACGCCAAAGGCGATATTACGCTGTTGAACCGTTCCTGCAGTGAAATTTTCGAGGAAGATACGGCACAGTGGCAGAATCAGCTGTACTACAATGCGATCAACAATAAGAAAATGATCAAGTTCGTCCAGGAACTGTTTTTGAAAGAAGAGCCGATCCGCAGACAGATGAAATGGCCGTCGGGTATATACATCCGTCATTTTGATGTCCATGGTGCACCGGTCGTCGGCCAGGACGGGAAATTGAAAGGGATCGTGCTCGTGTTCCATGATATTACGGAACTGAAAAAACTGGAGCAGGCGAGAAAAGATTTCGTCGCCAATGTATCCCATGAGCTGAAGACGCCCGTCACATCACTAAAAGGGTTTACGGAAACACTTCTCGACGGTGCGATGAATGACGAAGCTGCCATGGAACGATTCTTAACGATCATAGCCAAAGAGGCGGTCCGCTTAGAAGAGCTGATCACCGATCTTCTGGAGCTTTCCAAAATTGAAGGGGAGCATTTCCAGCTGAACTGGGATGAAGTTGATTACGGATCACTGGCAGAGGAAACGCTGCTGCTGTTGAAAGAAAAAGCAGCAGCAAAATCGATGAACCTGGAAACGAAAATTCAGGGGGATACAACAGCACCCGGTGACCATGCCCGCTTAAAGCAGGTATTTTTAAACCTGGTGAACAATGCAGTCGTCTATACACCGGAAGGCGGCGATGTACGCATTAAAGTCACTGGTCAAAAGGAAAATGTAGTTGTAGAAGTCAGCGATACGGGCATCGGCATCTCCAAAAAGGAAATCCCGCGTGTGTTCGAACGCTTTTACAGAGTGGACCGTGCCCGCAGCAGAAATTCCGGCGGTACGGGCCTCGGACTGGCGATTGTAAAACACCTGGCGGAAGCGCACCATGCCGAGCTGGCGGTGGACAGCCGACCTGGTAAAGGAACGACATTCCGTCTCGTTTTCTCCCGTTATCCATTTGGTTCATAATGATTTACATTTTCTTCACTGCGTCTTAAAACTTTCTTAGTATTCAGGGGATATACTAGGAACTGTGAACGGAACACAGAGAACGGAAGCATCCGGTCTCTGTCTCTGCATCCCCCTTGAGGAACGGAAGCCACCCCCTGAGCTTCCGTTCTTTTTTTTTTTTTTTGTGGAAAAAAATACCTGTGGTTCAACCTGCTGCAGTCTGTCTGTGATTCTTTCAGCATGTAACCGGCACCGGAAAGCCAATTATTCGTGCGCCGCTTTGTCCGGATCTGGAAGTCATGATAAACTAAAACCAGAACATACTTTCCAGGGAACGGAGTGGCTCGGATGACGAAAAACAAACTAGTATTGATCGACGGAAACAGCATCGCCTACCGGGCGTTTTTTGCGCTGCCGCTGTTAAACAATGACAAAGGCGTCTATACAAACGCGGTATATGGATTTACGACGATGCTTTTAAAAGTGCTGGAGGAGGAAAAGCCGACCCATATGATGGTGGCGTTTGATGCAGGCAAAACAACGTTCCGCCATGATACATATTCATCGTACAAAGGCACGCGTGAGAAAACGCCTCCGGAACTCGCAGAACAGCTGCCGGTCATGAGGGAACTTCTCGACGCGTTTTCCATTCCGTACGAAGAAATTGAAAATTACGAAGCGGATGATATTATCGGAACACTGTCCAGACATGCATCAGATGCAGGATGGGAAACCACCATTTTCACCGGAGACAAAGACCTGCTTCAGCTGGTGGATAAGCACACAACGGTCACCCTTACGAAGAAAGGCATTACAAATGTGGAAGCCTATGACCCGGATGCGCTGCATGAGCGGTACGGTCTCCGGCCGGATCAAATTGTCGATATGAAAGGTCTCATGGGAGACAGCTCGGATAATATTCCCGGCGTGCCCGGTATTGGCGAGAAAACAGCACTGAAGCTGCTCGCAGCGTATGATACTGTGGAAGGCGTTTATGAACATATAGACGAGATCTCCGGGAAAAAAATGAAACAGAACCTTTCTGAAAACGAAGAGCAGGCCCGCATGAGCCGGAAACTGGCAGAAATATACCGCACTGCTCCGGTTCAGACGGAGCTTGCTGCACTTGCATGGGAACAGGGTGATCCAAAGACAATTAAAGCATTTTTCGAGGAGATGGGCTTTCAGTCGCTGCTCGGACGCATCCCCGGCCTGGAAGAAGAGAAGCCGGAGGAGCTTGCTGACATCGATGTAAAGAAAGCGGAGGAACTGCGCCCGGAAATGCTGACAGAGGGCACGGCACTCGTCGTGGAATCACTTGAAGAAAACTACCATCATGCTGTCATGATCGGCGTGGCTCTGGCCAATGAGAACGGAACGTGGGTGCTGGACCCTTCCGCGTGTACAGAGAGCGATCTTTTCAGAGAGTGGGCGGAAAACGAAGAGAGAACCAAATGGGTGTTTGACGCGAAGCGCGCTGTTGTCACTCTTGGATGGGAAGACGTTTTTTTAAGCGGGATTACTTTCGATGTGCAGATGGCCTCCTATCTTCTCGATCCAGGCGCATCCTCCCACGATATTGCCGCTATTACAAGCCGGAGAAGCGGGATGCAGGTTCAGGTAGATGAACAGGTTTACGGAAAAGGAAAGAAGCAGGCCGTTCCTCCTGAAGAAGAGCTGGTCCAGCACCTGGGCAGAAAAGCCGCTGCTGCCAGGGAACTCAAACCAATACTGGAAAAAGAGCTAAAGCAGAATGAGCAG
This sequence comes from Alkalicoccus urumqiensis, assembly GCF_002993335.1. Taxonomy (GTDB): domain Bacteria; phylum Bacillota; class Bacilli; order Bacillales; family Salisediminibacteriaceae; genus Alkalicoccus; species Alkalicoccus urumqiensis. The sequence goes on along the minus strand of NZ_PVNS01000019.1, from coordinate 13,357 downwards.
CTTGCCCTTCTTACCGACCTGGAAATGCCTCTTTCTGTTATTTTAGGCCGTATGGAGCGCCACGGTGTTGCTGTAGATGAGAAAGAACTTCACCGAATCGGAGAAAGCCTGACAGAGCGCCTTGCAGAAATGGAAAAAACGATCTATTCGCTTGCCGGAACAGAATTTAATATTAATTCGCCGAAACAGCTCGGGGAAATTTTATTTGAAAAGCTGGGTCTGCCCGTACTGAAAAAAACGAAGACCGGCTACTCCACGTCAGCAGATGTGCTCGAAAAGCTGGAGCCGGAACATGAAATTATCTCATCCATTTTGACATACCGTCAGCTGGGCAAACTGAATTCCACGTATATTGAAGGTTTGTTAAAATCCGTCCATTCGAAAACCGGCCGGATCCACACACGATTTAATCAGGCGCTGACGCAGACAGGCCGCCTTTCTTCTACAGATCCGAACCTCCAGAACATCCCGATCCGTCTGGAGGAAGGGCGGAAAATCCGCAAAGCATTTATTCCGACTTCTTCGGGCGAAGTCATCCTCGCAGCAGACTATTCACAGATCGAGCTGCGTGTACTTGCACACATGGCGCAGGATACTTCGCTCATCGAAGCCTTTAATCAGGGCATGGATATTCATACGAAAACAGCCGCCGATGTATTTGGTGTCTCTCCGGAAGATGTCGACAGCAATATGCGGCGGACAGCCAAAGCGGTGAATTTTGGAATCGTTTATGGTATCAGTGATTACGGACTTTCCCAGAGTCTCGGTATTACACGGAAAGAAGCCGCTGCGTTTATTGAAACGTATTTGAAGAACTATCCGGGGGTTCAGGATTATATGGAATCAAGCAAAGCATTTGCGCGGGAGAACGGCTACGTCACAACGATGATGAACCGGCGCCGCTACCTTCCGGAAATAACGAGCAAAAACTTCAATCAGCGGAGCTTTGCCGAACGTACAGCGATGAATACGCCGATTCAAGGAACAGCTGCCGATATCATTAAACAGGCGATGGTCGACATGAGCCGGGCGCTGGACGAAAGCGGCCTGAGCGGTACGATGCTGCTGCAGGTACACGATGAATTGATTTTTGAGACGCCGGAAAAGGAAGCAGAAAAACTGAGCCGGCTTGTTGCCGAAACGATGGAAAAGACCGTCTCTCTCGATGTGCCGCTGAAAGTCGATGTGTCATACGGCAGTACTTGGTACGATGCGAAATAATAAAAATAAGAACGGAAAAATCTGCTGCGTATCATAGAAAGGAGGGGCAGAAGTGCCTGAATTACCCGAAGTAGAAACCGTCAGAAGGACGCTTTTGTCCCAATGTGTGAATAAAACCATACGGGATGTCGTCGTTACGCTGCCGCGAATCATTCAGCGGCCTGACGACATTGAACAATTCCGGGGACAGCTTGCCGGTCAGCAGATAGAAGGTGTGGACCGGCGCGGGAAGTTTCTGCTGATTCAGCTGTCTACAGATGTTCTTGTTTCGCATCTCCGGATGGAAGGGAAGTATTCGATTCATTCTTCCACAGATCCCGTAGGTAAGCATACGCACGTCCGTTTTATGTTTACTGATGAATCTGAACTCCGCTATACTGATGTCCGCCAGTTCGGCACGATGCACGTTTTCGATAAAGGAACCGAATTCAGCGAGCTCCCGCTTCGGCAGCTGGGCCCGGAACCACTTGAAGCCGCTTTTACACCAGAGGTTCTTGCCTCCATTCTTTCGCGGTCGGGTCGTGCCGTAAAGACACTTCTCCTTGATCAGACAAAACTTGTCGGCCTTGGAAACATTTATGTGGATGAAGCGCTGTTTCAAGCCGGTATTCATCCTGAAACGCCTGCAGATGAGGTACCTGAATCGAAAATCACACCACTTCATCATGCTGTAAAAACAACGCTTCAGCAGGCGGTGGATGCAGGCGGTTCCTCGATCCGGTCGTATGTGAACAGTGAAGGAAAAAAGGGGAGCTTCCAGCAGCAGCTGTATGTCTACGGAAGAAAAGGAGAGGCATGCCTGGAGTGCGGACATCCAATTGAGCGGACGGTGGTAGGCGGGAGAGGGACGCACATCTGTCCAGTCTGCCAGGAAGGAGGAGACGGACGATGAGAATCGGTTTGACAGGAAGCATAGCGACGGGAAAAAGCACCGCGGCGGAGATGTTAAAGGAATTAGACGTTCCTGTCATCGATGCGGATGTTATTTCCCGGGAAATTGTGGAGCCCGGAACCCCCGCTTTAGAAGCAATTGAGCGGACATTCGGCCCGGAAGTCATTCACCCGGACGGCACGTTAAATAGAGAAGCACTCGGAGAGATCGTGTTTCAGAATGAAGATAGCAGAAAAGAATTGAACGGCATTATTCATCCGGAAGTCCGCAGACGGATGAAAGAAAAAGCAGGAGCTTTAGAAGCTGCAGGAGAGCCCGTTGTTGTTCTTGATATTCCTCTTCTTTTTGAGAGCGGTCTGGAGCATATGGTGGACCGGATCGCCGTTGTATACGTTCCGGAAGCACTCCAGAAAGAGAGACTGCGCACAAGGAATGACTATACCGAAAAGGAAGCGGAAGACCGTATTCAATCCCAGTTGTCTGTGGAAACAAAAAAGAATAAAGCTGATATTGTGATTGATAACAGCGGCAGTCTGGAAGAGACACGCCGTCAGATCCATCGGTGGGTTGAGCAGCTGAAATCAGAATAAGAGCTAAAAAAACCGGAGGCAGAAGCACCTCCGGTTTTTTCTGCTTTCCCATCCGATTTCCCGGGCAGGATGAAGCCTGAAAAGGCTGCCTTGAACGGTTCCCACAATTTTTCAAGAAAAAGCCATTAATTATGTCGTCACAATTAAGTTAATGTGCTATACTAATTAATGTAAACGCTTTAATTAAATTATTTATTTGGAGGGATCCTCATGGTGCGAATAGCGATCAATGGGTTTGGGAGAATCGGCAGAATGGTTTTCCGGAGGGCGCTTCTGGATCAGCATGTAGAGATTGCTGCTGTAAATGCAAGTTATCCGGCAGAAACACTGGCTCATTTGATAAACTATGACAGTGTCCATGGTCCATTTGAGCAGAAGGTATATGCAGAAGGAGATACGCTTTACGCCGCCGGTACGGAGATACCGATTGTTCATTCCCGTATCCCTGAAGAACTGCCATGGGGAGAACTGAATGTAGATATTGTCATTGAGGCGACAGGTAAATTCCGCGAACGATCGGAGGCAGCACGTCATCTTCATGCAGGGGCAAAGAAAGTCATTATTACGGCTCCTGGTAAAAATGAAGATAAAACCATCGTCATCGGCGTGAATGAAGACGAATACGATGCCTCTCAGCACCATGTGATCTCCAATGCTTCCTGCACAACCAACTGCCTCGCACCGGTTGTCCGGGTTCTGGATCATGCATTCGGTATCGAGTCCGGAATGATGACGACCGTGCATTCCTACACGGGAGATCAGAACAATATGGACAATCCGCATAAAGATCTCCGTCGCGCCAGAGGATGTGCCCAGTCCATCATTCCAACAACGACCGGAGCAGCTAAGGCAATATCCCAGGTTATTCCGGAGATGGAAGGGAAACTTCATGGACTGGCCCTCCGTGTGCCGACACCAAACGTTTCGCTGGTGGATCTTGTCATCGATGTATCCAGAGAAACGTCAGCGGAGGAAGTGAACGCGCTTTTAAAAGAGGCATCTGAGGGCAGTATGAATCGTGTGCTCGGTTACTCGGAGGATCCGCTGGTCTCTATCGATTACAACGGGGATTCCCGCTCCGCAGTCATTGATGGGTTGTCGACGATGGTTATTAACGACCGCCAGGTAAAAGTACTCGCATGGTATGACAATGAATGGGGCTACTCCTGCAGACTGGTCGATCTCGTCCACTGTGTCGGCAGAGGTTTGGAAGCGGAAAGAGAAACCTATGCCTCGTGACCGGAAGAAAAAGATTGCAATCTCCCTCTAAAAACTTTATACTGATTTTCGTGAAACGTGTCATGATGTTCCGGGTTAGGACCTCTTCGGACTAACTTTCCCCCACACATCAGGCAGGACGCGCTTGTCACGAAAAGCAGCTGAAAAAGGGGGAGCTCATATGGATACCATGGGCCGTCACGTCATTGCAGAGCTTTGGCAGTGTGATATCAACAAATTAAATGATATAACGTTTATTGAGCGCACATTCGTCAATGCCGCGCTGGAAGCAGGAGCAGAAGTCAGGGAAGTCGCTTTCCACAAGTTCGCTCCGCAGGGAGTCAGCGGGGTTGTCATTATCAGTGAATCCCACTTAACGATTCACAGTTTTCCGGAGCATGGATATGCAAGCATTGATGTGTATACATGCGGAGACCGGATTGATCCGAATGTCGCGTCAGATTATATTGCAAAAGAACTTGGTGCCGGCAAGGCAGAAATTGTAGAAGTGCCCCGCGGCATCGGTCCGATTGAAGTGACACCGAAACGTACAGAGGAATCGTATACGAAATAGCAGCAGACCGTCCTTACCGGACGGTTTTTTCTTTCCCGTACAACCCGTTCCACCGGCAGCCTGATGTTCGGAAAAGATTGAAGTCCGGGGGTTTTCTTGCTATGATTTACAGAGACAATGCGGGGGTGGAGATACTATGGGAATCAAGCAGAAACTGCAGAAAGCATTCAGCACACGCACCGAAACATCAGAGACGCATCCGGATGAAACGCTTCGCACACACTACTATAAAGCGATGAAAGAAAAAGTGTTTCAAGAACTGGAAGCAATTTTTTCATCGAGACAGGGCTACGACATCAGCTCGATCTCCGAAGAGCACGGTGAAATGATCGTCAAAACGACCCGGGGGAAAAAAACATTTATTGTTGTTACCGTTATTATGGTCCGGCCTTACAAGACGGCGGTAGATTTCTCCATCAATACAGATACAGCCATGATTTCCGATTTCGGATACAGTGCAAAGCTTGCTAGAGAATTATATGAGGAAGTAAATAAGCGTCTGACGTTTGTCGGGACCGGTCTCGGCAGCGAATAGGCAGCAGGAGAAGCGGAGGAATGATGCATGAAATGCCCGCAGTGTGATTATAACGGCACGAAGGTTCTGGATTCGCGGCCGAGCGACGAAGCGCGGGCAATCCGGCGCCGGAGGGAGTGTGAATCCTGTGGCTACCGCTACACAACCTTTGAGCGCGTCGAAAAAACGCCGCTCATGGTGGTGAAAAAAGACGGAAATAGAGAAGAGTTCAGCTATGAGAAGCTTCTCCGGGGCCTCGTCCGGGCCTGTGAAAAGCGTCCGATTCCGATGGAAACGCTTGAAAATCTGACAGCGGACACTGAAAAAGAAATGAGAAGCAGAGGCAGTTCGGAAGTAAGCAGCAACGACATTGGGGAATATATCATGAGCAATCTTGCAGATATTGACGACGTTGCTTATGTCCGTTTTGCTTCGGTCTATCGTCAGTTTAAGGATATTAATGTGTTTGTAGATGAATTAAAAGACTTAATTGACCGTGAAAACCGGTAGAAGACCGGGGGGCTGCTCAGGGCGGATGCCCGGGCAGCCTTTTCCGCATGGGTACAGGAAAGGAGACGTTTAATGCACTGGCAGGAAATTACGCCGGCTACACCATTTACCGCTTCTGCTGAAGGAATGCTTTCTTCAGAGCACGTATCGGTTATGATGATGCTCTACCAGCCGCTGATCGGTCCCGTGGCGTGCAGCCTTTATATCACGATGATGACGGAGCTTTCCCGAAAGCCCGGCTTCTGTATGGAAGGGGTGCATAAACAGTGGATGACACAGACCGGCCAGCATCTGTCCATGCTGTATGAAGAGAGGAAAAAGCTGGAGGCGATCGGCTTACTCTCCTCCTACAAAGAAGAAGAAGAAGGTCTCGTTTATCTGTTCTCACTGCCTTACGACGCACCGAAGTTTTTTCAGGATGAACTGCTGAGCATCTATTTATATAACCGTGCCGGCAGCCGGGAGCGGTACCGCGCACTCCGCGCAATGTTTACACAGGAGACACCGGAGACAGAAGGGAAACAAAACATCACCAAATCGTTTAACGATGTGTTTTCCTCGCTCCGTCCTTCGGAAATGAGGAGTTCCTCCGATGAAATGAGCGAACTTCTTCAATCAGCTGCATCGATTTTCCCGGCAGGGGACTCATCCTATGAGATTACGTCAGACGCTGTCGATATGCAGACGGTCGACGGCCTGCTGCCAAAGTTTGTTTCCCGGGAGGAAGTGTATGCGCCGGCCAATCAAAAACTGATTCAGCAGACCGCTTTTTTATATCAGTTTACCGCAGAAGAAATGGCAGCACTGATCCAGGATGCCATGCTTCATACGGATTCAATGGATGCCGAAACATTCCGCAGTACTGCCAAGCGGCGGTACCGGCTGAATGAGGGGGGGAAGCCGCCGATGCTTGGTCTCCGGAAGCAGCCTCCGCATCTTTCGAGCTCAAAATCGGAACCTGCATCAGCAGAAGAGCAGCAGATTCATTACTTTGATACGACGTCTCCGCTTGATTATCTTCACACGCTGTCCGGCGGGGCGAAAGTGTATGAAGGAGATATTGATATCGTCGAGTCGCTGCTGCACGATTACGGACTGCAGCCCGGCGTAGTAAACGTGCTGATCGACTATTTATACATGGTGAACAATGGAAAACTGGTGAAAAATCTGGCCTTCAAAATCGCTTCCCACTGGAAACGAAAGAAAGTCGACACCGTGAAAGAAGCAATGAAGCTTGCGAAAGAGGAGCACGAAGAACGTCAGACTGTGAAAACGAAAAAAGCACAGTCTGGAAAACAGGAAGCGGCACCGGTGCCGTCCTGGCTTTCGGAGCAGCAGGGACAGACAGAGAAACAAGAGGAAGAGCCACAGGAGAATTTAACGCAGGCGAAACAGGAAGCGGCACGGTACAGAGAGCTTTTGAGAAAAAAGAAACAAAAGAAGGGGTGATCCGTCATGGATCCTATCGAACGCTCCCTTCGTCGATTTGAGCGGGGAGGACTTCAAGAGCGATTCGACAAGTTGAAACAGGAAGTATTGAGTGATCCGGATATAAAGTCCTTTCTTCAAAAGGAAGAAGTATCTCCGGACCACATCGACAGTGCGATGAGTGATCTGTATCACTACCGGCAGCAGTGGCAGAACTGCAGCCGCTGTCCGGGGCTTGAAAACTGTCCGAACGTGATGAAGGGGTATCAGCCGGAGCTTCAAGTGCAGCATGGCAGCATTAACTTAACGTATCATCCATGCCCGTTGAAGCGGCGCGAAGATGAACGTCTGCGGCACCAATCCTTTATGAAAAGTCTGTATCTTCCCCGGGAAGTACTGCAGATGACGTTTGATGACTTCGACGAAGATAATCAGTCGCGTACCGATGCCTATGTTAAAGCACTCGCTTTCTGTTCGGAGGCAGTTCCGGGCGAAAACGGAGCCGGTCTCTACATCCACGGCCCGTTCGGTGTCGGGAAAACGTTTCTCGTCAGTGCCATTGCAAACGAGCTGGCCGACCAGGAGGTAGAGACGATGCTAGTTTATACGCCGGATTTTCTCCGTGAATTAAAGTCAGGGATCTCGGACGGCTCGTATCAGGAAAAGCTGGATCATGTAAAAAAAGCACGTGTTTTGATCCTTGATGACATCGGTGCGGAAACGATGACACCCTGGGTCCGGGATGAGGTATTCGGGGCACTGCTGCAGTTCCGGATGATGGAGAAGCTTCCGACTATTTTTACTTCCAATTTCACGCTGGATGAACTGGAGCTTCACCTGGCGTCGACACAGCGCGGCGGCACGGAGAAAGTAGATCAGCTGAAAGCGAAGCGCATTATGGAGCGGATCCGCCATTTAACAACAGAGCTTGAGATGAAAGGAACGAACCGCCGGGGCATGTAACAAAAGGAAAGAAAAATGATTCATTCAGGACTGCTTTCTTTTTCTTCCAGCGCCTATATATGATACCATGACAGTATTACCCCGGATGAAAGAATGGAGGCATTTATAAATGAGTATCGATGATATTCTGGAACGCGCCAGAAATGGTGAGCGGATAACAACTGAAGACGCCATTCGTCTTTATGAAAGTGATGAAGTGGAGAAAATGGGTGAAGTCGCCAACGAAAAAATGAAAGCGTGGCACCCGGAGCCCGAAACATCATTTGTTATCGGCCGTAACGTTAACTACACAAATTTCTGTGATACATACTGCAGATTTTGTGCATTTTACCGTCCGCCGAATGCAAAAGACGGCTACACACTCGATGATGAGGTTATTTTTGAAAAAATTCAGGAAACCATCGACGTGGATGGCACAGAAATTCTCATGCAGGGCGGGACGAACCCGAACCTCCCGTTTGACTACTATACGAATCTTCTGCGGGAAATTAAAAAGCGCTTTAATATTACGATGCATTCCTTCTCCCCGGCAGAGATTTATAAAATGGTGGAAGTCTCCGGACTCAGCCTGGACGAAGTACTTAAAGAACTGAAAGAAGCCGGACTCGACTCCGTTCCGGGCGGAGGCGCAGAAATTCTCGATAACCGCACCCGCCGCCGGATCAGCAGGCTGAAAGGCACGTGGGAAGAGTGGATCGACTGCATGAAAGCAGTGAAGCGCGCCGGAATGCACGGCACAGCGACGATGGTTATCGGCTTCGGCGAATCCATGGAAGAGCGTGCGCTTCACCTGCAGCGTGTCCGCGATGCCCAGGATGAGGCTGACTGCTTCCTGGCATTTATCTCCTGGACATTCCAGCCGGAAAACACGAACATGAAAGGGGAAAAAGTAACACCCCGTGAATATTTGAAAAATCTCGCTATTTCACGCATTTTCCTCGACAATGTACCGAACTTCCAGTCTTCCTGGGTTACGATGGGGCCGGAAACAGGCAAAACGTCCCTTTCCTACGGATGCAACGACTTCGGAAGCACGATGATGGAAGAAAACGTGGTTTCCGCTGCCGGCGCGACGTATAAAGTGGATACGAACCTGATTCTCCGCCTGATCCGCGAAGCTGGAAAAACACCGGTGCAGCGCAATACGAAGTATGAACGCCTCCGGGTCTTCGGCGAAGGAGATATTGCAGAACGCGATTTCGTTATGCAGAATTAACCCTCTTGATTTTTGAAAGAGAGCGGGCTATAATACGAATCAGATTTCATAATGACCGCCATGAAGGGGACACGTTCCCGCAGTACGGGTTCATCAGAGAGGAAAGCCGCCGGCTGAGAGCTTTCCGGATACCACTGCTGGTCCACCACCCCTGAGCACCGCCCTCGATCCGGTATGAATGCCGGGGAGAGGGCGGCGGCTTCCGCCGTTAACGGATGAATGAAGCAGTCTTTGTTAAGAAGACTGAAATCAGGGTGGAACCACGACAGCGCACTCGTCCCTAGCCACAGGGACGGGTGTTTTTTTGTGCGGCAGTATTTCGTTAAAGGAGAGGATTACATGAGCCAGGTAGAACTTTCATTCCCCGACGGGAGTGTCAAAACATTCGATGCAGGAGTAACACTGGAGGAAGTCGCCCAGTCGATTTCGCCGGGGCTGAAGAAAAATGCACTTGCCGGGAGCGTCAATGGTCAGGATGTAGATCTGAGAACACCGCTTCAGGAGAGCGGTCCGGTGGAAATCTATACGTATCAATCAGAGAAAGGACTGGAAGTACTGCGCCACAGTACAGCCCATTTGATGGCTCAGGCAGTAAAGCGTCTGTATCCGGGTGCAAAGCTCGGTGTCGGTCCGGTGATTGAAGAAGGATTTTATTATGATATTGATATCGATGAAACGATTACTTCGGAGGACCTGCCGAAAATCGAAAAAGAAATGAAAAAAATTATCGATGAAAATCATGAAATTACGCGTGTGGAAATGCCGCGGGAAGAAGCGGCAGCCAGATATAAAGAAATCGGCGACGAGCTGAAGCTGGAGCTTCTGGATGACATCCCGGAAGGGGAGAAGATTTCCATTTACGAGCAGGGGGAATTTTTTGATCTCTGCCGAGGTGTGCACGTGCCACAGACGAGCAAACTGAAAAAGTTTAAATTAATGCAGGTGAACGGTGCCTACTGGCGCGGAAACAGCGATAATAAGATGCTGCAGCGCATTTACGGTACGGCTTTTCCGAAACAGCAGGAGCTCGATGACTACCTCCAGCTTCTGGAAGAGCGGAAAGAACGCGACCACCGCCGTCTGGGAAAGGAGCTTGGTATTTTTGCACTGAGCCAGAAGGTCGGACAGGGTCTTCCACTCTGGCTTCCAAATGGTGCGACCATCCGTCGTATCGTCGAGCGCTACATCGTGGATATTGAGGAGCGTCTCGGCTACAACCACGTTTATACGCCGGTTCTTGGAAGCGTGGATCTCTATAAAACGTCCGGTCACTGGGATCATTACCAGGACGACATGTTCCCAGTAATGGAAATGGATAACGAAGATCTCGTACTCCGGCCAATGAACTGTCCGCACCACATGATGGTTTATAAAAATGAGAAGCACAGCTACCGGAACCTTCCGCTCCGTATTGCGGAACTCGGTACGATGCACCGCCATGAAATGTCCGGAGCACTTGCAGGTCTGCAGCGTGTCCGTGCCATGACGCTGAATGACGCACACATCTTCTGCCGGCCGGATCAGCTGAAGCAGGAATTCATCCGTGTGGTTGAACTGATTCAGGCCGTGTACAAGGACTTCAGCATCGATGATTATTATTTCCGGCTCTCCTACCGTGACAAGGAGAACCAGGAGAAGTATGTCGATAATGATGAGATGTGGGAGAAAGCCCAGGACATGCTTAAAGAAGCAGTGGACGAAATGGGCGTGGAATACGTCGAAGCAGAAGGCGAAGCTGCTTTTTATGGACCGAAGCTGGATGTCCAGGTGAAAACAGCGCTTGGAAAAGACGAGACGCTCTCTACCGTGCAGCTTGATTTCCACCTGCCGGAGCGGTTTGATCTGACATACACCGGCGAAGACGGACAGGACCACCGCCCGGTCGTTATCCACCGAGGCGTCGTTTCAACGATGGAGCGGTTCATTGCATTCCTCATTGAAGAATACAAAGGAGCGTTTCCGGCCTGGCTGGCCCCGGTACAGGTAAAAGCGATTCCTGTAAGCGACGTGCACCTGGATTATGTAAGAAAAGTGGAAGAGCGGCTGCAGCGCGCGGGCATCCGCGTGGATGTTGATGTAAGAAATGAGAAACTCGGCTACAAAATCCGGGAAGCGCAGATGAAGAAGGTGCCGTACCTTCTCGTACTCGGGGATAAAGAGATTGAAGCCGACGGCGTAAATGTCCGCCGTTATGGACAGAAAGAAACGGAAGAAATGAGTCTGGAAGCATTCGTTCAAGCGATAGAAACAGAAGTTGCGGAAAAAAGAAGGTAACCTGCGTTGACACGTATCTCCGGGCGTGGTAAGATGCACTGGTGAACATTATACGGACACCAAAGCAAGAAGAAGCGCCCGCTTCTCACCTGTTTCGTTATTGTACGTTCAGGTTATGATTTTTTCACCAGATTCAACGGATGAAGTGTGGGCGCAATGCGCCTGCACTTTTTTATTGATCTCTTGCTTTGCTCCGCAACTATTATGGAGGTGGCTCAACATTAGTAAGGATATGTTCGTAAACGAAAACATTCGTGCCCGCGAAGTACGCCTGATCGGCGCCAACGGCGATCAGATCGGCGTAAAGTCAAAGCAGGAAGCGCTCGATATGGCGCGTAATGCAGATCTTGACCTCGTCATGGTTGCACCGAATGCCAAGCCGCCTGTCTGCCGCATCATGGATTACGGTAAATTCCGTTTTGAGCAGCAGAAAAAGGAGAAGGAACAGCGCAAGAAGCAGAAGATTATTCATCTGAAAGAAGTGCGTCTGAGTCCGAACATTGAGGAGCATGATTTCAACACGAAGCTCCGCAATGCACGTAAATTCCTCTCTAAAGGCGACAAGGTAAAGGCAGCGATCCGTTTCCGCGGACGCGCAATTACCCACTCGGAGCTCGGCCGCGACGTACTGATGCGTCTGGCGGAAGAGTGCAGCGATCTGTCCACGATCGAATCGAAGCCCAAGATGGAAGGACGCAGTATGTTCCTCATCCTGGCTCCGAACGCAGAGAACGAAAAGTAAGACGATCATTCTATTCACCGACAACGACAACAACAACACCCATTCTATTTTCGTACAGGAGGATGTTCATTATGCCAAAAATGAAGACGCACAGTGGTGCATCAAAACGGTTTAAGCGTACAGGTACAGGCAAGCTCAAGCGCGGCCACGGCTTTACAAGCCACCTCGCTGCCAACAAGTCCCAGAAGCAGAAGCGTAAACTGCGTAAGTCCGGACTTGTCGCAAAGGGCGACCAGAAGCGCATCGACCAAATGGTAAAATAATTCCACATTAAATTAATCTAAACATTTCGAGGAGGGATTACGATGGCTCGAGTAAAAGGTGGTTACACCACCCGTCGTCGTCATAAAAAAGTTCTGAAACTAGCAAAAGGTTATACAGGTTCCAAGCACCGTCTGTATCGTACAGCAAAAGACCAGGTAATGAAGTCTCACCTGTACGCATACCGTGACCGCCGTCAGAAAAAGCGTGATTTCCGCAAGCTGTGGATCACACGTATTAATGCGGCAGCACGCATGAACGGGCTTTCCTACAGCCGTCTGATGCACGGTCTGAAAACAGCCGGTATCACGATGAACCGTAAGATGCTTGCTGATCTTGCTGTCAACGACGAAAAAGCATTTGCAGATCTTGCTTCTAAAGCAAAAGAAAACCTGAAGTAAGTCTTATTACTGCCCCGGAGCACATCCGGGGCAGTTTTTTTCGAAACGATACAATTCGCTAACCCGGGCCGATAAAACGTTTCCATACCGGCGTGCTGATTTCAGCCGAAGGACGGAGCCGGTTGTTGAAAATCAGATGAAGGAGGCCAGTCTACCATTCTTTATGGAATAATCGTCTTCTACGTTATGATATCGCTCATTGGAGGAATCTTGTTTGCCTATGACAAGCGGCTTGCGGTAAAAAGAAAAAGACGGATCAGTGAACGCACACTGCTGGGCTGGGCAGCTGCCGGCGCTGCTCCAGTCCAGTGGCTGATCAGCAGACAGATCCGTCATAAAACGAAAGTAAAAAAATTTCAGGTCATGCTGCCGCTGTTTTCCGTTGGACATGCCGCTCTTCTTGGATGGATACTTTACGGACAGCTATAATCGAGTAGGAGGAGGGTTCTCCCCTCCGTCCTCTCACACCACCGTACGTACGGATCCGTATACGGCGGTTCAATAAGTTTCGTGGAATCGTTCATGCATTTTGGTATAGAACGCGTTCATGTGG
>NZ_PVNS01000018.1 GCF_002993335.1 Alkalicoccus urumqiensis | reverse complement strand
GGAGGCCCTGCCGACGAAAGCTGCTCTTTGCTTTCTTCGGCAGGGGTGAAGGAACCTCGAGCGAGTGGGCGCTGCAGCTGGACAATGCTTCGATTGAAGAAGCATGGCTCCGCGCGGCCGCGCCGCATGGCAGAAAACCGCTGCCCTGCGGCTCAAACCAAAGGCCGGCTCCGCTCATGCTTTCAGCCGCTTGACGCGGTATGGATTTTCGCCTCGTTCGGATCCTCCCGGAGTCGACGGCCTCCGGTTTCGGCAGGTAGGAAGAAAACGCTTGATAGAAGCGGTCCCTTTTGCACAGTGAATACTGTCATTCAATCGAATTGTACGAGGTCATCCTCGCCTTATAGACATCGATCCCGCTGCGGATCATTTGTATTTCACCTCTATTTTACTACGCTTCGAAGCGTTCGGCAGAGACGCCGGTGGGATTTAGCGCAGTCTGAAGATCCTTTCTCAGGGCGAAAGCCATGAGAAATAGCTGAAGACAAGCCCACGGCAAGCTTCTGCCGAGTAGCGGAGAAGCTCTACCACCAGAAACAAACGGTAAATGCAGCAAAACGTTGAAATGCTGCAGCCCTTGGCATACCTGCTTGGAAGAGGCTTTGGATTTTATACATTCTTATTAGTCAAAAAAAGCCTCCCGCTCAAAGCGGAAGGCCGGTCGTTAAAATACCTGTTCCTCGAGAGTTAATTCTGTTGTCGTCAGCTCGCCATCGCGGTAATAGCTTACTTCCATCGTATCACCGATACTAACTTCGGTGTAAAGGTACTTCCGCAGGTCGTGGGCGTCGGTAATTTCCTGTCCATCGAGCTCGACGATGACATCTCCTTCCTGAAGTCCTGCTTCCGCGGCCGGAGTGTCCGGCTGTGCCTGTTCGACATACACGCCTCCTTTAATATCTTCCGGCAGGCCTAACGTGCTCTCCCAGTGGAAGGACGGAATTTCCTGCAGGGAGCGGAGGACGATGCCCATCTGTGGACGCTGTACTTCGCCGTACTGCTCCAGATCCTCAATGACCGGCTGTGCAATCTGGGTCGGGATGGAGAAACCGATGCCTTCTACTGCACTCTGGGCAATTTTCATCGAGTTGATCCCGATGACTTCCCCGCTGCTGTTCACAAGAGCGCCGCCGCTGTTACCCGGGTTGATGGCTGCGTCCGTCTGCAGTACTTCAGCTTCCCAGTCCGGCTGACCGTCGCCGTTTAAATCCACGGGAATACTCCGCTCTACGGCGCTGATAATACCAGCTGTAACCGATCCTTCAAAGGCAAGCGGATTTCCGATAGCAATCGCCGTCTGACCGGCGCGGAGCGCTTCAGAATCGCCGAAATCTGCGGTCGTATCGACGTTTTCTGCGTCGATCGTCAGTACGGCGAGATCCGTGAGCACATCTTCGCCGACGAATTCCGCCGGCACGCGGGAACCATCTGCGAGCGTGACGTCCACATCCGTCTGCCCGGTGGCAGCGCCGTTAATGACATGCTGGTTCGTGACAACGAAAGCGCGGTCTTCCTCTACTTTATAGATGATACCGGACCCAGTGCCTTCTCCGCCGCCGCCACCGCCTTCCGGTGAGCCGAGAACGCCGGTGTTCTGATTCATGTTCACAATGCCGACGACAGCGTCGGATACGCGGTCGACCGCTTCGGTAACATCAACAGCTTCGGAAGGTGCTCCTGTATTATCCGACTGCGGTTCAATGCTGTCTGTCTCCGGTGCTGTCTCTTCTTCCTGCGGTGATTCCTCTGCCTGATCGTTTTCTCCCATATCCAGTTCATACGGCAGGAAACCGTAGGACGACAGCGTCGGAATGGAGAAAATAACGAGAAGGGCGCCAAGTACTGCCCCAATAAATCCGTATATACCGGAACGCCCGCCATTCTGCTTTTTCTCCCGGCGGGTGTAGTCCTGATCGTAGTATCCCATCGATAACAACCTCCCCTTTTATCTGCCGCCTGTCTTTGTCGAAGACGGACGAAACGGCTGTAATTCTATTGTAAGAAGAAGTGAGCAGAACGTCTATTGTCAGGGCTTCTGTTTGAGAATTTTCCAAACAGGAGCGTCATTCCTTTCATAGTTACCCATGTTTTGGCTGTTTTCTCCCTGTTCTGTCCATTTTCGTGCGTCATTGTTCTTAGATATCATCAGATAGAAAAAGCTGCAGCGGTGGATGCCTATACCGCTGCAGCTTTTTTCTATACTTCTTTCAATCCGGTCGGGGATTCCGGATCGGTATCAAACAGACGAAAATGTTCCCCGGGATGAACGTCCTCTGCCGTAAGTGTCTGTTCGACGGTCATTCTGGCGAGGTCCTTCATGTTGTTGTCCTTGCTCAGGTGGGCCAGGTAAATATCGGCTTTGTGGCTGCGCACAAGTTCCGCCAGCGCCATGCCGGCATCTTCATTGGAAACGTGGCCTTCATCGCCGAGAATGCGGCGCTTGACGTTCCACGGATAGCGGCCCATCCGGAGCATGCTGATGTCATGATTCGACTCGAAAATGAGCGTATCCGCTTCACGGGCCATGCCGATCATCCGGTCACTGACGTAGCCGGTGTCGGTTAAGATGGTCAGTTTTCTTCCTTCGTGCATGAACGAAAAAAACATCGGCTCCACGGCATCGTGCGAGACAGCGAAACTTTCCACATCGAGGCTGCCGAACGTTTTTCTGGCGCCGGTTTCAAAATGGAATTTCTGTGCCGGATCCACGGTGCCGATCATGGAGTCCATCGCTTTCCACGTCCGGTCATTGGCATAAATCGGGAGCTTGTAGCGTCTCGCGAGAATGCCGAGCCCTTTCACGTGGTCGCTGTGTTCGTGCGTCACGAGAATACCGGAGAGGCTGTCGAGCCGGATGCCCGCATCGGCAGCAAGCGCTTCGAGTTTTTTGCCGGACAGGCCGGCATCCACCAGAAACCGCTCCGTGGCTGTCTCTACATATATCGCGTTGCCGGTGCTTCCGCTGGCAAGCACGCTGCACTTCAACGTCATGCGGTACCCTCCTGCTTAGTTACTCATCGATGTCTGTATTTCACCGCGGAGTGCATCGACGAAGTACGTGTCATCGTCCACGGTGATCCGCCATACCGGCGCGAAAATTTGAAAGTCGGTGTCAATTTCCAGCAGGTTGTAATACCCAAGTTCTGCCGCGGATACTTCGCGCTCCCCGCCGACGAGAACCTGATTTTCCTGAAGCAGTATATCAATGACTTCAAGCGGTGTCAAAAGCTCCTGTTCTTCGCCGGTGGCGGTGATCGTTAAATAGCGCTGCGTATATTGGACAATTTCCCCGCTGTCATTGAGCTCCAGCTCAAGATGGAATGCCTCCCGCTCGTATTCGTCGATTTTACTGCCTTCATACGTCTGATACAGACCGACGCGGCCTTCTTCTTCGTCGTAGGCAGCCACTTCATATTCCTCCCCGCGGAAAACGAATTCCTGCAGAAAGGCATCGGCGCTTGCCTGGATGTTGGCGGTGACGAGCGAATACGGCGATTCCAGCTCGGAGCGGATTTCCAGACCGTCGTCGCTCACCGACAGGTTCTGCTCTTCGAGGGACTGGTTTAAGAAAACTTCTTCAAACACCCGCCACTCGCCGCTGATCATACCGCCTTCCTCTTCCACCTCTTCATTATTGATGTTAATGTCGATTTCCTCACTGAGACGGGATTCCAGATTCACGGAGGCGAGTTCCGGAAGATCGCCGTGCTGCTGCTTCAGTGTCAGCTGATAGCCGAGGAAAATGTTGAGCAGCATGAACGTGATAATAAAAATGGTTTTCGTTCTACTCCAGTCCATTCTCCACCTCCGTTCCCGCGTCCGGAATTGTGATCCGCTGCCACTGGCCGCGGACTTCCACGTACCACGACGGCTCGAAAACGGCGATGGAGTTCTGTACGCGCATGTAGTAGCCGATCCGGGCGTTTTCAACGACATCTAGGCCGAAGAGTTCCTCCGATTCAATATAGGATTCCACTTCTGCAAACGAAGGCAGTTCGATCCGTGTGCCGATCTCGAGCGGTTCTTCGCTCATGCGGAACATCGGACGGGTGTAGTTTGTGATATTGGCGCCTTCCCGGGTCAGCTGGATCATATAGTGGTCCGGGTTGTTCGTATCGGCGCTCAGCACCGGATAGCCGTCCATATGAAGCGAGTAGGAAGCCTGGTCGTTAAAGCCGGATTCGCTCCAGGAAGTCATGAAATATCTGTCGGTCCAGCCGCTGTGGCCGTTGACGAATTCCTGGGACGTGCGGAGCACTGATTCACTGGCGCCGAGGCTTCCGGTTACAATATCCGGCTGCACGTATTCAAGCGTCGTGTCGTCGTTTTCCAGCTGCATGTAGCGGCTGCCATCCGTAAAGTAGCGTTCGCCTTCTTCCGGGTATTCCTGAACAATACTCGGGTCGGCAAACAGCGACTGTACGAACGTGTCCGCTTCCAGTTCGATAATGTTATAGGTGAGAAGTTCTTCTTCCACCCGTTCGGCCGGAACATAATGAATCTCCTGGAACACGCGCTCCTCCTCCGGCTGAAACACTCTCGCTTCCACCGGAATCCGCTGCATGCCGGCATTCCGCGTATAACCGGTCAGCTCCGCTGCTTCGAGGGTGGTTCCCGCTTCGTACACGTTATCGCCTTCCAGGTCGATAAATCGGATGACGACATCATCCTCTTCGGTCACCGTGAGAAGTATGCGGTCCGCCTGCTCCATGGAAGGAAGGACCCCCCGCTCTCCTTCTTCTTCGGGTACCGTTAAAATCTGTTCAAGCCAGCGCTCCTGAAGCGGCGAGTCAAATTGAATTTCCAGTCCGTTAAATGACTGCAGATCCTCTGACGTAAGCCCGTTTGTCTGCTCAACTGCTTCGATTTCCACTTCCCGGAGATCCTCCATCAGCTGCACGTAGTTCTCTGCCGACTGCTGCAGCAGAAACGATGCCTCCTCCTCATGAGAAATCACCGCAGAAGGGTAGAAGAGTTCGGAGAAAGCTTTCGTTTCGCCGATCGACTCCACCTCTGTAAACGCCTCTTCGGGATCATCCAGCTCCGAATACGCCGGCTGGTATGTCCAGACGAACCACGTAAGGACGAGACTCGTTAATACCATTGTCCACAATACTGCTGTTTTCACATGTTCAATCACCGGCATGCTGCATCACCGCCTCCTGCGTGTAAGGGAGGCTGAAGGAAAATGTCGTTCCTTTGCCCCATTCACTGCTCACCCAGATATTTCCTCCGTGGGAGAGAGCAATTTCCCGGGCAATGGCAAGCCCGAGACCGGTGCCGCCGAGATTGCGGGACCGGGCTTTATCGACACGGTAGAACCGGTCGAAAACGTGGTTGACGTTGTCTTTTGGAATACCGACCCCTTCGTCTTTCACACTGACGACGATCCTCGACTCCTCTGTCCGGAGCGTAACGGTGATCGTGCCGCCTTCCGGGGAGTACTTCACGGCGTTGGACACGATATTGTCCATCAGCTGGGTCAGTTTATCCCGGTCGCCGAAAACAGTAATGTCCTGCTCCGGGATTTTTCGTTTAAACTGGATCTCCTGGTTTTTCGTCGACATTTCAAACCGGTCCACGATATGATTCACGAGCTGCGGCGCATCGACTTCTGTCATCTGCATCTGCTCGTCCCGGCCGTCCATTTTCGACAGCTGCAGCAGGTCGTTGACAAGCCGGATCATGCGGTCCGTTTCATTCGCGGTCACGCTGAGAAACTGCGGTGCGATATCCGGATCCTGCATCGCCCCGTCCTGAAGCGCCTCCAGGTAGCTTTTCATGGAGGTAAGCGGCGTCCGGAGCTCGTGGGAGACGTTTGCGACGAATTCCCGGCGCTCCTCCTCGATCCTCTCCTGCTCTGTCACATCGTGCAGCACAGCGATAACCCCGTTTTCTTCCCCGTTCTCTTTGGAGATCGTTGAGAAGTTCGTTTCGATCGTCATTTTTTCATCCGCTGTATCAAAATCGAGAAGCAGCGGGTCCTGGAAGCGGTAAAAATCCTCCAGCTTCATGAATTTATCGAGGTTCAGCACACGTGTCAGATCCGTGCCGACCATGTCTTCCTGCCGGCGGGCGAGAATTTCCTCGGCACGTCGGTTGACGAGAATGACCTTACCGTCGCGGTCCGTGGCGACGACGCCGTCAGTCATGTGCATCAGAACGGATGCAAGCTTTCTCCGTTCGCCTTCTGTCGTGGCATTTGCTTCCTGCAGCTTGTCGGTTAAGTCGTTAAATGTGTCGGCAAGCTGGCCGATCTCATCGTCCCCGTACACTTTAACGTACTGCGAGAAATCCCCCTGCCCCATAATGACAGCCTGTTCTTTCATATCCACGATCGGCCGGGAGATTGTTCTTGATAAAAAGATACCGAGCGCTGCGGTCATCCCGAGCGCAAGAACCGTTCCGGCAAACAGAATCTGGTTCGTTTCCTGAAGCTGATCGTAAATACCTTCCATCGACGCCTGGATGTCGATCGCTCCGATGATTTCCTGTGTCTGGGATTCAATCGGAATCGTCATGACGAGAACCCGGTCGTCGTTTTCCGGATCGCGCATGATCTCCCCATCGTAATCCGTACTTCCGGTTACGAGCGATGGGTAGACACGCATCGAATAATTCCCCTGGCCGGGCCGTCCGCTCCTCGAGGGATTCGTTGTGGCCAGGATGTTCCGGTCGCTGTCTACGACGACAACATCGGCGTTGTCGAGATTGAATACGTCGCTTCGGATGATGTCATTAATCCGCGACTGCCGGACTTCCTGCACGTCCTGGCCTTCCTCCAGTTCATCTTCGATATCGGCGGTCATTTCCTGGGAAATATTATAGGCGAGCAGGCCGGCCCGCTCGTTTAAGTTTTCCCGGAAGTTCGCCTCGAGCTGGTCTTCCAGCTGTTGTGTAAAGTATACCCCGATCAGCTGCATGGCGATAAGAATGAGCAGTACATAAATCGCCACGATTTTGACGTGGATCGATTTATAAAAGCGAAGTTTTTTCATGCATTAACTCTCCTGCTCTGCCTGCCTCAGGTAATAGCCGACGCCGCGTCGTGTTACGATCCACGTCGGACTGCTCGGGTTGTCCTCCACTTTTTCACGCAGCCGGCGTACGGTTACATCGACCGTGCGGACATCGCCGAAGTAGTCGTATCCCCATACGGCCTGCAGCAAGTGTTCACGCGTCATGACCTGGCCGGTGTGGCGCGCGAGGTAATGAATGAGTTCGAATTCCCGGTGGGTCAGCTCAATCGGATCTCCGCGTTTTGTCACCAGATAGGCGTCCGGCTGGATGAGAAGCGGGCCGATCTCAATATTTTTGTTCTCGGATCCGCTTTCATCCGACTTTTGATTACGGCGCAGGTTCGCTTTCACCCGCGCGACGAGTTCCCGCGTACTGAACGGCTTGGTGACGTAGTCATCCGCGCCGAGTTCCAGACCGAGCACTTTATCGATCTCCGAATCCTTTGCTGTCAGCATAATAATCGGCATGTCGTACGTTTTCCGTACTTCCCGGCATACTTCCATTCCGTCTTTATACGGCAGCATGATATCAAGCAGAATAAGACTCGGTACGTGTTCTTTTACGAGCTCCACTGCTTCATTCCCATCATACGCACAGACCACGTCAAATCCTTCTTTTTCCAGTCCAAACTTTAAAATATCGGCAATTGGTTTCTCATCGTCTACTACGAGAATCTTTTCCTTATCCATGTGGTCGTTCCTCCTGTACACTCGACTTCTTTCCCCATTTTAGCATACTAATGCCGGGGAACATATTTCCACTGTATTACAGCCCGGTCCCGGCTTATGGCAGAGCACCAATTGCTTTTCTTCATACAAAAAAACTATCCGACCGCAGTGGTGGATAGGAATTTTCTATCGTTATAAATGCTCGTGTGTACATCAGTGGTGGCTCGGGACGGAATCGAACCGCCGACACACGGATTTTCAGTCCGTTGCTCTACCGACTGAGCTACCGAGCCCTCTGAAAACAAAAAAATGGCGGTCCAGACGGGAATCGAACCCGCGATCTCCTGCGTGACAGGCAGGCATGTTAACCGCTACACCACTGGACCACTTACGTGTTTATTTATGTAAATTGGTTGCGGGGGATGGATTTGAACCATCGACCTTTGGGTTATGAGCCCAACGAGCTACCAGACTGCTCCACCCCGCGGCAATAAGAATGTGGGTTCGTTTGAGAACCGCAACAGATTTAATTCTACTCTTTTTTCACGCTGGTGTCAACAGCTGCTGAAAAAAGAAATGGTGACCCGTACGGGATTCGAACCCGTGTTACCGCCGTGAAAGGGCGGTGTCTTAACCACTTGACCAACGGGCCATGCTATCGCCTCAGCGACATATATTATAATAGCATGCTGGAAATAATTCTGCAATAACTTTTTTTGCGTTTTTTCCAGAAATTTATGCGGTGCCTGCCGGGCGCCGCGCCAGCCTTACTGATTGTATCAGCATTTCTCGGGAAAACCAAGCTGTTTTTTCGGCGGTAGGGGAGCTGCGCTGTTCTGCCGGCAGTTTCTAGCGGAGCCGCAGACGCTGTCAGAAGGCCACTCGAAAAAGGTTCACTTCCAGTGGGGAAGTGTATCGTAACTCTCTGCAGAACGTTCGTAAAACAGGTGCCGGCGTCCGCAGCACAGGTGCCGGCGTCCACTTCTCAAAAAATGTACCACTTCTTCATCCAAAACGTCCGTACTTTACCCAAAAGGTTCACTACCTCCGAAAAACGTCCACTGCCGTCGACGCTCCCCCCCATCCACCGGCCCCTGTAATCCTCAGCGGCTTTCTGCTTCGTCTGCTGCAGCGAACATACGGGTTTCTATCTATATAAAAAAGCTGCGGCAGGAGTTCTGCCACAGCTTTTTATAAAGTTCCGCTGCTTCTATGATTCCCTGCCTCCGCAGCTTACGCGAAAACGCCGCGGACGAGGTTTGTCTGTTTGCGGTCCGGTCCTACGGAGAAGATGGACAGCGGGATACCAGTCAGCTGCGAGATACGCTCGACATAGTAGAGCGCATTTCTCGGCAGGTCATGCAGGGAGTGGACGTCGGTAATGTCTTCCTCCCAGCCCGGCATCTCTTCATAGACCGGCTCACATTCTGCCAGCACCTTAAGACTTGCCGGGAATTCCTCCATGATCTCGCCGCGGTACTTGTAGGCGACACAGATTTTTAATGTCGGAATGCCGGTTAACACATCGATCGAGTTCAGCGACAGATCGGTAATCCCGCTCACACGGCGTGCATGGCGGACAACGACACTGTCAAACCAGCCGACACGGCGCGGACGGCCGGTGGTCGTTCCGTACTCTTTCCCGACTTCCCGGATCTGATCGCCGATTTCGTTATTCAGCTCGGTTGGAAATGGTCCGTCGCCGACACGCGTCGTGTACGCTTTGGATACACCGACGACGTGATCGATTTTGGATGGGCCGACACCGGAGCCGATCGTTACACCACCTGCAATCGGGTTGGAGGAGGTCACGAACGGATAGGTACCCTGGTCGATATCAAGCATGACACCCTGCGCTCCTTCAAACAGCACGCGGCGGCCGTCGTCCAGGCCATCGTTTAAAATGACGGATGTATCGGCCACGTATTTTGCAACCTGCTGGCCGTATTCATAGTATTCATCGAGAATATCCTCAATCTGAAATCCTTCCGTTTCATAAATCCGCTCAAATACGCGGTTTTTCTCACGGAGATTGACTTCCAGCTTCTCCTGGAACGTTTCGCGGTCCAGAAGATCAGCGATGCGGATGCCGGTACGGGCCGCTTTATCCATATACGCCGGGCCGATGCCTTTACGCGTCGTTCCGATTTTGTTGGAACCTTTGCTTTCTTCCTCACAGATATCCAGTTTCAGATGGTAGGGAAGAATGACGTGCGCCCGGTTGCTGATGCGGAGGTTGCTCGTATCCACATTCCGCTCGTGCAGGTAGGCGAGCTCTTCGACGAGTGCTTTCGGGTCGATTACCATGCCGTTTCCGATGACGCATGTTTTGTCTTTATAAAAAATTCCGGATGGAATTAAGTGCAGTTTGTATTTCGTATCATTGAAAATAATCGTATGTCCTGCGTTGTTTCCGCCCTGGTACCGGGCAATCATTTCTGCTTTTTCCGACAGATAGTCGGTAATTTTACCTTTACCTTCATCACCCCACTGGGTTCCTACCACTACTACTGATGGCATCGATGAAGCACCTCCACTGTGTGCGTTTATTCGTTCTTTATGCGAACCAACGTCAGTTTATCAGTTTCCACTTCCAGCGTCAACACAATTACCGAACATTAAAAGGCAGAAAACAACTATCGTTCGTTATTTTAACATCGTTTTGACAATGCGGCAGAAAAAAAGCACAGAACATCTGCGGGCAGATCTTCTGTGCGTGGCATGTCAGGCGCCGGGAGGAATGTCCCCCTCGTCAAAGCGGCGCTCCAGATTGACGAATTTATTATGTTCTTTCACGAACGCCAGCTCGACGGTGCCGACCGGGCCGTTCCGCTGCTTGGCGATGATGATTTCGATAATGTCTTTTTTCTCGGATTCCTGATCGTAGTAGTCGTCCCGGTACAAAAAGGCGACGATATCCGCGTCCTGCTCGATACTTCCGGATTCACGAATATCCGACATCATCGGGCGTTTGTCCTGACGTGATTCCACGCCGCGGGAAAGCTGGGAGAGGGCGATGACCGGCACTTCAAGCTCCCGGGCCAGCCCTTTCAGCTCCCTTGAGATCTCGGACACTTCCTGCTGGCGGCCTTCACTGGAACGGGCGTCGCCCTGAATCAGCTGCAGGTAGTCGATCATGATCATACCAAGACCCGATTCCTGTTTCAGCTTCCGGCACTTCGAACGGACTTCTTTTACTTTAATGCCCGGTGTGTCGTCAATGTAAATGCCCGCTTTTGCCAGGCTTCCCATCGCCATCGTCAGCCGCTGCCAGTCCTCTTCTTCCAGCGCCCCGGTACGGAGTCTCTGGGCGTCAATGTTTCCTTCGGCACAGAGCATACGCATGACGAGCTGATCCGCGCCCATTTCGAGACTGAAAATCGCGACGTTTTCGTCCGTTTTCGTTGCCACGTTCTGTGAAATATTCAGCGCAAAGGCGGTCTTACCAACCGATGGACGCGCGGCAACGATGACGAGATCGCTCCGCTGGAAACCGGCTGTGATCCGGTCGAGCTCGTTAAAGCCGGTCGGAATTCCGGTTACTTCTCCGGCGGTATGCTGAAGAAGCTCGATTTTATCAAAGGCTTCCACGAGGACGTCTTTAATGTTTACAAATTCGCCGGAATTCTGTTTTCTCGATACTTCGAGAATCGATTTTTCCGCCTCATTTAAGATGGCATCAATTTCTTCCTCCGCCGAGTAGCTTTCCGATGCAATATTAGTCGCGACACGGATCAGACGGCGGAGCAGTGATTTTTCCTCGACGATTTGTGCATAATACTGCACGTTGGCTGCCGTCGGAACGGCGTTGGCCAGCTCCCCCAGATAGGCGACACCGCCGATTTCCTCCAGCCAGTTTTTCCGGTGGAGTTCATCGATCATCGTTACAAGATCGACGGGCTCCCCTTTCTCGGAGAGTTCCACCATGACGGAAAAAATACGGCTGTGCCCCGTCCGGTAGAAATCCTCGGGCATCAGCCGCTCGACGGCTTTGTTCAGTGCTTCCGCCTCCAGAAAGACGGCACCGAGCACGGCCTGCTCTGCTTCAATATTCTGCGGGGGGGTCCGGTCTTCGTACATCTCGCTCATCCGGATATTCCTCCTTCAGCCTGGTTGATCAGGCTTCTTTCACGTGTACTTTTACGGTGCCGGTCACTTTCGGGTGCAGTTTCACCTGAACGTTCGTATAACCGAGCGCGCGGATCGGCTCGTTCATTTCAATTTTACGCTTATCGATTTTGTAGCCGTCTTTCTTCAGCTGTTCGGCAATCTGCTTGTTTGTTACGGCGCCGAACAGACGGCCGCCGTCTCCTGCTTTTGCAGAGAGTTCCACGGTTTTTTCTGCCAGCTCCTGTTTCAGCTTTTCCGCTTCCTCCAGTTCTTCCTGCGCCTGACGCTCTTCGCTTTCCTGCTTTTTCTGCATGGATTTCATGTTGCCTTTATTTGCTTCCATCGCCAGTTCGTTTTTCAGCAGGTAGTTGCGGGCGTATCCGTCCGGTACCTCTTTCGTTTCCCCGCGCTTGCCTTTTCCTTTTACATCTTTTAGGAAGATAACTTTCATGATGATTGTCCTCCTTTAAAATAGTCATCGATTTTTTCTTTGAGAAGCGCTTCTGCTTCTTCTTCGGTCATGTCCTCGAGCTGCGTCGCCGCATTCGTCAGGTGGCCGCCGCCGTTCATTTTCTCCATAATGACCTGAACGTTGACCTCTCCAAGTGAGCGGGCGCTGATACTCAGCCGGCCGTCTTCAATCTTGGAGATAACAAATGAGGCGACGACATCGTTCATCGTCAGAAGCGTATCCGCTGCCTGGGCGATCAGGACCTGCCCGTATGTTTCATCCGAGTAGCCGCGTGCAATAGCGACACCGCCCGAATAAATATGGGCCTGCTCAATCAGCTTCGAACGTTTGACGTAATGATCCAGATCTTCTTTTAACAGCTTCTGCACGAGCGTCGTATCCGCCCCTCTGCTCCGCAGGTAGGCAGCGGCATCGAACGTTCTGGAACCGGTCCGGATGGCGAAACTTTTCGTATCGACAATGATGCCGGCGAGAAGCGCCGTTGCTTCGAGCGTATTAATCTGCGGGTTTCTCGGCTGATACTCCAGAAGCTCTGTAACAAGTTCCGCTGTCGACGATGCATACGGCTCCATGTAGACGAGCACCGCGTCGTTGATGAAGTCTTCACTCCGGCGGTGGTGGTCGATCACGATCGTCCGCTCGACTTTATCGAGCAGCTTCGGCTCCTGCACCAGCTTCGGCTTGTGCGTATCGACGATGACGAGAAGCGTGTCGTCGGTAATTTCCTCGCGCGCCTCATCCGTTGTAATGAACCGGGCCCACAGTTCCCGGTCCTGCTCGACTTCGTGCAGGAGCTTTTTCACACTCTGATTCACATCGTCCGGATCGATGACGATATACCCTTCTTTCTTATTCGCCTGGGCAATTTTCAAAATACCGATCGCCGCTCCGACAGAATCCATATCCGGGTTTTTGTGGCCCATGATATACACTTTGCTGCTCTCTTTGACAAAGTCGCGCATCGCGTGGGAAATAACCCGGGCACGGACGCGGGTCCGCTTTTCTGTTGCATTGGATTTTCCGCCATAAAAGCGGACTTTTCCGTTCTTTTCTTTAATCGCCACCTGGTCCCCGCCGCGGCCGAGCGCCAGATCGAGACTCGACTGGGCAAGCGCCCCGAGCTCACGGAGCGAGGATTCCCCGCTGCCGATACCGATACTCAGCGTCAGCGCTATTTTTTCCTCATGGGTATTTTCACGTACTTCATCGAGCAGTGTAAAGCGGTTCGCTTCCAGATCGGCGAGCGTGCCTTCGTTAAACACGGCGACGAACCGGTCGGATGAGGTCCGGCGGATAAATACATCGTGCTCTCTGGACCACTGATTCAGCGCATCTGTCACGTGGGAGAGAAGTTTGCTTCTCACCTGATCGTCCATGCCCTGGGTCACCTCATCGTAATTATCCAGGTAGATGAAACCGAGCACCGTCTTTTCCTGCTCAAACTTTTCTTTAAACTGCTGCTCTTTCGTTGCATTGAGAAAATACAGCAGCCGTTCGTCCGGTTCATGGACGACACGGTAGTTTTCCTCTTCCAGCTCCAGAAAAAACGTATGTTTTTCTTCATTCACCGATTCAAGCAGCTCGTCGGAAACGGCGTCGAGTGACGCGTTCGTATAGTCTTTGCTGCCGATTTCCTGCATGAATGGATTCATCCACTGGATCTGCCGGTCTTCGTTATACAAAAGCATACCGACCGGCATTTTGGTGACCGCTTTCTCTCCTGCTTTATTGACGCGGTACGTCAGCGTGGAGATGTAGTCCGAGAGCTCGCGTTCAAATTGAATACGGGCACGGATGACAAACGCAGCGGATCCTGCAAGCGTCACCCACCCGGCAAGCCCGGCGCGCCAGTCATATACTGTTAAAATTCCGATGAAGACAGCCGCTACTGCATAAAGCAGTGTGACATGATAGCCGTGCCAGCGTTTCATAAGGAATTTTGGCATTTCACACAACTCCTACCTCTGCGACGTCAGCCGCATTCGCAAATCAAAGCCTAAGTCAATTATACCTAAAATACGGACGATCGGGAGCATAAATGGAAAAATGAGAAGCGACAGAGAAATTAGAATGGGCAGGAGAATGTTCATCTGCTTCCAGTGGAAGAAAAAGAACAAAAACGACAATCCCTGCAGCACCATCAGAAATTCCATCACCGGGGTGACGTTTGCCGCCACCGTATGAAGCATGCCTTCTGCACCTTCACTCTGGTTAATAAACGAGAGAATGATTGCCGCCAGGTAGTACCAGATAAACACCCGCGGCAGGCTCCATTCCCGGAGCGGCGGAAACGAGGGTGCCTCCAGGCTCCGCCGGCGCATCCAGGCCTGCGCGGTTACCTGCAGCAGGAAGGCGGTCACCGCACTTACTGCGACAAGAAGCATCGGCGCGATCACCTGCAGTCCGTCGATAAAGGCCATTACATCCTCAACGGCACCCACTTCCTCTTCCGCATCAATTCCGATCAGCGTTTCGGTCTGATCCATCGATTCCTCCATCGCTGTCTGAAACGCTGCGATGGGATCGGTGGAGGTAAACGCCATAAAAGCAACGTAGGAAAACACTACGCCGGCGGTCACGGTGAGCACCGTACCGGCAAACACACCGAACGCCGGCGTCTTCTGCCGGAACAGTTCTCCCATAATGATCCCCGTCACGCCGAAAATGACGAACATGGAGGGCGCAAGCGGTGCGATCAGAATAACGAGAAGCATCAAGCTGAACAATCCCGCCACCGCTCCGGCCCGCCAGCCATAGTGATATGTAAATACAACAAAAGGCAGCGGCAGTACCAGCATCAGAAGAAATCCGATCAGCGGCAGCAGAAGTGCTGCAAGCGTCAGTCCGGCAAAAAGAAACGATGCAAGAATACCGCTGCGGAATAACGATTGCTGATCCATACAGCGAGCCACCTTCTTTACAATATAAGCCTGCATTTCGTTTTAACAGAAAAAGAACCCGCCCATCTGTCTTTCCGGAATGATTTTTCCGGAGGGCACGGTCGTATTCTCCATTTTACCATGCAGGCCTTTGGGAAACAAAAAAACGGGAAAAACGCTGTGCGCTTTCCCCGTCTTTCTATCGTTTTACTCTTCCACGAATGGAAGAAGTGCCATTGTACGAGAGCGCTTAACCGCGCGGGTCAGCATACGCTGGTACTTGGCAGACGTGCCTGTTACACGGCGTGGAAGAATCTTTCCGCGCTCGGAAATGAATTTCTTCAGAAGCTCCGTGTCCTTATAATCAATTTTCGTGATCTTGTTCACCGTGAAGTAACATACTTTACGGCGACGTGGTCGTCCTCGACGTGCCATGGAAATACCTCCTTTTTACTTGAATTCGTTTCTATTTAGAACGGCAGATCATCATCGTCAATATCAATCGGCTTGCCTTCTCCTGCAAATGGATCGTCATTTGCCGGTGCACCCGAGCCCTGCTGTCCGGAACCGCCCTGACCGCCGTAGCCGCTCTGGCCGCCGGCCGGTGCGCCTCCGTACTGCTGGTCATTCTGATATCCGGATGATGGAGCGCCCTGGCCTCCCTGGGAGGAGCCGCGTGGTTCCAGAAACTGTACGCTGTCCGCGACTACTTCGGTCATGAACACACGCTTGCCTTCCTGGTTATCAAAGCTGCGTGTCTGAATCCGTCCGTCGACGCCGGCCATGCTTCCTTTTTTCAGGTAGTTGGCGACGTTTTCGGCCTGCTTTCTCCATACAACAATGTTGATGAAGTCTGCTTCCCGATTGCCCTGCTGGTTGGAGAACGGACGGTTCACAGCAAGTGTGAACGATGCTACTGCAATCCCGTTCGCCGTATAGCGGAGCTCCGGATCTTTTGTCAGGCGTCCAACTAGAACAACGCGGTTAATCATCCGAATTCCTCCCTGGAAGTTGATGTCGGTCAAGCATATTCGTATTAGTCATCCTCGCGTACAATCATCGAACGCAGGATGTTGTCGTTGATAGAGCTAAGACGGTTAAACTCGTCAAGTGCCGGCTTTTCAGCCTTTACTTGAAGAATGACATAATAACCTTCAGGGTAATCGTCGATCTCGTAAGCGAGACGCTTTTTCCCTTTTTCATCAGTCTCTACGACCTCTGCGCCGTTATCCGACAGGATCTTGTTGAAGCGTTCAACTGTTTCTTTTGTCTGTGCTTCTTCCAGGTCCGGGCGGACAATGTACATAATTTCGTAATTGCGCATGTTCAGTCACCTCCTTTTGGACTTAGGCCCTCTTCTTGTAAGAGAGCAAGGAGCGAGTTCTATTTGCTCGCAAGTAATCATTATATCAGAAGGAGCACACAGGTGCAATGCCTTTTCCATCATCTATTTTTCAGCCAACGGACACGGCCGCACGTTTTTCCTTCTCGGCCATTAGGAGCCGGTAGGACGTAAGCCGGGCATCCAGGTCGTGAATGTTCGTAATGAGGAGGAAATCGTCGCTCTCATAGCGGCGGGCGAGTTCCTCCAGCTGGTCAAGCACCTGGGAAGGCGTTCCGTAAACGGTCCGCCGGCGTTCGTTTTCCGCTGCACGTTTTGTCTCCGGATCGTCAAGCATGCGGCGGGCGGTTTCCGGAGAAGGAATAATGGTCGATCCTCTCCGGTACTGCTGCATCCAGGCGTCCTGCGTTTTAAGAAGTGCCTCGGCTGTCTCCTCTGTTTCGGCA
Organism: Alkalicoccus urumqiensis; assembly: GCF_002993335.1. GTDB lineage: Bacteria > Bacillota > Bacilli > Bacillales > Salisediminibacteriaceae > Alkalicoccus > Alkalicoccus urumqiensis. The sequence goes on along the minus strand of NZ_PVNS01000018.1, from coordinate 25,871 downwards.
CAGACGACAAAGACGCATGTACGGACCCTTGCTTTCTCTCCGGCCTGCTCCCGGTACGACCGGAGTGTTTCCTCCCATTTATCCGGGCTGATGAAATGACCGAAGACGAGCCCTGCTCCTGCGGCTGCAGCGGTTTCTGCGCTTCCCGGAGAAAGGCCGAGAATCCAGAGCGGAGGCGCCGGCGCGTGTCTCGGCGTCGTTTTTACAATGCGGTGCCGGTGGTTCTTTGGCAGCGTATCCTGAAGAAATCCCTTCAGTTCCCCGACCTGCCGGAGGAAATCATCCATCGCCGACGCCCCGCCGGCAAGCGCTTCCCGCGTCCGTTCCGTTCCGCCGGGCGAGCGGCCGACGCCGAGCTCGACGCGGCCGGGAAACATCGTCTCCAGCGTGGAAAACTGTTCCGCTACTTTCAGCGGACTGTACTGCGGCAGCAGAATGCCGCCGCTGCCGAACATCATCGACGGGGCTGCTGCTGCCCACCTTGCGATCCACAGTTCCGGCGCCGCGCTCATCATGCCGTTCGTGCTGTGGTGCTCGGCAAACCAGTAGCGCTCATATCCAAGTGTCTCCGCCTGCCGGATCATCTCTTCGGTATGCGTCAGGACCTGTGCGTGCGTTTTCCCTTCCGGAAGCACCACCTGATCCAGTATTCCAAGCTTCATTCTCGTCCCCTCCTGACGGACAGTATGCCACGAAACCAGACAGACTGTCCTGCAAGATGCTCGCCCGAAGGCGGACCGTTCTCTGCCTGCAGGAAAAACGTCCGCTTCTGGCGGGGAGTGTATCATAAAGGATCAGAAAACGTTCGTAACCGGCATCCGGACGTCCATAGCAGCGGGTGCCGCGTCCGCTTCGTGAAAAAGGTATCACTTCCCATGCCGGAACGTTCATTTCTTCATGAAAACGTCCGCTTCCTCAAAAAAACGTCCGTTCCATCCACCGGCCACGGCCCCTCTCACTCAGACCGTAACCCGCAAAAAAGCAGAGGCGGGCGCTCTCCGGCCCGCAGTTTCCTGCCGCCGGCAGAAAAAAAGACAGAAGCATGGCTGCTCCTGCCTGTTCGTTATATTATACGTTGAAGCGGAAGTGGACGACATCTCCGTCCTGGACGACGTATTCTTTGCCTTCCAGACGGACGTTTCCGGCTTCTTTTGCTTTGTTCATGCTGCCTGCTCCGGTCAGATCCTCGTAGGACACGACTTCTGCCCGGATGAAACCGCGCTCGAAATCGGTGTGGATGACGCCTGCAGCCTGTGGCGCTTTCGTGCCGCGGCGGATCGTCCAGGCGCGGACTTCCTGTTTTCCGGCCGTAAAGTACGTGTCGAGGCCGAGGAGCTGGTAGGCTGCACGGATAAGCTGATCCAGACCCGGCTCTTCAATGCCGAGGTCGTCGAGGAATTCCTGCTTCTCTTCCCCCTCCAGCTCCGCAAGCTCGGATTCGATCTTCGCGCAGACGACGATCACTTCCGAATTTTCTGCTTCGGCGAATTCCTTCACCTTCTGCACATAAGGGTTGCTGTCAGCATCGAGAATTTCTTCCTCACTGACGTTTGCCGCATACAGCACCGGCTTTTCCGTCAGCAGCTGGAAGCCTTTCACGATTTTTTTCTCTTCCTTTGTGAAATCGACGCTCCGGGCAGGCATTTCATCTTCAAATGCCGCCTGTAACTTCTGAAGGACAGCAAGCTCAGCGATCGCCTCTTTGTCCTTCGATTTCGCCAGTTTTTCCACTTTGCCGATCCGCTTTTCCACGGTTTCCAGATCCGCGAGAATCAGTTCCAGGTTGATCACCTGAATGTCCCGGATCGGATCCACGCTTCCGGAAACGTGCGTCACGTTTTCATCCTGAAAGCAGCGGACGACATGCGAGATCGCATCCACTTCGCGGATATGGGAGAGGAATTTATTGCCGAGGCCTTCGCCTTTGCTCGCCCCTTCGACGATACCGGCAATATCGGTGAATTCAAATGCGGTCGGTACCGTTTTCTCCGGATCGACCATCTCTGTCAGTGTCTGCAGACGTGCATCGGGCACTTCAACGATACCGACGTTCGGGTCGATCGTGCAGAACGGGTAGTTCGCTGACTCCGCTCCTGCCTGTGTAATTGCATTAAATAGCGTGGACTTGCCGACGTTCGGCAGTCCGACGATTCCAGTTGTTAACGCCATGTTCATTCTCCTTTATTCGTTCCATAAAATTATCTTGTCAAAAATCATACGTACGGGCATCCTCGTCAATTATAGGGAGTCCCGGAGGAAAACGCAAACGCCCGGTTTCTGTGCGGACTTCCGGAGCCCGGACCGGAAGTCCTTCAGCTTTCCGGCTCGGCCCGCTCCAGGATGCGCTTCATCTTTTTTTCAAATTCTTTTCTCGGCATCATGATGCTGTGTCCGCAGCCGGTGCATTTGATGCGGATATCCATGCCCATGCGCACAATTTTCCAGCTGTTCGTCCCGCATGGATGCGGTTTTTTCATTTCCACGATATCGCCGCGTTCAAATGACATGACAAATCCCTCCTGATAAAGTAACGAAGTATATTAGAAAAACTGCTGCTGTACGAGAACGAAGAGGATAACGAGCAGAATCGCCGGCAGCAGGTTTGCAATCCGGATTTTCGGCAGGCCGAGAAGGTTCAGGCCGATCCCGATAATCATGATCCCGCCGACAGCGGTAATTTCACTGATAATCATATCAAGCTGTTCTTCCGGAAGAAATCGGACGATCCAGACAGCGGCGAGCGCAATCGATCCCTGATATACAACGACCGGAACCGCCGAGAGCATGACGCCGATGCCGAGCGTTGCTGCAAAGATCACCGACGTGAAGCCATCGAGCACCGACTTCGTCAGAAGCACCGAATGATCCTGCCTGAAGCCGCTGTCGAGCGCCCCGATGATGGCCATGGCTCCCACGACATAGAGAAGCGTGGCTGCAATAAACCCTTCCGCAATGGAGCTCCCGCCTTCGTCGCCTTCCTTTTTAAACCGACGTTCAAGCCAGCTGCCGACGCCGTTTAATTTTCCTTCCAGATTCCAGCGTTCCCCCAGAATAGCACCGAGCGCCAGGCTGAAAATGACGAGCAGGAACTCTTCCCCTTCCACTGCCATCGTGAAACCGAGCACGAGCACTGCCAGTCCGATCGCTTTCATCACGGTCTCCTGCATGCTTCGTGAAAACCGCGTCAGTTTCGTTCCGATCAGCGCCCCGAAGACGATCGCCAGGCCGTTGACGATCGTACCGAATAAAACCATACTCCCCCACCTTTCCATAACAAAGGCCTTCCGGAAATTGCCGCTTCCGGAAAGCCTGCAGTACGTTACTCTTCTTCGTGCACCAGCATTTCCAGCAGGCGCTCCAATTCACTCTCATCCGCATAATCGATTTCAATGCGTCCCTTTTTCTTTCCGGTACGGATATGGACGTTCGTGCCAAGATAGGATTTCAGCCGGGATTCCCGGCGCCGGATGGCGGCAGGGACGCTTTTCTCTTTTTTCGTTTCACGTGAAACACCGTCGTTCAGCCGCTGAATCAGCTCCTCGAGACGCCGGACGCTCATCTCTTCTTTTACGATCCGTTGCAGCAGCCCGCTAAGCTCCCGCTCGTTTTTCAATCCGAGAAGCGCACGGGCGTGCCCGGAGGAAATCGTCCCGGCGTTCACGTAGTCCTGTACGAGCTCCGGCAGTTTTAATAGACGGAGGTAGTTGGCAATGTGCGGACGGCTTTTTCCAAGACGCGCAGCGAGCTCCGTCTGGTTCAGCTGCAGATGCTCCATCAGCTTCTGATAGGCCCGTGCTTCTTCCAGTACGTTCAGATCTTCGCGCTGCAGGTTCTCAATCAGTGCAAGCTCCATCATTTCATCGTCATTGAGTTCTTTGATGACAGCCGGAATCCGCTTTAATCCAGCTTCCCTGGCCGCCCGGAAGCGGCGCTCGCCGACGACAATTTCATAGCCTTTGACAGAAGGCCGGACCGTGATCGGCTGAATGAGCCCCTGCTTCTGAATGGAAACCGCCAGTTCCTGAATTGCTTCGTCATCAAATATTTTCCGCGGCTGGTATGGATTTGGGCGCAGATCTTTTACTGCTACTTCTTCAATCCGGTCCTCCGCTGTATCATCGGCATCCGGGAAAAAGGCATTGATACCTCGTCCGAGTCCTTTAGCCATGGGAAATCACTTCCTTTGCTAAGTCTGCATACACCTGGGCGCCGCGGGAGCGCGGGTCATAGGTGACGACCGATTCACCGTGGCTCGGCGCCTCTCCAAGACGCACATTCCGCGGGATAATGGTTTCAAACACTTTTTCCTTAAAGTATTTTTTCACTTCATCGATCACCTGAATGCCGAGGTTCGTCCGCGCATCGAGCATCGTTAACAGCACGCCTTCGATATAAAGGTCGTGGTTCAAGTGTTTCTGGACGAGCCGGACCGTATTTAAAAGCTGGCTGAGCCCTTCCATCGCGTAGTACTCACACTGAACCGGAATCAGCACGGAGTCCGCCGCAGAAAGAGAATTCAGCGTCAGAAGGCCAAGGGACGGCGGGCAGTCTATGATCATGTAATCATATGTATCCCGGAGCGGATCGAGCGCCTGCTTCAGCCGGATTTCCCTGGAAATCGTCGATACCAGTTCAATCTCAGCACCTGCAAGCTGAATAGTGGATGGAAGAATGGAGAGCCCCTCCATCGGCGTCGGCAGAATGAGTTCTTCTGCATCCCGGCTTTCCACCAGTACGTTATAGATACACTCGTCCACATCCCCTTTATTGATGCCGATCCCGCTCGTTGTATTTCCCTGGGGATCGATATCCACCAGCAGCACCTTTTTGCCCTCCTGAACCAGACTGGCGCTCAGGTTGACGGCTGTCGTCGTTTTGCCGACACCGCCTTTTTGATTTGCAATAGCCACAATTTTTCCCATACTTCTCACCTGCCTGACCGATTCTTCCGGCTGTTTTCTCTATCATATCATGAAATGGAAAGAAAAAAAGACATCCCCATGTCCTATAATAAAGACAAAAACCGTTTTTGAAATGACGGACCGTTTTCTGCCTGCATCAGCAGCACCATGCACGAACAATGCAGTTAAGCATTTATTGTCCCGGGTTGGAACAACGTCCGCATTCCCAACTTCCCCGGGCCGTTAAAGAACCAGGAAGAGTCCGCCAGGTTTTAAAAGAAAAGAGAGGTTTTCTGAATAGGTTCGCGCTTCCTGCCTTCACCTGCAGCCGTACGCGTTCCGGAGGGAACGGGCTCAACTAATTCCTTCTTCCGTTCGTCAGAAGGAATGGATTTTCGCCTCGTTCGGATCCTCCCGGAGTCGACGGCCTCCGGTTTCAGCAGAGGAAAGAAGTGCTTTGACTAGCAGGATGTTTCTTCTACGGTAAAAGCATTTTTTCGTTTGCATATTTACTATCCGCTATCCAGTTTATCCATCTATTCTTCAGGTCGAAGCTTCTGTCTTTCTAACATCATACTACGCTTCGGAGCGTTCGGCAGAGACGCCGGTGGGATCAAGCGCAGTCTGAAGATCCTTTCTCAGGGCGCAGGCCATGAGAAATAGCTGAAGACAAGCCCACGGCAAGCTTCTGCCGAGTAGCGGAGAAGCTCTATCAACAGAAACAAACGGTAAATGTCACAGAACACTGAAATGCTGCAGCCCTTGGCATAACTGCTTGAATGAGGCTTTGAATTTTATACATTCTTACCCTACAAAAAAAGACCCTCCGCTGTGGAGAGTCTTCGCGTTATTTCTTCGGAATGCGGATGGTGAACTGATAGTAATCGTCGTGCTCTTCTTCATCCGTATCGACGTTCAGTCCGCTCTGCTCCACCATGTCGACCGATTTGCGGATCGTGTTCATGGCGAGACGCATGTCGCGGGAGACGCTTTTTCGAACCGGTTTTTCTTTCTTCGGTGCGGGCGGCGCCATCATTTTCGCAGCAGCCTGCTCTGTTTCTTTGACGTTAAGCCCTTCTTCCACAATCCGCTCCACGAGTTCGTTCTGCTGCTCTTCTGTTTCCAGATGCAGCAGCGCGCGGGCGTGGCGCTCGCTGATCTCCCGCTTCAACAGCGCATCCTTCACTTTGGACGGCAGCTGCAGCAGGCGGAGCTTATTTGCAACCGTGGACTGGCTTTTGCCGAGCCGCTGGGCGAGGCTTTCCTGCGTCAGCTGATGCAGCTCGAGAAGCCGCGCGTAGGCCTGCGCTTCTTCAATGGACGTAAGTCCTTCGCGCTGCAGGTTCTCAATCAGTGCTACCGACGCCGTTTTCGTGTCGTCCAGATTGTTGACGACGACAGGAACAGTCTCCAGTCCGGCTGACTTCGCGGCCCGCCAGCGGCGCTCACCGGCAATAATCTCATAGCCGCCGTCCTTTTCCCGGGCGACGATCGGCTGAATCATGCCGTGCGTATGAATCGTCTGCGCCAGCTCTTCAATTTTCTCTTCGACAAATACTGTACGCGGCTGAAACGGATTCGGCGACAGCTTCTCCACCGGTATCTGCCGGACAGATTCTCCGCTTTCCACCAGTGCGTCTTCCGTCCCTGCTCCTTTTTTCTCCGTTAAGCCAAACAGTTTAGAAAATGGCTGTTTCACGGTGACACCACCCTTACCAGTCTCTCCATGGCTGTTTCACGTGAAACACGCATGGACCCTCTAACCTTCTGCCGAGTATTATATCATGAAATCTACGACTTTGTGCGGAAATTAAGGAACGGGTGTTTCTATGAAGGCAGGATCGGCTCTTTATTCGGCGTCCCCGGCTTTCTCGGAAATTTTTTCGGCGTCGCTTTTTCTTTCCGGATCCGGATCACTGTCCGCTGTCCGCCATCCTCCGGGAGGGAAAACGACGCTGCCTCCTCGACCTTTCCGCCGAGAAGCGGAATGGCTTTCTCCGCATCACGGAGCTCCTCTTCCGCTCCGGACGCTTTCATGGCAATGAAGGTGCCGCCTTTTTTCACGAGCGGCAGGCAGAGTTCTGCCAGCACCGGCAGTCTTGCCACCGCGCGGGAAACAACGACGTCGTAGGCCTCCCGGTGGTCGGGACGGCGGCCGAACTGCTCCGCCCGGTCGTGGTGGAATGCCACGCCGGTCAGCGACAGTTCCTCCGCGAGCGCATTTAAAAACGTAATCCGCTTCTGAAGGGAGTCGACGATCGTAACATCGAGCTCCGGAAAACAGATTTTCAGCGGCAGGCTGGGAAAGCCGGCACCTGCACCGACATCCGCTACTTTCAGCGGACGGTCGAAATCAAAGGAGAACGCTGCCGAAATCGAATCGTAGAAATGCTTCAGGTATACTTCTTCCTTTTCTGTAATAGCGGTCAGGTTCATCCGCTCATTCCAATCCACCAGTACGCCGTAGTACCGCTCCAGCTGCTTCTGCTGATCGGTGGAAAGTGTGATATTCTGCTCTGCCAGTGCCTGCTGAAGTGCCGCTTCATTCATCCTGCCTGCTCCTCCTTTATCCTTGTGCTGCTGTTTTCTGCAGCTGTCCCTGCTCGAGGTAGACGAGCAGTACTGAAATGTCCGCCGGATTTACTCCGGAGACACGGGATGCCTGGGCAACAGAAAGCGGACGGACTTCGGTCAGCTTTTCACGTGCTTCCAGTGCCAGACTGCTGATCGCGTGATAATCCAGGTCTTCCGGAAGTTTTTTGTTTTCCATTTTACGCAGCTTTTCCACCTGCTCCATCTGCTTGGCGATGTAGCCTTCGTATTTAATGTGGATTTCCACCTGCTCTTTAACATCATCTGTCAGCGGCTTCTCTGCCGGTGCCAGTTTCTCTACTTCCGCGTACGTGATTTCCGGACGCTTCAGCAGCGCGGCTGCGTTAATAGCGTCTTTCAGTGCCGAGGATCCAGCTTCTTCCATCACCTGCTGCGCCGCTTCCTCTGCTTTGATCGTCGTTTTCTCCAGACGCTTCACTTCAAGGGCGATCTCTTCTTTTTTCGCTTCAAACCGGGCGAAGCGCTCGTCGGAAATGAGGCCGATGTCATGGCCTTTTTCCGTCAGACGGAGATCGGCGTTATCGTGACGGAGAAGCAGGCGGTATTCCGCCCGGGACGTCAGAAGGCGGTACGGTTCCTCGGTGCCTTTCGTGATAAGATCATCGATCATGACGCCGATATACGCTTCTGAACGGTCAAGAACGACCGGCTCGCGGCCCTGCACTTTCATGGCCGCATTGATGCCAGCCATGAGTCCCTGGCCGGCTGCTTCTTCATAGCCGCTCGTGCCATTAATCTGGCCGGCTGTAAAGAGACCGCTGATTTTCTTCGTTTCAAGCGACGGCCACAGCTGCGTCGGCACGATCGCATCGTACTCGATCGCATAGCCCGGACGCATCATCTGCACGTGCTCGAGCCCCGGAATCGTTTTAAGAATGCGCTGCTGAATATCTTCCGGCAGGCTTGTAGAGAGTCCCTGGACATACACTTCCTGCGTGTTGCGCCCTTCCGGCTCCAGGAAAATCTGGTGGCGCGGCTTGTCGCTGAAGCGGACGACTTTATCTTCGATCGACGGGCAGTAGCGCGGACCGGTTCCTTCGATCATGCCGGAATACATCGGCGAGCGCGTCAGGTTATTGTTGATCAGCTCGTGGGTCTCGTCGTTCGTATACGTGAGCCAGCAGGGCAGCTGGTCGGTGATATACTGAACGGTTTCATAGGAAAACGCGCGCGGAACATCATCGCCAGGCTGGATTTCCGTTTTGTCGTAATCGATCGTGCTGCTGACGACACGCGGTGGAGTCCCTGTCTTAAACCGCTCCATCTTAAACCCGAGCTCCTGCATATGGTAGGAGAGGTTGACGGACGGCTGCATGTTATTCGGACCGCTCTCGTAGGAAAGCTCACCGAGAATGACTTTGCCGCGCAGGTACGTTCCGGTCGTGACGATGACCGCCCCCGCCCGGTACTCGGCTCCTGTCTGCGTAATGACGCCTTTTACCTGATCGTCTTCAATAATAAGCCGCTCCACCATACCCTGGCGGAGAAGCAGGTTTTCCGTTTCTTCAATCGTCTGCTTCATTTCCTGCTGGTACAAAAATTTATCCGCCTGCGCACGGAGTGCCCGTACGGCAGGTCCTTTTCCTGTATTGAGCATCCGCATCTGAATGTGTGTTTTATCAATGTTTCGTGCCATTTCCCCGCCGAGTGCGTCAATTTCTCTTACGACGATCCCTTTCGCCGGTCCACCGACGGACGGGTTGCACGGCATGTAGGCGACGGCGTCGAGATTCAGTGTGAGCATCAGCGTATTGGCTCCGGCGCGTGCCGATGCCAGACCTGCCTCCACACCGGAATGTCCGGCCCCGATCACAATGACATCAAATTCTCCTCCATGATATCCCATGATGGATGTCCTCCTTTATTTTCCTAAGCAGAATTGCGAAAACAACTGGTCAATTAAACTATCCTGCACACTTTCTCCAATGACTTCGCCGAGAATTTCCCACGTCCGGGTAATATCGATCTGAACCATATCCACCGGCATGCCGTTTTCCGCGGAGGAAAGCGCCTCATCCATCGAGCGGAGCGCCTGCTCCAACAGCGCAATGTGGCGGGAGTTGGACACGTACGACATATCGCCGGAGTCCATTTCCCCTGCGAAAAACAGCGTCCGGATGCCCTCCTCCAGTTCATCGATTCCTTCATCTTTCATAAGTGAGGTCGAAACGACCGGATTGCCTCCGGCGAGCGTACGGACCCGCTCCATATCGACGTTTTCTTCCAGATCGGTTTTGTTGACGACGATGATCGCCTCCTGGCCGTCGATGAGCTGGAACAGTTCTTCATCGGCCTCTGTCAGTGCTTCATTGTAATTTAACACGAGCAGCACGAGTTCAGCGCCTGCGACGACTTCACGGGAACGCTGGACGCCGAGGCGCTCGACGATATCCTCTGTTTCACGGATGCCGGCCGTATCGAGAAGCCGGAGCGGTACCCCGCGCACGTTGACGTACTCTTCCACGACGTCGCGTGTCGTTCCGGGAATGTCGGTGACGATCGCTTTTTCCTCATGCACGAGGCTGTTTAACAGCGATGATTTCCCGACATTCGGCCGGCCGATGATCACCGTGGACAGTCCTTCACGCAGTATTTTTCCCTGATGGGCGGTCTGCAGCAGCTGTTCGATATCCCGGCGGACTTCTCCGCCTTTGTCGCGCACCATCTGCACGGTAATCTCCTCTGCGTCGAACTCCGGATAGTCGATATTCACTTCCACTGAAGCGACCGTTTCTAAAAGCAGCTGCCGGAGCCGCTGAATGCGTGTGGAAAGACGTCCCTCCACCTGATTCATCGCCACGTTCATGGCGCGGTCCGTTTTCGCACGGATGAGATCCATGACGCCTTCCGCCTGGGACAGGTCGATCCGGCCGTGGAGAAACGCCCGTTTCGTGAATTCGCCGGGCTCCGCCAGACGCGGGCCGTGGGCGAGAATGAGCTGCAGCACGCGGTTTACCGAGGTAAGTCCCCCGTGGCAGTTGACTTCAATCATGTCTTCCTTTGTATACGTCCGGGGCGCCCGCAGGACGGAAACCATCACTTCCTCCACGGTCTGTCCGCTCTTCGGGTCCACGAGATGACCATAATTGATCGTATGGCTGTCCACCTCCTGGAGAGACTGCTTTCCCTTATACAGTTTGTCCGCAGTCTGCACCGCTTCCGGACCACTGATACGGACGATGCCGATAGCTCCTTCTCCCATCGGTGTGGAAATCGCCGCGATCGTTTCCGTTTCCATAAGGCTCTCCCTCCTTTTCGTTGATTCCAACTTAACAGAATAGCACACTCTTGTTCAAAACGAAAGAGAGAGCTCTGGCAGCGCTCCCTGCAAAAACGCCGCCCCGGGAATCGGGACGGCGTCTGGCTGCATTTAATTGGCTGACTGCTTCGGTACGACGACGATACGGCGGTTCGGTTCTTTCCCGTCTGAATACGTCGTCACACGCGGGTTTTTCTGCAGTGTATGATGAATCATTTTTCGTTCATGGGCACTCATCGGCTCGAGGCGGACTTCCTTTTTCAGGCGTACGGCCTTTTCCGCCAGCCGCTCCGCCAGCACTTCGAGCGCTTCTTTCCGGCGGCTCCGGTACCCTTCCGCATCCAGTGTAATCCGGAGATACTCCTCCGACTGGCGGTTCGCCGCCAGATTCACCAGATACTGCAGGGAATCGAGCGTCTGACCGCGTTTTCCGATCAGCACGCCTGCTTCTGCACTGTGGATATGAAAGCAGATCGTTCCGTCGCGGTCTTCCTGCTCCACCGAGGCATGAATGCCCATTTGATCAATGACGTCACGGAGAAAGAGAAGGCCTTCGCGGACCGGATCCGGTTTCCGTTCGAGCTCCACCAGGGCAGGACGGGCTCCGAGCAGCCCGAAAAACCCTTTCTGCGGTTCTTCAAGTACACGAATATGAACCTCCGTCTCTTGTGCCTCAAGTTTCTCGAGGCCCTGCTTTACGGCTTCCTCAACGGTTTTTCCGGATACGGTCACTTTTTTCACTAGCCTTTCGCTCCCCCCGCTTTCGCCTGATCGGCGGTTTCTTTTTTCTTACCGACATTCGGGCCGGTAATGAAGTATGTCTGTACGATCATAAACAGGTTACCGATAACCCAGTACAGCGCAAGTGCCGACGGGAAGAACGCTGCAAATGCCATGATCATGATCGGCATAATATACAGAAGCGCCTTCATCTGCGGGTTGTCCTGCACCATCATCATCTTCTGCTGAATAAACGTGGTCGCACCTGCGATCAGCGGCAGAAGGAAGAATGGGTCTGCACTTCCGAGCTCGAACCAGAGAAATTCCTGTGCCTGGCCGGTGTAGCTCGGATCGACATCCGGGTTAATGGACGGCGTCCGGATAATGGCGTGATAAAACGCAATTAAAATCGGCATCTGCACGAGAATCGGCAGACACCCGGCAAGCGGATTGACGCCGTGCTGCTGAAACAGCTGCATCATTTCCTGCTGAAGCTTCTGCTGGGTCTGCTGGTCTTTCGCACTGTACTTCTCACGCAGTTCTTTCATCTGCGGCTGCAGTGCCTGCATGGCTTTTGTACTCTTCGTCTGCTTGATCATGAGCGGCAGGATGAGGATACGCAGCAGGATCGTCACGATGATGATCGCGAGTCCATAGCTGTTGCCGAGCGCTTCGGCGATCGTCGTCATCAGCCACGACAGTGGATACACAAAAAACGGGTCCCAGATACCAGTGTTTTCTTCCGAAATTGGCTGGTCGATGTTGAAGCACCCTGCCATAACGAGCATGATGCCGGCAAACAACGCCGCCAGACTTAACTTTTTCACCACTTGATGGTCCTCCTATTCTATTCGATGCAGCTCAGTTATCTTCCTGCACCTCTTCACCTTTTTTCTTCCCGGGAACCGGATCAATCCCCCCTGGATGAAATGGATGGCACTTGGCAAGCCGGCGGATCGTCAGTACACTTCCCCGTACCACTCCGTGAACCTGCACTGCCTCGATGCCGTAGTGGGAGCAGGTTGGATAGAAGCGGCAGGTTGGAGGTGTGAACCGGGAAATATACCGCTGATACAGACGGATACTTCCGATAACCAGTTTCTTCATATGAAATGCGCCTCCTGTTTTACCGGCGGTTGACCAGCTTGGCTACCTTAAGCACATGCTTCAATGATTTCTTCATCTCATCCAATTCCATTTCTGCAGCCGGCTTCCGTGCGATAATGACAATATCGCGCTCCTGATACAGAGAAGGTGCCTCTGCACGCAGAACTTCTTTCATCAGCCGCTTAATCCGGTTGCGCGTCACTGCGTTCCCCAGCTTTTTGCTGACGGACAGCCCGATGCGGATCGCTTTCTGATCGGGCTTTTTCCGCTGATAGACGACGAACTGGCGGTTGGCTGACGAAGAGCCGTAACGGAAAACCTGCTGAAACTCTTCGTTTTTTCTTAATCGATGCTGTTTTTTCATCTGCGCCTCCGATTACAACTGAAAAGCGCCGGTAACGCTCTTCATTGTACCGAAACTTTCCCCCGCCTTCAATCAGACAGAGGGGCGTTTCTGTGACATTCTTTCTACAGACATGCAAACAGCTGTCCTTTTCCGGCAACGGCAGGACAGCTGCTACATGTTCAAAAAGGGACCGCTGTAAAAAAAGACCACTGAACAATGCAGTGGTCTTTTCCTTACGCGGATAGAACCTTGCGGCCTTTACGGCGGCGGTTGGCCAGTACTTTACGGCCATTCTTAGTCGCCATGCGCGCACGGAAACCGTGGTTCATCTTACGCTTACGGTTATTTGGATTGAATGTCGGCTTACCCATGTGTTCCACCTCCCGGATATACTAAATTGCTTTTCCTGTCAGACCGCCCATACCCACTCCCGCAGCTTCCCGGCTGCACCTGAAATCGACGAGAGTTTTCACGGACGCTCTGTATCGTTTCTATCTCTGCGTCCTTCGTCTTCTGAAGGCAGTCTTGTAAATTATAATTTCTCTCCCCGCTCGTGTCAATAGCCCGTGTTGAAATAAACCAGGCAGAACCCGCCTGATTTTAAAAAAGGGAGATCTGTTGAAAGGATTCCGCTTTCTGCCGCACCTGCAGCCGTACGCGTTCCGAAGGGAAGCCGAATCAAGGAAGCGCAGCGGCTGCGGAGTCTTACTTCTGAGCAGGTTTGTCTTATAACGGACGCTTCCGCTCCAACAACTGCTCGTTCCAGTCTCACTACGAGGCAGCCCGTTCTCACTTCCCTGCCATAGTCTCACTTCTCCCGTCTATATTCCAACTTCTCCACCCAATATTCCCGCAGCGCACCAGTAAAGTCCAACTTCTCCATGCTGCGGCAGGCAGAGGCGGGCGCCTCTCCGCACGCGGTCTTCCGGTTCCGTATGACGACCAGGACGACCGGCCGCCACACCCCGGCGGCCCTCTGCTTCCGGACCGCTCCCCGTTTTGGGAGTGGAGCCGGCCTTTGGTTTAAGGCGTGGCCGCGCGAAGCCGTGCTTCTAATAGTAAAGGGATAGCCAGCAAGCTTCTCCAACCGGCATTCCAACAGCAGACCGGAAAAGTCTCACTTCTCCATCCACCGCGAGCGACGCTGCCTCCTCCGCTCCAGGAAACATTCCTCTTTCATATTAAGCGGACGTTCATCACTCAGGGGAGGACGCACACTTTTTTACCATGCAGCACTTCTTCTGTCAGAACATTTCCGGTCGGAGCTGAACCAGCCTTATTTTCCGAAAATCGTCCATCGGCCAGAGCATCGCTGATCTTGAAGAAACAGCTGTGTTAAAAAATAGATTTTACTTTTTGTGTCGGCCGTGATTTTACCTTCTACAAAACCCGCTCCAAAATTCTTTTCACGTCTGTGGATAACTTTTTGCGCTTATTTCACTTCCTCCACACCCTTTTCCGCAGGTCATTCACAGTATCTTGTGCTGTGGATAAAAAATACACACAACCGGTGGAATACTGTGGATAACTTAAATAAACGTTTGCCACCAGCGGATTTATTTGATAAGATGGTGTTGTTTTTCTCGTGGAAAAGTCTCCCGGGAATTAGAGCTATCCACAGCTGTGTATAACTATGTGGATAGTTATTCAACCGGTCTTAATAAGTTTATCCACACCTTTGTGAATAGCGTTGATTACCTGTTCTCTTCTTATTATACTGTTTTGCACACATTCCTGTGGATGTATATTTATCCATTCAGGTTATGCAATCCTTGTACAGAAGGGGAGAGGTGTCTTTTTGGTCCGCAGAAAACGGGGGAGGACAGAAAAGGAGGGGGATACGTGGAAAACCTGCATGATCTCTGGCAGCAGGCGCTGGAGAAAATTGAAGAAAAAGTCAGCAAGCCTAGTTTTGATACGTGGTTTAAAGATACAGAAGCCGATGCAATCGATCAGAGCTCCAATACCATCACCATTGTGGCTCCAAATGAATTTGCACGCGACTGGCTGGAGAACCGCTATTTTACGATTATCACCGAAACACTTCAGGAGCTGACCGGAGCGGAGCTGGAGGCAAAATTTGTTCTTCCGAAAGAAGAGCAGCCGGAGCCGGATCTTCCGGTGCAGAAACAGCCGCCCGAGCCAAACGGAGCGGAACAGAGCGATCCGCCGAAGCATATGCTGAATCCAAAGTACACGTTCGATACGTTTGTCATTGGAAGCGGAAACCGTTTTGCGCACGCGGCGTCGCTGGCTGTAGCGGAAGCACCGGCCAAAGCGTACAATCCGCTGTTTATTTATGGTGGCGTCGGACTCGGCAAAACGCACCTGATGCATGCCATCGGCCATTATGTCATTGATCATAACCCGGGTGCGAAAGTCGTTTATTTATCTTCCGAAAAGTTCACGAATGAATTTATCAACTCCATCCGTGATAACAAAGCCGTCCATTTCCGCAATAAATACCGGAGTGTCGACGTTTTATTAATCGATGATATTCAGTTTCTCGCCGGGAAGGAGCAGACGCAGGAGGAGTTTTTCCACACGTTCAATGCGCTGCACGAAGAGCGCAAGCAGATCGTGATCTCCAGTGACCGTCCGCCGAAAGAAATTCCGACGCTTGAGGACCGGCTCCGCTCCCGCTTCGAATGGGGGCTGATTACTGACATTACGCCTCCGGATCTGGAAACACGGATCGCGATTCTACGCAAAAAGGCAAAGGCGGAAAATCTCGATATACCGAACGAAGTGATGCTCTACATCGCCAACCAGATCGATACGAATATCCGGGAACTTGAAGGAGCGCTCATCCGTGTCGTCGCGTATTCCTCCCTTATTAATCAGGAAATGAATGCAGATCTCGCGGCCGTTGCGTTAAAAGACATCATCCCGAACGCCGCACAGCGGGAAATCACCATCGACGACATCCAGTCCGCCGTGGCCCAGGCCTACGGTGTCCGCGTCGAAGATCTAAAAGCGAAAAAGCGGACGAAAACAGTCGCCTACCCGAGACAGATTGCGATGTATCTTTCCCGTGAAATGACCGATTTTTCACTTCCAAAAATCGGTGACGTATTCGGCAAGCGCGATCATACGACAGTCATTCACGCACATGAGAAAATCAGCAAGCTGCTCCGGGAGGACCAGGAGCTGAAAAAGGAAATCGACGATATTACCGGCCAGCTCCGGAATCACTAGGCACCTGTGCAGAATGTGGATAAGCTGTACGCACTTGTACACAGCTTATCCACATGTGGAAAACCACGTCATAGAAGGTGCGGTATATAGTTATCCACAAATTCACAGGCCCTATTACTATGACGACTATTTTTTAAAATAATAATAACTATATAGAAAGACAGCCGGGCTGTCTTTTGAGGGAGGTTTTCAGCAGCATGAAGTTTACGATCCAGCGAGATGTTTTTGTGCAGAATATACAACACGTATCCAAAGCCATTTCATCACGGGCAACGCTGCCTATCCTGACAGGAATAAAAATAGTGGCATTCGATGACGGAATCACGCTGACAGGAAGTGACTCTGATATTTCCATCGAAGCATTTATTCCCGCAGAAGATGGGGACAACAGCAATGTCGACATCGAACGTCCGGGCGCTGTTGTTCTGCAGGCTAAATACTTTGCAGATATCATTAAAAAACTGCCTGAATCGACCGTGGAGCTTACATTAAACGATCAGATGGTGACGAAAATCCGTTCCGGAAGCTCCGAGTTCAACCTGAACGGCCAGGATCCGGATGATTTTCCGCGTCTTCCGGAAGTCGAAGAAGGAAGCCAGTTCACGCTGAAAACGGATCTGTTAAAAGCGCTGATTAAACAGACGGCCTTCGCTGTCTCCACTGCAGAAACGCGTCCGATTCTGACAGGCATTCACTGGGGCATGGAGTCAGAGAAGCTGATGTGCACGGCGACAGACAGCCATCGTCTCGCGATGCGCGAAGCCGGAGTAGAGGAAAGCGGCGATGTCGAATTCACGAATGTCGTCATTCCCGGAAAAAGTCTGACGGAGCTCAGCAAAATTCTCGATGACTCCGAAGAGACCGTCGATGTCACCGTTACGGACAATCAGGTGCTGTTTAAAGCAACGAACCTGCTGTTTTTGTCACGCCTTCTCGACGGCAACTATCCGGCGACGAAAAACATGATTCCATCCCAGTCGAAAACGAATATTCAAGTACCGGCCAAGCAGCTCATGGCTGCCATTGAGCGGGCGCTTCTGTTGTCCGACGGAAAAAACAACGTCGTCAACCTGAAATCGCTCAACGAAAACGAACTGGAGATCACGTCTGTGACGCCGGAAGTCGGAAAAGTCACCGAATCGGTTTCCTGCGACGCGTTTGAAGGGGAGGAGCTGCGCATATCCTTCAACGGAAAAAACATTATCGATGCGCTGCGGGTCATTGAATCCCAGGACGTCGCGATCCAGTTTACCGGGGCGATGAGTCCATTTATTATGCGCCCGGCAGATAGAGATTACATGCTTCATCTCTTTTCTCCGGTCCGCACATACTAAAGGCCTGTTTTCGATGGAAAAAGAGCTGTTCCAGCATCCGGAAAAACAGCCTTTTCCCGCTGAAAGCCCTCAGAAGCCTCTGTCCCGTTTTTTCGGGTGCAGAGGCTTTTTTGCACCCCGGGACAGTTTCAGAAAGAATATTGGCTAAATACGGCGGAATTTAGTACAATATAGATTGAGACACTTTGTGTACGTAGAAGAACGAAAGCGAGTTGAGCGGACATGGAACAGGAGATTGCCATACACGGGGAATATATTACGCTCGGCCAGGCACTCAAAGAAGCCGGGATCATTGGCTCCGGCGGAGAAGCCAAGCCGTTTCTGCAGGAATACCGGGTGCTTGTCAACGAGGAGCAGGACCAGCGCCGGGGCAGAAAGCTGTACCCGGGGGATCTGGTGGAAGTCGAAGAAGCCGGTACGATCCGGATTACTGCGTAGCCGCATGCAGATACATTCGCTCGAACTGAAAGACTACCGCAATTATGACTCGCTGGAACTGACATTCGATCACCAGGTCAATGTCATCCTCGGAGAAAACGCCCAGGGAAAAACGAACCTCATGGAAGCCATCTATGTTCTCGGCATGGCGCGTTCGCACCGGACACCGAGAGACAAAGAGCTGATACGCTGGGACCAGCCGTTCGCCCGGATCAGAGGCGGCCTCTCGAACCGGAGGGGGCCTGCGGATATGGAAGTCGTTTTTTCCAGACGCGGGAAGAAAGTAAAGGTAAATGCAATAGAGAAGAAACGTCTCAGTGAATTTGTCGGCACGTGCACGATCGTCATGTTTGCGCCGGAGGATCTGACGCTTGTGAAAGGCAGTCCACAGGTGCGCCGGCGGTTTCTCGATATGGAGCTTGGACAGATCAACAATGTCTACCTGTATCACCTGTCCCAGTACTACAAGATTTTAAAGCAGCGGAATCAGTGGCTGAAAGAGCTGCGGGAGCGCCGCAGAGATAGTGATGATGCGATGCTGGATGTGATGACAGGCCAGCTCGTGGATGCGGGGGCGGAAGTGCTTCTGCGCCGCTTTCAGTTTCTGGATAAGCTTGCACAGTGGGCGGCTCCGATCCACCAGGATATCAGCCGGGGACGCGAGGAGCTGGAAGTTTCCTATGACGCGAGTGCGGAAGTGGACCGGACGATGACGATCGACGAGCTGAAGCATGCGCTTCACGAGGCGTTCGCCGGGGTCCGCGAACAGGAAATGCGCCGCGGCACAACGCAGGCAGGCCCGCACCGGGATGACCTGTCTTTTTTCGTCAATGGGCGCAATATCCAGACGTACGGCTCCCAGGGTCAGCAGCGGACGACGGCGCTTTCTCTGAAGCTGGCGGAAATCGAACTGATTTATGAAAAAACCGGTGAATATCCGATACTGCTTCTCGATGATGTTCTCTCTGAACTCGACGATCACCGGCAGACGCACCTGCTGAATGCGATCAAAGGGCGTGTGCAGACATTTGTGACGACGACGAGTGTCGACGGTCTCGATCATGAGCTGTTATCGGAAGCCGGCACGTACTATGTGGAAGAAGGAACGATCCGGGAAAGGAGCTGACGGCATGTTTATTCATCTCGGCGGCGATATGGTGTTAAAGGCAGAGCGCATCGTTGCGATTCTTGATCATATGAGTGAAAAGGATTCGCCCGAGAACCAGGCGTTCATGCAGGCGAACCGCGACGGAAAGAAAACACAGAAGGTGACGGAGGATCCTCCGAAGTCGATGGTGATTACCGAAGACACTGTCTATTTATCCCCAATCTCCTCCTATACGCTCAAACGCCGGGCGGAGGAACGTACGTTCATCACCGGCGAAGCAGACATGGAAGAGGAAGAATCCACCCGCTCTTAATAACGCGGGAAGAAATGCAGGTGAAGCATAATGAGTTTAGATAATCAGTCCTATGATGAGAGTCAAATCCAGGTGCTTGAAGGGCTCGAAGCGGTCCGCAAGCGCCCGGGTATGTATATCGGTTCCACCGCCAGCCGCGGACTCCACCACCTCGTCTGGGAAATTGTTGATAACAGTATCGATGAAGCGATGGGCGGCTACTGTGATACGATCCACGTGTCGATCGGCACCGATAATTCCATCACTGTCGAGGATAAT
Source organism: Alkalicoccus urumqiensis (assembly GCF_002993335.1). GTDB lineage: Bacteria > Bacillota > Bacilli > Bacillales > Salisediminibacteriaceae > Alkalicoccus > Alkalicoccus urumqiensis. Next base: position 6,276 of record NZ_PVNS01000018.1, on the reverse strand, counting down.
GGACGGGGCATCCCGGTCGGTATCCATGAAAAAATGGGCCGTCCGGCAGTCGAAGTCATTATGACCGTGCTGCATGCCGGAGGAAAGTTCGGCGGCGGCGGCTACAAAGTATCCGGCGGTCTTCACGGTGTCGGTGCATCGGTCGTTAACGCCCTTTCCACCAAGCTCGAAGTAAAAGTATACAAAGAAGGCAAAATCTACTTTATCGATTTCGCCCGCGGGATTCCGCAGACGGAGCTGGAAGTGATCGGAGAAACAGAAAAAAATGGGACATCGATTACATTCTGGCCGGATGACTCGATCTTTACGGAAACGACAGAATACGAATTTGATATTCTGGCCAACCGCCTCCGGGAGCTCGCTTTCCTGAACCGTGGTCTGCGTATTTTTATTAAAGATGAGCGGGAGAACGGCCGCGAAGCGGAGTACTACTACGAAGGCGGCATCAGCTCGTTTGTGGAGCACTTGAACCGGACGAAGGAAGTGCTGCACGATCCGCCTGTTTTCCTGGAAGGGGAGCGCGACGGAATCACGCTCGAGATTGCGATGCAGTACAACGACGGTTTCGCAAGCAACCTGTATTCCTTTGCCAACAACATCAACACCCATGAAGGCGGAACGCATGAATCCGGATTTAAGACCGGTCTCACGCGGGTTATTAACGATTATGCCCGTAAAAACAACCTGTTTAAAGAAAGCGATCCGAACTTAATCGGCGATGATGTGCGCGAAGGGTTGACGGCGATCGTCTCGGTCAAAATCCCGGACCCGCAGTTCGAAGGCCAGACGAAAACAAAACTTGGAAACAGTGAAGCGCGTACGATTACCGATTCGTTGTTTTCCGAGCATATGGGTAAGTTTCTTGCCGAGCATCCAACGGTTGCACGCCAGATTGTAGACAAGGGTCTGATGGCCTCCCGGGCAAGAGATGCAGCTAAAAAGGCGCGGGAATTAACCCGCCGGAAGTCGGCGCTTGAAGTGAGCTCGCTTCCCGGAAAGCTTGCCGACTGCTCCTCCCGGGATGCGTCGATCAGTGAGATTTATATCGTGGAGGGGGATTCGGCCGGCGGATCAGCCAAACAGGGCCGTGACCGTCATTTTCAGGCGATTCTGCCGCTCCGGGGTAAAATCATTAACGTGGAAAAAGCACGTCTTGATAAGATTTTGTCCAACAACGAAATCCGGGCGATCATCACCGCGCTCGGCACCGGGATCGGGGAAGATTTTGATATCGCGAAGGCGCGCTATCATAAAATTATCATCATGACGGATGCGGACGTCGACGGCGCCCATATCCGGACGCTCCTTCTGACGTTTCTCTACCGCTACATGCGTCCGCTCATCGAAGAAGGCTATATTTACATCGCGCAGCCGCCGCTTTATAAAATGGAACAGGGCAAGCGGGTGGAATACGCCTACAACGATAAAGAGATGGAGCGTATTCTCGGCGAGATGGATGCAACGCCGAAACCGAAAATGCAGCGCTACAAGGGTCTTGGTGAGATGAATCCGACCCAGCTGTGGGAAACGACGATGGATCCGGCAATGCGGACAGTCATGCAGGTGAACCTGAACGATGCGCTGCTCGCAGATGAAGTATTTGAAACGCTGATGGGGGACCGGGTGGAACCGCGCCGGGACTTCATTCAGGCGAACGCGCATTATGTAAAAAATCTCGATATTTAAGCCTTCGGGCTGCGTTTTCTGCCGTCAGCGAAACCGGCGGCTGGAAGCGCCCTACATAAGCGGACCGGAAAACAGCAGTACGAAATGGAGGGAAACGGATGGCGGATCAACATGATCAATCACGCGTAAAAGATATTAATATCAGTCAGGAAATGCGTACATCCTTTATGGATTACGCAATGAGCGTTATCGTCAGCCGTGCGCTGCCGGATGTACGGGATGGATTGAAGCCGGTGCACCGGCGTATTCTGTACGCGATGAATGAACTCGGCATTACGGCGGAAAAAGCGTACAAAAAATCAGCCCGGATCGTCGGGGAAGTTATCGGTAAGTATCACCCGCACGGGGATTCGGCGGTATATGAAACGATGGTGCGGATGGCACAGGATTTCAGCTACCGCAACATGCTCGTCGACGGCCACGGAAACTTTGGTTCTGTTGACGGCGATGCGGCTGCGGCCATGCGTTATACCGAGGCGAGAATGTCCAAAATTTCCATGGAGCTCGTCCGGGACATCAATAAAGATACGATCGATTACCAGGAAAACTATGATGGATCGGAGTCCGAGCCGATGGTCATGCCGGCCCGTTTTCCGAATCTGCTCGTCAACGGCACGTCCGGGATTGCGGTCGGGATGGCAACAAATATCCCGCCGCACCACCTCGGCGAAGTGATCGACGGCGTCCTTGCCCTGAGTAAGGATCCGGAGCTTTCCAGCCTTGATCTGATGGAATACATTACGGGACCGGACTTCCCGACCGGCGCGGAAATCGTCGGCATCTCCGGCATACGCCGTGCCTATGAGACAGGCAAAGGATCAATCCTGATCCGGGCGAAAGCAGAGATTGAAGAGAAAAACAAAAAGCAGCGCATCATCGTAACCGAGCTTCCGTATCAGGTGAATAAAGCCCGTCTGATCGAGAAAATTGCGGAACTCGTCCGCGATAAAAAGATCGACGGCATTACGGACCTGCGCGATGAATCGGACCGTACCGGAATGCGTATTGTCATTGAACTCCGCCGGGATGCGAATGCCAATGTGCTGCTGAACAACCTGTATAAACAGACAGCGCTCCAGACGAGCTTCGGCATCAATATGCTTGCGCTCGTCGACGGCCGTCCGAAGGTCCTTCCGCTGAAAGAGACGCTCTATCACTACCTGGAGCATCAGAAAGTCGTTATCAAGCGGCGCACAGCATTTGAGCTGAAAAAGGCGGAAGCCCGTGCGCACATCCTCGAAGGTCTGCGTACAGCGCTCGATCATCTGGATGAAGTTATCGAGCTGATCCGCGGCTCCCAGACGACAGAGGCCGCACGGAACGGTCTGATGGAAAACTATGAGCTCTCCCATGACCAGGCGCAGGCGATTCTTGATATGCGTCTGCAGCGTCTGACCGGCCTGGAGCGGGACAAAATTGAAAAAGAGTACAACGAACTCGTCGAACGCATTGCGGAGTTAAAAGCGATTCTGGCAGATGAGGAAAAGGTGCTTGAAATTATCCGTGAAGAGCTGGAAGATGTGCGCGACCGCTACGTGGATGACCGCCGCACGATCATTACGCTCGGGGAAGATACGTTTGAAGACGAGGATCTTATTCCGCGTCAGAACGTCGTCATCACCCTTTCCCACCAGGGGTATATTAAACGCCTTCCGGTTTCCACCTATAGAAGTCAGAAGCGCGGAGGCCGCGGTGTACAGGGCATGGGGACATACGATGAAGATTTCGTCCGACACCTGTTTATTACCAATTCCCACGACCACCTTCTGTTCTTTACGAATAAAGGGAAAGTCTACCGGATTAAAGGCTACGAGGTGCCGGAGCAGAAGCGGACATCCAAAGGGATCCCGATCATCAACCTGCTTCAGATCGATCCGGATGAGTATATCAGTACCGTCATCCCGATCTCCAACTTTGATCAGGAAGAGGAATCGCTCTTCTTCATGACAAAGTACGGAGTCTGTAAACGGACGGCACTGCAGGCGTTTAAAAATATCCGCCGCGGCGGCCTCTTTGCCATTAAACTGCGTGAAGGCGATGAACTGCACGGTGTACGCCGGACAAACGGCGACCACGAAGTCATCACCGGCACGAAGAAGGGGATGTCCATCCGATTCCATGAAAATGACGTGCGTCAGATGGGACGTACGGCGGCCGGAGTGAAAGGCATTTCACTCGGAAAAGACGATGAAGTCGTCGGCATGGATATTATTTTCCCGGAGCAGGATGTGCTGATCGTTACCGAATCCGGATTTGGAAAGCGGACCGTTATGGAAGAGTACCGACGTCAGTCCCGTGGTGGTAAAGGGATTAAAACTTGCAATATTACCGATAAAAACGGCGATGTGATTTCCTTGAAAGTTGTCGCGGAAGATCACGATCTGATGATCATTACGACGAACGGTGTCGTCATCCGGATGCCGGTGGAAGAAATCTCCCAGACCGGGCGGAATACGCAGGGAGTGCGCCTGATCCGTGTCGGGGATGAGGAGTATGTCTCCACCGTTGCACGCGTCAACATTTCCGATGAAGAGGATGAAGAGGAAGACCTCGAAACGCTGGAAATGGAAGAAGGCCAGGAGGAAACAGAAGCGCTGCCGGAAGCAGAGCAGGCTCCGGAGCCGGAAGACGAAGAAGAATAAACAGTACAGACAAGGACGCTCCAGACAACAAAGTCTGGGGCGTCTTTCAGTAAGGCGGCACCGCATCTCTGTGGAAAATCGTTTGAAGGAGAGCCTCATGCTGTACGACAGACAAACGTCCCGGACGGCCCTGACAAAGAAGGGTAATGCTTTAGACAGAACAATGAGTAAGACTAAATTCCTATAATACGATACAAATAAGTTGTTTATTCCATATATTCACGTATAATGGAGGACAAGAGTAAACATTTTCGATTGAATGAATAGCGGAGGGGAGTTTAGCCCTATCCCTTTACTGAAGGAGCGGTCCTATGCACGTAACCATTCGAGAACTGGTGCCAGGCTGTATTTTAAAAGAAGACGTATATAAAAAAACGTCCAAACCAATCATGCGGAAAAAAACCGTACTCGGTAAAGACCACCTGCAGATCCTGCAGACATTTCTCGTGCAGAGTGTTTACGTGGAGCCGAAGCTGGTGGACGGAACAACCTTCAAGCCTTCCCAGGTAATTAAGGAAGACCGGGAAGACCCGAAACAGACGCCGGGGCAGTTTGATGATCAGGATTCCTTCATGAACCGGTATCTCCGGGCAGTACAGCGGTACAAAAAAGAATTTCTCCGCTGGCAGGGACGGATGAAAATTGAACCGTATGCGGCGAGAGAAATCTTTCTCCCCCTGTATGAGAAAGAACCAACAAAACAGGAACTGATGGACCTTCATCATTACAGCAGTGCGGATCAGTATATTTTCCACCACGCTGTGGCCGTTTCGATTTACAGCTCGCTTCTCGGACGGAAGATGGGCATGGAAAACGCGGATATTATTCAGCTCGGTCTCGCGGGCCTTCTCGCCGACTGCGGCATGGCCCGTATCTCATTTGATATCTATAAGAAGAAAGACAGTTTGAACCGGGAGCAGTATGAAGAAGTGAAAAAGCATCCGGTATTCAGCTACCGGATGCTGGAGGAGGTGCCCGGCTTCAACAAAAAGGCGCTTCTCGGTGTACTGCAGCACCACGAGCGGGAGGATGGGAGCGGCTATCCCCTCCACGTAACGTCACAGAAGCTGCATCCCTTCGCAAAAATCATCGGGATCGCCGATGTCTTTCATGCGATGAGCGCCGAGCGCAGGTACAGAAAAAAGCAGTCGCCGTACCGGGTACTGGAGCTTCTGCAGACGGATGAATTCGGTAAATTGGATGACACCTGTGTCCGGGATTTCCTCGAGCTTCTATTAGATCTATCACCCGGAAGCGTCGTCCGTCTCAGTAACGGACTGTCGGCAAGAGTAGTGGAATCCGGAGGAGCGCATCCGACAAGACCTGTACTTGAACTGCAGACCGGAGAGCGGATGGACCTCCGCACCCAGCCGAATATTTTTATTACGGAGGCCTCCCTTGACCGAAATGAAGTCACGATGTAGAAGAAACAGAGGAACCCTTTCCTTCTATAAGAGAAACTTCCGGTGATCTTTCCTGATCGCCGGAAGTTTTTTGTCTGTTCCATTTTTTCCCCTGACGATCCTGCTGCTTCTACATCCCTTTCATTTTCCTTTGAGACAAAACCACTTCAGCGATCCGTTTCCTTATCTGCTACATGTAGTGTCCGGATGATGAAATATACTGCATATAGGAGAATAAAAAAACGACTTTTCTGAATATGGTTTTTTCCTTGCAGACTCTATCTTCTGCATGGTACATTTATTCTCGCTGCTTCGGAAAACAGACAGCAGCCGCATACATCGGCTCAAAAAAGTCATTGACTTTAAGCGGGTCGGATCGTATAATAGAAGAAGTCGCTCATAAGAAAAGCGAGCGATAAAAAGCCCTTTGAAAACTAAACAAAAGACAAAAGTGAAGGAAAGAGAATGACACATTCTCTGTTCAATTTCAATTTGGAATCTAAGCCAGATTCCGTCTGATGCAGCGAAAGCTGCGTTGTCAGTTC
>NZ_PVNS01000017.1 GCF_002993335.1 Alkalicoccus urumqiensis | reverse complement strand
CAGACGGAATCTGGCTTAGATTCCAAATTGAAATTGAACAGAGAATGTGTCATTCTCTTTCCTTCACTTTTGTCTTTTGTTTAGTTTTCAAAGGGCTTTTCGTTTCCGCCGCTCAATTTGGCGACTTAATTAATATACCATTTGAGCTTTTCTGAGTCAACAACTTTTTTGTTGTTTTTTTCAGAAGCGCTCTGCCGCTCTGCTTTCCGCGGCGACAGATAATAATATAGCACGTTCTGTTTTGCTTTGACAAGGATTTTCTAAAATCAAATTTATTTTTTTCGTTTCTTTTTTTCTTGTTCTATATGTAGTGTCCCGCCACTGTTTTTCCTTCTATATTTCGGTCCCGTTATTTTTTCCTTATCTGCCGCTTTTCTATTTTCTTTAAAGACATTGAACGGGCGGCTCGAGTAAGAAGATTCTGCTGCTGTGCACTTTTTCTTTAAATAGAAATGCAGGTGCGGACTTTCTTTCCTTCTATATAAATTTGCGTCCGTATGAAACCCCGCTCCACCTGCGAACAAACGCTCCGCCTCATCTGACTGCAGAACGCCGTGTGCACCTCTGCTTCGTTTTATACTGACGGAAGGGTTCCCAATCGAATGGTCTACTTTCTTACCTCCAATATAAAAGACTGCCCGCAGTGAATGTTCACTACAGGCAGTCTTTCGCTGTTTCTATTCTACTGCTTACTCTTCTTCTCCAGATTTTTCACGCATCTGCGGGAAGAGGAGAACGTCCCGGATCGAGTGGGAGTCTGTCAGCAGCATGACAAGACGGTCGATACCGATGCCGAGTCCTCCTGTCGGCGGCATGCCGTATTCGAGCGACTCGAGAAAGTCTTCATCCATGCGGTGGGCTTCGTCGTCCCCCTGCTCTCGTTCCAGCAGCTGCGCTTCGAACCGCTGACGCTGATCGACCGGATCGTTCAGCTCGGTGAAGGCATTGGCATGCTCCCGTCCCACGATGAACAGCTCAAAGCGGTCGGTAAACCGCGGATCCTCGGCATTTTTCTTTGCCAGTGGGGAAATATCAAGCGGGTGGCCGTACACAAACGTCGGCTGTACCAGCTTCTCTTCTACAAACGTTTCAAAGAATTCATTTACGACATGGCCGAACTTCATCGTATCTTTGACCGGAACCTTGTGCTCTTCTGCCAGCGCGCGGGCTTCCTCATCACTCATCTGCTGCCAGAAATCAACACCTGTATGCTCCTTGACGGCGTCAACAATATGAACTCTCTTCCATTGTGGCTCCAGGTCAATCTCGACCCCATCGTATTCCACCTTCGTCCCGCCGAGCACTTCACGCGCAATATGCGCGACTAATTCCTCGGTAAGTGCCATGATATCTTCGTAATCCGCATACGCTTCATACAGTTCAATCATCGTAAATTCCGGGTTGTGGCGTGTAGAAATTCCTTCATTCCGGAATACCCGGCCGATTTCGTATACTTTCTCCATGCCGCCGACAATGAGCCGCTTCAGATGCAGTTCGATGGCGATCCGCATATAAAGGGTCATATCAAGCGCATTGTGATGGGTCATAAACGGACGTGCCGAAGCACCGCCCGGAATAGAGTGCATCGTCGGCGTTTCGACTTCCAGAAAGCCCTGGTTATCCAGGTAGCGGCGCATGGACTGAAGAATACGGCTGCGGAGAACGAATGTATCGCGCACTTCCGGATTGACGATCAGATCCAGGTAGCGCTGGCGGTAGCGCTGCTCTACATCTTTTAACCCGTGATACTTGTCCGGAAGCGGACGGAGGGACTTCGATAAAAACACGAGATCCTGTGCTTTTACGGAAAGCTCTCCTACTTTTGTTTTAAAGATCGTGCCCCGGATGCCGAGCATGTCACCGATATCCGCTTTCGTGAACAGGTCGTACTGCTCTTCGCCCACCTGATCTTTACGGACGTACAGCTGGATCTGTCCGCTGAGGTCCTGAAGGTGTGCGAATCCGGCTTTTCCTTTTCCGCGCTTTGTCATCATTCTACCGGCAATCGTAACCGTTTCTTCTTTTTCTTCAAGCTCTTCTTTGGAGAATACGTCGTAGGCTTCATGGATCGTCTTTGCATCATGGGTCCGTTCAAATTTTCCACCGAACGGATCGATCCCCAGATCCAGCATATTCTCCAGCTTTTCCCGGCGTACCTGCATTTGATCCGACGCTTCAGTTTCGTGGCTCACAATATCCTCTCCTCTGCATGTTGCAGGGGTGTCTCCGGCGCTCCCGGACACACCCTCTGCCTAACTTCTGTTATAGGACCGGAACACGCTCCGGCTCCCGCTTACTCGTTCTCTATATCATCCTGCGGGCTTCGTTTTGTGATATCACCTGCATCGGGCAGCGTCTCTTTCCACTCCGCTGCCGTCTTCCCGTCCCGCACAACTATGTCCGGCGCAATTTCTGCGAGCGGAACGATTACGAACGCACGTTCGTGCATGCGTGGATGGGGAACGATGAGCGATTCCAACTTTATATTTTCTTCTCCAAAGAGCAAAATGTCAAGGTCCAGTGTGCGCGGGCCCCACCGCTTTTCACGGATCCTGCCGAGCTCCTGCTCCACTTCCTGCAGAAAGGAGAGAAGATCGAGCGGCTGAAGGGATGTCGAAATTTCGCAGCAGGCATTGGTGAAGTCCGGCTGGTCCAAGACGCCGACCGGGGCCGTCTGATAAAAAGAAGACACGCGGACAACATCGATGTCCGCGTGTTTATCGAGCAGTTCCAGGGCTTCCTCCAGCTGTGTCACTGGATCACCGATATTCGCCCCGAGACCGATAAATGCACGGACGGTCACTGCTTTTCAAATCCCCGTTCGCGCCGTATTTCGACCGCGACGCCATCGTAATGACCCGGAATCGGCGGATCCGGCTTCGTCACCTTGATCGTCACGGCTTTTACCAGCTCAAAACGTTCCAGAATTAGTACAGCCGTCCGGTGGGTTAACGTCTCCACCAGCTTTACCGGCTCTCCTTCCAGCACTTCTTTGGCGGTTTCATACACCTGGGCGTAATTAACGGTATCGTCCAGATCATCCGAGCGGCCCGGTGTTTCGGAGTCCATTTCCATAATGACATCACAGTAAAACCGCTGGCCCAGTTCGTTTTCTTCTTTAAATGCACCATGGTAGCCGTAGAACTTCATTCCCTGCACAAAAACTTTATCCATGTTTGACGCCTCCTGTAATCGATGAACCCTTTCCAAGCATGGCATCCATCATTTTCGTCATGCGGCTCATTTCCAGTACATCGTGGACACGCACGACCGCGCATCCTTCATCAATACCTCTGCAGACGGTGGCTCCCGTCCCTTCGACACGATCGTCCACCGGAAGGTCCAGCGTTTTTGCGATGAGCGATTTGCGCGAGGTGCCGAGAAGAACCGGGTAGCCCATGTCCGTAAATTCACGCAGGTTGCGCATCACGAGAAGATTCTCTTCATACGTCTTCGCGAAACCGACCCCCGGATCCACAAAGATGAGATCTTCCCGTACACCGGCACGCAGGCAGCGCTCAATGGATTCATACAGATCCGCCTTCATATCTTCGATCAGATCGAGATACTGCGCTTCTTTCCGGTTATGCATAATGACAATCGGCACCTCAGCAGCCGCGGCGGTCTGTGCCATACGGGGATCCGCTTTCGTCCCCCACACATCGTTAATAATATCCGCTCCGTTTGCCACAGCCTCTTCTGCCACCGATGCTTTATACGTATCGATGGAAATCGGCACGTCCACGGCTCCCCGGACTTCCCGGAGCGCCGGAATCAGCCGGCTCAGCTCTTCCTGTTCACCGATCGGTGTGGAGCCGGGGCGGGTGGACTCGGCGCCCATATCGATCAGGTCCGCTCCTTCCAGCACCATCTGCTGTGCCCGGGAGGCAACCATCGAATGATCGGAAAACTTCCCTCCATCAGAGAACGAGTCCGGCGTTACATTTAATATTCCCATAACATACGTCTTCTCTGAAAAATGAAGCGTATGGTTTTTCCACGTCATTTTTTCCTGCTGTCTCATGATGATATCACCCGTATCGTTCGATTTACGCCTTCGCGGTAGAGCGCACGCAGTACCTGTGCTGCTTTTCCGTCTTTCCCTGGAAAACGACGGCCGTTCCAGGAAGAGACCGGAACGATTTCCTGAATGGAGTTTGTAAGAAGCACTTCTTCTGCATGCAGCGCGGAGGCTTCGGAAAACCTTCCGGTAAACACACGGAGACCCGCTTCTCTGGCCAGCGATGCTGTATAGTGGGCGGTTACACCCGGAAGACAGCCGCAGGAATTATCCGGAAGATAAAGAGCCCCGTCTTTATACAGCAGCACATTGGATGTGATGCTTTCGCTGACAGCACCCGCTGCATCGAGAAAAATGCCTTCATCTGTACCGTGCTCTTTCAGTTCCCGTTTTGCCAGGATGTTATTCCCGTAGTGGTGGGATTTCCGCCGGACGGTCCCTTCCGGCGTACTTCTTCTCAGGCGGAGCGTGGCCGCCGTTTTTTCCGGTTTCATCTTTTCCGGGAGCGGCTTCACATAAAGGAGAAGAAGCGGCTCCGTATACATTCCTTCCGGCAGGCCGACGCCTTCATCGCCGCCGGAGAGGTTCAGGCGGAAATAACCGTCGGAAAGTCCGTTTACTTCCAGGAGCCGGGAAATGTTTTCGCGGATCCCGGCCATACGGCTTTCCGGAAATTCGATGCCGAACTCCTCTGCTCCCTCTCTCATCCGATCCAGATGATCCTCCAGCAGAAACGGACGGCCGTTATAGGTTCGGAACGTTTCAAATACGCCGGCACCGTATAAAAAGCCATGTTCGTACGGGGAAAGGAATGCTTCCCGGCTATGCCGGATTTCATCATTTACGAGAAGGTACATACGTGATCCTTATACGTATGAAGGAAATTCCGTAAAATCTGGCGGCCGGTGTCCGTCATAATGGATTCCGGATGGAACTGCACGCCTTCGACGGCAAGCTCCCGGTGCCTGAGGCCCATGATCTCTCCTTCTTTTGTTTCAGCTGTAATCACGAGCGATTCCGGCAGGGTCTCTCTTTTTACAATAAGGGAATGATAGCGCGTGGCCGTAAACGGATCCGGCAGCCCCTGAAATACGGTTTCGCCGTTATGGTACACGTCGGATGTTTTGCCGTGCATCAGCCGCTCCGCGCGAACAACATCGCCGCCGAATACCTGGGCGATGGACTGATGGCCGAGGCAGACGCCGAAAATCGGAATTTTGCCGGCGAAAGCACGGATGACATCCATGGAAATACCGGCTTCATCCGGTGAACACGGCCCCGGGGAAATCATCAAATAGTCCGGGCTCATTTTTTCAATCTCTTCGATCGTGATCTGATCATTTCTGCGGACTTCCAGTTCTTCGCCCATCTCTCCAAGGTACTGGACGAGATTGTACGTAAACGAATCATAGTTATCGATCATTAATATCATGTAGATATCCTCCTCTGCTCTTCCTGCTCTTCTTCACTCATCTCTTTGGCACGCCACAGTGCTTTGGCTTTTTTCAGCGATTCCTGGAATTCTGCCTCCGGAAGCGAATCAATAACGATACCCGCGCCGGCCTGTACGTGCAGTTCGCCGGCTTCAGCGATCATGGTGCGGATCGTGATATTGACTTCCATATCCCCGTCGAGGCCGATCCATCCCATGGCACCGGTGTAAGCACCGCGGCGGACCGGCTCCAGCTCTTCGATAATTTCCATCGTCCGGATCTTCGGAGCCCCGGTGATGGTTCCCCCCGGAAAGGCTGCGGCGAGTACATCGACCGCGTCATGCTCCGGTGCCTTTTCTCCGCGGACGTTGGAGACAATATGCTGCACGTGCGAATACTTTTCAATCACCATTAATTCATTTACTTCCACCGAGCCGTAGCGGCACACCCGTCCAAGGTCATTCCGCTCCAGGTCGACAAGCATGATGTGCTCCGCTCTCTCTTTTTCATTTTCCAAAAGCGTCGCGGCAAGCGCTGCATCCTCCGCTTCATCTTTTCCGCGGGAGCGGGTGCCGGCAATCGGCCTTGTGGAAACAACGCTTCCCTTCACTTTTACGAGAAGCTCCGGCGACGCGCCGATGTACGTGCGTTCCGGGGTGTGAAAATAGCTCATGTACGGAGACGGGTTCAGCCGTCTCAGGCACGAATAGATGTGCTCGGCGCTGGTCGTCTGCGGCCGCGTCTCCCGCACGGACAAGTTCACCTGGAACACGTCGCCCGCTGCGATGTATTCCTGTATTTTTTCTACGGCCCGGATAAACATTTTCTCTGAGAAGGAACGTGTGACCATTTCCGGGTCCTCCAGAATACGCACTTCCGGGAACGGCGGGGCTCCGGCATGTTCCGCCTGCTGCCACGCTTCTCTCATGCGGTCGAGCCGTGTGCCGGCACGGGAGGCCTCCGTTTCCAGGACGATGTGAAAACGCCGCTTTTCCTGCGTATCCAGCACGTACAGTTCATCGAATGCCGCCAGATCAATATCTGCTGTCAGCAGATCGTCTTCCGCCTTTTCCGGCAGCGATTCGATTTCACGTATCAGGTCATAGCTGAACTGACCGGCAAGGCCGCCCTGAAAGTCAGGCAGATTCGGATCCCGTACCGCCGGATGGGCGCTCAGCCAGTTCCGGAGGGATTCCAGAAGCGGCCCGTCCTTCGTATAAACCGTGCCGTTCTCCTCGATGGTCAGCCGGCGGTTTTTTCCGTACAGCCTGGCCCACGGGCGCACGCCGATAAAAATCCAGCGGCCGCCTCTGCCGCTTTCCATCAGGACATGCTGCGGTTCGTTTTCTGTCAGGCGGCGGTACGTATCGTACCAGTCGCGCTGTGGATATGAAAATGTCTCTGCAAAGGGGAATCGCTGGTCTGCCACGGGGCATCCTCCTGTCCACGTTGTATCTTTCCCCATTATAAGGGTGCACCTGTATCGGTGCAATCTTCACCACCTGATGGGAAAAACAGGATCAGACAAGCATTTGTTTTATTCTCCGGCAGAACGGCAGCAGCATATACAGAAAAGCAGCCGGAAGCAATGTGCCCCGGCTGCAAGCTTTTTTATTCGTTTTCTTCGAACTGGTAAAGTGGTGTACTCAGGTAGCGCTCCCCGTTACTTGGGATCACCGCGATCACTTTTTTGCCGCTTCCGAGACGCTTCGCAAGTTCCAGCGCTGCATAAATAGCGGACCCGGAGGACACGCCGCCGAGAATCCCTTCTTCGCGCGCAGCGCGGCGGGCATACTCGTAGGACTTGTCTGTAGATACCTGCATGACTTCGTCGTAAATGTCCGTATTCAGAATGTCCGGAACAAAGCCGGCACCGATGCCCTGAATTTTATGCGGACCGGGGCCTCCGCCGGACAGTACTGGAGAATCCTCCGGTTCGAGCGCTACGATGTGAAGCTCCGGGAACTTTTCTTTCAGTACTTCACCGGCACCCGTAATGGTTCCGCCTGTGCCGATACCGGAAACGAAACCGTCCAGCTGATCACCGGCCTGCTCCACGAGCTCTTTTCCGGTCGTTTCGCGGTGGATTTTCGGGTTTGCCGGATTTTCAAACTGCTGCGGCATAAAGTATCCGTGCTCTTTCTGCAGTTCTTCCGCCTTGGCAATAGCACCTTTCATTCCCTTCGGTCCGGGTGTAAGAACGAGGTCGGCACCGTAGGCGCGGAGAAGATTGCGGCGCTCCATGCTCATCGTATCCGGCATGACGAGAATACTCTTGTAGCCTTTCGCCGCTGCCACCATGGCAAGACCGATGCCGGTATTTCCGCTCGTCGGCTCCAGAATGGTATCGCCGGGCTTTAAATGACCCTGCTCTTCGGCAGATTCAATCATGGAAAGGGCGATACGGTCCTTTACACTGCTTCCCGGATTGGAATATTCCAGCTTCAGGTAGACATCCGCTGCATCTTCAGGTACCATCCGCTGCAGCTTAACCAGCGGTGTTTCACCGATAAGTTCTGTCACTGAGTTCACTACTTTTACCATGTTCGAGCGCCTCCTTGATTAATCCCTAGTATTTTAATAAGATTAATTGACTATATGCTCTACCATAGCAGAGAATTCTGGGAATTGCAACTTCTGACTTTTCAGGCAGCGCCCCTCTTTATCTGGAGGCAGACTGCTTTTCGGAAAGAATATTTTCGAGCTCCTCTTTCGAGATCCAGTACTGCTCCCGGCAGAAGTGACACGTCGTTTCCGCGCCGCCGTCCTCGTGGATCATGGCGGACAGCTCTTCATCATCCAGACTGTACAGCGCTGTTACGATTCGTTCCTTTGAACACTGGCACTCAAACCACGTATCTTTCGTTTCCAGAATGCGGTAGTTGCCGCTTCCGGCAAGCTGCTCCACAATCTGTTCCGGCGTGTCGCCGCGGCGGATCATCGACGATACCGGTGGCAGTGCCTGCAGTCGGCTCTCCACTTCATCCAGTATTTCATCATCCGCGCCCGGCATAATCTGGAGAATGAACCCGCCGGCTCCTTCGACGATATCCTCTTTTCCGATCACGACACCTAATCCGACCGATGACGGTGTCTGTTCCGACGTGGCGAAATAATACGTGAAGTCTTCGCCGAGCTCTCCGGACACAAGCGGCACGTTACCGGTAAAGTGATCACGCATGCCAAGATCCTTCACGACAGAAAGCGAACCTTCCGTACCGACCGCTGCAGCGACATTCAGCTTACCGCTGTCGTAGCGCTCCGGATCGACGTGACTGTTCGTGACGTAGCCGCGGGCCGACCCCTGCGCCTGGGCATCAACAATAATCGGGCTCGCCGGTCCGTTTCCTTCAATTTTGACCGTCAGTTTCTCGTCGCCTTTCAGCATGCAGCCCATCATCGTTCCGGCAGTGAGCGCACGCCCGAGAGCGGCCGTAACTGTTCTCCACGTATCGTGGCGTCGGGCGGCTTCCTTTACCATATCAGTCGACCGGATCGCATAAATCCGGATTTTGTCATCGTAGGCAAGTGCTTTTACAAGATAGTCTTTCATGCGTATTCCTCCTCTATAGTAAGACGGTTTTCACCCATCTGCTTCCTTATTATCGTAAATCAGCGACAGTCCTTCAAGTGTCAGGTGCGGACGGACATAATCAATCAGGCGGCTTTCCCGGGCGACTGCTTCTGCATTCATTCCGGTCAGTACAACCGGCGCTTCGGTCCCGGCCTCCCGGCGGATACGGTGGATCATCCCCTCCACCTGGGCGAGCAGACCGAAGTGGGCTCCGGACTGCAGTGCCTCCACCGTACTTCTTCCAATCACACGGCGGGGCCGCACCAGTTCCACCTGCGGCAGACGGGACGCTTTTTCCGCGAGTGTTTCCATCGCTTCCTCCATGCCGGGAAGAATTGCCCCTCCGCTGTACTGCCCCAGCTCATTAATGTAGCAGAACGTCACGGCCGTGCCGATATCACAGACAATGACCGGGTACCCGTATAGTTTTTTGGCCGCGCATGCATTTGTAATCCGGTCCGCCCCTGCATCCCGGGGGTTATCATACAAAATCTGCAGCCCCGTTTTCACGCCGGGCCCGACGAAAGCGGCGCTCAGCTGCAGATGATCCTCCAGCACTTCCGCAAACAACGTTTCTGCTCCCGATACCACCGAGCAGGCCATCGCTCCGGTCAGATCGGATACAGAAATGCCGCCCCGTTCCAGCATTTGTTCAAAGAGAAGCGCATATTCGTCACCCGGCCGGTGCCGGTCCATCTTTAAAGAAAATTCATATAGCAGCTCTTCCGCTTCATATACCCCGGCATGGATCGTTTTATTACCAATATCAAGGACAAGTTTCACGCTGTCCACCTCCTCTATTCACGGATAAAAAATTGGAGAAAGCTGCTGGAAGCAGCACAGACTGTAAACAAACTCCGTTTTCATGCATCGTTATAACGAATTGGTAGTAGAGCACTTCTGCGCACAGGCTGAAACCTGCCCTTCAGCCGTAGTGTAGGAACGGGCTCTGAAAGGCGAAAAAAGAGGGGTGCTTCCGGAAAATATCCGGGAAGCCCCCTCTCTGACTGCCTTAGTCGCGCTTTTGATCATCGTCTTTCTCATCGGTATCTTCTGCGGCGCGGCGGTCCTCTTCCGGAGAAGGTGTTTCTTCGCCTTCCGGTGCAGGTGCATCCGCATCATCCGCCGGTGCTTCGACCGATTCATACGCGTCGTTCTCTCTTGACGCATAGTGGTCGTCCGGCAGTCTGCCTTCATTGACGAGGGACTCGATCTGCTTCGCGTCGAGTGTTTCGTATTCCAGAAGGGTCTCTGCCACAAGCTCCAGGCTGGACTTGTTTTCCGTCAGAATTTCTTTACAGCGTGCATAGGCATTTTTCAGAATCGACTGGACTTCCAGATCGATTTCATGCGCGATCGCATCACTGTAGTTCTGTTCATTGTTAATATCGCGGCCGAGGAAGACTTCTCCCTGCGAGCTGCCGAACTGAACCGGGCCGAGCTTGTCGCTCATGCCGTACTCCATGACCATCTTCCGGGCAATGCCTGTGGCGCGCTGGAAGTCATTGTGGGCACCGGTGCTCACTTCGTTGAACATGATTTCCTCTGCCACACGTCCGCCGAGAAGGCCGATAATCTTATCGATCAGCTCCGGCTTTGTCATAAAGTAGCGGTCTTCTTTCGGAAGCATCATCGCATAGCCGCCGGCCTGTCCACGCGGAACAATCGTTACCTTGTGAACGATATCGGCATTTTCAAGCTTCACACCGACGACCGTATGTCCGGCTTCGTGGTGGGCGACAATGTTGCGTTCCTTCTTGGAGATCACACGGCTCTTCTTGGAAGGACCGGCGATCGTCCGGTCGATCGCTTCATCGATCGAAACCATATCGATCTTTTTCTTATCCGCACGGGCTGCGACGAGCGCTGCTTCGTTCAGCAGGTTCTCCAGGTCCGCCCCGGCAAAACCAGGTGTGCGCTGAGCGATGGCTTTCAAGTCGACATCGTCTGCAAGCGGCTTGTTTTTAGCGTGGACATGAAGCACCTGCTCGCGTCCTTTTACATCCGGACGGCCGACCGTGATCTGACGGTCAAAACGTCCCGGACGAAGAAGGGCAGGGTCCAGAATATCCGCACGGTTGGTTGCCGCGATCAGAATGATTCCCTCGTTGACACCAAAACCGTCCATCTCTACGAGAAGCTGGTTCAGTGTCTGCTCCCGCTCATCGTGTCCGCCGCCGAGTCCGGCGCCGCGGCGTCGTCCTACTGCGTCGATCTCATCAATAAAGATGATACACGGCGAGTTTTTCTTCGCATTTTCAAACAAGTCACGTACACGGGACGCACCGACACCGACGAACATCTCCACGAAGTCGGAACCACTGATGGAGAAGAACGGAACACCGGCTTCCCCTGCTACGGCACGGGCAATCAATGTTTTACCGGTACCCGGAGGGCCGACGAGCAGCACCCCTTTTGGAATACGTGCGCCGATTTCCGCGAACTTGCGCGGATCCTTCAGAAAGTCGACGACTTCTTCCAGTTCCTGCTTTTCTTCATCTGCACCGGCTACATCTTTAAACCGGGCTTTCTTCTTATCTTCACTCACGAGCTTCGCCTTGCTCTTACCGAAGTTCATGACACGGCTTCCGCCGCCCTGCGACTGGCTGAGAAGGAAGAAGAAGAGAATGAAGATAATAACGAATGGAATGATCGCGGTCAGGAAGTTGACCCATCCACTCGGCTCTTCGGCTTCTTCGACGACCAGTTCACTGATCCCCTCTTCACCTGCGCTGTTTACAATCTCCTCCAGGAATACCTGAAGATCCGGTACGTTGACCGTGAAATATTCATCTTCCGCTGCACCTTCGAGCTGTCCGCGTGCAGTATAGACATCCAGCGTCGGCTGGATGGTCAGTGATTCAATGTTTTCATTCTCCAGCTCCTGCTGGAATTCATTAAACGTCATCTCTTCTGTCTCATCGGTGTCCTGCTGAAAAATGCTGACTATCCCGATAATAACAAGGAAGATCATGACGTAGAATATCGTATTACGAAATATACGGTTCATCCTGGACCTCCTCCCACGTCAAATACACTTCACACATCGTACCACACTATGAAAACGTCCTACAACGAATTTACTTCTGGTATACTTCCGGCTTCAGTACTCCGATATAAGGGAGGTTTCTGTAGCGTTCAATATAGTCCAGACCGTAGCCGACAACAAACTTATCAGGCACTA
The DNA here is from genome assembly GCF_002993335.1 of Alkalicoccus urumqiensis. Classification (GTDB taxonomy): domain Bacteria; phylum Bacillota; class Bacilli; order Bacillales; family Salisediminibacteriaceae; genus Alkalicoccus; species Alkalicoccus urumqiensis. The sequence continues at coordinate 37,267 of NZ_PVNS01000017.1, read as the reverse complement.
CAAAACCGGCGGTATCCGGATAGATATCCACCTGGCGTCCGTCCGGCTTATCCAGAAGCGTGACAATCTTTACGGAATTCGCCTTCCGGTATTTAAACAGATCCGTTAAGTATTTGAGCGTGTTGCCGCTGTCGATAATATCCTCGACAATAATAACATCTCTTCCCTCAATGGACGTGTTGAGGTCCTTGACGATCTTTACTTCCCCTGACGTTACCAGTTCACTGCCGTAGCTTGATACATCCATTACATCGTATTCCAGGTGGCCGTCGATCTTCTGCATCAGATCTCCCATAAACGGAAGAGATCCTTTCAGAATACCAATAACCAGCGGAAAACTTCCTTCATACTCTTTCGTGAGCTGCGTTCCAAGTTCCGCGATTTTGTCCTGAATTTCCTGTTCCGAAATCAAAACTTCCAGAATGTCCTCATGCATAGTTGACTGATTCCTCCTAAAAATTAGATCCTCTTGTATACGAAAGATAGAGCGGTGTTGTTTCCGTGTTTTCCACAGAATATGGAAGCGCCCTCTCCAAAAAAGGTATCTCTAATATTGTACCATGACTGTCCGTCACTATGGGCCATTCCTGCCTCACTTTTCGGGGAATTTTGTGATCAATGAAGATCTTTTTAATTTTCCTTGTCCCCGATAAAGTCACGATACGGTCCCCGGGACGGCGGCTGCGGACATAGAGGGGCAGAGAGGAATGAGGAACTTCCCAGAAGCTGCTCTGTTCACCGCAGGCGGACATCCCGGCTGTTACGGTGCCAAACGGCAGCTCCACGGTCTCCTCCGGATCAAGCGGAAGACAAAATGGATCGGCTTCTCCTTCCTCTTTCCCTATATAAACGTCGGAATAACGACTTTCTGCCGTCCAGTTTCCCGGAAGCGTCACGGAACCGGTTGTTGAACCGCTCCCGAACAGCCGAAGAACCGCTTCCAGATGCTCACGCCCCCAGGAAATGTCCGGGTCAAGGCGGGACAGCAGCAGGTGAAGGCAGCGGAACCTCAGCGCTGCCGGAATCTGCTCCCATTCTTCACAGGAGATAAGTACACCGCCTCCGCTCTGACGGACCTCCGGCAGCAATGCCGCTGCCTCTTTCTGAAGATACGCTTCCTCCTCCTGTGCACGCTCCGCCATCCACACTGCATTCTGCGAAAACGACGGGTTTTCTTCACGGACAGCCGGAAGAATCCGCTGTCTCAGACGGTTCCGCTGATACATACTGCTGTCATTGGACGCATCCCGGGAAAAGGAAATGCTGTTTTCCCGGGCATAGGTATAGATCTCTCCCTTCGTCCAGAACAGCAGCGGACGGATCAGCGTACCGCCGGGGACCGGCCGTTTCTCCGACATTCCCGCCGGTCGGAAAAGCACACCCCGGATCAGCTGCATAAGCATCGTCTCTGCCTGATCGTCGGCGTGGTGGGCCGTTGCAAGAAGCGGGAGACGGCGTTCTTTCATGACTTCGTAACAGGCTGCGTACCTTTTCCGGCGGTAATCGGCCTGATTTTTTCCCGGAGAAATATGTTTCACGTGAAACAGGCAGCCGGCATTCTCTGCCGTCTGCCGGATCTGTTCGATCTCCGCTTCTGCTTCCTTTCGGAGATGATGGTGGACGTACACGGCTTCGATGTGTCTGCCGCTGTTCAGCAGAAGATCCAAAAGCACCATGCTGTCCGGCCCGCCGGATACCGCTGCGAGAACCGGTTCACTGCCCGCGGGAAGCTGCAGCGGTTTATTCTTTGCCTGTTTCATAGCGGTTTCCTATTCCTTTCCGGAAGGAGAAGACAGACAGTGCAAGAACGAGACCGGCGGCAATCGCTCCTGCCTGGAGCATCGTCTGCACGCCGTATTCGAGCCCCTCAAGGTAATCCCCCTCGACAAACGAGAGCATGGTGAAATAGGCGAGACTTCCCGGCACCAGCGGCAGAATACCCGGGATGGAAAGTGCTGTAACAGGAATCTGAATCCGCCTTGCCTGAATATGGGCGATGACGGCGGCAGTGAGCGAGGCAAGCACCGTCGATACGACGTTTGTCAGGCCCGCCATCAGCCCTACCTGCAGAACGAACCACGTCCACACCCCGATGAGCGCTCCGATTACGAGCGCGCGTCTCGGCACACTAAGGATAATCCCGAAGCCGAGTATGGCGGCAAACGTAACCACCAGCTGCGTAAGAAGTACCACTGTCTTCCCCCCTTTCTTTTTTGAGCTTTATAAAAATATCGATACGGCAAGCGCCACGCCGCTCGCAATCGAAAGCGACGTTAACAGTGCCTCCACCCCGCGGCTGATGCCGGCGAGAAGATCACCGGAGAGGAGATCGCGCACGGCATTGGTAAGCGGGACGCCTGGAACGAGCGGCATGAGTGAGCCGATAATGACCTGATCCATGCTGCTGCCGAGACCGAGCGCTACAAAGGCGATCGCCGACGTGCTTCCGGCAAATGCGGCCGCAAGCTCCGAGGCGAAACGGACCTTCAAGTAACCTTCGATCTGCACGAGCGTCACGCTCGCAATAACCGCAGCAAAAAAAGCGGGGATTAAATCGAAGAGACCGCCGCCGAATAAGTACGAAAAGCCGCCGCCTGCGACACCGGAGCCGATGTGGATCAGCCAGATCGGATACTGGATTTTCGCTTCGATAATCTCCTCGAGGCGGCGCTCGGCTTCCTGTACGGTTAAAAAGCCGCCTGTAAACTCGCGGGATACCTGGTTGACTTCGGTTACCTTATTTAAATCCTGCATCCGGTCGTCGACACGAACCATCTGCATCAGATCCCCCTTGCCCTTCTCTTCTTCAAAGGACAGGAAAATCCCCGTCGTTGTGGAAAAGCAGTGGACATTCGTAAATCCTGCTGCCTCTGCCATCCGCTCGATCGTTTCCTCCACACGATACGTTTCAGCACCGTAGGTCAGCATAATCTCGCCGGCCAGAAGACAGACGTCCATCACTTTGTCCGCTTTCGCTCCAAGGGCGGTTTCTTTTGTCCATTCCGGGGTCATCCTCGGTCCCCTCCCTTCCTGTTCAGACTTCAGACACACAGAAAGGATGTCTGCCGGCCATTCGGCGGGACATCCTTTCTGTTATTCCTTTGTCTGCACCGCATCCGGCTGGTACAGCCGGAGTCTGTTCTCCTGCTCTTCCAGACGGACAGTGAGTGCTTCAAGTTTTTCTTCCGCGCGGGCGGCGGTTTCATAGGCGTGCGACTCGACTTCTTCCGGCGTCCGTTCCGGTGGTGCGGGGGAAGCCTGCCGCATGGAAAGACTGATGCGCTCCCCGTCATCCGAGAGAACACGCACCCGGACGGTATCTCCTTTGGAAGCCGCCTGTCTGACACTGCGGACAAATCCTTCCGCCGCTTCACTGATATGAACCAGTCCGTCCCTGCCGTCCGGAAGTTCGACAAAAAGTCCGAACTTTGCTGTGCCTGTCACCGTACCTGTGTAGGTGCGGCCTGTTTTGATCGTCATATCCTGTTTCCTCCAGTAAGGCATTCTCCTGCTGCCTAAAGCATACGGAGGAACCGGTTATTCGTCAACCATCTGGGACCGCGGCAGCTGGAACAGTGTCTCTCCCGGTCTCGAGAGCATATAATCCCTCCGCGCCAGTTCTCCTATGTATTCATTGTCATGCAGAAGTTCAATTTCATTTTTCAGATCTGCTTCGTCTGCCTCCAGCTGTGCGAGCTGTTCTTCGAGCTGGAGCTGTTCCTGCTCACTCTGATTCAGCGTCTGATGCTGCTGAAATAAAATGACGGACGTACTGATGAGCACGAAGGCCATCACAACAGCGAACGCCGTCAGCCTCCGCTTTAACCCGCGCATCCGCCGGCGCTGGTGCTCTTCCTGCTCTTCTTTCCGCTCGACATACTCGGTTGTCAGCCGGCGCACCTGTGATGATGGTTTCTCCTTCATGCGTCATCCTCCTCCGCTCTGTCTCGTTCTGACTATCTGCATATATCCTTTATCATACCCTTTGCAGCCGTGCCGCGGCAAGAGACTATTCGCCTGCACGCTCTTCGGAAATAATTTCGTAGAATGTGGCAGCTTCCTCTTTTTTCGCCGCTCCTTCTGTCCGGAGGACGCGTGCTGTGACCGTCTTCTGGCCGAATTGGATTGTCAGCTCGTCCCCGGGGGATACTTCGCTCCCTGCTTTTGCTTTATTTCCGTTAATGAGCACGCGGCCCTGTCCTGCTACTTCTTTCGCCATCGTCCGGCGTTTGATGAGCCGGGACACCTTCAAATATTTATCGAGTCTCATGATGATTTCACCTGCTTATTCTTCAGTTTTCGCTTTTTCCCAGAGCTGGTCGAGGTCGTCAAGTGTCTCTTCTTCCATGGTCCGCCCTTCGCTATCCAGACTGGATTCGATATAACGGAACCTCCTGGAAAACTTGCGGTTCGTCTGCTGCAGCGCTTCCTCCGGATCGATGCCGCGGCTTCTGGCTACATTGACCAGTGCAAAAAGCACGTCTCCTAATTCTTCGGCAGCTGCCTGCTCATTTCCTGCTTTTTCTTCTTCTTTCCATTCCGCAATTTCTTCTTCGACTTTCTGCCACATCGGCCCTTCGTCGCCCCAGTCAAAGCCTGCCTTCGCCGCTTTCTTCTGGATTTTCAGCGCACGGAGCAGTCCCGGAAGTGCCTGCGGAATTCCATCGAGACGGGATTCCCGTTTCCCGCCCTGCTTCTCCTGCTGCTTGATCGCCTCCCAGTTCTGAAGCACCTTCTCCGCATCTTCCGCCTTCTCTTCACCGAAAACGTGCGGATGACGCCGAATCATCTTTTCTGTCACATGTTCGATGACATCCGATACGTCAAAGTAGCCGTTGTCCTCTCCGATCTGCGCGTGGAGCATGACCTGCAGCAGCACATCGCCGAGCTCTTCGACAATATGATCGTCATCCTGCTCATCGATTGCCTCCAGAAGCTCGTATACTTCTTCCACCGCATAGCGCTTCAGCGATTCATGCGTCTGTTTCCGGTCCCACGGGCACCCTTCCGGACTGCGCAGAATGCGGATGACATCCCGGAGCATCGGGAAATCGCGGTAGCGGATCGTTTCATCCTCCACCGGCGGTACATAGACCGCTGTCAGATTATTCTGCGTCACCGCCCGGTCGAGCTCATACAGCGGCACCTGAAGAATCGACTCCTCCCGGGATCCCGCCGCGGTCACGATCGTCACCGGGTAATCATCCGGATACGTTTCCATGAGCTGCAGCTTCACCCCGGAGGCACTCTGTTCATCGTACACCTGACTGATAATTAGATGGGACAGTTTATCAAGCGATTCCGCGGAAAACGACGTTCCGTCAACGAGCTGAAACCCGTCGTTCGGGTCCACGCCGAGCGCCTGAAACATTGGGTCCAGAAAGCTCTGGCCGCCGGCAATCTCCACCGGCACGGCCGGCTGGCGCAGCAGAAGCTGCACGGTCATTTCCGCTGTCAGCGGATGTCCGGGAACGGCATAGACGATGGAACCGTGTTTCTCTGCTTCCTTCATCACGCTCTCTGCAACCGCCGGATACACCTCTTCAAACGAGACGGCGTTTTCGTACAGGCTGTCGTAGGAGGTAAACGTCATCCCCTCCGCTTCCAGCTCACGCGCTGCCGGGTGATGAGCCGTGCGGAAATACCGGTGCCCGGCCTGCTCAAGAAGACGGTACGTCCCGAGGGACAGCTGATCCATTCCGCCGGGTCCGAGCCCGACGATCGTAATATGTGGTTGATTCATTCATCTCTCTCCTTTAGTCCGCGCACTGCGGTATGGAAGCAGCGACGGCAGTTTCGGCAGTGCCTGCCATTCTTCTTCTGTAAATACACGCAGGTACCAGAGCAGGACAATGTAAAGACATGCGCCCACTGCTGACGCAAGAACCGCCGCAGCGAGATCCGGCAGCACCGATGCAGTGGCCGAAGCTGTCACCCGTGCTCCGGCACCCATGCCTGCAAGAGACGCTGCTGCCATCATGGCGCGCTTTCCAGCCACTCCGGGGAGCTTTCTCCACAAAAGAAGAAGTCCTCCGGCACCTGCAGCGGACGCGGCAAGTGTCGTTGCCCAGGCCGCTCCCATGACTCCGTATACGGGAACGAGAGCGTACTGCAGCACACCCTTTACAGCAAGCGCTGCACCAAGCACAGCAGCTGCCTCCAGGGTGCGCCCGGCTGCATGAAGCAGCGCAGCGGAAGTCATAAATACAGCTGCCGGAAGAACGGAAAGCGACAGCACCGTAAGCTCCTGCTGCGCGGCTGCCGTCTGAAACAGCCCCGGGTTCAGCCACGGCATAATCACTGCCAGTCCGGCTGAAGCGGCGCTTCCGAACACAACGGCAAATTTGACAGCGCGGGCCGACTCCACCCACGCACGCGGATCACCTGCTGCCGCGTAAAAGGCGACGACCGGAACAGCAGCATAGGAAAAAACCGTCGTTACCACCGCACCGGTCTGAATCAGCGGCCAGCCGCGGTCATAGGTACCTTTTGCAATGACCGCATCCGGCACGGCAAGCAGGTTCACGAGCGTGAATGCATCCACGAGCTGAAGCAGGACAAGAAGCAGTGCACCGGCAGACACGAGAAAACCGTGCCAGAGAAGTTTCCCTGCTTCTCTGGCTGCATGCGGCGGAAGCGGCTCCCGCCTAGTGAGACTCCCGGAGAAAGCACTGCTCCGCTTTAGTACGATCAGGGAGACGGCTCCCCCTGCAGCGGCACCGATACCGGCGGATAACCCGGCGGCATACGGGCCTGCGACAGCCATCGCCGTCCAGGCAGCCGCCAGAATGACGATCACCCGTACGAGCTGCTCGCTCACCTGGGACAGTGCCGTCGGCATCGTCCGTCCCTCCCCCTGGGCCATGCCGCGCCATACGGCCTGGGCCGGCAGAAAGAAGAAAGGCAGCCCCATCAGTCGGAGTGCCGGCGTCAGCCTGTCATCTCCCATCCAGCCGGCAAGCACCGGCGCCTGCACAAGAAGCAGGATGCCAAGAGCGGCAAAAAGGAGGAAGAGAATCCGGAAATAAAACGGCGCAAGCAGATGGGCGCTGTCTTTTTTCTGCTGCACAGCAGATGCGATAACAAGCGGAATGCCGTACGTGCCGATGACGAGCACCAGCCCGTACAGCGGGTACACCTGCTGATAGACATAAAAGCCGAGATCGCCGGTGAGCTGCTGGTACGGTACTTTATATACGGCACTTAATCCCTTGGCGGCAAGCGCGGCGGCAGAAAGGACCGCGGCGGAGGCGAGCCATCCTCCGGCCCGTTTCTGCTCTGTCATGCGTTGACCGGCTCGTCTTTCCGTACGTCCGGAAGCTGCTCGAGCACGCGGACGAGAAGGGACAGGTACGTCCCGTCATCGAGCGGCTTCGTTTTCAAGTGGACGGTTATCTGCTTCCCTTCCATCGCAAGCGACAGATGACGGGACAGTTTATTGACGAGTGTAAACAGCTTGGAACCATCAATCCGTGACGTCATCTCCTCGCTGATCGACATGCGGCACACCTGCTGCTTTTCACTAACCTTCTCCACACCGTAATCCCGGGCAAGAAGCTTAATTTTGGAGACGGAGAATAAATAATCTACTTCATCCGGGTACTCCCCGAAGCGGTCGATCATTTCATCCTGCAGATCCCGGAGCTCTTCCATCGTCTGCAGCCCGCGGAACCGTTTATACATGTCGATTTTCTGACGCGAATCCGGAATATAGCTCTCCGGCAGGTAGGCATCGACCTGAATATCAAGCTCCAGCTCCGGCGCTTTCGGCTGTTCCGGTTCTTTTCCGGCTTTCCGGTCGATTTCTTCCTTCCGCTCATCAATCGCTTCTTTCAGCATCTGCGAGTAAAGGTCGAACCCGACAGAGGCAATAAATCCGTGCTGCTCTGCGCCGAGAAGGTTGCCGGCACCTCGGATCGACAAATCGCGCATGGCGATTTTGAAGCCGGAGCCTAGCTCGGTAAATTCTTTCATCGACTGAAGCCGGTGTTCCGCTACTTCCGACAGCACTTTGTCCCGCTGGTGGGTGAAGTAAGCATACGCAATCCGGCTCGAGCGGCCGACCCGTCCGCGCAGCTGGTACAGCTGGGAGAGACCCATCCGGTCGGCATTATGAATAATGAGCGTATTCACGTTCGGAATATCGACGCCGGTTTCGATGATGGTCGTCGTCACGAGTACATCCGCTTCCCCTTCCAGAAAGTCGACCATGACCGACTCCAGTTCGGTTTCCGTCATCCGGCCGTGCGCGAAACGCACCGACGCATCCGGAACGAGCATGGAAATGCGGTCGGCGACCGATTCAATATCCTCCACCCGGTTGTAGAGCAGGAATACCTGCCCGCCGCGCGCAAGTTCCCGCTCGATCGCCTCCCGCGTCAGGGCATCGTTGTATTCCACCACGTACGTCTGCACCGGGAAACGGTTTTCCGGCGGTGTTTCAATAACGGAAAGATCACGCACGCCGAGCATCGACATGTGCAGCGTCCGTGGAATCGGCGTCGCGGTAAGCGTCAGCACGTCGACGTTTGCTTTCAGCTGTTTGATCTTTTCTTTATGCGTGACACCAAACCGCTGCTCCTCATCGACGACGAGCAGACCGAGTTCGTTAAATTCAATGTCTTTCGATAACAGGCGGTGGGTGCCGACAACGATATCGATGCTGCCTTTTTTCAGCCCCTCCGAGGTTTCTTTTATCTGTTTTCTCGTGCGGAAGCGGCTGAGAAGCGCTGTGTTTACCGGGAAGTCCTGGAACCGCTCCCGGATCGTTTCATAGTGCTGCTGGGCAAGAATCGTCGTCGGGACGAGAATCGCCACCTGCTTGCCGTCCATCAATGCTTTAAACGCAGCACGCAGAGCCACTTCTGTTTTCCCGTAGCCGACATCCCCGCAGAGAAGGCGGTCCATCGGACGGCCGCGTTCCATGTCTTCTTTGATTTCTCCAATCGCCCGGATCTGGTCTTCCGTTTCCTGATATGGAAAGGCCGCTTCAAATTCCTGCTGCTCGATGCTGTCCCGGGAAAAAGCATGGCCGCGGGACTGCTCGCGCTCGGCGTACAGCTTAATCAGATCATCGGCGATATCCTGAACCGAATTCCGGACGCGCGACTTCACTTTCTTCCATTCGCTGCCTCCGAGCGAGTACAGCTTCGGCTCTTTTTCATCGGATCCGACATATTTCTGCACCTGATCGATCTGCTCGACCGGAACGTAAAGCTTGTCGTTTCCTGCATAGGAAATGTGCATATAGTCTTTGTGCACGTCACCAACCTGAAGTGTTTCGATGCCGAGATATTTCCCGATCCCGTGATTGACATGCACGACCCAGTCGCCGACATTCAGTTCGGAATAGCTTTTAATCCGCTCGGCGTTGGAAAGCTTCTGCGTGCGCCGCTTCGGCTTCTTCGGCGTTTTCTTCGTAAACACTTCCTCTTCGGTAATGAGCACCAGTTTCTCAAGCGGCAGTTCAAAACCGCTGCCGACGACCGACGGGACGATCTGTGCCTGGCCGTAGGCAGGGGGCGTATCCGGCTTCACGACAGCTGCCTCCATATCGTAATCATGCAGCACCCGCTGCAGGCGCTCGGCACGCTCTTCATCTGCGCAGGCAAAAATGACAGCACTTTGATTTTCCTTCCACCGCTTCAGCTCCGGCTGCAGGACATTCATCTGGCCATGAAACTGCTGCATGGATTTGGTCTGCAGGTTCGTGTTCCGCTCGATCGTCGTCCCCGGAATCTGGCGGACGAACAGCGAGAAGTACACTTTCCGCATCTTCGCGTGCATGACATCATCCCAGGAAATCGACATCGTTATTTCCCGGGGAATATGTCCCTGGGAAAGCATCGTTGTCTGCCAGTCTGCTTCTTCTCTTTCCAGGTTCTCAATGACTTCAAGCACCCGGCTCGGTTCATCGACGATCAGGGAAGCATCCTCCGGGAAATAGTCCAGTAATGTATACGTTTTTTCGTAAAACAGCGACATATATTTGTACATGGAATCAAACGTCTGCTTTTGGCGCAGCTGCTCGATTTCACCGCGGACATACTCGGAGAGCTGTTCGTTGAGCGTGTCATCACTCCCTGTTTTCAGGCTGTCCGAAAGCTTTTTCTCCAATTCTCCGGCTCCCCGCTCAAAATCCTTTTCTTCCAGAAGAATCTCACGGGCCGGACCGATGACGATCTCCTCGATTTGTTCGAGTGAGCGCTGCGACTCCACATCAAAATAGCGGAGGGAGTCGACTTCGGTATCAAACAGCTCAATCCGTACCGGGTGGGATTCGGTCAGCGGGTAAATATCGATAATCCCCCCGCGGACGCTGAATTCCCCCGGAGCGCCGACCATATCGTTCCGGTGGAATCCGGAGGCTGCGAGAGAAGCAAATAAATGATCCGTGTCGAGATCTTTCCCCTGTTCAATCGTCACCTGCGCTGTTTTCCACTTTTCAGGTGGAGGAAGCAGGCGCCGCATACCGGCAGCCGGTGTGACGAGAATGCCATTCTTTCCGGCGGCCCAGTGATTCAGTGCCTCAATACGCTGTCCTCTCAGTTCGGGGCTGGCAACAGCCACTTCTGCTGAAATCAATTCGTTGACCGGATAGAGAAAGACGTGCTCCTCTCCGAGAAGAGTTGCCAGATCGTCGTGCATTTTCTGTGCCTGCAGCAGGTTGTGTGCCACGACAAGCTGGGACCGCCCGGTTTTCTCATATGCTGCAGCCGCCAGAAAGGCCCTGGCCGAACCGGTTACTCCGCTGATCAGCTGGTCACCGCTTTCCGACAGGGCTGTTTGAATATCCTCTGCTTCTTTGACTTGTTCGAGAAGGCCTCTCACCGTCCCGTTCACCCTTTCTGTTTACCGACGGGTACAGAGGGTCGATCGGTCTGCCGTCTGTGCGGCATCGATCCACCCTTCTCGTCCCCGTTCCGGTTTCATTCCATTTTTATCCGTTAAATTCATTCATCACCTGGAGAAACGGTTTATCCTTCCAGGCGTCGACTGCTTCTGCAGCACGCACTTCGGCCTCATCAACGTCCGGACGTTCATCCGGCGGGAAGGTGCCGAGCACGTAGTCCGGCACCGGTTTTCCCGGCTCCGGCCGGCCGACGCCGATGCGGATCCGGTTGAAGTGCTCGGTGCCGAGGTGTTTAATAATGGATTTCATACCATTATGACCTCCGGCACTGCCTTTCTGCCGCAGCCGGATGCGCCCTGGTTCAAGATCGAGATCGTCGTAAATGACGAGCAGATCTTCGGGTTCCACGTTGTAATAGTTCATCAATGCACTGACTGATTCCCCGGAAAGGTTCATGTACGTCATCGGCTTTAAAAGGACGATTTTCTCTGTACCGTTCCTTTCCACGCCGTACACCCCTTTAAACTTCTCTTCTTTCACCGGGGTATTCCACTTTTTCTCCAGAAGGTCAATTGTTTCAAAACCGACATTATGCCGGGTGCGTTCATACTTGCGGCCCGGATTCCCGAGCCCGACAACCACTTTCATGCTCTCCGCTCCTTCAATATCGGGAGCGCGGTGCTTTCGAAATGGATTCCACACAGCTGCTCCTCCTCTTCCGGTCTTCCCGCCCTACGACACAAGCCCGTTAGAAGGTAGCTTCCAACGGGCTTTCGCATGCATCGCTGTCCGCAGATGCGGAAACGGGCGCATTTCTCATGAATCCTTGTGTCTGATTATTCGTTTGACTCTTCGGAGTCTGTCTGCTCTTCGCCGTCGCCGCTCTCTTCATCCACGAGTTCCGGCTCTTCGTCTGTTTCCACTTCCGGCTCTTCCGGCTCTTCGTCCGGAGGCGTGATGGAAACAACGACTTCTTCCGGATCGTTGTTGAACTCGTAGTTCGCGCCTGATTTCAGGTCTTTTACGAGAATAGAGCCGTTCATTTCGAGCTCTTCAACGTTCACGTTGATCTGGTCCGGAAGCTGCTGTGGAAGGGCGCGTACAGAAAGCTCGTATACTGCCTGCTGAAGGACGCCGCCTTCTTTCACACCCGGCGCTTCGCCGTCTACGTGTACTGGTACGTCTGCGTCCATTTCCACGTTCATGTCCGCTGCGTAGAAGTCCACGTGGACAACTTCGTTTTTCATTGTGTCAAACTGGTAGTCGTAGATCATGACATCTGTCTGCTGACCGTCGATTTCCAGCTTGAATACGCCGGTCTTTCCTTCTTCACGCATCGTTTTGATGAAATCAATCTCATCTACCGCGATCGCTTTGCTTTCCATCTTTTTACCATAAACAACAGCCGGGATATTTCCCTGCTGGCGCGTTTTTGTCAGTCGGGATTTTTTAAAATCTTCCCGTACAGCTGCTTTCAACACTGTAACCATAACTTCTAATCACCTCATCGATTTTTTCAGATCCTAAATGCACCTTCCCCCATTATAATTCAATAAAACATCTTTTTTCAAGGGGAACCTTCTTTTTTTCCTCTGCCGCTCCAGATCAGTCAAACAGACGGCTGACGGAACGCTGCTCGTGGACGTGGATAATGGCCTTGGCAATTAAAGGAGCCACGGACAGCTGTTTAATCTTTGGAATGTTTTTATCTTCCGGGAGTGGAATGGAGTTCGTGATGACAAGCTCTTCCAGCTTGGAATTCTGGATCCGCTCCACGGCCGGTCCGGAAAGAACCGGATGCGTGCTGCAGGCGTAGACGGCTTTCGCACCGTTTTCCACCATGGCGTTTGCCGCAAGCGACATCGTGCCGGCAGTATCAATAATATCATCGATAATAATCGCCGTGCGCCCTTCAATATTCCCGACGATATTCATCACTTCGGCCATGTTCGGCTTCGGCCGGCGCTTATCGATGATCGCAATCGGAGCCTTCAGGCGGTCGGCAAGCTTTCTCGCACGGACTACCCCGCCGTGGTCCGGGGAAACGACGACGATGTCTTCGAGTTCCTTCTCTTCAAAGTACTCCGCAAGAATCGGCACACCGACGAGCTGATCCACTGGAATATCGAAAAAGCCCTGAATCTGGGTGGCATGCAGATCCAGCGTAATCACACGCGTTGCACCCGCAGTCTCGAGCAGGTTCGCTACAAGCTTGGCTGTAATCGGCTCGCGGGAGCGTGCTTTCCGGTCCTGACGGGCATAGCCGTAATAGGGAAGCACAATGTTAATCGTCCGGGCGGAAGCACGTTTTAAGGCGTCGATCATGATCAACAGCTCCATAATGTGCTCATTTGCCGGCGAAGACGTAGACTGAATGACGTAGATGTCACAGCCGCGGATGCTTTCTTCAATATTAATCTGGATTTCGCCGTCACTGAAACGCTGCACAGAGCTTTTCCCCATCGGCACACCGATTTCTTTTGTAATTTCATAAGCGAGATCCGGATTGGAGCTCAGCGTGAATACTTTCAGATTGCTGTCCTGATACTGGGCCATGACGATGCCTCCAATTATAATATTAGTCGTTTTTCCGGGCGTATCCTTCTTTGTTGGTCTGACGCTCTCTCGCAATTCCCAGTGCCTCTTTCGGCACATCATCGGTAATGGTGGATCCGGCTGCGATATACGCGCCGCTTCCGACAGTAACCGGTGCAATCAGATTGGAATTGCAGCCGATAAAGGCATCATCTTCAATCGTCGTTTTGAATTTATTTTTTCCATCATAATTCACGGTAATCGAACCGCAGCCGACATTCACGCCGGAGCCGATCTCTGCATCGCCGAGATAGCTTAAGTGGGAGGCTTTGCTCTTGTTCCCCATCGTCATTTTTTTCAGCTCGACGAAGTTGCCGACGCGCACGTCGTCGCCAAGGGACGTTTCCGGACGGAGGTGTGCGAACGGGCCGATAGATACGCGGCGGCCTACATCGCTGTCGTGTACGACGGACTGGCGGATGACGCTGTCGTCCTGGATGCGGCTGTTTTTAATTTCGGTATGCGGGCCGATCCGGCATCCACTGCCGATCTCCACGCTGCCGCTTAAGATGGTTCCCGGCTCGAGTACCGTGTCCCGGCCGATGCGTACGTCTGCGCCGATGTAGGTCTGCTCTGGGTCGATGAGCGTTACTCCCTCGCGCATCCAGTAGGTGTTCGTACGTTTTTTAAACCATTTTTCCGCTTCGGAAAGCGCGACGCGGTCGTTGACGCCCATTGTTTCATGGAAATCGTCACTCTGCCACGCAGCGACGATCTCGCCCTGTTTCTGCAGAATTTCGATCACATCCGGCAGGTAATATTCCCCCTGGGAGTTGTCATTGCCGACCTGCTGCAGGGCGGTGAAAAGGGCTTCGTTATCAAAGCAGTACGTTCCGGTGTTGATTTCCTGCACGCGCTTCTCCTCGTCTGAGGCATCTTTCTGCTCGACGATTTTCTCCACCTGGCCGCCATCTCCTCGGAGGACCCGGCCGTATCCGGAAGGATCGTCTGCATGGGCGGTAAGAATCGTCGCCTTCGCTCCGGATTGTTCGTGGTGGACGAGGACGGACTCAAGTGTTTCTGCCGTCAGAAGCGGAGTGTCCCCGCAGACGACGAGCGTGGTGCCGCTCCGGCCGCTTAATACCGATTCCGCCTGCATGACGGCATGGCCTGTCCCGAGCTGCTCTGCCTGAAGGGCGTAGCTGCTTTTCTCTCCGAGCTGGTCTTTTACCCGCTCTGCCCCGTGCCCGACGATCGTGACAATATCATCCACGCTGCAGTTCTGAAGCTGATCAACGACATGTTCGACCATCGGCTTGCCGCCGACGGGATGAAGCACTTTGTAAAGTTCCGATTTCATACGTGTTCCTTTACCCGCAGCCAGAACTACGGCGAATCGATTTGTCATATAGATACCCTCCACGGCCTGATTTTCCTCTATGAATATATCTTATATCCGCCTTTATTTCAAGGCGTCAGCGGCAGAACAGGGCGGATTCCCTGTGATGCTTTCCTGGGCCCCGCCGCGCCGGGGTAACGCCCGGAGCCGGTCACAGAACGATGAAAATATCTCCCAAAGCAAAAAAGCCCGACCATTCAGCCGGACTGCAGACGTCTAGGGATACATGTGGATTACGTTGTGCTGGCTCCCTCATATTCATTCGGAGACGCTTCTGCTTCTTCATAAGCATGCAGTACCGCACCTTGTATTTTTTCGCGTGACCTGGACGATATCGGATGAGCAATATCGCGGAACTCCCCGTCCGGCGTCCGCTTACTCGGCATTGCGACAAACATCCCATTATTCCCGTCAATGACACGGATATCGTGCACGACAAATTCATCATCGAGCGTGATCGAAGCGATTGCGCGCATGCGCCCCTCTGTCTGGACCCGCCGAAGTCTTACGTCCGTTACTTCCATGTCTCCCACCACCTTTTCTATGAAAGAATAAACTGCACCGTTCTTTATAAAATTCGATACAAAGTGACAGATTCCTGCTTCCTTACCTAAAAAATCATTATTTTTTATACTTTTTTTGGTTTTTACGTCTTCAACCGGAAAATAACGCTCCGCATTTCCCGCCCGTTGGAGAGTTCTGGACATCGGCTGTCCGTTTCCGGGCGTGCCCGCGTTCTCGTTTTAAACCTGTGACAGCCGTACGTTTCCGGTCATTTTATTCGAAGTACTGCTTCCTGATATAAAAAAACCCGCAGGCACAGCCGGCCGGCAGGTTCCTATTTTCTCTTATTCGTACTGTGCTGCGTGATGAAACATGGAGCCCGGACCGACGTCAATGCGGCGTCCCCGCGCGTCCACGCCGGACAGCTGCATCAGTGAGACATAGTCCTCAACGAGTTTCTCGTGCTCGTGCACAGCCTCCATGAGAACCCCTGCGCCGACAACGCTGGACTGGAACTCCTCGGTCAGATCCATCATGCCGCGGATCGTGCCGCCGGCTTTCATAAAGTCGTCGATGATCAGTACGCGTGATCCTTCCTTCAAGCTCCGTTTGGAAAGAGACATCGTCTGAATTCTCCGGGAGGATCCGGACACGTAATTAATGCTGACGAGCGATCCTTCTGTCACCCGCTGCTCGTGGCGGACGATGGCGACGGGAAGATGGAGCTGGGAAGCGACTGCGTATGCCAGCGGAATCCCCTTTGTCGCCATCGTCATCACGACGTCGGCTCCGGAGCCGTGGAAATAAGAAGCAAAAATACGGCCGAGCTGCTGCATCCGCTCCGGGTCTCCGATAATATCCATCATATATAAATAGCCGCCCGGCAGGACACGGGATGGCTCCTCCAGCTGGCGGCAGATATCCTGAACGAGCGCCTCCGATGCCTCATCTGTCATCGTCGGCACGAAAAGAACTCCTCCGGTCACCCCGGCGGACGTCGCAAGCCTGCCAATTCCCTTCTGCTCAAATACTTCTTTAATAATACCGATATCTTCACTCACCGATGACTTCGCTGCTCCATAACGTTCGGAAAAAAACGTTAACGATACCGACTGATGCGGATGCCGGAGCAGGTATTCGGTCATATCTATTAATCGTCCGCTGCGGCGGTATTTCATCTGCACTCCTCCTGCAAAATCCGAATGTTTTACGAGTAATATACCATTTATATCCGTGTTTCACAAGGAGGCATGCAGAAAAAACAACCCGGAAGCGATCTGTTCCGTATATTTCGGCTGTACGTCAGCCGAGCATCCGCACGACGTGCACGTTATCCATAAAGCCTTTCAGGCCGTTGTACAGCCGCTCTGCCCGCGACTGGGAGCGGCTCAGCGCAAACACTGTCGGGCCGCTGCCGCTCATGACCACGCCTTCTGCGCCATACTGCTGAAGGCGGCGCTTGATTACTTCCACTTCCGGCTCCAATGCAAACGTCGCTTCTTCCATCACGTTTTCCAGACGTCGGCAGATACCGGAGAAATCTCCGCGTTCAATGGATCGGATCATCCCATCCGTATCGGGATGTTTCATTGTCTCCAGCTGCAGCCGTTGATAAATCGATTTTGTCGAAACGCCGGCAGCAGGTTTCGCTAAAACGACCCAGCATGGAGGCGGCGCCGGAAGAAAGGTCAGCTTCTCCCCGCGGCCCCGGGCAACAGCCGTTTTTCCGTATACGCAGAACGGCACGTCCGACCCGATGACGGCTCCGTGATCAGCGAGCGTTCCGGTGGAAAGGCCGAGATGCCAGAGGTCATTCAATCCGCGGAGAACCGCTGCGGCATCTGTGCTGCCTCCTGCAAGCCCGGCGGAGACCGGAATCTTTTTTTCAATGTAAATATCTACACCCATTTCCGGTGCATACGTCTGCTGCAGTACGGAAGCCGCCTGGTAGGCCAGATTCGTTTTATCCACCGGAAGAAATCCATTGTCCGACCGGACGGTGATCCGGCTGTCTTTTCGTTTTTTTAATTCCACACGGTCTGCCAGATCAACCGTCGTCATCACCATCTCTACTTCGTGAAAGCCGTCGGCACGCTTATGCTGGACATCAAGCGTCAAATTTATTTTAGCCGGTGCCTTCACCGTTCTGCTCTCCACTTCTGATCACCTTCTCCAAGTTCTTGTGCTTTAGCTATTCTATCACTAACAAAGACGCTGCTCCATACCTAATGCAGAGAAAGCGCCGCGGCACACAGAAGCGCGCAGCCGGTCATGCCGGCTGCGCGCTTCTGGTGACGAATCATATTAGACGGTGGACTGTGGTTCTGCTGCGTCTTCAGGAACGGATAATTTCACGGTCTCTGTTAGCACATCGGTGTAACTGTAAGACAGACGTTCAATGGAATACTCGTCCTTATCCAGTTTTACAGTGAAAACGGACGGATAGATGTTTTCCAGCAGGCCGGAGCGCTCAATCATTTTCTTACGCCCTCCATTTGCCTGAATCGTGACTTTCTTGCCTACGTTCGCTTCCAGAGCCTGTTTGATTTCGGCCAGCGTTTTTGCCATCCACGACACCTCACTTACCATGATTATACAACGGCAGTGCGGTTTAGTCAAATAAAATTTAAATTCTATCACCGGGAAAAGCCGGTGTCAATAAGATTGTTCGCAAAAATGTAAAGAAAGCACTAGTCGGATGTCAATGTATTCCAGAAAACATGACTTAATGCGGCGAACTCTTCCATAGACACTGATTCCGCACGCCGCGAAGGGGCTACTCCCTCCGCTTCCAGAAGCGCCTGGGCCTCAGGTTTTGTCATCCGGTGCTGCCACGCCTTCGAAATGTTGTTTCCGATCGTTTTCCGACGCTGTGTGAATGCCTCCTGCACGAACTGAAAGAAGAATGCTTCGTCCGGCACATCGACCGGCGGTTTCTCCCGGCGCGTCATGCGGAGAATGGCAGAGTCTACATTCGGCTGCGGCACAAATGCCGTTTTCGGCACCCGGAACAATGTCTCGGCCTCTGCATAGTACTGTGCGGCAATAGAGAGCGATCCGTATGCCTTCGACCCCGGCACAGCGGCGATCCGCTCTGCTACTTCCAGCTGCATCATCATGACCATGACGCGCACCGGGAGCTTCTCTTCCAGCAGTTTCATGAGAATCGGTGTCGTTACATAGTAGGGCAGATTGGCAATCACGGCCAGATCCTGTCCCGGTGTGAAAAATGCGTCGATTTCTGCATGAAGATCCGCTTTTAATACGTCCTGGCTGCGGATGCTTACATGAGGATACGGTGCCATCGTCTCTTTTAAGATCGGCAGAAGACGCTGATCGATTTCAAAAGCAAGGACGCTTCCCGCTTCTTTGGCCGACTGTTCAGTAAGTGCCCCGATCCCCGGGCCGATTTCGATGACGCCGCTCTCTTTTGTCACTTCCGCTCCGGCGACGATGTTTCGTAATATGTTGGAATCCGTTAAAAAATTCTGTCCCAGGCTTTTTTTGAAACGGAATCCGTGCTTTTCCAGGATCGCCTGCGTCCGTTTTGGTGACGCGATATCTTTAGTCATTCTCTTCCTCCATTATGCGTACTGCATCGTAAAATTCCTCCCGGCTGACCTGGAACTGCTCCATGCGCCGGACAAGCTGTTTGCCATTTGTATAACCGATATGAAGAAGCTCCCCGAGCCGTTCACGACGTTTTCTCGCTCCCGGGCCTGCAAGAAACCCTGCTTCATGCAGCTCCTGCCAGGAAGGCACTTCCTTTTTGACTGATTCCGGCAGAGCCTTCTTTACGCCGGCGACCGCCCGCTGTAAATCTTCGACCGACGCATGTTCAATGCCGACCTTTCTCCGGCGCGTATCCACGGCCTGGTATTTCGGCAGAAACGCATGGCTGCAGCCGGGCACGGCCTGATCGATTCGGTGCCGGATCTGCTGACCGGGAAAATCCGGGTCGGTGAAAATAATGACCCCCCGGCGCTCTTTTGCCCGGCGGATCGATTCGATCACATCCTGACGGAGCCCGGAGCCGCTCGTTTCAATCGTATCGCAGTCAAATGCGCGCTTCAGCGCGTGCGTATCGTTTTTTCCTTCCACGACAATCATTTCGTGAATACGCTCCATCGGCACTCCTCCTGACTTTCTATTAGTTTAGCAGAGATTTCTTTCCGGGATAAGCACCAGCGGAAAAGAGCTTTCACGTCATAAAAAAGCCCGCGGAGGCGGCCCGCGGACTTGCTTCGTTCAGCTTTTAATCGAGAATACGAACCTGCACGCTCCGGCGTCCAAAGCTCTGCGCTTCTCCTTTTCCAGGCATAAAAATGTCGATTTTATTCCCGTTAATGGCGCCGCCGGTGTCAGCAGCTGTATACGTGCCGTAGCCTTTAACTTCCACACGGGAGCCGAGCGGAATCACGCCGGGATCCACTGCAATGACTCTGGCGCCGGGGTTCGCTTTCAGGTTTACACCCGTTGCTGTCACGCCGGAGCACCCGGTGCAGTTTGCTGTATAGGCGGTGGCGGACATCGTTTTCCAGCTTCCTCCAGAGTTCGATGTGGAGTTGTCGGCGCTGGAAGATTCATTGGATCCAGCAGATCCGGAAGACGAAGCTGCTGTTGCTGTTTCTGAAGACGGCTCCGGTTCTGGTTCTGGCTCTTTCGTTCCTACAGCGACGAGATGATCCCGGCTGTTTTCCACCGTCGTCTCCTCCGTCAGTTCACGGGAGACTTCCTCCCCGTTCTCCAATACAACTTCGTACTTCTTTTCAAGCGTTCCTTCTTTCCCTTTTTGTTCCACGCGTTCCTTTCCCTTCTGCAGGGAGCCGTCCTCCGTCGAAACAGTTTCATACGGGATGCTTTCTGTTTCGGTTTCGGTTACTGTCTGTACGCGTGTAATATGAATCTCGCTTTCTTCTGTAAGAACTTCCTCACGCTCTGGTTCGACACGGTCCGATTTGTTCAGACTGATTCCCGCGTGATGCAGGACGCTCTGCACGTCGGTTTCCGTCACCCAGACATCGCGTTCGCTGTTCTGGCCGTAAACCGTAACAGGGAAGGCCTCTTCAAATTCGATTTCCAGACCGTCTTCCACCGGGGCATCCGGATCCGGCTCGAGTTCGTCCCGGTTTCCGATTTCAACGTTTACTTCTTCCAGGACACCTTCAACGGTTTCTTCTGTCGTCCAGTGAAGCTGATTTTCGCCGTTTACCATAAGTGTAACTTGACGTGCAGGAATATAATCTATGGATAAATTCTCTTCCACGGGCGTATCCAGTGACGGTTCAACAACATCGTGCTCACTTACATCGATATCCTGCTCATCCAGGACATCGCCGACGGTTTCTGCGTGCGTAGAGACGGTAACTTCCTTCTCCTGCGCATAAACTGTAACCTCATACTTGGATACTTCATAAAAAACGAATCCGAGGACACCGGCAGTAAGCAGCACACTAAGGGCAGACAATGCAGCTTTTTTGGCATTAAATGCCTGTAAAAAGCGTCGTAATCCCTCCATCATGGGCAAATCCCTCCTTCAAGAACGGAATTATACGCACGCCCGTATACCGTGTCAAACGAAAAAAGGGACTTTTATGCCAGGAAGAATGCTCCCCTCCTCTTATACACCACGAAATTCCGCGTCAGTCCTGAATCCGACGGCGCACATTACATTTTATTTACAAGTATGTAACAGGTCATTTCCCGGGAAATAATTGCCGGAAATACGCAATAAAAATGACATTAATTGGATTTAAAAGAGGTTTTTTTCTATTTGCCGGGCGGCACGGTCGATCGATTCGGGGAAGGTCTTACTGGTGACTGAAACGTTTCTCACATAACCGCGGGCAAAGCCCGCCCGCCAGCTGCCCGGAGCAGAGGGGGCGCAGCGAATTAGTGCGGCCGGTATCCGCTGTATTTTGGGAAGATCGCCACGCCGGCTGATGAGACCGCAACGGGAATGGAGAAGATCGCCATGGCCGCAGCGAAGACCGCCACACAAAGAGTGGATCGCCATAAAAGAGCCGGAAACCGCCATACCGGTACGAAAGATCGCAACAGTCACCCTCAAGACCGCCACACAGGTATCGAACACCGCAACGAAAGTGCCGGCTGTCGTTCGTCCACCCGAACCCGGCTGAAACGTTTCACAACTAACCGCGGGCGAAGAGCTGTTCCTCGTCTGAAATTATGCAGAAGTGGTCCGCATTTTCTCACCTACCGCAGCCAACGAAAAGAGCGCTCCTAAAAAGAAGCGCTCTTCGCTGTATCATGCTATTTTTCTGTAAGTGCAAACAGCCGCTCGGCGTTTTTCGTCGTCTGGGACGCCAGTTCGTCATAGCTGACGCCGCGGAGTTCTGCAAGCTTTTCGGCGACGAGTGTTACGTAGGCCGGCTCATTCCGCTTTCCGCGGTACGGATGCGGAGCGAGAAACGGAGCGTCGGTTTCCACGAGCAGACGATCGTCCGGGATCGTGACGGCCACTTCTTTCGGCAGCTTGGCATTCTTAAACGTGACCGGCCCGCCGAACGAAATATAAAAATTCATGTCCAGGCAGCGCGCCGCCATCGCTTCATCTCCCTGGAAGCAGTGCATGATCCCGCCGATTTCACCGGCGTTCTCCTCTTCGAGAATATCCACGATATCTTCATGCGCTTCCCGGTCATGAATAATGATCGGGAGCTTTACTTTTTTCGCAATGGCAATCTGCCGGCGGAAAACGTCCTTCTGGACATCTGCCGGCGATTTGTCCCAGTGATAGTCGAGACCGGTCTCTCCGATGGCAACGACTTTCGGGTGCGCTGCAAGCTCTTCGATCCAGGCCGCTTTTTCTTCATCGAAGTCGACTGCATCGACAGGATGCCAGCCGACAGCCGCATACAGAAAGCTGTACTGTTCGATCAGCTCCATCGCCAGGTTGATCGTTTTCGTATCAAATCCGACGACCACCATCCGGCGGACGCCCGCTTCACGTGCACGGGCGATGGTTTCATCCACGTCGTCCTGAAACTGATCTGCGTTTAAGTGAACATGCGTGTCAATCAGCATCGTACGCTTCCTCCTTTATTTCACCTGAGCGCCGTTCGGCAGCTGTTCGGCAACCGTCGTGAGCGCGAGCGAGCCGTCATGGGACGCAGCGAGAATCATCCCCTGGGAAAGCTCTCCGCGGAGTTTCACCGGTTTCAGGTTGGATACGCAGACGACTTTTCTGCCGACAAGGGCGTCCGGCTCGTAGTATTTCGCAATGCCCGAGACGACCTGACGCTTTTCGTAGCCGAGATCCAGCTGAATTTTCAGCAGCTTATCCGCTTTTTTCACCTTCTCTGCAGAAAGCACTTCTGCAACGCGGAGATCTACTTTGGAAAAATCATCGATCGTAATTTCGTCGACTTCCGGCGCCTCCACTTCCGAAACTGCCTCGGTTTCTTCCGTCTCTGCCGGTTTCGCACCGCCCATCATCTCCACAATTGCTTCGACTTCCTCCTGCGTGTCCAGGCGTGGGAAAATCGGTTCGCCTTTGGAAATGATTTCGGTTCCTTCCTGCAGCTTTCCTGCCTGCTTCAGGGACTCCCACGTCTGCAGGTTTTCCGGAAAGGCAAGCTGGCGCGCGATTTTATCCGGCGTTTCCGTCATGAATGGCCGGAGCATAACGGAAATCTGACGGATCGATTCAACGAGATGATGAAGCACCGAACCGAGCTGTTCTTTCGCTTCCGGATCTTTGGCCAGAATCCACGGCTGTGTTTCATCAATATATTTGTTCGTCCGGCTGATCAGCTGACCGACCGCCGTAAGCGCGACGGAAAACTGCATCTCTTCCATGGCATCTTCGGTTTTATCCACGGTCGCATCGATCAGATCAAGAAGCGGCGCATCAAACGTTGTCGCATCTTTCACGTAGGCAGGCAGATGACCGCCGAAGTATTTATTAATCATGGCAATCGTCCGGTTGACGAGGTTGCCGAGGTCGTTGGCAAGATCGTAGTTTATCCGGTCGACGAACGCCTCCGGTGTAAACACTCCGTCGGAACCAAACGGCACCTCCCGCAGCAGGTAGTAGCGCACAGCATCGAGACCATAGCGGTCAATGAGCGGTACGGGGTCGACGACATTGCCCTTGGACTTCGACATTTTGCCGTCTTTCATCAGAAGCCATCCGTGGCCGAATACTTTTTTCGGCAGCGGCAGATCCAGAGCCATCAGCATAATCGGCCAGTAAATCGTATGAAAACGGACGATTTCTTTTCCGACAAGGTGCACATCCGCGGGCCAGAAGCGGTTGTAGAGCTCTTCATCCTCTGTACCGTACCCGAGCGCCGTAATGTAGTTGGACAGCGCATCAATCCATACATAAACGACATGCTCCGGATTTTTATTGACCCGCACACCCCAGTCAAACGACGTTCTGGACACAGCCAGATCTTCGAGACCAGGCTTGATGAAATTATTGATCATTTCATTCTTACGGGACTCCGGCTGAATGAATTCCGGATTTTCTTCATAATACTTCAGCAGGCGGTCTGCATAGCGGCTCATCCGGAAGAAATAGGATTCTTCACGGACTTTCTCTACAGGATGTCCGCTGTCCGGACTTTTTCCGCCGGTCACATTACCGTCCGCATCGTATTCTTTGTCTTCCAGCTGCAGCTCTGTGTAGAATGTTTCATCCGAAATGGAATACCAGCCTTCGTATTCATCCAGGTAAATATCGCCCTGCTCCAGAAGCTGGTCAAAAACCTTCTGAACGACTTTCTTGTGACGGTCCTCGGTCGTCCGGATAAAATCATCGTAGGAAATGTCGAGTTTTTTCCAGAGCTGTTGAATATCTTTTACAATATCATCGACAAACGCCTGCGGAGAAACGCCGTTTTCCTTCGCTTTCGTTTCAATCTTTTGTCCGTGCTCGTCGGTTCCGGTCAGGTAGCGCACGTCATAGCCTCGCAGCCGTTTGTAGCGGGCCATGGCATCCCCCGCTACAGTCGTGTAGGCGTGGCCGATATGGAGCTTCGCGCTCGGGTAATAAATGGGCGTTGTGATATAAAACGTATTTTTTTCTTCTGCCATCCTTGATCCTCCTCTATTCATTTGACAAAGCGTACAAAAAAAGACTCCTCTCCCAGCCTGCCGGGACGGGGATTCACTCCACGCGGTACCACCCGGCTTTGCTGAAAAAACAGCCATCTTTCTGCTGCGTAACGGGCAGCGGCCGTGAAAGCTTTGCATACAGCTCAGCTTTCTGCTTCTCCAGGACCATGTTCAGGCTCGGTTTCCCGCCGGTTCTCAGCTTATCCGGCTC
Organism: Alkalicoccus urumqiensis; assembly: GCF_002993335.1. GTDB lineage: Bacteria > Bacillota > Bacilli > Bacillales > Salisediminibacteriaceae > Alkalicoccus > Alkalicoccus urumqiensis. The sequence continues at coordinate 12,682 of NZ_PVNS01000017.1, read as the reverse complement.
TCTGTGCAGCTCCGCGTGCCCTACTCATCCCTTCTATGAAGACCTGTCGTTATAATGAGCATCCATTAGAAAATATACCTTCCTCTGCGCCTTCTGTCAACGCAGAAGAAGCGTGCATGACGATGCGATCCTGAATGATCCATTATTAGATTTTTATTCCTTATTTACATGCCCTTCGATTCATTCTCTCTCTTTCGACATCCGAAACAATTGTACAAAATCTATACATTCATTAATAATTTATGAAATATCTTGTATTTCTGTTACTTCCATCCCGTATTTGGGTATAATAAAAGTATAACCGCGAGTTTGTCGTTTTTTGTCGATAAGAAATTCAGGGAGGTGGAAATCTCTGCTCTGGATCCGCTGTTAAAACATCTTTTCTTCCGCGCTGCTGAGCCGTTTGTCGATATATCTTCCAAAAATTTGTGTTTTTTAATTGACTTCATTTGGAAGTATTGGTATTATACTATTAACAGAAATTTGTCGAATCTTGGCGCTTCGAAACTTCTGCCAAAAATACACTTTGACTCACAGAGAGGAGATTATTCTTATGAAATCTACAGGTATTGTAAGAAAAGTTGATGAACTGGGCCGTGTGGTTATTCCAATCGAGCTCCGCCGTACACTCGACATTGCAGAGAAGGATGCCCTTGAAATTTATGTGGACGATGACCGGATCGTACTGAAAAAGTACAAGCCGAACATGACGTGCCAGGTAACTGGAGAAGTATCCGACGACAACCTTTCCCTTGCGAATGGTAAAATCATTCTCAGCCCGATGGGTGCAAAAGAAATCGTTAAAGAACTGGAAGCGTATATTTCCAAGCAGGAAAGCTGATCCGCATGAAAAAAGAGGACGATCTCCATGTCGATTTATCGACCGGGGATCGTCCTCTTTTTTTATCCGCATTTTCAATCGTCCGTATCCACATGGTACGCCTGATACACGTCCCGCTTCGGTACGCCGCGTTCTTTCGCAGCAAGCTTTACCGCATCCTTTGGCTTCATGCCTTCTTTTTCCACATAATGTGCCGCATGCGCCGCCGGAGTAAGCTCCTCCCACCAAGCAGAAGGCTCAAGAGAGGCAGCCGTTTCGTCATCGGCGCCTTCAATTAAGACAACGCATTCGCCGCGGATCTCCGTGTCGCCGCTCCACGCGGCAAGCTCCTCGATCGTACCGCTGATGATCGTTTCATATTGTTTTGTCATTTCCCGGGCAATAACCGCCCGGCGTGTGCCATATACTTCCAGCGCTGCCTGGAGAAAAGCAGCCACCCGGTGGGGCGATTCATAAAAAAGAAGCGTCGCCTGCACCGGTTTCCACTGCTCCAGCTCCTCGATGCGCTTTTTCTTCTGCCTCGACACGAACCCCGCAAAAAGAAAAGCTTCTGTCGGGAGGCCCGATGCCGTCAGGGCCGTCAGCGCTGCGTTGGCTCCCGGCAGTGCAGTCACCGTCAGCTGCTCCGCTTTCGCCTCCTGTGTTAAGCGTGCTCCCGGATCGGAAATCGCCGGCGTGCCGGCATCGGAAACGAGGGCGACGTGCTCCCCGCTGCGGATCCGTTCAAGAAGTTCCGGTCCGCGCGTATGCATATTGTGCTCATGGTAGCTGATCAGCGGCGTCTGGATCTCAAACGCATGGCACAGCTTTTTCGTATGACGCGTATCTTCCGCGGCAATCACGTCCGCCGCCTGCAGCACCGACACCGCCCGGTACGTCATATCCTCCAGATTGCCGATCGGTGTCGGCACCAGCGTCAGCATGCCTCGTTCTTCTCCGCGGTAGCTCTGCTGCTCATGCATACGGATCCTCCCCTTCAAAATAACGTTCTTTAAACGATGGCTCGTACGCCCCGTCCTCCCCATAGACAAGCAGTGGACATTCCACCGTCATGCCGCTGCCGCCGTCCTTGACCGCTTCCAACAGCACCATGTTCGCTTCTTTTGCCGCCGATGGATGAACGAACTGAAGACGCTTCGGCTGCAGGCCGTTTGCCTCACAGGCCTGCATCAGCTCCGTAAGCCGCTCCGGCCGGTGTATAAATGCTGCCCTGCCGCGGGAGCGGACCATCCGGGCTGCCGTTTTTACGACATCCTCCAGCGTGCACGCTACTTCATGCCGGGCCAGCGTCCTGGCTTCAGTTTCATTCACACCCTTTTCCGCTGTTACCGGAAAATACGGCGGATTGCATGTCACGACATCGTATACGCCCCAGTCCTGGGGATGCATCGTACGGAGATCCGCCTCATGCACGTGAATCTGCTCCTCCAGCCCATTTTCTGAAACCGACGCCTCCATCAGACGGCAGAGAGGCTCCTGCAGTTCGACGGCATCGATCAGCGCCGTGGTCCGCACACTGAGGGCAAGAGGGACGGCTCCGGTTCCGGCACATAAATCAAGCAGACGCTTTCCGCCCCGCAGCGTCACAAACCGCCCGAGCAGAATCGAGTCCATGGAATACGTAAAGAAGTCGGGGCGCTGATATATTGTCCGTTTTTTTCCCGGCAGAAAATCAAGCCGCATACCGGATGTTCCTCCTTTTATTTCCCGGGAAATGATTCATTCCGGGCCGGCACAACGAAGCGATGATGACCAGGTCCGTCATCACCGCCTTATGCTGCTTATTCAGATCGATTCAGAAACGAGAGACAGAAAAGGCAGTCGCCTTCTTTCCGGATGCTGCCGTAGTGCAGGTTGCAGATATGGAAGCCTTCCTGGTACAGGCGGGCCAGGTTATCATATCCTTCACCGAAACCTGCTTTCACACGGCTTTCTCCCGGTTCTTCTTCCGTTTCTTCCTCCCATGCGGAGTTCATCCGCTCGCGCAGATTGTCGTTTTCCATCTGCAGATGGGTGTTTTCCTCCAGCAGCTGGGCCAGCTGGTCCTTCAGTTCCCCGAGCTCATGATGCAGCCCGCCGATCCTTTCTTCCATCTGGCTGACGCGGGAAAACAATTCATTTTTGTTCACGATGCCTCCACCTCATTATTTCGTGGTTTTTGCGGCGATCGCTCCTTCTTCCAGGAGTTCGTCCAGTGTAAATTCAACGACCTGCTTGGACTCAAAGATCTCCACCTGAACGAGGCGCTCCAGCATATTCAGTCCGACGACTTTTCCACGTCCATAGCTGGTGTTCAGTTTCTTATAAAGATCCGGCAGTTCCTTTTTGGCCTGCTCATACTCGTCGTTTTCGTACTTCAGGCAGCACATCAGCCGGCCGCACAGTCCGGAAATTTTCGTCGGATTCAGCGACAGGTTCTGATCTTTTGCCATTTTAATAGAGACCGGCTCAAAGTCTCCTAAAAAGGTGGAGCAGCAGAGCATCCGCCCGCACGGTCCGATACCGCCAAGCATCTTCGCTTCGTCGCGGACGCCGATCTGGCGCAGTTCAATCCGTGTACGGAAAACCGATGCCAGGTCTTTGACGAGTGTACGGAAATCGATCCGTCCATCTGCGGTAAAGTAAAATAATACTTTGCTCCGGTCAAACGTATATTCCACGTCCACCAGCTTCATCTCCAGCTTATGCTCGTTAATCTTCTTCAGGCAGACATCGAACGCTTTTTCCGCTTCTTGTTTATTTTCTTCCACGGTACGCTTGTCTTTATCTGTTGCCAGTCGCAGTACTTTCTTCAACGGCAGCACGACATCCTGCTCATCGACTTCCTTCGTCCCGATCACGGCTTTTCCAAACTCCGTGCCGCGTGCGGTTTCGACGATGACATAATCATCTTTCTCTATGTGTAAGTCCCCCGGTGAAAAATAATAAATTTTTCCCGTCTTTTTGAATCGGACACCTATCACTTGATGCACTATGATCCCTCCTGTAAGCGGAGCAGCAGCTGTTCTACCAGCAGCTGCGGGGGCACGTTGGCTCCAGCCCGCCGTTTTGCGTCCATCACTGCCTGGAGGTTCTTTCCGAGCTTCTGCTGAGAGAGCTGAAACGCCTGTTTCGTCAGGGTATCTTCCTGATCTATATAAACGACTGCATCCGACTGCCCGACCTGCATACGAAGCACATCCCGGTACCAGATCATCATCAGATCGAGCGCTGTCTGTATCTGCTGACGGTCGGTAAAAAACGGCATGATCGTCTCATGGACGGTAATGTATGCATCCTGCGGGCGTGAAATGAGATCGTTCATTAATTGTACCACTTTCTCCCGTCCCTGTGAAATCCATTCCTCGTCAAACATGCGCTCGGCTTCTTCTAAATCGGAGGTCAGAGAAGCAGCCGTTCTTGCTTCTTTTTCCCGGAAACCCCGCTCCACAAGTGCTTTGGTTACGCGGTCCGGTGGAAGAGGGGAAAAACTCATCACCTGCGCACGGGAAAGAATCGTCGGAAGAATCTGTCCGGCACTCGCCGTAATCAGGACGGCCAGCGCCTCCCCTTCCGGTTCCTCAAGAAATTTCAGCAGGCTGTTGGCCGCTGCCGCAGACATCGTTTCCGTTTCTTCAATGATGTATACTTTTTTCGCCGACTCCATTCCGCGCATGCTGAACTCTTTTTTCAGCGCACGGATCTGATCGACCTTGATCGTCTGGCCGTCGGGCTGAATCCGATGCACGTCCGGATGATTCCCGGATTCGGCACGCCGGCATTCCCGGCAGACAAGACACGGCTCGGCATCCACGGTTTTTTCGCATAAAAAGGCACGGGCCAGCAGAAGAGCCGCTGCCCGTCTGCCGGTCCCGCGTCCGCCTTCAAACAAATAGGCATGTGCAAGACGTCCACGGCGGACACTGTTCTGCAGCACCCGCGCGATTGTCGGCTGTGTTTCAGATAATTCCGACCATGTCTGCATGATAGTTATCTCTCCTGCCTTCTAAAACTTTTCAAACTGATCGACCGGCATGATAAACACGGTGGCTCCTCCGACCTGCACTTCCACCGGGTAGGGGACGTAGGAATCGGCATTGCCGCCCATCGGGGAAATCGGCGCGACGAGCTGTTCCCGGGATTTGCAGTTTTCCTTGATGACTTCGAGTACCGGTGTCACTTCCTCATCTTTTACACCGATGAGAAACGTCGTGTTTCCAGACTTCAAAAATCCGCCTGTACTTGCAAGCTTCGTTGCCTGAAAGTCATGCTCCACCAACGCATCTGAAAGTCTTCCGCTGTCTTTATCCTGAATGACCGCTACGATCAGTTTCATCGTTCATCTCCTCCACTTATGGGGTTATATGTATTATAACAAGAAACGCGTGACAAGTCGCCCGTTTTTCCAGATCCAGGCCGGCTGCTGAGGTTACTTTTTCAGCGACGGATGGGAAAGAATCGTTTCCACTGCCTGCTCAACAACTGCCTCCAGCGGACGTGCTGCATCGATCAGCTGGATCCGCTCCGGGGCTTCCTGCTGCAGCGTCAAGTACTGTTTTCGGACATCCTCATGAAAGGAAAGTGCCTCCTGATCCAGACGGTTGAATTCCCGGTTGTCTCCGTCCATTATCCGCTTCAGGCCGGTTTCCGGGTCGATGTCAAAGTAGAGCGTCAAATCCGGGCTCAGACCGCCTGTGGCAAACATATTCAAGTCCCACACTTCCTTCACCCCGATGCCGCGTGCGTACCCCTGGTACACGAGACTGCTGTCGACAAACCGGTCGCAGAAAACGATCGTTCCTTTTTCCAGTGCCGGCAGTACTTTTTCCACCAGGTGCTGGCGCCTTGCCGCTGCGTAAAGAAGCGCTTCGGTCCGCGCATCCATTTCGGTGTGCCCGGGATCTAAAATAATCGTACGGATTTTTTCAGCAATCCGGCTTCCGCCCGGCTCTCTCGTTGTCATTACATCATATCCGAGGTGCCGGAGCCTCTCCGCCGCTTCATGAAGCACGGTCGTTTTGCCGGCCCCTTCGCCGCCTTCGACTGTCATAAACATACACATTCGTCCTTTCAGTGATTCTTTATTCTTTGTAGACCCGGAGTTCCGGACCATTTCCTTTCACACGCACGCCCTGGCCGCCTAGACGGCGGAGCGCTTCCAGATGGGCTTCCATGATCCGCTCTCCCTGCAGCACGAGCGGAATGCCCGGCGGATAGGGGATGAGGGAACGGGCAGCCGTGTGCCCCGCTGCCTCTTCGAACGGCACGGCTTCCACCGGATAAGTGCGCTGCTGGCGGGTCGTCAGCGCGGGAACAGTCCACCCGGTACCGGCGGTTTCCTGAAACGAGGTGCCGGCGGCTCTGTGTGGTATGACGGTTTTTAGTTCCCGCAGCAGTTCCGTCGCTGCTTCAGTATGAAGCGGCAGCGTGACGAGCAGCACCCGGCCGAGCCGGAGCTCCGGATACATGTCCTGGTCGTGCATCGCTTTCTCCCACTGCTGTGCCTCCTCCGCGGAACCGGCCAGAAGCGGCAGCTTTAATGGGTCGCGGCGCCAGATGCCGGCCGATTCCGGCATGACCGGGAGGTGCCGGCTTTCCTGTTCAATCGTATCCGCCAGCGCCTCCCAGTCCGTAAACCGGCCGAGATACGACCTTCCTGCATCCAGCGAACCGAGCAGGATATAGGACGGGCTGCTGGACTGCACCATCTGAAGCGCCTGCTGCACCGCTTCGGTGTCTACGCGGGAAGAGCCTGCATGCATCCACGCCCCCATCGTCATGACCGGAAGCGTTTTGTGCGCCGATTGAATCACGAGATCGGCCCCTGCCTGAACCGCCCCTTCCGGAAAACGTCCGGCTCCGGGAAGCAGGTGGGCTCCGTGCGCTTCGTCGACAAGGAGACAGACGCCGTACTTCCGGCAGAGTGATACGTGCTCCGTCAGAGGCTGCGCGTATCCTTCATACGTCGGCGAGGTTAATAAAACGGCGGCTGTATCCGGGTAGGCGCGCAGTGTTTTCTCAAGCAGTGCCGGGGAAATGCCGAGCGGGAGGCCGGATATGGTTTCGGTGGATGGGTTCATGTACACCGGCTCCGCACCGGCGAGTGTTACGGCGGCGTGGGCGGACTGGTGGGCGCTCCGCTGGAGGAGGAGGCGCTCTCCAGGCCGGACGGCGGCGATGACAGCAGCCAGAATACCGGAGGTGGATCCGCCGGTGAGAAACCAGCTTTTCGCTGCGCCGAACAGAGAGGCCGTCATATCCTGAGCTTCTTTGATCACGCCATCTGCGTCGTGCAGGTCGTCGAGGCCGTCGATTTCTGTCTGGTCGGCGGGGAGGATTGACTGCAGTCGTTCCCATGGCGGGGGAACACGGCCGTTTTTATGACCGGGGACGTGAAAGGAGCGGGCCTGCTGCTTTTGTTCCAGGGCGTTTATAAGCGGGGTGTAGGTGTGATCCATCGGCGCGGCTCCTTTCTGCTTCCTACATTATAACGGAAGAGGACGCCGCTTGCATTTCCGGATTTACTCTGATTTACTGAAGAAAATGGGTGGGGGGATTATGTGAAAAAACGATACGGAATTGTGTTTCTGCTGTTAACGATCTACGCCCTTCTCGCTCCTGGTGCCGGTGCTGGAAATGACCCTTATCTGGCTTCGCTTGCGACAGGCCGGTTTGAGGAAGTGGACCCGCTTGTGACGGCTGTCTTTTCCATGCTCGGGGTATACCCGCTTCTGTTTGCAGCACTGCTTCTGCCAAAAGACCAGTACCGCCTTCCTGCCTGGCCGTTCGTGCTGGCTTCGTTTGTAACCGGGGCTTTTGCCATTCTTCCTTATTTATTTCTGCGCGGAAAAAAAGCGCGGGAAGTCCCGCGCGGTCCCGGCTTTTTGCAGCGTGCCTTTTCCAGCCGGCTGTATCTGCTGCTCATTCTGCTGTTAAGCCTTGCTGCCTACATTGCAGCCGGAAATGGCAGTGGTTCTGCCTATGCCGAGGCGTATACAGCATCCAGTCTCGTCAGTGTCATGAGCGTCGATTTCCTCGTCGTCATCTGGCTTGCCCGGGATATTCTCCGCACCGACTGGCAGCCACCGAGACTCTGGGCCTCATGGATTCCTGGAATCGGTCCGGCGCTCGTCCTTCTCGGCCGGTCCATTGCTCCAGCGGACAAATCGGACTGAGCCTACGTTTTGAACGTCTGAATCTGCTCCTGCAGATCGACGGCAATCCGGCTCAGCTCCTCCGATGTCCGGGCAATTTCATTCATGGAGGCGAGCGACTCCTCCGAGGTTGCCGCTACGGTGCTGGAGCGCTCATTCAGTTCTTCGGCGTACTGCTTAAAGGCCGTCATACTGCTCTGAATACCGTTTCCTGACGACTCAATCTGCTCCACCGCTGTGCGGAGAACGGCCACCTGGCTGTCCACGTCGTTGTTCAATCCGGCAACGCGGCCGAAGTCTTCCTCCATGCCGCGCACGGCACGGCTGCCTTCCTCTGAGCGTGTGGATACCGCCGTGATGGCCTCAACGGAAGCTTCCGTATCCTGCTGCACCGCCGTAATCATCTCCCGGATCCTCGATGCAGAGGCTCCGGACTGCTCCGCAAGCTTTCTTACTTCATCCGCCACGACAGCAAATCCTTTGCCATGCTCTCCTGCACGTGCGGCTTCAATGGAGGCGTTCAGCGCGAGCAGGTTCGTCTGCTCGCTGATATCCGTCATCGTCCGGATAATGTCATCAATATCGCTCGAACGCTCCGCCAGCCGCTCGATTACTGTTTTCGTCTCGCCCATGCGTGCCGTGACCTCATCAATCGTACTCGTCACCTCACGGCTGGACGTACGTCCTTCTTCGGAAATCGACGCTGCTTCTTTGGACAGCTGCTCCAGTTCTGCAAGCGCTTTTTCCGCCTGCTCCAGACGGCGGCTGTTGTTCTCCACATCGTCGTTTGTTTCCACCGTCTTTTCCTGAATCTGTTCGGACATATCGGCAAGCTTCTGAATTTCATACGCGGTATGTTCACTCGAAGCGCTGTTTTCCTGTGCCCCGGCAGTCAGTTCTTCTGAAGAAGCGGCCGTCTGACCGGCGGTTTCACTCATCCGTTCGATCATTTCTTTTAACTTCCGCTGCATGTCTGCAACCGATCCAGCAAGCAGTGCCACTTCGGTGCGGCCGGAAATCTTCCGCGGCGGGCGGCTTAAGTCCCCCGATGCCACAGCCTCCGCTTCCCGGCGCACGCTGTTTAACTCGCGGCTGAACCGGGTCATGATGAGATAGAAAAGAAGGGAGGCGGCGAGTGCCGCAGCGCCTCCGATCAACACCGCCATCCAGCCGATTTCTGCGGCATCTTCATAAAATTCCTCGGTGTAGGCAGCAAGCCCGAAATGCCAGTCCCACGGCTCAAATGTCGTAACGTAAGCCATCTTCTCCCGTGCTTCGGTTTCTCCACTGTTCAGCCACATGTATGTATAAAAGCGGTCCTCCGCTTCCTCCTGCTGCGCTGCGTCGATCAGACCGCGGATCATGTACGTGCCGTCATCACTCTGCAGATCGTACAGATTATCTCCTTCGCGCCCCATCGGATGCGCTGCGGTCGTGCCGTCGCTTAGAAATGCATAGACGTACCCTTCGTCTCCATATGTCCATGGCGATTCTTCGAAACTACGCAGCGGAGAGCCATTTTCTGCTGTGCCGCTCTCTCGCTTCCTCCTGTGCTTCCTCCTCGGTGAGACTGCCTGCCTCCACCTGCGTCTGCAGGGAATCCAGCAGTTCCGCCGCTCCTTCCACTCTCGTCTCCAGATCCTGCCTGCCGGCGTCTGTCAGCGCACTTTTCGCGATAAAATAGCTGCTGCTGCCGATAATGACAGCGGTTGCAGTAATTAATACAGCTGCAAGTAGAAAAAAACGATTTGCCAGTCGATCCACCCATCTCATTGCATTCATCCCCCTGAAAAACTACGTCTTTTTTCTTATATAATATCATTGATTTTTGAAAATTCCTATTACTTATACAAAAATAGGCTTATTATCTATGGAATAAAGTAGGTCTTTCGGCGATTATGGAAAAGAAAGGGATATAAAACAGCCACAGCCGGATCGTTAGAGATGAGATGCATACAGTCCGCCTGTTTCAGCTTCCATTTTCATTAAAAAATATAAAAAGCCGGCACATGGCCGGCTCTCGAATGTTCAATCTTTCTGCTGATTTGTCCAGGCTGTCACGGCATCCCGCAGATAAACAGCTGCACCTTCTGCACAGGCGTCATAATAAGCTTGAAACCGCTCATCGGCTGTGTACATATGCACAAGGCCGGCATGCGCTTCAGGCGAATAATGGTCCCAGCTGAACTCCAGCCATTTCCGGTGCAGCATCGCTGCCTGTCTCCCTGCTTCTGCGTGCGGGTCTCCGCCCGCTGCCTCTCTCGCTAAAATGGCGAACAGCTCTTCTTCTGTTTTCTGCATCTGTTCGTAATCCTGTTGACTCATCTGTCTCCATGCTTCGTTCGCCTGCTCCACCGCCGCTTCCCCATATTTTTCTCTTGCTTCTTCGCCGTAGGCGGCTTCGTTCTCCGCTATCTTTCGATTTTTAAATCCTTCAAACCGTTCCTCTGCAGTCATATGAGACTTCCCCTCCAGTTCGTTCCGCATGGTGTCGAGCACGTTTTCCAAACGCTCTTTTTCAGCCTGCAGGTACTCCATGTGGCTTATTAAAGCCTGCCGCTGCACGGCTTCTGTCTGATCAAGAATGCGCCTGATTTCTGCTATGGACAGATCCAGCTCGCGGAAGAATAAAATACGCTGCAGCCGTGTCACATCGTTTTCGTCGAACTGACGATAGCCATTGCTCCGCCGCTTCGGACTCAGAAGTCCTTTCTGTTCGTAAAACCGCAGTGCGCGCGGACTTGCTCCCGACAGCGCGGCCAGCTGCTGAATCGTCCAGCTCATGTTATACCCCTCCCTTCTTCCTTCAGTGTGTGGTATAACGTTAGGTCAAGGTCAACCATGAAGCAGCAGCTTCTTTTCATGGAGCGTGGTATTTTTTTGAATGGACCTGTATAGAGGAGGGGATCAGCGCCGATTTTTCTGGAATGGCATGGTCAGCTGCCGGAAGGTGTGATCGGTTTTCTCCCAGCCCAGCTCCTCTGCCAGCAGCGTAAAAGAGCTTTTTAAAAACGTCTGCACGTCGTCCCCTCTGTAAAATGCCTCACTCAAGGAAGCATCATACCAGGCATCCTGAGGCTCCAGGGCGCCGGTGGTCAGCTCCTGAAATAAAAACGGATAGGGGAGCACAAAATAGGTGGGCTCGTTCACCTGACCATCGCCTGTCCAGAAACCAAATTCAATAAACTGCTCATCAAAGGCGCCTTTTTCGATAACTTTGTCTTCCGGGAACGGTTCATACCGGTCACTGACGATCAGCCCTGACACATCAAATGTTCCCCAGAAAAGCGCCGGCATGATTTTCCTCGTGCGGAGAGGCGCAAGAAATGCAGCCAGCTCCCGCTCTGCCTGCTGAAACAGGCGGAAGCCGGAAGCAGCGAGCTCCGGATCATACGTGAACACGTCGGTACATAATTCAAATGGAGTGACATAGGTCATTTCCTGCGGCTTTGTGAAGATAGATACGGGACAGCTCAGCTGCTCCAGTGCAGCGGTAAGCTGCCGGTAATAGGACTGAATGGTCGTCCCGTCCTCCAGTGGAATGACCGCGTGCTCCCCTTCGCATGTAACGATGATTTTGTGCTCCAGAACGTTGAGCTCAATCGAAAAGCAGCGATCATTGTGATACAGCCTGCCAGTCGTAAAGCCGCCCGGCGTCAGCGGCAGCATGACGTGGGCCCACTGGGGCTGCTGCTCCGCCATTTCCAGGCGGACTTTCCCCAGAATCTGCGACAGCAGATGCAGCGTCATTTTGGTGTCCTTCCAGTCTTCGTGCTTCATTTGATGCATTCTCTTACCTCCTCATGATTTTTCCGCGTCTGTCCGCTCCCGCTGTCTGCTGAACTGTTTCGAGATCTGTCCGCCGTTTTCCTGCTCCGACCGCGTATAATAGAGGGTAAAGGAGGTGTTCGTATGCAGGCAGAGGTTCATGTCTTTATTGCGGTCAGTCTGGACGGCTACATTGCATCGGAAGAAGATTCGCTCGAGTGGCTGTTTCGACAGGAGCAGGGCGGTGACACGGGATATGAGGCATTTTATGAAACGATTGGAACGGTAGTGATGGGCCGCCGCACGTATGAATGGATCAAACAGGAGATGACAGAAGGGTTTCCCTATGCGGATAAGCCATGCTGGGTTCTTTCCAGAACGATTCAGCATATACCGGATGCGGAAGTGTCCCGGCAGTCTCCCGCCGATCTTGTTAACGAACTGAAACAGTCGGCAGAAAAACCGATCTGGATCGTCGGCGGCGGAGAAGTGATCCGGGAACTGCTGGAAGCCGATCTGATTGACCGGTTTCAAATTGCCATCGCACCTGTGCTCATCGGCCGCGGCGTCCGGCTGTTTCCGGAAGGCGGTTACGAGCATGATCTGGTGTTGGAAGGCACCCGCCAGTTTGATGAATTCGTCGAGCTGACGTACCGCCGAAAGCGGTAGAACGCTGTACTCCGGCATCCGTACTGGCATCAGTCCAGCGGCAGTGGAAACTTCTTTGTATGAAAAACTCAGGCAGAGCCCGCCTGGGTTTAAAAGAAAAGGGAGGTTTATTGTATGGGCGTCCGCTTTCTGTCTGCACCTCTGGCCGTACGCGTTCCGGAGGGAACGGGCTCAACTAATTCCTTCCTCCTTCCGTCTGAAGGAATGGATTTTCGCCTCGTTCGGATCCTCCCGGAGTCGACGGCCTCCGGTTTCGGCAGGTAGAAAAAAA